>NZ_AP017898.1:1200000-2400000 GCF_003609835.1 Sphingopyxis sp. FD7
GGAAACGGCGACTCTCGGCGGGCTGCGACGGATCGACGACGAGGTGACGCATCGTCGCGTCATAATCGCGGAGCGCAGGAGCCTGGCGATAGACAATCGAAATGCCGAGCGCGTCGCGGAGCCGTTGTTCGATCCGTTCGACGGGCGGCGAGGCGGCTTGTCCACGGATCTGGCTCGCAAGTGCCTCGGCGGCGCGGTCGAGCCGGTCGACATAATTGCCCGCGTCGTGGAACCAGTCGCGCACCTCTTCCCACGGCAGGCGGCTGCCCTCGGCCGTGCCGCCGGTGAGCGCCTCGTCGATGATCTGGAGCCGCTGGCCTGCGCGGCGATAGGCGGCGTGGAGGGCGACGAACTGGTCGGCGAGCTGCGGCTGCTGGAGTGCCGCACGCTCGAGCTGGTCGGGGGGCAGAGGCGACGCCGCAAACAGCGGATCGGCGGCCGCTTCGCGCAGCGCGCCAGCGCGGCGGTCGCCCGCGTCGCTCGCGACCTCTTCCCATTCGAGCGGGAAGAGCTTTTGCAACCGGTCGAGCAGTGCCGGGGTCAGCGGGCGATCGTCATGCTCGATCTGACTGAGGTAGGAGGTCGAGATGCCGAGCGTCGCGGCGAACTCGGCCTGTTTGAGACCGCGATCGAGGCGCAGCGCCTTGAGACGATTTCCCGCAAAGATTCGTTGGCGCACCGCAAATCCTCCCCTGAAAGGGGAGGGGGATCACCCGAAGGGTGGTGGAGGGGCACGCGAGCTGTTTCCCGGCCTAGAAGCGCTGCGAATATCCGCGCGTGCCCCTCCATCATGCTTCGCATGGTCCCCTCCCCGTGCTGGGGAGGATAGTTTGCAAACTGGCACTTTGCAACTTTGCAAGTTCGCATTTGCCTCGCGCTCGCCGAACGGGCAGGGGAGCTTTTCGCATTCATCCGGAGAGCCGCATGTCCGCCAATATCGCCGAAATGGAACGCCGCCGCGCCGCCGCCGCGCTGGGCGGCGGGCAGAAGCGCATCGACGCGCAGCACAGCAAGGGCAAGCTGACCGCGCGCGAGCGGCTCGACGTGCTGCTCGACGAGGGATCGTTCGAGGAGCTCGACACCTATGTCGAGCATGACTGCGTCGATTTCGGGATGCAGGACCAGAAGATTCCCGGTGACGGCGTCGTGACCGGATCGGGGACGATCAACGGCCGTCTCGTCTATGTGTTCAGCCAGGATTTCACCGTTTTCGGCGGGTCGCTGTCGAAACGCCATGCCGAGAAGATCTGCAAGGTGATGGACAAGGCGATGCTGGTCGGCGCGCCGGTCATCGGCCTGAACGACAGCGGCGGCGCGCGTATCCAGGAGGGCGTCGCGTCATTGGGCGGCTACGCCGATGTGTTCCAGAAGAATGTGCTGGCGTCGGGCGTGGTGCCGCAGATCAGCCTGATCATGGGGCCTTGCGCGGGCGGGGCGGTTTACAGCCCGGCGATGACCGACTTCATCTTCATGGTGAAAGACAGCAGCTATATGTTCGTCACCGGTCCCGACGTCGTGAAGACGGTGACCAACGAGGTGGTGACGCAGGAGGAGCTCGGCGGCGCGATCACGCACACGACGAAAAGCTCGGTCGCCGACCTCGCGTTCGAGAATGACATCGAGGCGCTGCTCAGCGTCCGCGATTTCTTCGATTATCTGCCCGAAAATAACCGCGCCGGGGTTCCCGTACGCCCGACGAGCGACCCGTTCGATCGCGCCGAAATGAGCCTCGACACGCTGATCCCGCCCAATGCGAACCAGCCCTATGACATGCACGAGCTGATCCGGAAGACCGTCGACGAGGGTGATTTCTTCGAGGTGCAGCCGGCGCACGCCGCAAACATCATCTGCGGCTTCGGGCGGATCGAGGGGCGCACGATCGGCATTGTCGCCAATCAGCCGATGGTGCTCGCGGGCGTGCTCGACATCAATTCGTCGAAGAAAGCCGCGCGCTTCGTGCGCTTCTGCGATGCGTTCGAGATTCCGATCGTCACCTTCGTCGACGTCCCCGGCTTCCTGCCCGGCACCGCGCAGGAGTATAACGGCATCATCAAGCATGGCGCGAAACTGCTCTTCGCCTATGCCGAGGCGACCGTGCCGAAGATCACGGTCATCACGCGCAAGGCCTATGGCGGCGCCTATGACGTGATGGCGTCGAAGCATCTGCGCGGTGACCTCAACTATGCCTGGCCGACCGCCGAGATCGCGGTGATGGGCGCGAAGGGCGCGGTCGAGATCATCTTCCGCAGCGACATCGGCGACCCCGAAAAGATTGCCGAGCGCACGAAGGAATATGAGGACCGCTTCGCCAACCCCTTCGTCGCGGCGCAGCGCGGCTATATCGACGAGGTGATTTACCCGCACTCGACGCGGCGGAGGATCGCGTTGGGGTTAAGGAAGCTGCGGAACAAGCAGTTGGGGAATCCGTGGAAGAAGCATGACAATATTCCGCTGTGATATGATCCTCCCCGAAACGGGGAGGGGGACCATGCGAAGCATGGTGGAGGGGGGTGTCGGCCTTGCGCGACGTGGCGTCAGGACGCGAACCCCCTCCGTCAGCGCTTCGCGCTGCCACCTCCCCGCAAGCGGGGAGGATTAAGGAAACATCATGAAACTGGGCCGCCTCAACCATATCGGCGTTGCGACGCCGTCGATTGCCGACAGCATCGTCTTTTACCGCAAACTGACGGTTGCGACGACTCCGTCTCAACATTATAATGATCTTATAATGTGAAGGAGTCTGCCATGCAAACCGAACGTGTTACGTTCCTGACGAGCCCGGATCATAAAAAGGCGCTCGATGCCTTCGCCGCCAAGCGCGGTGAATCGGTCGGCAATGTCGTGCGCGAGGCCACGTCGCGCTATATCGCCGGGCGAGTGTCCGACGACGAAGAAGAAGCGTTGAAACTGCTCGCGCAGGAACTGAATGAAGCCGTGCCCAAAATGCGCGCCAGTCTGGAACGGTCGATCACCAAGCTGGAAAAGACGCGCAAGGAAGTCGACAAGATGCTGCGCGATGCGGGTGTGCGGAAATGAGCACGGTATCCGACATTCTGAAGTCCATTCGCGAGGTGCTCCTGCTGCAATCGCAGGTCGAACGCCTTGAGGAACAGATCGACGAACAGATTAATGAGCTGAAACAGGTGTCGCGCGACATCATCGCCTTGGACAAGCGCGTCGTTCGCATCGAAACGATGATCGAAATGTCCGGCCGCGGCGGTGGTCAACCGAGGATCGAAGGATGAAACTAGGCCGCCTCAACCACATCGGCGTCGCGACGCCGTCGATCGCCGACAGCATCGTCTTTTACCGCGACGTGATGGGCGCGACGAAGATCCACGAGCCGTTCGACCTGCCCGAGCAGGGAGTGAAAGTGTGTTTTGTCGATACGCCGGGTGCGGGCGGGGCGATGGACGGCACGCAGATCGAGCTGATCGAGCCTTTGCCCGGTAACACCTCGATCGCGGGGTTTCTGGAGAAGAACCCGGCGGGGGGGCAGCATCATGTCTGTTACGAGGTGCCCGACATTCATGCGGCCAGGGCGGCGTTCGAGGCGCTGGGCAAGCGGGTGCTGGGGGAGCCGCGGATCGGGGCGCATGGGACGCTGATTTTCTTCCTGCACCCCAAGGATATGGGCGGGGTGCTGACCGAGATTATGGAGACGCCGAAGGGGGCGCATTGACCTGTTTTGCTTCGTCACCCTGAACTTGTTTCAGGGTCCATGGCCCGCCGTTTCCTTGGACTCGGCGTAAAATTCGAACTCCGGCCATGGATGCTGAAACAAGTTCAGCATGACGAGTTTTAGAGGGCGGCAACCCTCACCAACTCCGCCTAGGCCTGTGGCCAAGGCTTCATATCCTCTCCCGGTGGGAGAGGAGATATGGAACGAGACCGCATATGACCGACAAACCCACCCTCGACCAATGGGCCGAAGCCGCCGCCAAGGAAGTGAAGGGCAAGGACCTGACCTGGCACACGCCCGAGGGGATAGCGGTCAAGCCGCTCTACACCGCCGAGGACGTGCGCGAAGACCCCGGCCTCCCCGGTTTCGCGCCCTTCACGCGCGGGGTGCGGGCGTCGATGTATGCGGGGCGGCCATGGACGATCCGTCAATATGCGGGCTTTTCGACCGCCGAGGAATCGAACGCCTTTTACCGCCGCAACCTCGCGGCGGGGCAGAAGGGGCTGTCGGTCGCCTTCGACCTCGCCACCCACCGCGGCTATGACAGCGACCATCCGCGCGTCGTCGGCGACGTCGGCAAGGCGGGGGTCGCGATCGACACGGTCGAGGATATGAAGATCCTCTTCGACGGCATCCCGCTCGACCAGATGTCGGTCAGCATGACGATGAACGGCGCGGTGATCCCGATCCTCGCCTTCTTCATCGTCGCGGGCGAGGAGCAGGGGGTCGACCGCAAATTGCTCGACGGGACGATCCAGAACGACATCCTCAAGGAGTTCATGGTCCGCAACACCTATATCTACCCGCCCGAACCCTCGATGCGGATCATCAGCGACATCTTCGGCTACACGTCGCGCGAGATGCCCAAGTTCAACAGCATCTCGATCAGCGGCTATCATATGCAGGAAGCCGGCGCGACGCAGGTGCAGGAGCTGGCCTTCACCATCGCCGATGGGGCGGAATATGTGCGCTATGGCGTCGCGTCGGGGCTCGACATCGACAAGTTCGCCGGGCGCCTGAGCTTCTTCTTCGCGATCGGCATGAACTTCTTCATGGAGATTGCGAAGCTGCGCGCCGCGCGTGTGCTGTGGCACCGTGTTATGACCAACCTTGGCGCCAGGGACGAGCGCAGCAAGATGCTGCGCACCCATTGCCAGACGTCGGGGGTCAGCCTGACCGAGCAGGACCCCTATAACAATGTCATCCGGACGACGATCGAGGCGATGGCGGCGATGCTCGGCGGGACGCAGAGCCTGCACACCAACGCGCTCGACGAAGCGATCGCGCTGCCGACCGATTTTTCGGCCCGCATCGCGCGCAATACACAGATCGTCATCCAGGAAGAAACGGGGATGACCAAGGTCGTCGATCCGCTCGGCGGCTCTTACTATGTCGAAGCGCTGACGCAGGAACTGGTCGACAAGGCGTGGGAGATTATCGAGCGCGTCGAGAGGGAGGGCGGCATGGCCAAAGCCGTGGCGGCGGGCTGGCCCAAGGCGATGATCGAGGAAGCCGCCGCCGCCCGGCAGGCGCGCGTCGACCGCGGCGAGGATGTCATCGTCGGGGTGAACAAATATCGTCTGAAGGACGAGGATCTGCTCGAAACGCTCGAGGTCGACAACACCAAGGTCCGCGAGGCGCAGGTCGCGCGCATCAATCGCGTGAAGGCGAGCCGCGACGAGGCGGCGTGCCGGGCGGCGCTAGATGCGCTGCGGAGGGCGGCGGCGGCGCCGCAATCGATCGAAACGAACCTGCTGGCGCACGCCGTTGAAGCCGCGCGTGCGCGTGCGACGCTGGGAGAAATCTCGTCGGCGATGGAGGAAAGCTTCCAGCGTTACGCCACCCAGCCGACGCCGGTGAAGGGCGTCTATGCCGCGCCCTATGAAGGCGACGATCGCTGGCAACAGGTGCTCGACGGGGTGAAGGCGGTCGAGCGCCGGATGGGGCGCAAACCGAAGCTGCTCGTCGCCAAAATGGGGCAGGACGGGCATGACCGCGGCGCCAATGTGATCGCTTCGGCGTTCGGCGACATGGGGTTCGATGTCGTGTCGGGACCGCTGTTCCAGACGCCCGAAGAGACGGTGGTGCTGGCGCTCGAAAACGAGGTCGATGTCGTCGGCGCATCGAGCCTGGCGGCGGGGCACAAGACACTTATCCCCGAACTTATCCACAAGCTGAAGGAAGCGGGACGCGGCGACATCAAGGTGATCGCGGGCGGGGTGATCCCGCCGCAGGATTATCAATATCTGCGCGACGCGGGGGTGCAGGGGATTTACGGGCCGGGATCGAACGTCGTG
This sequence comes from Sphingopyxis sp. FD7, assembly GCF_003609835.1. Taxonomy (NCBI): domain Bacteria; kingdom Pseudomonadati; phylum Pseudomonadota; class Alphaproteobacteria; order Sphingomonadales; family Sphingopyxidaceae; genus Sphingopyxis; species Sphingopyxis sp. FD7. Next base: position 1,205,980 of record NZ_AP017898.1, read on the forward strand.
GAATGCGCCGCCGACGTGCTGCGTTTGTTGGGGCATAATATGCCGCCTTTGGAGGATGCTGCGTGAGTAATGAAACTGAATCCCCCTCCCGCTTGCGGGAGGGGCTAGGGGTGGGCGCGAGCGAAGCGAGCTCCGGCACCCGAAATGCCCACCTCGCTGCGACTAGCGAACTGCGTTCGCAAGTCTCGCTGCCCCTCCCGCAGGCGGGAGGGGAGAGCAGGACCGATTGGACCCGCGAAGAAATCGCCGAGCTGTTCGACCTGCCGTTCGACGAACTGATGTGGGAAGCGCAAAGCGTTCACCGCCGCCACCACGCGCGCGGCGAGATCCAGCTTTGCACCCTGCTCAGCATCAAGACCGGCGGCTGCGTCGAGGATTGCGGCTATTGCTCGCAAAGCAAATCCGCCGACAGCGGCCTGAAGGCCACTAAGCTGATGGACGTGCGCGCGGTGCTGCAGGCGGCGGCGCAGGCGAAGGATTCGGGGTCGAAGCGCTTTTGCATGGGCGCCGCCTGGCGCAATCCCAAGGATCGCGACATGCCCGCGATCGTCGAGATGATCGAGGGCGTGCGCGCGATGGGCATGGAAACCTGCATGACGCTGGGGATGCTGACCAGGGAGCAGGCGCAGACGCTGGCGGTCGCGGGGCTCGATTATTACAATCATAATATCGACACCTCGCCCGAAAATTACGGCAATGTCATCACGACGCGGACGTTTCAGGACCGGCTCGATACGCTGGAGGAAGTGCGCGCGGCGGGGATCAATGTGTGCAGCGGCGGCATCGTCGGCATGGGCGAGACGCGCGCCGACCGGGTGGGCTTCATCCACGCGCTCGCGACCCTGCCCGAACATCCGGGCAGCGTGCCGATCAACGCGCTGGTGCCGGTGAAGGGCACCGTGCTCGGCGACATGCTGGCGGACACCCCGCTCGCCAAAATCGACGACATCGAGTTCGTCCGCACGGTGGCGGTCGCGCGCATCACCATGCCGCGCAGCATGGTCCGGCTGTCGGCGGGGCGCGAGAGCATGTCGGAGGCGACGCAGGCGCTCTGCTTCATGGCGGGCGCGAACAGCATCTTCACCGGCGACAAGCTGCTGACGACGGCGAACGCCGGAGACAGCGCCGACGCGGCGCTGTTCGCGAAACTCGGCCTCAAGCCGATGGAGAGCGAAGAGCCGATGCGCCAGAGCGCGCAGATGGAGGCGGCCGAGTAAAGTCCCCCTCCCGCTTGCGGGAGGGGTTAGGGGTGGGCTGACACCCTTTGCAGTTTTCACATTTCGCGAGCGGAGCAGGCCCACCCCCGGCCCCTCCCGCAAGCGGGAGGGGAGTAAAGAGTGTTTAAGAGTCTGATTCAAAATTATCGCGATAGATTTCATGTGACCGGCCCCCACCGAGTGGTCCGGGCTATATGTTAGTGCATTGACGCCTCCATCGCCAGTGTCGGCCGTAGGTGGAGCGAAGCGGAACCGGAGGGCGACACTGGCGATGGAACGGCCTCCGGCGCGGGTGGTCGGTATCCCAGCGAGCTGTGCGGCCGGACGGTGTTGTAATGTCGCCGCCAGGCCTCGATCAGGATCCGGGCCTCGGCGAGCGAGTAGAAGATTTCGCCGTTGAGCAGTTCATCACGCAGCGATCCGTTGAAGCTCTCGCAATAGCCATTCTCCCATGGTGATCCGGGCGTGATATACAGCGTCTTCACGCCGATCTGGGCGAGCCATTGCTGCACCGCCGTCGCGATAAACTCCGGGCCATTGTCGGACCGTATGTGCGCTGGTGGCCCACGCGTGACGAACAGCTCGGCGAGCGCCGCCAGAACGTCATCGCTCCTGAGCTTGCGTGCCACCGGCAACGCCAGGCACTCCCGGCTCGCCTCGTCGATGATCGAAAGGATCCGGTATTTGCGACCATCGTGGGTCCGCCCTTCGACGAAGTCGTAGGACCAGACATGGCCGGGATACTCGGGCCGAAGCCGGATGCACGATCCGTCGTTCAGCCAGAGCCGCCCGCGCTTCGGCTGCCTTTGCGGTACCTTCAGCCCCTCGCGCCGCCAGATGCGCTCGACCCGCTTGCGGTTCACATGCCACCCCGCATCGCGCAGCAACGCCGTCACCCGGCGATAGCCATAACGACCATATTGCCGGGCCAGCGCAATGATGTCCTCGGTCAGAGCTGCTTCGTCGTTCGCCCCGCGGGGCGCCTTGCGCTGTGTCGATCGATGTTGCCCGAGCACACGGCACAGCCGCCGCTCAGACACCGGCATCATCATTCTGATGTGATCGATACAGCGCCTTCGGCGCGCGGGGCTCAGAAGTTTCCCCGGGCAGCCTCCTGCAATATCAGCTTGTCCAGCGTCAGGTCCGATATCGCACGCCGAAGCCGCGCATTCTCTTTCTCCAAGTCCTTCATCCGCCGCGCCTGGTCGGTCTTCAGACCGCCATATTCCTTACGCCACCGATAATAGGTCTGTTCCGTAACGCCGATCCGGCGACACGCTTCAGCCGTCGTCGCCCCCTGCGCCAACACGACCTCCGCTTCACGCAGCTTGCCGATAATCTCTTCCGGGCGATGCTTCTTGGCCGGCATTCATATTCTCCTTCGTCATCCAAAATATCATCAATTTTGGACCACTCAGAAGGGGGCAGATCACATGCTCTTGCGATACGGCGGACGAAGAGCTGAATTGAGGCGATGAACAGCCACGCGGTTGCCGATGCGATGGTCTGCTCGAAGTCTTTGGCGAGGCGGCGGTTGCGACCGAGCCACGCAAAGGTCCGCTCGACCACCCAGCGTCTGGGCAGGACCTCGAAGCCCTTGGCATGGTCGGATCGCTTGATGATCTCGACCGTCCACTTCCCGATCTTGCGCAGCGCCTGGCGAAGCTTGTCGCCAGCATAGCCGCCATCGGCGAAGATGTGCCTGAGCCAAGGGTGACGGCGGATGATCTCGGCCAGAACAAACGGCGCGCCATCGCGATCCTGCACGTCAGCGGTGTGGATCACGGCATGAACGAGATTGCCCTCGGTGTCGGTCACGATGTGTCGCTTGCGGCCCTTGATCTTCTTGCCTGCGTCATAGCCGCAAGGCCCGCCGCTTTCCGTGGTTTTCACGCTTTGGCTGTCGATGACCCCAGCGCTCGGAGAAGCCTCGCGCCCGAGGGCTTCCCGCCCGATCAGCAGCAGGGCGTGATTGAGCGAGAGCCACAGACCATTGTCGCGCCACAGATAGAACCAGCGCCGCACCGTCGAGACCGGAGGAAAGCAGGGCGGCAACATCCGCCAGGGCAGCCCACCGCGCAGCAGATACAGGATCGCCTCGATGATCCGCCGCAGCGGCCATTTGCGCGGTCGCCCTACACAGCAAGGGCCCGGAAGTAACGGCTCCAGCACGGCCCATTCCGCATCGGTCAAATCGCTTGGCAAAGCCAGGTCGGCACGGGCATACTGCGCCCGGGTGGTGTCGGTCCACATCGTTGAACTCCCGAAGTTTGTTGCAAAACCCCGTGAATCAGCGACTTGGGCTCGCGTCAAGCTAACCCGCTGGCACCACTCAACTTAATTTCGGATCAGGCTCTAAGAAAATCCTGATCGCCAACCGCGGTGAAATCGCCTGTCGCGTCATCAAGACCGCGCGGCGCATGGGCATCGCGACCGTCGCCGTCTATTCGGACGCCGATGCGCGCGCGCCTTTCGTGCGACAAGCCGACGAGGCGGTGCATATCGGACCGTCGCCCGCTTCCGAATCCTATCTGATCGCCGACAAGATCATCGCGGCGTGCAAGGCGACGGGCGCCGAGGCGGTGCATCCGGGCTATGGCTTTCTGTCCGAGCGCACCAGTTTCGCCGAGGCGCTGGCGAAGGAAAATATCGCCTTCATCGGCCCGCCGGTGAACGCGATTGCGGCGATGGGGGACAAGATCGAGTCGAAGAAGCTCGCGAAGGAAGCGGGCGTGAACGTCGTCCCCGGCTTCGTCGGCGAGATCCGCGATACCGAACATGCGGTCCAGATCAGTAACGAGATCGGCTATCCGGTGATGATGAAGGCGTCGGCGGGCGGCGGCGGCAAGGGGATGCGGCTCGCTTATAGCGAGCAGGACGTCCGCGAAGGGTTCGAGAGCGTTAAGCGCGAGGGGCTGAACAGCTTCGGCGACGACCGGGTGTTTATCGAGAAGTTCATCCTCAATCCGCGCCACATCGAAATCCAGATCCTCGGCGACCAGCATGGCAACATCCTCTATCTCAACGAACGCGAGTGCAGCATCCAGCGCCGCCACCAGAAGGTCGTCGAGGAAGCGCCGTCGCCCTTCGTCACGCCGAAGATGCGCAAGGCGATGGGCGAGCAATGCGTCGCGCTGGCGCGCGCGGTCGGCTATTACAGCGCAGGCACGGTCGAGCTGATCGTGTCGGGCGCCGACCCGACCGGCGAGAGCTTCTATTTCCTCGAAATGAACACGCGGCTGCAGGTCGAGCATCCGGTGACCGAGGCGATCACCGGCATCGACCTCGTCGAACAGATGATCCGCGTCGCCGCTGGCGAAAAGCTCGAAATGACGCAGGATGATGTGAAGATCGACGGCTGGGCGATCGAGAACCGTGTCTATGCCGAAGACCCGTATCGCGGCTTCCTGCCCTCGACCGGGCGCCTCGTCCGCTATCGCACCCCGGTGCCGGCGTGGGAGGGCGATGAGCGCGGCGTCGATGGCGTGCGCGTCGATGCGGGCGTGGAAGAGGGGGGCGAGGTGTCGATCTTCTACGACCCGATGATCGCCAAGCTGGTGACCTGGGGCAAGACGCGCGACGAGGCGGCGGATTTGCAGGTCGCGGCGCTCGACCGTTTCGAGATCGAGGGGCTCGGCCACAATATCGATTTCGTCTCGGCGATCATGCAGCATCCGCGCTTCCGCTCGGGCGAGCTCACGACCGGTTTCATCGCCGAAGAATATCCCGAAGGCTTCCAGGGGGCGCCGACGGAGGCGAACGTGACGCGCGCGCTCGCCGCCATCGCCGGCTTCATGGCGTCGGCCGACGCCGACCGCGCCCGCCGCACCGACGGCCAGCTCGGCGACCGGTTGGACCCGCCCGGCAAATGGCAGGTGACGATCGGCGGCAGGGACCACAAGGTGAAGGTCGGCCACAAGCATATCAAGGTCGACGGCGACAAGCTCGACATCGCGCTGGAATATACGCCGGGCGACCGGCTGGTGGTGGCCGAGATCGACGACGGCGAACTGGCCGTGAAGGTCATCAGAACGCGCACCGGCTGGAAGATGACGACGCGCGGGCGCATCCATGACGTCCGCGTCCTGCCCTGGCATGTCGCACCGCTGGCGTCGTACATGATCGAGAAAATCCCGCCCGACCTGTCGAAATATCTCATCTGTCCGATGCCGGGGCTTCTGGTGGCGCTGCACGTCGGCGAAGGCGACAAGGTCGAGGCCGGGCAACCGCTGGCGACGGTCGAGGCGATGAAGATGGAAAATATCCTGCGCGCCGAGAAGGCGGGCGTGGTGAAAAGCGTCAAGGCGGCGCAGGGCGACAGCCTGGCGGTCGATGCGGTGATTCTGGAGATGGAGTGATTCCCCAACCCGGCCATGCCGAGCTTGTCGAAGCACCGCTCTTTCTTTTGCCGGCGCTGAAGCAGGGAACAGCCCTTCGACAGGCTCGGGACGAACGGAGTTGTGCAAATGCACCTCATCCATGAAAAAGGCGCCCCGGACGCCGACCTTATTACTGCCTCGCTGCGTAAACCGCCAGCGGCCCCCGCCTGCGCGGGGGCGACGGCTGGTTCCGGTCGTTAGCGGCCGTGCGGGCTCAATCCTCCATCAACGCCACCGCGCGGATCCATCCCGCGCTTGCACGCTCTATCTTCACCGGAAAGCAACTGACGGTGAAACCCGTCGCGGGGATCGCCGACAGGTTGGTGAGCTTTTCGATCTGGTAATAGGGATGGATGCGTCCCGCCTTATGCCCTTCCCAGATGATCGACGGGTCGCGCGTTTCGGCCCAGCGCTTTGCCGTGTGGCTGAACGGCGCGTCCCAGCTCCACGCATCGGTGCCGACAACCTTTACCCCGCGCTGGGTCAGATACAGCGTCGCCTCGGCGCCCATGCCGCAGCCCTGATCGGTGAAATTGTCGGTGCCGTAGATCGCGCCCGACTGGACGAGCACGATGTCGAGCGGTTGCAGGTCGTGCCCGATGCGCGCCAGCTCGGCCTCGACCTCGGCGCCGCTCACGACATGGCCGTGCGGACGGTCCGAAAAATCGAGCTTCACGCCAGGGCGAAAGAAAAGATCGAGTGGGGCTTCGTCGATCGATGGGGCAGGACTGGCGCCGCTGTCGGTCGTCGAATGATAATGCCACGGCGCGTCCATGTGGGTGCCGTTGTGCGTGCTCAGCGACAGCATCTCGACCGCCCAGCCTTCGCCATCGGGCAGGTCGTCGCGCGTCAGGCCGGGAAAGAACATCGCGATCTGTTCCCACGTATGCTCGTGGGTCATATAGGTGATCTGCGGGCGCATCACCGGCGGGTCGGAGACGACATCGTTGGTGATCGGGATCGAAAGGTCGATGAACTGCATGGGCCACAGCCTGCCACCGAAATGACGCTACGCCAAGAAGACTTGCACAGCGCCGCCGGCCAGCTAAACCCACCCAAACCCGTTCGTATCGAGCGAAGTCGAGACACGCTTTGGTCGCGCATGTCTTCAAGGCATCTCGACTTCGCTCGACACGAACGGGAGGGGAAGGCCCGCAGGGGGCAAGGGAGAGAATATGACCGACGCAGCTGCCGTCGCCGATCATGGCGCGGTCTATCAGCCGACGCAGAAGGACATCCGCATGGTCATTGCCGCCTCGTCGGCAGGGACCGTGTTTGAATGGTATGATTTCTTCATATACGGCACGCTCGCAGCGATTATCGGCAAGGCCTTTTTCCCCAGCGACAATGCGACGCTCGAAACGCTGCTCGTCTGGGCGGGATTTGCGGTCGGCTTCGGCTTCCGTCCGCTCGGCGCGGTGCTGTTCGGATTCCTTGGCGACCGGCTGGGGCGTAAATATACCTTTCTCGTCACCGTCACGCTGATGGGCATCGCCACCGCGGGCGTCGGCATGATCCCGTCGGCGGCGACGATCGGCATCGCGGCGCCGATCATCGTCATCCTGCTGCGGATATTGCAGGGCCTGGCGCTCGGCGGCGAATATGGGGGCGCAGCCATCTATGTCGCCGAACATTCGCCGCCCGGAAAGCGCGGCTTCTATACCAGCTTCATCCAGGCGAGCGTCGTCGGCGGATTCGTGCTCAGCCTGATCGTCGTGCTCGGCTGCAAGGCGATGATGCCCGACGCGGTTTGGGAAAGCTGGGGGTGGCGCGTGCCCTTTCTGCTGTCGCTGATCCTGCTGGGTATTTCGCTGTGGATGCGACTCAAGCTGTCCGAAAGCCCGGTGTTCCAGGCGATGAAGGCAGAAGGTGAACTGGCCAGGAATCCGCTGAAGGAGAGCTTCACCTATCCGGGCAATCCGCGGCGCATCTTCATCGCGCTGTTCGGCATTGCCGCCGGGCTGACGGTGATCTGGTACACCGCGATGTTCTCCGGCCTCTCCTTCCTCAAAGGTCCGATGAAGGTCGAGGATACCGCCGCCGAAATCATCGTCGGCGCCGCCGCAGCGATCGGCATGGGCTTCTTTATCTGGGCAGGGCGCCTGTCCGACCGCATCGGGCGCAAGAAGCCGATCGTCTGGGGTTATGGCGCGACGCTGGTGCTGCTGTTCCCGCTGTTCTGGTGGATGGGGAGCGTCGGCAATCCCGCGCTGACCGCCGCGGCGGCGAAGGCGCCGGTTGTCGTCACCGGCTCGCAGTGCAGCTTTGATCCTTTCGCGCAGAGCCAAGCTACGGTGTGCGGGCGGACGCTGGGCGAACTGACGAAGCTCGGCGTGCCCTATGCCGTGGTCGAGGCGCCGGGCGGCCTTGACAGTGTCGCTGTCCGCATCGGCGGCCGCGAAGTCGCGGGGGAGGATCCCGCGCTGCTCCGGCCCGCGCTCGAGGCGATGGGTTATGATTTTGCCAAGCAGGTGCCGGACGCGGGCGGGATCGCGATCATCTTCCTCGCGCTGCTGGGGCTCAGCGCGCTGTCGGGCTTTACCTATGGCCCCGTCGCGGCGCTGCTGTCCGAAATGTTCCCGCCGCATGTCCGCTATTCGTCGCTGTCGATTCCCTATCATATCGGGACCGGCTATTTCGGCGGATTCCTGCCGCTGATCGCCAGCTTCATCATCGCCAAGACGGGCAATGCCTACGCCGGGCTCTGGTATACCTGGGCGGTCGTGCTTGCGGCGTTTCTGATCACCGCCGTCATGCTCAAGGATCCCGTCGCGGGCCAGTGGGATCGGGCGAAGGACAGGGTGTCTCCCGCGAACTGACGCGCCCCATTGGCGCGGCGCGCGAAGCCGTATAGGGGCGGGGGGATGATAGCCATCGCTCCGCCGCTCCGCCTCCGCCTCGATTCCGCCGCGCTCGTCGCCAACTGGCGCTGGCTCGCCGCGCAAGGCGGCGCGGCGGCGTGCGGCGCGGCGATCAAGGCCGACGGCTATGGACTCGGCGCGTGCGCGGTGATGGCGCGGCTCGCTGCCGCGGGTTGTCGCGACTTTTTCGTCGCGACCTGGGCCGAGGCCGCGGCGCTGATGCCGCTACCCCAGGGCGTTTCGCTATCGGTGCTCCACGGCATCGGACCTGACGATATGGTCGCGGCGCGGCTGCTCCCCGCGCGGCCCGTGCTGAACAGCGTCGAACAGGTGCAGCGCTGGCGCGAAGCGGGGGAGGGGCAGCCGTGCGACGTGATGGTCGATACGGGGATGAACCGCCTCGGCCTGCGCGTCGAAGAAGCGTTGGGCGGCGCGCTCGACGGGCTGGCCATCGACACATTGCTGAGCCACCTCGCCTCGGCGGATGAGGACAGCGAGCAGAATGCAAGACAACTCGCGGCCTTCCGCGCCCTTCGCGCGCGCGTTCGGGCGCGGCGCTACAGCCTGGCGAACAGCGCGGGAATCTGTCTTGGCGTCGATTACGCCTTCGACCTGACGCGCCCCGGTATCGCCCTTTATGGCGGCACGCCGCGAGAGGAAGCGCGAGGCCATATCCGGCAAGTCGCCTATCCCGAAGCGCGCGTGCTGCAACTGCGCGAGGTTCGGGTGGGCGAAAGCGTCGGCTATGGCGCGACGTGGCGCGCGGCGCGCGATACGCGCGTCGCGATCGCCAACATGGGCTATGCCGACGGCTATCTGCGCTGCCACGCAGGTTCGGGCGGTGCAACATGGCACGGCCGCGCGCTGCCGCTGATCGGGCGGGTATCAATGGATTTGACCGCGTTCGACGCGAGCCGCGCAGAAGGGTTGCGCGAAGGCGACTGGCTGGCGATCGATTATGATCTGCCGACGCTGGCGATCGGCACCGGCTTGTCGCAATATGAACTTCTGACCGGGCTGGGGCCCCGGTTCGGACGTTTTATGTGTTGATTACAATGAAGGGGCCGTCTTGCGACGACCCCCCAGAGAGTTCGACCGATCCAACCTTACAGTGAAGCTTGGATACCTGCATAGAAAAAGCGTCCCTGAACTGGGAAAATGCCACTGCCAGCGCCCGTCCCAGTCAAGTCGAATGGGGGGCGTGAATTGAAAACATTGTCGACGCCAAAATAGAAACGATACTTATCGTCCGGTTCGAAACCGACACGGAACGCATGGTACAGCCGATCCGGATATTTTCTGAACGGGAAAGCGTCCGGGTTCGTCGGTGGGCGGCCCTGATGCGAGTGTTGGACTTCCCACGCATCGACCGATTGCTTGCCCACATAACGTGCACTGTAACCTACGTCGATTGTTCCGAAGTCAATATTTGCGTTGAAGTTTGCTGCCCAGATCGGGTCACCCAATGTTCCGTGGATGCGCGTTGAGCGCGAAGGATCCGTAATAAAAGAGAAATCTTCGCGATTGATATTGTATGTCGCGACGCCACGCAGGTTAAGCATGATTCCATTATCGAACGTGCGACGATAAGAAACGTCGAAATCGATACCTTCCGCCTTGCGTGCCGCAAAGTTGAAGGGTTGGTTGAGGAATGCCGGTCCCAGAACCGGAAAGTTCAGTGTCGGCTGACCGGGTGCAGGGATGCGGTTCGCTTGCCCATCGAAGGTGAAGTCGATAAGCGGGTTAGGGTCGCGGCGGCGGAAAACAGCCGCACAGAACGGATTGTCGAGTCCAACCGGATCATCATAACAACGATTGATAATCGCCTGTCCAGTCAGCCCTTGGATCACGTTGGTAACCTTGATCCGGTAATAGTCGACGGTGATCGCGAGACCCGGAACAAACCGGGGCTGGAACACGCCGCCGATCGTGAGGCTCTTTCCGACTTCGGGGACGAGGTTGGGATTGCCTTGGTTGAAGCCCGACACGCCCGACGCTGCCGTGTTCACCCAAGGAATAGTGTTGCCGTCGACTACCATCGTCGTGGGAATGCCAGCTGCGGCGCAGTTACGGACACGGTTCGGGTTGTCGTTAATCACCGTCTGACTGCATGGATCGATGAGCCCGTTTGCAAACGTCTCCGACCGGGTAGCGAACAGATTGCCGAGGTTTGGTGCACGAACAGATCGAGCATAACCCGCGCGGAAACGTATATCCGGAATCGGCGCCCATATGCCGCCGAAGTTATACGCCCAGACGCCACCTACCGATCCGCCATAGTCCGAATAGCGGGCGGCACCTTCCAGCGTCAGTTCATGCGCCAGCGGAACGTCGCGCAGCATCGGAATCCGCAACTCGCCGAACAACTCCTTGATTTCGACCGACGGGGGTTCAAAGACCGCGATCGCGTTGAGGAAGGTTGCGCCTGAACGTGTAAAAGGGTCGAACGCTGAATAAGCGTCTTCCCGACGATATTCTCCACCGAAGGCGAAGCCAACCGGGCCGCCTGGAAGGTTGAAAAAGCCCTCGGTATTGCCCGAGAGATATGCGACAGCGTTGATCTGCTCAGCCCATTGCTCTCGGGATGACGTGTAGAGAACGTAATCCTTCGCAGCCTGCGACGGCGCTCCGAAGCCAAACGGGTTCAGCGGAGCGCAGGCAGGGTCGTCGTTCGCCGGGTTGGCGTCAGCATTGACTGCGCAAACAATCTGTCCCGCAGAATTGCGCACAGCATTGGTCGCGCGGTTGAACTTGGCGACGTCAACATTGCCGCCAGTTTCATAATAGGTTTCGGTCCGGCCATAGTTGAACGCAACTTCATAGGTCAGATTCGAACTGGTGCCGAGATCCCCGCGCACACCGGCAACGATCCGGTAGGTTTCGCGGCGATGGTCTTCAGCCCGCGTGCCAAGGTCGTTGTTGAAGCGCTGCATCTGAAACGTCGTCGCGCCCGGAGCGAGAATCGTCTGCAACGTCTGGCGCGCCTGGTCCGTCAGAAACGGATTGTTGATCGAGAAGATCGGGTTAAGCGCGCTGGCGATGAATGTCGGCTGCGTCGACTGCTGCGTTGCGTTGATTCTGACATATTTGGCCTCGACGAAAGGCACGAAGGCCGACGATATCTCTACATGGGAAAGCAGATTGACGGCGATGCGCTCGATCCCAGGCAACAGCATTGCGTCTTCCACACCTGACGCACCCAAGCCGAACAGCGCCGAGCCGCCCGCGCCACGGTTGTCGACGAGGCCATTTTCTGGCCCGTTGCGAAGCAACGTGCCGTCGGGTTGGAACGCATAATTGTATGAGAAACGGCCCCCCGATGTCGGGGAAAGTTCCCCGGTACAAACGGCAGCGACTCTCGCCGCATTGGTGGCGGTCGGCGCCGGGCAGCTGGTCAACACCATGCCCCCAAGCGACACGGTATTGAAGGTGAAACCGGCCGGAAGGAAGCGCGTATTGGGTACGCCATTATCGTTGCGGTTGGGCACGGGCGTTGGAACGCCATTTACCAGTCGGAACGCCGGCTCGACAACTTCGAAGCCCGCCGGACCCACACCGGTCTGGGCGCCAAGATATTCACGATCTGAAAAAAAGACCGGGTTTGCACGAGCATACTCTACGGCTACCGCAACATTTGCCCGGCCGTCCATGAAGTTTTTACCAGCGATACCCGAAATGAAATAGGAGCCACGATCGCCGTAGGTCGAAACGCCCCCCTGACCACGGAGCTTGATGCCGTCGAAATCGCGCTTGGTGATGAAGTTCACTACCCCGGCGACGGCATCCGAGCCATAGATCGCAGAATTACCCCCGGTGATGACGTCAACTCGTTCAAGCAAGTCGACCGGGATTGTGTTGGTATCCACATCGTATGAACCCGGTGACGAAGTGACATGACGCCGTCCATTGACGAGGACCAGCGTACGTTCGGTGCCAAGACCTCGAAGATCGAGCAGATTGATGCCGGCCGTGCCGATAAAGCGCGTCGAGTTCGCCTGACTGAATGTTGCGCGCAACGATGGCAGTTCGTTCAGCGCGTCGCCAAGTTGAATGTCGCCGCGGTCGGTAAGATCGCCTACCGGCACAGCCGTCAGCGGAACACTCGATTCCAGATTGGGGCGCGCAATACGTGAGCCGGTGACAACGATAGCGCGCTCGGGAGGGACTGTCAGGAATTTCGTGTGTGGGCGGGCGGTTGAACATTAGGCCGCCATGGCCTTGATGAAGCGCTCACCGAACAGGACGGCGAACTGGGCCTTGGCCATGGACCACTCACGTGGCGGCATTCTCCACTCTTTCTCGGAGCGGTTCAAGATCAGATAGAGTAGCTTGGTTGCTGCTTCGTCGCTGGGGAAGTGCCCCCTGGCCCTCACCGCCCGCCGAAGCTGGGCGTTCAGAGCCTCGATAGCATTGGTCGTGTAGACGATCCTGCGGACCTCCTCCGGGAAGGCGAAGAAAGGTATGACCTCGCTCCATGCCCGGCGCCAGCTCTGGCCGATGGCAGGGTATTTTTGGCCCCATTCGCTGGCCTCGAAGGCGGTGAGTGCCTCCTCGGCAGCTTTGGCATCAACCGCGCGGTAAATGCCCTTCAGAGCAGCCGCCAGCGGCTTGCGGTGCTTCCAGGAGACGAAGTCCATCGAGTTGCGCAGCAGGTGCACGATGCAGGTCTGGACGATCGCCTCGGGGAACACGGCGGTGATCGCATCCGGGAAGCCCTTGAGGCCGTCGACGACGGCCAGCATGATATCTTCCACCCCGCGGTTCTTGAGCTCGTTCATCACGCGCAGCCAGAACTTGGCGCCCTCGTTCTGTTCGATCCACAGGCCCAGCACGACCTTGGTGCCGTCGGCCATCACGCCGAGCGCGATGTGGATCGCCTTGTTGCGGACCATGCCTTCATCGCGGATCTTGACCCGGATGGCATCGAAGAACACCAGCGGATAGGCCTGATCGAGCGGCCGGGCCTGCCAGGCGGCGACCTCCTCGAGCACGGCGTCGGTGACGGTCGATATCAGGTCCGGCGAGACGTCGATGCCATACAGCTCGCGCAGATACCCGGTAATCTCCCGGGTGCTCATCCCGCGGGCATACATCGAGATGATCTTGTCGTCGAAGCCCGGGAACCTGCGCTGATACTTGGCGATCAGCTGCGGATCGAAGCTGCCCTGCCGGTCGCGCGGGATCTCGATCTCGATCTTACCGGTGCCCGTGGCAACCGTCTTGCGGCCATAGCCATTGCGGCTGTTGCCAGCCTGCTCTTCGTGGCCGAGATGATGATCCATCTCGGCATTAAGCGCGCGTTCGGCCAAGGCCTTCTTCAGCGAATCCAGCAAGCCGCCTTGCTGCAAGGCCGCAGCAGCATCACCGCCAGCCAAAAGTTGATCCAGCAAATCAGACGGGATCACAGGTTCTTTGCGTCGAGACATAGTGGGACTCCTTCTCACCCATTATGCCCGCCCACACACGAAATTCCTGACAGTCCCGCTCGGGATTGTCTGCGTCCTCGGTTGCCTCGGTCGAATCTTCCGTTTGCTGCGCAAAAACGGGCTGGCTGACAGATATGGCTACTGCAAAGGCAGCAGCACCCATAAGCAGGTGCGACTTCGTCATTGAATAACTCCCCGGTTGGCCCGTTCGAAATCAGAGAGGAACGGATTGCCTCTCAGAAAGACCGAAAATGCCCCAGGCACAAGCCCTTCATGGCAATTTTGTGTCACAAGGTTGTGAACTGAAAACGTCTGTGACATTCGCGCAACAGTGCCGCAACCGCCCAACGCGAGGCGGTAGATAATATGGTTAGCCGGACGCGACAGGAATGCACGTCATAACCGGTTCGTGTGAGGAAATATTGCTTACTCATGGTTGCCGGAGTAACTAAATTGCATCGAAGGTTGTGAAGCGCGGCGTGGCATCACTGAAGCAGGCGCCGAAAGGCCCCTGCTTTGTCGGCACCATGGGAATCGGCCACTATATCGTGCAGCGACCGCGAACCTGGCGAAAGGGCGCGCGCGCCGAGTCGCCGAAATCATCCCCGCCGCATGTTGCGACGCATCATCATTTGGTGCTAACGCCCCGGCTTGTCCGGAACGGCGCGGTCGCCATGAAACCGGGATGTGCAGGAGCTGAGATCATCATGGCGAAGTCCAAGGGGACGGCCGACGACGATGTCGTCACGATCAAGAAATACGCCAACCGGCGGCTCTATGACACCGAGCGCAGCTGCTACATCACGCTCGACGATCTTGGTGCAATGGTGCGCGACGGCCGCGAGTTCCGCGTCGTCGACGCCAAGAGCGGCGAGGACATCACGCATAATGTGCTGACGCAGATCATCATGGACACCGAAACGCGCGGCGAGACGCTGTTGCCCGTGTCGTTCCTGCGTCAGTTGATCGGCATGTATGGCGACAAGATGCAGGCGATGGTGCCGCAATATCTGGAAGCGTCGATGGCGGCCTTCCGCAAGAATCAACAGGATGTCCGCGCGGCGTTCGAGGGGGCTTTGGGCGCCAACCCGCTTGCCGAGCTGACCCGGCGCAACATGGAAATGTTCCAGCAGGCCGCGGGCGCGTTCATTCCGGGAGCGAGCAAGGCAAAGGATGCCGAAATCGCCGCGCTGAAGGCCGAGATCGCCGAACTCAAGGCCGAGCTCGCCGGGAAGAAATGAGCGGGACGCCGTTCCGCGCCCGAGTATAGAAACAGGACCGATGATCAAACATGCGCTCAGCGTAACCCGTCAGGCCGACTTTGCGGCCTGGTATCAGGACGTGATTGCCGAAGCCGACCTCGCCGAGGAATCGGGCGTGCGCGGCTGCATGGTCATCAAGCCATGGGGCTATGGCATCTGGGAACGCATCCAGACGGTGATGGATGCGAGCATCAAGGACGCGGGCGTCCAGAACGCCTATTTCCCGCTTTTCATTCCCTTGAGCTTCTTTGAGAAGGAAGCCGACCATGTCGATGGTTTCGCAAAGGAAATGGCGGTTGTCACGCACCACCGGCTGATCGCCGACGGCAAGGGTCGGCTTGTTCCCGATCCGGAAGCGAGGCTGGAAGAGCCGCTGATCGTGCGTCCGACTTCGGAAACCGTCATCGGCTCGGCGATGAGCCGCTGGGTACAGAGCTGGCGCGACCTGCCGCTGAAGGTCAACCAGTGGGCCAATGTCGTGCGCTGGGAAATGCGCACGCGCATGTTCCTGCGGACGAGCGAGTTTCTGTGGCAGGAGGGCCATACCGCGCACGCCGACAGGGACGGCGCGATGGCCGAGACGCTGCGCGCGCTCGAAATGTATCGCGCCTTTGCCGAAGATGTGCTCGCGATGCCCGTGATCGCGGGCGAAAAGCCGGAGAATGAGCGCTTTCCGGGCGCGGTCGCGACCTATTCGATCGAGGCGATGATGCAGGACGGCAAGGCCTTGCAGGCCGGCACCTCGCATTATCTGGGCACCGGTTTCGCCGAGGCGGCGAACATCCGGTTCCAGGACAAGGACGGCGGCCACAGCCTCTGTCATACGACGAGCTGGGGCACGTCGACGCGGATGATCGGCGGCGTCATCATGACGCACGGCGACGACGACGGGCTGCGCTGCCCACCGCGCATCGCGCCGTTTCAGATCGTCATCGTCCCGATGCTGCGCGACACGCAGGAGGACGCCGCGATCCTCGATTATTGCCGCGACCTCGAGGCGCAGCTCAAGGCGCTCGACGCCTTCCGCGAGCCGGTGCGCGTGCTGCTCGACACCGGCGCGAACAAGGCGCAGTCGAAGCGCTGGGGCTGGGTCAAGAAGGGCGCGCCGATCATCGTCGAGGTCGGTCCGCGTGATGTCGCGGGCGGCAATGTCGCGGTGATCCGCCGCGACCGGCTGTACAAGGACGATGGCAAGCTCAACAGCGCGTTCATCGCCAAGAGCGATTTCGTCGCCAATGCCGCGCAGACGCTGGAGGATATTCAGGCGAGCCTGTATGCTGAGGCGCGCGAACGGCTGCATGCCAATATCCGCCGCGACGTCACCGACCTTGCCGCGCATTTCGGCGGCGATGACAAATTCGTCGGCTGGGTCGAGGTGCAGTGGTCGCGCCCGACTGGCGCCGCGCTTGACAAGATCGTCGAGCAGTTGAAGGCGCTGAAGCTCACGATGCGCAACACCCCGCTCGATGCGGCCCCTGCCGACGGATTGTGCATTTTTACCGGCGCGCCTGCTGTCGAGCGCGTGCTGATCGGGCGGACCTATTGATTTTGTTCGCGCGGAGACGCGGAGACGCGGAGAGGTCGTGCCCGCCGCGAAGCGGCTCTCCTCGTCCAGCGCTGCGGCCAGCCGCGTCGCGGGATGAAGTGCGGGGCCTGTCGGCCCGATCCATTCTCTCCGCGTCTCCGCGTCTCCGCGCGAACCCGTTGGACGAAGCGCAATGAAAAAGCCCAAGCCGCAACCCGGCCTGCCCTCGCGCGAGCAGATTTTGCGGTTCATCGAGGACAGCCCCGGCGCGATCGGGAAGCGCGAGATTGCCAAGCATTTCGGCGTACGTGGCGCCGACAAGATCGCGCTCAAGGCCTTGCTCAAGGACATGACCGACGAAGGGCTGGTCGACATGGCGCCGGGGCGTGCCTTTCACAAACATGGCGGGTTGCCGCGCGTCACCGTGCTGCGCGTCGCGGCGGTCGAGGGCGATGCCGTCTGGGCGGTGCCCGATCGCTGGGAGGGCGCCGGGGCGCCGCCGCGGCTGCGCGTGATGGAGAAGGGACGGCGCGGGGCGCTCGGGGTCGGCGACCGCATCCTCGCGCGCACCGAGGAGCGCGGGGGCGGGCATGTCGCGCACCCGATGAAGACATTGCAGGCGGGCGGCGAGACGATCATCGGCGTGCTCGTCGCCGACACCGGCCCCGGCGGCAAGCCGATGACCTGGCTGCGCCCTGCCGACAAGCGCGCGCGCTTCGACTTCGCGGTGGCGGACATGGGCGATGCCGCGATCGGCGACCTGGTGCGCGCCGAGCTGTCGGGGCGTGGCCCCGCGACCAAGGCGCGCGTGATCGACCGCATCGGCGATCCCTTCGCGCCGCGCTCGCTCAGCATGATCGCGATCGCGAAGCATGAAATCCCGCACGTCTTTGGCGACGAGGTCATCGACGAGGCCGAGCGCTCGGCGACACTGCCGCTGACCCCCGACGGGCGTGAGGATCTGCGCGATCTGCCCATCCTTGCGATCGACCCCGCCGACGCGCGCGACCATGACGATGCCGTCTGGGCGATCCCCGACGACGATCCCGGCAACAAGGGCGGGTATCGCGCCATCGTCGCGATAGCCGACGTCAGTTTTTATGTCCGTCCCGACGGCGCGCTCGACCGCGAGGCGCGGCGGCGCGGCAACAGCGTCTATTTCCCCGACCAGGTCGTACCGATGTTGCCCGAGACGCTGTCGGCGGGCGTGTGTTCGCTGAAAGCCGGGCAGGATCGCGCCGCGATGGCGTGCCACCTGACCGTCGACAGGCATGGCAAGGTGACGTCATGGCGCTTCACGCGCGCGCTGGTGCGGCTGCGCGCGAACATCGCCTATGAACGCGCGCAGGCAGCCTTTGATGCCGACGTGCCTGACGCGGGATGGGACGAGGATGTGCTTCCGGCGCTCCGCCAGCTCTGGGCGTGCTGGGCGCTGCTCGCCAAGGCGCGCGCGGCGCGGGCGCCGCTCGACCTCGACCTGCCCGAGCGGCAGGTCATCCTCGACGAACAGGGCGGCATCGCCGAAATCCGCGTGCGCGAAAGGCTCGACGCGCACCGGCTGATCGAGGATTATATGATCGCGGCGAATGTCGCGGCGGCGAAGGCGCTGGAGGCGAAAAAGTCGCCCGTGATGTACCGCATCCACGAACCGCCGAGCCGCGAGAAGCTGGTCAGCCTGAAGGATTATCTGGAGACGTTCGAGCAGAGCTTTGCGCTGGGGCAGGTCATTACGCCCGCGGTGTTCAACCGCCTGATCGACGGCTTTTCGGGCGACGATCGCCTGCCCGAAATCATGGAGGCGATTTTGCGCAGCCAGACGCAGGCCTATTACGGCCCCGCCAACTCGGGGCATTTCGGGCTCGCGCTCGGCTCCTACGCGCATTTCACCTCGCCGATCCGCCGCTACGCAGACCTGATCGTCCACCGGGCGCTGGTTGATTCCTGGCGGCTCGAAGTGCCGGGCAAGCCCAAAGGCCTGCCGGCGAAAACCGGGTTGGGCGAAGCCGACGCCAAGGGCTTGTCGCGCATCGGCGAAGCGATCAGCGCGCTCGAACGGCGGGCGATGGAGGCCGAACGCGAGACGATCGACCGCTATGTCGCGGCATATCTGGCGGGCAAGGTGGGAGAGATCGTCGCGGCGCGCATCACGGGGGTGCAGCCGTTCGGCTTTTTCGCCACCGTCGACGGGCTTGGCGGCGACGGGCTGGTGCCGGTGTCGACGCTGGGCAGCGAGCGCTTCTTCTATGACGAGGCGGCGCGGACGCTCGACAGCGAGCATGGCCGCGTCAGCTATAGCGTCGGCCAGCGGCTCGAACTCAGGCTGATGGATGCCAATCCGGTAAGTGGCGCGCTGCGCTTCGCATTGCCCGACGCGCCCGAAGGGGGGTTCCGCAATCGGCCGCCGCGGCGCGACGGGGTGAAGAAGGCAGGCAAGCCTATGGTCGGCAAACGCGGGCGGCCTGCGAATATCAAGCATAAGGGCAAGCGTCGCTGATCCATCCCTTCGGCATTCCCGCGAAAGCGGGAATCCAGAGCGGGTGTCGGCTGATTCCTCCCTGGGTTCCCGCTTTCGCGGGAATGACGATGTTATTCTATTGCCCAGCCATTTTCCGCAACAGCGCCGCGCTTTCCGCATCCGCCGGGAAAAAGGCCTCGATCGCCAGTTCGGACAGGGTGATGTCGACCGGCGTGCCGAAGATCGTCACCGTGGAGACGAAGCGGATCTGCCCCAGGGGCGTGTCGAGGATCAGCGGCACCGCGATCCCGTTCGCCGCGCTACCATCATGTCCGGCCGCTCCCTTGCCATAGTCCGCCAGCTCGGTCCGCAACGCGACCAGCCCCGCATCGGCGCTCGCGTCGATCTGGTGATCGAGCCGTTCGAGCAGGTGCGCGCGCCATTCGCCAAGGTTGACGATATGTCGCTTCAGCCCGTCGGGGTGCAACGCGACGCGAAGCACATTGACCGGCGGTTCCAGCAGTTCGGGCGCCGCGAGCTGGGTGAGCAGCGCGACCGCGCCATTGGCGGCGATCATGTTCCAGTGCCGGTCGACCGCGAGCGCGGGATAGGGCTCGTGCCCCTTCAGCACATGGTCGACGATCGCCTTCATGCCCGCCATTTCGGGGCTGTCCAGGTCGCGTTCGCGATAATCGGGGGCATAGCCTGCCGCCAGCAGCATCGCATTGCGCGCGCGGTTCGGCACTTCCAGGCAATCGGCGATGCGTTGCAGCATCAGCGCGCTCGGCCGCGAGCGCCCGGTTTCGATGAAGCTCAGGTGCCGGGTCGAAATCTCGGTATCGAGTGCGAGGTCCATCTGGCTCATCCGGCGCCGGATGCGCCATTCGCGAAGCTGTTCGCCGACGGGTGCGGGGGTCATGGCCTGTCTCCTTCGTAAGCGCAGCTATACCTCGGCCTTCGCTTTTTCCATTACCTTGGGCGTAATCGACGCCATTCGCTTTCGGGCCCAATTGGAGCGGGTCGAAAGGAGAATCACCATGTCGATCCGCAATCTCAAGACCATTCTTATCGTCGATGCCGTCACCTGCGCCGGGGTTTTTGCCGCAGGCCTGCTGGCCGCGGTGCCCGTCGGTGCGCTGCTCGGCCTGCCCGCGCAGGTCGTTTCGATCGGCGGCTGGATCTGCCTCGCCGCCGCGCTGCTGATGATCGTCGCCGCGCGGCAGGCGGTGCCGAGCGCCGCGCTCGTCAAGCTGATCGCGATCGGCAACCTGGGCTGGGTTGCCGCGAGCTTTGCGGTGATCGCGACTTTCGCGGGCCAGATGACCGGCATCGGCATCGCAGTCGTAACCGTTCAGGCGCTCGGTGTGCTCGGCTTTGCGATCCTCGAATGGAAGGGCGCCGTCGCGCCCGCCGCTGCCGTTACCGTCTGAACGCGCCTCAGCTCAACGCATCGAGCCGGGCGAGATCGATCCCGCCCGGCACCAGCATCACCGGACAGGGGAGCGTGCCCGCATCCTGTCCGGTGAAATGCGATACCAGCGGGCCGGGCGCGCCGGTCGCCGCGGTGGCCAGCACCAGCGCGGCAATCTCGTCGCTCGCGCCGATGACTTCGCGCACGACATCGACGGGCTTGCCCGACTTCACCATGATCTGCGGCGTCACGCCGGCTTCCTGCACCACCGCATCGGCGGCGGCGGCGACCAGTTCCTCGGCATGTTCGCGCGCCTCGGCCTCGATCGTCGCCTGGACGCCGCCGAACGCGACGAAATCCTGCGGAGGGACGATGGCGAGCACCATGACGCCGCCGCCCGTCCGCGCCGCGCGCCGCGCCGCAAAGCGCAGCGCCAGCGACGCCTCGGGGCTGTCGTCGATCACCACCAGATATGTCCGCATCGCCCCGACCCCCGATATTATCCTTGATGCGAGACTGCGTCACATTCGTATGAAACGCAAGTTTGGCCCGCTGGACCTTGACCGGCGCACGGCTTATGGCGAGGAAGAATCCGTAGCGGCAGGCGCGGCCTGCAAGACTGACAGGGACACGCCTAGACATGCCAATCGAACTCAAAATGCCCGCTCTCTCGCCGACGATGGAGGAGGGCACACTCGCCAAATGGCTGGTGAAGGAGGGCGATGAGGTCAAGTCGGGCGACCTGCTCGCCGAGATCGAGACCGACAAGGCGACGATGGAGTTCGAAGCGGTCGACGAAGGCGTGGTGAGCCAGATCCTCGTCGCCGAGGGGACCGATGGCGTGAAGGTCGGCACCGTGATCGCCGTGATTGCGGGCGAGGGGGAGGATGCGGGCGAAGCGAAGGCGACGCCTGCTGCTGCGCCTGCGCCGGTTCCGGCAAAAGACGTCGCCCCAGCGGAAGCTGGGGCCGCTACCGTCAGTGCACCTCCGCCAGCGGTCCCAGCTTCCGCTGGGACGACGAATGTGGGCGACCGCATCAAAGCCAGCCCGCTCGCCAGGCGCCTCGCCGCCGAACAAGGCATCGACCTCAAAAAGCTGACCGGCACCGGCCCCGGCGGCCGCATCGTCAAGGCCGACCTCGAAAGCGCGCCCACAGGCGCCGCTGCATCCACTGCCGTCGCCCCCGCGCAGGCGGGGGCCGCTGTCGGCACGGCGCCCGCTGCCGCACCGGCCCCCGCAGGCCCGATCCCCGATTTCGGCATCCCGCACGAGGACGAAAAGCTCAGCGGTATGCGCAAGACGATCGCGCGCCGCCTGACGCAGTCGATGCAGGAAGCGCCGCACATCTATCTGACCGTCGACATCCGCCTCGACGCGCTTTTGAAGCTGCGCGGCGAACTCAACGCCAGCCTTGCCGATCGCGGCGTCAAGCTCAGCGTCAACGACATGCTGATCAAGGCGCTCGCGGTGGCATTGGAGCGCGTGCCGCAGTGCAACGTCAGCTTCGGCGGCGATGTGATGCGCAAATACAGCCGCGCCGACATTTCGGTCGCGGTCAGCATTCCGGGCGGGCTGATCACGCCGATCATCGTCGATGCGGGGGCCAAGTCGCTGTCGAAAATCTCGACCGAAATGGCCGAGCTGGCGGGCCGCGCCAAGGAAGGCAAGCTGCAACCGCATGAATATCAAGGCGGCACCGCCAGCATCTCGAACATGGGCATGATGGGGATCAAGCAGTTCACCGCTGTCATCAACCCGCCGCAGGCGATGATCATGGCGATCGGCGCGGGCGAGAAGCGGCCCTATGTGGTCGACGACGCGCTGGCGATCGCCACGGTCATGTCGGCGACCGGCAGCTTCGACCACCGCGCGATCGACGGCGCCGACGGCGCGCTGCTGATGAAGACCTTCAAGGAACTGGTGGAAAGCCCGCTGGGGCTGGTGGCGTAACATGCCCGCGAGGGGCCAAAGCCCCTCTCCCCTTGCGGGAGAGGGGTTGGGGAGTGGGGTCCGCGCCGCGTCTGCGGCGCACAAGACGGTAACCGTCGCTCTTGCCCGCAAGGCCCTGTTGCTGGAACGCGCCCGCGCGATGCGGTCGAACCCGACCGATGCCGAACGTCGGTTATGGTCGATCCTGCGCGCCGGACGGCTCGACGGCCTGAGATGGCGGCGTCAGGCGATCATCGACGATTGCTACATCGCCGATTTCATCTGCTTCGAACATCGCCTGATTGTCGAAGCCGACGGCGGGCAACACGCCGAAAATAAGCATGATGCCGCCCGCGACGCCTATCTGACCGCGCAAGGTTTTCGCATCCTGCGTTTCTGGAACAACGACATTCTGGCTAGCAGCCAGGGCGTTGCCGAAACGATATTGGATGCCATCGATTCTTCTGGCGCGCAGACGCGCGCCGTCCCCACACCCCAACCCCTCTCCCGCAAGGGGAGAGGGGCTTTTGAAGGAGCCCATAATGGCTGACACCAATTACGACCTCATCGTCCTCGGCTCCGGCCCCGGCGGCTATGTCGCGGCGATCCGCGCGGCACAGCTCGGCCTCAAGACCGCGATTGTCGAGCGCGAGCTGCTCGGTGGCATCTGCCTCAACTGGGGCTGCATCCCGACCAAGGCGCTGCTGCGCTCGGCCGAAATCTATCATTATATGAGCCACGCGGACGCCTATGGGCTGAAAGCCGCCGAGATCAGCGCCGATATCGATGCGGTGGTGAAGCGGTCGCGCGGGGTCGCGAAGCAGCTCAATCAGGGCGTTACGCATCTGATGAAGAAGCACAAGATCAGCGTCCATATGGGCACGGGCAAGCTGACCGCGCCGGGCAAGCTGGAGGTCAAGGGCGAGAAGGGCACCGAAACCCTGACCGCCAAGAATATCATCGTCGCGACCGGCGCGCGCGCGCGCGACCTGCCGTTCGCGCCTGCCGACGGCAAGCGCATCTGGACCTATCGCCACGCGCTCGTCCCGCCCGAAATGCCCAGGAAGCTGCTCGTCATCGGGTCGGGGGCGATCGGGATTGAGTTTGCGAGCTTTTACAGCGATATGGGCGCCGAAGTTACAGTCGTTGAGATGCTCGACCGCCTCGTACCCGTCGAGGACGCCGACATTTCGGCCTTCCTCGAAAAACAGCTGAAAAAACAAGGCATGACGATCCACACCGGCGCCGGGGTCGAGGAGCTGAAGGCGACCGCGAGCGGCGTTACCGCGAAGATCAAGGGCAAGGACGGCAAAGTCGAAAGCGCCGAGTTCAGCCACGCGATCGTCGCCATCGGCATCGTCCCGAACACCGAGAATATCGGCCTCGAAGCGCTCGGCGTCAAAACAACCAGGGGCCATATCGACACCGACGCGACGTGCCGCACCAACGTCCCCGGCATCTGGGCGATCGGCGACGTCACTGCGCCGCCGTGGCTCGCGCACAAGGCGATGCACGAATCGATCATCGCGGTCGAGGCGATCGCGGGCAATCACCCGCACGCGATGGACGTGCGCAACATCCCCGGCTGCACCTATTGCCGCCCGCAGATCGCCAGCGTCGGGCTGACCGAAGCGAAGGCGAAGGAACTCGGTTACGAGGTCAAGGCCGGCACCTTCCCATTCATCGGCAACGGCAAGGCGATCGCGCTGGGCGAGGCCGAAGGCTTCACCAAGACCGTGTTCGACGCGAAGACCGGCGAGCTGCTCGGCGCGCATATGATCGGCGCCGAGGTCACCGAGCTGATCCAGGGCTACACCATTGGCAAGACCGCCGAGCTGGTCGAGGATGACTTCATCGGCACCGTTTTCCCGCACCCGACGCTCAGCGAAACGATGCACGAAGGGGTGCTCGCGGCGTTCGGGCGGCCGCTGCATATCTGAGCGGCGGTCGCTCCCGCGATTTTCCGCTGTCCTAATCGGTGCGCCTTTGCCATCTAGGCAAAGGGCATCAACAAGGGACGGTCGCGATATGCAATTCAGAATGAAGTTGCGCAGTTTTCTGCGGGTTATGGGAATCGGCAGCATCGCGCTTCTGGGCGCGGCGGGCACCGGCATCGCGGCACAGGATGCGCCGTCGCAGACCGTCATCACCGCGGCGCGTTATATCGATGTGCTGACCGGCAAGACGGTCGAGCATCCCGCCATCTTCGTCGGCGCCGACGGCCGCATCACCAATATCGCCGATGCGCGCACCGTGCGCTGGGGGAGCGACGTCAAACATATCGACCTGGGCGACAAGACGTTGCTCCCCGGCCTCATCGACATGCACGTCCACCTCGACGGTCCCGCCGACATCGGCGGTTATCGCGGGCTGGAGTTTACCGACAGTTTCTGGGGCATGACCGCGGTCAAGAATGCGCGCGACATGCTCGACGCCGGGTTCACGACGGTGCGCAACGTCGGATCGGGCGACCGCAACGACATCGGGCTGAAGCAGGCGATCGATTCGGGCTATGCCACGGGGCCGCGGATCGTTCCCGCGGGCTATGCGCTGGGCGCGACCGGCGGTCATTGCGACAGCACCTTCCTGCCGCCCAGCCTGGAAAAGAAGGACGGCAAGGAGGAGGGGATCGGCGATACGCCCGACGAGCTGCGCTATCAGGTGCGCCGCCAGCGCAAATATGGCGCCGAGGTCATCAAGGTGTGCGCAACGGGCGGCGTGTTCTCGCGCAACACCGAGCCGGGTCAGTTGCAGGTGCCCGAAAACGAACTGCGCGCCATCGCCGACGAGGCGCACCAGTGGGGGCTGCGCGTCGCCGCGCACGCGCATGGCGCGGCGGGCATCCGCGCCGCCATCGCTGCGGGGATCGACACGATCGAACATGCGAGCCTGGTCGATGACGAGGGTATCCGCATGGCAATCGCCCGCAAGCAGCCCGTGTGGTTCGCGATGGACATCTACAACACCGAATATACGCAGGCCGAGGGCGCCAAGAACGGCGTGCTGGAGGATAATCTGCGCAAGGATCGCGAGATCGCGCAGATCCAGCGCGACAATTTCCGCAAAGCGCACCGCGCAGGGGTGCGGATGGTGTTCGCGTCGGACGCGGGCGTGATGCCGCACGGTGACGTCGGCAAGCAGTTCCGAGTGATGGTCGAATATGGGATGACGCCGATGCAGGCGATCCAGGCCGCGACGAAGAATGCGGCCGAAGCGCTGGGGCGCGAAATGGACGTCGGGGCGATTGCGGTGGGGCGCTATGCCGACCTTGTTGCCGTCGATGGCGACCCGCTGGTGAATGTCCGCGAGCTGGAAAGCGTCGATGCCGTGGTGAAGGGCGGGGTGCTGGTGAAGGGGGAATGACCTCTAAACTGAGGAGCAACCTCTAACCTGTCGTCATCCCGGCGAAGGTCGGGATCTTGCCCTGTCGTCTTGACGCACCGTCGAGATCCCGGCCTTCGCCGGGATGACGGACTGGGTTCGCAGGCTTTAGGTCGGATGGCTCAGTAAACCACCAACCGATCCACCAGCGCCTCGCGCATCGTGGGCGTGAAGTTCAGCACCGCCTCGGCATAGCTTGGCACATCGCCATGATCGCGGCGCACGGTGGCGAGTGCTGCGTCGAGATAGGCGGGGTTGACCGACATCAGCGCGCGGATCGCATCGTCGTGGATTTCGGTGCCATAGCGCGACCGGATATGCGCCGCGCCCTGCGCGATCCGCTCCTCGATCTTGCCCGCGGTGTTGGTGAGCAGATAATCGTGCATCAGATCGTCCTCATGGACGCCGAGCAACCGGTGCACGATCGCGACCGCAAAGCCCGTGCGGTCCTTGCCCGCGACGCAGTGGACCAGGCTGGGCGCATCATATTCAGCGAGCGCCGCAAGATAGAGGCGCAGCGTCGCGACGAGCGCGGGGCGATAGGGCATTCCGGCATAGGTGTCGATCATCCGCGCGCGCGCCGTTTCGACATCGATCGTCCCGCCCGCCGCCTGCAGGTGCGGCGCGAGGCCCGCTGTCACGCCGCCTGCAAAGAGCACCCGCGCCGAAAAATTGTCCGACCGGCGACACGGGTGCATCGCGCGCTCGTCGTCGCCGCGCAGGTCGATGACCGTTTCGATCCCCAACTGGTCGAGCATCGCCAGATCATCGTCGGTCGCGGCTTCATGGTGCGCCGAGCGCCACAGCATCGCATCGCGCAGCCGCCCGCCGCCTTCGACCGCATAGCCGCCATAGTCGCGGAAATTATGGATGCCGGACAAGGGCAGGACGCGCTCGGCGAGCATGGTCATTCTCCTGTGAACACGGGGGACCGCTTTTCGACGAACGCATTGATCGCCTCGCGGTTATCCGCGGTTTCGTGGACGATCGCCTGATAGGCCGCGCTCAGTTCCAATATATCGCTCATCCGGCTGTGCTGCGCCTCACGCAGCAATCGCTTCGTCAGGCGCAACGCCCGCGGCGGGTTGCAGACGATCCGCTCGGCGATGGCGATCGCGCGGTCCAGCAGCTCCGCATCGGGCACGACGTCAGTGACCAGACCATATTCCTTTGCCTGGGCCGCGTCAAAGCGATCGCCGGTCAGGAAAAGTTCGGCGGCGCGCGGATAACCGAGTATTTTCTGAAGCAGCCAGGCGCCGCCGTCGCCGGGAACGATTCCGACCTTGATGAAACTGCACGCGAACTTCGCGCTTTCGGCCGCAATGCGGATGTCGCAGGTGCAGGCGAGATCGCAACCAAGGCCGATCGCGTGGCCGTTGACCGCGGCGATCATCGGCACCTCGCAGTCCATCAGCGCGCGGATCACCGCCTGCACCCCCTTGCGGTAATTGGCGCGCGTCGAGTCGGGCTGGTCGAGCACGCCGATGCCGGTGCGGTCCTGCATCCCCTTCAGGTTGCCGCCCGCGCTGAACGCCTTGCCGCTGCCCGTCAGAATGATCGCGCTGACGCTGCGGTCGTCGCCCAGCTCCCGCAACGTGTCGATGATGTCCCGGCAATCCTCATGCGTACCGATCGCGTTCATGCTTTCGGGCTTGTTCATGGTCAGGATCGCGATCCTGCCCCGCCGCTCGACACTCAAAAACTCGCCCATCGCCAATTATCCTTTGCTGCTCCCGAAAAGCTATTGCATGGCTGGCGCGACATGCAAGGCTTTGCGCTCTATCCCTTCGATCCGCCCGGTGACGCGGCCGCGCTGCGCTGCGAACTGCGCGGTTGGCTGGCGGCGAACCAGCCGACGGGCGACATCGTTGCCCGCGCGAATTGCTGGGCGAGTTTCGACCCCGATTTCAGCCGCGCGCTGGGCGCGGCGGGCTATATCGGGATGACGCTGCCGTCGCGCTATGGCGGCGGCGACCGGCATCCGCTTGAACGCTATGTGGTGATCGAGGAACTGCTCGCGGCGGGCGCGCCGGTCGGGGCGCACTGGATCGCCGATCGCCAGACGGGACCGCTGATCCTGCGCTATGGCAGCGAGGAGCAGCGGCAGCGCTATCTGCCGGGGATCGCGCGCGGCGAGCTTTATGCCTGCATCGGACTGTCCGAACCCGGCGCGGGGTCGGATCTGGCGGCGGTGCGAACGGCGGCGCGGGAGACCGCCGAGGGCTGGCGGCTCAATGGTTCGAAGATATGGACGACCGGCGCGCATCTGTCGCACATCATGCTGGCGCTGGTGCGCATCGAGGAGGGGAGCGAGCGAAATGCAGGCCTGAGCCAGCTGCTGATCGACCTCGACACCCCCGGCATCACGATCCGCCCGATCATCGACATGGCGGGGCGCCATGATTTCAACGAGGTGTTTTTCGACGATGTGCTCGTCCCGCACGGCGCGCTCGTCGGGGAACGCGGGCAGGGGTGGAAACAGGTTACCGCCGAACTCGGCCTCGAACGGTCGGGACCGGAGCGTTACCTGTCGAGCCATGCCCTGCTCGTCGCGCTGATCGACGCGGCGGGCCCCGATCCCGACCCGGCGGTGGCCGCGCTGATCGGCGAACTCAGCGCCGAGATGTGGACGCTGCGCCAACTGTCGATGTCGACTGCGGCCAGGCTGGCGGCGGGTGAGGATCCGATGGTCGAGGCGTCGGTGGTCAAGGAACTGGGCAATGCGTTCGAGCAGGACATGCCGCGCCGGGTGCAGGCGATCGTCGATTGCCCGTGGGACGATGCAAGCGATCTTGGCCGGTTGCTGCGCGCCTTGCTGATCGCCTCGCCCAGTTTTTCGCTGCGCGGCGGGACGCGCGAGGTGATCCGCGGCATCATCGCGCGCGGACTGGGCCTCAGATGAGCGCGGCGCGCGAAATGCTGTGCGACACCGCGCGGGCGGTGTTTGCCGAGGCGGCAACGGCGGGGATGGCGCCGGTCGAAGCGGCGGGCTTTGCCCTGCTGCTGGTGCCGGAGGGCGAGGGCGGTTTCGGCGGCGACTGGGGCGACGTCAATGCGGTATTGCAGATCGCAGGGGTGATGGTGCCCGACCTGCCGATCGCCGAACGGCTCGCCCCCGGAGACTTGCAAGCCGCCGCGACGATCAGCCTGATGGCGGGCGCGATGCGAGAGGCGCTTGCCTTGTCGATCGAGCATGTGAACACCCGCCACCAGTTCGGGCGGCCGCTGGGCAAGTTTCAGGCGGTGCAGCAATCGCTTGCCGTCATGGCGTGCGAGGTGCGTGCGGTGGAGGCGGCGGCAGCGGCGCTGGCGGCGCGGCTCGATGCCGTCGGGCTCGATCCGGCGGCCGCCGTTTTTGAAATCGCTGCGGCCAAACTCCGCGCAAACCGGGCGGTCGGTGTCGTGACCTCGATCGCGCATCAGGTGCACGGCGCGATCGGCTTTACCCGCGAATATGCGCTGAACCGGGTGACCATCCCGCTGATGCGCTGGCGCGGGGAGCATGGGAATGACGCCTATTGGGCGGCGACGCTTGGGCGGCAGGTTGCGGGGCTGGGCGGCAAGGGGTTGTGGGAAACAATCACCAGACGGTCGGACGACTGCCGAAAGGCCTGATCAGGAAGGCGTGCGCTCCCTTGGAGGCGGGAGCCAATCACCCGTTCGCGCCATCTGGAACCAGTCGGCGATGCGTCCACGCCTTCGCGGAGACATCGAGGCTTTTATTTTACCGCGCCGCCTTCGCGCAGCGCCGCTATTCTGCCCATGTCATAACCGAGCGCCGCCAGCACCGCATCGCCATCGGCGCCGACCGCGGGAGCGGGGCGCGGCGCGTCGTTGACCGTGACCGAATAGCGCGGGGCGGGGGCGGGCTGGATTGCGCCGCCGATTTCCACGAACGTCGCGCGCGCGACATTGTGCGGATGCCGCGGCGCCTCTTCGAGCGAGAGGACGGGAGCGAAGCAGATGTCGGTCATCTCCATGATAGCACACCATTCGTCGCGGGTTTTCGTCGCGAACAGCGCGGTGAGCTTGTCCTTGAGCCATCCCCATTTCGATGGATCGAGCTGGGCGTCGAAATCGGGGTCGGCGTCGAGGCCGGTCTTTTCGCGGAGCAGGGCGTAAAACTGCGGCTCGATCGATCCGATCGAGATGAACTTGCCGTCGGCGCAAGCATAGGTGTCGTAAAAATGGGCGCCACCGTCGAGCATGTTGACCCCGGCCTCGTCCTTCAGCCGTCCCATCGCCTTGAAGCCCCATGTCATGCCCGCGAGCAGCGCCGATCCGTCGGTCATCGCGCAGTCGATCACCTGGCCCTCGCCCGTCCGCGCGGCGTGGAGCAGCGCGCTCGTCATGCCGAACGCCAGCATCATGCCGCCGCCGCCGAAGTCGCCGACATAATTGACCGGCGGCACAGGCTTTTCGCCCGCGCGCCCTATGCCGTGGAGGACACCCGACAGCGCGATATAGTTGATGTCATGCCCGGCGGCCTGCGCATAGGGACCATATTGGCCCCAGCCGGTCATGCGGCCGTAAACGAGCCGGGGATTGTCGGCGAGCAGCACATCGGGACCGAGCCCGAAGCGCTCCATCACGCCGGGGCGATAGCCTTCGATGATCGCATCGGCGCCACGGCAAAGATCGCGCGCGACCTGCACCGCATCGGGGTTCTTCATGTCGAGCGCGATCGAGGTGCGGTTCCGCGACAGCGGGTCGCGCGGATCGAGGAAGCCGCCGGGCCGGTCGATACGGATCACCTCGGCGCCATGGTCGGCGAGCATCATCGCGCAGAAGGGGCCGGGGCCGATCCCGGCGAACTCGATGATCTTGATGCCGTTCAGCGGACCCGTCATATCCAACTCCTCATTGTTACAATCCATCGGGGTCGCCTCGTGCGGTTGCCCCGGCCTTGTCATATTTGCGCCCTAAGGCGCGCCAAACCAGAAACCTGCAGGGACGCTGCCATGATTGATCGCCGCAACTTCGCACTTGCCGCTCTTGCCTTCGGGGGGCTGGCGATCCAGTCGCGCGCGACCGAGAAAGGGCTGATGCCGACGGCGCCGGGCTATGGCCCGTTGCAGCCCGATCCCGCCGGGCTGATCGACCTGCCGCCGGGCTTTTCCTATCGTGTCATTTCCTCGCTGGGCGAGGCGATGAGCGACGGGCACCGCGTCCCCGACCGCGCCGACGGCATGGGCTGTTTCCAGCTGGGCGGCGGCAGGATCGCGCTGGTGCGCAATCACGAGCTTCAGCCGCGGCACGGCAAGGACGGGCCGTTCGGCAAGACTGCGGCGCTGCCGACGGAAGCCTTCGACAGCCGCGCGGGCGCGGCGCTGCCGGGCGGAACGACGACGCTGGTGCTCGATCCCGACAGCCTGGCGGTGGAGAAACAATATCTGAGCCTGGTCGGCACGATCCGCAATTGTGCGGGGGGCATCACGCCCTGGAACAGCTGGCTGACGTGCGAGGAAAGCGTCGATGGCCCCGATCAAGGCGTCGGGCGGCCGCACGGCTGGATCTTCGACGTCCCCGCCGACGCCGGAAAGCTGGTGAAGGCCGATCCGCTCAAGGCCATGGGGCGCTTCGTCCGCGAGGCGGCGGCGGTCGATCCGCGCACCGGCATCGTCTATATGACCGAGGACCGCGACGACAGCCTCTTCTATCGCTTCATCCCCGACGTGCCGGGGTCGCTCCAGCGCGGCGGCCGCTTGCAGGCGCTGGCCTTTCACGACGAGTCCATCCGCGACAGCCGCAACTGGGGCGAGCGACGCATTGCGCCGGGAAGCTGGCTTTTCGCGCGCTGGATCGACCTCGACGACCCCGAAAGCCCCGCCGACGATCTTCGGCATCGCGGCGCCAGACAGGGCGCGGCGGTCTTTGCGCGCGGCGAGGGCATCCATTGGGGCGCCGACGAGCTTTATTTCACCTGCACTTCGGGCGGCGCGGCAAAGCAGGGGCAGATCATGCGTTACCGTCCCTCGCGGCACGAGGGCACCGACGGCGAACGCACGGTTCCCGGCCGGATGCAGCTGTTCCTCGAATCGACCGATCCCGCTCATTACAGCTTCGGCGACAATCTGACGGTCGCCCCCAACGGCCATCTGATCGTGTGCGAGGACCAGTATCTCGATACGGTCGACAATCATCTGCGCGGCGTCACTCCCTTTGGCGAAGTCTATCCCTTTGCCCGGATCCGGGTTCAGACTGAACCGGCGGGCGTCTGTTTTTCGCCCGACGGCAAGACGATGTTCGTCAACCTCTACAGCCCGACCAAAACGCTCGCGATCCGCGGCCCCTTTTGATCAGAGCCGCTCGATGATGATCGCGGGCGCCATGCCGCCCGCGGCGCACATGGTAACCAGCCCATAGCGGCCGCCCGACCGCTCAAGCTCGTCGAGCGCGGTGCCGATCAGGATCGATCCCGTCGCGCCGATCGGATGGCCGAGCGCCATCGCGCCGCCGTTGATGTTGACCTTGTCGCGGTCGAGGTCGAGGTCGCGGATGAACTTTTCGGCAACGACCGCAAAGGCCTCATTGATTTCCCAGACGTCGATGTCGTCCTTGGCGAGACCGGCCTTTTCCAGCACCTTCCTTGCCGCGGGGACCGGCGCATTGAGCATCAGCGTCGGATCGTCGCCGATATTGGCATAGGCGACGACGCGCGCGCGGGGCTTCAGGCCGTGCTTGTCGGCATAGTCCTTCGAGGTGATGAGCAGCGCCGCCGCGCCGTCGACGACGCCCGACGAGTTGCCGGCATGGTGGACATGCTGGATTTCAAGGTCGGGATAGCGGCGGTTGATCTGCTGCCGGAAGGTGAAGCCGCCCATGTCGAAATCGGCAAGCGCGGCAAAGCTGGGTTTCAGCGCGGCCAGGCCCTCGGCGGTGGTTTCGGGACGCGGAAACTCCTCATGGTCGAGTGCGACGCTGCCGTCTGGGTTGAGCACCGGGACGACCGATTTGGCGAAGCGCCCTTCCTTGATCGCGCGGTCGGCGCGCTGCTGGCTGACGAGCGCGAGCGCGTCGAGATCCTCGCGGCTGATCCCTTCGATCGTTGCGATCGCGTCGCCGCAGACGCCCTGATGCGATTGGGGGTGCAGCTCATCGAGGGCCTGGTGACCCGATCCCATCAGGCGGCGCGGCAGGCCGGCGTTCGCCTGTTCGGCGGCGAAGGCGCTGGTATAGCTCATCATCTCGGTGCCGCCCGCGATGACGCAATCTTCCATGCCCGACATGACACTTGCGGCCGCAAAGTTCACCGAACTGATGCCGCCGCCGCAAAAACGGTCGAGCGTCGTGCCGCTGGCCTTGACGTCATAGCCCGCCGACAGCGCCGCCATGCGGCCAAGATCGCCGCCTTGCTTGCCATTCTGCGACGAGGTCGACCAGACGATGTCGTCGACCGTCGCGGTGTCGAGATGATTGCGGTCGCGGATCGCGGCAAGCACCGTCGCGGCAAGGTGTTGCGGGTGCAGGTGCGACAGCGCGCCCTTGCCGGGCTTGCCAATCCCGCGCGGGGTGCGGACGGCGTCGATGATATAGGCTTCGGGCATTTCAAACTCCTTGTGCATATCGTCATTGCGAGCGTCGCGAAGCAATCCAGAGCAGGTTTACGCTACTCTCGATTGCTTCGCTGCGCTCGCAATGACGGGCAAAACATCAGCGGGGGGCCATGCGGATCGCGCCGTCGAGGCGGACAGCCTGGCCGTTGAAATAGGTATTGCGGACCATCTCCATCGCGAGGCTCGCATATTCCTCGGCCTTGCCGAGCCGCTTGGGAAAGGGAACCGAGGCTTCGAGGCTTTCCTTCACCTTCGGGTTCATGTTGTTGAGCAATGGCGTCCCGAACACGCCCGGCATGATCGCGTTGACGCGAATGCCAAGGTCCATGAGGTCGCGCGCCATCGGCAGGACGAGGCCGTTGACCCCCGCCTTCGCCGAGCCATAGATGACCTGGCCGATCTGACCATCCTGCGCCGCGACCGAAGCGGTGAGGATGATCGCGCCGCGCTCGCCGTCCTCCATTTCGGGCAAGCTGGCCATGCCTTCGGCGGCGATCGACGCGACCCGATAGCTCGCGGTCAATATGCCTTCGACCCCGAAGGCATAATCTTCGGTTGGTGTCCGGCGATAACCACCCGTTTCCTTGTCATAGGCGAGCGTCTTGCCGCGCCGCGAGGTCATCGCGCAGTGGACGCAGATACGCTCCTGCCCATGCGCGGCGCGCGCCCTGGCATAGCCATCGAGCACCGATTGTTCGTCGGTGATGTCGACATGCACGAACAGCCCGCCGATCGACGCCGCGACCTCCTCGCCGAGCGCATCGTTGATGTCGAAAATGGCGACCTTGACGCCCGATGCGGCGAGCGCCTCGGCGGTCGCGCGGCCGAGGCCCGAAGCGCCGCCGGTGACAACGGCAGACAGGGTCGAGTCGATTTTCATGGCGAGCCTCCTCAGGCGGGGATCTGGTTGAAGGGAATGCCCTTGTCGGGGCGGTGATCCTGCGGCAGGCCGAGGATGCGTTCGGCGATGGTGTTGAGCAACGTCTCGTCCGATCCACCCGCGATGCGGCCCGTCGGCGCGTTGATCCAGCTCGACGCCCAGTCATCCTTGGGCGAGGCATGTTCGTCGAACGCGAAGGCGCCCGTGCCTTGCAGGTCGAGCGCGAGTTCGGACAGTTTCTGGCGTGAGCGCACCGCGATGAGCTTGTTCAGCGAGCCTTCGGGGCCGGGAGTCATTCCCGCCTGCATCATCAGCCGCGCGCGCATGTTGATGGAATCGAGCCCCGCGCGCATCGCATGGTTGCGCGCGATCTGCTGACGGATGCGCCCGTCCTCGATCGCGGGACGACCGTTGAGTTTCACCTCTTTCGCGAGTTCGACGAAGAGGCCCAGATGCGGCCCGAAACCCGCGCTGTCCGTCGCGACATAGCGCTCGATCATCAGCGTCGCCATGGCGACGGCAAAGCCGCCGCCGACCGGCGACATGCGGTGATCGTCGCCGATCTTCACATCGTCGAAGAAAACTTCGTTGACGTGGCTGTCGCCGCCGGCGAGCCTGATCGGGCGCACGGTGATGCCCGGCGCCTTCATGTCGACCCAGAAATAGGTCAGCCCCTTGTGCTTGGGGACCGTCGGATCCGTTCGCACGACGATGACGCCATAATCGCTGTATTGCGCCCAACTCGTCCAGACTTTTTGGCCGTTGATCTTCCACCCATTGCCGTCGGGTTCAGCGCGGGTACGGAGGCCCGCAAGGTCGGTGCCGCCCGACGGTTCGGAGAACAGCTGGCACCAGATTTCCTCGCCCTTGAGCGCCTTGATGACTCGTTCCTTGACGAACGCGCGATCCGACCCGAACTGCATCAGCACGGGCACCGGCATCCCCAGCGAAATGCCGAAATAGACGTTGGGGAAGCCGTGCTTCATTTCCTCGGCTTCAAAGCTGATCTTCTCGATATGGCCCAAGCCCTGGCCGCCATATTCGGTCGGCCAGTTGATTCCCGCAAAGCCGGCGTCAAACTTGGTTCGCTGATAGCGGCGGCCGAGTGCGAGATCCTCCTCGACGCTCAGCCCCTTGCGAGCTGCTTTTCCGAACTCGGCCACCATCGATTCACACCAGGCCGCAGCCTTGGCGCGCCAGGCTTCCAGATCGGTCATGCGCCTTCTCCTGCAAGACGGTCGACGAGCACATCTTCCCAGAAGAAGCTGCTCCCTTGTTCGAGCGCGAGCGTTCGCGCGCGGCGCATGTGGAGGTGCAAGCCGATTTCCCACGTAACGCCGATGCCGCCATGGATCTGGACACAGTCGCGCGCGGCGGTGTCATAGGCTTCCGTCGCCGAAAGGCGCGCCGCGGCGGCGGCGATGATGAAATCATCCTCCCCCTCGCGCGCCGCGGCGTGGATCGCATTGGCGCGCGCGAGTTCTACAAGGCCGTAAAGCTCGGCGATACGGTGCTTGATCGACTGGAAGGCGCCGATCGGCTGGCCGAACGCCTTGCGCGTCACGGCATAATCGCGCGCAATCTCCATCAGGGCCTCGGCGCCGCCGGTCTGTTCGTGCGCGGTCACCACCGCCTGCAGCGCAAGGATGTGGAGCGCCGCCGTGCGCGCCGCGTCGCCGGTGACGAGCGCGTCCGCCGACGCGTCGGCAAACAGGAGGTCGGCGATGCAGCGGCTGTTGTCGAAGCTGTGGACGGCCTTGCGTTCAACGCCCGCGAGGTCGACGATCAGCAGCGCGGGTGCTCCGCGGTCTTGCGCAAAAAGGATCGCGACGTCTGCGAACAGTCCGCCCGATACGCCCGGAGCCGTTCCCGCGACCTGACCGGCCCTCCATGTCACCGAAGGTTTAGCGGGCAGGGCATCCGGCCCCGAAGCAAAGGCGATGGCGCCGATCATCTCGCCGCTAGCAAGGCCTGGAAGCCAGCGTGCCTTCTGCTCTTCGCTACCGTAAAGCTCGATCGCCTTGGCCGCGCCGAAACTCGATGTGAGAAAGGGCGCGCCGCTCAGTGTCCGCCCTGCTTGATGCGCGATCAGCCCGAGTTCGACGAGACCGAGCGCGAGCCCGCCGAAGGCTTCGGGAAGCGCAAGCGCGGTCCAGCCCTGCTCCTTCGCCGTGGTCCAGAAACCCACATGATATTGCCCGCGGGCATCGAGCAGCGGCAGCAGATCGTCCTTGCTTACCCTGGCTTCGAGCGCCCGCCGCGATTCGGTCGCGATCGCCTGTTGTCCTTCGTCGTGCAAGATCGACATCGGCTCGTTTCCTCTACCCCAATGGTGCTCCGCTATCATTCGGACGTTAACGTAAACGTCAAGCGCGTTGCTGCGACCCCGGAGCAAGGGTCAACTGGCGTCCGCGTCAGGTGGCCACGGCGCGTCTCTCTTCATTCTCTCTCACCGGGCATGACTGTTTCGCGGACAAAGGCTTCGACCACAGCGGCAATTGGCCGGGCGCGATCCGATATGCCCGTATGTTCCGCCATGTCGATCCCCTTCGCTTCCTAACCATTCTGTCAGTCAACCCGACGTTGACGTAAGCGTCAAGTTATTTCATGGGTCGCTCGACGGTGCCGCACGGGCAGGGTGAGCGAGGAGGGATATTATGGCTTTCAAGACGCGCATTACCGAAATGCTGGGCATCGAACATCCGATCGTTCAGGGCGGGATGCAGAGCGTGGGCTATGCCGAACTGGCCAGCGCGGTGTCGAACGCCGGCGGCCTCGGCATATTGACCGCGCTGACGCAGCCGACGCCGGAAGCATTGCGCAACGAGATCGAGCGTTGCCGCGCGATGACCGACAAGCCCTTCGGTGTGAACATGACCGTATTCCCGACGATCAACGCGCCCGACTACAAGGGCTATGCCCAGGCGATTATCGACGGCGGGGTCAAGATCGTCGAAACTGCCGGCACGCAGGCGGTGCGCGAGATCTGGGAGATGCTGAAGCCGCACGGTGTCACGATCCTGCACAAATGCACCGCGGTACGCCACGCGCTCTCCGCCGAGCGCGCGGGCTGCGACATCATTTCGATCGACGGTTTCGAATGCGCGGGACATCCGGGCGAGGACGATATTCCCGGCCTGATCCTGATCCCCGCCGCCGCCGACAAGGTAAAGATCCCCATGCTGGCGTCGGGCGGTTTCGGCGACGGGCGCGGGCTGGTCGCGGCGCTGTCGCTGGGGGCCGAGGGAATCAACATGGGCACGCGCTTCTGCGCGACGGTGGAGGCGCCGATCCACGACAATGTGAAGCAGGCCTATATCGACAATGACGAGCGCGGAAGTTTTCTGATCTTTCGCAGCCTCAAGAACACCGCGCGCGTTGGCAAGAGCGCGGTGAGCGAGGAAGTCGTACGCCGCCTTGCGGTTCCCGGCGCCACCTTTGCCGACGTTGCCGAGCTGGTGAACGGCAAGGCAGGCCGCGAACTGCTCGAAACGGGCGATCTCAGCAAGGGCGTCTTTTGGGCCGGCATGGTTCAGGGGCTGATCCACGATATCCCGACCTGCAAAGACCTGATCGATCGGATCATCGCCGAAGCCGACGCAATCGTCGACAACCGCCTGGCGGCGATGCGCGCGTGATACGCCTGCGCGCTGGCGCGCCCCGCTGGCTTTCGATATGATCCGAATCCTGACAGTCCGATTGCATCGAAGCCCGCCGACACAACGGCCCGTCGGCGCAAGGGGGATATTTGAGCCTTACACAATATAAGGGTTTCGGCGGGGCCAGCCTGTCCGCCGACATGCTGGGCGACGAAAATGATCCCGCGGTGCTGCTGGTGCCCGACATTGGCCAGCGCCGCGCGATGTGGCGCGATGTCGGCGACGCGCTGGTGCTCTCGGGTCGCCGTGTCGTCAATCTCGACCTGCGCGATGATGCCGGCCCGGCGGAGGGGCGGTCGCTCGCGCCATATGTCGAGGATCTGCGCGCCGTGCTGGCGCAAATGGGGTCGCGCCCCGTCGTCGTCGCCGGCGGGCGCGGCGGGTGGATCGCTGCGCGCGCGCTGGGGCTCGACGGTGCGCATCTGGCGGCGGGCCTCGTCCTTGTTGACCTGCCGGTGGATGAGCAGGGGTCGTTGGACGACGTAGCTGCACGGCTTGCGCTGCCGACGCTGGTGGTGCGCGGCGGGCTTGCGCCCGTCAATGATGACACCATTCCCAATGCCTTCGATGCCGCGCTACCGCTCGGCGAGACGGCGCATATCGACGATTGCGACCTCGCACTCGCCTCCGACCGCAAGGAGGCGCTGCTCGGCCAGCTTCTTGAGTTCCTCGAACGCCACCAGCCCCGCGAGGCAATGGAGTTCAAGGCCGGATCGGACCCGCGCACGCTGCGCGATGCGATGGGCTGTTTCGCGACGGGCATCACCATCGTCACCGCGCTGGGCGCCGACGGTGCGCCGGTCGGGCTGACGGCGAACAGCTTTACCTCGGTCTCGCTCGACCCGCCGCTTCTGCTGGTGTGTATCGCCAATTCGGCTGGAACCGCCCCGACGCTTCGGGCCGCCAGGCATTTCGGCGTCAATGTCCTTCAGATCGGTCAGCAACCGACGTCGAACCGCTTTGCGGCGAAGGGCGAGGATCGTTTTGCGAACCAGCCATGGGCGCCGGGGCAGACAGGCGTGCCGCTGCTCGGCGGCTCGCTCGTGTCCTTCGAGTGCCAGCACGAATCGCTGCACGAGGCCGGCGACCATTTCATCCTGGTCGGCCGCGTCGTGCGCGCGCAGTTTGAACCGCACCGCGATCCGCTGCTCTATTTCCGCGGCAAGTACCGACGGCTGCACTTTGCGTAAGTGGCGGACAGGGTGGTTTTGTTAAGTTAAACCTATGTATTTGAAATAATTTTTCAAAATACGTCCGCTTAATTTCGGACCCACACGGTTCCACCGCGCGCCTGAATTCATGATTCAGTCCGTGCAACTGCTCTGCCATTTAACGCTGCATTTGTCTAATGATTTCTACATTACTCCATCGCTTGCGGCGTGAAAACTCGTTGGGCCTAAGTGACGGCTCGCTATCGTGTCAGTTGGCTTTTGGGCGATAGCCATTTTCTCATGCGGGACCGACGGACAGCCACGAGTTGGACTAACCGCGAATGTCTATCAGGGCACCTGCATCTAAGACGACGCGAACCGTCAATCTCCGATTCGAAAGGAAGGAAGTGGAAGCGAGATGATGGACGGCCTCAGCGGAAGTCTTTCGATCGACTTTGCGACCTGAGACTTCTTACCACGATCAAGCTATGGCGCGCGTAGATGATCTGCCCCCTTCTGAGTGGTCCAAAATTGATGATATTTTGGATGACGAAGGAGAATATGAATGCCGGCCAAGAAGCATCGCCCGGAAGAGATTATCGGCAAGCTGCGTGAAGCGGAGGTCGTGTTGGCGCAGGGGGCGACGACGGCTGAAGCGTGTCGCCGGATCGGCGTTACGGAACAGACCTATTATCGGTGGCGTAAGGAATATGGCGGTCTGAAGACCGACCAGGCGCGGCGGATGAAGGACTTGGAGAAAGAGAATGCGCGGCTTCGGCGTGCGATATCGGACCTGACGCTGGACAAGCTGATATTGCAGGAGGCTGCCCGGGGAAACTTCTGAGCCCCGCGCGCCGAAGGCGCTGTATCGATCACATCAGAATGATGATGCCGGTGTCTGAGCGGCGGCTGTGCCGTGTGCTCGGGCAACATCGATCGACACAGCGCAAGGCGCCCCGCGGGGCGAACGACGAAGCAGCTCTGACCGAGGACATCATTGCGCTGGCCCGGCAATATGGTCGTTATGGCTATCGCCGGGTGACGGCGTTGCTGCGCGATGCGGGGTGGCATGTGAACCGCAAGCGGGTCGAGCGCATCTGGCGGCGCGAGGGGCTGAAGGTACCGCAAAGGCAGCCGAAGCGCGGGCGGCTCTGGCTGAACGACGGATCGTGCATCCGGCTTCGGCCCGAGTATCCCGGCCATGTCTGGTCCTACGACTTCGTCGAAGGGCGGACCCACGATGGTCGCAAATACCGGATCCTTTCGATCATCGACGAGGCGAGCCGGGAGTGCCTGGCGTTGCCGGTGGCACGCAAGCTCAGGAGCGATGACGTTCTGGCGGCGCTCGCCGAGCTGTTCGTCACGCGTGGGCCACCAGCGCACATACGGTCCGACAATGGCCCGGAGTTTATCGCGACGGCGGTGCAGCAATGGCTCGCCCAGATCGGCGTGAAGACGCTGTATATCACGCCCGGATCACCATGGGAGAATGGCTATTGCGAGAGCTTCAACGGATCGCTGCGTGATGAACTGCTCAACGGCGAAATCTTCTACTCGCTCGCCGAGGCCCGGATCCTGATCGAGGCCTGGCGGCGACATTACAACACCGTCCGGCCGCACAGCTCGCTGGGATACCGACCACCCGCGCCGGAGGCCGTTCCATCGCCAGTGTCGCCCTCCGGTTCCGCTTCGCTCCACCTACGGCCGACACTGGCGATGGAGGCGTCAATGCACTAACATATAGCCCGGACCACTCGGTGGGGGCCGGTCACGACGTCCATGAAGAAATAGCGGCCGTGGGCGAGGCCGTCGTTCACCTCCTGCAGGGTGTGAACGATGAAGTTGACTGGCGTCTTGAGCGTCTTGTCGATGGCGAGTTCACGGATGAGCCGGTCTTCAAGCTTCTCCCAGAAATCGACCTTCTCGGTAAGACGCTTGTCGTTGACGATGATGAGGAGATCGAAATCCGAGCGATAGCCCTTGGCGGTATGCGGTTCGTCGACCCAGCCGCCGCGCGCGTAGCTGCCGTAAAGAATGATCTTGTCGATCCGACCCTTCTTCTTCCAGCTCATCGTGCCGAGCGCCAGCGCATCCTCGAATTCCTCGAAGATGATTTGCTTCACGCGATCGAGCTCGCGCTGCTTGTTGGCCGGAAGATGATCGAGGTCGGTTTTCATCGCTGGCGGCACCCTGTCGGCGCGGCGGCTGCTTGGCAAGGTCTAGGCGGACTTATCGCCCCCAGAATTGCCACCACCTACGGTTCTTGCTGTCGACCGATTGGGCGATGAACCGCAAACTGCGGATCATCGCTTCCTCGACTTCTACGACGCTAACGCCGTGACGCTCGGCCAACTGGCGATAGCTTAGCTCCTCCACGCGGTGTCCGAGGAAGATGGCGCGGTCGGCCTCGTCAATCCGATCGACGGCGCGCTCATACTGGTGGAGCAGGTGGCGCCGCGCGCGCGTGTAGCGGCTCACCGTTTCCTCCCGTCGCAATAGTTCGCCCAATCCTCCATCATGAGGCGGCGCTTTTCGAGGAGATTGCCGCGCCGGTATGCTGCCTCGACCTTGTTCGCCACCGTGTGGGCGAGGGCGGCTTCGGCGACGTCGCTCGGGTGGTTGGTTTCTTCGCTCACCCAATCGCGGAAGGACGAGCGGAACCCATGGGCCGTGTAAGGCTCGCCCATTTCCTTTAGCAGCTTGGTCAGCGTCTGATCCGACAGCGGGCGATTGCGCCGCATGCCGGGAAAGACAAGGTCGCAGCCCTTGATGCGAAGCCGCGCGCACCGCTCGACGATACGCAGCGGGCGGCGGGTGAGTGGGACGACATGCTCCCGATAGGCCTTCATGCGGTCCTTGGAGAGCTTCCACAGGCCCTTTTCCAGATCGAACTCACCCCATGTGGCGCCGCGAACTTCGCCGGACCGTGCGGCCGTGAAAATGGCAAATTCGAGCGCGAGGCGGCTGAAAGATTCCCGCTCTCGCAGTCGCTGCACGAAGGCAGGCACATCTTCATATGGCATCGCGGCAAAATGATTGTCGCGGCGCGGCTGGCGGGGCAGGCCTTTCGTAATCGCGCGCATCGGGGCGTCACTGTCGCGATAGCCTGATGCGTAGGCCCAATCGAGGACGGCGCCGATCCGCTGCCGGACGCGGCGCGCCGTCTCCGGCTTCGCCAGCCAGATGTCCGCGAGCAGGTCGCGGATCATCGGGCCGGTGATCTGATCGACCTTGAATTTTCCGATGTGCGGGAAGGCGTAAAGCTCCATCGTTCGCATCCATTGCGCGTGATGCTTGCCGTTGCGCCACGTCTTCGAGTGTATCTCGTAGGTTGTGACGGCGGCGTCCTTGAAGGTCGGCACTGCCTGCCGCTTCCGCCGCTCAATTTGAGGATCAACGCCCAGTTCGATCTGGCTGCGAATTTCCTGCGCCATTTCGCGCGCCTGAGCCAGACTGACTTTCTGGCAGCTGCCAAGGCCGAAGTCGCGGCGCACGCCATCGCTCTGGACCCGGCACACCCAGCTGCTGGTGCCTCCCGGTCGTTCGAGGCGCATGAGGCCGTCGCCGAGACTCACGCGCCGCTGTTTTTCCTTGGGCTTCGAGAGCCCGTTCGAAGTGTTTTTCATCCCTCTGATCATAAAATTTGTTCCCACATTGGCAAAAATGTCGGCCTGGATCATGTGGGACGCGCAGGGATACGAATCGCATCTCAAACCCGCAGCTAAGCTGGGGTTTCGGAGACGGTTCGGGAAAGAGTGGGATTGAAACCTGGCG
The DNA here is from genome assembly GCF_003609835.1 of Sphingopyxis sp. FD7. NCBI lineage: Bacteria > Pseudomonadati > Pseudomonadota > Alphaproteobacteria > Sphingomonadales > Sphingopyxidaceae > Sphingopyxis > Sphingopyxis sp. FD7. The sequence goes on from NZ_AP017898.1 coordinate 1,248,847, forward strand.
GACAGGGTGGGATTCGAACCCACGGTGAGCTTGCACCCACGGCGGTTTTCAAGACCGCTGCCTTAAACCACTCGGCCACCTGTCCGGTGGCGTCGCCATAGCGCGCGGGCAGAGGGCGGCAAGCAAAACCTTGTCCCAACGGTCCATCTTGCGAATGATTCGGCTCGTCCCGCGCCCGCCTAGCCAAGCGGCTCGCTTCTGTGCGACACCGGCCCTATGGGTGGGCCATGACAAACGCTACTGATTTCAAAGTCCGACGGTTTCTTGTGCTTCTGGCCGCGACTCTGTCGGCGTGGATGCTCACGGCCTCCGCTCCGCTCCTTGCGCAGAGCGGTGACGCGGGGTTCGATGCCTATGTCCAGTCGCTCTGGCCCAAGGCCGAGGCGCGCGGCGTGTCGCGCGCGACGTTCGACCGGGTGACCGCCGGGCTACGCTATAACGCCAGGGTCGTCGCGCTCGACCGCGACAATCTGGGGTCACCGCCCACCCCGAACACGCCGATTCCGGCCTTCGCGCCCTACAAGGCGCGGCACGTCGACGCGGCACGTATCAACGGCGGGCGCCGTGTCCACAACCGGCTGCTGCCGCTGCTTTCGCGTATCGAGGCGCGAACGGGCGTGCCGACGAGCATCATGATCGCGATTTACGGGCACGAGACCGCTTATGGTCAGGTCACGGGCGGCTTCGACCTGCCCGAAGCACTGGCGACGCTGGCCTATGAAGGACGCCGACGCAGTCTGTTCGAGCCCGAACTGATCGCCACGATGGTGATGGTCGAGCGGGGCGTGCCGCGCGATGTGCTGAAGGGCAGCTGGGCGGGGGCCTTTGGCTATCCGCAGTTCCTGCCGTCGGTCTATCTGCGCGTCGCCGAGGATGGCGACGGCGACGGGGTGGCGCGAATCTGGTCGAGCGAGGCCGATGCGATCGAGTCGATCGGCGCCTATCTTCGCAACGCCGGCTGGCGCGCGGGGCAGCCATGGGGCATCGCGGTGAGCGTGCCCGCCGCCTTTGATCGTGCCGCCGTCGCCAACCGCCTGACGCCGACGCGCTGCCCCCGCGTTTTCGAGCGGCACAGCCGCTGGCGCACCATGGCGGAGTGGCGCGCCGCGGGGCTTCAGCCGATCGGTGGCCGATGGCCCGACGACAATATCCAGGCGACGCTGCTCGAACCCGACGGGCCGGGGCGGACGGCCTATTTGCTGACCGGTAACTATCGTGCGATACTGGACTATAATTGTTCCAATTTTTACGCATTGTCGGTGGGGTTGCTGGCGGATGAAATCGATCGTTAGAGGCGGGGGCCTGATCGCGGGGGCGGCGCTGATGCTGTCCGGTTGCGGCGGCGCAGATGGCGCGCGCAGCGCCGGGCAGGCGAGCAATGCGGCGGCGTTGCCGGGCGTCACGGACGTGCCGGTGGTCGTCGGCGACCCCTTTAAGGTCGGCGACGTCACCTATACGCCCGCCGACGTCATGGATTATGACGATGTCGGCTATGCGTCCTGGTATAGCGATGCGGAGGCCGGAAAGACCACCGCCAATGGCGAGATTTTCGACCCCACCCGGATCAGCGCCGCGCACAAGACGCTGCCGCTGCCAAGCTATGTCGAAGTGACCGCGCTCGACACCGGACGAACGATCCTTGTCCGCGTCAATGATCGCGGGCCGATGGCGAACGACCAGCTGATTGCCCTGTCGCCCGCCGCCGCCAGACAGCTCGGACTCGACCAGGGGCTTACAGCCGTTCGCGTTCGCCGCACCAACCCGCCGACCGCCGAACGCGCCCAGCTCCGGGCGGGCAGGGCGGTTCCGGAGCGGCTCGCGACCCCGTCGTCGCTGCTGGCGATCCTTCGGACAAAGGCGAAAGCCCTGCCGACCCCGAAGGTCGCGAGCGAACCCGCGGCGCCCCTTGCGTCCGCCAAGGCGAAACCGGGAGACGATCGCCTCTCCATCATGGGCAACATGGCGCCGACGACTAAGGGCGAATATGTCGTGCAGGTCGGGGCGTTCAGCACCGAAGCGCGTGCCGGGGCCGCGGCCAAGTCCGTGGGCGGTTATGTGTCGAAGGCCGGCAATTACTGGCGCGTGCGGATTGGTCCCTTCGCCAGCGAGGCCGCCGCGCAAGGCGCGCTGGCCACTGCGAGGTCGAAGGGCTTTCGCGATGCGGTGGTTCGGCGCGATCGATGATTCGAGCGAGCGGCAAGTCCGCGCTGCTGAGCGGCGCTGCCGCGATGCTGGGCCTGTTCACGGTCAACGCGGCTTTTTTGCCCGCTGCTTCGGCGAAGGATAATCGCACATCCGCTGTCGCGGCGGCCAGCCCGGCGCCCTATACGACACAGGCCCCGATCGTCATGCTCAAGGACGTGGATTCGGGCCGGATCCTCTTTTCGCGCGGTGCCGACAAAGATTTCGCTCCGGCTTCGATGGCAAAGGTAATGACCGCCTATGTCGTGCTCGATCTTATCCGGAAGGGTGAATTGACGCGCGACACGCGTTTCACGGTCAGCGACGGCGCGTGGAAGAAATGGAACAGCAGCACCGGCGGATCGACGATGTTTCTCAGTCCGGGCGAAATCCTGTCGGTCGATGATCTGCTGAAGGGGCTGATCACCGTATCGGGAAACGATGCCGCGGCGGTTCTTGCGGAAGGCATTGACGGAAGCGAAGATGTTTTCGTTAAACGAATGAATGCGGTAGCCGCCGATATTGGTATGATATCGAGCCATTTCGGTACGCCAAATGGCTGGCCCGACGGCGGCGTCACCAAGGTCAGCGCCGCCGACCTTATCACGCTTGCCGACCGGCTGATCCGCGATCATCCGGAGGCTTATGCGCGCTATTTTTCGATCCCGAAACTTCGGCATGGCATCGCCCCCGATGGACGGCCGATCGTCCAGGCGAACCGCAATCCGATCCTCGGTCGATTCGACGGGGCAGACGGCCTCAAGACGGGGCATACGCGCGAGGCGGGCTATTGCTTCCTCGGGTCGGCCAAGCGCGACGGCCGCCGCCTGATCATGGTCGTCGCCGGTCTGCCAAGCGCAAAGGCGCGGCGCGAAGAGGCGCAAAAACTGATGGAGTGGGGGTTCGCCGCGTCGACGCGCCCGGTGGCAGGGCGAATCCCGCGCGGCACCGCCTCGCCGAGCCGCGGGTCGGCCGCGACGCGCAGATGACAAAAACCGCAGGGTAGGTTACCGCCCTGGTCATGCCTCGACGCCTGCCCATTTTCCCATCATTTGGCCCGACACCATGACCCGCGGACGTTTCATCACGCTTGAGGGGGGCGAGGGCGTCGGCAAATCGACGCAGCTGCGCGCGCTGACGGAGGCGCTCGCCGCGCGATCGATCGAGGTGGTGGCCACGCGCGAACCCGGCGGCAGTGCGGGCGCCGAAGCCATCCGCGCGCTGCTGATGGAAGGCAGTGACGATCGCTGGGACGCGCGCAGCGAGGCCTTGCTGTTCGCGGCGGCGCGCGCCGATCATGTCGCGCGCACCATCCGTCCGGCGCTCGCGCGCGGCGCGTGGGTGCTGTGCGACCGGTTCGTCGATTCGAGCCGCGCTTATCAGGGCGGCGGCGGCGGGATCACCGACGCCGACATTCTGGCGCTCCATCGTTTCGGGTCGGAGGGTTTGCTTCCCGATCGCACCTTTCTGCTCAAACTGAGCGCCGACGAGGCGGCGCGCCGACTGGCGACGCGCGGTGGCAGCGATCGCATGGGCAACAAGCCGGCGGCTTATCAGGCGCGCCTTGCCGCGCGGTTCGCCGAAATGGCGGCGACCGAACCGCTGCGCTGGCGTGTGCTGGACGCCGGCCTGCCCGCCGCCGACGTCACCGCCACCATTCTGGCGGAGCTTGCCGAATGGCTGCCATGATCGGCCATCAGGAGGCCGAAAAGGCGTTTCTGGAAGGCTGGCAGGGCGGCCGACTTCATCATGGCTGGCTGCTCGCCGGGCCGCAGGGAATGGGAAAGCGCGGCTTTGCCGAGCGCGCGGCACGCTTTCTGGTCACCCATGGGGTGGGCGGCGAGCGCGCAGCGATGGCGCTGGACGATAGAGGCGACGATACCGCGGCGCGGCTTGTCGATGCCGACAATCACCCCGAGATCATCCGGCTGACGCGCCAGCCCAGGGACAAGGGCAAGGAGCTCGCGCGCAACATCACGATCGACCAGGTACGCCAGATGATTCGCCGCCTGCACCTGTCGCTGTCGCTTGGTGACTGGCGCGTGATCATCGTCGATGCCGTTGACGATCTGGAAAGCGATAGTGCCAATGCGCTGCTCAAGACGCTTGAGGAACCACCCGCAAGGACGCTCTTTCTGCTCGTCAGCCATTCGCCGGGACGATTGTTGCCGACAATCCGCTCGCGCTGCCGAATCCTTCGTTTTCAACCCGTTGACCGTGACGTCATGCTGCCATGGTTGCATGGCTTGCGTCCGATGCTCGACATGGAAGAGGTGCGCGCGATCGTCGCCGCGTCGGGCGGAGTTCCGGGCAAGGCGCTGGGGCTGATCGATAGCGATGTCGCGGCGATGAAGAAGAAACTGCTCACCATTGCCATATCGGGCGACCCCGAGAACCGGCTGCGCGAGGCGCTGGCGCGCGAGGTGGGTGGCACGAGCAACCGCGCGCGGCTCGAACTGGTGATCGACATCGTTCCGGGACTGCTGGCGGAGATTGCACGCGCACGCCCCATCGCCGAGATCGCGCCGGTGCTGGCGCAGTGGGACCGCGTGCAGCGCACCGTGCGCGACGCGATCCGTGGTTCCTATGACGGAATGATGGTGGGCTTCGAGATCGGCAACTGCCTCGCCGAACTTGCGCCGAGACCGGCGCAGACAGCACGCTGACGCTTTCCCTTGCGCGCGCCAGCGGCTAAGGCCCGCGCATGTCCGAACAGAACGCCCCCTTCTATATCACCACCGCAATCAGCTATCCCAACGGCCGCCCGCATATCGGACACGCCTATGAAGCGATCGCCACCGACGTCGCGGCACGCTTTCAGCGCGCGCGCGGACGCGAGGTGCGGCTGGTCACCGGCACCGACGAACATGGGCTGAAAATGTTTCAGACCGCGCGCGACCAGGGGCGTGCAACGATCGATCTGGCCGATGAAATGTCCGGATATTTCCGTGAGATGTATGCCAAGCTGAATATCAGCTATGATGTGTTCATGCGCACATCCGATCCGGCGCATCATGCCGCCTCGCAAGCAATCTGGCGCGCGATGGAGGCGAATGGCGACCTTTATCTCGATCGTTATGAAGGCTGGTATTCGGTTCGCGACGAAGCCTTTTACGACGAAAGCGAGCTGAGCGAGGGGGAAGGGGGCATCCGCCTGTCGCCGCAGGGCACGCCCGTCGAATGGACCGTGGAGGAAAGCTGGTTTTTCCGCCTGTCGAACTATCAGGATCGCTTGCTCGCGCTTTATCGCGACCATCCCGATTTCATCCGCCCCGAAAGTCGCCGCAACGAGGTGCTGCGGTTCGTCGAAGGCGGGCTCAAGGACCTCAGCGTTTCGCGCACCAGTTTCGACTGGGGGGTTCCGGTGCCGGGATCGCCGGGGCATGTAATGTATGTCTGGGTCGATGCGCTGACGACCTATTTGTCGGGGCTTGGCTATCCCGATCCGGCGGGCGACTTCGGCACATTCTGGCCAGCAAACATCCATATGATCGGCAAGGATATCGTCCGTTTTCATGCGGTTTACTGGCCGGCCTTCCTGATGAGCGCCAATCTGCCGCTGCCCAAGCAGGTGTTCGGTCACGGCTTTCTGCTCAATCGGGGCGAAAAAATGTCGAAGTCGCTCGGCAATGTCGTCGACCCGATGGCGCTCGCCGAGCAATTCGGTGTCGATGCGTTGCGCTATTATCTGCTCCGCGAAGTCAGCTTCGGACAGGACGGCAGCTATTCGGCCGACGCGATCGTTCGCACCGCCAACGCCGATCTCGCCAATAGTTTCGGCAATCTGGCGCAGCGAAGTTTGTCGATGATTTTCAAGAATCTGGATGGCGATCTATCGAACGATTATTCACCTACGGCCGATGACGTCACACTGCTCTCGACGGTAGATGAAGTCGCGCGAACGACGCTGCCGCGGGCATTCGAGGAACTGGCCTTCTCGGTCGGGATCGAGGACTGGTTGCGCGCTGTTTTCGCCTGCAATCAATATGTCGATACGCAGGCGCCCTGGGCGCTGCGCAAGAGTGATCCCGAACGGATGCGCGCCGTGCTGATGACGCTGTTTCAGGCCGTACGCACGCTGGCCATTGCCATTCGTCCCGTGGTGCCCGCGTCCGCCGACAAACTGCTCGACCAGATGGGCGTTGCCGCGGATGCGCGCGATTTTGCGGCGCTTGAGGATGCGGCCTGGTTCGCAAAGCTGGCCGCGAGCGATTTCGCGGTCGGGCAGCCCGTGCCGATCTTCCCGCGCCTCGATCTGCCCGAGGACGAAGGGGAGGGGGAGGCGTAATGCTCGTCGATTCGCACTGCCACCTCAATTACAAGGGACTGGCCGAGCGGCAGGATGAGGTGCTGGCGCGTGCGCGGGCCAGGGGCGTCACGGCGATGCTCAACATCGCGACGCGCGAGAGCGAGTGGGACGATGTGCTCGCCGCCGCCGAGGCAAATGAGGATGTGTGGGCCAGCGTCGGCATCCATCCGCACGACGCCGACCAGCATCCCGATGTCGACACCGCCAAGCTGGTCGAGCGCGCCGCGCATCCGCGCGTGATCGGCATCGGCGAGACCGGGCTCGACTATTATTACGACAAAAGCGATCGCACCCGGCAACAGGACAGCTTTCGCCGCCACATCCACGCATCGCAGGCGACGGGCCTGCCGGTGATCGTCCACACGCGCGATGCCGAGGCCGACACGCTGGCGCTGCTCGGCGAAGAAATGGGGAGGGCGCGCTTCCCCGGCGTGATCCACTGCTTCACCGCGAGCGACGATTTTGCGCGCAAGGCGCTCGACCTCGGCCTTTACATCTCGATTTCGGGCATTGTGACGTTCAAGAATGCCGCCGACCTGCAAGCGACCGCCAAATGGCTGCCGCAGGACCGGCTACTGATCGAAACCGACGCCCCCTTCCTCGCCCCGGTGCCGCATCGCGGCAAGGCCGGCGAGCCGGCGTTTGTCGCTGACACACTGACGTTCCTGGCCGATCTTCGCAGCGAAGCTCCGGAGGCATTGGCGGCCGCAACATGCGCCAATTTCTATAAGCTTTTCAACAAGGCGGCGGCATGACGTCACGCGGCGTATGAAGGTCCGAATCCTTGGCTGCGGAACGTCGTCGGGTGTCCCGCGGCTCGGCAACGACTGGGGTCTGTGCGACCCCGACAATCCGCGCAACCTGCGCAGCCGGGCGTCGATTCTCGTGGCGCTCGGCGGCTTTCGCATTCTTGTCGACACCAGCCCGGACATGCGGATGCAACTGCTCGACGCGCAGGTGGGCGAGGTCGATGCCGTCATCTGGACGCACGAACACGCCGATCACACGCACGGAATCGACGACCTTCGCCAGGTCATGCACCTGCGCGGAACGCCCGTTCCCTGTTACGCCCGCAATCATGTGCTCGACATTCTGAAGTGGCGCTTCACCTATGCCTTTGCTGGCAACGCCGGTTATCCGGCGTCGGTCGACCCGATCGATCTGCTCGATCATCAGTCGATCGGCCCCATCGAGGTATCGGCGATCGAAATGCCGCACGGCCCCATCAAGGCGAGCGGCCTGATCTTCAGCGACGGTGCGCACAAGATTGGCTACGCAACTGATTTTTCAAAGTTTACCGATGAAATGGTCGACTTCTTCCACGGAGTCGATCTGTTCGTGATCGATGCCTTGCGACGCTATCCGCATCCGACGCATCCCCATCTTCAGATGACGCTCGAAGGCCTTGAAAAGGTGGGCAGTCCGCGCGCGATCATTACGCATATGGACAATACGATGGACTATGCGGATCTTGCGGCCGAATTGCCGCGCGGCGTCGAACCCGGTTATGATGGGCTGGAGGTGCAATTATGAACGGCGACACGACGGTTCAGCTGCTCTGGTTCGCGGGCGCGTTCACGCTGGTGCTGAGTTCGCTGCTGGCGCGCCGACTGCCAATGTCCGACTGGTTGAAAATGGCACTCGCATGGATCGCGATATTCGCTCTGATGTTCCTGGTGATCCGCACATGGCAACTCGTCGCCTGAGCGCTGGACTCCCCCTGAGCATCGCCAGTAATTTAACATAATATATATTATCGGCCAATTCGCGGTTAAAAAAATTAAAACTTGGCGCGGCGCGGTTTGACGACCTCACCCTCGCCAGCCGGACGTGCCACCGGGTTCGCGGCGACCTGTTCGAGAACTATACGAACAGTGCTGACGCCAGACCGGCGAGCGCTTCCGCTACGCCGACGGGTAGCAGATCGGCGGCCACCAGACCTGCGAGCAGACCCGTAAGAACGGCGCGAACCGGAATACGACGCTTTTCGTCGCGAGGTTTTTCTTCGACGAGCATATGCCATCTCTTTCTTCTCCTAACAGCCCAACATAGGGCACCATGTTTATGATTCGTCAGCCGAAACTTGTCCAGCCCCCAAAAGCATGTCCAACAGGGCGGCGCGTAAGCCTATAGGTTCGCTCGAAATTCCGATGAATTTGACGAGACGTCCGCGCAAAAGCCCTGTCCTCAATTTCGTTTGCCGCGAGGTTCTCAATCGCCTTGCGCAAATCGATTTCATCGAAATGCCGCGCGACGAGCGCGGCGCGCTCGATAGCGCTCGCCTTCGGCTTCCATTTCTTCGCTTTGGGATCATACCAAAAGCCGCCCTTGCGCGCTTTCGGGAGCGCGTCCCAGAGCGCATTGGTAATATCGGTTGCGGTCGTGTCCGTCAATGTGGTGTAAATTCGGGTGTGGCCAGCGGGCTTCATTTTCAGGCGGCCTTTGGTGTAATCTGTAGCGGCTGAGCCTCCTCGATTGTTGGTGTGGCGAGCGCTGCCATGCCCTCGATCTGCATGTAGCGGTGCTGGAGCTGGTATTCGTCGTTCTGCTCGAGCAGGACGGCGCCGACGAGGCGGATGATGCTGTCCTCGTTGGGGAAGATGCCGACGACATCGGCGCGGCGCTTGACCTCCTTGTTCAGCCGTTCGAGCGGATTGGTGCTGTGGAGCTTGACCCGGTGCTGCTCAGGGAAGGTCATGTAGGCGAGCACGTCATGCTCGGCTTCATCCATGCAGGTGCCAAGCTTCGGCCAGCGGGCGCGCAGCTGGTCGGCAACCTGACGCCAGACCTGTGTCGCAGCGGCATGATCGGGCTGGAGGAAGACCTGGCGGATGGCGGCGGCAACAACGGTGTTCTGGCCCTTGGGAACGTAGGCCAGCGCATTGCGCATGAAGTGGACACGGCAGCGCTGCCAGGTGGCGCTGAGGACGCGGGTGATCGCTGCCTTGAGGCCTTCGTGGGCATCCGAGATGACCAGCTTGACCCCTGTCAGACCGCGCCGGGCGAGGTCCTTGAGGAAGTCTGACCAGAACACCTCTGCCTCCGAAGGGCCGATGTGCAGGCCGACGATCTCGCGCTTGCCCTCGGTGTTGACGGCAACGGCGATTATCGCGGCAACGCTGACGATCCGGCCGCCCTGGCGCACCTTCAGGTAAGTGGCATCGAGCCAGAGGTAGGGCCAGTCGCCGGCAAGCGGGCGCTTGAGGAAGGCATGGACGCGCTCGTCGATGTCCTTGCACAGCTTCGAGACCGAGGATTTGGAGATGCCGGTCATGCCCATGGCCTGCACCAGATCATCGACGCGCCGGGTGCTGACGCCGGCGATCCACGCCTCCTGGATCACGGCGACCAAGGCCTTCTCGACTGTCTTTCGCGGCTCCAGGAAGCCCGGGAAGTAGGCGCCGGTCCGCAGCTTGGGGATCCTCAGGTTGAGCGTGCCGAGCCGGGTATCGAGGCTGCGGTCGCGGTAGCCGTTGCGCCAGGTCGTCCGCTCGCCGGAACGCTCGTGCCGGGCGGCACCGACCAGGCCCTCGACGTCGGCCTCCATGATGATCTGCAATACGCTTTCGGCAATGGTGCGCAGAAAATCTCCATCTCCGCTCTTCGCCAAAAGCTCGGCAAGCGGTAGTCTGTCTTCGGTCATCGGGATCAACTCCTTGGTTGGTGTGAAGTCTGGAAACTCCACCTTACCAATGAGCCCGGTGGCCACCGAGATCGAAATCGCATGGGGTGGGGCATGCCCCACCCCATGCGATCACCTCAATCTACACCAGAAATTACACCACGAACGCGGACGCTAACTCGGTTGCTTCGGTCACGGCACCGAACACGCGAACAACGGCCTGATAAAGAGCGTTGTCGCCGATCTTCCATTTGCGCTCCTTCTCACCGGACGGCGCAGCGCGCCGTTTCGTCCTGACTCGACGCCCGGTAAAGCGGTCCAAGCCGCGCTCCACGACAGTCCAAGAACGCTCAACGACAGGTTCATGCGACGGCGGCGCTTCATCCTTCGGCGGAGCGTCCGGGCCAACTCCCGGCGGACTATCAACGATAGGATAGCCAACGCCGGGAACCCACGGCGGATCGAGCTGGGGCAGCTCATTGCCCCATTGATCCTGCTCATGCGGAGACAGGTTTTCCTTCGGCAACCTGTCCCGCCCGGCCGACGGTCGCGGATAGACCGCCGGATCGGCATACGGGTCGGGGAATGGGTTACGCGGGAACGCCGCATTGCCCATTCGCCCGGTGAAGGAAGGGTCAAATTGATCAGTTTGCCCCGACGGCGCATCTCGCACCCAACGCTCGTAATTCGCGTGGCGATGTTGAGACAAGCCTTTCGTGTAGCACCACCAAAGGCCGAACTCTGTCCAATGTGGTAGAAGATCGCCAGCGTGGCCGATCGCTTGGGCTGCAATCGGCCCTTCATACGCCAAGCCGCTGCCAATAATCGGCGGCGACCTCAACGCTGCTCCGAGCACACCGTAGGAGGCCCATGAATATGGGCCGTGAGTGCGCCGCCACCCCTTCGCCGTGGGGAAACCCCACGGACGCGGCGGCGTCGGAGGAAACCAGTTATCGGGGTCAAACATATCAATGACCCCCAAAACAGGCACACGCGGCAACGGAATGCGCGGCGTCGGTAGCCCCGGTCCAAAATTGGGGACGCGCTTGCCAAATGGCACCCGCTGACGGGGCTTAAAGGGCTGATTGTCATTAGCTGGCCGGGGCCGAGGCTGGCGACGGTCTGGCCTCGGCTCCCTTGGTTTTCTGCGGGGAACACCCATCTTGAACAGTCCTAATCGGTGAAACACACCCGACCTTAACATAGGACGAATCGGGTGTGAATCGGCCCTCTCCTGCAATGGCAGCGCGAGGGTTCACCGTTAGGGGTCATGGGGGCCTATCGGCCCAAATCACGCCTGTAAGGCTAACGCTTCCGGCGGCGATCCATACTCAAGCGATGCCCTCACCCGCGTTCGTGCCTCCTTGGCCAGATATTTGGCTACATAAAACGCCGGGCGACTTTCGCCCTGGGCGACCAGTTTGAACTGGCTGAAGCCGCCCTTCCATTGCCCTTGCAATGTCCGTTTCTTCACGGGTTCCGACTGCGAAACCTCGTGAACAAGCAGATGCCAGTGAGGCATACCGTCTTTATGGGCCTCACTGACCAACAGGTAGCGCAGCTGCGAACCGCTCTCCTTCCGCACTCGCTTCAGGTAGCGGGTGATCGACGGGTTCGTCTCTCGCACAAGCTCGGTGAACCGTTCGTCCTCGGTCATGGTGTCGTAATCGATCGATTGCGCGGCCAGACGGTGCCTCGCGCGGGACAACACCAGAAACCGAATGTCGGGCGAGAGCGTCAGGGTTCCGAACCATGTCCGCTGCGCCCGCGCCATCTCGTTGATGGCCGCGAGCCGCCAATAGGCCGCTCGCGCACGGAGGCAGCCGTCGCACTTGCGACAGCGTGCCTGAATGTCGAGGCGATAGACCGGGCTATCGCTCGAACTCATACCGTGGGTGACATGGACACCCATCGCTTTCGCTCCTCTGTGCTCGACGGCAACGGGCCGCGAGCATCTTGTTCGGGAGCCTTCCCTACCGGCGGCGTCCCAAGAAAGGCTTAACGATGAAGCCTTTACGGCGCCCGCGTCCAAAGCGCGGGTGGCGGCGTGGCGCCAGAGGTCGAGATGTTGAACTCGCCTCATAGTGACACCGTCGGCGCGGTGTCACTTGTGCAAAGATATTCAAGTCCCCGCTTCGCGGGGAGATTTTGCACCCCGCCTACCGGCGGGCAGCCCTTGCGGGCTGGAAGAGGGGGACGCCGCCCCCCTCGCCTGTCAAGGGGCCGTGTCCTCGCTTCGCTGCGGGCCGCACCACCCCCTTGACAGGCACACCCCCCGCTCTCGCCGAGGGGCAGAAGGCCGGGGCGATTTGCCCCGGCCTTCGCATGAAAGGATGATGAAATGACAGAACCGAAGCTACCGCTGCTGACGCGGCACTTCTCACTGGCTGAGCTGACCGTCACGAATACCGGCCTCGACAACTGGCCCTCGGACGTGATCCGGGCGCGACTGCGCCAACTGGCGCAGTATCTGGAACAAGTCCGGGAACGTTGCGGCGGGCGCGCGCTAATCATCACGTCGGGCTACAGATCAACGGCAGTCAACCGAGCCGTGGGAGGTTCGCCGACTTCGGCGCACCTGAAAGGCTATGCGGCTGACATACGTATCCACCGAGGACTGGACAGCGACCTGATCGGCGCTATCCGCTCAGTGGGCGGGTTCGACCAGCTAATATATGAGCCGTCGCGCGGAATCGTGCATGTCAGCATCGACCCGCGCCAGCGCGGGCAGGTCAAGACACTGACCGCGCGAGGATATGTGAACGGCATAGATAACTGGGGCTGGCATCGGGATGGGGGGCGGAAGCCCCCCTCCCCTTCGCGTTAGCCGCTGGTATCCTCCAAGCGGCTCTTGATGTTCAGATCGACGCGACCGTCGACGCGGACCTTGTTCAAGGTCGCTGGCGTCGTGAACATCGAATCGGCGTCGGCGGCGACCGGATACTTCTTCTGGAGCGCCGCCGTCGGCAGAGCGACCAGACCGGCATCGGTAGACGCGAGGTCGAAGTTGACGAACTGGTCGCCATACATCGCCAGATCGCGAATATCGACCCAATAGTCATTCGTGCCGACGTTACCCGCGAGCGGGCCATCCGCCGCCAAGAACTTCTTGAGCGACGTATAAGGCTCGTCCTGCAACACGGCAGGAAGCCAGCTGAACGCATCGTTCAGATAGCTGGCCAACTGGCCCTTCTGCTTACCAAGGTAAATCTTCGGGCGAGTGACCGTCACGCCGAAGATGAAGCCCGGCTCCTTGAAGAAGCGATCCTTGTCCGCGCGCTCCGCAACAGCCCACGAAACCGCCGACGCGACGGAGCCGTCGGTCGGGTTCACGGTATTCGATGGATATTGCCAGTGCCGGACATAGCGCACCAATTCCGGCTCGTGCGGCTCGGCGTCCTCGCGCGGAACGCTCACGCCAAAGGTCTTAAGCCAATCCTCGAAATCCACCGTAGTAAGCGACATCGAGCGCATGGCCTCCCAGTGCGCGTAATGATCCGCAAACTGCGGATTCAGTCCAGGGGCAATGACCCCATCGGGCTGACCGCCGGGGAACTCCTCGTCGCCGTCGGCGACTGCGCTGTCGAGGATCGCGCTGTCGAGCCACGACTGCGACGAGACCTTTGCGACGGGGATGTTGTCGATGACGAAGGCGTCCCATGCTTCGTCTTCATCACGAAACACAGTTTCAACGATACGCTCCAAACAGTGCTTCGCATAATTGATACCCCCTTGGTGATAATAGGCCGCACTGGCGGCCTCATTGAGCGCCGACACGTCGGCATTGGTGACGATCATATCCGTGAGGTCATCGCGGATATTCAGATCGCGCAGCTTCACGTAGAAGAAGTAATATTCATTCCACCAACCGATGAGCGGATTCTTGATGGGATCGGTCACGCAACGCGCCTGCAACAGCAGGTTGGTCATCGTCTCACCCGGCCAGACCGGCGCGACGAGAAAAGGCTGAATCTGCCACGGACGATAGCGGAGCTGAAAAGTATGCGACGGGCGACGCAACTTGCGGCCCGTCTTGGATATTGGAACGATGTTGCTCACATCGACCTTTGCGGCGTAGGGAACTGCCATAACGCGGTCCTTCCGAAAAAGACCGCGAAGTGACTGATAACACTATATATATTATCGATGTTTATTGGCTATGCGCCATGCGCGGATTTGATCCCTCGTCCATCAGGCTTTAGGCCCTGTTTCAGTAAGATTGAAGCGATGCGCCCAGCGCGGCTCGCTGCACGATCTCGTCGCTTCAATCTTACTGAAACAGCGTCTAAGGCGCGCGCATGAGGATTGCGATCATCGATACCAGCATGACCCGCGCCGCCATCATTTCCGATGGCTTGCGCGAAGCTGGTCTCGACGACCTGGTGCTGATCGACCCGACCGGCCCCCTCACCCGCCAGATCGAAACAGCCAAACCCGAAGTGGTGCTCATAAATCTTGAAAACCCGAGTCGCGACCAGCTGGAGGATTATTTCGCCATGTCGCGCGCACTGGCGCGGCCGATCGCCATGTTCGTCGATCAGAGCGATGCAGAGGCGACCGGAGCGGCAATCGACGCCGGAGTGTCTGCCTATGTCGTGGATGGCCTGTCGAAACGGCGCATCAAGCCGGTGATCGATCTCGCCATACGGCGCTTCCAGGCTTTTTCGCGGCTACAGCGCGAACTGGACGAAGCGAAGAACGCTCTGGCCGAACGCGCCACCATCGACAAGGCCAAGGCGATATTGATGAAACGTCGCCAGATCGACGAACCGGCGGCCTATGCGCTTCTGCGCGGCCAGGCGATGCGGACCAACCGCCGGATTTCCGAGATTGCCGAGGCGATCGTGACCAGCGAAGCGTTGATGGGAGACATGGAATGACGGGCGATCGTTTCCGCATCGGTTTCCTGCCGCTCGTCGACGCCGCATTGCCTATCCTGGCGC
The DNA here is from genome assembly GCF_003609835.1 of Sphingopyxis sp. FD7. Classification (NCBI taxonomy): domain Bacteria; kingdom Pseudomonadati; phylum Pseudomonadota; class Alphaproteobacteria; order Sphingomonadales; family Sphingopyxidaceae; genus Sphingopyxis; species Sphingopyxis sp. FD7. The sequence goes on from NZ_AP017898.1 coordinate 1,263,902, forward strand.
ACGAAATGGGTTTTGCCGCCCGCGAAGGCGTGCAGATCGAACTCGTGCGCGATATGACCTGGGCGACGGTGCGCGACCGACTGCTCTATGACCATACCGACGCCGCGCACATGATCGCGCCGCTGGCGATCGCGACCACGCTCGGCCGTGACCGACCGCCCCTCCCGCTCGCGGTGCCGTTCGTGCTCGGCCTCAACGGCAACGCCGTGACCTTTTCAACCGCGCTCGCCGCCGAGGCGGGGCTGGGCAGCGCGCTCGGCGATCCGACAGAGGTTGGAGCGGCGCTGCGCGTGATCGCGGCGGCGCGCAAGGTGACAGGCAAGCCGCTGCGTTTCGGAGTGGTTCATCGCTATTCGAGCCACAATTATATGCTGCGATACTGGCTCGCCGGCGTGGGCATTCAACCCGATGTCGACGTCGAGATCGTCGTGACAAGCCCCCCTTTCGCCGCCGATGCGCTCGCCGCCGGCGAAGTCGATGGTATCTGTGTGGGCGAACCGTGGAACTCGATCGCAGTCGATCGCGGCGTCGGCCATATTGCCCTGGCAACGGCGCAGATATGGCGGCGCGGTGTTGAAAAAGTCCTCGTGACACGCGAAGCGGTGCTCGGTGAGCGACGCGACGCGGTCGAGGCGCTGATCCGCGCGCTCCATGCTGCGGCGGCGCATTTCGTCGCGCCCGATTCGGTCGAGGCGAGCGCCGACATATTGGCGCGCCGCGAATATCTCGACGCTCCGCGCGACGCGGTGCTGCGCGCGATCACCGACCGCATCCGTGTCGTTCCAGGCGGCGAGCCGATCCATTATCCCGATTTCATGTTTCAGTATCGCGAAGCCGCGAACTTTCCCTGGCGCAGTCAGGCGGCCTGGCTCTATTCGCAGATGGTTCGCTGGGACTATATGCCATATGACCGGGTGCAGGCCGATGCGGCAGCAAATGTGTTTCGACCCGACATATATCGTAGCGCGCTTGCGGGTTCCGGCGCTCCCCTGCCCGGCGCCAGCTCAAAGCTTGAAGGAGGTCTTGGCGAACCGATCGGCGCGGGTTCGACGCAAGGTCGACTGACACTCGGCAACGACCGATTTTTCGACGGCCGCGCCTTCGATCCGGATGATATCGAAACTTATCTCGCTGATCTGCCTTGATTTCATATAAATGCTGCACCTGCGAAATAACAACTTGCAGCCGATCCGCGAATCAGGCAGTTTAATCGCACTCGGCAAGGATGCCGGGGCAGGATAAAGCGGCCGCTGCTCCAACGAGGGGGTAGCCCGCGCGGCAGGCAGGGGCCATCCCTGCACTCCAACAGGCAATGAAGCCGTCAGGATGCGCCCGCGTGGCCGCCGTCCTGGCGGCTTTTTTATTGCCCGTCACACGAAGGGGACGGACGATGACGATAGCAGGCGCAGGTGCCGGGAGGGCACCCAAATCGAGTTTCTGGGCCAGCGGCCACTGGCCGACGCTGGTTGCGGCCTTTCTCTATTTCGACCTGGCCTTCATGGTATGGGTGATTCTGGGGCCGCTTGCCCCCGCCATTTCCACCGATCTTGGCCTGAGCCCGGCGCAGAAGGGGCTGATGGTCGCGGTGCCGACGCTCGCGGGCGCGCTGTTGCGCGTCGTGAACGGGCTGCTCGTCGATCGTATCGGTCCGAAGCGTGCGGGGGCGATCAGCCAGGTGATCGTCATCGTCGGCCTGTTTCTCGCCTGGGCGGCGGGCGTGACCAGCTTTGCGGGGACGCTCGCGCTCGGCGTGGTGCTGGGCTTCGCCGGGGCCAGCTTTGCGATCGCGCTGCCGCTCGCGAGCCGCTGGTATCCGCCCGAGCATCAGGGCAAGGCGATGGGGCTTGCCGGCATGGGCAATTCGGGCACCGTGCTCGCCGCGCTGTTCGCGCCCGGCCTTGCCGTGACCTTCGGATGGAACGCCGTGCTGGGCCTCGCCTGCATCCCCCTGACGATCGTGTTCGTCGCCTATCTTTTCATGGCGAAGGACGCGCCGAACGCCCCTGCCCCCAAAAAGCTGGTCGATTATTTTCAGCCGCTCAAGACCGCCGATGCCTGGTGGCTGATGGCCTTTTATTCGGTGACCTTCGGTGGGTTCGTCGGACTGGCGGCATCGCTTCCCATTTATTTCACCGACCAGTTCGGCCTGACCCCGGTGATCGCCGGTTATTGCACCGCCGGCTGCGTTTTCGCCGGATCGCTGGTGCGCCCGCTGGGCGGCGCGCTCGCCGACCGGATCGGCGGCGTAAAGGCGCTGATGATGGTGTTTGTGGTCGCCGCGCTGGCGCTTGCGGGGGTGCCGCAGGCGGCGAGCCTGCCCGCCGCGCTCGGCCTGTTCGTCATCGCGATGCTGGCGCTCGGCACCGGCAATGGTTCGGTGTTCCAGCTCGTGCCGCAGCGCTTTGCGGCCGAAATCGGCGTGATGACGGGACTCGTCGGCATGGCGGGCGGCGTCGGCGGCTTCTACCTCGCTTCGTCGCTGGGCTTTGCGAAACAGTGGAGCGGCAGCTTTGCGCCGGGCTTCTATATCTTCGCGGGGCTTGCGGTTGCGGCGCTCGCCGCGCTGATGTTCGTCAAGGGCCAGTGGCGCGCCACCTGGGGCGCGGCCGAAGGCGTGCGGATCTGAGCATGACCCGCACCCTCATCCTGCTGCTGGCGCTCGCGCCGATCGGGGCCGCGCACGCCCGCGAGGTCACCCTCGCGCCGCTTGGCGACGCCCGCCTCCGCTACGAGCAGGTCGATCAGGACGGCCTTGCCGCCGATGCCGACGCGCTCACCCTGCGCGTCCGCGCCGGGTTCGAGGCGAAGGCGGGGCGCTGGTCGGCGCTGATCGAAGGGCAAGGCAATCTGGCAATCGTCGACGACTATTTCGACGGCCTCGACGGCGGCGCAACCCGTCCGATCGTGGCCGACCCCCGGAACATCGCCCTCACCCGCGCGCAACTTCGCTATGCCGCGCCCGGCATTGCGGTGACCGCGGGACGGCAGCGGCTGGGTTTCGACGACGAACGGTTCGTCGGCAGCGTCGGCTTTCGCCAGAACGGCCAGGGTTTCGACGCGCTGCGCGCCGAGATCAGCCCCATCAGGGGCGTGAAGGCCGACATCGCCTATGCGTGGAGCGTTCGGACGATCTGGGGCATCGATGGTGCAGGCGCGCGCCAGCAGGCGGTATCGGGCGACAATATGTTCGCCAGGCTGAGCGTGCAAACGCCGGTCGGCGCGCTCGGCGCCTTTGCCTATCTGGTCGATCAGGACGAGGCGGCGGTGCAGGGCTTTCGCCTGTCGAGCCAGAGCTATGGCGTCCGGCTCGACGGCGGGCAGAGGTTGGGAAAGGCGAAGCTCGCATATCAGCTTTCCTACGCGCGCCAGTCGGACTGGCACCGCAATCCGAACGACTATGCCTCCGATTATTATCTTGCCGACATCGCGGTTGATTTTGGCGGTCCGCGCATCGGCGCGGGATATGAAATGCTTGGCGCGAGCAACGGCGCCGCGCTCACCAGCTTTCAGACCCCGCTCGCGACGGGGTTCAAGTTCCAGGGTTGGGCCGACAAGTTTCTCGTCACTCCGCCCGATGGCGTGCGCGACCTCTATGCCAGCGCGGGCTGGGGGTGGAAGGCGGTGGGACCGTTGAACGCGGTCACCGTGCAGGCGGCCTATCATGCCTTCCGCAGCGACCGTGCCGCGCGCGCCTATGGCGACGAGATCGACCTGCTTGCGAGCGCGAAGCTCGGCAAGCTCACCGGCTCGCTGCGCTACGCCCATTACAAGGCCGACAGCTTCGCCACCGACACCGACAAACTCTGGCTGCAATTCGATTGGACGCTTTGATGGAACATCGCCCTCTCTCCCCCGATGCCGACACGCGGGCCCATCTGGTCGTGATCGGCAACGGCATGGCCGGGTGCCGCGCGGTCGAGGAACTGCTCGCGCGCGATCCCATGCGTTATCGCGTGACGATTTTCGGCGCCGAGCCGCGCGTCAATTACAACCGCATCATGCTCTCGCCCGTGCTCGCGGGCGAAAAAAGCTTCGACGACATCGTGATCAACGATGCCGACTGGTATGCGGCGAACGGCATATCGCTGATCGCGGGCGACCCGGTGATCGCGATCGACCGCGCGGCAAAGACGGTGACGACGCGCGGCGGGGTCAGCGAAAGCTATGACAAGCTGCTGATCGCGACCGGTTCGGACCCCTTCATCATCCCCGTGCCCGGCAAGGATTTGCCCGGCGTCATCGCGTTTCGCGACATGGACGATGTCGGCACGATGCTGAGTGCCGCCGAAAAGGGCGGTAGCGCCGTGGTGATCGGCGGCGGCCTGCTCGGCCTCGAGGCCGCGCACGGCCTGAGCCTGCGGGGCATGAACGTCACCGTCATCCACCTGATGCCGACGCTGATGGAACGCCAGCTCGACGAAGCGGCGGGCTGGCTGCTCAAGCAGGCGCTGGAGGCGCGCGGCCAGACCATCCTGACCGGCGCCGACACCGCGGAGATCGTCGGCGACGACAAGGTCGAGGGTGTGAAGCTGAAAGACGGGACGCTGATTCCCGCCGACCTGGTCGTCATGGCGGTCGGCATCCGTCCCTCGGTCGCCCTCGCCCGCGACGCGGGGCTCGCGGTCGGGCGCGGCATTCAGGTCGACGACCATATGGTGACGAGCGACCCCGACATTCTCGCGGTCGGCGAATGTGTCGAGCATGACGGGCAGGTATACGGCCTCGTCGCGCCTTTGTGGGACATGTGCCGCAGTCTTGCCGACGGCCTCGTCGAAAAGCCATCGGGTTATCGCGGATCAGTGACCTCGACCAAGCTCAAGGTGTCAGGGATCGACGTCTTCTCCGCGGGCGATTTTTCCGGCGGCGACGGGTGCGAGGACATTGTGCTGCGCGACGCGGCGCGCGGCATCTACAAGCGCGTGGTGCTCAAGGACGATCGCATCGTCGGCGCGGTCCTCTATGGCGATACCGCCGATGGCAGCTGGTATTTCGACCTGCTCAGGAAACAGGAGGATGTCGCCCGGCTTCGCGACGTGCTGATCTTTGGCCAGGCCTTCGCCTCCGGGGGTGGGCAGGCGGACCCTAGGGCGGCCGTTGCGGCGCTTTCCGACGATGCGGAAATCTGCGGCTGCAACGGCGTTTCCAAGGGCCAGGTCATCTCATGCATCACCAAGGGCGCGCACAGCCTCGACGCCGTGCGCGCCACGTGCAAGGCATCGGCGAGCTGCGGCAGCTGCACCGGCCTCGTCGAGAATCTGCTCGCGCTGACGCTCGGCGACGATGTCCAGAGCGGCCCCAAGACGATGTGCAAATGCACCAGCTTCGGCCACGACGATGTTCGCCGCGAAATCGTCACGCAAAATATGCGCTCGATCCCCGAAGTGATGCAGAAGCTCCACTGGTCGACCCCCGACGGCTGCTCCTCCTGCCGTCCGGCGCTCAATTACTATCTGCTCTGCGCGCTGCCCGGCGAATATGTCGACGACCAGCAGAGCCGTTTCGTCAACGAGCGGCTTCACGCCAATATCCAGAAGGACGGCACCTATTCGGTCGTCCCGCGCATGTGGGGTGGGCTCACCAGCCCCAAAGAGCTGCGCGCGATCGCCGATGTCGTCGAAAAATATAATGCGCCGATGGTCAAGGTGACCGGCGGCCAGCGGCTCGACATCTTCGGCATCAGGAAAGAGGATCTGCCCGCGGTCTGGGCCGATCTGAATGCCGCCGGGATGGTGTCGGGGCACGCCTATGGCAAGGCGCTGCGCACCGTGAAAACCTGTGTCGGGTCCGAATGGTGCCGCTTCGGCACGCAGGATTCGACCGGGCTCGGCGTCAGGATCGAACGGATGAGCTGGGGCAGCTGGATGCCGCACAAGTTCAAGATCGCCGTGTCGGGGTGCCCGCGCAACTGCGCCGAGGCGACGATCAAGGATTTCGGCGTCGTCTGCGTCGATTCGGGCTATGAGCTGCACGTCGGCGGCAATGGCGGCATTCATGTCCGCGCGACCGATCTGCTCTGCAAGGTCGCGACCGAACAGGAAGCGCTCGACTATTGCGCCGCCTTCATCCAGCTCTACCGCGAAGAGGCGCGCTACCTCGAACGCACCGCGCCGTGGATCGAGCGCGTCGGGCTCGATTATGTGAAAGCGCGCCTGCTCGACGACCCGGCGGGCCGCGAGGCGCTGCGCGCGCGCTTCCTCTATTCGCAGAGCTTCAGTCAGGACGACCCCTGGGCGCAGCGCGCCGGGGGCGCCGAGGCCGAACATCATGCGCCGATGGCGCGCTTCATCCCGCAGGAGGCCCTTGCATGACCACCGTGGCAGAATGGCTCGACATCGGCTGGGTCGATCAGATTCCCGTGCGCGGCAGCCGCACCGTGCAGGTCGCGGGCGGCGACGATATCGCGGTGTTCCGCACCGCCGAGGGCAAGGTCTTCGCCCTCCTCGACCGCTGCCCGCACAAGCATGGCCGCCTCTCGCAGGGCATCGTCCATGGCGGCGCGGTCGCCTGTCCGCTGCATAACTGGCGGATCAGCCTGTCGACCGGAGAGGTGCTCGGCGAGGATAAGGGCTGCACCCCGACTGTGCCTGTCAGGATCGACGGAGGGCGCGTGCTGATCTGCCGCGCCAGCACGTTGAAGGCGGCGGCGTGACCTCCGCTTCGCTATCCATGTACCCCCGCGAAGGCGGCGGTCCATCCCCTGCCTTGTCGGCACGATGTCGTCGTTGGTTTGAAAACGAAAGCTCGGGAGATGGACCCCCGCCTTCGCGGGAGGACACACATCGAGACAAGGAGCGGTGGCGCGCATGATTCCCATTCGCACCACCTGCGCCTATTGCGGTGTCGGCTGCGGCATCCGTGCGAACGTGACGGGTGAACGGACCGTCGAGATAGCGGGCGACCCCGACCATCCCGCCAACCACGGCAAGCTCTGCTCGAAAGGCACGCATCTTGGCGAGACGGTGGGCCTCGAAGGCCGCCTGCTCCATCCGATGATCGGTGAAAAGCGCGCGAGCTGGGACAAGGCGCTCGACCTCGTCGCCCGCAAGTTCAAGGAAAGCATCGCGCGCTACGGCCCGAACAGCGTCGCCTTCTATGTATCGGGGCAATTGCTCACCGAGGATTATTATGTCGCGAACAAGCTGATGAAGGGCTTCATCGGCACCGCGAATATCGACACCAATTCGCGCCTCTGCATGTCGAGCGCGGTCGCGGGCCATATGCGCGCCTTTGGCGAGGATGTCGTGCCCGCGACCTACGACGATCTCGATGCAGCCGACCTGTTCGTGCTCGTCGGATCGAACACCGCCTGGTGCCATCCGGTCGTCTATCAGCGCATCGCCAGGCGTTGCGAGGCGGGCGCGAAGCTCGTCGTCATCGACCCGCGCCGCACCGAGACCGCCGAAGAGGCCGATCTCCACCTCGCGATCCGGCCGGGAAGCGACGTCGCGCTGATGAACGGGCTGCTCGCGCATTGCCGCGAAGCGGGGGTCGTCGATGAGGATTATCTCGCTGCACATGTCGCGGTGCCCAAGGATTTCTGGAACCAGCTTGGAGAGGGGAATGACCTGTGGTCGGTCGCGCGCATCTGCGACGTGTCCGCTGCCGACCTCAGAGCCTGATCCGAAATTAAGTTGAGTGGTGCCAGCGGGTTAGCTTGACGCGAGCCCAAGTCGCTGATTCACGGGGTTTTGCAACAAACTTCGGGAGTTCAACGATGTGGACCGACACCACCCGGGCGCAGTATGCCCGTGCCGACCTGGCTTTGCCAAGCGATTTGACCGATGCGGAATGGGCCGTGCTGGAGCCGTTACTTCCGGGCCCTTGCTGTGTAGGGCGACCGCGCAAATGGCCGCTGCGGCGGATCATCGAGGCGATCCTGTATCTGCTGCGCGGTGGGCTGCCCTGGCGGATGTTGCCGCCCTGCTTTCCTCCGGTCTCGACGGTGCGGCGCTGGTTCTATCTGTGGCGCGACAATGGTCTGTGGCTCTCGCTCAATCACGCCCTGCTGCTGATCGGGCGGGAAGCCCTCGGGCGCGAGGCTTCTCCGAGCGCTGGGGTCATCGACAGCCAAAGCGTGAAAACCACGGAAAGCGGCGGGCCTTGCGGCTATGACGCAGGCAAGAAGATCAAGGGCCGCAAGCGACACATCGTGACCGACACCGAGGGCAATCTCGTTCATGCCGTGATCCACACCGCTGACGTGCAGGATCGCGATGGCGCGCCGTTTGTTCTGGCCGAGATCATCCGCCGTCACCCTTGGCTCAGGCACATCTTCGCCGATGGCGGCTATGCTGGCGACAAGCTTCGCCAGGCGCTGCGCAAGATCGGGAAGTGGACGGTCGAGATCATCAAGCGATCCGACCATGCCAAGGGCTTCGAGGTCCTGCCCAGACGCTGGGTGGTCGAGCGGACCTTTGCGTGGCTCGGTCGCAACCGCCGCCTCGCCAAAGACTTCGAGCAGACCATCGCATCGGCAACCGCGTGGCTGTTCATCGCCTCAATTCAGCTCTTCGTCCGCCGTATCGCAAGAGCATGAAATCTATCGCGATAATTTTGAATCAGACTCTCAGGCATTTCTACGATCTGTTCGCGGCGACGCCGCGCACCGTCACCCTGTTCAGCCAGGGGATCAACCAGTCGACGAGCGGAACCGACCAGGTCAATGCGATCCTCAACCTCCATCTTGCGACAGGCCGGATCGGCAAGCCGGGCGCCGCCCCCTTTTCGATCACCGGCCAGCCCAATGCGATGGGCGGGCGCGAGGTCGGCGGGCTTGCCTCGACGCTCGCCGCGCACATGGATTTCGCGCCCGAAAACCGCGCACGCGTCCGGCGCTTCTGGGCCGCGCCGACGATAGCCGAAAAGCCGGGCCTGAAAGCCGTCGACATGTTCCGCGCGATCGGCGAAGGCCGCATCAAGGCGCTGTGGGTGATGGCGACCAACCCGGCGGTGTCGATGCCCGACGCGAACCGGGTGCGCGAAGCGCTGGCCGCCTGCCCCTTCGTCGTCGTCAGCGACGTCATCGAAAAAACCGATACCGGCGCCTTCGCGCATGTCCGCCTGCCCGCCGCCGCCTGGGGCGAAAAGGACGGCACGGTCACCAATTCGGACCGGACGATCAGCCGCCAGCGCGCGCTCTTTCCGCTCCCCGGCGAAGCGATGCCCGACTGGTGGATCATCAAGGAGGTCGCGCGGCGAATGGGATGGAAAAACGCCTTCGCCTTTGACCGCCCCGCCGACATCTGGCGTGAGCATTGCCGCCTCTCGAGTTACGACAATGATGGCGCGCGCCTCTTCGCGTTGCCCGGCGCCGCGCTCGGCGGTAACGCCGCCTATGACGCAATGGAGCCTTTTCGCTGGGGCGGCGACCATGTCTTTGCCGACGGCCGTTTCTCGACCGATGACGGCCGCGCGCGCCTTGTTCCCGTTACGCAAAAGCCCCTTCCCGAACCGCTCGCCCGATGGCCGCTGACGCTCAACACGGGCCGCTATCGCGACCAGTGGCATACGATGACGCGCACCGGCCTTGCCCCGAAGCTGGCGCGCCACCGCGCGGAGCCGCTCGTCGAGGTTCATCCCGACGACGGCATGGGTCTGGGCCTCGCCGACGGGGGGCTTGCACGCGTCGAAACCCCGCAAGGCGAGAGTCTGTACCGCGTCGCTTTCCATAGCGGCCAACGCGTCGGCGAACTGTTCGTGCCGATCCACTGGACCGACCGCACATCGAACGGCGGGCGCACCGGCCTTCTCCCCCGCCCGCTCGTCGATCCGGTGTCGGGCCAGCCGGGCTTCAAGCGCACGCCGGCGTCGATCGCCCCGGTCAACCCCCGGTGGCGCGGATTCCTGATCCTTGCCCGCGATCTGCCGGAGGCGCCACGCTGCCTGTGGGCGACGCGCATCGCCGTGCCGTCGGGGGTGCTGTGGGAAGTCGCCGGCAACGGCGATCTCAAAAGAATCGAGGCGCTGCTTCCGAAGGGCGAGCGCATCGAGGCGCAGGACGCCGGACGGGGCACGAAACGCATCGCGGTGATCGCGAACGGTCGCCTCGCGGGCGCGCTCTTCGTGACGGAAAAGGGCGAGTTGCCCGGACGCGACTGGCTCATCGCCCAGCTCGTCGCCGCCGACGTCGCGCCGACGCTGCTAGCGGGACGCGCACCCGGAACGCAGGCCGACAACGGGCCGATCATCTGCGTCTGCTTCGGCATTGGAATGAAAAGCATCATCGCCGCCATCCGCGACCAGAAGCTCGCCGACCTCGCGGCCATCGGCGGCGCGCTCGGCGCAGGCACCAACTGCGGTTCGTGCCGCCCCGCTCTCGCACGAATCCTGACCGAGGAGAAAAGCAATGCAGCCTGACGATTTTCCGGCCGGATCGGTGTGGCTCGTCGGCGCCGGTCCCGGCGACCCCGAACTGCTCACGATGAAGGCGGTGCGGCTGATCGAGCGCGCCGATATTGTCTTTTATGATGCCTTGGTCGGCATGGGCATTCTGGCCTTGATTCCTGATCGTGCCGAGCGTGCCAGCGTCGGCAAGCGGTCGGGTCGACACTCAAAGGATCAGGGCACGATCGACGCCCTGCTGGTGAGCGCTGCGCGCGCGGGCAAGCGCGTGGTCCGACTGAAGGGTGGCGATCCGATGTTCTTCGGTCGCGCGACCGAGGAAATCGCCGCGATCGAACGGGCCGGCTTGCGGGTGCGCGTCTGCCCCGGAATCACGACAGCCAGCGCCGTTGCGGCGTCGGCCGGCATGTCGCTCTCGCTGCGCGGCGTCGCGCGTGACATCCGCTTCGTCACGGCACACAGCCGCCGCGGCGCTGCGCTCGATCTCGACTGGGACTCTTTGGCGCGGGATGGGTCGACGCTTGCTTTCTACATGGGTCGCGAAGCGGCGGGGGCCATTGCCAAGGGTTTGATGGCGGCCGGAATGCGGGGCGACATGCCGGTGCTTATCGCCTGCAACGCGAGCCTGCCCGACGAACAGCGACTGGCGACGCGGCTCGACCTGCTCGGCCTTGCGACGCAATCGCTCGCGGGCTCGGCGCCGACCCTCATTCTGGTAGGCGCCGCGGTAGCGCTTGCCGAGCGGGCGTGCTCGGGACAGATCACCGCCCACGCGGGCTGAGCAGCGCGTCATTTCTCCGCCAAATTGCTTGAGATGGCGGGCCGTTGCGCTATGTCGGGCGCGGCGCTGTCATCAGCACCCGGTTGCGGTCCGGATCGCGGCGCCTTCCCTATGGCCGCCTGGCGCTGGCGCGCCTGTTCCAGCAGAAGCGATGCGATACCCATGACAAACACTGCGTCCCCGGCCCCCATCGACCGGCTCCTCGCCATCATGCGGCAACTTCGCAACCCCGACGGCGGCTGCGAATGGGATCTGGCGCAAAGCTTTGCGACGATCGCGCCCTATACGATCGAAGAGGCCTATGAGGTTGCCGACGCCATTGTCGGCGGCGATCCCGCGGCGATCTGCGACGAGCTGGGCGATCTGCTGCTTCAGGTGGTTTTTCACGCCCAGATTGCGGCCGATGACGGCTTGTTCGATTTCGACGATGTCGCCAATGCGATCAGCGACAAGATGGAGCGGCGCCATCCGCACATCTTCGGCGGTGCCGCGACCGGCGATGTGCGGCGGCAATGGGAGGCGATCAAGGCCGATGAACGGTCCGAAAACGGCCCTCAAGGCGCGCTGGCGGGCATCGCGCTTTCCCTGCCCGCGCTGCTGCGCGCCCAGAAGCTTCAGGGCCGGGCCGCGCGCGTCGGTTTCGATTGGCCCGACAGCAATGGTCCGCGCGACAAGATCGCCGAGGAGCTAGCCGAGGTCGCCGAGGCGAAAGATCCCGCCGCGCGCCACGAAGAGATCGGCGACCTGTTATTCGCCGTCGTCAACTACGCCCGCAAGCTGGGCGTCGACGCCGAAAGCGCGCTCCGCGACGCCAATCGGAAATTCGCGCGCCGTTTTGCCGCGATGGAAGACCGCGCAGGCGGCACTCTGACCGGCCTGTCGCTCGACGCGCAAGAAGCGCATTGGCAGGCGGTCAAGGCGTCGGAGGCTCGGTAGGCGGCCATAGCCGGTCAAAACGGGCGCGGTCGGCCGGATCGAGCCGGACCGTCAGCACATGCCCCTCTCCCCTGGGTTCATCGGCAACCACTTCGCCGCGCGCGTGCAGCCATGCCATCGCGTCGCCCTGTTCATAGCCGAGGTAGATTTGCTGAACCTGGTGCCGTGCGGTCAATTGCGACGCCATAAGCAAGCGCGCGGCGTCAACCCCCTCGCCCGTCACCGCCGATATGATCGCTACGTCGCTGCGCCGCGCGGCCATCGCTTCCATAGAGGCGCGGCGATCGGCGTCGGCCGTGTCGATCTTGTTCCATATCTCGATTTGCGGAATGGCGCTGGCAGCCCCGTCGCTCTCCTCGTCTTGCGGCCCATTGACGCCCAGCGAGTCCAGAATCGCGCGCACATCGTCGTACTGCGCCTCGGTGTCGGGATGCACGATGTCGCGGACATGGACGATCAGGTCAGCGGTCGTGACCTCCTCCAGCGTCGCGCGGAACGCCGCGACCAGCTCGGTCGGCAGGTCCGACACAAAGCCGACCGTGTCGGACAGGATCGCCTTGTCGATACCGGGCAGGCGGATTTCGCGCATCGTGGGGTCGAGCGTCGCGAAAAGCATATCTTCCGCCATGACGTCACTTCCCGTCAAGCGGTTGAAGAAAGTCGATTTTCCGGCATTGGTATAGCCAACGAGCGCGATCACCGGCCATGGCGCGCGCTGACGCTTGGAACGCTGGAGCTGGCGTGTGCGGCGCGCGTCCTCCAGGCTGCGACGAATACGCGCCATCCGTCCCCGGATCATCCGGCGGTCGGCCTCGATCTGCGTTTCGCCGGGGCCGCCCAGAAAGCCGAAGCCGCCGCGCTGCCGCTCGAGGTGCGTCCAGCTACGCACGAGCCGTCCCGCCTGATAGTCGAGATGCGCGAGCTCGACCTGCAACCGTCCTTCGGCCGTCGCCGCACGCTCGCCAAAGATTTCCAGGATCAGGCCCGTGCGGTCGATCACCTTGGTGCCGAAGGCGGTTTCAAGGTTGCGTTGCTGGATCGCCGTCAGGGCGGCATCGACCACAACCAGTTGAATGCCTTTTGCCGCGATGTCGGGCTCGATCGCTTCGATCTGGCCGACGCCGAGCAGCGTCGCGGCGCGCGTCTGGCGCAACCGCAGCATATGGACCGCCACGACGTCGAGCCCGATCGCCAGCGCAAGGCCCTTCGCCTCCTCGGCGCGCGCGTCGAGGTCGCGGGCAAGGCGCTGGCTATGCCATTCGGGCACGATAATCATCGCGGCGGCGCCGCGCGTAAACTCGTCTTCGCTATTGGCTATCGGGTCGATCAGCTGTCGTCCGCTTCGTCATCATTATCGGTCAGGTTGATCGGACCGTTCGGCTGGACCGTCGAAATCGCGTGCTTGTAAACGAGCTGCACCTGCCGTTCGCGCTCGAGCAACATGCAGAACAGATCGAACGCAACGATATCCCCCTGCAACATCACGCCGTTGACGAGGAACATTGTCACCGATTCGTCCGATCGGCGAACCGCGTTGAGGAACACGTCCTGCAACGCCTTGCCCTTGCTGGGCGGCGCATCGCGCAGACTGCCGCCGAGCAGCGACAGGTCGAAATCATGCGAAGGCATCACGGTCGAAATCGCATGTTTGTACACCAGCTGCGACTGGCCGTCGCGGCGGAGCAGCAGCGAGAAATTGTCGAACCAGGTGATGATGCCCTGAAGCTTGACGCCCTTCACCAGAAACATCGTGACGGGGGTTTTGCTCTTGCGGAGAGCGTTGAGGAAAATATCCTGAAGATTCTGATTTTTATCGGACACATTTGCCTCCTGTTCTTGGCGGTGAAACCGCGGGTACGGCGCCGGTTTTCCGGCATTCAAGACCTTCTTCTTGCTCGCAATATGCGGCAAAGCGTCCGCATCGTCCAGCGCTAAGCCGGGCTTTCATTGTCTGAACTTTCGGTAAGCCCCAAAAGTTTCAGTTTGCGGTGCAGCGCCGAACGCTCCATCCCGATGAAGCTCGCGGTGCGCGAGATGTTGCCCGAAAAGCGGTTGATCTGAATCCGCAGATATTCGCGCTCGAAATTTTCGCGCGCTTCCTTGAGCGGAATGGCGGTGATCGACTCCGAATTGGGCAGAATGTCCGTTCCGCCGCGAACCAGTTCGGCGGGCAGCATGTCGGCGTCGATGCGCGCCAGCCGGTCGCTCGGCGCCAATATCATCACCCGTTCCACTACATTGCGCAGCTCGCGTACATTGCCGGGCCAGTCATGCGCCTGCAACGCGGCCATCGCCTCGGCGCTGATCTCGGGCGGCGGCACGCGGCGGTCGGCGGCATAGCGTCGCACGAAATGATCGCACAGGCTGGCGATGTCGTCGCGCCGTTCGCGCAGCGACGGGATATGCACCGGCACGACGTTGAGCCGATAATAAAGATCCTCGCGAAAGCGTCCCTCGGCGATCTCGACGGTCAGGTCGCGCGCCGAGCCCGAAATGATCCGCACATCGACGCGGATCATCGTCCGCCCGCCGACCCGCGTGAAGCTCTGGTCGGTCAGCACGCGCAGTATCTTTCCCTGCGTCGTGAGCGGCATGTCGGCAACCTCGTCGAGAAACAATGTGCCGCCGTGCGCCTGCTCGAGCAGGCCGACGCGGATCGAGCCGTCGTCGGCCTCGGCGCCGAAAAGCTCCAGCTCGACCGTCTCCGGGTCCATGCGCGCCGACGAAATCACCCGGAAGGGTGCATTGTGGCGCCCGCTCCAACCGTGAAGGACGCGCGCGGCGACTTCCTTGCCGACGCCGGGCGCGCCGGTGATGAGGACGCGGCTTCCCGTTCCGGCGACGCGCTTCAGCGTTGCGCGGACATTATTGATCGCGGCGCTGTTGCCGGTCAGCTCCTCCGCCGGTCCGGCCTTTTCACGGAGCTGCTCATATTCGAACTTCAACCGCTCATTTTCGGTAGCGCGCGCGACGAGGTGGAGCAGGCGCGAGGCTTCAAACGGCTTTTCGATGAAATCGAACGCGCCGCGGCGGATCGCGGCGACCGCGGTGTCGAGCCCGCCGTGCCCCGAAATCACGATGATCGGCAGCGTCGGGTCGAACGCCTTGATCGCTTCGACCAGCCCGAGCCCGTCGAGGCGCGAACCCTGAAGCCAGACGTCGATCAGCGCCAGCGAGGGGCGCCGCTGGCGGATGGCTTCCAGCGCCGAGTCGCTGTCGGCGGCGGTGCGCGCCTCATAACCTTCATCCTCCATGACCCCGGCCACGAGGTCGCAGATGTCGCGTTCGTCGTCGACGATCAGAATATCAAGCGCCATGGTCTTCTTTATCCTGTCGGTTGCGGATGCGTCCCGGAACGGTCTCACGCCGACCAAGCATATTTTCGTCGCCCTGCCCCGCCAGCGGCCGCAGCCGGTCGGGATGCAGCGTCAGGGTGACGCGCGTGCCTTGTCCCATTGGATTGTCCGAAAACTCCAGTTCGCCATAATGTTGTTCGACGATCTTCTTGACGATCGCGAGGCCGAGCCCGGTCCCGCCCTGCCGCGTCGTCATATAGGGCTCGGCGATCGCCTCGCGCGCTTCGGGCAACCCGATGCCGTCGTCGGTGATGCGGATGACGACCGCGTCGTGCGCGCCGGTTTCCAGTTCGACCCCAATGGTTCCGGCCGCGACTTCGTCGGAATCTTTACGCTTTTCTTCAATTGCTTCGACGGCATTTTTGACAATGTTCGTTATCGCTTGCGACAGCAGGCGGCGGTCGCACACCAGCGGGTCGATCTCGGCGGGCGTCTTGACCGTAAAGGCAATGTCGGGTTTCGCCACCTCGAACAGAAACACCGCCTGGCGCAGAATGTCGCGCACATCCTCAACCCCGAAGGTCGGCTTGGGCATCCGTGCGAAGCTGGAAAACTCGTCGACCATGCGGCGCATGTCGTGAACCTGGCGGATCACCGTGTCGGTGAGCTTGCGAAAGGTCGGCGCATCGGCCTCGACACGGTCGCCGAAGCGGCGCTGCAATCGCTCGGCGGCGAGCTGGATGGGGGTGAGCGGGTTCTTGATCTCGTGCGCGATGCGGCGCGCAACGTCCGACCAGGCGGCGCGGCGCTGGTCGAGCAATTGCTGCGTAATATCCTCGAAACTGAGGACAAAACCGTCACCTTGCGCCACCGCCTTGGCCGCGAGCGTCGCCGGTTCGCTATCCTTGCGCGCCAGCTGGACGATCGCCTCGCGCTCTTTCCCGGTCAGCAGTTGCGACAATTCGGGCGCGACGTCGTCCAGCAGAAGTCCCGTGAGCTCGTCGGCCGGACGGTCGATCAGCCTTTCCGCCGCGGCGTTGGCAAGCAGGATTCGGCGGTCGGCATCGACCGACACAACCGCCGACGATACGCCGCTCAGCACCGCCTCGATAAAGCTGCGCCGCGTTTCGAGTTGCTCATTGGCGTGAACGAGCGCGCGCGTCTGCCCTTCCAGTTGCTCGGTCATGCGGTTGAAGGCGCGTGTCAGGACCGAGATTTCATCGTCGCGCGCGGGCGGGGTCACGCGAACCGACAGATCGCCGCCCGCGGCGGTGCGCGTCGCGCCGATCAGCGTTCCCAGCGGCCGCACGATGCGGTCGGCGACGACGATCGCGGCGATCACCGCGAGCGCGAGCAGCAGCAGCGACCCCAGATAGAGGGCGCCGTTGAACTGCAGCTGAAGCATCTGCGAGCGATCGAAGAGCTGGTTGTAATCGGCGAGCACTGCGCTCGCTCGCGCCGATTGCTGAAAGCCGGGCACATTCGTATCGCGCGACGCATAGACATAGGCGCGATCGGTACCGGGAAGCCGCGCCGCCGCCTCGATCCGGTTGGCCTGGCGCACCACCACGACATCTTCGCCCGCATCGAGACGCGCGATCATCGTTGAACTCAGCCGGTTTTCTGCGGTCCGGTCGTCTGGATTGATTGCCGTTGCCGTTCGTGCGAGGCCGTCACGTCCGATCTCGATAATCGCCGATTCGTTGAGGCTGCGGACAACCACCTGCTGCAGATAATAGTCGTTGAAGCCCGGTGCATCGATCGGATACTGCCGAAGTCGCGTGCCCAGGTCGGTAGCCATGGCGAACGTGTTTGCGCCAACCTGGCGCTGATTTTCCTGATAATAGCCCTCAGCGAGATTCGCCGCATTCTCGAACATCCCGCGCGACCGGTCCGAAAACCAGAAATCAACGCCGAACTGGAAGAGCAGCGACGCGAAGATAACGACGAGCAGGGTCGGAACTGCCGCGATCAGGGAGAAAAGCGCCACGAGCCGGACGTGCAGGCGCCCATTGCCGCCCGCCATCGACCGCACCGCGCGGGCGCGCGCGACGCGGCTGCCGATCAGCACGATCAGCGCCATCGCCGGAACCAGATTGGCGACCATGATCGCGGCGACGAGCGCGGGCGTCAGCAGCCGTTCGCTTTGCGCATCGCCGGTCACGAAAATATAGGTGGCAATCGCAATGCTCACCATCGCGGCAAGCGCATAATATTCGGGGACGCCGAAACGCCAGATACCCGCGCGCACGTCCTGGCCGTCCGAATCCATGTCGAAAGTCGGGGCAGCGGCCAACGTCATTGTTGCTGCAATACGACATTCCTGTTGCATAGAGAACACACAATCGCGCCGCCGATGCCATTTGACGCGGGCCTGGCGGCGCTCAGGGACGCAATGGATTGATTTCCAGTTGGGCCAGTCGTTTGCGCAGCGTATTGCGGTTGATGCCGAGCCGCCGCGCGGCTTCGAGCTGGTTACCCTGCGCATCGCGCATCACGCGGCGGAACAGCGCAGTCTCGACGATGGCCTCGAGTTGCCCGTGGATGTCGCTTTCCGCATCAGGGCTGGCCATTTTTTCCCGCGCCCAATCGTCGATCGCGCGTGCGATCCGCGCCGCGGGATCGACCAGGCCGCCGCTTTCGCCATTGTCGCGCAGCACCATCTCGACCTCGCGCGCAGTGACGACGGTGTCGCGCGACAGCACCGCGAGCCGCTGCACCACATTGCCGAGCTCGCGGACGTTCCCCGGCCAGTCGTGACGTTCGAGCCATTGCATCGCTTCGGGCGCGAACTGACGGTCGGGCAACCCCGATCCGCGCCCGACCTCGACAAAATGGCGCACGAGTGCGGCGATGTCGCTGCGGCGGTCGCGCAGCGGCGGCAGGGTCACGGGGATGACGTTGAGCCGGTAGAACAGATCCTCGCGAAAGCGGCCGTCGGCGACGAGCGCGCGCATGTCACGATGCGTCGCGGCGATGACGCGGACGTCGGCGCGCAGCGGCTGGCTGCCACCGACGGTCGAATACTCATTGCTCTGAAGCACGCGCAGCAGCCGCGTCTGCGCCTCCAGGGGCATGTCGCCAATCTCGTCGAGGAACAGGGTGCCGCCTGCGGCCTGTTCAAAACGCCCCGCGCTGCGGCTGTGCGCGCCGGTGAAGGCGCCTTTTTCGTGGCCGAACAGCTCGGCCTCGATCAATTCGCGCGGAATGGCGGCCATGTTGATCGCGACGAACGGCCCCGCGCGGCGCAGCCCGGTGGCGTGGATCGCGCGCGCGACGACTTCCTTGCCCGTCCCCGATTCGCCGAGGATCAGCACCGCGAGGTCGTTGGTCGCGAGCCGCGCGATCGTCCGGTAGACCGCCTGCATCGCGGGGGCGCGGCCGACGAGGCCGTGGCTGTCGGCGGGCGGGTTGGCGTCGCTCGCCGTCGGCTCGGCGCGCCGTTGCAAAGCGGCGCGAACGCTGGCGGTCAGTTCGTCAAGGTCGAAGGGCTTGGGCAGATAATCATAGCTGCCGATACCCGTCGCGCGCACCGCGGTATCGAGCGTGTTCTGCGCCGACAGCACGATCACCGGCGTCGCGGGGTCGACCGCGGCATGCGCGAGCGAGTCGATGCCGTCGCCGTCGGGCAGCACGACGTCGGTGATGATGAGGTCGGGGCGATGGCCCGCGAGCCAGGCGTTGCGTTCGGCGATGCTGCCGACCGACGCGAGAAGGCCGCATTCGCCATCAAGCGTTTCGCGGATGATCATCGCGATCGCCGGATCATCCTCGACCAGCAGGATCGTCTTGCCGTCGCTCATCCCCGTCCCTTTGCTTGCGCGACGGGCAGGTGGACGCGAAAGCGCGTCCAGTCGCCATCGCGCATATGCTGCACCGTCCCGCCCATGTCGCGCGCGAGCTTGGCGACGAGCGCCAGGCCAAGGCCCCTGCCCTCGCGCTTCGTCGTCACGAACGGGTCGAACAAATCGCCGCGAATGTCCGCGGGGACGCCGGGACCATTGTCGCTGACGCTGAGCTCGATCGGCAGCGCGATGCGCCCACGCCCGTCGCCATTGTCGATCGACAGGCCGTGACGATAGGCGGTTGCGATCCGCACCACGCCATCGTCGCGCCCCGCCAGCGCTTCGCAGCCGTTGGTCACGAGGTTGAGCAATATCTGCACCATGGCGTCATGGTTGCCGTGGACGAGCGGCAGCGACGGGTCGAAATCCTCCGCGAAGCGAACGCCCGGAAACTGGCGCGCACGCGCGGTTTCCATCGCCTGATGGATCGGCTGATACAGGTTGATCGGTTCGCACAGGATCGGCTGTCCCCGCGAAAAATGCTCCATCTGGTCGATCAGCGTCGCGATGCGGTCGACCTCGGCGCAGATCAGCGTCGTGAAACGCTCGCCTCCGCTGTCGGTCTTGCGCGCGAGCAGCTGCGCCGCGCCCTTGATGCCGGCGAGCGGATTCTTGATCTCGTGCGCGAGCATCGACGCCGCCGCGCCTGCCGCGCGGCTCGACCGCCCGATCGCTCCGCCCATCAGTTCGGTATCGCTTTGCGAGGGCACGAGCGCCAAGATGCGGTGGCCGCCCTGGCCATAGGGCACCATCTGCATGTCGACGAAGACCGATTTGCGTCCGCCGAGGGTAATTTCGGCCCGGTGCGCGAAGAGCGCCGACATCGCGGCATCGTTCATCCGCTGGCGATAGCTGCGGTCCATCTGGATGACGTCATAGATGACGCGCCCGACCATCGCCGTCCGGCTGACATTGCAGAGCTGCTCGGCGGCGGCATTGACGAAGAGCACGACACCGCCGCTGTCGATCAGCAACGTCGGCACGGGATGCGACTGGATCAGCTCGTGATGGTCAAAGCTCGGGATGCTCGAAGTGGGCGCGGTCACGCCGCCGCCCGCGTCAGATGCGGGCCATAAAAGGCCTCGAGCGCGTCGAGGACGCTCTTGCTGTCGGGGATCTGGTTGACCTTGTTGCGGAACTCGGCCGAGCCCGGCAGGCCCTTGACGTACCAGCCAAGATGCTTGCGCGCCATATTGACCCCGGTGGTTTCGCCATAATGGTCGATCATCGCCCGGTAATGCGATGTAATGACGTGATATTGTTCGTCGAGACCCGGATCAGGACGCTCGCCCTCGCCGCGCAGCGCCGCCATCACCTGTCCGAGCAGCCAGGGGCGGCCATAGGCGCCGCGGCCGATCATCACGCCATCGGCGCCGCTCTGCGCCAGCGCGGTGCGCGCATCGTCGGCCGAGCAGATGTCGCCGTTGACGATCACCGGGATCGACACCGCATCCTTGACCTTGCGCACAAAGGCCCAGTCGGCCTCGCCGCGGTACATCTGGTTGCGCGTGCGGCCGTGAACGGTGACGAGCTTCGCGCCCAGATCCTCGGCGATATGCGCGAGTTCGGGGGCATTGAGGCTGTCGTGGCACCAGCCCATGCGCATCTTCACCGTCACCGGCACCGACACGGCCTTGACGCAGGATTCGATCAGCGCGGCGGCGAGCTTCAAATCGCGCATCAGCGCCGATCCCGCGTCGCCATTAGTGACCTTGCGCACCGGGCAGCCCATGTTGATGTCGATGATCGCCGCGCCGCGATCTTCGTTGAGCTTGGCCGCCTCGCCCATTTCATAGGGGGTGCAGCCGACAAGCTGCATCGACACCGGCTCCTCGACCGGATCCCAGGCCGCCTTCTGGATCGACTGGCGCGTTTCGCGGATCGCCGCCTGGCTGGCGATCATTTCGGTGACGTTGAGCCCCGAACCATAGGAACGCACCAGCTTGCGGAACGGCAGGTCGGTCACGCCCGTCATCGGCGCGAGGATCACGGGATCCGCGATGGTGATGTTGCCGATCTGGATGGGCCGCAGCGGCGCCATGGGGGATGCTTTCGTTTGCATTGCCTAAAATTTGAGCAGCCCCTACACGCTATGCCGCTTTCCCGCAAGGCGCGGCTGCGCTAACCGGCGCGCATCATGTCCGAGTCCCCTGCCCCGCCGCCCCGCCGCGTCGCCGCGATCCTCCTTGCAGGCGGCCGCGGGGTGCGCGCAGGCTTTGCGCGGCCCAAGCAGCTCGAAATGCTTGGCGGCAGGCCGGTGCTGCGCTGGAGTCTCGACGCTTTGGCGTCGCATCCCTTCCTCTCGGGCGGCGTGCTGGTCGCAAATCATGACGTCATGGCGGCCGCGCAACCCTTGCCCGAAGGCTGGATTTCCGCCGAACCCGGCGCCGAGCGGCAACAATCGGTGGCCAATGCGCTGGCCGCGCTGTCAGATTGGGAGGACGAGACGCCGGTGCTCGTCCATGACGCCGCGCGCCCCGGCGTCGATGCCGCCGTCGTCGACCGGCTGCTTGCGGCGCTGGATCAGGCCGAAGCGGCGATCCCGGTACTGCCGGTCCCCGATACGCTGGTCGAGGCGGCGGACGGCGGGGCGGGCGATGTCGTCGCGCGCGACCGGCTGGCGCGTGTCCAGACGCCGCAGGCCTTTCGGCTCGGCACCTTGCGCCGCGCGCACGCCGAAGCCGCTGGCGCGGCCGCGAGTGACGATGCGCAGCTCGTCCGCAGCCTTGGCGTCACGGTGGCGATGGTGGAAGGCGATGCGCGTCTCCACAAACTCACATATGCCGGGGATATGGCCATCCTGCGTGGGCTGCTGGGGACAAGCGACATGATGCGAACCGCCGTCGGGATGGGCTATGACGTTCACCGTCTCGTCGCGGGCAAGCCGCTGTGGATCGGCGGGATAGAAATCGAGCATAGTCATGGGCTTGAAGGGCATAGCGATGCCGACGTCGCGCTTCATGCGCTGACCGACGCGATCCTCGGCGCGCTGGGCGACGGCGACATTGGCGATCATTTCCCGCCGAGCGACCCGCAATGGCGCGGCGCCGCGTCGCACCGCTTCCTCTCCTTTGCCGGCGAGCGCGTTGCGGCAAAGGGCGGGCGGATCGGCCACCTCGATCTCACGATCATCGCCGAAGCGCCAAGGATCGGCCCGCACCGCGTCGCCATCCGCAACCGCATTGCCGAAATCCTTGCGATTCCGGTCGGGCGCGTTAGTGTGAAGGCGACAACGACCGAGCGGCTCGGTTTTACCGGCCGTCGCGAGGGCGTCTCGGCCCAGGCCGTTGCGACCATCCAACTTCCGGAGATTTGACCCGTGCTGCCCGATGCCGAATCGCGCCTTTCCGCGCGTGATGATCTCGCCGCGAGCGTGCTCGCGCAAAACCGCGCGGCCGGGCGCAAGATCGCGGTCGCCGAAAGCTGCACCGGCGGCATGGTGGCCGCGGCGCTGACCGACATCGCCGGATGTTCCGACGTTTTTACCGCCGGTTTCGTGACCTATTCGGCCGACGCCAAGAAACGGCAGCTCGACGTCAGCGGCGAGATACTCGAAACCTTCGGTGAAGTGTCGCTGGCGACCGCCTGGGCGATGGCCGCGGGAGCGCTGGCGAACAGCGACGCCGACGTCGCGGTCGCGATCACGGGCATCGCCGGTCCCGGCGGCGGTACCGAGAAAAAGCCGGTCGGTCTCGTCGTCTTCGCGCGCGCGCTGCGCGGGCAAGACCCGGATGATTATTTCACCCAGCGCATCCAGTTCGAGGGGGCCGACCGCGCGGCGATCCGCCAGGCCGCGACAATGTTCGCCCTCGAACTGCTTCAGCCCGAAAAGGACGCGCTGCGCCCGTCGGAGGATGTCACCCTTCCCGCATGATTCAAACGCGGCCGGTTCGGAGTGCCTTGGCCCAGTCGGTCCGGCCGTTGACCTCCGCGTCGCGCGCGGCCTGTTCCCAATCATATTCAACGGCGCAAAGCTCGGCTGACCACGTCCCATTGGTCATCGTCGCTATCGCATAACGCGCGTGAGGCGACCCGGTCTCCACGATGTGCGGAAAGGGCTGGTCGTCGTCATATGCCTGCAAGCCGACGCTTCCCGGATTAACGATCAGCCGCCCGTCATCGAGGCGAACTATCCGGGGCACATGCGTGTGACCGCAAAGGATCAGGCTGGCACTGACTGCACCCGTACGTTCAACTATCTCGTCTCGGGTGGCCGCCCGCAATCCATCCTCGGTGACCGTTTCCAGAAAATAGACGAGGTCACTGTCGGGTGTTCCGTGGACAAGCAGAATATCGTCCGAGATTTGCATGGTCTCGGGCAGCGCGGCGATCCAGGCCAGATGGTCCGGCCGCAAATTTGCCGCTGCATGGCGATCAGACAGCCCCATTCTGTCACGCGCTTGTTCCAGTATCTGCCGCTCGTGATTACCGCGGATAGTAGAAATGTTAAGCTTCATCAGTCGGTCGGCGGTCTCTGCGGGGAAGAGGCCGCCTGACAATATATCCCCCAGATTCACGACGCATTCTATTCCGCGACGAGTTATGTCGGCCAGAACCGCATCGAGAGCCGCAAGGTTGCCATGAATATCGGAAATCGCGGCGATTTTCATCGCCCCTCACCGATCGCCGCATCTGATGCCGGATTGCTGTCAGCGATGATCGGGGGTTGCGCGTCCGGATTGTAAAGTTCGTCGGCGCGCGCTTCAAACGCGGCGATCATCTTTCTCAGCGCCTTATCGAACATCTGTCCCGCGAGGGCCTCGAACATCCGGTTGCGGAACGAGAAGTCGACCATGAAATCGACGCGGCAGCCGCCGCCTGCGGCGGGCTGGAAATGCCATTCGTTGCTGAGATGCTTCATCGGGCCGTCGATATAGCTGACGACCACCTCGCACGGCCGCTGCTTGTGGACGCGGCACGAAAAACTCTCGCGCAGCCCCTTGAAGCCGACGATCATGTCCGCGACCGCCTCATGCTCGCTGTCGCTGCGAACGCGCAGCGCGACGACCCACGGCAGGAACTCGGGATAGCGTGCGATGTCGGTCACCAGCGCGAACATCTGTTCGGCGCTGTATGGCAGATCGCGCGTTTCGTGGTGGCGGGGCAAGACCGGCTCAGTCGGCGCGCGTGCGCGCGAGTTGCGCCTCGCGCGCCGCGCGCATCCGCTCGAAATCGTCGCCCGCGTGATAGCTGGAGCGCGTCAGCGGCGACGAGGCGACCTGCAGAAAGCCCTTGGCGCGCGCGATCTGCGCATAGGCGTCGAACGCCTGCGGCGTCACGAAGTCGATCACCCTGGCATGTTTCGGCGTCGGTTGCAGATATTGGCCCATCGTCATGAAATCGATGTCGGCGCTGCGCATGTCGTCCATCACCTGATGCACCTCCATCCGTTCCTCGCCGAGACCGAGCATGATGCCCGACTTGGTGAAGATCGACGGATCGCGCCGCTTGACGCTTTCGAGCAGGCGCAGCGAGGCATAATAGCGCGCGCCGGGGCGGATGGTCGGATAGAGCCGCGGCACGGTTTCGAGATTGTGGTTATAGACGTCGGGGCGGGCATCGACGATCGCGGCGACCGCGCTTTCGGGCTTGTTGCGAAAATCGGGCGTCAGGATTTCGATCGTCGTCTGCGGCGTTTCGCGGCGCAGCGCCTCGATGACCTTGACGAACTGGCTCGCGCCGCCGTCGGGCAGGTCGTCGCGGTCGACCGAGGTGATGACGATATGCGTCAGCCCCATCTTCGCGGCGGCGATCGCGGTATGTTCGGGTTCGAGCAGGTCGACCGGGCGCGGCATCCCCGTCTTGACGTTGCAGAAGGCGCAGGCGCGCGTGCAGGTGTCGCCCAGGATCATCACCGTGGCGTGCTTTTTGGTCCAGCATTCGCCGATGTTCGGGCACGCCGCCTCTTCGCACACCGTATGCAGGTTCAGCTCGCGCATCAGCTTGCGCGTTTCGGCATAGCCGGGGCTGGTCGGCGCCTTGACGCGAATCCAGTCGGGCTTGCGCGAGCGCTGGCTCGGCGGGGCGGCGGGTGCGGCAGGAGCGTTCATCGCGCCCACATAGTCGCCTATGCCCCTCTTCTCAACCTCTCTACCTATGCTATGGGGCCGCCATGACTCACTTTGCCGACATGATCGAGGGCTATCGCCGTTTCCGTAATGGTGGGTGGCAGGAACAGCGCGACCGCTGGAACGAGCTTGCCGAGGGGCAGTCACCCAAGGTGATGGTGATCGCCTGCTCCGACAGCCGCGTCGAACCGTCGCAGATTTTCGATACCAATCCGGGTGAAATCTTTGTTGTCCGCAATGTGGCCGCGCTTGTGCCGCCGTTTGAAACGACGCCCGGACGTCACGGCGTCTCGGCCGCACTGGAGTTTGCCGTGCAATTCCTGAAGGTCGAGGAAATCGTCGTCATGGGCCATGGCCTTTGCGGCGGCTGCCATGCGGCGCTGCATGGGACGATGGCGGGCGCCGAACCGGGTCGCGGCGGCTTTATCGCCGACTGGATCGCGCTGCTCGACGATGCGAGCGACGAGGTGCGGGCGGAGCATTCCGACCTCGACAGCCGCGACGCGGGCCGCGCGATGGAAATGGCGGCTGTGCGCGTCAGCATCGCGAATCTTCGCACTTTTCCCTGTATTCAGGAAAAGGAAGCGCGCGGGACGCTGAAACTGCGCGGCGCCTTTTTTGCGATCAGCGACGGGGTGCTGCATGTCATGGACGAAGCCACGGGCAAATTCAAACCGGCCTGAGCAGCCGCGTCACGGAATCGCGTAAGTCACATTCGCTTGCCCGACCGGCTTTAGCGGATCGTCGGTCCAGATACGGACGTCCATGACCGCGAGCCGCTTGCCGAGGCGCAGCATATGCGCGTCGGCGAACAGCGATCCCGGACTGCACGGCCGCAGAAACTGGTAATTGAGCGCGCTCGTCACCGCCATCGCCACCGGCCCGATATGCGCGAGGACGAGCGCATAGGCCGCCATGTCGGCGAAGCCCATCTGCGTCGGCCCCGAAATCAGCCCGCCGGGACGCAGCGCCTTGTCGGTCGGGTCCATCCGCGCGCGCACAGACCCGGCGTGGCCGAAACCACATAGCCGCGCGATCCCGGTTCCGATTGGGGAAAGGCCTCCGCCATGAACGCGTTGAGCGCCTCCGCGTCCATGCGGATCGCGCTCGCCGAGATGCCGTCCCCCTTCCCCATATCGGTCAGCGCGACAATTTCTTGTAGGTCGTCGCGTGCGGCCGCGTCGCGCCTTCGCCGAGGCGGCGGATCTTGTCCTCCTCATAGGCCTCGAAATTGCCCTCGAACCATTCGACATGGCTGTCGCCCTCGAACGCCAGAATGTGCGTCGCGAGGCGATCGAGGAAGAAGCGGTCGTGGCTGATGACCACGGCGCAGCCCGCGAAGTTTTCGAGCGCTTCTTCGAGCGCGGCGAGCGTTTCGGTGTCGAGGTCGTTCGTCGGTTCGTCGAGCAGCAGGACGTTGCCGCCCTGTTTCAGCATCTTGGCCATATGGACGCGGTTGCGTTCGCCGCCCGACAGCTGGCCGACCTTCTTCTGCTGGTCGGTGCCCTTGAAGTTGAACGCGCCGACATAGGCGCGCGTCTGCATCTCATGCTTGCCGATCGACATCATGTCATGGCCGCCCGAGATTTCCTCCCAGACATTCTTGTTCGGGTCGAGCGCGTCGCGGCTCTGGTCGACATAGCCGAGGCGCACCGTGTCGCCGATGGTGATGCTGCCGCTGTCGGGCTGTTCCTGCCCCGTGATCAGCTTGAACAAGGTCGACTTGCCCGCACCGTTGGGGCCGATAACCCCGACAATCCCGCCCGGCGGCAAAGTGAAGGACAGATCCTCGAACAGCAGCTTGTCGCCATAAGCCTTCGAGATATTGTTGACCTCGATCACCTTGCCGCCGAGGCGTTCGGGAACCTGGATGACGATCTGCGCCTTGCCGGGCGCGCGGTTTTCCTGCGCTTCGACAAGCTGATCGAACGATTTGATACGCGCCTTCGACTTGGCCTGGCGCGCCTTTGGCGACTGCCGGATCCATTCGAGCTCGTCCCTGATGGCCTTCTGGCGGCCGGCATCCTCGCGCGCTTCCTGTTCGAGCCGCTTGCCCTTCTTTTCAAGATAGGTCGAATAATTGCCCTCGTAGACGAAATAACGTCCGCGATCGAGTTCGAGGATCCAGTTCACGACATTGTCGAGGAAATAGCGGTCGTGGGTGACGAGGATGACATTGCCCGGATAGTCGACGAGATGCTTTTCCAGCCAGGCGACGCTTTCGGCGTCAAGGTGGTTGGTCGGTTCGTCGAGCAGCAGGATCGAGGGCTTTTCGAGCAGCAGGCGGGTGAGCGCGATGCGGCGCCGTTCGCCGCCCGACAGATTCTCGACGCTCCAGTCGCCCGGCGGGCAGCGGAGCGCTTCCATCGCGATTTCGAGCTGGTTGTCGAGCGTCCAGCCGTCGACCGCGTCGATCTTTTCCTGCAGGCTGCCCATTTCCTCCATCAGCGCATCGAAGTCGGCGTCGGCGGGCGGATCGGCCATCAGCGCGCTGATCTCGTTGAAGCGGTCGAGCATGTCGGCGACCGGGCGAACGCCGTCCATGACATTTTCCTTGACTGTCTTCGCCGGGTCGAGCTGCGGCTCCTGCGCGAGATAGCCGACGGTGATCCCCTCGCCCGGCCAGGCCTCGCCAGCGAAATCCTTGTCGATGCCCGCCATGATTTTCATCAGCGTCGACTTGCCCGTGCCGTTCGGGCCGACGATGCCGATTTTGGCGTCGGGATAGAATTGCAGGCTGAGGTTGTTGAGCGTCGGCTTTTGTGCGCCGGGATAGGTCTTGGTCAGACCCTTCATCACGAAACTATATTGAGCGGCCATGCAATGCTCCGGTAAAGGCTGGGCCGCGTCGGCGGCCGGAAGAGTTGCGCGCCGGTTAGCGAATGGGCACTGGCTTGGCAATCGGGAGGGAGCCTTTGCGGTGCCTGCCCATGCGGGCTGCTTCGGACGTCGGACCGGGCCGCCCGGCGCAAGGCGCGACAGATCGCGCCGGGCCGGGCGCGGCAAGGCGACATCGCCGACGACTGGCGCCATGCCCCGCGTACGCGCTTTGGCCTTGCCACGACCGGGTTTTGCGATTCTATCGCCCTCGCGGATAATTGCCGATCGCACCTTCTTTCGGTAAAGTGACACAAATCCGCCACGCCCGGCCATCTCAATTATTTTTGTTGACGATTCACGCGGAACCTCTAAATCCCGCCGCTCGCGGTCGGGGAAAATCCCCATCGCGGAAAGGCATTTTAGGGAGCCCACACATCATGAAGAAGTTTGCTGCTATCGCCGTTGCTGCCAGCATGTTCGCCCTCGCCGCTTGCGGTGAAAAGGCTGCTGAAGAAGCCACCACCGAAGCTCCGGCTGCCGAAGCGGTTGCCGAAGAAGGCGCCGAAGCCGCTGCTGCCGGTGCCGACGCTGCCGCTGCGGGCGCCGAAGCCGCTGCCGCTGGCGCCGAAGCTGCTGCTCCGGCCGACGCTGCTGCGACCGCTGAAGCTCCGGCTGCCGACGCCGCTGCTGCTCCGGCCGAAGAAGCCAAGTAAGTCACGGCCCTTCGGGGCGTTGACCGAAACGAAAAAGGGCGGCCTTCCTTTCGGAAGGTCGCCTTTTTCTTTGCCCGCGACGCGCATGGGATGGACTTGCCCCCGCGGCATGTCTAAGGCGCGGGTCCGGTCGTCGGGGAGTAGCGCAGCCCGGTAGCGCGCCTGCTTTGGGAGCAGGATGTCGCAGGTTCGAATCCTGTCTCCCCGACCACTTCCCCTATCGGCCAGCCTTTCGGCGCACTCACCCGGCCGAGGTCGCAATCAGCCGCGCATAGAAATCGATCATCCGTCGCAGGCTGTCGATCTTCATATGCTCGTTCGTGCCGTGAATCATCGCGGTTTCCTTGAGCGTGAAGTGCATCGGCATGAAACGATACACATCCTCGGAAACGTCGCCCATGCTGCGGCTGTCGGTCGCGCCGACGACGAGGAAGGGCGCGACGACGGCATCGGCGGCATCGGCGCGCGCGGCGGCGACGACATATTTCCAGCCCTGCGAACGCGTCGAAGACACGCGCGAAGGCTCGTCGGGCGGCCTGGCCCAGCTCAGCGTGACGGGGGCATCGCCCACCGCCGCCCTGGCGCGCGCCATCACCTCGGCCGAGCTGTTCCATGGCGCGATGCGATAGTTGATGAGTGCGCTCGCCGTCTGCGGCAGCACATTCTCCTTCGGGCTGCCCTCCAGCATCGTCGGCGCGATCGTTGTGTGGAACGCCGCGGCCGACGAGGGTGACGCCGACAATTGCCGTTTCAGCACCGATCCCAGCAGCCACTGGTTCGCGACCGCCATCTTGGTCGTCCCGCCCTTGTGCGCCGCGAGCGCCTCGACCATTGCGGCGCCGGGACCGCGCATCTCGATCGGGAACGGATCGTCGGTGATCGCGAGCACCGCGCGCGCCAGCGTCGTGACGCCGGTTTCGGCGGGCGGCATCGAACTGTGCCCGCCGGGTGCTTCGGCGGTCACTTTCAGCGTAGCATAGCCCTTTTCGGCCACCCCGATCAGGATCGCCGGGCCGTCGATCACCGGCGTATCGCGCAGCACGACGCTGCCTTCGTCGAGCGTGTAGAGCGCGCGCACGCCTCGCGCCTTGAGCAGCGCCGCCGCAGCCGCCGCGCCCGATCCGCCCACCTCCTCGTCGTGCCCCGATACAAGGTAAATGCTGCGTTCGGGGACAAAGCCGCCCTTCGCCAGCGCCTCGATCGCCTCGAACAATGCGACAAGCGAGCCTTTGTCGTCGACGGTGCCGCGGCCCCAGACCGCATTTTCGGCGATCGTGCCGGCGAAGGGCGGATATTTCCAGTCCTCCTCGGTCCCCTCGGTTACCGGGACGACGTCCTGATGCGCCATCAGAATGATTGGCGCGCGCCGTGCGTCGCGCCCCGCCCAGCGATAGACGAGCGTGCGATTCGGCAATATCTCGCGCGTCATCGCCTTATGCGCGGCCGGATAGGTGGCCGCCAGCCAGCGGTGCAGCCGGTCCCATTCGGCAATCTCGTTTTCCGTGGCATCCTGATGCGAGATGGTGCGGATCTGCACCGCCGCGCCAAGGTTCGCGGCCGCAGCCTTCAGGTCGTAGGCGGGCACCGCAGCGAGCCGGATGTCGCTGCCGTCGGCAATGTCGGCCGGCGCAAAGGTTGCGGTGCGGATCGCGACGGTCCCGGCGACGATCGCAACGACCGCCAGACCACCGAATAAAATCGTTCGCCGCCTGCCCATATCCCCTCTCCCTTCGTAAACGCAGTGGACCGGCTTCGCGCCGGATATGCAAGGGGAATTGGGCAGGCAATGGTGGGCCCGGCAGGACTCGAACCCGCAACCTAGCCGTTATGAGCGGCCAGCTCTAACCATTGAGCTACAGGCCCCCTTCGCTACCCGCAAGGGGATGTGGCGGCGATAGCGGAGCGCGCGGCGCATTGGCAAGCGCCAAGGATCAGTCCGCGGCCTTTCGTTCGGCCATCGCCATGATCTCGGCCCCTGTTGTCGATTCGACCCCGCGCCGCGCGAGATGGTCCAGCACCGTGTCCCACCAGCGATAAAAATGATCGAGGTCCGCCGCCGTGCGGACATAGGGGGTGTTGCCCGGCTGGAGCGACGGCGAATGAAAGGAAAAGTTGAGCACCGGCAGGCGCGCGTCGATGGCGATGTCTATCGCCCGGACCGCGCGATCTGCGGGTATGCCTTCGGGCGTCAGCGCGATGCGCTCGACAAGGCCGAGGCGCGCGAGCGCGGCCCCGGCGCGCGAACCGCTGCGTGCGACGCGATGGTAGAGCGCTCGCCCTGCCCGCCCCAGCAACCCGTCGAACACCGTCGTCACCGGCATTTCGAGAACCGGGCCGGCCTCCGTCTGCACCCACCAGGGGTGAAGCGGCGCCGCGCGATAATCCGGGCCATGTCCGGCGCGATAGTCGAAGCCCGAGCGCACTGACGTGTCGCAGCGAAAGCCGAGTGCGGCAAGCATCGCGGCGCTTTCGCGGCCGAGGCCGTAACGACCCGCGCGGTAGACCGTCGGCGCAACGCCGAATCGGTCGCCGATGGCGTCGCGCAGAACTGTCATTTTGGCGCGTTGAAGCGCGACCGGGAGGTTGCCGGTATAGCTGTTGCGCGCATTCACTTCCTCGTCGTGCGGCGGAGTCACCCACGGATGAAGCTGCGCGCCGATTTCGCAGCGACCAGCGGCACAGGCGGGACGCAGAATATCGACTGCGCGGTCGTCGGCGACGACGGGCCAGTCGACCAGATAGATTGGCCGCACGGCGGCGCGCTCGAAATAGGCCTGGCAATCGGCGAGCGCGGGGATCGAACCGAGCGCAAATCCCGTGCGCGCGAAGGGCGCATCCCAGTCGAAATCCTCTTCGGTGTCGATCGTCACCCAGAAGCGCGGCCGCTCGCCATCGCCGAGCCGAATCAGCTCGGACGCGGGCGGATATGCGAAGAAATTGCCCGCAGGCTGCACCTTGGCCCCCTTGCCCGTTCAGCGCGCGACCTACTCGCCCTGCTGGAGCTCCCGTTCGGTTTCGGGCTTCGAGGTGGCGGACGGCAGGTGCAAGGTCAAGGCGTTATGCCCGATGTCGAGACGCCCCCCCGCCGCACGGGCGAGACTGTCGACGAGGCGGAGCGAAAAACCGAGGCTGAGCACGGCCGCGCCCGGCGCTTCGCCTTCGGGGCTGAAACCGGGATCGAGCAGGTCGGCGGCGTCGGCAAAGCGGATCGCTGCCGGGCGCACGATGCGCAGCTGGATCATGTCGTCATGCGGCGAATCGGTCACCAGCTGGCCGACCAGGATCCCGCCCGGCTCGCAAACATCGACCAGCGCAGTGAGCAGGCGTCCGATCATCCGCCGCGCATCGGCATCGCTCGCGCGCCCCAGAAAGGGGCCGCTGCCGACATGCGCCAACGTCAATTCGATGCGATGTTCGGCCAGCAACGCCGCGAGGTCGGTTTCGACCTGCTTCACGATCGCGGCGACATCGACCGTTTCGTTCGACTCGCGGTCGGGCACCGTATGACCGCGTCGCGCCGCGATCTCCAGGTCGTCGATGATCGCCTGCACCGACGCCGCGTCGGCGACGATCGTTTCGGCCATTCTACGATAGGATTGGCTGACCGGTCCGAACATCTGGCCCGAGATGATCTGCGCAAAGCCCGATATGGCGTTGAGCGGGCTGCGCAGCTCGTGGATGAGCTGGCGGATCGAATCGCCCGGATCGTCCGCCTGTGGTCGGCCATAAGGCGTTTCATTGTGGTGCGGCCGCCGCGCGGTACCGCGATAGCCGCGGAACTGCCCCGTCGCCGGATCGAACCAGGGCAGCGCGGAGAAGCGCCATTCGCCGGCTTCGTCGGCCATTCCCTCCAGCCACAGGCGCGCGCTGACGATCTCGGCGCGCTGCCGAAAGGCGCCCGCCGCGGCGCCGTCGGTGCCGGGCTCGCCTCCAAAGGCCGCATCGGCGATCGACAGACCGATGATGGCGCCGCGGGTGATGCCGTCGGCCCAGTGGATCACGCCATCGGGGCCGGTTTCGAACTGGAAGGATCGCCGCGGTTTTCGGGCCGATGCGGGCTGGCTGCGGCGCGACTGATATTTGTCGATCCGCCGCACCAGTTCGCTGATCTGACTCGGCGCGGCGTCGGCGACGCCTTCAGCCCGCCGGGTCGGCGCGGATAGCGTGTCGTCCGTCGCCGCCCGCGCCGGGTGCGGCAGCGCCACTGACGCTGCGCCGAGCGCGGCCAGCGCGCGGCCGACGCCTTCGGGCAGGTCGCGGCGTCCAGCCAGCACCGATCGCGCCATGGCATTTGTCGCGGGCAACAGCGCGAGCCAGTCGGCTTCGCTCAGGCGCGCCTCGCGCAGAATCGCCGCCGACACCGCCGCGACGTCATGGGCATAGAAGGCGACGAGCGGCGCAAAGCGGCCATGGCGCGCGATCGCGCGCGCGCAATCGCGGCGAACATCCTCCGGGACATGCGGGCGCAGGACGGCGAGCGCATGCAGGCTGCGCCGGACATCCTCTTCCGCCAGTTGATTGCCGCGCTGCGCCAGAATATCGGTGAGTTGCCGCCAGGCCGTGATGCGCGTACGCCGGTCGGCGGGTGCCTGGCGCAAGATGGTCGCGATCATCGAGTCAGCAGTCACGCCAAACCAGCCCCACAGTCGTTGGTTACCCTGTGCTTACCGGCTAGCGTGAATCATCCAGTCACGAAAGTGCCTTAACCATCCGCGTCGCATTGTGGGACAATTGCAATCGCCTGAAATATAATTATGGTCATCGCGATTTTGGAAAGCGGATGTTTCAACGATGGCGAGTCAGAAATTCGATCAGATTGATCTGCAGATATTGGGCGAATTGCAGAAGAATGGGCGGATAACCAATGTCGAGCTTGCCCAGATGGTGGGTTTGACCGCTCCACCGTGCCTGCGCCGCGTGCGCGCGCTGGAAGAGGCGGGCGTCATCCGCTCCTATCATGCCGACCTTGACGCGGCGAAACTCGGCTATGGCATTACCGTGTTCGCGATGGTCAGCTTGCGCAGCCAGGCAGAAGCCGATCTGAAAGCGTTCGAGGATTATGTCGGCGGCCTGCCCGAAGTGCGCGAATGCTATATGCTGAACGGCGAAATCGACTTTCTTTTGAAGGTTGTGGCGCGCGACCTTCAAAGCTTTCAGTCCTTCCTGACCGCCCATCTCACTTCGGCGCCGAACGTTACCAGCGTCAAGACGTCGCTGACGATCCGCACCGCAAAACAGTTGGCGGGCATCCCCGTCGAGCCCTGATCGCCGCACGATGCAAAAGGGCGCCGCCTCCGGCGAGAGCGGCGCCCTTGTCGCGACGGCGGCTGCGATCAGCCGGCGGTCGTCGCGGTCGGTGCTGCGCCGGCCTTGGCGCGCACCGTCCACAGCTTTGCCAGCCGCGCGCGGCTGCCTTGCACTTTGGCAAAGCTGGCCGCGGCAGCGTCGCCCTGTCCGGCGAGCGCCTGTGCGACGCCCAGTCGGAACTGCGCGACGGTGTCGGTCGGCGCACCCTTGAGCGCCGCTTCATAGAGCGGGATGGCCTTGGCCGGCTGGCCGATGCCGACCAGCACGTCGGCGGTCGAACGCGCGGCCTTGGGATTGTTCAGCGTCGCGGGCTTACCCGCGTCGGCGGCGACCGCGGCGGCGTCGGTGGCCGCACGCGGCGTCTGCGTTTCCAGGATATTGCCGAAATGGGCGTCGCCCTTGGGAATGACGCCGCTATCCTGTCCCTGGCGGATCACGGCGACGGCTTCGCCCGGATAGCCCGCTTCGACCGCAAGCGCCGCATACTCCAGATATTCGGGGCGCTGCGTCATCGCATTGGTCGCGCGCATCAGGCGCAGGATGTCGAGGTTGAGCTCCTTGTCGCCGCCCGACTGCTGCAACAGGATATAGAGCGTATTGCGCCACGTCGCGGGCGAAGGATAATCCTCGACCCGCATCGTCAGCACGTCGAGCATCTCATTGGTCCGATTGGCTTTCTGAAAGGCCTGCGCCGGGCGGACATAAAGCTCCTCGGACGGCTTGGCGCCCGCGGCGCGCGCGGCGTCGATGCCCGCCTTGGCGATCGCCCATCCCTGGTCGACCTGTCCGGCGTTCAAATAGCTGTCCATCAGGATCGCCGACAAGGCCGGCTCGGTCGAGCCCGCGGCCTTGGCCGCTTCGAGCCGCTGGATCGCCTTGGCGTAATTTTTGGCGCCATAAGCGAAATTGCCCGAATAGAAATTATAGGTCGCGAGATTCTCCGCCGGGGTCAGCCCCGAATCGAGCATTCCGTCGAGCCCCTGCCCCTGAAGCGCCGTGTCCTTGTTCAGGATGCCGAGCTGAAGCTGATAGAAGGACAGCAGATATTTGTCGTCGGGCGATGTCGCGCTCGCCTGCGCCTCGGTCATCGCCGCCTGCAACGCGGCGGCATCCTTGGCGCCGGTCGCATCGGTCATCTTCTTGAGCGCGGGAGCGAAACCCTTGCTGGGGCTGAGCGATTTGCCCTTGGCGGCTTCTTCTTTCTTGGGTTTCTTCTGGGCCGCGGCGGGGGTTGCGGTCGTCATCAGCGCGCAGCCCAGCACGGCGGCCATCGCCGTTGCGGGCATCGAGCGGAAACGCTTGAACATCGAAATCTCTCCTCTGAAACTCGTGGACCGTCCGCCGCGCACGCACGTCCGGTCGCGTGTCGTTAACGCGGCTAAACCCGTCGCGTTGCCATGGCAAGACGGCCGCTATCGATATTTCTCTGGATGCGCGCGGCTGAACGGCGATTGAACCCGCCGCGGCGGTCAGGCGATCTCTTCGATGACGCGGTTGATCGCGCGCAGCACCGCAGGGTCGCCCGGCGCGCCCGCTATCGCTTCCTCGGCGAGTTCGATGAGCGGGACGATGCCGAATGTGGCCGCCAGGCTTTTGAGGCGAAGCGCCGCCATTTCCCAGTTGGCGTCGCATCGCGCGCGACGCAGCAGGTCGGCAAGGTCGCGCGCGCTGGCGGTGAACGCCGTGCGCAGATCCGCCGCCATCGCCGGATCGTCGCCGCACGCGGCGCTCAGATACCGGTCGAGAGGGCCGCTGTCGAACGACATTCCACAGCCTTGCCACCTGCGTGGTTAAGTTTCCGTTTCATGGCGGGCATTTGCTGTTAAGATGGCGGGATGACGGGGGAAAAGAAAATCGTCGGATTGTGGCGGGATTCCGCGGCAAAGCCGGAAGCGGACAGCACAGCGTCGGTCGAAGCCGCCGCGCCCGACGGCGTGCCTGCGGCGGACGCGGACACGGCGGGCGACCGCGAATGGCTGGATATGACGCCGTTCGATGACGCCACCGGGGCCATCGCCGCAGAGGATGTCGCGCCGTCAGCGTGGCGCGAGCGCGGCGTACCGACGCTCCTTGTCCTTCTTGCGCTGGGATGGACGGCGTTTGCGCTCGGCATCGCGACCGATGGTTTCGCGCAAACTCCGGCGCTTGCGGACTGGCCTGGGCTTGTGGCGACGATCGCGATGCCGCTCACCCTGATCGCGATGCTCTGGATGCTCTGGCTGCGCTCGAGCCGCTCGGAGCAGGCCCGGTTCGCGCGCGTCGCCGCCGCGCTGCGTGCCGAAAATCAGGCGCTCAACCAATCGATGCACGCGCTCGGCCTGCACCTCGCCGACGCGCAGAAGCAGTTGGGGGAACAGGCGCGGCTCGTCCAGCAGCTCGGCCTCGATACGGTCATGCGACTCGGTGAAAGCAGCGACAAGCTCGCCAGCAATGCCTCGGTCATCGCCAATGCGCACGACCAGCTCGCGCGGTCGGGCGATGTCGCGTTGCAGCGGATGGACGGCCTTCTCGCGGGACTGCCGCGGATCGACGATGTGGCGCAGCGGCTCGCGGTCAATTTTCGCGAGGCCGGGCTGGTCGCGCACCAGCAGGGAGCCAATCTCGAAGCCAGGCTCGCCGCGCTCGGCGAAGAGGCGGCGCGGGCGGCGCGGGCCGGACAGGCTTCGACCGAGGCGCTTCTCGAAGCGATCGTCGCGCTGCAGGAACAGACGAAGGAAACCGAAAGCGGTCTGCTCGCGGCGTCGGCGGAGGTGGTCGGCGCCCATGACGCGGCGCTGGCGCGCGTGACCGAGGGCGCGGCATCGGTGCGCAGCGCGATGACCGACACGCTCGCCGCGCTGTCCGCGCAAAGCGAGGAGAGCTGGCGCCGCTTCCGCGAGGGTGTCGACGCCGCGGCGGCGCAAATGGACGCCAGGCTCGCCGCGGCGCGCGATGCCGGCGACGCGATGGGCGCGCAGCTGTCGGCGCACGCCGATGCGAGTGATGCGCTTGCCGCCCGGATCGCCGCGCATGTCGCCGAGGTCGGCAAGCAGCTCGAAACGCTCAACGTCAATGTCGATGCCAGCACCGGCGTCGTCGGGCGCGCGATCGACGACACCAGGGCGCAGCTCGCGGCGTTCCAGGAACAGGTGCAGAGCGGCAATCATGCGTCGGCGCAGCTCGTCACCCACGCCGAATCGCTGCTGCTCGCGCTTGATGCGGTGACGCGCGAACTCGACGAAACGCTGCCGCACGCGCTCGACCGCATCGCCGGGCATGGCAAGACGACGCAATCGGCGCTCGCCGAAATCCGTCCGCTGCTCGAATCGTCCGAGCTTGTCGCGCAATCGACGGTGTCGCACGTCCACGCCGTGCAGGCGACGCTGCGCTCGAACGGAGAGCAGATGGCGGGCCAGGCGGAAGCACAGCAGGCGATGGCCGACCGCCTGAAAACGTCGCTCGCCGAGGCGGATGCGGCGCTCGCCAAGCTGCGCGACGGGGCTGAAGCGTTCAGCGAAGAAGGCGGGGCGCGGATGATCGCGACGCTGGCTGAGGTTCGCGCAACCGCCGATTCGGCGGCGAATGAGGCGCGGCTGACGCTCGAACGGCTCGTCGACGGCGCGCGCGAGACGATGAAGGCGACCGCGAGCGAGGCGATCGACGCCGCATTCCAGACCGAAATCATGGCGCAGCTCGCGGCGATCGAGGATGCGTCGGCGCGCGCCGTCGCCGCCGCGAACGGCGCCGCCGAGCGGCTGATGCGCCAGATGACCGCGATCATGGACACCAGCGCGAGTGTCGAACAGCGCGTGAGCGAGGCCGAACAGGCGATCGCCGCATCCGACCGCGATTCGCTCGCCAAACAGGTCGGCGTGCTCACCGAGGCGCTGAAATCGACGGCGATCGACGTCACCAAGATTTTGTCGAGTGAGGTGAGCGACGCGGCGTGGGACGCCTATCTCAAGGGCGACCGCGGCGTCTTTGCCCGCCGTGCGGTCAAGCTGGTCGAAAATAGCGAGGTCAAGGAAATCCTGCGCCTCTACCAGAATGACGACGGCTTCCACGCCGCGGTCAATCAGTTCATCCACGATTTCGAGGCGATGCTGCGCCTGCTGATCGGCGCGCGCGACGGATCGGCGATCAGCGTGACCCTGCTGTCGTCGGACATCGGCAAGCTGTATGTAGCGCTGGCGCAGGCGATCGACCGGCTGCGGGGCTGATCTGGTCCGATTCTCTGAGCGGAATTGCGGCAGCATTCGACCGGAAACTGCCATATCTATCGTCGTCATCCCGGACTTGATCCGGGATCCACGACGACGGCGCTGCTATAGATCCCGGATCAAGTCCGGGATGACGAATGTCTGAAAGCGATCAATTGCTGCCGTTCCGTCGGACATGCTATCCCCTGCTTGTGGATCGTTTTTCCTTCTTGCCCTTTGTGATCGCGGGATGGCTTGCTGCTAGCGCGCTTGGCCCTGCCGGCGCACGCGAAACGCCTATGGAAGGAGCGGCCATTCCGCAGGACATCCTTATCGCGTATGAGGAAGCGTCGAAGCAAACGATGTATGTGTGTCCCAGAGACGCGATTAAGAAGATAGACGACGATTTGCGAAGGCTTGAAGACGAGATTAGACGGCGATTTCAGAAGGATCTTGCCGCTCCGGATGGAGAAGTCCGAACAATGCCGACGACTTGCCATTCTCCAGAATCATACCCCGATTTCGCAGCCAGGATCAAAAGCTACGCGAAGGCTGTGAAAAACCTCGAAGAGGTTCTTCGGCGTCGCTGAGAGAGTCCGCTTCCTACCCCGAAGCCGACAACCGATATCGTCGGTGCTTACCCCAAACTCACGCCCGCCCGGTCAGCACATCGGGATCGGCCCAGCCGTTCACATAGGCGACGTAATAAACCGCAAAGGCGACCGCCGCGACGATCGTCATCTGAAGCACCACACGCCCCGGACGAAAGCGCGCCGGGGCGCCGCGATCCTGGCCCGCGACCAAAGGCTCGGCGTCATCGCTCGCGCGGCGGCCATGGAAGGGCAGCACGAAGAAGGCGCTGAACACCCAGAAGAGGGTGAAGATCGCTAGCGCAGACGTCCATTTCATCGACCGGTCCTCAGATTTCGACGAGCATCACATCGACGACGGGTTTCTTGCCCGTCCAGTCGGTCGCGATCCGCCGGACGCCGAGCCGGATCGCTTCGCGCAGTTTCTCCTCGTCGCGCGCGGGGCCGGTCGCGGCCTGCTCGGCGGCTTCGCGCATTTCGTCGATAAAGGCCGCGCGCTCGTCCTCGACCGGGACACCGCGATAGCTGATCGCGCTGTCGACGAAGCTTTTGCCCGAATAGATCGCCGCGACGGTGATATGGCCGTTGAGCGACAGCTTGCGCCGCTCGCTCATCGTTTCGCCATCGGCGGGCAGGATGACGTCGCCGTCGAGGATCAGTCGGCCCGACCGCACGCGCTCGACGATCTGCGCCGGCCCCGGCGCGAGACGGCAGAGGTCGCCATTTTCCTGCACCAGCGCGCCCGGCACGCCCTTTTCGAGCGCGAAGCGTGCCTGTTCGTGCATGTGGCGGATTTCGCCATGCACCGGCACCACCAGCTTCGGGCGCAGCCAGCCATAGAGTGCGGCCAGCTCGGGCTTGCCGGGATGGCCGCTGACATGGATATGCGCCTGCTTTTCGGTGACGGTCAGCACATCCTTTGCCGCGAGCTGGTTCATGATCCGCCCGATCGCGACTTCGTTGCCCGGGATCTGCTTCGATGAAAAGACGACGGTATCGCCCGCCTCCAGCTTGATCTGGTGGCCGTCGGCCGCCATGCGCGCGAGCGCGGCGCGCGGTTCGCCCTGCCCCCCCGTCGCAATCACCATCAGCTTGTCGCGCGGCAGGCGCATCGCCTCGTCGAAATCGACCGTTGGCGGAAAGTCCTTGAGATAGCCGACCGAGCGCGCGACGCCGAGGATGCGGTCGAGCGAGCGCCCCGCGACGCAGAGGCTGCGCCCGGTCGCCCGCGCGACCTCGCCCAGCGTGTGCAGCCGCGCGGCGTTGGAGGCAAAGGTGGTGACGACCACCCTGCCCTTCGCCGCGCCGACCGCCTGCTCCAATCCCGCGCGCAGCGCGCCTTCGCTGCCCGATTCTTCGGCGTTGAAGGCATTGGTCGAATCGCACACGAGGAAATCGACGCCCTCGTCGCCGATCGCGCTGAGCGCCGCGGCGGTCGCGGGCACGCCCAGGATCGGTTCTTCGTCGAGTTTCCAGTCGCCGGTGTGAAAGACGCGGCCATAGGGCGTGTCGATCACCACCGCGCTCATTTCGAGGATCGAATGCGCAAGCGGGACCATGCGGATGCCGAACGGGCCGATGCGGAAACTGTCATCGATGTCGACGACCTTGA
Organism: Sphingopyxis sp. FD7; assembly: GCF_003609835.1. Taxonomy (NCBI): domain Bacteria; kingdom Pseudomonadati; phylum Pseudomonadota; class Alphaproteobacteria; order Sphingomonadales; family Sphingopyxidaceae; genus Sphingopyxis; species Sphingopyxis sp. FD7. The sequence goes on from NZ_AP017898.1 coordinate 1,304,389, forward strand.
TCTCGACCTCCTTCTCCAGCCCCTCTTCGGCGAGCTTGTGCGCGATCAGCCCCGCCGTGAAGCGGTTGGCATAGAGCGGCACGCCAAGGTCGGCGGCGAGATAGGGGATCGCCCCGATATGATCCTCATGCCCGTGCGTCAGGATGATGCCGAGCAGGTCTTTCCTGCGGTCCTCGATAAACTCCAGGTCGGGCATGACGATGTCGATGCCCGGATAATCCTGGCTGCCAAAGGTCACGCCCAGATCGAGCATGATCCATTTGCCGTCGCAGCCGTAAAGATTGGCGTTCATGCCGATCTCGCCCGATCCCCCCAAAGCGAGAAAAAGCAGCTCCTTGCCCGGAGTCGTCATGTCGTTGGCTTTCGTTGATAATAAAGGTGCATCAGCCCGTTCAGCGTCAGATCGGGTTCGATGCGATCGAACAGATGCGCCTGTTCCTGGAAAAGCGTCGCGAGGCCGCCCGTGGCGACGACGGTGAGCGGCTTGCCGATCTCCGCCTTCATGCGCGCGATCAGCCCCTCCATCATCGAGACATAGCCCCAATAGACGCCGATCAGCATCTGGCTTTCGGTCGTCCGCCCGATCACGCTGGCGCTCGCGGGCGCCTCGATGGCGATGCGCGGAAGCTTGGCGGCGGCGGCGACCAGCGCTTCCAATGACAGGTTGACCCCCGGCGCGATGATCCCGCCCAGATAGGCGCCGTCGGGGCCGATATGGTCGAGCGTCGTCGCGGTGCCGAAGCTGATGACGAGCTTGTCCTTGCCGGGCTCGACCGCCTGCGCCGAGATCGCGTTGACCGCGCGGTCGGCGCCAACCGATTGCGGTTCATCGACTTTCAGCGCGATACCCCAGCTCACCGGCTCGCGGCCCGCGATCAGCGCGTCGACGCCGAAATATTTGTGAGCCAGCAGTTGCAGATTGTGGAGCGCGCGCGGCACAACAGTCGAGATGATGACGGCATCGACGTCGCCGCGGTCATGCCCCTCGATCCGCATCAGCTGGTCGAGCCACACCATATATTCGTCGGCGGTGCGCCGGTCGTCGGTCGCGATCCGCCAGCGCGCAAGCAGTTCGCTCCCGCGAAACAGCGCAAACTTGGCGTTGGTGTTGCCGACGTCGATCGCGAGCAGCATGGCGTTATCCTTCAACCACCGGGCGGCGGAGCTCGACGTCCCCCGCATGAATCAGCATGATCTCCCCGCCGTCGCGGCGCAAGCGCAGCGCGCCGTCTTCGGCAAGCCCGTCGAAAAAGCCGTCGATGCCTTGTTCGGACACGCGCAGCGGTGTGCCGACGGGGTGCGCGAGCGGAAGCCAGGCGCGCACGATGCTCGCGACTCCCTCCTGCCGCCAGGTCCACAGCGCGTCGATCATCGCGATGCCAAGCGCGTTCGCGAAATGATCGCGGTCGATCGTGGCGCCCTTACCGGACAGCGTTGCGGTCGGGCGGTCGGGCAGGTCGGGCGCGCTGACGAGGTTGACGCCGACGCCGATCACCACCGAATTGCCCGTGCGCTCCATCAAGATGCCCGCGCACTTCGCGCCATCGATCAACAGGTCGTTCGGCCATTTGAGCTGGGCGCCGACCTGGGGCGCCAGCGCGGCGACGGTCCTGGCGAGCGCCACCCCGGCGACGAGCGCGAGCGTCGCCGCCGACGGATCGCCGACCGTCAGGTGCACGACCGTCGAGCCCATGAAATTGCCCCGCCCGTCGTTCCAGCCGCGGCCCAGGCGGCCGCGCCCGGCGGTCTGGCGGTCGGCGATCAGCCAATGCCCCTCGCCGACATGCTCGCCGCCTGCCAGCCGCGCCAGCAGGTCGGCGTTGGTCGAACCTGTCTGCGCGATCCGCTCGATCGGCGGGATCAGAACAGCACCGCTGCGGCGTGCGCCGAAGCCACGGCGAGCATCGGAATGAAGAGATAACCGACCGCCGACAGCCACAGCGCGCTCGCCGCGACGATCGTGCCCTCGACCGCATTGCCGCCGCCGGTCACCTCCACCTCCGATTTATCGTCGAAATACATCGTCTTGATGATCGCGATATAATAGAAGGCGCCGATCACCGATGCGACGATGCCCGCGACCGCCAGCGGCACGAGGTTTGCGTTCACGGCAGCCTCGAACACCAGATATTTGGGCCAGAAACCGAACAGCGGCGGAATGCCGGCGAGGCTGAACAGGAAGACCGACAGCGCCGCCGCCAGTCCCGGACGCCGTTGCGACAGGCCGGCGAGCGCGGGGATGCTTTCGACCTGATTGCCGCCCTCATCGCGCAGTTGCAGCACGACGAGGAAAGCGCCGAGCGTGGTGACGAGATAGACGAGCAGATAGGTCAGCACACCCTCGACCCCCTGCTGCGTTCCGGCGGCAAGGCCGATCAGCATGAAACCGACATTGTTGATCGACGAATAGGCGAGCAGGCGTTTGATATTCTTCTGCCCGATCGCGCCGACCGCGCCGAGGATGATCGAGGCGAGCGCGAGGAAGATGACGATCTGCTGCCACGCGCCGACCGCGGGCCCCATCGCGTCGATGACGATCCGCGTCATCAGCGCCATCGCCGCCACCTTGGGCGCACTGGCAAAGAAGGTCGTCACCGGAGTCGGCGCGCCTTCATAGACGTCGGGCGTCCACATGTGGAACGGCACCGCGCTGATCTTGAAACCCAGCCCCGAAAGCACGAAGACGATGCCGAAGATCAGGCCGATACCCGGCTCATCGCCCATCGCCGCGGCGATGCCCGCGAAATCGGTCGTGCCGGTGAAGCCATAGAGCAGCGAGATGCCATAAAGCAGCATCCCCGACGCCAGCGCGCCGAGCACGAAATACTTCAGCCCCGCTTCGCTCGACCGCTCGTCGGTGCGCATGAAGCTCGCGAGCACATAGGCGGCAAGGCTGTTGAGTTCGAGCCCGACATAGAGCGTCATCAGGTCGCGCGACGATGCCATGATCCCCATGCCGAGCGCCGCGAACAGGATCAGCGTCGGATATTCGGCGCGCATCCCGCCGCTGAAGAAGCGCGGCGCGACGAGAATGCACACGAAGCTCGCGGCATAGATGAGCAGTTTGGCGAAGCCGCCGAAGGCGTCGACCGACAGCGTGCCCGAAAAGACCGTCGCCTCGACGCCGAACAGCGCGACGACGGCCGCCGCGGCCGCGGCGAGCGTCAGCAGCGCGCTGAGCTGGTAGATGCCGACCTGCCGGTCACCCATGAAGGTGCCGAGCATCAGCGTGATGAGCCCACCGATCGTCAGGATCAGTTCGGGCCAGATGAGCGCGAGATCGGCGGTCATTGGACGCCTCCCGCGTGGGCGGAGCCATGCGCGGCTTCACCATGTGGAGCGGCGGGCTTCGGCTTGCCCGCGGCAAGCTGCGCGTCGCCCGCGGGTTTCGCGGGGGCGAGGCGCGCGACCACGGTGGTCACGTCGCCGCGCATCGGCGCGAGGAAGCTTTCGGGATAGACGCCCATCCACAGCGCCACGGCGGCGAGCGGCGCCATGATCGCCCATTCGCGCGGATTGAGGTCGGGCATCGCCTTCACATCGTCCTTGGTCAATTCGCCGAACACGACGCGGCGATAGAGATAGAGCATGTACGCGGCGCCGAGTATGATGCCGGTGGTGCAGACAAAGGCGACGACGCTCGACGCCTCGTAAATGCCGAGCAGGCTCAGGAACTCGCCGACGAAACCGCTCGTCCCCGGCAGGCCGATCGACGCCATGGTGAACAGCATGAAGAAGAGCGCATAGGCCGGCATGTTCACGGCGAGGCCGCCGTAGCGGTCGATTTCGCGCGTGTGCAGCCGGTCATAGATCACCCCGACGCAGAAGAAGAGCGCGGCCGAAACGACACCATGGCTGAGCATGATGATCAGCGCGCCCTCGATTCCCTGCTGGTTGAAGGCAAAGAGGCCCGCCGTGACGATGGCCATGTGGGCGACCGACGAATAGGCGATCAGCTTCTTCATGTCGTTCTGCACCAGCGCGACAAGGCTGGTATAGACCACCGCGACCATCGACAGACCGAACACCAGCCACATCAGCTGCGCCGAAGCGTCGGGGAACATCGGCATCATGAAGCGCAGGAAGCCATAGGCGCCGAGCTTCAGGAGCACGCCCGCCAGGATCATCGAGCCCGCGGTCGGCGCCTGCACATGCGCGTCGGGAAGCCAGGTGTGGACGGGCCACATCGGCATCTTGACCGCGAGGCTCGCGAAGAAAGCGAGCCACAGCCAGGTCTGCATTTCCGGCGGGAAGTCGTAATTGAGCAGCGTCGGGATATCGGTCGTCCCCGCCTCGGCGATCATCGCGATCATCGCGATCAGCATCAGCACCGAACCGAGCAGCGTGTAGAGGAAGAATTTGAACGCGGCGTAGATCCGGTTGGCGCCGCCCCAGATGCCGATGATGAAATACATCGGGATCAGGCCGGCCTCGAAGAAGATGTAGAAGAGCAGCAGATCCTGCGCCATGAAGACGCCGATCATCACGACTTCCATGATCAGGAACATCGCCATGTAGAGGCCGACGCGGCTCTTGATCGCATCCCAGCTCGCGAGGATGCACAGCGGCATCAGGAATACGCTGAGCATGATGAGCATCAGCGCCATGCCGTCGATGCCGAGCGCCCACTGGAAGCGCCCGAACAGGTCGGCACGCTCGGTGAACTGCCACTGCGCGCCGCCGATGTCGAAATTGGCCCAGAGCAGGACGCCCAGCGCAAAGTCGATCAAGGTCGCGGCGAGCGCAATGACGCGCGCGTTGCGGTCGCCCGCATAGAGGCAGAGGATGGCGGCGATCGCGGGGATCGCCAGCATCAGCGACAGGATGGGAAGCCCGCTCACAGGAAATTCACCATGGCCCAGCTGGCGAGGCCGACAAGACCGAGCAGCATCACAAACGCATATCCATAAACATAACCCGATTGCAGCCGGACCGCGAGCCGCGTCCCCCCGGCGACGAGCGCCGCCGCGCCATCGGGGCCGAAGCGGTCGATGGTGCCTTCGTCACCTTTCTTCCAGAAGAAGCGGCCGATCCAGAAGGCGGGCTTCACAAAGAGGATGTGGTAGAGCTCGTCGAAATACCATTTGTTGTAGAGAAACTGGTGGAGCAGCCTGAACTGCGCCACGAAACGCGCGGGCAGCGTGGTGTTGCGAATATAGCTGTTCCACGCGAGGAACAGGCCGATCGCCATCACGGTGAACGGCGTCCACTTCACCCAAGTCGGCACTTCGTGCGCGGCGTGCATCAGATGCTCGTCGAACGCGATGCTGCCCGCCCAGAAGGCCATGCCTTCCTCGGGATAGATGAAGGGGTGCGCGAAGACGAAACCCGCAAACACCGCGCCGAGCGACAGGACGCCGAGCGGGATCAGCATCGACAGCGGGCTTTCATGCGGGTGGTAACCCGCGGTGCCGTCGCCGTGCGCGTCGTGATGGTGCGGCGCATGATCACCGCTCGAATGCTCGGCGGACGGCTCCTCATGTTCGCCGTGCACCGCATGCTGGATATGCTCGCTCTCTTCCCAGCGCGGCTTGCCGTGGAAGGTCAGGAAGACGAGGCGCCACGAATAGAAGCTCGTCAGTAGCGCGGCAAAGATACCGACCCAGAAGGCGACCTGCCCGCCGCCGCCCGCTGCAAAGGCCGCCTCGAGGATGCCGTCCTTCGAATGGAAACCCGCAAAGCCCGCGACACCCGCGATGCCGACGCCGGTGATCGCCAGTGTGCCCGCCATCATCGCCCAATAGGTGAGCGGGATATGTTTCCGCAGGCCGCCATAATAGCGCATGTCCTGTTCGTGGTGCATCGCATGGATCACCGAGCCCGCGCCCAGGAACAAGAGCGCCTTGAAAAAGGCGTGCGTGAAGAGGTGGAACATCGCCGCGCCATAGGCGCCGACGCCCGCGGCGAAGAACATGTAACCGAGCTGCGAGCAGGTCGAATAGGCGATGACGCGCTTGATGTCCCACTGCGTCGTGCCGACAGTCGCGGCGAAAAGACAAGTCGCGGCGCCGACGAAGGTGACGACGCCGAGCGCGATCGGCGCGGTCTCGAACATCGGCGACAGCCGGCAAACCATGAAGACGCCCGCGGTGACCATCGTCGCGGCGTGGATCAGCGCCGACACCGGCGTCGGACCCTCCATCGCGTCGGGAAGCCAGGTGTGCAGGCCGAGCTGCGCCGACTTGCCCATCGCGCCGATGAACAAGAGCAGGCAGAGGATCGTCATCGTGTCGAGCCGCATCCCCAGGAAGGTGATGCTGCTGCCCGCCATGCCCGGCGCGGCGGCCAGAATCTCGGGGATCGAAACGGTGCCGAACACCAGGAAGGTGCCGAAAATACCGAGCATGAAGCCAAGGTCGCCGACGCGGTTGACGACGAACGCCTTGATCGCGGCGGCATTGGCGCTCGGCTTCTTGTACCAGAAGCCGATGAGCAGATAGGAGGCAAGGCCGACGCCTTCCCAGCCGAAGAACATCTGGACCAGATTGTTCGCGGTCACCAGCATCAGCATCGCGAAGGTGAAGAGCGACAGGTAAGCGAAGAAGCGCGGCTGGTCCGGGTCTTCCTCCATATAGCCCCAGCTATAGAGGTGGACGAGCGCCGACACCGTCGTGATGACAACGAGCATCACCGCGGTCAGCGTATCGACGCGCAGCTCCCAGTTGAACTGGAGCGCGCCCGACGAAACCCAGTGCAGCACGGTAACGACTTCGGCCTCACCGGTCCCCATCACGAAGGACAGGAAGATCGGCCAGCTGAGCGCGCAGCTGGTGAACAGCGCGCCGGTGGTCAGGATTTTCGACGCGGTCGCGCCGATGGCCCGCTGGCCCAGCCCTGCAACAAGCGCCGCGAGCAGCGGCAGGAAAACGATCGCCTGGATCACCGGCTTACCCCTTCATCCGGTTGGCATCGTCGACGGCAATGGTGCCGCGGCCGCGGAAATAAACAACAAGGATTGCAAGACCGATCGCCGCTTCACCCGCGGCGACGGTCAGCACGAACATCGAAAACACCTGCCCGACCAGATCGCCCAGCGCGGCGCTGAACGCGACGAGGTTGATGTTTACCGCCAGCAGAATGAGCTCGATCGCCATCAGGATGACGATGATATTCTTGCGGTTGATGAAGATGCCAAGCACGCCCAATGTGAACAGCACCGCCGAAACGGCAAGATAATGGCCGACGGAAATCACAGCTCCACCCCCTGCCCGGTGCCCGGATCGACGAGGCGCGTCGCATCCTCCGGACGGCGGCGCACCTGCTGCGAAATATTCTGCGCGCGCACGCCCCCACGAGTACGATGCGTCAGCACGATCGCGCCGATCATCGCGACGAGCAGGACGATGCCCGCCGCTTCGAACAGGAAGATATATTTCGTGTAGAGCAGCTCGCCGATCTGCTGGATATTGCTCTTGTCGCTGACGACGGGCGCGGCGCGCGCGGCCAGGTCGACCCCGCCCGCGCTCCACGCGCCGACCGCGAAGACCAGCTCGGCCGCCAGGATGATCGCGACAAGCGCGCCGAGCGGCAGATAACGCACGAAACCAGCGCGCAGCTCGGCGAAATCGATGTCGAGCATCATCACGACGAACAGGAACAGCACCGCGACAGCGCCGACATAGACGATGACGAGCAGCATCGCGATGAACTCCGCGCCCGCGAGCAGCATCAGCCCCGCCGCGTTGAAGAAGGCGAGGATCAGCCACATCACGCTGTGGACCGGGTTGCGCGCGAAAATCACCATCGCGGCGGAGGCGATGACGATGGTTGCGAACAGGTAGAAGGCGATAAGCTGGATCATGCGCCGGTCCTCCCCCACAGGGGGAGGGGGACCATGCGAAGCATGGTGGAGGGGCACAGGCCCGCATCCACAGCGTATGACACCGCGTACCCCTCCACCACCCTACGGGTGGTCCCCCTCCCCGTTCCGGGGAGGATCTTCTCGGCTGAATCAATCATGCGCGCGCCCTTACCGATAGGGCGCGTCGGCGGCAAGATTCGCCGCAATCGCGCGTTCCCATTTGTCGCCATTGGCGAGCAGCTTGGCCTTGTCATAGAGCAGCTCCTCGCGCGTTTCGGTCGCGAACTCAAAGTTCGGCCCCTCGACGATCGCATCGACCGGGCAGGCTTCCTGACAGAAGCCGCAATAGATGCACTTGGTCATGTCGATGTCGTAGCGCGTCGTGCGGCGCGAGCCGTCTTCGCGCGGTTCGGCCTCGATCGTGATCGCCTGCGCCGGGCACACCGCTTCGCACAGCTTGCACGCGATGCAACGCTCCTCGCCGTTCGGATAACGGCGCAGCGCATGCTCGCCGCGGAAACGCGGGCTCAGCGGGTTCTTCTCGAACGGATAGTTGATCGTCGCCTTCGGCTTGAAGAAATATTTGAGCGTGAGCGCGTGCGCCTTCACAAACTCCCACAGCGTGAAGCTTTTGACGAGATGACCTACGTAACTCATGAATACCTCGTCAGCATCAGATAGCCGGAGATCAGGAAGATCCAGATCAGCGAAATCGGCAGGAAGATTTTCCAGCCCAGCCGCATCAGCTGGTCGTAGCGGTAGCGCGGGACGGTCGCCTTGACCCAGCTGAAGACGAAGAAGAAGAACAGGATCTTCGCGAACAGCCAGATGATGCCGGGAACGGCATAAAGCGGCGCCCAGTCGATCGGGGGCAGCCAGCCCCCCCAGAAGAGCACCGCGTTGAGCGTGCACATCAGCAGGACGTTGGCATATTCGCCGAGCCAGAAGAGCGCGAAGCTCATCGACGAATATTCGGTTTGATACCCCGCGACGAGTTCCGATTCCGCTTCGGTCAGGTCGAACGGCGCGCGTGCGGTTTCGGCGAGCGACGAGATGAGGAACATCACCGCGAGCGGGAAAAGCAACAGGTTGAAGCCAAAGGCGTTGACGATGCCCAGCCCGTGCCCCTGCTGCGCCTTGACGATCTCGTTCATGTTGAAGCTGTCGGCGAACAGCACGACGCCGATCAGGATGAAGCCGATCGACACTTCATAGCTGATCATCTGCGCCGAGGCGCGGAGCGCGGAAAAGAAGGGATATTTGGAGTTCGACGACCAGCCCGACAGGATCACGCCATAAACGCCGAGCGACGAGATCGCGAGGATGTAGAGCAGCCCCACGTTGATGTCGGCGAGCACCGCGCCCGAATTGAACGGAATCACCGCCCACGCCAGCAGCGCAACGGTGAAGGTGATGATCGGCGCGATCAGGAACAGGCCGCGGTTGGCCGAACTCGGGATAATCGTTTCCTGCAGGAACACTTTCAGGCCGTCGGCGAACGATTGCAGCAGCCCGAAAGGCCCGACGACGTTCGGACCACGGCGCAGCGCGATCGCCGCCCAGATCTTGCGGTCGGCATAGATGATCATCGCCACCGCAAGCATCAGCGGCAACGCGATGAGCAGGATGCCCGCGACGGTCGCGAGGCCCCACGCCCATTCATAGGACATGCCGAGCGATTGGAAAAATTCGGTCATTGGAACGCAACCCCTTCCCCTCTCCCCTTGCGGGAGAGGGTTGCGAAGACTTGGCGGCTCGGCCGCCTAGTCGAAGCTGGGTGAGGGATGAGCGGCCGTCCTGCGGCCGCGCGCGCCTGCGGCGCGCACCCCCTCATCCAACTGAGCCTAGCCGCTTGCAGCGGCAAGGCTCCGTATCCTTCTCCCGCAAGGGGAGAAGGGACGAAAGATGACGCCAATGTCATTCCGCCGCCTCCGCAAACTCAATACCATGCACCAGCTCTTCCGAGCAGCGCTGCATCGTCGGCGACGCGCGGCAGATGCCGTTGGTGAGGTAGAAATCCTTGATCGGCGACGGGATCGCGCGCGCTTCGGGCTTGGCGGGCAGCTTGGGCACCGTCCAGCCATAGTCGGCAAGCCCTTCGACGCCCAGCGCGGGCACCGCGGCAATCATCGCCGCGCGGCATTCGTCAAAGCTGTCGAAGCCGACGCTGACGCCGAGCGCATCGGCGAGCGCACGGAAAATGCTCCAGTCCTCGCGCGCGTCGCCCGGTGCGAACACAGCCTTTTCGCTGCGCTGGACGCGGCCTTCGGTGTTGACCGTGGTGAAATCCTTCTCGGTCCACGCCGCCGCGGGCAGGATCACGTCGGCGGCGTGCGCGCCCTTGTCGCCGTGGTGCCCGACATAGACTTTGAACGTTTCGGCGAAGGCCGAAAAATCAACCTCGTCGGCGCCGAGGAAGAAGGCGAGCTTCGGCTTCGCCGCGATCACGTCCCTGATCCCGCCGGGCAGGCCGTAGCCTAGCATCAGCGAACCCATGCGCGCGGCCGAGAAATGCACGACGTTAAAGCCGTTCCAGCCCTCCTTGACCGCGTTCACCGCCTTGGCGAGCGCGAGACCCGCGCCGTGGACGCCGGGCACCGACAGCGCGCCGCCGCCGAAGATCAGCATCGGCCGCTCGGCGCCCTTCAGCGCGTCGAGCAGGTGAGTGGGCAGATTCGCCACGAGCGACGCATCGTCGCCGAGCCATTCGGTCTTGTAGGTGAGATCGGTTTCAGGCCCGATCGCAAAGACCTTCGCGCCCTTCTTCCACACCGCCTTGCGGACGCGTGTGTTGATGAGCGGCGCTTCCCAGCGCAGGTTCGTGCCGACGAGCAGGATCACGTCGGCATTCTCGGCCTCGGCGATCGTCGTGTTGAAATTGACCGCCGACAGGCTGGTGACATCGTAATCAAGCCCGGTCTGCCGCCCTTCGAGCAACGACGAGCCGAGGGCGTTGACGAGCGATTTCGCGGCAAACATCGTCTCGCAATCGACGAGGTCGCCTGCAATCGCCGCGACCGACGAACCGGCGTTCACCGCCCTGATCGCCTCGAACGCTTCGGCCCATGTCGCTTCGACGAGCTGGCCGTCCTTGCGAACGAACGGACGGTCGAGACGGCGGCGGACGAGGCCATCGACATGGTGGCGTGTCTTGTCGCTCGCCCATTCCTCGTTCACATCATCGTTGACGCGCGGCAGCACGCGCAGCACCTGGCGCCCGCGTGAATCGATGCGGACATTGGTGCCGACCGCGTCCATCATGTCGATGCCGAGCGTCTTGGTCAGCTCCCACGGCCGCGCCTCGAACGCATAGGGCTTCGACGTCAACGCGCCGACGGGGCACAAATCGACGATATTGCCCGAAAGCTCGCTCGCGACGGCATGTTCCAGGTAGGAGGTGATCTGCATATTCTCGCCGCGATAGATCGCGCCGATGTCCTCGACACCCGCGACTTCCTCAGCGAAGCGGACGCAGCGCGTGCACTGGATGCAGCGGGTCATCACCGTCTTGACGATCGGACCCATATATTTCTCGGTGACGGCGCGCTTGTTCTCCTCATAGCGCGTCGCGCCGCGGCCATAGGCGACCGACTGGTCCTGCAAATCGCATTCGCCGCCCTGGTCGCAGATCGGGCAGTCGAGCGGGTGGTTGATGAGCAGGAACTCCATCACCCCCTCGCGCGCCTTCTTGACCATCGGGCTGTCGGTGCGGATCACCTGCCCATCGGCGGTCGGCAGCGCGCACGACGCCTGCGGCTTCGGCGGGCCGGGCGACACTTCGACCAGGCACATGCGGCAATTGCCGGCGATGCTGAGGCGTTCGTGGTAGCAGAAGCGCGGGATTTCCTTCCCCGCCATCTCGCACGCCTGCAGCACGGTCGCGCCCTGCGGAACGTCGAGTTCTACGCCATCTACGGTAACTTTAGGCATTGGTGCTCGCCCCAAAATCGTCATGCTGAACTTGTTTCAGCATCCATGACCCATCGCTATCCATAACCGCTGCGCTTGCCGCACCGACCGGCCATGGACCCTGAAACGAGTTCAGGGTGACGAGGAGGGAAAGGTTGCGCATCACTCCGCCGCCTCCATCACGCCGCCACTCTCGCGGATGCGGCGTTCGAGTTCGGGGCGGAAGTGGCGGATCAGGCCCTGGATCGGCCATGCCGCGGCGTCGCCGAGCGCGCAGATGGTGTGGCCCTCGACCTGCTTGGTGACGTCGTAGAGCGTGTCGATCTCGCCGATGTCGGCGTTGCCGGTGCGCAGCCGCTCCATCACGCGCCACATCCAGCCGGTGCCTTCGCGGCACGGGGTGCACTGGCCGCAGCTTTCATGCTTGTAGAAATAGCTGATGCGACTGATCGCCTGGACGATGTCGGTCGACTTGTCCATCACGATCGCGGCGGCGGTGCCAAGGCCCGAACCGACGGCCTTCAACCCGTCGAAATCCATCGGACAGTCCATGATCTCTGCCGCCGGAACCAGCGGCACCGACGAACCGCCGGGGATCACCGCGAGCAGATTGTCCCAGCCGCCGCGGATGCCGCCGCAATGCCGGTCGATCAGTTCGCGGAAGGAGATGCTCATCTCTTCCTCGACGACGCAGGGCTTGTTCACATGGCCGCTGATCTGGAAGAGCTTGGTGCCCTTGTTATTCTCGCGCCCGAAGGAGGAGAACCACGCCGCGCCGCGGCGCAGGATCGTCGGGACAACCGCGATGCTTTCGACATTGTTCACCGTCGTGGGGCAGCCGTAGAGGCCCGCACCCGCCGGGAACGGCGGTTTCAGGCGCGGCTGGCCCTTCTTACCCTCAAGGCTTTCGATCATTGCGGTTTCTTCGCCGCAGATATAGGCGCCGGCGCCGCGGTGGACGAAGACGTCGAAGTCGTAGCCCGACTTCGCGGCATTCTTGCCGAGCAGCCCGGCGTCATAGGCCTCCTGCACCGCCGCGAACAACGTCTCGGCCTCGCGGATGAACTCGCCGCGGATATAGATGTACGCGGCGCGCGCGCGCATCGCATAGCCCGCGATCAGCGCGCCTTCGATCAGCTTGTGCGGATCGTGGCGGATGATTTCGCGGTCCTTGCACGAGCCGGGTTCGGATTCGTCGGCGTTGATGACGAGGAAGCTCGGGCGGTCGGCGCGCGGCTCCTTTGGCATGAAGCTCCACTTGAGCCCCGTCGGGAAGCCCGCGCCGCCGCGGCCGCGCAGCCCCGACGCCTTGATCTCCTCAATGATCGCGTCCTGGCCGCGCTTCATCAGATCCCTGGTGTTGTCCCAATCGCCGCGCACCTGCGCAGCTTTGAGGTTCCACGGCTGGAAGCCGTAGAGATTGGTGAAAATGCGATCCTTGTCGGCGAGGCTCATGCGTCCTCTCCCATATCGTCACCCCGGACTTGATCCGGGGTCCAGGCAACGGTCGTGGTCATGGATGCCGGATCAAGTCCGGCATGACGAAGGAATGAAGAGTTGGTCATGCCCCCCACTCCTTCCGATAGTCATGATTGGCTTCGACCATTTCCTTCAGCGTCGTCGGCCCGCCCTCGGGCTCGCTCGTGTGGCGCTGCGGGTTCTGCGTCCCCGTTTTCGGCTGTTTGCCCGCCGCGAGATCATCAAGGATGCGCGTCATGCTGTCGTAATCGAGGTCTTCGTAATTATCGTCGTTGATCTGGACCATCGGCGCGTTGGTGCAGGTGCCCATGCACTCGACCTCGGTGAGCGTGAACAGGCCGTCGGGCGTCGTCTTGCCCTTCACCATGCCGCGGTTCTTGCACGCCGCCATCACATCGTCCGACCCGCGGAGCAGGCACGGCGTCGTGCCGCACACCTGCACATGATAGCGGCCGACGGGGACGAGGTTGTACATGGTGTAAAAGGTCGCGACCTCATAGGCGCGGATGAAGGGCATATCGAGCTGCGCGGCGACATATTCGATCACCGGCACGGGCAGCCAGCCCTGCGTCTGCGTCTCGGCGCCGACCTGCCGCTGCGCGAGGTCGAGCAAAGGCATCACCGCCGAACGCTGGCGCCCAGCGGGATAGCGCGCAATGACCTGCTTGGCCTTCTCGGCATTTTCGGCCGTCCACGCAAAGGCGCCCCAGCGCGCGCGGATTTCGGCTTCGTCGGGGATTTGGGGTGCGTCAGCCATTTCAGTTCTGCCCTGCGGGTTTTGTGGGGCCAGCCGCCGTGGAGGCATTGTCGACTTCCACCTTAGCCATGACCATTCGATCAATTTTCCCCTTCTCTAGCCCATAGAACATCTGGACCTTCGCTTGGGCGCCTTGATCCCTTTGGACCAACAGGTAACACATTACCAAATCTTCCAATGGTCCCTTATCGGTGGCTGTCTTTTGGCATGTCGCGGAGAGCGGATATTTTTTATGCGTCGTAATGATATCGTAAATGCCTTCGACAACATTGGGACCCTCGGCATATTTCACTGGCCCTTGGCCATTCTCTTGAATGCCGACCAAAACATTTGGACCCAGATGTTTCACATGTTTCGAGAAATCTTTTTTTATGAAGTTGGCGATCATTACGGACTTCAGATGATCCTGAACGATATCTTTGTTGTCGACCACGCCATCGTCGGCGCGCGATTGGGTGCTCGCAGCAACCGCAAAAAGCGCCAACACTGTCCAAAAACGCTTCACCGGTCGCACTCCCCGAACACGACGTCGATCGCGCCGATGATCGCGGTGGTGTCGGCAAGCATGTGGCCCTTGCACATCATGTCCATCGCCTGCAGGTGCGAAAACGCCGTCGGGCGGATCTTGCAGCGGTACGGCTTGTTGGTGCCGTCGCTGACCAGATAGACGCCGAACTCGCCCTTGGGGCTTTCGGTCGCGACATAGACTTCGCCCGCGGGGACGTGGAAGCCTTCGGTATAGAGCTTGAAGTGATGGATCAGCGATTCCATCGACTGCTTCATCTCGCCGCGCTTCGGCGGCACGACCTTGCGGTCGAGGCTGGCGATCGGGCCGGTGGGCATGTCACGCAGGCACTGTTTGATGATCTTCGCCGACTGATAGACTTCCTCGACGCGCACCATGAAGCGGTCGTAGCAATCGCCGCGCGTGCCGACGGGAATGTCGAAGTCCATCGCGGCATAGGCGTCATAGGGCTGCGACTTGCGCAAATCCCATGCGATGCCGCTGCCGCGGATCATCGGACCGGAAAAGCCCCACGCCAGCGCATCTTCCTTGCTCACCGTCGCGATGTCGACGTTGCGCTGTTTGAAGATGCGGTTGTCGATGACGAGGCTCATCGCGTCGCCGAACAGCCTGGGCAGCCGCGTTTCGCACCATTCGCCGATGTCGACGAGCAGCTTTTCCGGCACGTCCTGATGGACGCCGCCGGGGCGGAACCAGGCGCTGTGCATCCGCGCGCCGCTCGCGCGCTCGAAGAAGTTGAGGCAATCCTCGCGCAGCTCGAACACCCACAGGTTCGGCGTCATCGCACCGACGTCCATGACGTGCGACCCGATGTTGAGCATATGGTTGCAGATGCGCGTCAGCTCGGCGAACATCGTGCGCAGATATTGCGCGCGCGCCGGCACTTCGAGGTCGAGCAGTTTTTCGATGGCCAGCACATAGCTGTGCTCCATGCCGAGCGGCGAGCAATAGTCGAGCCGGTCGAAATAGGGCAAAGCCTGCAGATAGGTCTTGTACTCGATCAGCTTTTCGGTGCCGCGATGGAGCAGCCCGACGTGCGGATCGACGCGCTCGATAATCTCGCCGTCGAGTTCCATCACCATGCGCAAAACGCCGTGCGCCGCCGGGTGCTGCGGGCCGAAGTTGATCGTGTAATTGGTGACGACCTGATCGCCCGCGGTGTTCGCGGTGTCGACCGGATAGCCCTCGAACATGTCGCTGCCGTGGTGCTTGACCTGAGGAGCGTCGGTCATGCGTCACCTCCTGATTTCGGCTTGCGCGGCGCGCGCGGCTTGGCCGGGGCCTTTGCCTTGGGCGCAGCCTTCTCGGCCTTCCTGGTCGCGGGCGTCTTGGCTTCGCCGTCCGCCTTCGCCTTTGCGCCGTCCTTGCTCGGCCTGGCGGCGGCCTTGTTCGCCTTGTTGCCCGCGCCGGTGTCGGCGGGCTTTTCGGTGGTTTTGGGAGTCGGCGGCGGCGGCGCCTTGGCCTTGTCGTCGGCAGCCTTGACGTCTTTCGACGTCATCGGCGTCGGCGCGCCCTTGCCCGGCGCCTCGCCCGTGCCGCCGGCCTTTTCGTCGCCCGGCAGCACATAATCGGCGCCTTCCCATGGGGACAGGAAGTCGAAGTTGCGGAAATCCTGTGCCAGCTTCACCGGCTCATAGACGACGCGCTTGTCCTCTTCGGAATAGCGCAACTCGGTATAGCCGGTCAGCGGGAAATCCTTGCGCTGCGGATGGCCCTGAAAACCATAGTCGGTCAGGATACGGCGCAGGTCGGGGTTGCCCGCGAACAGCACGCCATACATGTCGAACACTTCGCGCTCGAGCCAGCCCGCGACCGGCCAGACGGGCACGATCGTTGGCACCGGCGTCGCTTCGTCGGTCGACACGCGCACGCGCAGGCGATGGTTCTTCGTCACACTGAGCAGGTGGTAGACCACCTCGAACCGCTCGGGCCGGTCGGGATAGTCGACCCCGGCGATTTCCATCAGCTGCTGATAATCGAGATTGTCGCGCAGCGCGATCATCACCCCGGCGATCGCCTCACGGCGCACGGTGATGCTGTCTTCGCCAACGGCGACGACATGCTCGATCAGATCGTTGCCGAGCAGCTTTTCAAGCGCGGCGGCAAGGCCCGCGCGCGGGGCGACGAGGGGAGCAGGACTGGCCATCAGCGTTCAATCGTCCCGGTGCGGCGGATCTTCCGCTGCAACTGCATCACGCCATAGAGCAAAGCCTCGGCGGTCGGCGGACAGCCGGGGACATAGATGTCGACGGGCACGATGCGGTCGCAGCCGCGCACCACCGAATAGCTGTAGTGATAATAGCCGCCGCCATTGGCGCAGCTGCCCATCGAGATGACATATTTGGGGTTCGACATCTGGTCGTAAACCCGGCGCAGCGCCGGCGCCATCTTGTTGCAGAGCGTGCCCGCGACGATCATCACATCCGACTGGCGCGGGGACGCGCGCGGCGCGACGCCGAAACGCTCCATGTCGTATCGCGGCATGTTGACATGGATCATCTCGACCGCGCAGCAGGCGAGGCCAAAGGTCATCCACCAGAGCGAGCCGGTGCGCGCCCAGTTGAACAGATCCTCGGTCGAGGTGACGAGGAAGCCCTTGTCACCCACCTCGCTGCTCAAATCGTCGAAAAACGACTGGTCGGGGCTGGTCCCCGGCGCCACCGGCATCTGGCCGGGCATCAGGATGCTCGAATTGCTCATTCCCAATCCAGCGCCCCTTTCTTCCATGCGTAAATCAGGCCGATCGCAAGCTCGGCGAGGAAAATCATCATCGTGGCCCAACCGGCCCAGCCGATTTCTTCAAGGCTGACTGCCCACGGAAACAGGAATGCGGCTTCGAGATCGAAGATGATGAAGAGGATGGCGACGAGATAGAATCGCACATCGAACTGGCTGCGCGCATCCTCGAACGCGGGAAAGCCGCATTCATATTCGGTCAGCTTCGCCGGATCGGGCTTGTGCGCCCCGGTCAGCCGCGCGACGCCCATCGGCAGGAAGACAAAGGCCGCCGACAACCCGACCGCAATGACCAGGAATATCAGGATCGGCAGATACTGAGTCAGATCGACCATGGGAGCTCGCAGTTCCGTTGTGCAATTTTTGGGGTGGCGCGCACCCGGTTATCGGGGGCGCTTTAGGCCAGCGCGCCGCGTGTCGCAAGCACCGCGGGCAGGATTTTCGTATCTTGCGTGACCAACACCCCACTGCACGCTGGCGAGTGGGCCTATCGCTGTGATAGGTCGGAGAAAACGGGTCGCAATGCCGCGTCTTTCGGGCGCTATATCGACGATGGGAGCTATTATGGGACCAATCACCACGCGCGCCGCGCTCGCCCTCGCCGCGACCGCACTTTTCTGGACAACTCCGGCCCATTCCGAACTGGTGAACGCGGCGGATCCGGCGACGATCAAGGCGATCGTCGAGTCGCAGGGCTGGCCCGCGACGATCATCGCCAAAGAGGGCGACGATCCCTATATCGAGAGCAGCCGCAATGGCCTGAAGTTCCTTGTTCTTTTTATGAATTGCGAGGGGGGTCAAAAATGCAAGACGCTCCAATATTATATGGGCTTCAGCGATGCGAAGGATATGTCGCTCGAACGGCTGAACCAGTGGAACAAGGAAAAGCGCTTCGCGCGCGCCTATAGGGACGATGCCGGCGACCCGGTGCTCGAAATGGACGTCGACCTCGATTTCGCGGGAATCCCGCGCGAGAATGTCGGCGAGACGTTCAACACCTGGGCATCGCTGATGGATAGTTTCCGGGAATATGTTTTCGACGAGTGACGGGGGCGTTCAAAAGCGCCACTTCTCACTCGTCACCCCGGACTTGATCCGGGGTCCATGACAACGCCGCGGGCACGGATGCCGGATCAAGCCTGTCCTGAGATCGTCGAAGTGTCCGGCATGACGACCAAAGGAATGCCGCCCTCGTCAAGCGTTGCGCAGCGCGCCCGCGACCAGTTTCTGCAGCTTTGAATGCACCGCGGCGCTGCCTGCGATATATTCGCTGCGTTCGATCGCGCGGTCGCCGCCGCGGAAATCGCTGACGAAGCCGCCCGCCTCGCGCACGAGCAGCATTCCCGCCGCGACGTCCCACACCTGCAAATCGCTTTCCCAGAAACCATCGTAGCGCCCCGCCGCGACCCAGGCGAGGTCGAGGCTGGCGGCGCCGAAGCGGCGGATGCCCGCGACTTCGGGCGCGACCGCGCCGAAAATGCGGCTCCACTGCGCCATATTGCCATGGCCCATATAGGGAATGCCCGTCGCGATCAGGCATTCGCCCAGATGGCGGCGTGACGCCACGCGCAGGCGCCGGTCGTGCAGCCACGCGCCGCGGCCGCGCTCGGCCCAATAGCTTTCGTCGGTGACGGGTTGATAGATCAGCGCCGCCGTGACGTCGCCCCAGCCGCCCCCCAGCTTCGGCTCCTGCACCGCGATCGAGATCGCGAAATGCGGAATCGCATGAAGGAAGTTCGACGTGCCGTCGAGCGGGTCGATGATGAAGCGCGGCTTGCCCGGCTCGCCCTCGATCGCGCCGGCCTCTTCCATCAAGAAGCCCCAGCCGGGGCGCGCGTGGGTCAGTTCGTCGTAAAGCGTGCGCTCGGCGGCCTGATCGGCCTTCGAGACGAAATCCGCTGGTCCCTTTTGCGACACCTGCAAATGCTCGACCTCGCCGAAATCGCGGCGCAGCTTGGATCCGGCCTTGCGCGCGGCGCGTTCCATGACGGTGATGATGCCCGATACGGCCATAGTCATAACTCCCCCCTCCCGCTTGCGGGAGGGGTCGGGGGAGGGAATGTTTCGTTCGGAAGAAGGCCCGTCCCTCGACAAGCCCTCCCCTAACCCCTCCCGCAAGCGGGAGGGGAACTAATCAGTCCGCGCGGCGCACATATTCGCGGTCATAGACATTGACCACGATGCGCGTCCCGCTGGTGATGTGCGGCGGCACCATGACGCGCACGCCATTGTCGAGAATCGCGGGCTTGTAGGACGACGATGCCGTCTGGCCCTTCACCACCGCATCGGCCTCGACGATCGTCGCCTCGATCTGTTCGGGCAGTTCGACCGAGATCGGGCGCTCTTCCCAAAGCTCAAGCACGACGTCCATGCCGTCCTGCAGGAACTCGTGCGCTTCGCCGACGACATCCTTGGAGATATTGATCTGCTCGAAGCTGTCCTTGTCCATGAAGACGAGATCGTCGCCTTCGGCATAGAGATACTGGAAATCCTTGGTGTCGAGGCGGACCTTTTCCACCGTGTCGGCGCTGCGGAAACGGTTGTTGAGCTTGCGTCCGTCGATCAGATTCTTGGCCTCGACCTGCATATAGGCGCCGCCCTTGCCCGGCTGGGTGTGCTGGATCTTGGTGACCTTCCAGATACCGCCTTCAAACTCGATTATATTGCCGGGACGGATTTCAACGCCGGTGATCTTCATCGCGCACACTCACTTGGACAAGGATGGAAAGAGCCGCCGGCCTATTGTATAAGCCGGTCACAGGAGCGCGCCTTTAGCCGCGCCCGCGCCGAAGGGCAAGTCGCCGTGTCGGCGTGGGCGCCGCCTCGGCAGGCTGCGCGCCGTCGGCCGGGAAATGCGATGAACCGAAGCCGATTTGTCGGATCGATCCAATATGCAGCGGACGCGCGCTGGCATAGGAGCGGCCATGATGAATGCCGAACTTTCTTCACCCTCCCCGCCGCCGCCGCGCGGCGATGCCGTCCCTGCGCCGCGTGAAGCGCCATGCGCCGGCCTGTTCGGCTGGCGCAAGGACAGGGCGGCACAGCGCCCGGAAAAGGACGATGCCAAAAGGCCCGGACGCGATTATCCCGCGGGCTGATTTTCCAGGATTTCCGCAAAGGCGCGCACCGCAGCGCCCGGACCGTCGCGATAGGCCCAGACGCCTCCCGACACCGCAAGGAAATCGGCCCCTGCCTCGACGAGCTTTTTCGCATTGTCGACGGTGATTCCGCCGATCGCCACGCAGGGCAGCTCGAACAACCCCTGCCACCATGTCAGTATTTCAGGGTCCGCGCGATGTTCGACCGCCTTGGTCGTCGTCGGGAAAAAGGCGCCGAAGGCAACATAATCGGCGCCAGCCTCTCCCGCCTCCATCGCGAGGTGACGGCTGTTATGGCATGTTACGCCAATCTGTGCGCCGGGACCGAGCTGACGGCGCGCCTCCTTCGGATCGCCATCGCCCTGCCCCAGATGCACGCCGTCGGCCTTCAGCCGCTTTGCCAGCGCGACATCGTCGTTGACGATAAAGGCGACCTCATGCGTCGCGCAGATCGCCTGCAACGGCTCGGCGAGCCGCGCCGCCTCGTGCTGGTCCAGCCCCTTGACGCGAAACTGAAAGGCCGCGACCGGCCCCGCGGCCAGCGCGTCCTCCAGCCGCACAGGAAAATCGCCGCCGACGTCGAGCGGGGAAATGAGGTAGAGCTGGCAGGTCGATGCGGTCGTGGCTGTGGTCATCGCGCGTTCATAGCGACGCCGCCAGATGCGGGCAAATGCAGAAGATCATGCACCTTGCGGCAATCGCCCTCTGTCCGCTGCTGCTTTCGACGTGCGCGACGACGACGGAGGCGCCGCTTGCCGACGGCGACAATGTCAGGCTCGGCCAGAAGGCCTATGTGGATGGCCCGATCGTCGAGCCGATTGCGATCATCGAGGACAGCCGCTGCCCCGCGGACGCGCAATGCGTCTGGGCGGGCCGCGTGCGCGTGAAGATGATCTGGCATCGCGGCAATGGCACGAAACAGCCCTTCGAGGTCGAACTCGGCAAAGCCGTGCATCTCGCCGATGGCCAGTTTGCACTCACTGCGGTTCGCCCCGGCAAAAGAAGCGACGCGGCGATCGCCCATCGGGATTACCGCTTTTCCTTCACCTTCGCGGGCGGCCTCTGACCGCCCGCCTTTCGGGAGGATGGCGGCAAGCGGCCATCCGCCGTTCGCCGCCCCTCACCCTTCACCTCAGGCCACCGAGGCCGCGTGAATCTCGTCGATCGCGCCGCCG
Source organism: Sphingopyxis sp. FD7 (assembly GCF_003609835.1). NCBI lineage: Bacteria > Pseudomonadati > Pseudomonadota > Alphaproteobacteria > Sphingomonadales > Sphingopyxidaceae > Sphingopyxis > Sphingopyxis sp. FD7. The sequence goes on from NZ_AP017898.1 coordinate 1,325,870, forward strand.
AGCGAGGCGTTGAACTCCTCGTCGTTCATCGACGCGCGCAGATCCTCCAACAGCGCACGGCTGAAGCTTGCAATGATGCCGGGATTCTTCGCCAGTTCGGCGCAGGCCTCGGGGCGCGAAAAGCCACCCGACAGCGCAACCACGCGCAGCACCTTGGGATGATCGACGAGCGGCTGGAACAGCCCGGCTTCGGTCGGCAGCGATAGTTTGAGCATCACCGGCCCGCCGGTCCAGGCGTCAAGCGCCGCGAGCAGCTCTTTCAGCAACAGCCGGTCCGCCGCATCGCGCTCGGCGCTCTTGATGTTCACCTCGGGCTCGATGATCGGCACCAGGCCGTGCGCCGCGATGCGCGCGGCTTCGGCGAACTGTTGATCGACAATCGCCTTGACCCCCACCGGATTGGCAAGGTTGACGACGCTGCGCATCTTGGTGCCGAACACCCCCTTGGCGACCGCGCGCTTGCACAAATCGTCGAGACCGGGATTGGCCTTCATCAGCTGAACGCCATCGGCTTCGTCTTCCAACCCCTTGTCGACCTTCAGGAACGGCACGACGCCGCGTTCCCAAAGCAGCGCGGGCACCGGCTTGCCGCCCGCTTCGCCGTCCATCGTCCGCTCGAACAGGATCGCGCCGATCACCTTCTCGCCGTTGAAGCACGGCGCGGTGACGATCCGCGAACGCATCGCATGGATCAGCGCGAACATTTCCTCGTCGTTCGAGAAGGCATCCTCGCCGATGCCATAACCCTTCAATGCCTTGGGCGTCGATCCCCCGCTCTGGTCGAGCGCGGCGATGAAGCCCTGTCCCGACTTGATCTGGTCCAGCATCTCGGCATTGGCGGTTGTCATAAGGTCTCCGATGATTTGCATACGTATGTGGCGGCGCGCATAGCCTCCCGCCACGCGGGATGCAATTGCCCTCGAAAACTAGGCTTTGAGCGCGTCGACGCCCGGCAGCGGCTTGCCTTCCATCCATTCGAGGAAGGCGCCACCCGCGGTCGAAACAAAGGTAAAGTCGCCCGCAACGCCGGCATGATTGAGCGCCGCGACGGTATCGCCGCCGCCCGCGACCGACGTGAGCGAGCCTTCGCGCGTCAGCGCCGCGGCGGTTTTGGCGAGCGCGACGGTGGCGCTGTCGAAGGGCGGTGTCTCGAACGCCCCGAGCGGCCCGTTCCACACCAGGGTGCGGCAATTCTTGAGCACGTCGGCGAGCGCCTCAACTGCGGCGGGGCCGACGTCGAGGATCATTTCGTCGGCGGCGACCTCGTGAACGTTGACGGTGCGCGTCGGCGGGTTCGGCGCGAACTCCCTTGCCACCACGACGTCATAGGGCAGATGGATCGTGCAGCCCGCGGCGTCGGCGGCGTCGAAGATCGCGTTCGCCGTATCGAGCAGGTCGTGCTCGCACAGCGACTTGCCGACATCGACCCCGCGCGCGGCGAGAAAGGTGTTGGCCATGCCGCCGCCGATGATGAGATGATCGACCTTGCCGACGAGGTTCCTCAGCACATCGATCTTGCTCGACACCTTGGCGCCGCCGACGACCGCCGCGACCGGCTGCACCGGATTGCCGAGCGCGGCGTCAAGCGCCTTCAGCTCGGCCTCCATCGCACGCCCCGCATAGGCCGGAAGCCGCCGGGCGATGCCTTCGGTCGAGCCATGCGCGCGGTGCGCGGCCGAAAAGGCGTCATTGACATACAGGTCGCCGATTTCAGCGAGCGCATCGGCAAAGGCCGGGTCGTTCTGCTCCTCGCCGGGATAGAAGCGCGTGTTCTCGAGCACCGCGACATCGCCCGGCGCGAGCACGGCAACGCCCGCCTTCGCGCCCTCGCCGACCGCTTCGGGAATGAACATCACCGAATGGCCCAGCACATCCTCGACGCCGCCCATGACGAGGCTCAATGACTGTGTCGGGTTCTTCGCCCCCTTCGGCCGCCCGAAATGCGCGAGCAGCAGAACAATCGCGCCCTTGTCCGACAATTCGCGGATCGTCGGCATCGCCGCCTGGATGCGCGTCGCGTCGCTGACCGCGCCATCGATCATCGGGACGTTGAGATCGACGCGCACGAGAACGCGCTTGTCGGTGACGTCACCGATATCGTCGAGGGTCTTGAACGCGGTCATCCGTTTGTACTCCATTGCCCGACGCTGTGCCCCCGCGAAGGCGGGGGCCCATCTCCTGCGCTTTCGTCACCCGCCACCGTCCCGCCATCTGGATGGCGTCGGTGATCGGCCCCCGCCCTCGCGGGGGCACACGGATATTCTTACAGCAGCTTCGCGATCACGCCCGCGGTGTCGACCATGCGGTTCGAGAAGCCCCATTCATTGTCGTACCAGCTGACCACGCGCACCAGCTTGCCCTCGAGCACCGCGGTTTCGAGGCTGTCGACCGTCGAGCTTGCCGGGCAATGATTATAATCGATCGACACCAGCGGCTCGTCAGAGAAGGCCAGCACGCCCTTGAGCGCGCCCTCCGACGCATCCTTCAGGATCTGGTTCACTTCCGCGACGCTCGTGTCGCGCTTCGGCGTGAAGGTCAGGTCGACGAGGCTGACGTTCGGCGTCGGCACGCGGATCGCCGATCCGTCGAGCTTGCCCTTGAGTTCGGGCAGCACTTCGCCGACCGCGCGCGCGGCGCCCGTCGTTGTCGGGATGATCGACATACCCGCGGCGCGCGCGCGGCGCATGTCGCTGTGGATCTGGTCGAGAATCTTCTGGTCATTGGTATAGGCGTGAACCGTGGTCATCAGCCCGCGCTCGATGCCCAGCGTGTCGTTGAGCACCTTGGCGACCGGCGCGAGGCAGTTGGTCGTGCAGCTGGCGTTCGAGACGACGACATGTTCGGCGGTCAGCTTGTCGTGATTGACCCCGTAAACGACGGTCAGGTCGGCGCCCTTCGCGGGGGCCGAGATGAGGACGCGCTTGGCGCCGGCAGCCAGATGTTTCGACGCGCTCTCGCGGTCGGTAAAAAAGCCCGTGCATTCGAGCGCGATGTCGATACCCAGTTCGCCGTGCGGCAGATTCGCGGGATCGCGTTCCTTCGTGACGCGGATCGCCTTGCCGCCCACGATCATCTGGTCGCCGTCGGCCGAAACCTCGCCAGGGAACGGGCCATGGACGCTGTCGCGCTTGAACAGCAGAGCATTCGCCTTGGCATCGGCAAGGTCGTTGATCGCAACCAGTTCGAGCCCGCAGTCGGGACGTTCGAGAATGGCGCGCGCCACGAGGCGGCCGATGCGTCCGAAACCGTTGATTGCGACTTTCACTGCCATGTCGAATTGTCCTTTCTGCGAATGGTCGGCCGGTCCTTAATGGCTCAGCCGGGCCAGGATCTGGGGGGTGATGGCATCGGCGGTAAGGCCGAAATGCCTGAACAGGTCTTCGATCGGCGCCGAAGCGCCGAAGCTGTCGATACCGAAGCGCAGGCCGTCGCGGCCGGTATAGCGTTCCCAGCCGAAGGTCGTGCCCGCCTCGATCGACACGATCAGCGCGTCGGCGGGCAGAATGTCGGCCTGATAAGCGGCGTCCTGCTCGTCGAACAATTCGGTCGAGACCATCGAGACGACGTCGGCGCCGTGGCCCTCGGCCTCGAGCCTGTCGGCGATTTCAAGCGCGAGCGAGACTTCCGAACCCGTCGCGACAAGCACGACCTTGCGCGCCGCCGACGCCCCGCGAAGGCGATAACCGCCTTTGGCGCAAAGATTTTCCGTGACGTCATGACGCAGCGGCGGCAGATTCTGGCGGGTCAGCGCGAGCAGCGACGGGCGGTCCGTCTGTGCGAGCGCGAGCGCCCAGCATTCGGCGGTTTCGACCGCATCGGCGGGACGCATGACGAGCAGGTTCGGCATCGCGCGCAGCGATTGCAGATGTTCGACCGGCTGGTGCGTCGGGCCGTCTTCGCCCAGCCCGATGCTGTCGTGCGTCATCACATAGATCACGCGCTGCTTCTGAAGCGCCGACAGGCGGATCGCCGCGCGGCAATAATCGGCGAACACCAGAAAAGTGCCGCCGTAGGGGGTCACGCCGCCGTGCAGCGCCATGCCGTTCATCGCCGCCGCCATGCCGAACTCGCGGATGCCATAATAGATATAGCGCCCGGAATAATCATTTTTTGTCAGTGGTTTGGTAAATGATGTTTTGGTGTTGTTGGAACCTGTGAGATCGGCACTGCCGCCGATCAGCGACGCAATGTCGGCGGTGAGCGCGCTCAGCGTATTTTCCGATGCCTTGCGCGTCGCGACCGTCGGCGGCTCGGCGACGAGCCCGTCGAGATAGGCCTTGAAGGCATCGCCCGGAACGATCTTGCCACGCAGCCGCGTTTCAAAATCGCTTTTCTTTTCGCTGCTTGCAAGGCGTTCATTCCATTGGGCATGAAGTTTTTTGCCTTTCTCGCCAAAGGCCGCCCAGGCCGCCGCGATATCGTCGGGAATGACGAACGGTTCGGCAGTCCAGCCCAGTTCCTTGCGCGCGGCGGCGATCTCGTCGGCGCCGAGCGGGGCGCCGTGCGTGGCCGACGTGCCCTGCTTGTTCGGCGCGCCGAAACCGATGATCGTGCGGCACGCGACCAGCGACGGGCGCGGATCGGCAAGCGCGGCGTCGATTGCGCGGCGAATGTCGGCCGGATCATGCCCGTCGCAGCTTTCGACATGCCAGCCGGTCGCGGCATAGCGCGCCGCGATATCCTCGCTCGTCGACAGGTCGGTCGATCCGTCGATGGTGATCCTGTTGTCGTCCCACAAGACGGTCAGGCGCCCCAGGCCAAGGTGACCTGCCAGTCCGATCGCCTCGTGATTGATGCCCTCCATCAAACAGCCGTCGCCCGCGATCACCCAGGTGCGGTGATCGACCAGATCGTCACCGTAAAGCGCGTTCAGGTGCCGCTCGGCGATGGCCATGCCGACCGCGGTGGCAAGCCCCTGCCCCAGCGGGCCGGTGGTCGTCTCGACCCCTTCAAGCTCGAAATTTTCGGGATGCCCCGCGCACGGGCTGTTAAGCTGACGGAAATTGCGGATGTCGCCCAACGTCGGCCGCGCATAGCCCGCGAGGTGCAGCGTCGCATAGGCAAGCATCGACCCGTGACCGGCCGAAAGGACGAATCGGTCGCGATCGGCCCATTTCGGATCGGTCGGATCGAACTTCAGATAGTCCGAATAGAGCACGGTGGCGACATCGGCCATGCCCATCGGCATTCCCGGATGGCCGCTGTTCGCGGCCTGGACGGCGTCCATCGCGAGCGCGCGGATCGCGTTGGCGAGCTGGCGTTCGGCCAATTGGCCTTCGGGATGTGTCATGAGTCCCCCGGGAAAGGATGTTTGGGTGGCCGGATTCGGTGCGACTGCCCTTTGCGGCCGTACGGGCAGGAGTCAACCGCTCGCGGCACAATTTCCCCCGCATTTCGGCGCGGACAGGCGATTGCACCCCTCCGTCGGCGCTGCTAACCCTTGGCCATGGAACTCGATCTCGACGAATCCAGCCTCGCCATCGGCCGCATCGAGCGCGCGCTGAGCCGGATCGAGAAGGCGCTGGCCGATCGCGTCAACCGCCCCGCACCCGCTGGCGCCGCCTCGGCTGCCGACCAATCGGCGCTGAAAGCCGAGGTCGCGGCCGTCATCGGCGAGCTCGACCGGCTGATCGCGGAGGCGGGCCGTGGCTGACGTCAAGCTGACCATCGCGGGGCGCCCCTATGATGTCCATTGCGCCGATGGCGAAGAAGCCCAGCTGATCCAGCTGGCGGCGGTCGTCGATGAAAAAGCGCGCACGATGCCCGGTCTGACCGAGGTTCGCCAGCTGCTGTTCGCGGCGCTGATGCTCGCCGACGAAGTGCAGGAGGCGCGCGGCAAGATCGACAAGGTCGAACCGCAATCGGACTCGCTGCGGGCCGCCGTTGCGCTTGCTGAAAGCCGCGAGGCGCAGGCGCGCGACGAGCTCAAGGCCGCGATCGCGCGCGAGCAGACAGCGCTCAGGGAGCTTGAGGCGGCGCGCGAAGCCGTCCCCGCGGCTCCGGCGGCCGCGAACCCTGCTCACAATCGCGCGCTGCTGCAGATTGCCGAGCGGATCGAAACGCTCGCCACGCGGGTCGAGCAACTCCCTTGAGCAAAGCCGCCCGCCCCCCTACATAGGGGGCGGCGGGCACTGCCCGGCACGAGCCGCTGCGAATATCCCTGAGGCGATACATCATCCAAGGGGGCTGTCCCTGCCCGGATCCTGGTCCGACGCACATGGTCCCCACCTGACGTTACTGGCGTCAGAGGATTTTCCGGCAAACGACCACGGCGGTCCCGCCAACCGCTCCCTCACGGCCCGGAGAGGGCGATGACCGATCTGCGCGCCAGCCTTCCCGAACAAAAGCAGAAATTGCGCGAACGGTTGCGTTTCCGGCGGCGGCATTTCGTCGCCAGTCTCGATCGAATGGCCAAACTCGCCGCCTTTCGCGCGCTTCCCGCGCCCCTGGCCGAGCGTCTGGCCGATCATGCCGTCGTCGGCGCCTATGTCGCGCATGGCGACGAGCCCGATGTTCTGCCGATGCTCGCCGATCTGGCCGCAACCGGCGCGCTGGCTTTGCCGCATCACGCGGGTCGCGCCGCCGAAATGCGCTTTCGCCGCTGGTGCCCGGGCGAATCGCTGGTGACGGGGCCGTGGGGAACGCGGCAGCCGGACGACGGTGCGCCTTTGGCCGAGCCGCACGCAATTTTCTGTCCGCTCGTCGGTTTCGATCGCCGGGGCGGCCGCATCGGCCAGGGCGGCGGCCATTACGATCGCTATTTCGCCGCCCATCCCGCTGCCTTGCGGATCGGCATCGGCTGGTCGGTGCAGGAAATCGACGATTGCCCGCGCGAATCGACCGACATCGCGCTCGATGCGATCCTGACCGAACAAGAATTGATCCTTTGCGGAGACCGCCTGTGAACGACCAGCCAATCGATCCCCAGCCGAGCTGGCGCAAGCCCGCGGGCATGTTCCTCATCCTGGCGCTGATCGGCGGCTGGACGGCGATCGTCGTCAGCCTGTCGCCGTGGGTGGGCAGCTGGCCCGTGTTGGTGCAAGCGCTCTTCTACCTCGTCGCGGGAATTATGTGGATTGCGCCCTTGAAGCCGCTGCTGCGCTGGATGGAGCTCGGAACCTGGCGCCGCTGAACAGCGGCGCCAGTCCAGCCTGTTCCAATGGTGGCGCTATCCCAGGCTGCGGTGGCCATTCCGTCTCGAACGACAGGAAATGGCGCGAGTGACGGGGCTCGAACCCGCGACCTCCGGCGTGACAGGCCGGCGCTCTAACCAACTGAGCTACACCCGCTCGCGCTTGGGAGCCGCGCCAATATGACCCGCGCGGCGACCTGTCAACCGTCGCGTTCTTCCTGTGCACGATTTAATCGGTCGCGCACCTCGTCGGTCGTGGTGAGCGTGCCATGTTCAAAGAGGAATCCAGCCAGATCGGGCGTTCCCGTCGAGGCGAGCACGGTCTGGAGGATGAGCAACAGGGGCACGGCGAGGAGCGCGCCCGGCGTGCCCCACACCCAGCCCCAGAAGCTCAATGAGACAAGGATGAGCAGCGGATTGATGGTGAGCCGTTTGCCCAGCACCAGCGGCGTGATCAGATTCGCCTCGACCAGGTGCACCCCGATAAAGATGAGCGCAGGCAGGAGCGCGAGCCCGACCGCGTCGAACGTCATCAGCCCGCCCAGGCCCAGCAGCACCGCAGCGACGATCGGTCCCAGATAGGGCACGAAATTGCAGATGCTGACGATCCCGCCCCACATGAAGGGCGACGACATGCCGAGCGCCCAGAGCAGCAGCGCGACGATCAGCCCGAGCATCGCGTTGATCATCGTGATCGTCGCCAGATAGTCGGCGGTCGCATCGACGACATTCTGGATAACGCGCGCCGTCTGCATCGCCCCATCGAAACTGCCGCGTCGGCGAATCGTGCCGCGGCGAAGCCGCGTCCAGCCAGCGAGGAAGAAAAAGATCACCAGCACCGCAAAGAACAGCTGAATCGCCGCCGCGGGCGCCGAGGAGATGAAATAGTCGACCACCGACGTCGGCGCCGTGGCCGCTACGGCCTGCGCCGTCGCCTCGGTCCCGCTGGCCACCGACGTCAGCGTGCGATCGACGAAGCGCTGGAGCGTCGAATAGAAATCGATCAGCGGCGCCAGGTTGCTCTGGATACGCGGAATCGATTCGGGAAGCCGCGCAAACCAGCCGGTCGCGGGCACAACGATGATCGCCAGCGCCGCATTGATGATCGCGAGGAAGGCCGCGAGCGACAGGAAGGCGGCAAGCGCCGACGGCACGCCGCGGCGCTCGAGCCATTCGAGCAGCGGTACCAACGCGATCGCGATGACGATCGCCGCGGTGAGCGGCAGGAAGAACTCCGCGCCAGCCTGCAAGGCAAAGGGCAGGCCGAGGCAGAAGCTGGCGCCGAGGATCAGCGCGAGCGCGGCGAGTAGCCGGTCGCGGCGAAAATCGTCAATCTCGATCTGGCGCAGCGGATTGACACGCGGCGGCCGCATATCCTCTCTGCCCCGGTCGTCCGCCACCCTGCGTCTCCCTGTTAACCGTCTCATCTTACGCTCGCTGCGCGCATCGCGCCAGTCGCCCCGCTTTGCGGCAAAAGCACGGCGGCGTCTGTCCCTTTTTGGACCAAATCACAGCTTTCCAACGACTTTTTAACCAGAAATTACCCTTTTTCGGCGACTGACGGCTCCAAGGACCAACCTTTCGGAGTCAATTTGATGATGATAGCGCCTGTGGGGGGCGCGAAGCATCGGCTTCTTCCCTCTTGTTCACTCATCGCCCTGCTCGCCGCGCTTGCCTTGCCCGTGCAGGCGACCGCTGCCGGCACGCGCGCCGGTTCGACGATCAGCAATACCGCCACCGCCAGCTTCGACGCGGGCGGCGGGCCGACCACGATCGACTCCAACCGCGTCGATCTGCTCGTCGACGAGCTGCTCGACGTCACCGTCGATTCGAGCAATCCCGCCGACGTGGCGACCACACCGGGCGCGACCGGACAGGTGCTGACCTTCTCGGTCACCAACACGGGCAACGGCGTCGAGGATTTCGCGCTGAGCACGGTCGCAAACGCTGGCGGTGACGATTATGATCCCACCGTCACGCAAGTCTATCTCGACAATGGCGACGGCCTGTTCGACGCGGGCACCGACACGCTTTACACCGCGGGCGCGAACGATCCGACGCTCGATCCCGACGAAAGCATCACCGTGTTCGTCGTGACGACGACACCCGGAACGGTCGCCGACGGCAATCGCGGTATCGTCAGCCTGCTTGCGGCGGCCAGGACCGGAACCGGCGCCCCCGGCACCAGCTTCGCCGGTCAGGGCGAAGGCGGCGGTGACGCCGTCGTCGGGGCGACCGGCGCCGATGGCGAAGATGCCGGGGCGTTCGTCGTGTCGGCCGCCACGGTCACGCTCGTCAAATCGGCCAGCATCACCAACCCGCTCGGCACCGCCGACCCCATACCCGGCGCGACGATCACCTACACGATCGTCGCCACCGTTGCGGGCAGCGGCTCGGTGAGCGGCCTGGCAATCACCGACAATGTCCCCGCCGACACCAGCTATGTCCCCGGCTCGATCACGCTCGGCGGCAGCGCGCTCACCGACGCGGTCGATGCCGACGCGGGCGATTACAACGGCACGCGGATCAATGTCGCGCTCGGCACCGTCGCCGGTGGCCAGAGCCGTACCATTACCTTCCAGACCATGATCGACTGATGGAGATGCCCATGCGCCCCGCCCTCTTGCTTATGCTCGCCGCCGCGCTTCCCGGCCCGGCCTTTGCCGCCAACCAGGTTGCGCTCGACAACAAGGTCTTCGTCGAGCGCGTTTCGACCGACGCCGATGGCAAGCAGCGTGTCCTGCTCGAAGAACCGAAGGTCGTCGTTCCCGGCGACCGGCTGGTCTTCGTCCTTAATTATCGCAACGTCGGCGCACAGGCCGCCGACAAGTTCGTGGTCACCAATCCGCTGCCCGCCGCGGTCCGTTTCGCCGATGCCGGTGACACGCAGCCGCTGGTGTCGGTCGATGGCGGCAAGCAGTGGGGGCGGCTTGGCGAGCTTTCGATAGCGACGGCCGACGGCGTACAGCGTGCCGCGCAGCCCGCCGACGTCACGCATGTCCGCTGGGCCTTTCAAAAGCCGATTCCGGCAGGCGCCACGGGCAAGCTCATGTTTCGGGGAATCGTCAAATAGCGACCTGAAAATAACCGCTTAATGATTGCCAGCGGTGGGGAATAGGCAATCGACCCAAGCCAAGGAGCTTCAGCTATGACCAGCAAGCTGAACAGCGTGGGCTTCATCGGTCTGGCGGCGATCACAAGTCTCGCCGCCACGCCGGCACTTGCTGCCGGCACGACCGCGGGAACCACGATCACCAATACCGCCACCGTCGACTATCAGGTCGGGGGCGTCGCGCAGGGCCAGCAATCGGCGTCGAACAATTTTACCGTCGACCGCAAGATCAACCTGCTTGTCGAGGAAGTCGGCACCGTCACAACCAATGTCGTTCCGGGCCAAACCAACGCCGTGACGACCTTCCAGCTGACCAACAGCTCGAACGAAGTGCTCGATTTCGCGCTCGTCGCCTCGCAGATCGTCGGCGGCACCGCCGCGCATGGCGGCACCGACAGCTTCGACGCGACCAACGTGCGCATCTACCGCGACAACACGTCGTCGGGTTCGATCGGCAGCTGGGACGTCGGCGACACGCTGGTTTCAGGCTATATCGACGAGCTTGTCGTCGATACGGCGATCCGCCTGTTCGTCGTCGCCGACATTCCGGCCGGGCTCGCCAACAACGCCGTCGCCGGGGTGACCCTTCGCGCGACGGCGCGCGAAGGCGGCACGTCGGGCAGTCAGGGCGCGGCGATCACCGAAACGACCGGCGCGAACACCGCGGGCAAGGATACGGTCTTTGCGGATACGGCAGGCGTGACGGGCGATGCCGCGCGCGACGGGTCGCACAGCGACAATGACGATTATACGGTCCAGACGGCGACGCTCACCGTCACCAAGACCAGCCGCGTCATCTCCGACCCGTTCAACAACACGACCAACCCGAAACTGATTCCGGGCGCGGTCGTCGAATACTGCATCGCCGTCGCCAATTCGGGTAGCGCCGACGCCACGTCGGTCGTGATCAACGATCCCGTGCCCGGCCAGCTGACCTTCAACGCGGGTACGATCCTGCTGAACGGCACGGTCACCGCGGGAACCTGTAACGCCGACGGCGTCGCGGGCGGCAGCTATTCGGCGCCGAACGTGTCGGGGACGATCGCAACGATCGCCGCGGGCGCGACGCGCACCCTCGTTTTCCGCGCCACGGTCAACTGACCAGGTAACGGGCGGGAGCAGCGCGCGCGCCGGGTCCACCGGCCGCTGCTGCTCCCTTCGGGGCCGGCATGGCGATCCGCGACACATCCCTTGGCCTTTTGACCGCACTGGTTGCGGCAGCGCTGCTGCCCGCGGTCCCGGCGGCGCGCGCGCAGGTGATCACGAACACCGCGTCGGCAGAATGGACGCATGACGGTCATCGCGGTGCGACGCTGTCGAACCGCGTCGACGTGGCCGTCGTCCCGCGCCCGCCCGAACCGCCGCGCATCGCGACCTATCGCCTGACGACCGGCGGCGGCGACCGCTCGGTACCGCTGGCGCCGACGCCATGTGTCCGCGCCGGGACGGGCGGCGTCGGGGCGCTCAGCGCCGCGCCGATGGCCGCGATCCCGCTTTCCGGCGTCTATGTGGGGATTTCCACCGCCCCGGCATCGCTTCAGAGCAGCAACAGCTTCCGCGCGGGCGAAATGCTCGTCGTGGGCGTGACGCTCGCATCGGCGAATCGCGACCCGCAGGCGCGCGACACGCTACCCGTCCTTCTCGATCTCGAAAATGGCGACCGCGAATCGATCACCCTCACCGAAACCGCCGCAGACAGCGGCGAGTTCGTCGGTTTCATCAGCACGATCGGCGTGCCGCCCGCCGTGGTGCAGGGCGACTGCCGCCTGTCGGTCAACCCCGGCGCGCCGCTGACGCTGCGTGTGTCCGATCGGGCGAGCGCCAGTCTGGTTGCGCTCGCGACGATCGACTTTCTCGTCGACCCCTTCGGCATCGTGTTCGACAGCGGCGACGGCGCGCCCGTGGCGGGCAGCCGCGTCACGATCGTCGATGCCGCCACCGGCCAGCCCGCCGCAGTGTTCGGTGACGACGGTGTCTCGACCTATCCCTCCAGCGTTGTAACCGGACAGCGCGTCACCGATTCGGGCGGGACGGTTTATGACTTCCCGGCGGGCGACTATCGCTTTCCCTTCGTCGCGCCGGGCACCTACCGCCTCATCGTCGAGCCGCCCGCGCCCTTCACCGCGCCGTCGGCCACCAGCCCGGCCGATCTTGCCGCTTTTCGCCGTCCCGACGACGGCCAGCCCTTTACGATCGTCGACGCCAGCTATGGCCGTGCCTTCACCCTGAACAGTCCTGCTCCGGTGCGCGTCGACATTCCCGTCGACCAGCCCGGCCTGCCGCTGGTCCTGCGCAAGGCGACCTCCACACAGGTGGCGGTGCCGGGCGATGTCGTGCAATATCGAATCGAGGTCGCCAATCGCGATCCGCGCCGCGCCACCGGTGCGGTGACGGTGCGCGATGTCCTGCCCGCCGGGATGCGCCTGCGCGCCGACACGGTGCGCATCGACGGCGTGCGCGTCGATGCGGCCGTCGAGCCGAACGGCCGCGCCTTCACCGTCACCCTGCCCGGCATCGCCGCCGCGCGGTCGGTGCTGCTCACCTACCTCGCCGAAGTCGTCGTCTCGGCGCAGCCCGGCAGCGCGCTCAACCGCGCCAGCGCGACCGACAATCGCGGAACGACAAGCAACATCGCCGAAGCGACGATCGCGATCAAACGCGACCAGCTCGGCGACCGCATGACGATCATCGGTCGCGTCACCGACGGCGGCTGCGCGGTCGATCCCGCCAGGGCCGACGGCATCATCGGCGTGCGCGTAATGCTGCAGGACGGCAGCTACACCGTCACCGACGAGGATGGCCGCTATCATTTCGAGGGCGTGCGCCCCGGCCTGCATGTTGTGCAGATCGATCCATCGACGCTGCCGCTCGACCGCGCGCCCGTCGATTGCGCGCCGAGCACGCAAAGCGCGGGCAGCGCCATCTCGCGCTTTGTCGAAGGGCGCGGCGGGGCGCTGAAACGCGCCGACTTCCGCGCCGCCGCCAGCGCCCCGCGCGCCGCGCCGGCCACGGCGGCGCGTCCGGCAGCGATACCTCTGTCCGATCCCGAAGCCGCGGGCGCCCACCGCGACTGGCTCGCCGGGCAAGAAGCCGGCATCGGCTGGCTCTTCCCCGCCGCCGACCATAATCCGCGCGCCAAGGCGATCCGCGCCGCGATCAAGCATGTGCCGGGGCAGATCGTCACGCTGCGCGTCAACGGCCAGCCCGCCGATCCGCTGACCTTTGAAGGCGTCAGCAAATCGGCCGACGGCACCGTCGCTGTCAGCCTGTGGCGCGGGCTCGAAATCCGCGAGGGCGAAAACCGGCTCGTGGCCGAGATCAGGGACGCGGATGGCGCGGCGGTCGAAACGCTCGAACGCTCCGTCCATTATTCGATCACCCCGATGCGCGCAGCGCTGATCCGCGAAAAATCGGTGCTCGTCGCCGATGGCGTGACGCGCCCGGTGATCGCCGTGCGCCTGACCGACCGCGACGGCAAGCCGATCCGCGCCGGGCTGACCGGCGATTTCAGCGTCCCTTCACCCTATTATCCCGCCGTTGAGGCCGACGCGCAGCAGGCGCGCCAGCTGTCGGGCCTCGAACGCGCGCCGCCGGTTTGGAAGGTCGATGGCGACGACGGCATCGCTTACATCGAGCTTGAACCGACCACCGCCTCGGGCACGCTCGCGATCGACTTCCTGTTCCGCGACGATCGGGTGACGCGCAAGCAGGTGATCGAGACCTGGCTCGATCCCGGCAACCGCCCGTGGACCATCGTCGGCTTTGCCGCGGGCACGCTCGGGTACAACACGCTCGATGACCGGATGGAGCCGGTGGCCGAAACGCTGGACGACCTTAATGCCGATGCGCGGCTCGCGCTCTATGCCAAGGGGCGTGTGCGCGGCAAATGGCTGATGACGCTGGCCTATGACAGCGACAAGGAAGCGGACGATGCGCGCTTCGGCGGCGTGATCGACCCGCGCGCCTATTACACCATCTATGCCGACCGCAACGAGACGCGCCATGACGCCGCATCGGTGCGCAAGCTTTATCTGCGCCTCGAACGCCCGCAATTTTATGCGATGTTCGGCGACATCGAGACGGGGATTTCGGAGCCCGAACTCGCCCGCTACCAGCGCGCGCTCAATGGCGGCAAGGCCGAGTATCGCGGGCGCAATATCGCCGCGACCGCCTTCGTCGCCGACACCCCCTATCGCTTCCGCCGCGACGAGATCCAGGGCAATGGCCTGGCGGGGCCGTATCAGCTCGGCGCGAAGGATATTTTGCCGAACAGCGAGCGGATCGTCATCGAGACGCGCTACCGGCTGCACAGCGAACGCATCGTCGACCGCGTCGCCCTGTCGCGCCACGTCGATTACGACATCGATTATCTGTCGGGCACGATCCGCTTCCGCGCGCCGGTGCTCAGCCGGTCATCGAACCTCGACCCGCAGTTCATCGTCGCCGAATATGAAGTCGATGGCGTTGGCCAGCGCGTGCTCAACGCCGGCGGCCGCGTCAGCTATCGCACGGACGACGAAAAGCTGCGCGTCGGCGCCACCTTCATCCACGACGAGGATGGCAACACCAAGACCGACATCGGCGGCATCGACGCGCGTTATCGCCCGAACATCGACACCGAAATCCGTGCCGAACTGGCGGTCAGCGACGCCAAGGCACAGAACGACGGTAGCGCCGCCGCCGGAACGGCGAAAGCATGGCTGATCGAGGCCGAACATCATGGCAGCGCCGCCGATTTCCTCGCCTATATCCGCGAGCGCGAGGCCGGGTTCGGCGCGGGCCAGC
Source organism: Sphingopyxis sp. FD7 (assembly GCF_003609835.1). Classification (NCBI taxonomy): domain Bacteria; kingdom Pseudomonadati; phylum Pseudomonadota; class Alphaproteobacteria; order Sphingomonadales; family Sphingopyxidaceae; genus Sphingopyxis; species Sphingopyxis sp. FD7. The sequence goes on from NZ_AP017898.1 coordinate 1,340,899, forward strand.
TCAATCGCGGCGAGGACGGGACGCGCAAATTCGGCTTCGACGCCCGCCTTCGCGCGACGCGCACGCTGTCGCTGACGGGGAGCGCCTGGCAGGAAGACTATCTGGACAGCAACGCGCGCCGCCGCGCCGCACGCGCGCTGATCGAATATGACAATGGCAGCAGCCTCGCGCGCGCCGGGCTGACGCACGCCGACGATCGTCTGTCGGACGGTGCGCGCAACCGCTCGACCATCGTTCAGCTCGGCGCGACGCAGCGCCTGTTCGACAAGCGCCTCGAACTCGATGCACAGACCGAGTTTGCGCTGGGCGGCAAGGATGCGAGCATCGACTTCCCGACGCGGCACCGGCTGGGCGCACGCTTCGGCATCAGCCGCGACGTCAATCTCGTCGGCAGCTATGAAATCGCCGACGGCGATACGGTCCGCGCGCGCACCGCGCGGCTCGGCTTCGACCTGACCCCCTGGTCCGGTGCGCGCCTGCTCGCCACCGCGAACCGGCAGGACATCGGCGAATATGGCCCGCGCAGCTTCGCCGCCTATGGCCTGTCGCAGTCGCTGAAGCTCGGCAGCCATCTGTCGGTCGATGTCTCGGTCGACGGCAATCGCACGATCGGCGGGATTCGCGCGGGCGACGTGCTGAACGCGCAGCAGCCGGTGGCGTCGGGGGGTTTTCTGGGCGGCAACAATGTGCTGACCGAGGATTTCCTGGCGATCAGCACCGGCGCCACCTGGCGCGCCGACCGCTGGACGCTCACCGGCCGCGCCGAATATCGCGATGGCGAGCTTGCCAACCGCCATGGACTGACGCTCGGCGGCCTGCGCCAGCTTGGCGAGGGCCGGGCCTTGGGCGTGCTCTTCACCTATGCCAAGGCCAGCGGCAGCGGCACGGCGCCGACGACCGAGGTGATCCAATTCGAGATGAGCTGGGCGCACCGCCCCGCCGATTCGCGGATTTCATGGCTGGGCAAGAGCGAGTTCCGCTCGGACAAGGTGCGCGACGCGGTCGCGGGCCAGGCCGGGCCTGTCGGCGACGCCGCGCTGACGATCGATGGCGATGCGACGAGCCGCCGCCTGCTGAACAGCCTGTCGGTCAACTGGACCCCGCTCGGCGCGCGCGGCGAAGGCGGCATGTGGCACGAGCGCGCCGAAATCGGCCTTTTCTGGGGCACGCGCTATAATTTCGACCGCTTCGGCGCGGATGACGTCAAGGGCTGGTCGAACCTGATCGGCGCCGACTTTCGTGTCGGCCTTGGCGAGCATGTAGATGTCGGCGCGTCGGGTACCGTGCGCGTCGGCACCGATGCCGATACCGTCAGCTGGGCCGGAGGCCCAACGGTGACGCTGGCCCCGATGACGAACGCCAACATCACCTTCGGTTACAATTTCGCGGGCTTCCATGACCGCGATTTCGAGGATGCGCGGTTCTCCCGATCGGGCGCCTATGTGACTTTCAGGCTGAAGTTCGACCAGACGAGTTTTGCAGGGTTGGGGCTATAGCCCGCCCCGTCATTGCGAGCGAAGCGACGAAGCAATCTCCAGCTAACGACCCGTAAGCCCGCCCGCTGGAGATTGCTTCGTCGCTTCGCTCCTCGCAATGACGAGGTAAGCTCAATCCGCGAACAACAGCACCGGCGTTTCGATCAGCTTCTTCAGCGCCTGAACATAGCTGGCCGCATCCCAGCCATCGACCACCCGATGGTCGCAGCTGATCGACAGGTTCATCAGCTTCGCGCGGCGGATGTCGTCGCCGTCGAACACCGGACGCTCGACGATCTTGTTCGGCCCGATGATCGCAACCTCCGGCCGGTTGATCACCGGCGTCGTCGCGATCCCGCCGAGCGGACCGAGCGACGTGATGGTGAGCGTGCCGCCGGTCAGCTCCTCGACTTTCGCCTTGCCGCTACGCGCGGCCTCGGCGAGGCGCGCGATCTCGCTCGCGAGCTGCCAGACATTCTTGTCCTGCGCGTCGCGGATCACCGGAACCATCAACCCGGCGTCGGTCTGCGTCGCCATGCCCAGATGCACTGCGCCGTGGCGCGTCACCACGCCCGCTTCGTCGTCATAACGCGCATTGATCATCGGAAACTGCGGGATGGTGCGGCAGATCGCGACGATCAGGAAGGGCAGCATCGTCAGCTTCGGACGGCCCCCGCGGTTGGCGTTCAAATCGGCGCGCATCTCTTCGAGCGCGGTGACGTCCATTTCCTCGACATAGGTGAAATGCGGAATCGCGCGCTTCGCCGCCGCCATATTCTCGGCAATCTTGCGGCGCATCCCGATGACCTTGATCGGCTCGTCGGTGCGCGCGCGGCTGGCGCCGGGGGCGTAATAGCCCTGCCCCGCGCTGTAACGCAGGAAGGCGTCGAGATCGGCGTGGCGGATACGGTCGCCATCGGATTGCACCTGCGACAGATCGATGCCCAGATGCTTGGCGCGCGCGCGGACGGCGGGCGATGCCAACACAGCCTTACCATGCTCCGTTCGGGCTGAGCTTGTCGAAGCCCCGTCCTTCTTTTCAACGGCGGCAGACAAGGACGGCCCTTCGACAGGCTCAGGGCGAACGGGTTGAGGGGGTGGCGCGGCTTCCGCATCCGAAACCTCCTCAGCCCCCGGCGTCTCCGCCGCAATCTCCTCGTCGACCGGCGTATCGGCCGGCGGCGCGTCGACCGTGTCATCACCCTCGGCATCGGTCTCGATCACCGCCAGCGTCGATCCGATCGCGATCAAATCGCCGACCTCGCCCGCCAGTTCGACGACCACCCCCGACACCGGCGATTCCATTTCGACGGTCGCCTTGTCGGTCATCATGTCGGCAAGCTGCGCATCTTCCTCGACGCGCTCGCCCACCTTGACGTGCCAGGCGACGATCTCGGCCTCGGCGATGCCTTCGCCAATGTCGGGCAGACGGAATGAATAGCGGGCCATGGCGTCAGTCCTTTTTCTTTATGGACCCCGGATCGCGGTCCGGGGCACGCGCGGTTGCCATGCTTCGCATGTCAATCGCCCATGATTTTGGTGAGCGCGGTCGCGATGCGCACCGGGCCGGGGAAATAGGCCCATTCGAGGCTGTGCGGATAGGGCGTGTCGAACCCGGTGACGCGCTCGATCGGCGCTTCGAGGTAATAGAAGCAACGTTCCTGCACCAGCGCGGCAAGTTCGGCGCCAAAGCCTGAGGTGCGCGTCGCTTCGTGGACGATCAGGCAGCGGCCGGTCTTTTTCACCGACGCCTCGACGGCCTCGATGTCGAGCGGCAAAAGCGTGCGCAGGTCGAGGATTTCGGCGTCCACGCCCATTTCCTCCACGATCGTCCTGGTGACATGCACCATCGTGCCATAGGCCAGGATCGTCACCGCCTCGCCTTCGCGCACCGTTGCCGCCTTGCCCAGGTCGATGCGGTAATATCCTTCGGGCACCGCGCTGGCGTCATGCTTCGACCAGGGCTCGACCGGGCGGTCGTAATAGCCGCTGAACGGGCCGTTATAGATGCGCTTGGGTTCGAGGAAGACGACGGGGTCATTATCCTCGATCGCCGCGATCAGCAGGCCCTTGGCGTCATAGGGGTTCGACGGGATCACCGTCTTGACGCCGCAGATATGCGTCATGATGCTCTCGGGCGACTGGCTGTGCGTCTGTCCACCGAAAATGCCGCCCCCAAAGGGCGTACGCACCGTCATCGGGCAGATAAAATCATTCGCCGAACGATAGCGAATGCGCGCGGCCTCGCTGACGAGCTGGTCGAGCCCCGGATAGATATAATCGGCGAACTGGATTTCGGGGACGGGGCGCAGACCATAGGCGCCCATGCCGACCGCGACGCCGATGATGCCGCATTCGTTGATCGGCGTGTCGAACACGCGCGTCTTGCCGTGTTTTTTCTGCAACCCCGCGGTGGCGCGGAACACGCCGCCGAAATAGCCGACGTCCTCGCCCATCACGACGGTCGCCGGATCGCGTTCGAGCATGACGTCCATGGCGCTGTTGATCGCCTCGATCATGTTCATGGTCTTGGTTTGGGTATCGGCGCTCATCATTCGGGCTTCCAGTCGGGGCCGAACTTGGCCTCTTGCTCGGCGAGCATCTGCGCGCATTGTTCCTTGAGATGCCAGGGCATCTCCTCGAACACATCCTCGAACATCGTTTCGAACGGCTGGTGCATTCCGTGGCCTAGAATGCCGAGCTTTTCCGACTGTTTCTGCGTCGTCTTGACCAGCTCGTCGAGCTCCTTGCCCAGCGCGTCGTGACGCGCCTCGTCCCATTCGCCGAGCGCGATAAGATGCTGTTTGAGCCGCGCGATCGGATCGCCGAAGGGCCAGGCGCTCGCTTCCTGTGCGGCGCGATAGGCGCTGGGATCGTCCGACGTGCTGTGCCCTTCGGCGCGATAGGTGAAATGTTCGATCAGCGTCGGGCCGTTGTTCGTCCGCGCGCGGTCGGCCGCCCACTGCGTCGCCGCATAGACCGCGAGCGCGTCGTTGCCGTCGACGCGCAACCCCGCGATGCCATAGCCCACGGCGCGCGCCGCAAAGGTCGTGCGTTCCCCCCCGGCAAAGCCCGAAAAGCTCGAAATCGCCCACTGGTTATTCACGACATTGAAAATCACGGGCGCGTTATAGACCGTGGCGAAGGTCAGCGCCGAGTGGAAGTCGCCCTCGGCCGATGATCCTTCACCGCACCACACGGTCGCGATGCGGCTGTCACCCTTCGACGCCGACGCCATCGCCCAGCCTACCGCCTGCGGATATTGCGTCGCAAGATTGCCCGACACGCTGAAGAATCCATGCTCGGGCGCCGAATACATGATCGGGAGCTGCCGCCCCAGCAGATGATCGCCGCGGTTCGAATAAATCTGGTTCATCATCTGGATCAGCGGATAATCGCGCGCGATCAAAATGCCCTGCTGGCGATAGCTGGGGAAACACATGTCGGCGCGGTCGATCGCCATCGTCGAGGCGATCGAGGTCGCCTCCTCGCCCGTGCATTTCATGTAAAAGCTGGTCTTGCCCTGCCGCTGCGCGCGGAACATGCGGTCATCGAACGCCCGCGTCAGCATCATGTAACGCAGCATCGTGCGCAGCCGTTCGGGCGCCAGATTGGGATTCCACGGCCCCTTCGCCTGCCCGTCGAAATCGAGGACGCGGACAAGGCCATAGCATAGCTCGCGCATCGCGTCGGGCCTGGTCGCTTCGCCGGGGCGCGGGGTCGCCTCAACCGCGGGGATCTCGATGTCGCCGAAATCCGGCGTGTCACCGGGACGATAGCGCGGTTCGGGGATGTGAAGCGACAGCGGCGGCAGGTTGCTCGCCGGTCGGCGATCCGACTCAGGCATATCTTCTTCCCTTCGGGCGCGAATCAGCGCCTAGTTATATTTCAATGTGACGACATATTATTACGGTCTCCATAGGAATGCAACGCCGCGTCTCAAACCGCTACGGGCGCAGAAATATGGGATTGCGGCGCATAATCCTCGACCACGAAATCGTCGAACCGATAATCGAACATGCTCGGCGGGCGACGCAGGATACGCAGCGTGGGCTTACCGTCCGGCACGCGCGCCAACTGGCGTTCGACCAGTTCGGCGTGATTGAGATAGAGATGGACGTCGCCGCCGGTCCACACGACCTCGTGCGCGTGAAGATCGCATTGCTGGGCGACCATGCGCGTGAGCAGCGCCGCCTCGAAAATGTTGAACGCAAAGCCCAGACCCAGATCGCACGACCGCTGAAAGAGCAGGCACGACAGCCCGCCGTCGCTGCGAACGTGGAACTGGTAGGTCATGTGACACGGCGGCAGCGCCATTCGGTCCAGATCGTCGACGTTCCAGCCGGTGAAAATATGTCGGCGCGATCCCGGATCGTTTCGGAGCGAATCGATCAGTGCCGCAATCTGGTTGTGCCCGCGTTCGGCGCGACGAAACAGCCCCTCGCCCGCCGGCTCGTAACGCGGCCAGTTCACCCACTGGTGGCCATAGACCGGACCAAGATCGCCCCACTCGGCGGCAAAGCCCGCGTCCGCGACGATGCGCGCCTCGAAATCGGCGGCGCTGATTTCGTCGCCGGTCGCGCGGCGATATTTTTCGAGCGGCCAGTCAGTCCATATCTTGACGCCTTGCGCGACGAGCGGGCGGATATTGGTGTCGCCGCTGAGGAACCACAACAGCTCGCGCAGCGCGGTCTTCCAATAAACGCGCTTCGTCGTCAGCAGGGGAATGGCATCGTCCTTCAGCGAGAATCGCATCGTCTCGCCGAACAGCGACCGCGTGCCGACGCCGGTGCGATCGACGCGCTCGTCCCCCTCGACCCAGATGCGGCGCATCAGGTCGAGATATTGCAGTTCATAATGGATGGAATCAGCCAAGGCGCGCTCCCTTTCCTTTTCCCACCATTGCTAGGCCCCGCGCCGCGCGACGACAAGTGCGTCACCCGTCCACCCCGTCGATCCGTCCGATGCGGGGCAGTTGGCGGTTGGGTCGCCCTCGCGCCTGCGCCATGCGGCGACGATGACGATCCTTGAACCGATAGGCAAAGCCGGGTCCAATGCCCGGCGTCGCGGCTTCGTGCCGTGCGATGCCGAAGATGCAGTCGCGTCCCATCTGCTTCGCCCTCAGTTCGACGGCGACCGTGAAAGCCTGCTTCTTGCGGCCTTCGATGCGTATCAGCGGCTCGTCCGCTTCGATCGGGTCGATAGCGAAACGCCGCGACGCTGCGTTGTCCCGCCGCGATGCTGGCGCACGTTGCTCGTCGGCAGCGCCACGAGCATCGTGATGGCGCACAATCATCCGTCGGGCGTTGCCTGGCCAAGCGACGCCGATATCGCCGCCACGCGCGACGCAGCGCAATTCCTGCGGATGGCCGGGATCGATCTGGTCGATCATCTGATTTTCGTCGCCGATGGCCATTTCAGCTTTCGCACTGCCGAAATGCTGTAGTGCGGGCATTCAACTTTCCTGTGCCGATTGACGCTTGAAGTTCGCCGATTGCGCGTCTAGAGGACCGCCCTGCCTTCGCGGTGGCCATGGCCGACGCGCGGATCGGTCGGGGAGTAGCTCAGCCTGGTAGAGCACTGTCTTCGGGAGGCAGGGGCCGGAGGTTCGAATCCTCTCTCCCCGACCAATTTCCTTGTATATTGCAGATTCTGCACCGTCGCTTCTTGTAAGTCGGCGAACATGTCCCTAGATTTCATTCACGCCGCCATGGTTTTCCCCCTTTCCATCGCGGCGAGTGCCCCGTCGGGTTCGACGCGGGCGCGTCCTCCCTGGACCCTGGCCACCTCGTACTTCGGTACGAGGTGGTTTTTTATTCGGCGGCCTGCGCAAGCGCGTCGGCATCGGGGCGCCACTGCCCAGCCTCGCCGACCAGGGCGGCGAACCAGCGCGCCAGCCGCGCGACGCGCTCCGCATCGGGCAGGCGCTCGGCGGTCAGATAGAGGCTGCGGTCGATTTCGATCTGGATCGCATGAACCCCGTCGCCGGGCCGCCCATGCGTCCGCACGACATGCCCGCCGGCATAGGGCTGGTTGCGCTGCACCGGCTCGCCCAATGCCGATGCCGAAGCCATTGCCAGATCGACGAGCGATTCGGCCGCCGTCGCGCCAAAGCGGTCGCCGATGACGATTCGCGTGCCATGCCCCGGTTGCCCCTGCGGGATCGGCGGCATCGAATGAAGATCGACGAGAATCGCGAATCCGAACCGCGCGCGCGCCGCGGCGATTTCCCCCGCCAGGGCATCGTGATAGGGACGATGCAAGCGGTCGAGCCGCCATTCCAGCGCCGCGCGGTCGATCGGCTGCTTCCACAAGGGCCCGCAATCGGCGAGCCTGGTCGGCACAACGCCGAGCCCCGCGCGCTCCTTGCGCCCCGGCGCCGCAAATTGCGCGCGCAGCGTCGGTGCGACCTCGCCGGGCGCCATCTGGCCTTCGCCGCGATTGCAGTCGGCGACCGCACGCGCCCAAAGCGCCGCGACGACGCTGGCTCCCGCATCACGCGCGCCCGCCGCGATCCGGTCGCACCAGCGATCCTCGAGCCGCTCGAGCGCGCTGCGATGGACGCGCGCTGCGGCCAGGATTTCGGGCGGATAGATGCGCCCCGCATGCGGCACCGACACCACGACCGGACCCGGTGCAGCCGGGCGATTGACCGCGATGGAAATTGCGGGGACGATGCGCGATGTCATGGGGGATGGGTGGCAAAAAAAGCCGGGGGAATCCAGCTTGCCGCCCTAATTTGTTAAATCTCTGCCGCTATGGCTATGGTGAAGCAAGCGTCGACACGGGCAACCGGCGGCGTTCAAGGGCCAGGGAACAGATTTCACGATGATTCGCATCTTGCTTGCCGAAGACGACGATGTGATGCGCGAATATCTCGCGCGCGCCCTCACCGGCGCAGGCTATCATGTCACCGCGGTCGATCGCGGCACGGCGGCGGTCCCCTATATTGATTCGGGCACCTTCGACCTGCTGTTGTCGGACATCGTGATGCCCGAAATGGACGGCATCGAACTCGCTCAGCACACGGCGAAGGCGGCGCCGCAGACGCAGGTGATGTTCATCACCGGATTCGCGGCGGTCTCGCTGCGCGCCGAGGAAAATGTGCCGCAGGCCAAGCTGCTCTCCAAACCCTTCCACCTCAAGGATCTGGTGCGCGAGGTCGACATGCTGTTCGGGCGCGCCGACCAGTCTAACCAACAATAAACGCGTCGACGCACCGAAGGACTTGCCAAGCCGCGCCAAGGCCTTTAGGGGGCGCGTCACCCCAAAGGGATGGGCGTGTAGCTCAGTGGTAGAGCACTGTGTTGACATCGCAGGGGTCGCAAGTTCAATCCTTGCCACGCCCACCATTCAAAACGCCGCCACCCCGCCGGGTTGGCGGCGTTTTTGGTTCAGGCCATCCCTTTCGCAAGGTCGCCGCGCGACGCATCGCCGATCTGGCTGCCGCCGTCGCAGTCGAGGATCGTGCCGGTGATATAGCTGGCGGCGGGGCTGCACAGAAACACCGCCGATTCGGCGACCTCCTCGATCCGACCCCAGCGCTTCATCGCGATGCGGTCGTAATGCGCCTGCCGCGTCGCCGCGTCGGGCGCGAGGCGTTTCATGCCTTCGGTATCGGCGATCGGTCCCGGCGAGATGCCGTTCACGCGCACCTCCGGCCCCCATTCGAGCGCGAGCACGCGAATCAGCTGGTTGATGCCCGCCTTCGCCGCGCAGGCATGCGCCTGCAAGGCCGATGCATTGACCGCCTGCCCCGCGGTGATCGCGATCAACGATGCGCCGGGCCGCACCAGCAGGTCGTGACAGCCGCGAAAGACATTGAAGGTGCCGTTGAGGTCGATATCGACGACCGTGCGAAAGGCGTTCGCCGACATGCCGAGCACGGGGGCCAGAAAATTGCCCGCCGCGCCCGAAACGACGATGTCCATCGGACCGAGTTCCCCCGCAACCCGCTCCATCACCCCGCGAATCGCGGCATAGTCGCGCACATCGCCCGACAGGCCCAGCGCCCCCTTGCCGATGTCCGCCGCCGCGCGCGCCGCCTTGTCGGGATCGCGCCCCGCCACCGCGACCTTCGCGCCCAGTTCGGCGAAGCGTTTGGCGATGCCGAGGTTGATGCCGCTCGTCCCGCCCGCAACGAACGCCGTCTTTCCGGCCAGCAGATTGTCCCGAAATGTCGACATGATCCCTATCCTCTCTCTCGCTTCGGTCGCCGATCCAGGGTTGACGGATCGAAACCAGTCGCCTTTTGAAACTGGACCAGACAGCAAGGATGATCCGATGGCAAGTGCAGGCCCCACCTCGAACAGCTTTATCTCGCAGCGGTTGAAGCTGCATTATGTCGATTGGGGCAACCGCGAGGCGCCGCCTCTGCTGCTCGTCCATGGCGGGCGCGACCATTGCCGCAACTGGGACTGGGTCGCCGAGCGGCTTCAGGGCCGCTTCCACGTCATCGCCCCCGACCTGCGCGGCCATGGCGACAGCGCCTGGTCGCCCGACGGCAATTATGCGATCGACAGCTTCGTCTATGACCTGGCGCAGCTGATTCACCAGCTCGACCGTGGCCCGGTGTCGATCGTCGCGCATTCGTTGGGGGGCAATATCGCGCTTCGCTATACCGGCCTTTATCCCGCCAATGTGCAAAAGCTCGTCGCCATCGAAGGGCTCGGCCCCTCGCCCAGGCTACTCGCCGAACGCGCCAGGACGCCCTATGCCGACCGTTTCCGCAAATGGATCGACGACAAGCGCCAGGCCGCGGGGCGCACGCCGCGCCGCTATGCGACGATCGAGGATGCGCTGGCGCGGATGATGGCCGAAAACGCCTATCTCACCGAAGCGCAGGCGCGCCACCTCACGATCCATGGCGTCAGCCGCAATGAGGATGGAACGTGGAGCTGGAAGTTCGACAATTACCTCAACGTCTGGCCGGCCTTCGACGTGGCGCAGGACGACATCGCCTCGCTGTGGGGCGCGATCACCTGCCCTACCCTCCTTCTCTACGGCGCCGACAGCTGGGCCTCGAACCCCGAAAAGGACGGGCGCCTTCGGCATTTCAAGACGGCAAAAGTGATCGAGTTTGAAAACGCGGGCCACTGGCTGCACCACGACCAGTTCGACCGGTTCATGTCCACGTTAGACGATTTCCTCTAAACCGGGCGCTGGCAGCGCGCGCCGGGCGCGCGACACGAGACGGCGCGATGGCATATTCGGGGCAGGTTTCAAGACCGCAAAAGCTGCTGTCGGGCGGCGCTGCGCTGGTCGCGGCGCTCGCCATCGGCTTTGGCTTCGCACGCGGGCTCGACCTCGATGTCGTGCGCCGCGCGCGCGAGGCGATCACCGCCATCGCCCTGCCCGCCCCGCCCGTCACGCGCGAGAAGGTCGCTCCGGCGCCCGTGCCGAGCGAGCGCGCCACGGGGAAGGCGTCGGCCGCGAACAGGCAGGCGAAGGCCGCCACGGTCGTCGTGCCGCCCCCGAAACTGCCGCCGCTCTCTCCGCCCGTCGTCGCCGCGCCGCAACCCGGTGTCGGCAACGCTCCGTCCGCCGGGGCGACGCCCGACCCCGGCCCCGGATCGGGCGCGGGGGGCCGCGGCGACGGAACGGGCGCCGGCGGTTCGGGCAGCGGCACGGGCGGCGGCACCAGGGCCGTCTGGCGCAGCGGCACGATCCGCGACCGCGACTATCCGCGCGAAGCGAGCCACGCGCGGGCGGGCGGCGAAGTCGAGGTGCGCTTCACCATCGAGGTCAATGGCCGCGTGACGGGATGCCGCGTCACCAGGTCGAGCGGCAACGCCGCGCTCGACCGGACGACCTGCGACCTCATCGAAGCGCGCTTCCGCTTCAAACCCGCGACCAACGCCGCGGGCGAGCCCGTCGCCAGCCCCTATGGCTGGCGCCAGCGCTGGTGGCTGGAACCGCGTCGCTAATATGCTGGAATCGAAGTTCGTTTCATCATCGTCATCCCGGGCTTGATCCGGGGTGACGACATCAATGTGGCGAACTTTGGATTCAGGTGACTAAGGACGCCATTTATACCGGAGAGAAGGTGGCGGAGACGGAGGGATTCGAACCCTCGGTACCGGATTTACCAGTACGACGGTTTAGCAAACCGTTGGTTTCAGCCACTCACCCACGTCTCCGCATGGTCCGCCGCGCTAACGACAGGTTTGGCCTAGGCGGGTCGCTATAGCCATGCGCTTCGCCCCCCGCAACGCCAAAGATGGAGCATTTTCACGCTTCCACCGGGATTTCACCGGCCAATCGATTCGGTCTGGCGCAAAATCGAGTCGGGTCATCGCCCGTTCATTGCCCACCCGGCAAAGCGAGTCATGATTAACGCGGGGTTCGCCGCGACGGCACTGTTTTACCTGGGGGTTCGCTATGCGTAAGAGTTTCTTCGGCCTGATCCTGGCGACGATGGCGTCGATCAGTCTCGCGCTGGCGCCCGTTCCGACAGCCGCACAAATGCGCGAGATCGATCCCAGCAACATGCAGATCGATTCCGATCTGGACAATCCCGCGCCGCCCCCCGCGACGAGCGAACCACCGCCGAGCGAATCCTATGACAGCGATCTGGCCACTGGCGATCAGCAGACCAGCGAAACACCGGTCGCCGCCGCAACCCCCGACGACGAGGACGCCGATGTCGCGTCCGCCGCGGCCGCTCCGGGATCGACCTACAAGAAGGACGATCTGATCGGCGCCGCCGAGGGTGTGTTCGGAAAGGGCGCGCAGGGCCTCGCTGCAATGATCGAGGACATATTGAAGGAACAGGGCGAGCCCAACGCCTATATCGTCGGGCGCGAAGCCGGGGGCGCGCTGGTGCTCGGCGTGCGTTACGGTTCGGGGACGCTATACCACAAGGTCGAAGGCGAACTTCCCGTCTATTGGACCGGCCCGTCGATCGGCTTCGATGCGGGGGCCAATGCCGGCAACACCTTCGTCCTCGTCTATAATCTTTTCGACAGCGAAGACCTCTATAAGCGCTATCCGGCAGGCGAAGGCGCCGCCTATCTGGTGGGCGGCTTCAACGCCAGCTATCTGCGCCGCGGCGACGTGGTGCTGATCCCGATCCGCGTCGGCGTCGGCGCGCGGTTGGGCGCCAATGTCGGCTATATGAAGTTCCGCAAGAAGCAGAACTGGCTGCCCTTTTAAGCGCAATCCATTTACCACGCGCGCGATAGCCCGCGCTTCGGCGCGGACTTTCTCGTGGGGTGAGAACAGCAGCCGTGGTGTCAGGCAAGACGTCTGCGGCGTTGTGAACTGGCATTGTCATGGCGCTTTGCTATGCTGACGGCATGACGGTAATCCTCGATCATACCATCGTGCATGCAAGCGATCCCGAAGCGAGCACGGCTTTTCTCGCGGAGATCCTCGGCCTTCCTCCGGCGCGCAAGCTCGCACATTTCACCGTCCTTGCGATTGGCGAAACGTCGCTCGATTTCTTGCCCGATACCCCACCGATCAGTTCCCGTCATTTCGCGTTCCGCGTGAGCGAGGCCGAGTTCGATGCCATTTTCGACCGCATCCGCGCGCGCGACCTTCCCTATTGGGCCGACCCCTTTCGCACACAGCCCGGCGCCATCAATCGCTGGGACGATGGTCGCGGACTCTATTTCGACGATCCCGACGGGCATCTGCTGGAAATCATCACGCGCAGCTATGGCAGTGGTGGTTGCGATGCCGAACATCCGAATCCGCTTCTGGGCTGCCCGGGGCAGAAATGATGCGATCGGACGTGCGTAATGCGGTCGCGGCGGACATCACTCCCCTGGCACGGCTTTGGCATGACGGCTGGCAGGACGCACATCACGGGATTTTGCCCGAGGTGCTGGCGAAGGTACGGACCTATGAACATTTTCTGGAGAGGCTCGAGATTGCAGGCGGGCAGTTGCGCGTCGTCGGAAAGGAGGGCGATCCGCTCGGCTTTTCGCTTTGCGAGGGCGATGAACTCAATCAATTCTATGTCGATGCACGAGCGCGAGGGAGCGGGCTTGCGCAGATGCTGATCGAGGATGCGGAAGCAAGGCTGGCCGAACAAGCGGTCGTGACGGCCTGGCTCGCTTGCGCGATAGGCAATGAACGCGCGGCGCGCTTCTATGAAAAATGCGGTTGGCATCGCGCCGGTATTTACACCAGCAAGCTGCCCCTGCCGGATGGCGTTTTCGCACTCGACGTTTGGCGCTATGAAAAGCGCCTCGCTTTATCTCCGTCGACCGACAGCGCGAGCGTCAATCCCCATCAAAGGCAATGAGCGTCTCGCACGCCAGTCCCGCCGCGCCCAGCCGGGCCGATCCGCCCAGATCGGGCAGGTCGATCACGAACAGCGCGGCGGCAACCTCGGCCCCGACGCTTTGCATCAACGTCGCCGTCGCGAGGATTGTGCCGCCGGTCGCGAGCAGATCGTCGATCAGGACGACGCGATGGCCGGGCAGCACCGCGCCTTCGTGGAGTTCGAGCCGGTCGGTGCCATATTCGAGTTCGTAATCGACACCGATGGTGACGCCGGGCAGCTTGCCCGCCTTGCGGACCGGGACGACGCCCAGCCCCATCGCCGTCGCCATCGCGGCACCGAACAGGAAGCCGCGCGCCTCGACCGCGACGATCAGGTCGGGTCGGTGCACGGCCGCGCGCGCACTCAGGCGGCGGACGCTCTCGCTGAACCCGGCGGCGTCGCCGATCAGCGTGGTGATGTCGCGGAACTGGATACCCGGCTTTGGAAAGTCCGGGATCGTACGAACGAGCGACGCGAGGTCGAGGTCGGGCTGCGGCGGGAGGGCGATCATCGAACGGTCGCCCTCCCCGACGCTCAATGCTTCTTGTCTGCCCAGATATTGCGATACGACAAATAGGTCAGCACGGTGAAGATCAGCAGGAAGCCGACCACCGCCCAGCCCACCTGTACGCGCTTCACCAGCTTCGGCTCGGCGGTCCAGACGAGGAAGGCGGTCACGTCCTTCGCCATCTGGTCGACCGTCGCCTTGGTGCCGTCAGCATAGGTCACCTGCCCGTCGGACAGTGGCTTCGCCATCGCAAGGTTCAGGTTCGGGAAATAGGGGTTGTAATGCAGCCCCGTACCCGGACGCAGTTCCTTCGGCAGATTGGCGGGCGGGTTCTGATAGCCGGTCAGCAGCGAATAGACATAGTCCTTGCCGCCCTCGCGCGCCTTGGTGATCAGCGACAGATCGGGCGGCAGCGCGTTGTTGTTCGCGGCGCGCGCGGCGACATCATTGGCATAGGGTGCCGGGAAATAGTCCGAAGGCAGTCCATCCCGCGTCGCGGGCTCACCCGTGTCGGGGTTGATCGACGGCACCTGGAAACCCTTGGCAAAGGTCTTCACCTGGCCTTCGGTGTAGCCCAGATCCTGAATGTTGCGGAAGGCGACGAGGTTCAGGCTGTGGCAGGCCGAGCAGACCTCCTTGTACACCTGCATCCCGCGCTGGAGCTGCGCCAGATCCCAGTGCGGCATCAGACCGTCGCTGGCCAGCTCCAGATGCCTGGGATGCTTGACGAAACTATAGGCGGCGTTGGGCTCATTCTTCAGCGGCGTCGTGAAGATCGCAAAGATCAGCGCCGTAATGAAACCCAGACCGACGAGAAAACCGAGCGGACGAACCATGGCTGTATCAGCTCCTATAAATGTCCGGCGCTCAGGCCGTGGCCGCCGACTTGTCGTCGGCATGCTTTGCAAGGACCGCTTCCGTGATCGAGTTGGGCATCGGCAGAGGTCGCTCGATGCGTGACACGATCGGCAGAATGATCAGGAAGTGCGCGAAATAATAGATGGAGCCAATCTGGCTGAGGATGACCCAAGGCTGTTCCGCGGGCATCTTGCCACAGATTGCGAGCAGCACGACGTCGGCCACCAGCACCCAGAAGAAGATGCGATAAAGCGGGCGATAGGTCGACGACTTCACCGGCGAGCTGTCGAGCCAGGGCAGGAAGAAGAGCAGCGCGATCGCCGCGAACATCGCGATAACGCCCCACAGTTTCGCGTCGATCCACAGGAAGTTGAAAGTGAAGGCGCGCAGGATCGCGTAGAAGGGCCAGAAATACCATTCGGGTACGATGTGCGCGGGAGTCGAAAGCGGGTTCGCCGGGATATAATTGTCGGCGTGGCCAAGCAGGTTCGGCGTGAAGAAGGTCAGCGCCGCAAAGACGAGCAGGAAAACGCCGACGCCGAAACCGTCCTTCGCCGTGTAATAGGGATGGAAGGGAACGGTGTCCTGTTCGTCCTTCACCTCGATCCCCGTGGGGTTGTTCGACCCCGGAATGTGCAGCGCCCAGATGTGCAGGATGATGACCCCCGCAATCACGAAGGGCAGCAGATAGTGCAACGAGAAGAAGCGGTTGAGCGCCGCATTGTCGGGCGCAAAGCCGCCGAGCAGCCACTGGCGGATCGGCTCGCCGACGATCGGGATCGCCGAGAAGAAGCCGGTAATGACCTGCGCGCCCCAGAAGCTCATCTGGCCCCAGGGAAGCACATAGCCCATGAAGGCGGTCGCCATCATCAACAGGAAGATCACGACGCCGAGCAACCACACCATTTCGCGCGGCGCCTTGTACGACCCGTAATAAAGGCCGCGGAAAATGTGCAGATAGACGACGATGAAGAACATGCTCGCGCCGTTCATATGCGCATAGCGGATGAACCAGCCGGCGTTGACGTCGCGCATGATATGCTCGACCGAATTGAAGGCGACCCCGGCATTGGCGGCATAGTGCATCGCGAGCACGATGCCGGTGACGATCTGGATCACCAGCGCGGCGCCGGCGAGAACGCCGAAGTTCCAGAAATAGTTGAGGTTGCGCGGCACCGGATAACCGGCGCCGATCGCATTATAGACGAGGCGCGGCAGCGGCAGCTTCTCGTCCAGCCACTTCATCAGCGGCTGCCGGGGTTCATATTGCTTGGCCCAGGGAAAGCTCATCTTATCTCGCTCCTCAGCCGATCGTCACGACGGTGTCGCTGGTGAATTCATAGGGCGGCACGACCAGGTTGGTGGGCGCCGGACCTTTGCGGATGCGCGCCGCGGTGTCGTAGTGCGAACCGTGGCAGGGACAGAAATAACCGCCGAAGTCGCCGCGGTTCTCACCCTCGGCGGCGCCGAGCGGAACGCAGCCCAGATGGGTGCAGACGCCCAGCGTGATCAGCCAGTTTTCCTTGCCGGGTTTGGTGCGCTCGGCGAGCGTCTGCGGCTCGCGCAGGTCGCTCATCGGCACGCTGTTCGCCTCGGCGATCTCGGCGGCGGTCAGATTGCGCACGAACACCGGCTGCTTGCGCCAGCTCGTCTTGATCGCCTGCCCTGTGCCGATCGCCGAAATGTCGATTTCGGTCGACGACAGTGCAAGCACGTCGGCCGACGGGTTCATCTGGTTGACGAGGGGCAGCACGACCGCAACCGCCCCGACACCCGCGAAACTCACCGCCGCTATATTGATGAAATCCCGGCGACGGACGCCATCCTCGATACCGGCGTTGCGTTCAGTTTCACTGGCCATTCGACTGCCCTTGCATGGGTGAACCAAAAAATCGTTCGCGAAGGAATGGCCCGCCCCGTTGCACGCGCACGAAAGCGCGCAACCCGGCGGCCCCTCCGGGAATTGCGGGCCTGATAGCCGCACAGTCCGGGCTTGCCAACAGGCAATTTCCGCTTCGCCCGCGGCGCTGCAAATGGCGGCGCAAGCCCCTCGATTCGCAGCGCCTTCAACATTATGGCGACAGCATGGAGATTGCGCTGTTCCAGCCCGACATCGCCGGCAATGTCGGCACGATCCTGCGGACCGCCGCCTGTTTTGGCGTGCCCGTCCATGTCATCGAACCTTGCGGCTTTCCGTTCGGCGATGCTGCGCTCAAGCGCGCGGGCATGGATTATGCGCCGCGCGCCGATGTCCGGCGCCACGCCGATTGGGACGGTTTTCATAGCTGGTCGCACGGCAACGGCAGGCGGCTGGTACTTCTGACCACCGTCGGCGGCGTTCCGCTTCCCCACTTTACCTTTGCACCGCGTGATCTGCTGCTGTTCGGCTCCGAAAGTTCGGGCGTCCCGCCGCATGTTCACGCCGCCGCCGCCGCGCGGGTCGCGATTCCCATGCAGCCGGGCTTTCGATCCTTGAATGTTGCAGTCGCGGCTGGCATCGCGCTCGCCGAGGCGCTCAGGCAAACGAAAGGCTTTCCGGCATGATCCCGCTCGACCCGCAGCAACAGACGGCGCGCGACTGGTTCGAATCGCTTCGAGACCGCATCTGCGCCGAGTTCGAGGCGATCGAGGCCGAAGCGGGCAGCGACGCGCGTTTCGTTTATACGCCATGGGATCGCGAGGCCGAGGGACTGGAGCCCGGCGAAGGAGGCGGCGGCGTGCGCGGGGCGATGACGGGCAAGGTGTTCGAGAAGGTCGGCGTCAATGTCTCGACCGTCGGCGGCGAGTTCGCCCCCGACTTCGCGGCGTCGATCCATGGCGCAGGCGACGACCCCCGCTTCTTTGCGACCGGGATCAGCCT
The DNA here is from genome assembly GCF_003609835.1 of Sphingopyxis sp. FD7. Classification (NCBI taxonomy): domain Bacteria; kingdom Pseudomonadati; phylum Pseudomonadota; class Alphaproteobacteria; order Sphingomonadales; family Sphingopyxidaceae; genus Sphingopyxis; species Sphingopyxis sp. FD7. The sequence goes on from NZ_AP017898.1 coordinate 1,358,874, forward strand.
CGTCGCGCATATGGCGAACCCGCACGTCCCTGCGGTGCATATGAACACGCGCTTCCTCGCGACGACGAAGCGCTGGTTCGGTGGCGGCGCCGACCTCAATCCACCGATTCCGTACCAGGAGGACACCGACGCGTTCCACGCGCGGCTGCGCGCCGCCTGCGCACCCTTTGGTCCCGATGTCTATGAACGCTATGCCAGATGGGCCGAGGACTATTTCTATATCCCGCACCGCGGCGTCCACCGTGGGGTCGGCGGCATCTTCTACGACCATCTCGAATGCAACGACGATGTCGAGTTCGACCGCAATTTCCAGCTGACGAAGGCGGTCGGCGAGGCGTTTCTCGACATTTTCCCGCGCATTGTGCGGCGTCGGATGAACCAGCCCTTCACTGACGCCGAGCGCGACGCACAGCTCGTGTGGCGCGGCCGCTATGCCGAGTTCAACCTCGTCTACGACCGCGGAACGCTGTTCGGGCTCAAGACCGGCGGCAATATCGATGCCATCCTGATGAGCCTGCCGCCGCTCGCCAAGTGGAGCTGAAAAGGGCGCCCCGGCGACGGAGCACCCTTTCCTGTTTGTCGATGGCGATCAGGCGAAGATGTCGCCCGATGCGCGCGGCGCGATGGCACGGTAGACGCCGACCGGCACCGAGAATGACAGCATCATGATCGGCAGATAGACGAGCGCTGCCATGACGATCATCGTCAGCATCGCGCCGACGACCGAACCCCCGGCGATCGCTCCCAGAATACCACCGAAAATCATGCCGGCGACGAACGCATAGGCGACGACGCCGATGGTGAAGATCAGGTAGAAACCGACGATCACCCACTGCGAGGGTCCGGTCAGCCGCCATGATTCGCCAAGTCCCGTCACCGGATTGCGCGTCAGCCGGTCGGCCATCACCGGCCCCGCAACCATGAAGCGGCCCTGGAGCCACAGCATGAAGACGATGATGGCGATATAGACGAGGATCATCACAAAGATCGCGCCGCCGCCGATCGCTCCCGCACCACCCGATTCCAGCGCCGCGGGCGAAAGCGCCCCCATGCCCCCGAGCGCCGCGCCGAAAATCAGCGTCAGGACAAGCATGACGATGAAAATGACGATATAGGCGGCAATCATGATCACGATCATGCCAAAGGCCAGCGCCGGACCGGCCTGGAACGCCCATGCGAAATTGGGCGCGTCGCCGGGATGCATCCCGCCGCGCCAGATGAGCATCGAAACGCCGTAGAATATGACCGCGGCGATGAGAGCGAAAAGACCGATCCGGCCGAAGGCGCCCATGATGAGCGACGGATCGTTTGGCGCCATCGCCATCGCCGAAAAGGTCGATCCCAACAGCAGATAGCCGAGCAGGCCGACGAGGATCAGCGCCCCGCCGACCCACAGCAGCATCTGCGTCCAATTGGCCTTCAGAAACGCGAACGTCTCTGAAAAGGCGGCGCCGATCGTCATTTTATTCATGTCACTTCCCCCTGTTGTCGAACCATCTTTCCTTCAATTCGATGCGGGTGAGAGCCCTTTGGACGTCGCGCGATCCACGCCTTTTCTATCCGTTTCGATCGGCGCGCCTCACTGAAACACGTCGGACGCGCTGCGCAGCGCCAGCTGGCGATAGGCGGCGGCCGCGACGGCGATCGAGAAAAGGCTGCCGATCGCGCCGAACGCCGCTTCGACGAACCCGCCGACCATCCGGCCGAATCCGGGCTCGCTGCCGACGATGACCGACAGCACGCCGCCGACGATGAGCGCGGCAATGAAGATGACCAGCCCGACGAGGAGCAGGAAGAAAAAGACCGCCCAGCCATTGTTCCGGGTCAGCTCCCAGCTCGCGCGGATCGCCTCGAACGGATTGTAGATCGCCCGATCGGCGATCGCCGGCGCGACGAGCGCGAGGCGGCCGACGAGATAGAGGCCCGGAAGGATCAGCAGGATGACGCCAATGCCGATCGCGATGCCGGTCAGAATCTGCACCGCCAGCATTGTCGGGAAAAGCATGAGGCCAAAGGTGAGCGCCTCGCCGACGCTGATCCCCGTGCGCGCCAGCCACAGCCGCAGAATCGCCGCCGTGCCGACCATCGTGCAGAGCGCGACGACGATCTGGCCGGGGATCATCTGGCGGAAGCTTTCCCGAAAAGCCGTCATCAGCTGGTCGAAATCGGCGCCCGCGGGCGGCTCGACGGGCACGGGTCCGAACCAGGCAAAAGCGAGCGCGGGCAGGAAGAAAAAGACGCCCGCGATCGCGACGATCAGCGCCGTATGCGATTTGAGCAACAGCAAGGTGTCGTCCCACGCCGCGCCCATGTCGAATTTTGTCATTGATACCCCGTGATTTTTCGATTTCCCCGTTGCGGGGAAGGTGACGATGTTCGCCGCATCTGTCCAGCCCTGTCGCACTTTGTTCCGCCGGGCCTTGCGCGGCGGGCCGCGACGCGCCAGATAGCCCGCGCCATGCCGTCGCTTTCCCAGCCCCAATGGACCGTCAGCCCCGGCCTCACCGACTATGCCGTGGCGCTCGCCGACATGGACGCGCGCGCCGCCGCGATCCATGCGGGCGAAAGCGGCGAACGCATCTGGCTGATCGAGCATCCGCCGCTTTATACTGCGGGGACGAGCGCCGATCCCGCCGAACTGCTCGATCCACGCTTTCCCGTCTATGACGCGGGACGCGGCGGACGTTACACCTATCACGGCCCCGGCCAGCGCGTCGGCTATGTCCAGCTCGACCTGACGCGCCGTGGCCGCGATGTGCGCGCTTATGTCCATGCGCTCGAAGGCTGGGTGATCGATGCGCTCGCGCTGCTCGGCGTCGCGGCGCGGCGGGCCGAAGGACGCATCGGCATCTGGACCGACGACGCACGGGGGCGCGAGGCCAAGATCGGCGCGATTGGCGTGCGCGTCAAACGCTGGGTGACGATGCACGGCTTTTCGCTGAACGTTGCGCCCGACCTGGCCCATTTCACCGGCATCGTGCCGTGCGGCATCGCCGAATATCCCGTGACCAGTCTCGCCGCGCTGGGCAAGGCGGCCGATTTTGCCGAGGTCGATGCCGCGCTGGCTGCGACGCTTCCCGCCTTTCTCGACAAGCTGCGGCCGAGCGATTAGGACCGGCGCATGACCCGCATTCTGCTTCCCTCGCTCCTTCTCCTCGGCCTTGCCGCTTGCGGCGGCAGCGACACCGGCGGCACGTCGACGACGAAGCTCGACGCGGTCGAAGTCCAGCCCGGATCGGTCAGCGATTCGATGATCATCCTCGACGATGCGGTCGGCGACGGCACCGCCGTCGACAACAGCGTCCCCGACGATGGAACGGCGAAGAAGGCCGCCGAGTCCGACGAAAGCGAGGACGAGGCCGCGCCGCCCGCCGAGGCCGACGAGAACCCCGATGCGGTCGACATGCCCGCCGCCAAAAAGGCTGTCACCCCTGACGTTCCCGCGAAAAAGGGCGAGTAGGCGCTATCGCAGCCCCAGGCTCTTGTGCGTCTGGAGCGACAGGCGCCAGCGCGGATCGGCCATCACCAGGTCGATGCACGCCTGCACATTGGCGGCCGCGTTCGGATCGTCAAGCGGTTGCACGAGCCGATGCTTGAAATCGAGGGCGGCGAGCTTCGCGACGTCGCTGCCAGGCTGCGGCCAGACGAGTTTGAGTTCGTCGCCGCTCGATTGCACCAGTTCGCTTCCCGCTTTCGGGCTGACGCAGATCCAGTCGATGCTGCGCGGAATCGGCAATGTGCCGTTGCTTTCGATCGCGATCGCAAAGCCGCGCGCATGGAGCGCGTCGATCAGCGCCTCGTCGACCTGCAACATCGGCTCGCCGCCGGTGAGCACGACATAACGGTCTTCGCGGCCCTCGCCCCAGCTTTCGGCGATGATATCGGCGAGCGCCGCCGCGCTCCTGTATTTGCCGCCCAGCGTCCCGTCGGTGCCGACGAAATCAGTGTCGCAGAAACGGCAGATGGCTTGCGCGCGATCCTGTTCGCGCCCGGTCCACAAATTGCATCCGGCAAAGCGGCAGAATACCGCGCGGCGGCCCGCCTGCGCCCCCTCCCCTTGCAGGGTCAGGAAAATCTCTTTGACCGAATAGACCATGGGTTCAGGCGTAGCACGTCGGATCGGCGAGTCCGGCGTCGGCAAAACCCTTGCGGCGCAGGCGGCAGCTGTCGCACGACCCGCAGTGCAGACCCTCGGGCGTCGGGTCGTAACAGGACCAGCTCATCGCCGCATCCATGCCGAGCCGCGCCGCTTCGGCGGCGATGTCGGCCTTGGTCATATGCTGAAGCGGGGCGTGAATCCGAAAAGATACTCCCCGATCGCCGTCGCGCGTCGCGAGCGCGGCAAGCTTCTCGAACCCCTGAATGAATGCGGGGCGGCAGTCGGGATAACCCGAATAGTCGAGCGCGTTGACCCCGATCACGATGTCAGCGGCCTGCCGCGCCTCGGCCAGCCCCAGCGTCAGCGACAGGAAAATCAGGTTGCGCGCGGGGACATAGGTTACGGGAATGTCGGTCCCGACCCCCTCCTTCGGCACATCGATGTCATCGGTCAGCGCCGACCCGCCGAACCGGCGAAGGTCGAGCGGCAGGACGATGTGCTCGGCGGCGCCGACATGATCGGCAATGCGCGCCGCCGATTCCAGCTCGACCCGGTGCCGCTGGTTATAGTCGATCGTCAGCGCGACGATCCGCGCCCCCGCCTCGCGCGCGAGGCCGGCACAGACCATCGAGTCGAGCCCGCCCGACAGGAGGACGATCGCCGATTTTCCGGACATATTCTGCATCGGCGCCAGATAGGCGCCGCCCGCGAGGCGCGCAAGGGCCGCCGCGCACCAAAGAAACGGGCCGCGAAGCGATCGCCGCACGGCCCAGGTCGGCGCAAACGCCGTTAGGGAGAAGGGCACACATCGGTATGCCGTGCGTCCCCTTTAACCCCTGATGGTTAACATCTGATTAGGGCCGATCGACATTCAGAAGTCGGCGAGTCGAAAATGGTGGTGTTCCGTGATCCGGAGCGCAGCGTGCTTCTTGCACGGGAGCAGCGGAAGCGCACAAGGCCGCCATTTGCAGACCTACAGAGCTGAATGGCGATTGGTCCCAGGTCAGCAGCCGCCGGTGCGGCGCGCCTCGATCGCCTGCGAAAAGGGCTTGCCTTCGGCAATCCCCTGCGTGTCGATCTGGACGAGCCGGTTGGTTTCGCTGCGGATCGTCGTGCGGCCGTGGCCCGCGCCGGGACAGGTATAATGAACCGTCACCGCGTCGGGCGTGTCCTCGATGACATAGCGCGAGCAGGTGCCGCGCGGATGGTAGATCTGGATCATCCGGCGCGCATCGCCGAGGCACATCGTCTGCACCACGCCGTTCGAGCCGCGCTCGCGCAGCTGCCAGCTCCCTTTTTCGAGGCGGTCGAGCATCGCCAGCGACGGCGCCTGCGCCGGAACGGCGCCCGCGCCCGCAAGACCGAGCGCCATCAACGCGATTCGTGCCAGGGGAGAGAAGATCGCCATTCGTTGGTCCATGGGCTGCGTGAGCGACGGATTGCGACCCTGCTCGATCCCAAGCTAGCAACGCGCTCGCGCCATTTCAACCGCTTGCCGCCGAAACACCCCCGTTCACCGCGCGGCGTGGCGTCGGTTATCCTCAATCGGCGCGATCGTGCCCGGCGATCTCGGCGAGCGGAATGGGAAAGAAGCGCGAACAAAAGGCGCAATCGACGACGATCTCGCCCTTGTCGTCGGCCATCTCCGCGCGCTCGGCCAGCGGGAATTGCGCCAGCACGCCCGCGAAATAATCGGTGCTGCACCGACAGCCGCGCGCCACCGCAGCGCCGGGTTCGACGCGCACCTCATCCTCGTGAAACAGCCGCCATGCCAGCGTTTCGAGCGAGGTTGCGGGATCGGTGAGTTCCTCGGCATTGAGCGTCGCGGCGATCGTCCTGGCGTGGTCCCATTCGGGATGGTCGTGCCGGACGTGCAGCCGGTCGCGCCCCACCTCGCCTTCGGGCAGATGCTGGAGCAGCAGCCCGCCCGCGACGCAGCCGGCCTCGGCATCGTGGCGCGCGGCAAGGCTGATCAGGCTGGGGATCTGTTCGGATTGCTCGAAATAATGTTCGGCGGCATCGCCAATCGACGATCCTTCGAGCGGAACGATGCCCTGATAGCGCTCGCCCGTCGCCGCCTGGTCAAAAGTGATGGCAAGGAAGCCTTCGCCGAACAGCGCGAACAGCGTGGGGTCGGACCCGATTTCGGCCAGCCGGTCGGCATCGAACTTCAGATAGCCGCGCAGCTCGCCCGCCTTGTAATCGCACACGAGCAGCTCGACGGGCCCGCCGCCGGTCTGCGCCTGCAAGGTCAGCTGGCTCCCCTCGGTCTTGAGCGTCGAGCCGAGCAGCACGGTCAGCACCAGCGCCTCGGCGAGCAGCTTTTCGGCGACCGGCGGATAGCTGTGCGCCGACATGATGGTGTTCAGCACCGGCCCCAGCCGCACGAGGCGTCCGCGCACATGACGCGCCGCGATGGTGAAGAGCAGCGGCTGGTCGAACCAGGTTTCGATCGTTTCACTCACGCTTTTCGCCTTACAGCTTTCCCAGCGCCCACAGCAGGATCGACTTTTGCGCGTGGACGCGGTTTTCGGCTTCGTCCCACACGCGCGACTGCGCGCCGTCGATCACCGCATCGACCACCTCTTCGCCCCGATGCGCGGGCAGGCAGTGGAGAAAGACCGCATCATCCTTCGCCCCCGCCATCAGCCGCTCGTCGACCTGAAAAGGGGCCATCGCCGCGACCTTGTTGTGCGCATGGTCCTGCCCCATCGAAACCCAGGTATCGGTGACGACCAGATCGGCGCCCGCGACGGCCTCGCGCGCATCGCGGACGATGTCGATGCGAACGCCCTTCGCGCGCGCCGCCTCGACGAAGCCTGCGTCGGGTTCATAGCCCTGCGGCACGCCCGCGCGCACGTTGAAGGCGAACAATCCCGCCGCCTCGATCAGCGAGGCGAGGACATTATTGCCGTCGCCGAGCCACGCAAGCTCCAGCCCCGGCAGCGCCTTGCCGCTCTCGACGATCGTCAGCAAGTCGGCGACGATCTGGCACGGGTGCGACAGATCGGTCAGGCCGTTGATGACGGGGACGCTCGCATATTCGGCCAGTTCCTCGGCCTTGGCGTGATCGTCGGTGCGGATCATGATTGCATCGGCATAGCGCGACAGCACGCGCGCCGTGTCGGCAATCGTCTCGCCGCGGCCGAGCTGCGTCGTGCCCGCGTCGAGGATCATCGGCACGCCGCCCAACTGGCGGATCGCGATGTCGAACGAGGCGCGCGTGCGCGTCGAGTTCTTCTCGAACACCATTGCCAGCACATGATCGGCCAGCGGCCTGTCGGCGTCGGGCCGCGCCTTGGGCCAGCCCGCGCGCGCCGCCTTGCGGTCGATCGCGTCGGCGATCATCGCGGCGACGGCATCGCCGCCGGCGTCGGCGAGATTCAGGAAATGCCGCATGTTACCTCCCCGTTCGCATCGAGCGAAGTCGAGATGCCGTGAGTTCGCGCGCTGCCGTTGGGTGTCTCGACTTCGGCCATTGGGCCGAAGTTCATCCTGAGCGCCTGCAAGGCAGTCGAAGGGCTCGACACGAACGGAGCAATGACAATCATGCTTCGGGCGGCGTGTAGCTCGCCGCGCCCGCCGACAGTTTCTCGACAAACTCGTCGATGTGCGACTGTTCGATGTTGAGCGGCGGCAGCACGCGCACGACATTGTCGCCCGCCGCAACGGTGAGCAGCCCGTGATTGTCGCGCAGATGCGCAACGAAAGCGCGGCTGTCCGAGCGCATCTTGACGCCGAGCATCAGCCCCATGCCGCGCACGCTTTCAAACAGCTGGTCGTGGTTCGGGATCAGCTGTTCGAGCGCGCCGCGCAGCCGCTCGCCGGTTGCCTTGACCGACTCGAGAAAGCCGTCCTCCAGAATCACGTCGAACACCGCCTGCCCCGCCGCCATCGCCAGCGGATTGCCGCCATAGGTCGATCCGTGGGTGCCGATCACCATCCCCCGCGCCGCCTTTTCGGTCGCAAGGCACGCGCCCAGCGGGAAGCCGCCGCCGATGCCCTTGGCGGTCGCCATGATGTCGGGCGCGATCCCGTACTGCTCATAGGCGTAAAGCGTGCCGGTGCGCGCGACGCCGCACTGAACTTCGTCGAAGATCAGCATCAGGTCGCGTTCGTTGCAGATGTCGCGCAGCCCCTGGAGGAAGGGTTGCGACGCCGGGCGGATACCGCCCTCGCCCTGCACCGGCTCGATCAGGAAACCCGCCGTATGGTCATCGACCAGGTCGAGCGCGGCGTTGAGGTCGTCGAACGGCGCGTAAGCGAAACCGGGCAGCAGCGGGTCGAACCCCTTGCGCAGCTTTTCCTGATTGGTCGCCGAAATCGTGCCGAGCGTGCGGCCGTGGAAGGCGTTGTTGAAGGTGATGAGATTATGCTTTTCGGCGTTGCCCGCGCTCGAATGATAAGCGCGCGCGGTCTTGATCGCGCATTCGACCGCTTCGGCGCCCGAGTTGGTGAAAAAGACGGTGTCGGCGAAGGTGTTGTCGACAAGGCGCTGGGCAAAGGCTTCGCCCTGCGGGCTGCCATAGAGGTTCGACACGTGCATCAGCGTCGCCGCCTGCTCCTGAATCGCCCTGGTCAGATGCGGATGGCCGTGGCCGAGCAGATTGACCGCGATGCCGCTCGCGAAATCCAGATAACGCTCGCCGCGCTCGCCGATCAGATAGGCGCCTTCGCCGCGCACCGGACGCACAGCGCACCGGGGATAAACGGGCATCAGCGGCGTGATCGACATGGCAGGCACCTTTCCGTCAAAAGTAAAAAGGCGACCCCGTTCGGGCCGCCCTTGGTCGGACCGCCCCTATACTGCCGGTGCCGGAGGCGCGTCAACACGGGGGGCGTTCTCGCTCCTCCCTGTCACGCAGCGATGGGGAGGTGGCAGCGCGAAGCGCTGACGGAGGGGCTTTGGCGCTACCGTCGCGGCCCCTCCACCACCGCCTGCGGCGGCGGTCCCTCTCCCCATGGCTTCGCCACAGGGAGGATTTATTGCAGCGCTTTCAAGGCTTCCATCGTCAGTGCGAGCGAATGTTTGCGCGCCGCATGGTCGTAGATCGACGACGCGATAATCACCTCATCGACGCCGGTGCGCGCGACGAAGCCCTTAAGGCCCGCCGCGATGTCGTCGACCGTCCCGATCGCCGAGCATTGCAGCACATGATCGAGGATCGCGCGTGCGTTCGGCGGCAGGCCGTCCTTGTAACCCGCAAGCGGCGGCCGCATCCGGCCGGGATTGCCGGTGCGCAGCGCGACGAAGGCCTGTTGCTGCGAACTGGCCAGCAATTCGGCCTCCTCGCGGGTATCGGCCGCGAAAGCGTTGAACGCCGCCGCGGCATAGGGCTCGGCAAGCTGCGCCGACGGCTTGAACTGGCGGCGATAAATGTCGAGCGCCTCATCGAGCGCATCGGGCGCGAAATGGCTGGCGAAGGCATAGGGCAGGCCAAGCATCGCCGCGAGCTGCGCGCCGAACGTGCTCGACCCCAATATCCACAGCGGGACATGCGTGCCCGCCCCCGGCACCGCGGTGATGCCGAGCTGTTCGTCGCCGGCCAGAAACGCCTGAAGCTCCAGCACATCCTGCGGAAACTGCCGCTCGTCGCCGGCAAGAGTGCGGCGCAGCGCGCGCGCGACGCGCTGGTCCGACCCCGGCGCGCGCCCCAGGCCCAGGTCGATGCGGCCCGGAAACAGCGCCTCGAGCGTGCCGAACTGCTCGGCGATCACCATCGGCGCATGGTTGGGCAGCATGATGCCGCCCGCGCCGATGCGAATTTTCGACGTCGCCTGCCCGATATGCGCGAGCACCACTGCGGTCGCGGCGCTCGCAATCCCCGTCATGCCGTGATGCTCGGCGACCCAATAGCGGTGATAGCCGAGCGTCTCGGCATGGCGGGCGAGCTCGGCGGCGTTGGCGAGCGACCGGGCGATCGTGCCGGTATCGGTCACAGGCACGAGGTCGAGAAAAGAGAGTTTCGGCATGAAACCGATATGCGGCTGGCAGTCTCCGCATTCAAGCCACCCCGACCCGATGGATCGTCATTGCGAGCGGAGCGAAGCAATCTCCAGCGATCGGCCCGGCGCAAGGCCGATCGCTGGAGATTGCCGCGTCGCTTCCCTCCTCGCAATGACAGTCAGGCTCGTTCGTCCTTCGGCGAGTCCATCAGCACATAGGTGGTGATCGAATGCACCTGCGGCAGCACGCCCAGCACCTCGGTATGGAAATGCTTGTAGCTTGCGAGATCCGCGGTCTCGACGCGCAGCAGATACTCGATCGTGCCCGTGACATTGTGGCATTCGCGCACTTCGGGCGCCTCGGCCATCGCCGCCTCGAAATCGGCCTGCGATTTCTTGGTGTGCGACGACAGGCCCACGGTGACATAGGCGAGGAAGGTCAGGCCGAGCTTGGCCGGGTCGATCACCGCGCGATAGCCCTTGATCACCCCGCTGCGTTCGAGTTCCTGCACCCGGCGCAGGCAGGCCGAGGGGGAAAGGCCGACACGATCGGCAAGCTCGAGGTTCGAGATTCGCCCGTTGCGCGAGAGTTCGTGCAATATCTTGCGGCCAATGGCGTCCGTTCTGGTCATGGATTGCACAATCTAACCGAATGCGCCCCATCTTTGCAATCCGTCGCTTATCGAAACCCATTATATTGCGTCCATGAACCAGACCACCCTCGCCGCACTCTCCGCCTTCGCGCTCGTTTCGTCGATCACGCCGGGGCCGAACAACATGATGCTGATGGCGTCCGGCGCCAATTTCGGGCTGCGCCGCACCGTGCCGCATGCGCTCGGCGTGGGGATTGGGTTCACGGTGATGATCGTGCTGGTCGGCGTCGGGCTGATGGGGCTGTTCGACCTGTTCCCGGTGCTGAACCTCGTGCTCAAGGTGGTGAGCGTCGCCTATCTGCTCTGGCTCGCGTGGAAGATCGCCCATGCCGCCGCCCCCGCCGCCGACGGAGGCATGCGCGGCAAACCGATGAGCTTTTTCCAGGCGGTGCTGTTCCAGTGGGTGAATCCGAAAGCCTGGTCGATGGCGCTGACCGCGATCGCACTCTACGCCCCCGACCGCAATCTGGGCGCGGTGCTGCTCGTCGCGGCGATCTTCGGGATCATCAACCTTCCCTCGACCAGCCTGTGGGCGGTGATGGGCGTGTCGCTGCGCGGCTGGTTGTCGAGCCCGGCGCGCCTCAGGGCCTTCAACTGGACGATGGCGGCGCTGCTCGTGGGGTCGCTCGCGCTGCTCATCTGATTGCAAGGTTGCTGCTTGCAACCTAAAGACGGCGCTCCCCCTTCCTGACCGGAGAAGAGAGCCATGCAAAGCCGCCGCCTTGGCAAGAGCGCCATCCATGTATCCGACATCTGCATGGGGACGATGACCTTCGGCAGTCAGACCGACGAGGCTGAAGCGCATCGCATCCTCGACCGCTGCTTCGACGAGGGAATCAATTTCTATGACACCGCCGAGGGTTATCCGGTTCCGCCCGATGTCCAATGGGTCGGCCGCACCGAGGAGATCGTCGGGCGCTGGCTGAAGACCAAGGCGCGCGACGCGATCATCCTTGCGACCAAGGTGTCGGGACCGAGCCATGTCTGGTTCAGGTCTCCGTGCCGCGGCGGGATGACCGCGCTCGACCGCAGGAACATCTTTCAGGCGATCGACGACAGCCTGACGCGGCTCCAGACCGACTATGTCGATCTCTACCAGACGCACTGGCCCGACCATGATGCGCCCTATGACGAGATGATGGACGCGCTCGACGACCTCGTCCAAATGGGCAAGGTGCGCATCCTCGGCTGCTCGAACGAGACGAGCTGGGGGCTGATGAAATCGCTCGCGGCGTCGGAGCGGCTGGGCGTCGCGCGCTACCACACGATCCAGAATAATTTCAGCCTCAACAACCGCCGCTTCGAGGATGAGCTGGCGCAGGTGTGCCGACAGGAAGGCGTCAGCCTGATCCCCTATTCGCCGCTGGCGGGCGGCGTACTGTCGGGCAAATATCAGGGCGGCGCGACCCCGGAAGGCGCGCGCTTTTCGCGCTATCTTCAGATGGAAGGGCGGCAGGCGGCGATGGGTCGCCGCTTCGTCAACGAAAAGACGCTCGCCGCGACCGAACGCTATCTGGCGATCGCGGCGGACGCCGGGCTGCATCCGGTGACGATGGCGACCGCCTGGTCGAAACAGCATGACTTTGTCGCATCGACGATCGTTGGTGTAAGCGCCTATGACCAGCTCCAGCCGATCCTCGATGCAAAGGAGCTGGTGCTGGAGGGCGACGTGATGAAGGCGCTGCACAAGGTCAGCAAGGACATCCTCTATCCGATGGGGTAAGCGCCTTGCACCGCGGCGCGGCGGCGTTATCCTGCCGCAACTGAATCCAAGGAGAAACCCCAATGGCCCCCGTCCGCCGCATCCTCTTCACCCTCGCCGCATCCGCTGCGATCATCGGCACCGCGCACGCCGCGAACCCGGTGATGTTCCGCGACGCGGGTTGCGGCTGCTGCCTCAAATGGCTGGAGCAGGTGAAGGCGTCGTTCGGGCGCAAGGTCACCGTCGTCAACTCGGCCGACATGGCGGCAGTCAAGGACAAGCAGGGCGTGCCGCAGGCGCTGCGCAGCTGCCACACCGTGCTCGTCGGCGGCTATGTGATCGAGGGGCATGTGCCTGCGAAAGACATCGCCCGCCTGCTCCGCGAAAAGCCGAAAGGCGTAAAGGGCCTCGCGGTCGGCGGAATGCCGATCGGCTCGCCCGGCATGGAGCATGGCGACCACCGCGAAGCCTATAAGGTGATGACCTTTGGCCCCGGCGGCCAGCGCGTTTACGCGAGCTATGCCGCGAGCGGCGGCGCGCACGCGCACTGACACCATTTCCCGTCATCCCGGCGAAGGCCGGGATGACGATTTTATTCGTCCTATGCCGCGTTACAAACTCGCCCCGAACAGCGCGAGCTGGCGGCTCCATGCCTTTTCGGCCGCCGCTTCGTCATAGACGCGGCCGTCGGGCGGGCACCAGCCGTGCTGCGCCGGATAGACTTCGACCTCGTGCCACTCCGATCGCGGTTCGAGCACCGATTTCAGCAGAACCTTCTCGTTCGGATTTTCCTTGTCGTCGTCCTCGGCAATCGCGAACAGATAGCCGGCCCTGGTGCCGGGGATCAGCAAGTGCGGGCTGTCGGGCTTGTCGGTGCCCACGCCGCCGCCGTGAAAGCTCGCCGCCGCGCGCACGCGGTCGGGCTTCAGCGCCGCGGTATAAATGACCATCGGGCCACCCATGCAATAACCGCTCGTCCCGATCCCCCGCGCCGTATCGACCTCCGCCTGCGCGTCGAGGAACGCAACGTGCGCCGCCGCGTCGGTTTCAACCAGGGGTCGCGTCAATTGCTTCAGATAGCCGAATAATTTTTCGCGCACCGCGGCGACGCCCCAGTGATTTTCGGCATCGACGACCGGCGCTTTCTGCCAGCGATAGAAGGGGTTGACGCACAGCACGGCATAGCCCTCGCCCGCCAGCCGCTCGGCCATCTGGCGAAAGGCGGGGCGCAGCCCGCGGATGTCGGGCCATATGATCACGCCGGGATGCTTGCCCTCGGAGGGCGCAACGAAATAGGCGTCGCAGACGCCGTCGGCGGTCGTGATCGTGACGTCGCGGCCCTTCACCGGCTTGCCCGTCATGGCGCGCGCGGGCAGCGCCGCCATCAGCGCACCCGCGCCCGCGAGCGCGGCAAAGCTGCGCCGCGCCACGGGCATTCCGGCGCGGTCGCGATCGGCTTCCATTCTTTCGGTACACATGGGGGTTCTCTCCTTGGGGGCGTTTCGGAACGTTGCAGGAAACTGCGCGGCCTCATTCGCGATTCGCTTGCTCGTCCCGCGTTCGGGATCAAGTCGGGCGCGAAGCTAGAGCAGCGCGCGTTTAATCTGAGCCATCTTGCCGTTCGTGTCGAGCGAAGTCGAGACACCCATCGACCTTGCGCTACTCCGATGGGTGTCTCGACTTCGACCAAAGGTCGAAGTTTATCCTGAGCGCCTGCAAGGCAGTCGAAGGGCTCGACACGAACGGAACTGAAGCGTTGCCGATTTAACGCACGACGCTCTAAACGAGCATCGCATTGTAGAACAGCGGTTTTTCGTGATAATGCTGAACAAAGCTGCCGGATATGAGAATAGCGTCACGGTGGGGCCGCGTCGCGCGACGATGTGGCGGGCCAGCGCGCGATGAAGTCGCGCGCCGCGTGGGGCGCGATGTGAAAGCGGCGCATGGCGATGTGCATGCGTTGCTGGACGCGGGCATGACGGAGAAGACCAAGGGCGGCGTGCTGTTTTCCCTATGACGGCGCGCATGTCGATTTCAGGCCGGGTGAGGCGGCGTAGGGGCGGTCACTCCACCGTCACCGACTTCGCCAGATTGCGCGGCTGGTCGACGTCGGTGCCCTTCGCCACTGCCACATGGTAGGCGAGCAACTGCACCGGCACCGCATAGACGAGCGGCGCGATCAGCGGGTGGACCTTGGGCATTTCGATCGTCGCCATACAGCCGTCGCCCGCCTCGGCGATGCCGTCGGCGTCGCTGATGAGCACCACCTTGCCGCCGCGCGCCATGACTTCGTGCATGTTGCTGACCGTCTTTTCAAAGAGCGGCCCGCTGGGCGCGAGGACGATCACCGGGACCGCCTCGTCGATCAGCGCGATCGGTCCGTGTTTCATTTCGCCGCTCGCATAACCTTCGGCGTGGATATAGCTGATTTCCTTGAGCTTCAGCGCGCCTTCCAGGGCGAGCGGATAATCGGGGCCGCGGCCGAGGTAGAGCACGTCGCGCGCCGGGGCGATCAGGTGCGCCATCGCGGCGATGTCGTCGTCATGCGCCAGCGCGGCGTTGAGCGCGGCCGGCGCCTCGATCAGATGCCTTACGATCTCGCGCTCTTCATCGGCGCTGAGCTTGCCCTTCCTGAGCGCAAGATGCGCCGCGAGCGCGGCGAGCACGGCGAGCTGGCAGCTGAAGGCCTTGGTCGAGGCGACGCCGATTTCGGGGCCCGCGTGCGTCGGAAGCAAGAGGTCCGCCTCGCGCGCCATGCTGCTTGTCGGCACATTGACGACGACGGCGATCGTCTGGCCGTTCGCCTTGCAATGGCGGAGCGCCGCGAGCGTGTCGGCGGTTTCGCCCGACTGCGAAATGAACAGCGCGAGCCCGCCGGGTTGCAGCACCGGGTCGCGGTAGCGGAACTCGCTCGCGACATCGATGTCGACGGGGACGCGCGCGAAGGTCTCGAACCAGTATTTCGCGACCATGCCGGCGTAGAAGCTGGTGCCGCAGGCGACGATGGTGATGCGGTCGATCGCACTCAGGTCGAAATCCATCTGCGGCAGCGCGACCGTCTGTTCGAGCGGGCGGATGTAGGAAGAGAGCGTCTGCGCCACCACCGTCGGCTGCTCGAAAATCTCCTTCTGCATGAAGTGGCGATAATTGCCCTTCTCGACCGCCGCGGCGGTGACGCCCGACGTCGTGATCTCGCGCGTCACCGGATTGTTCGCGCTGTCATAGATCTGCGCGCCATCGCGGGTGATGACGACCCAGTCGCCCTCCTCCAGATAGGCGATCTTCTGCGTCAGCGGCGCGAGCGCGAGCGCGTCGGAGCCGAGGAAAGTCTCGCCCTCGCCATAGCCGACGACGAGCGGCGAGCCGAGGCGCGCGCCGATCAGCAGATCGGGATGTTGGCGAAACGCGATGGCGAGAGCAAAGGCGCCGCGCAGCTGCGGCAGCACCGCCTGCACGGCTTCCTGCGGCGACTTGCCCGCTTCGACCTGTTCGCTGACGAGGTGGGCGACCACTTCGGTATCGGTCTCGCTCTCGAACGTGCGGCCGCGCGCCTGGAGCGCCTCGCGCAATGGCTTGAAATTCTCGATGATCCCGTTGTGGACCAGCGCGACCTCGGCGGTTGCGTGCGGGTGCGCGTTGCTGGTGGTCGGCGCGCCGTGCGTCGCCCAGCGCGTGTGGGCGATGCCGACGGTGCCGGGCGCGGGGTTGCCCGCCAGCTCCTTCACCAGATTGGCGAGCTTGCCCTCGGCGCGGCGGCGAATGAGCTGCCCGTTCTCGACCGTGCACACGCCCGCACTGTCATAGCCGCGATATTCCATACGCCTGAGGCCGTCGACGAGGCGATCCGCGACCGGGGCCGTGCCGATGATTCCGATGATTCCGCACATTTGGGTCTGGCTTTCTTTCAGATCGTGTAGGGGACGCGGATTCCCGGCATCGATGCCGGGAAATCCTTGGTATTGCGCGTCACGAGAACGCGGCCGCGAATCTGGGCGGTGGCGAGGATGATGGCGTCTGGCGCCTTCAGCCTCGATCGTTCGCGGCGAAGCGCGGCCGCGCGATGCGAAATCTCGTCATCGATTTCGTCGAGCCCGAAGCGGCCGAGAAACTGCAACGTATCGCGAACGACCGCCTCATGCCCCTTGGACAACACTTCGATCCACGCCATCCGGCTGACCCACATGCGGGCCCCGCTTTCGGCGATGCGCCGCAGCTCGCGCTGGGCGGGGCCATGATCCAGCAAGGTGTCGATCAGGATATTGGCGTCGAGGCTGTAGCCGCTCATCCGGTTTTCTTTTTGCGCTTCTTGGCGGCTTTTCTCGTCAGCGCGAGATAATGCGCGCGCTCCCGTTCATCCTCGTCGGTGAAGCATTCGGGCGATTCCGCGCGGACCTCTTCATAATCATCGTCCCACGGCCGCGTCCATTCGGCGCGCCGCTGGCGATCATATTCGCCCGGATCGATCGAAATGCCGTGCCGCGCCCAGGCACCGAATCCCGCTTCCAGCCAGTCCTTGGGCGTTTCGGCGCGATAGGCGGCGACAGCTTCGCGCAAAACCGACGCGCGCGACTTACCCTGCTCGGCGGCGAGTTCATCGAGCCATTTGATGTCATCATCGGGCAGGTCGGCAAGAATACGCGTCATTGATATACTGATATCATATCGTGATATCGTGTCAAGCACGCCCGAAATTGCGATCGACAAAGATCATCGCGAACTGCACCGGATCGGGCGCCGCGCCATTGCCCTCGGCAAAGCGCGCCTTGCCGTCGGCCCATATCTTGCGAATCTGTGCGGGCAGTTCGGGGCCGAACTTCATCTGCTGTTCGACGATCTGGTCCCAGCGTCCCTTGCGGCCGAAACTTTGTTCAAGCTGCGGCACCATCGCGCGGCAATAGGCCTCGGTCGCGTCGTCGAGGTGGCCGATCGCTTTCAGCACCCAGGCATCGACAAAGCGCAGGAACGACTTGTCGGTGTAGCGGTCGCTCATTCCTTCTTCTCCGCCGCCTTCTTCTTGCGCATCGCGTCGTGAAAGCGGTCGGCCCAGCCGGGTTTGACCAGCTGCTCGCCGCGCACGATACGCAGCTCGCCGTCGGCGACGTCGAGCGTCACCGTGCTGCCGGCCGCGACGATCGCGTCGGCGCCGATCTTGACCGGCGCGACGAGCGCGCTGTTCGATCCGATGAAGGCGCGCTCGCCGATCACCGTCTGGTGCTTGAAATAGCCGTCATAATTGCAGGTGATCGTGCCCGCGCCGATATTTGCCCCCGCGCCGACCGTGGCGTCGCCGAGATAGGTCAGGTGGTTGGCCTTGGCGCCCGCGCCGAGCACCGCTTTCTTGACCTCGACGAAATTGCCGATCTTCGCCTTTTCGCCCAGCACCGTGCCGGGGCGCAGTCGCGCGAAGGGCCCGACCTCGCAGCCCGCGCCGATGGTGGCACCCTCGATATGGCTGAAAGCACGGATGGTCGCGCCGTCGGCGACCTTGACGCCGGGGCCGAAGACGACATTGGGTTCGACGGTCACGTCGCGGCCGAGTTCGGTATCCCACGAGAACCACACGGTTTCGGGCGCGCGCAGCGATACGCCCGCGGCCATCGCCTCCTCGCGCCTGAAGGCCTGCCACTGCACCTCGGCAGCCGCGAGTTCGGCGCGGCTGTTGATGCCTTGGACTTCCATCTCGTCCGCCCGCACCGTCACGCACTGCCGCCCGTCGCCGATCGCCAGATTGACGATATCGACCAGGTAAAACTCCCCTGCGGCATTGTTGTCGGTGATCCGCGCGAGCAGCGCGAACAGATCGCGCGACCGCACCGCCATAAGGCCCGAATTGCATATCTGGCATTGGCGTTCCGTTTCGGTCGCGTCCTTATACTCGACCATCTTTGCGATTCGGTCGCCTTCCGCCTCGATCACTCGTCCATAGTGATGTGGATAGCCTGTAAAAAAGGTAAGAACGACGACAGCCGGCTCATCGTCGGCGTGCAGCCGGTCGACCATCCTGCGCATCGTCGCCGCGGGGACAAAGGGCACGTCGCCGTAAAGAATCAGCACGTCGCCGTCGAAATCCGCCAGCGCGCGCTCGGCCTGCTGCACCGCATGGCCCGTGCCGAGCTGCGGTTCCTGCACCGCAAGCTCCGCGGTGCCGCCCAGCGCGGCTTCGAGCTGGTCGGCCTTGTCGCCGACGATCACGACCTTCTTGGCCGGGCGCAGTTCGTCAACGCTCGCCATCAGGTGCAGCAGCATCGGCCGCCCGGCGATCGGGTGCAGCACCTTGTGCAGGTCGGACTTCATGCGGGTGCCCTTGCCCGCGGCAAGGACGATAGCGGCGATGGGCTTGCTCATGCGCGCTGCCATGCCAGCAAATCATTGCGGTTTCCAGCACATCGCGCCATGCGCAGCCGATGAACGGATTTCCCTTTGCGATCGTCGGCTTCGACCTCGACGGCACGCTCGTCGATACGCTCGGCGACCTTGCGGCGGCGGTCAATCATGCGCTGGCGCTGATGGACCGCGCCCCGCTTGCCGATGCGGCGGTGCGGCCGATGATCGGGCGCGGCGCCAAATATATGCTCGAACAGGGGCTGATCGCGAGCGGCGGCGCGCCCGAAGGCGCGGTCGAGCGGCTCTATCCCGAACTCCTGCGGTTCTATGACGCGCATATCGCGGTGCAGAGCCGCCCCTTCCCCGGCGCCATCGCCGCGCTCGACCGGCTCGACGCGCTCGGCGTTCGCGCTGCGGTGGTCACGAACAAGGTCGAAGGGCTCGCGCGCAAGCTGCTCGGCGAGCTGGGGCTGGCCGATCGCATGGCGACGATCATCGGCGGCGATACGCTCGGCCAAGCCAAGCCCTCCCCCGCGCCGATCCGCGCGATGATCGAGCGATGCGGCGGCGGCCGGGCGGCGTTCGTCGGCGACAGCATCCTCGATGTTCAGGCTGCGCGCGCCGCGGGCATCCCCAGCGTCGCGGTCGGCTTCGGCTTCCTCGACGGCCCGGTAACCGAACTCGGCGCCGATCATGTTATCAATCATTTCGACGAACTGGTGCCGCTGTTGGCGCGGCTGTAGCCCCCATTCGTCATCCCGGCGAAGGCCGGGATCTCGCCCGTGCGTCAGGGCGAGACGATGAGATCCCGGCCTTCGCCGGGATGACGATATAATCGGAAGGATGCGCTAACGCTTCCGCCACTTGGTCCAAAGATGCCTCGCCAGCATCATGGGCGGCATCCTGAGCCAGTGCGAGCGGATGTAGAAGGCCTGTTCGAGCAGCGGCTGCGTCACCCGCCCCCAATCGTCGCGCGCAAGCAGGCGGCGGCGATACCAGATGTCGCTGCCATCCTGCCCGTCCCAGCCCGACGGCAGCCTGCTCCCGTAAAGATCGCGCGCCAGCCGCGCCGCCCGGCGCAGCGCGGCGCGCAGCCCGTGCAGCTCCGCCCGCGCGTCGAGCTTGCCCCAGAAGCCCGCATCGGCGGCGGCGAAATCGCGCGTCAGGCAGTGGAAATCCCAAAGGTTGCGCAGCCCGCCCTGCAAATCGCCGTCGGCGAGCATATGCGCCGCGCAGTGCACCGCCATGTCGGCGGGGCACAGCACGGCATGGCCGCCATCGACAGCCACCGCATCGCTGACGAGCGCGAGCGCGTCGGGCGTGATCCGGTGCGTGCGCGGCAGGATGGTGTGATGCACGTCGATCATCCGGTCGCGGGCCTTGTGGATCATCGGCGGCAGCTCGTGCATGTGCGCGCGGTAATAATGATCGTCATAGGGGTCGGACTTCACCCACTCCCACCCCGCGTTGAGCAGCGCATTTTCGGCGCGGCGGATGTCGGGCGCGAGCACCAGTATGTCGAGGTCGCCGATCTGGCGCCCGACGCTGCACGACAGGCCGGCGGCGGCGTAAGCGGCGCCCTTCAGCAGCACGAACTCGATGCCCTCCGGGGCGAGCGCGCGGCGCGCCATCTCCGCCTCCCACAGCGCCTGCGCGGTCGCGACCTTCGCCGCGGCGCGCTGGTCGGCGAAGAGCGCGGCGACCGACGGCGGCAGGGCGGCATCCTCCAGCCGGTGCGCGAGCGTGCCCAGCATCGCCTCGGCGCGCGCGACGGTGATCACCCCGTCCCAATCGTGCGGGTCCAGCGTCGCCGCCGCGCGCCGTCCGGCGAGCAGGTCGACGAAGCTGTGCACCGCGCTCATGCGGTCGCCTCGGCCCAAAGCTGTTCGACCAACGCGATGCCGGTGGCGCTGTCGGGATAGGATATGCCGAACGTCGGCACCGCGCGCACCAGCCGCGCCAGCGCGGCAAAACCCGCCTCGCCCAGCGCGACATAGTTGGTCGATGCCTCGGTCAGCCGCACGAACGCCTCACCCTCGCCCATCGGTTCGATCGCCGCCTCGCCACCGAAGCGCGGGAAGAGAAGGAGCGCGGGGCGCGCGGGTTCGTGCATCGCGGCGATGGCGTCGGCGCGCGGGATCAGGTGGCGGATGTCACCCTTTGGCGTCCCCGTCATCAGCGGCCCCAGACGCGCCGCATCGACTTGCGCCGCGACCTCGACGATCGCCTGATTCTTCAGGCTGACCGCGCGTGGAAAGGCCAGCGCATCGCCGCCCGCGGGCTCGATCAGCGTGAACTCGTCGCCCATCAGCCGCCATGCGCCTTCACCGAGCAACGCCGCGAGCGTCGATTTGCCCGACCCCGATTCGCCCGCCATGATGAGCGCGCGCCCGTCCTTCGCGACCGCGCTCGCGTGGAGCAGCAGGTGCCGCCGCCAGCCCAGCGCGACCTGCAGGTTCATCGCCATCTCGGCGGCGAGCAGCCCCATCGACAGCGGCAGCGGCAGCGCGTCGGGAACGATGAAATCGCCGCCGATATGCACCGACGGGCGCAGCCAGCGCCGCCACGGCCGCGCCGCGAACAGTCGCACCGTCGCATCGGCGGGGCGCGCGTCATCGCGCGGATAGGCGGCGTAGAGCCGGTCGAGCGCCGCGACGGGTTCGCGCCAGTCGCTGCCGATACGGAATTGCACCGGGCCGACGGCAATGCGGCTCACATGTCTCACGCCGCCGCCACCAGTCCCATCTCGGCCAGTTCGGCGAGCCGTTCGGCGACGCGCGCACGCACGTCGCCCGCATCGCCCAGGTCGAACGCGGTTTCGAGCCGCTGGGCGAGCAGCGCGGCGTCGCACGGGCCTTCGCCCATCAACGCCAGCATTTCGGGGAGCGGCGCGACGACGAGGTGCGTCTGCATCGACCGCCGGTCGAAGATCGCGGTGAGCTCACCCAACGGCTCGATGCGCAGCGCGCCCGCCGGCGCGGCGCGATAGGCGCGGTCAGTCATAGGTTTCGGCGGCGGCGATCAGCTTGGCGAGCAGCGCCATCAGCGTCGCGCGCTCGTCGGCGCTGAGGTTCGCCTCCAGCTGCGCCTCGCTCGCAAGCGCCGCGGGCACGATCGCATCATAGAGCGAGCGCCCCGTGTCGGTGAGCGCCAGATGGTGCGAGCGCCCGTCGGCCTCGTGCGCCTGCCGCGCGATCAGCTGGCGGTCGGCCAGCCCCTTCGCGGCGCGGTTCACCGTCACCTTGTCCATCCGCGTCGCCTGCACAAGCTCGCGCTGCGTCTTGGGCGTCCCTTCGCCCAGGATCGCCATCAGCCGCCATTCGGGGATCCTGAGGCCAAAGCGATTTTCATATTCGGCCGCGATCCGGCTCGACAGCGCGTTGGAGGCGATCGACAGCCGATAGGGCAGAAAATTGTCGAGATTCAGTTTCTTCGCGGCCATGCTGTCCTGTTTCCCTCACCAACCCCGGCTTTCCGAGCCTAACCGGCCCGTTATCGGTGCGCAATCCCGGTCGGGAAGGGGTTGCGAGCGCAAAGGCAGCGAGGAGGCGTCTCGGAAAGCGCTACAATTCGTCATGCTGAACTTGTTCCAGCATCCATGGCCCCGCATCGAGCATAAGGCGGCGGTGAAGGACGGAGCAGGCCATGGGCCCTGAAACAAGTTGGCGATCATTCCCTTGGCATGGGATCTGCTTGTCATTGCGAGGACCCCGGACTTGATCCGGGGGACGAAGCAATCTCCAGCTATCGTCCGGGCGCTTCGCAAGCTGGAGATTGCTTCGCTGCGCTCGCAATGACGCCTACGACGCGAGCGAGATAAACGCCAACCAGGTTCAGCGTGACGAAAGAATGACAAATGGACGTTCCTCAGAACGCCACCCGCGTGCCGATCCACAATGTCCGCGGCGTCGCGCGCTCGACTATGCCCGACGATGAAATCGCCGCCGGGACCAGCTCGTCGAAGAGATTCTCGCCGCGCGCCTCGACGCTGATCCCGTTCGCAAAACGCCACGACAGCCCGGCGTCGAGCGTCAGCGCGTCGTCCAGCCGCAGCAGCCCCAGATCATCCTCATTCTGCGCGCCGATATAGCGCAAGGTCGCAAAGCCGCCGAGCGGACCGTCGGCATTGCTGCGCAGCGACACGCTGCCGCCATGTTTCGCAATCTGCGCGGGCCGCCGCCCGTCGAGCGCCGCCGCCGCGCCCGACGCATCGACCTCGGCGTCGGTATAGGCATATGTCGCGCGCAGCGTCAGTGGGCCGATACCCTGTTCGGCGCTTACCTCGACGCCCTTGCTGTCGATCGCATCGAGATTCTGCCGCTGGTTGAGGTTGGGCGCCAGCGTCACATTGGCGATCGCATCGGTCAGCCGGTTGGCGAACAGCGTCGCCGACAGGCTGGTTTCAGCCGACGCCCAGTCGATCCCGACCTCGCCGCCCCACAGCCGCTCGGGCCTCAGCGCCTCATTCGCCATCGTCACCTCGGCGCCGACACGGAAGGGGCGGTACAGCTCGTTGAGCGTCGGCAGGCGCCAGCCGCGATAGGCTGCGGCGCGCAGCGCGACATTCTCGCGGCTCCAGCGCACCCCCGCGCGCCCGCTGGCTTCCCAGTCCTGCCGGTCGGCAAAGCGCGCGTCGCTGATCGGCGCGCCGCCGATATTGCCCTCGCGGCGATAGCCTCCGCTGAGCCACCAGCGGTCGATGCGCCCGCTCAGCGTCCAGAGAAAGCCGTCATCGCGGCTCCCCGACGTCCATTCGGCAAAGGCGCCGACGGTGTCGCTGCTGCCGCCCGCGCTGCGGTGGCGCCGCGGCACGCCCGCGGCGAAGAAAAAATCCTCCTCGGTGCGGCCCGTGGTGCGCCGCCAGTCGGCGCCGAGCCGCAGCGGGGTCGCGCCGCCGATCGCCGGACGATATTCGACGCGTGCGCCCAGCCCGGTCGCGGGAACGCGCTGGAACAGCACGGGCGCGGCGCTGCCGCGATCCGAAGCGACGCTGGCAAAGCCCGTCTCGAAGTCGCGCAGCTGGACATAGGCGAGCGCGAGCCATTGTGCGCCGCTCGCGGGGTCGCGGACGAAGCGCAGGCTGGCGTCGACGCCATCGACTTTGCTTCGGGTGAAATCGACCCCGCGGTCGCGCCGGTCGGCAAAGCCGCGCAGGCTCGCCTCGATGCGGCTGTTGTCGCCCGCATCGAAGCGGAGGCGCAGGCCCAATCCGCCTTGCTCATAAGGTGCGGCGCGATCGGCGCTGCCGCGCTGCCCTTTGGCGACCGGAACAAAACCATCGCCGCGGCTGTAGCGGCCGTCGATCGCCACCTGTCCGCTGCCGATCGCTCCGCCCACGCTCGCCGCCGCATCCCAGCCGTCGCGGCTGCCATAGGCAAGGCTGGCTTCGGCGCCGTCGGTCATCGCCGAATGCAGCCCGATCGTTCCCGCGAGCGCGCCGGGCCCATCGGCGCCGCCGCCGCCGCCGCGCGTGACGACGATCCCGCCGAGCCGGACCGCGTCATAGGCGCTCCACGCCACCCAGCCGCCGAAGGGGTCGGCCTGCGGCACGCCATCGAGCGTCACCAGCGCGCGGCTCGACGCATTGCCGCCGAGCCCGCGCAGCGTCACCCCCTGGCTCGTCGGATGCGCGCTGCGCCCGTCGCTGCGGCGGAACTGGACGATGCCCGCCTCGTCGCGCAGGCGGTTTTCGATGCGTGTGCCCAGGCCGGGGGCGGGATCATAAAGGAGGGTAGTCGCCTGCGCTCCATCGCCCGCGGGAGGCAGGAGCGATCCGGCTCCCGCGACTACAATTTCCTGAAGCAAACGACCGACGTCAACGAACAGGTCGACGTCTTCTTCATTCTGCGCCATCGCCGCCGCCGGCAGCGCCAGCGCGGCAGTTCCCACCAAAAGCCGGATCACGCGGGTTTCACCGCATCGGGGTGCGCCTTCTGGAAGGCATCCAGTTCCATGCACGCCGCGTCGATCGCCACCAGCCGGGGATAGTCGTCAAGCGGCGTCTCGAACCGGCGCGCATTATACATCTGCGGCACCAGGCAACAGTCGGCGATGCCCGGCGCGTCGCCGCCCAGGAACTTGCCGTCGCCCGCCATTGCTTCGAGCGCGTCGAAGCCCTGCACGATCCAGTGGCGATACCAGCGATCCTTGGTCTGCTCGTTCAGCCCCAGGTCGCGCTTCAGATATTTGAGCACGCGGAGGTTGTTGAGCGGGTGAATGTCGCTCGCGATCACCTGCGCGCGCGCCAGCGCGACCGCGCGCGGCATCGGATCGTCGGGGATCAGCCGCGGCTGGGGAAAGGCGCGGTCGAGCCAGTCGATGATCGCCATGCTCTGAATGATCGGCTCGCCATCGACGACGAGCATCGGCACGAACCCCTGCGCATTTTGTTCGAGATAGGCGTCGCTGCGCTGTTCACCCGCGATCAGGCTGACCTCCACGCGCTCATAATCGAGGCCCTTGAGGTTCAGCGCGATGCGGACGCGAAAGCTGGCCGAGGAGCGGAAATAATCGTGGAGGATGAGGTTGGTCATGCGCGGACCTAAGATAAAGCGATGCCGTTTAGCAAGCGCCCGAACACCATAACATCGTCATTGCGAGGAGCGTAGCGACGAAGCAATCTCCAGCGGTCGTCCAAGTGCTCCGGTAGCTGGAGATTGCTTCGCTACGCTCGCAATGACGTTTAGGCGGGCCAGCGCGAGCCGGCTTTCCGCATCTCCGCAATCCATTGCCGCAGCAGCGCCGCGCCCTCCCGATGCACCGTCGACCGCCCGACCTCGGGCATCGCAATGCCGGGATCGGTGCTTTCGAGCCGATAGATCATGAAGCTGCTTTGCGGCGCCCCCGGCGCAATCGCGAAGTCCATCCCTCCGCTCCCCCGCCCCGCCGCCGTCGGGCGCTTGCCGATGCCATAATTCACACCCGCCGGATCGTCGGTCCAGCGCAGGAACAGCCCGCTGTTCGACGCGCTCCCCGCCGGATTGTGGCAATGCGCGCAATTGACGTCGAGATAGGCGCGGGCGCGCTCCGCAACACCGCCGCTGGTCGCATCGTCCCACACGGGCATCGTCGGTTCGAGCGCGGCGGGCTGCGCGAAATAGCGCGCACGCAGCGCTGCCGAAGCGGCGGGATCGAGCACAAGATTGCGCGCCTTGGGTCCGATCGGCACGATCTCGCCGTTCAGGCTATGGCATTCCTTGCACTGGTTGCGGTTCGGCACGGCATAGCGGATCGAATGCCGGTCGCCCGCGGCGGTGGTAAAACTCACCGGCACGCGCCGCCCGCCCAAGGCCAGCGTCGCATCCTCGCCATCGGCGTCCCAGATATAGGGCAGCGCCGCCCAGCCCGACGCACGGCGGATCAGCAGCCGCGTCTCGACCGGCCTGCCCCCGTTCCAGTCGGGCCAGCCGAAGCTCTTGACCAGCACCGTGCCGACCGGAAGGTCGATCGCGCCGTCGGCCGTGATCGTGGCCTTTTTCCCTTCCGGAATCAGCATGAACCGATGCTTGTCGGCATAATCGCTGAACAAGGGCGTGCGCAGCGTATAGGCGATGCCCGCCACGGGGCGCAGCGGATCATTGCCGCGAAACAGGCCGAAGGCGGAGAGCTTCGCGGGCATCGCGTCGCTTTCGACCAGCGCCTGATCAACGGTCGGCAGGGTCAGCGCCGTGCCGCCGCTACTGCACAGCAACGCCGCGGCGATCGCGGCAAGGGCGCGTCTCACCGAAGCTTCGCCTCCATGCTTGCGGGCAGCGTGATCCCCGGCAGCGGCGCAGGCGGCGTGCCTTTGAGGTCGGCGAGCGACGGCTTCGCCGCGCTTTGCGGCATCGCCATGTCGGGCAGGTTCAGCGACAGCACGCCGGCATCGTCGTTGACGATCGCGTCGCCCGACCCGTCCCACAGCACCGGCGGAAGCGTGCCGCCCATCGCCACCGCAATCTCCGCCCCGCCGGGAAATGCGGGGGCATAGCCCGCCTTGCCATGCTGATTGTCCCGCACGACGATCGCCCGCGGCAATGGCTGATATTTCGGATCCTTATGCTCGTAGCGATAGCCGACGATCATCACATTGGCGGTGCCGTTCCGGTCGAGGATATTGTCGAAAATCTCGACATTGCGGTTCGCCATCACCAGCACGCCGGTGCCCGTCGGCACGCTCGCGACGATATTGCCCGCGGGCGCGAAATTGGGGACGCTGTTGTCGCTGACGATATTGGAAAAGACGCGGACATTGTGCCCGCCCTGCATCGGCAGGCTGGGGAGGTCGAACACCAGGATGCCGCCCGTGTTGCGGTTCGCGATATTGTCGTGAACATCGGCGTCATAGCTGTTCTCGATCTCGATCCCCGCGACATTTTCGGTCGCGACCGATTCGCGCACGACGATATTCCTGGACTGGCCGACATAGATGCCGGCATCCGACGCGCCGCGGACATAGACGCTGTCGATGAGCACGTCGCTACTCTCGACCGGATAGATGCCGTATGCGCCGTTGGTCGCCTTTGGCCCCGCGGTCCATTCGACGCGCAGCTTGTGATAGACGATGCGGTCGGCGCCCTTCGACTTGATGCCGTCGCCTTTCGTATTGAGCACCGCGAAGTTGGTGAGCAGCACATCGTCGGCGGTGACGAGCAGCCCCTCACCCGCGCCCTGCTGCCCCGAAAAGTCGAGGATCGATCCGCCCTCGCCGGTGCCCGCGCCGCGCACGGTCACATTGGCGACGTCGAGCGACAGCCCGTCGGTCAGCTTCCACACGCCGGCGCCCAGTTCGACGACGTCGCCCGGCTCGGCGAGGATCAGCGCCTCCTGCAATTTTTCGTTCGCGTCGGTCGAATCGGCGCTGACACTGATCGTCTTGGCCGACGCGGGCATCGCCAGAGCCAGTACAGCACCAAAAGACACGACGAGATAATGGAATCGCATCAGACTCTCCCTTGTTTTTTGCCAGCATGGTGCAAGACTGGAGCAATGCCAAGCCATGTTGCTGACATGGCTGTAGCTAACCGGGGAGGTCGCATTGTTTCATCGCTACGCCTTGGCGCTCGTCGCCTTCGCCACCGTTCCATCGCTCGCCGCCGCGCCGCCCGCGCTCGCGGGCCGCTGGAAAACCGACGACGGCAAGGGCATCGTCGTGATGAGCCCATGCGGCGCCAAGATGTGCGGCCATATCGAGCGGCTGCTGATCAAACAGCCCGCGGGCGGCCAGCTCGACGAACGCAACCCCGACAAGGCCAAGCGTGGCCGCAAGGTGACGGGCCTGCGCATCTATTGGGATCTCGCGCCCGATGGCAATGTCTGGAAGGGTCAGGGCTACAGCCCCGAGGACGGGCGCTATTACAAGGCACAGCTCAGCGTCAAAGGCGACCGGATGACGATGAAAGGCTGCGTTGCGGTGTTCTGCCGCACAGTGACGTGGACGCGGGTGGGGTAAACCCTCCCCTCCCGCTCGCGGGAGGGGCAGCGAGACTTGCAAGCTTTGCTTGCTAGTCGCAGCGGGGTGGGCTCAGCGACGTGGCTGCCCACCCCCGACCCCTCCCGCAAGCGGGAGGGGAGAAAATCACCCCTCGCCCAAAATCCAATCCACTCCCGCCGCGACATGAATGCGCGTCGTGTCGTAGATCGGCAGGAGATTGGCGTCGGGATCGACCAGCATCACCAGCTCGGTACAGGCAAGCACGATCGCCTGAATATCCTGTTTGGCGATGTCGGTGATAAAGGTTTTCATCGTGCGGCGCGACGCTTCGTTGACCTTGCCGAGCATCAGCTCTTCATAGATGATCCGGTCGATCTCGTCGGCGCGGTTCGTGTCATAGGGCGCGAGCGTCAGCCCGTGGCGCACGAGCCGCTGGCGAAACCAGGGCTCAGTCATCACATTGCGCGTGCCGATCACCGCCGCCGCCTTGATCCCGTCGCCCTTCATCTTCTCGCCGGTTTCGTCGACGATATGAATGAGCGGGATAGAAATCGCCGCGGCGACATCTTCCGCTACCTTGTGCATCGAATTGGCGGCGATCATCAGCGCGGTGGCGCCCGCCGCCTCCAGCCGCTGCGCCGATGCGATCAGCACCTCTCTGGCATGGTCCCATTGCGCGTCGGTGGTGATTCGCGACAGGTCGCAATAGTTCAGGCTCTCCATCAGGATCGGCGCCGAACAGGCGGTGCCGAGGCGCTTTTGCACCCCCTTGTTGAGATGGCGGTAATAAAGCTCGGTCGACGCCCAGCTCATGCCGCCGATCAGGCCGATTTTGCGCATAACGAATCGATGCCCCTTTAATCGTCACCCCGGCGAAGGCCAGGGTCTCGTCGTTGCTATCCAACGCGAGGTCGAGATCCCGGCCTTCGCCGGGATGACGATTCGGGTCAATGGTTGTGGGGTCAATGCCCGCTTCCGCCGATCGCCTTCACGATGTCGTCGGCCATCTTCTTGGCGTCGCCGAGCAGCATCATCGTCTGGTCCATGTAGAAGACGTCGTTGTCGACGCCGGCATAGCCGACCCCGCCCATCGAGCGCTTCACGAACAGCACGGTCTTCGCCTTTTCGACGTCGAGCACGGGCATCCCGTAAATCGGCGAGCTCTTGTCGGTCTTGGCCGCCGGGTTGGTGACGTCGTTCGCGCCGATGACGAAGGCGACGTCGCACTGCGCGAACTCGCCGTTGATGTCCTCGAGCTCGAACACCTCGTCATAGGGCACGCTCGCCTCGGCGAGCAGCACGTTCATATGGCCCGGCATCCGCCCCGCAACGGGGTGGATCGCATATTTGACGTTGACGCCCTCGGCTTTCAGCAGGTCGGCCATCTCGCGCAGCGCGTGCTGCGCCTGTGCGACCGCCATGCCGTAACCGGGGACGATGATGACATTCTCCGCCTGGGTCATCAGGAAAGCCGCATCCTCGGCGCTGCCCGGCTTCCACGGCCGCTGTTCCTTCGCGCCGCCCGCGCCCGCCGCCGCATCGTCGCCGCCAAAGCCGCCCGCGATCACGCTGATGAAGCTGCGGTTCATCGCGCGGCACATGATGTACGACAGGATCGCGCCCGACGAGCCGACGAGCGCGCCGGTGATGATCATCGCGGTGTTGCCGAGCGTGAAGCCCATCGCCGCCGCGGCCCAGCCCGAATAGCTGTTGAGCATCGACACGACGACCGGCATGTCGGCGCCGCCGATCGGGATGATCAAGAGAAAACCGATGACGAAGCTGAGTGCCGTCACGGTCCAGAACACCCAGGGCGACTGGTCGAAGGTGAAATAGGCGACAAGCCCGATGATCGCGGCGAGCGTGCCGAGGTTGATGACATGCCGCGCGGGCAGCATGATCGGCGCGCCCGACATATTGCCGTTGAGCTTGAGGAAAGCGATGACCGACCCCGAAAAGGTGATCGCGCCGATCGCGATGCCCAGCCCCATTTCGATGCGGCTGACGGTATAAATCTGCCCCGCGGCATCGGCGATGCCGAACGCCTGCGGGTTTAGGTACGCTGCCGCCGCCACGGCAACGGCGGCAAGGCCGACAAGGCTGTGGAACGCCGCGACGAGCTGCGGCATCGCGGTCATCGCGATGCGCCGCGCCATGACGATGCCGATGACCGCGCCGATGCCGATGGCGACAAGGATTTCGATCAGCGCCACGCTGTCGAGCGCCCCGCCATCGAGGCGCGGAACATGTGTCAGCAGCGTCGTGACGACCGCGATCGTCATCCCGATCATGCCGAAGCGGTTGCCGCGCTGCGACGAGGCGGGCGACGACAGGCCGCGCAGCGCGAGGATGAAGAAGACGCCCGACACCAGATAGGCGATCGCCGCCCAGGGGTTCACCGCGCCGTGATCGCCGGTCGCCGCGGCAAGGATCGACTGGAAATCCATCTCAGCGCTCCTTCTTCTTGTACATCGCCAGCATCCGCGCGGTGACCGCGAAGCCGCCGAAGATATTGATGCTCGCCATCACCACCGCGGCAAGGCCCAGCCATTTCGACGTCGCCGATCCCGCCGCCGCCGCGGCGATCAGCGCGCCGACGATGATCACCGACGAAATCGCGTTGGTGACACTCATCAGCGGCGTGTGCAGCGCCGGCGTCACCGACCAGACGACGAAATAGCCGACGAAACACGCCAGCACGAATATCGAAAAAATGGCGATAAAATCCACGGCGCGCTCCCCTGCTGATTCCGCTTGGCGCACCTCTTGCCGTGACGATGCCAGCCTGTCGACTCCTAAGCTGTCAAAAATGAAGCGCCTATGTTTTGTAAAGCAAGGAATGTGGGCGCAACGGGACATAAAATTTCGTTTCCGAAGGCTTTGGCTTGGATGATCGGATGTCGGTTTTGGTGTGGTGAGCGGACATTGAGAAGTTGCGCTGGTTTCCCCTCCCGCAAGCGGGAGGGGCAGCGAGACTTACGAACTTTGTTCGTTAGTCGCAGCGGGGTGGGCCATTGCCACGCTGCTGCCCACCCCCGACCCCTCCCGCAAGCGGGAGGGGAGAGAATGTCACCTTCCGGTCGTAAACCCGCCCCGCGCCGCGCGATCTTGGGGGCGCGAGGGCAAACCACCTACATCCGCGGCAGCAACACCGCGTCGATCACATGCACAACGCCGTTCGCCTGCTCGACATCGGCCTGCGTCACGATCGCCTTGTTGCCCGACGCGCTGGTCAGCAGGATCGAATCGCCCGATTTGCGCGCCATCAGCTCCTGTCCGTCGGCGGTTTTCAGCGTGACCTGCCCGCCCGCGGCGTCGATCTGCGCGCCAAGGTCGGCGGCGGTCAGCTTGCCGGGGACGACATGATAGTTGAGCACGCCCGCAAGCACGCTTTGCTGCGCCGGGCGCATCCACCCGTCGCGCGTCACCGGCGGCACTTGCGTAAAGGCAGCGTCGGTCGGGGCGAAGAGGGTGAAGGGACCGGCGCCCGACAGGGTCTGCGCCAGACCGGCCTGCGTCAGCGCGGCGGCGAGCGACGTATGAATCGGCGACGATGCGATATTGTCGGCGATCGTCTTGTCGGCCGTCATTCCGCCCCCCGCCGCGTCCGCGCCGATTGCATCGCCCACCGTGTCCGTCTCGGTCGTCGTTTCCGGCTCGCCGCTGCATGCGGCAAGGCCGAGCGAAAGGGCGGCGGCGGTCAGGGCGAGCGAGGGAAGAGAAACAAGCTTCGCGCGCGGCATCGGGCAATCTCCGGTTGTTAAAGCAATGGGCGGGCAGACCCCTGCCCCATAGTAGCCAGGCGCCGGAGCAAGAAAAGGCCGGAATCGGCCGTTACCGCCGTTTGTTTCGGCGACCGGCGACCGCCACGATTATCCCAGCAGCCGTTCGCTGACGACCTTGCCGCCCTGCGTCAGGCGCACGGCATTGCCGATTTCCTCATCGAGCACGGGCCGGCCCGCTTCCTTGTCCCAGAAGGCCGAGAGGAAGTTGAACAGGTTGCGGCTGAACAAGGCGCTGGTGTCGGCGGGCATCAGCGCGGCGATATTCTTCGCGCCGATGACGGTGACGCCGTGGATGCGCTTCGTTTCGCCGGACACCGATCCCTCGACATTGCCGCCGCTTTCGGCCGCCATGTCGACGATCACGCTGCCCGACCGCATCGCCCTGAGCTGTGCATCCGAGATCAGTCGCGGCGCAGGGCGCCCCGGAATCAGCGCGGTGGTGATGACAATGTCCTGCCTGGCGATGTGCGACGACACGAGCTCGGCCTGCGCCGCCTTATATTCGTCAGACATTTCGGTGGCATAGCCGCCCGCGCCCTCGCCCTCGATCCCCGCGACATTTTCGACGAAGATCGGCTTCGCGCCAAGCGAGAGAATCTGCTCCTTGGTCGCCGAGCGCACGTCGGTCGCGCTGACCTGCGCGCCCAGACGCCGCGCGGTCGCGATCGCCTGAAGCCCGGCAACGCCGACGCCCATGATGAACGCCTTGGCGGCGCTCACCGTGCCGGCAGCGGTCATCATCATCGGGAACGCCCGGCCATAGGCGTTTGCCGCCATCAACACCGCCTTGTAACCGGCCAGATTGGCCTGGCTGGAAAGAATATCCATCGACTGCGCGCGCGTGATGCGCGGCATGAACTCCATCGCCAGCGCCTCGATCCCCAGCTTCGCATAGGCATCGACGCGCGCGCGTTCGCCAAAGGGATTGAGCGCGGCGGCGAGCCAGGCGCCTTCGGCGAAGCCCGACAGCGTTGCCGGATCCGGCCCCTGGATAGCCAGGATGATGTTCGCGCCCTTCAACGTCGCGGCACGGTCGCCGACGCTCGCGCCAGCCGCTGCATAGTCGGCATCGGTAATCGACGCAGCCTCCCCCGCACCCGATTCGATGGCAACTGCGGCGCCCAGTCCAATGAATTTCTTCACGGTTTCCGGGGTCGCGGCGACGCGGGTCTCGCCAGCGGCGAGCTCCTTCAGGACAGCAATGCGCATATCGGTTGCGTCACGACGCGATCAGGAGGACGACAACGAGCGTCACAATTCCGGTCAGGATCGTCCCGACCTTCAGCAGGCTGAGGAAACCCGAATAGGTTTCGTTCGCCGACTTCATTTCCTGCTGTCCCATCGTTTTTCCCCTTCACCCGTCCCGGTGACCACGCCCAGCGCGCCGCCCGGTATCGCCAGAATCGGCCGTCGCGCCGGTCTTAGCCACGCCCATGACGATGCTCAATAGCCGGTTTGGCGTGTTCGGGCTGACATGGCAAAAGGCGAACGGCCTTAATCGCCCTTTTACCCCTCGCGGATAGAAAGGGCGTTCACATCAGCAATATGATGCTCAGCGCTCCAGGGGGCAGGTTCGATACCATGGCAAGCACGCGCGACACGCGAACGGTGATGATCGTCGACAGCGAGCCTGCGCAGCAGCGCTTTCTCTCGGCGCTCGTGTCGCGTGGCGGCTGGCGCAGCGTCATCGCCGCCGACACCGACACCGCCCTCGCCAGGCTCGGCACGCAGGAGGGGATGGCGCTCGACGCCGTGCTCATCGACCAGGGCGCGCCGGGCATGGACATCGCCCAGTTCGTCATCGAACTGCGCCGCTGGCGCCCCGCGATCCCGCTCGTCGTCATCACGATGCGCAACGGCGTCGAGGTCGCGGTCGCCGCGATGCGCGCCGGGGCGAGCGATTTTGTTCAGAAGCCCATCGCCCCCGATCGGCTGCTCGAAGCGCTCGACCGCGTGATGGCCGACGGCGGCCCGCAGGGCGAACTGCGCCCGCTCACCGAAAAGCTGCGCGCGCCGCTCGCGTTCGAGGAAATCATCGGCTCGAGCCCCAATTTCCGCAGCGCGCTCGCCATCGCCGCCAAGGCCGCGCGCGCGCGCGTGCCGGTGATGATCAACGGCAAGCCCGGAACCGGCAAGGAGGTCTTTGCGCGGGCGATCCATGGCGCCAGCCCGCGCGCGCGCGGGCAGCTCGTCATGGTCGATTGTTCGGCGGTGTCGCCGGGCCTCATCGGATCAGGGCTGTTCGGCCACGAACGCGGCGCCTTTCCCGGCGCCTTCGACCGCCAGATCGGCCGACTTGTGCAGGCCGACGGCGGCAGCATCATCATCGACCATGTCGAGTGCATCCCGCTCGACACGCAGGCCAAGCTCGTCGAGTTTCTGAACACGGGCGAAGTGCAGATGATCGGCGGGTCGATCCGCCAGACCGTCGATGTGCGGATCATCGCGACCAGCGCCAGCCCGCTCGACAAGCTCATCGAGGCAGGCCATTTCCGCGAAGACCTGTTTTATGCGCTGTCGAGCGCGCAGCTCACCCTGCCCTCGCTCAGCGAACGCCGTGGCGATGTCGGCCCGCTCGCGCGCCACCTGCTCGCGCGCATTGGCGGGTTGCCGGGCATGGGGCCGATCGGCATCACCGACGATGCGCTGCGGCTGCTCGCCGCCTATGCGTGGCCGGGCAATGTCCGCCAGTTGCAGGACGTGCTGTTCCGCGCCGCGGTCGGCAGCACCACCGACGTCCTGACCGCCGCCGACTTCCGCGCGATCGAGGCGACGCTCGGCGGCGGCAGCGCCAGCGACGGCGAGGTTGCGATCAACGGCGAGGCGATCGGCGTGACGCTCTACCTGCCCGACGGCAATTTGCGCCCGCTCGAGGAAATCGAGGCCGACGTGATCCGCCTCGCCATCGGCCACTACCGCGGCCGCATGAGCGAAGTCGCGCGCCGCCTCGGCATCGGCCGCTCGACGCTCTATCGCAAATTGAGCGACCTCGGGATCGACACGGCGGCGTGACGCCGCTCGAGAAAATCTGCGCCGCGGTTGAATCCGTCCTATCTTGCAGTTCCCATATCCTATGGCACCGGATTGCAGGGTGGCCCAGCGCCTCGCGGTCGACTGCATCCGCATGCAGGATCAGGCGGACCACCGCCGCCACATGCCCCGCACGGCATCGGATCCTGGCCGCGTTCAAGGACGGACACTGCTGGCCACACCTGCGACGACGGCTCGGTTCCGGTTATTTCTCGATATAAATCCAGCGTTCTTCGATAACCTTCCGCCGAATCGGAGGGCTTCCGAACGACCTTGTTGATGCGGTCCCGCAATCGTCCTTCCTCACCGGGCACATGATGCAGGAAATAACCGAAAACAGCGTTGCAGAACTCCGCATATCGTTCCGTAAACAGAATGAACGTGTGCCAAAACTCGTCGATGTCGCCGGTGATAATCCATTCATGCTCTTTGTAACTGTGTGCCAGGCAAAGATATTTGACCGTTTCCGCAGCGACGAGATTAGCTCGTGCCCGTGTTGCGAGATTCTTGTTCATATACCGGACTTTCACGATATCGAAATCGATCTCGCTCGCTTTCTGTATCGCGCGCCGGTAGTGCTCCTTGACGCCATCATCTACCGCAACCATTCGCCATCCCCCCACAAAATGCCGAATACTCAGGTTAATGTGCGGCAATCTCGAGTCAATCGGTCTCCCGCAGGTGGCTAAACGCAGTCGACATCGCCTGCAGCGAGCAGCTCAACCGGTCAACGCCGTATCCCTAAGCCCCCGCCACACCCGCAGCGCTTGCCGGTTCTCGGCAATGTCATGCACGCGCAGCAGCTGCGCGCCCTGCGCCGCCGCCTGATAATGCAGCGCGACCGTCCCACCGAGCCGCTGATCGGCCGCCGCTTCATTGTCGAGCGCGCCGATCAATCTCTTGCGGCTCGCGCCGAACAGGATCGGGCAGCCGAGCGTGTGGAACAGCGCAAGGCCGTTCACGAGCGCCAGATTGTCGCCGACGCCCTTGCCGAACCCGATACCCGGATCGACGATGATCTTCGCCGGGTCGACCCCCGCCGCCTTGCACGCGGCAACGCGCTCGGCGAGCATGTCGTAGACGTCGAACAGGGCGTGCGCATAGGTCGCGCCCTCATGCGGATCGCTCTTCGCCGACGGAGCGTGCATCAGCACCACCGGGCAGCCCGCCTGCACCACCACCTCTATCGCGCGGTCGTCGTAGCGCAGCGCCGAAATATCGTTGACGATGCCCGCCCCCGCCGCGAGCGCGGCTTCCATAACGGCCGCCTTGCGCGTGTCGATCGACACTGCGACGCCGCCTTTGGCCAGCGCCGCAACGACGTCCTCGATCCGCTGGATCTCGTCGCCTTCCCAGATAAGCGGCGCGCCGGGCCGCGTCGATTCGCCGCCCACGTCGATGATCGCCGCGCCCGCCGCGCCCATTGCGAAGCCCGCATCGATCGCCGCCGCGGCGTCGATATGCTTGCCGCCATCGGAAAAGCTGTCGGGGGTGACGTTCAAAATACCCATCAGCTGGGGTTCGCCGAGCCGGATCGAGCGTTCGCCGAGCTGGAGATTGCCGCGCGGCCGCGCGACGCCCGCGCGCTGCGCTTCTGCCGCTTCACCCAGCCGGTCGGGCATCGCCGCGATCCAGTCGTCGAGTTCGGCCACGGGCACCACCGCCGATTTGACCGCGTCATTGTTGCGCAGGCTGACGTGCCATGCCGCGAACCAGACCATCGTGTCGGCGATGCGCAGCGCGCCCTCGTCCAGCTCGTGCGGGCGGTCGATGAAGCAGGTGGGGCGGAGGTAGACGCGCGCATCCTCCCACGTCTGGCCGAGGTCGGGCTTGGTGAGTGGCTGGAACATGCTTATCCTCTATCCGTCATTGCGAGCGAAGCGAAGCAATCTCCAGCCAAACGGACACGCGTGCCGGTGGCTGGAGATTGCTTCGTCGCTCCGCTCCTCGCAATGACGTTTGATTGTTACGCCTCGTTCGCCAGCAGCCAGTCCTGCCGCACCGCGTCGATCACGCGCAGTTCCTTGCCGGTATCGACATGCCAGAAAGTCCAGCCGTTACAGCTCGGCGCGCCCTGCACGAGCGCGCCGACCTTGTGGATCGACCCCGGCGCCTGACCTTCGCAATCGAGGCTGCCGTCGACGCGCACCTTAGCCTTCCAGCGACGTTTCACGTCGGTCAGCACGGTTCCCGGCGCGATCATCCCGCATTCGACGAGCGTGCCAAAGGCAACGCGCGTCGCGGCCCTGGGTGCCATCATCGTCTTCACCGCGCTTTCGTCGAGCGGCAGCGCCATCTCGATGCGTTCCTTCGCCGCGGCGATATAATCATCCTCGCGCTCGATGCCGATGTAGCGGCGCCCCAGCCGCTTCGCGACGGCGCCCGTCGTGCCGGTGCCGAAGAAAGGATCGAGGATCACGTCGCCGGGATTCGAGCAGGCGAGCAGGATGCGATAGAGCAGCGCCTCGGGCTTTTGCGTCGGGTGGACCTTGTGCCCGCCCTTCTTGAGCCGCTCCTGTCCGCCGCAGATCGGGATCAGCCAGTCGCTGCGCATTTGCAACTCGTCGTTCAGCGTCTTCATCGCGCGATAATTGAAGGTATAGCGCGCCTTCTCGCCCATCGACGCCCAGATCAGCGTCTCGTGCGCGTTGGTGAAGCGCGTGCCCTTGAAATTGGGCATCGGGTTCGCTTTCCGCCACACGATGTCGTTGAGAATCCAATAGCCTTGATCCTGCAACGCCGCGCCGACGCGGAAGATATTGTGATAACTGCCGATCACCCAGATGCTGCCGCCGGGTTTCAGGATGCGCTTCGCTTCCTTCAGCCACGCATGGGTGAAGCGGTCATAGGTCGCCAGGCTGTCGAACTTGTCCCAATCATCGTCGACCGCATCGACCTGGCTGCCGTCGGGGCGGAGCAGGTCGCCGCCGAGCTGGAGATTATAGGGCGGATCGGCAAAGATCATGTCGACCGACGCCGCAGGCAGGCGGCGCATCATCTCGACACAATCGCCCTGCAGGATGCTGTCGAGCGGCAGGTTCGCGGGGGCAACCCTGGGCATCCGCTGCTTCGTTGCCGACGCCTTCACCCGTTCCATCACACCCATAAGTCACCCCGCTCTTCGATCGAAAGAAGCCCCTGATGAGTCCGGCGGACTCCGCCGTCAAGCCAGGGATTCTAGGGATTCCCGGTGTCATAATGGTTAACGGGACGGGAACGAAACGAGTCCCCCACGACATATGGAGTCCGCCGCGACGCGGAGACTCAACCACTGGTGGTGTGGCGGCAAGGACTCACCGGTGAAAAAATAAAGTCCTCTCCACTGAAGGAAAGGGGATCGGGCCATCATATCCCCGGATCCACCCCGGTCAGCTCGATCGACCGTTCCCACAGTTCGCGCGCCAGCTTCGGATCGCGCGCCGCGCGGCTTGCGCGCGCCGGGCCCGACCGCCCCGTCACTTCGCCCAGTCCCTGCGGCCCCAGATAATCGCCGCCCTGCACATGCGCCCCGGTGGCCGCTTGCAAGGTCGGCCACGCCCCCTGCGCCGCGCTGTTGAAAAAGGGCGCGGCGAGCGGCGTCATGTAGCGGAGCGGCAACGGCAGATGCCGCTGCAATTCGGTGAGTGCGACGCCGGGATGGCATCCGATCGCCTGCGTCGCGCGCCCCGCGGCGCCCAGCCGTCGGTCGAGCTCGAACATATGGAGCAGATTCGCCAGCTTGCTCATCTGATAGCGCGCCCAGTTGTGATAGCTGCGCGACGCCGACAGGTCGCTGTAATCCATCGCGCCGCTCTTGTGCGCGATGCTGCCGGTGATGACGATGCGGTCGTCGACGTGGGCGTGAACCAGCCCGGTGAAGGCGAAAGGGCCAAGATGGTTGACCCCGAATTGCAGTTCGTAACCCTGCTTCGTCAGCATCCGCGGCGGGATCATCACGCCGGCATTGTTGACCAGCACGTCGATCCGTGGCCCCGCGAGCACCGCCGCGGCTGCGTCCCTCACCTGATCGAGATCGGCGAGGTCGAGCGGCTGGAACGACAGCTCGGCATTGGCCAGATCGCTGCGGATTCGTGCCATGGCAGCTTCGGCCTTTTCCGCATCGCGGCATGCGAGCACAACATGCGCACCGCGCGCTGCCAGCGTTCGCACGACCTCGAACCCGATGCCGGCATTGGCGCCGGTGACCAGAAAGCGCCGTCCGATTTGCTGCCCGACGTCGTCGGCGGAAAATCCCCTGCTCATCGCCTTCCCCTCTCAGGCTGCGGGCGGTCAGACCAGCTGCAATTGCGCGACCGGGGCAAAACTGATCCGGTGGTGCGGCGTCGGCCCATACTGGCGCAGCGCCGCAAGATGCTGCGCCGTACCATAGCCCATGTTGCTCTCCCAGCCAAAAGCCGGATAATCGCGTGCCGCCGCGACCATCAGGCGGTCGCGATGCTGCTTGGCCAGGATGCTGGCCGCCGAAATGCAGGGATGCAGTCCATCGCCGCCCACGATCGCGCGCGCCTTGTAGCGCCAGCGGGGCAGCCGGTTGCCATCGACCAGGATTTCGGCGGGATCGAACTCCAGCGCCTCGACCGCGCGGGTCATCGCGAGGAAGGTCGCCTGCAATATGTTAACGCTGTCAATTTCGGCAACGCTGGCCTCGCCGATGCCCCAGCGGCAGCGTGCCCGGATTTCGGCTTCCAACGCACTGCGGCGTTTGGCGGAGAGCTTTTTGGAATCATCAAGCCCCGCGATACCCCCCTCGCACAGCAACACCGCCGCCGCGACCACCGGCCCGGCAAGCGGCCCGCGCCCGGCTTCATCGACGCCCACGATCATATTTCCCCCTCCCGCTTGCGGGAGAGGCAGCGAGACTTGCGAGCTTGCTCGCCAGTCACAGCGGGGTGGGCCATCGGAGAGGCAGGAGCTCGCCGCGCTCGCTCGCACCCCCAACCCTTCCCGCAAGCGGGAGGGGAAATCATACCCGCCACGGCGGATACCTCCGATACTCGCCCGCCTGATACAGGCACAGCCGGTTGCCCGCCGGATCGGTCAGCCACGCCTCGCGCCAGCCCCAATCCTCGTCCTTCGGCATCTGGTCGAACCGCACCCCGCGCCGCGCCAGATAGGCGACCCACGCATCGAGCGCGCCGCTCTCCAGATACGTCGCCGCACCGCCTGACTTGGCATCGCCGACATGGACCGACAAGGTGACCCCGTTCGCTGCCTCGAACCGCGCGTAACCATTGTCGGGGCTATCGACGATCTGCGTCAGTCCGAGCTGCCTGTAGAAAGCAACCGACGCGGCATAGTCCCGCGCTGGCAGCGTGATCTGGTTGAGCGCGGGTCCGGTGAACAGCCCGTCGTTGCGCACCATCTGCTGGCCCATCGGGCCATGCCCCTGTCCCAGCCCCGGCGCATCGAGCAGCGCCAGCCGGACGAAGTCGCGCGCGCGCGCGATCGCGGGTTCGAGCGGCATTCCCTGCGCGAGACCGGTCGCGATCGCGCTCGCCAGCGTGCAGCCGGTGCCGTGGCTGTGCGGCGTGTCGATCCGTGGCGCTTCCCAGCGGGCGACCTCGCCCTCGCCCGGTTCGAGCAGTCGGTCGGTCACCGTCTCCTCCGCCCCATGGCCGCCCTTGACCAGCAACGAACAGCCATGCGCGAGCACGGCTTCTTCGCCGCCCAGCGCCTCAAGCTCGGGCAGGTTCGGCGTCGCGACCATTGCGCGCCGCAGCAGCGCATGGAAGGCGTCGATCGTTGCCGCGTCGGCCAGCACCGAGCCGCTCGTCGCGACCATAACCGGGTCGAATACCAGCGCGGCATCGGCCAGGTCGGGCCGCGCCAGCCGCTCCGCCACCGCCGCCGCGGTTTCGGCGCCACCGATCATGCCAATCTTGACAGCGTCAACACCGATGTCGGCCACGACGCTGTCGATCTGCGCCAGCACCATGTCGGTCGGCACCGGATGCACGCCCTGCACGCCCAGCGTATTTTGCGCGGTGATCGCGGTGATCGCGGTCATCGCATGACCGCCCAGCATCGTCACCGCCTTGACGTCGGCCTGGATACCCGCGCCGCCGCCGCTGTCCGATCCGGCGATGATCAGCACGCGGGGGGTCATCGAACGGCCCTAAAGCTGCCGTCACCCTGAACTTGTTTCAGGGTCCATGGCCTGGGCTCTCCATCTGCGCGGCGCCGAAGGAAGCGGCGGGCCATGGATACTGAAACAGGTTCAGCATGACGAAGAGAGAAAAGCGTCACCCCTTGAATTTCCGCTCCGTCGAGGCCGGAAACTTCGCCAGCGCCGCACCTTCGCGCAAGGGCCGGTCGAGCAGGTCGCCACCGCAATTGGGACAACGTTCATCGAGCTTGTCGGCGCAACTCGCGCAAAAGGTGCACTCGAACGAGCAGATGAAGGCGCCATGGATGTCGGCGGGCAAATCGCGTCCGCAGCGTTCGCAATCGGGTCGCATTTCAAGCATTCTCAAAACTTCCTTCAAAATCCGTTTGTGCTGAACCTGTCGAAGCACCGCATTTTCTTTCGACGCGGAAAGAAGAACGGCGCTTCGACAAGCTCAGGGCGAACGGCGGGATAAATACATCAGGCCGCCGCGGCGCGGACCGCGTCGCAGATCATGTCGACGACGCGCTCGACCTCGCCCGCATCATCGCCCTCGGCCATCACGCGGATCAGCGGCTCGGTGCCGGAAGGCCGGATGACGAGACGCCCGCGGCCGTTGAGCGCCGCTTCACCGTCGGCAATTGCGGCGATGACGCTCTTGTCGTCGAGCGGCTTGCCCCCCGCGAAGCGGACATTCTTCAAAAGCTGCGGCACGGCGTCGAACTGGTGCAGCAATTCGCTCGCCGGCCGCTGCGCCACGACGAGCTCGGCCAGCAGCTGGAGCGCCGCCAGCGTGCCGTCGCCCGTCGTCGCATGATCCGACAGTATCATATGCCCCGACTGTTCGCCGCCGACGTTGAAGCCGCCTTCCTTCATCCGTTCGAGCACATAGCGATCGCCAACCTTGGTGCGTTCCAGCCGCAGCCCCTGCCCCTCCAGAAAGCGTTCGAGCCCCAGGTTCGACATCACCGTCGCAACGACGCCGCCGCCCTTCAGCCGTCCCTGCCGC
The DNA here is from genome assembly GCF_003609835.1 of Sphingopyxis sp. FD7. Lineage (NCBI taxonomy): Bacteria > Pseudomonadati > Pseudomonadota > Alphaproteobacteria > Sphingomonadales > Sphingopyxidaceae > Sphingopyxis > Sphingopyxis sp. FD7. The sequence continues at coordinate 1,400,940 of NZ_AP017898.1, forward strand.
GCCCAGCTCGCCCCGATCAGCGCCATGATCTGATCGCCGTCGACGATCGCCCCCTTTTCGTCGACCACGATCAGCCGGTCGGCGTCGCCGTCCAGGGCGATGCCGATGTCGGCGCCGCTCGCGACCACCGTTTCCTGGAGCAGCGCGGGTGCGGTCGATCCGCACTTGTCGTTAATGTTAACGCCGTTCGGATTCACCCCGATCGCTACCACGTCGGCGCCCAGTTCCCAGAATACCGTCGGCGCGCTGTTATAGGCGGCGCCGTTGGCACAATCGAGCACGATGCGCAGCCCGTCGAGGCGCACCGTTTGCGGCAAGCTCTGCTTCACCGCGTGGATATAGCGTCCGCGCGCGTCGTCGATCCGCTTGGCGCGCCCGATATGCGTGGCGTCGGCGAGCCGCGGCGCTTCGTCCAGCAATCGTTCGATCGCCGCCTCGTCGGCGTCGGAGAGCTTGTATCCGTCGGGACCGAACAGCTTGATCCCGTTATCCTGATAGGGGTTGTGGCTCGCCGAGATCATCACGCCCAGGTCGGCGCGCATCGAACGCGTCAGCATCGCGATCGCCGGGGTTGGCATCGGGCCGACCTGCACCACATCCATGCCGACGCTCGTGAAGCCCGCGACGAGCGCATTTTCGAGCATATAGCCCGACAGGCGCGTATCCTTGCCGATCACGACGCGATGCTTGTGGTCACCGCGCAGGAAATGCGCGCCCGCCGCCATGCCGACGCGCATCGCGACTTCGGCGGTCATCGGGGCCTTGTTTGTCAGCCCGCGAATCCCGTCGGTTCCGAAAAATGTGCGCATGCCACCTCTGTTGCTCGATCCGCGCCCCGGCAGGGCGTCCTGCGACGCCACGGCCCCATGGGGGCAATGTCCGACCCAAAAACCGGTTCCCGTTTCGTCTGCAAGCTGCTCTAAGTCACGCTCAATTGCTTGGCAAGCTGACCACAACGAAGCGCGGGGAGAATCCGTCTTGAAATCCGCCTGGTTCATCCTTTCGGCGCTCGTCGTCGGAATGTTTCTGGGGATCGGCGTCGACATTGCCGCCCCCGGCGCCGCGACCGCGTCGCTCGCCTTTATCGAACCAGTGGGCCTTCTCTGGCTCAACGCGCTCAAGATGACGATCGTGCCACTGGTCGTCGCGCTGCTCATCACCGGCATTACCGCGACCGCCGACGCCGCGCGCGCGGGGCAGCTCGCCAGCCGCGCGGTGATGACCTTCCTCGCCGCAATCATCCTCTCGGGGCTGATGTCGCTCGCGCTGACGCCGCTGCTGCTTCGCCTGTTCCCACTGTCTCCCGCCGCGGCGGCGGCGCTGCGCGACGGGCTCGGCGGCGGTGGCGAGGCCCCGCCCTCGCCGACCTTTTCGGATTTCATCCTGGGCCTCGTGCCGACCAATCCGATTGCGGCGGCGGCCGAAACGGCGATCCTGCCGCTTATCGTCTTCACCACCGTCTTCGCCTTCGCCATCACCCGCCTCGCCCCTGTTCAGCGCGCGACGCTGTCGGGGCTGTTCAAGGCGCTTGGCGATGCGATGCTCATCGTCATCGGCTGGGTGCTCGCACTCGCGCCGCTCGGTGTTTTTGCGCTCGGATACGCGCTCGCGGTCAAGGCCGGGCTCGCGGCGTTCGGCGGGCTCATCCATTATGTGCTCATCGTCTCGGGCATCGGCGTCGCGTGCATCATCTTCGCATTGCTGCTCGCGGTGTTCGTCGTGCGCATCCCCCTTACCCGCTTCATACCCGCGATGGTCCCGACCTTTGCCGTGGCGATCAGCACGCAAAGCTCGCTCGCCAGCCTGCCCGCGATGCTCAAGGCGTCCGAAGACCTCGGCGTCGATCCGAAAAAGGCCGATGTCGTCCTGCCACTCGCGGTTGCGTTGTTCCGGTTCACCAGCACGGCCATGAACCTCGCGGTGGTCATTTATGTGGCGACGCTGTTCGGGCTCGAACTGACCCCCTGGGAAATGGCGGCCGGACTCGCGGTCGCGGTCGGCGCGGCGTTGAGCGCGGTCAGCCTGCCCGGGTCGATCAGCTTCGTCACCTCGATCGCACCCATTGCCACCGCAATGGGCGTTCCCGTCGCCCCGCTCGGCCTGCTTGTCGCGGTCGAAACTTTCCCCGATATATTCCGCACCGTCGGCAATGTCGTCGCCGATGTCGCCGCGACCCGCTTCGCCGCTGGCGAAGACGCGCACCCGCCCGCAGGAGAAACGCCATGAAATATCGCACGCTGGGCCACGGCCTCTCCGTTTCCGCCATCGGTATCGGTTGCATGCCGATGATCAAGGGCGGCAACATCCTCTATGGCGAGGCGGCCGATCTCGACGAATCGACGCGCACCATCCACCGGGCGATCGACCTCGGCGTCACCTTTTTCGATACCGCGCAAATCTATGGCCCGTTCAGCAACGAGGAACTGCTGGGACAGGCGATCAAGGGCAAGCGCGACGGCCTGGTCATTGCGACCAAGTTCGGTTTCCGTTTCGAGGGCAAGCAGATCACCGGTGTCGATGGCTCGCCCGAAAATGCGCGCCAAAGCTGCGAAGGCTCGCTTCAGCGGCTCGGCATCGACACGATCGACCTTTTCTACCAGCACCGCGTCGACCCCGATGTGCCGATCGAGGAGACCGTCGGCGGGATGATGGAGCTGGTGAAAGAGGGCAAGGTCCGTCACATCGCGCTCTCCGAAGCCGGTCCCGAAACGCTGCGCCGTGCCGCCGCGGCCGCGCCGATCACCGCGCTGCAAAGCGAGTATTCGATCTGGGAGCGCGAGGTGGAGGACGAGATTTTGTCCGTCTGCCGCGAACATGGCATCGGCTTCGTGCCCTATTCGCCGCTTGGTCGCGGCTTCCTCGCGGGCGCGGTGCGCAGCCGCGATCAGCTGCCCGACCATGACTGGCGGAGGAACGATCCGCGCTATTCGGACGAAAACCTCCCCGCCAACCTCGCGATCGTCGATGCGATCGGCGCGGTCGCCGACAAGCATGGCGCGTCAAAGGCGCAGGTCGCGCTCGCCTGGCTGCTCGCGCAGGGCGACGACATCGTCCCCATCCCCGGCACCAAGCGCCGCGCGACGATGGAGGACAGCGTCGGCGCGACCGACGTCACGCTCACCGCCGCCGACCTCGCGGCCATCGACGCCGCCGCGCCCAAGGGAGGCACGCGCGGCCCGCGCTATGGCGAACAGGGAATGCGGATGGTGCGGCTTTGACCGCTATCGACCGGTTGCGGACCTTGCTCTCCTCCCCGGAACGGGGAGGGGGACCACCGAAGGTGGTGGAGGGGCACCATCGGCCGAACGCGGCTTATGCGGGCCTGTACCCCTCCACCATGCTTCGCATGGTCCCCCTCCCCCTGCGGGGGAGGACCGGCAGCCCCCCGCCCCGAAGCGAAGCTGCATCGCCACATGTCTCGCGGGCAAACTATCCCGCCCAGCGCCAGATCCCCGCGACCATATAGCCGAGCGCCCCATGCGCCCAGGTCGCGGCGAGCCAGACGAGGATCCCGCCCAGCAGCGCGTGCGGTCGCGGCATGGCGTCGCTCCACGGCGCGGCGCCACCAAGCTGCCGCGCAAAGGGAATGAAGCTCGTCCGGGCCGCCCAGCCGCGCCAGGCGTCGCCCATCAGCCGCGCCTTCTTGACGTCCTGCCCCGCCGATCCGGCAAGTGCGAGGAAGGCGATCGTCGCCGACAAGATGATCTGCCCCGGTGTCGGCACCACCATGACATGCGCCAGCGCCCACAAGGCAAAGCCCCACATCATCGGGTGCCGCGTAATCGCGAACACCCCGCGCGGCGTCGCGGCGGCGGCCTTTTCGGCGCCCGGCGCGGCCAGCGCGGGATTGCCGACCAGCGATCCCACGAACAAGATGCTCGCGAACAGCACGATCAGCGACGCTGCGATCCACAGGCCATCGCCGACCGCCCACAGCGGCGGCTCGGGCGGCATCCCGCGCCAGGCCTGCACCATCAGGATGAAAGTCGCGATCGCAACGATCGAATAGACGATCTGGAACCCCCGCTCGCCCAGCCGGCTCGCCAGCCCCGCGCGCAGCGGATGCGACAGCAGCAGATGGGTGCCGACGAACAGGACGCAGGTGGTGATCAACAGCGACATCGGTTGCATGGCCAGCCCCTTCGGTCGTCAAAAGCCTTTCCGCACCCTCCATCCGCCCGCTCGGGCGACTCGGATTTGGTCCGGTGACGGAAGCATGTGCGACAAAGCTAACATCGTCAACATGATGTCGGATACTCCCCGCTCTACGCCCCCAGGAACGTCATCCCGGCGAAATGGATCGCATCCTAACGGTCATACGCCTTCGGCAACGCTCCCTCCTGCGGCGTCGCATAGCGGTCGCGCAGGCGGTCCTGCCGCGTGGTCAGTGACTGCGCCTTGCCGTCGATCCAGATCGCGACGGGCCGACTGCCGAGTTCGAGCGGGTCATCATCCCAGATCACGACATCGCCTGCGCGGCCGGGGCGCAGCGATCCGATGCTGCCGTCCATGCCCACCGCGCGCGCGGGCGCGCTGCTGATCGACGCAAAAGCCTGATCCCACGTCATCCCGCTTGCACCGGGAAGCCGCGTCAGGCCCACCAGATTGCCCGCATATTGCGTCGCATAACCCATCTTGTGCGCATCGTCATCGTCGAACACGCCGACCGAGACATCGACCCCCGCGGCCTTCAGCCGCCCGGCGTTCGATTGCGTCGCCGCCAGCCGCTCGAAACTGTCGGGCAGGTCGCTCAGCGGCGACACGAGCACCGGCACCTTCGCGGCGGCGATCTCGCGCGCGACGAGCCAGCCGTCGGTCACGCCGACGAGCACCAGCTTCATCGCCGGAAACTCGCCTTTCAGCTTCAGAACATTGACGATGTCGGCGGCGCGGTCGACGCGCACGAACAGCGGCGTCGTGCCGTCGATCACGCGCGCCAGCGCCTCGGCATCGGCGCGCTGGAGCATCGCGTCATTGCCCCATTCGGCGAGCGCCGCGGGATTGCGGGCATAGCTGCGCGCCGCCAGCAATTGTTCGCGGAAGAGCAGGAAGGTCGCGGCGCGGCTGCCGCCCGCCTTCGCCGACCCCGCCTCGCCGAACGCAACGAACTGCAACGCGCGCGGCTTGGTGACCATGTCCATATCGTCGGCCAGATCGACGACCGCGCCCTGCCCGGCGAACAAATTGCTGCTGCCGCCCGGCGCGACGATGGCGCGCGTCACGCCCGATGCGCGGTTGACCGCGACGGGCGATCCCATGGGGTTCAATGCAGGCGCGATGTCGAGCCCCGCCGAAAAGCGGGTACGCGGCGCCGAACGGTCGTTGGTGCCGCTGACCGCATCGACCTCGACCAGCCCGACGCGGCTGAACGCCGCGACGATGCCCGGCGTCACATAGCGCCCCTCGGCATCGACACGCTCGATGCCCGCGGGCACGGCGACCCCCGCGCCCGCGGCAACGACCTTGCCGCCGCGCACGACGACGGTGCCGCCGTCGATCGGCGCGCTGCCGTCGCCGATGACGAGCTTCGCATTGGTGATGGCGATGTCCTGGGCTGCTGCGGGAAGCGCAATCAGCGCCGCCGCCGAAAGGAGAAGCGCGCGCATCATTTCACATCTCCTTCGCCCGGCTGCCCCAGCTCGAAATCGCTCACCGGCCGCCGCTTCGGATCCATCGCGTCGAACATCAGCGCGCCATCGATCCAGACCTTCTCAGGCCGCGTATAGGCGCTGAACGGATTGCCGTTCCAGAGCACGACGTCGGCCATCTTGCCCGCTTTCAGGCTGCCCGTCTGCTCGGCGATGCCAAGCGCCTTGGCGGGATTGAGCGACAGCCAGCTCCACGCCACCGCGTCGCTGACGTCGATGCCCATGCGGCGCCCGGCTTTGAGCGCCTTCGCCGCTTCCTGGTTCAGCCGCTGGATCTGGTTCGCATCGTCCGAATGGACGATCGCGCACGCCCCGGCATTGTGGACCAGCGGGACATTCTCGTTCACGCTGTCATAGGCTTCCATCTTGAAGCCCCACCAGTCGGCCCACATCGCCGAACAAATGCCCTCTTTCGCGAGCATGTCGGCGATCTTGTAGCTTTCGACCGCGTGGTGAAAGGTCGATACCTTGTAGCCGAACTCCTTCGACATATCGATCACCAGCGCCATTTCGTCGGCGCGATAGCAGTGATTGTGGATCAGGATTTCGCCCGCCAGCACCCCCGCCAGCGTTTCCATCGCCAGGTCGCGGTCGACCGCCTTGCCGTCGTCCATCTTTTTCTTGTACGCGGCCGCCTTTGCCCAGGTCTGGCGGTTGACCGCGAAATTGCCCATGCGCGTCGAAGGCATCCGCCCCTTGCCGCCATAGACGCGCTTCGGGTTCTCACCGCACGCCATTTTCAGGCCATAGGGCGCGCCGGGGAACTTCATCCCCTGCACGGTGCGCGCGGGCACATTCTTGAGCGTGATCGAGCGCCCGCCCATCAGGTTCGCGCTGCCCGGCAGAATCTGAAGCGCGGTGACGCCGCCGTTCGCCAGCGCGCGGCTGAACCCCGGATCCTGCGGCCAGACGCTATGTTCGGACCAGACTTCGGGTGTCGTTGGCGACGTCGCCTCATTGCCGTCGTCATGCGCATCGACGCTGGGTGAAGGATAGTCGCCAAGGTGGCTGTGGATGTCGATGATGCCGGGGGTGACGAACTTGCCGCCGCCGTCGATCACATCATAACCCGCCGGGATCAAAGTGTCGGCGCCGCCCACCGCCTCGACCTTGCCGTTCGCGAACAGGATGACGCCATCGTCGATCCGCCCGCCCTCGCCGTCAAAGATCGTCACCCCGCGCACCGCCGTCGGCCGCCCCGGATAGGGCGTATAGGTCGACGGATAGGGGTTCTTGTCGAACTTCGCGGGCTTGTCGGCGCTGGCGGCGGGTTTGTCCCCCGCCGACGCGGCGCCGCCGCCCGTCGCCGCACAGCCGACAAGCGCCAGCGACACCGCAGCCAGCAGGCTGCCCTTCACACCAGTCTTCATGGATTACGCCCCCTTGGGTTCGGGATGAACGCCCGCCGCCTGCGGCTCGGCCAGTTCCTTGCTGCCCGCCAGCCCATCGGCATCGCGCAGTGTGTCGAGGTGCATCAGCTTCTTGATCAGCGGCGACACGACGATCACCAGCACGCCAAAGCCGATCGCCCACAGGCCGATCGTCTGATAGACGTCAAGCACCAGCGCCTTGCCCGCGCCTTCCCCGCTCGCCTTTTCCGAACCCGTCGCGGCGGCGATCAGCCCCGCGGCGAAATTGCCCGTTGCCGAGGCGAAGAACCAGGTCCCCATAATCAGGCTCGCCATGTGCGCGGGCGCCAGCCGATTCATTGCGCTCAGCCCCACCGGCGACAGGCACAGTTCGCCGGTCGTGTGGAGCAGATAGATGAGGAAGATGAACAGCACCGGGGTGGCGTTGCCCATGCCGACCGCTTCGGCGCCCCATTTGAGGACGAGGAAGCCAAGGCCAAGCTGGAGCATCGCGAGGCCGAACTTCGCGGGCGCCGACGGCTCCATGTTGCGGCGGCCCAACCATGTCCACAGTGCCGCGAACAGCGGCGCCAGCAGAACGATATAGCCGGCGTTGAGCGACTGGAACACCGACGCAGGCACGCCGGCACGGTCGACATAGCGATCGGTGAACAGGTTGAGCGACGACCCCGCCTGCTCGAACAACGCCCAGAACAGAATCGAACCGAGGATCAGGAACATCGCGGCAAAGATGCGGTCGCGATCTTCCGACGGCAGCTTCACCACCGCGGTGAAGATGACATAGGCGACGAGGATCGCCCCCGCAACGCCGAGCAAGGTGCCGACGACCGCCTGATTCTGCACCATCCACCAGCAGACGCCGACGGCGACCAGACCGATGATATAAAGCAGCCATTCGAGCTTGATGCCCATCACCGGTGCGGCGAGCCTGGCCGGATCGGGCGCTTCGCCGCGGCCGAGCAGCAGCGGCTTGCCCCAGATGAAGACGATCAGCCCCAGCAGCATCCCGAAGCCCGCGGCGCCGAAACCATAGGCCCAGCCATAGGTTTCACCGAGATAGCCACAAAGCAGCGAGCCGAGGAAGGCGCCCAGGTTGATGCCCATGTAGAAGATCGTATAGGCCCCATCGCGGCGCACGTCGGTGCGCGGATAGAGCTGGCCGACGATCACCGAGATATTGGCTTTGAGGAAGCCCGAGCCGACGATGATGAAGGCGAGCGCCAGCCAGAAGATGTTGAGGCTGGCGGGATCCTGCCCGCCGTCGCCCTCGAACCCCATGATAAAATGGCCGAAGGTCAGCAAGATCGCGCCATAGAGCACCGCCTTGCGCTGCCCCAGCCATTTGTCGGCCAGATAGCCGCCAAGCACCGGGGTGATATAGACGAGCGCAGTGTAAGCGCCGTAGATGACCCCTGATTCACTGTCCGAGAACAGCCAGTGCTTCGTCAGGTAGAAAATCAGCAGCGCGCGCATCCCGTAATAGGAAAAACGCTCCCACATTTCGGCGAAAAAGAGGACGAAAAGCCCCTTCGGGTGGCCGAGAAACGTCCCGGCGGCATCCCCGTGCTGGGCATAGGCTTTGGTCATGGCGACCCTTCCCTGGATATGATGTTGGCCCCGGAAACGGGGCAGATGGCGGCAACACTAGCGCGAAAATTGCGTATGGGAAGAATCTAATTGCGCACGTAACCATCGCGATCGGGCCGGATTTTGTTGCGAGCCGTTCGCAACACTTGCGCATGGCGGCGCAAAAGGCCACATGGCGGCCATGTTCAACGACAGCTCCTCGCTCCTCGCCCATCTCGCCACCCGCCGTTCGGGCAAGGCGCGCGACATGGTGGCGCCCGGCCCCGACGCCGTGCAGCTCCGCGCCATCATCGAGCTCGCGCTGCGCACCCCCGACCATGGCAAGCTCGCCCCCTGGCGCATCGTCACCGTCGCCGACGACCAGCGCGCCGCCCTCGCCGCGCTGCTCAAGCGCGCGTGGGTCAGGGAGAATCCCGGCGCTGCGGGCATGGACCTTTCCGCGCTCGACCAGTTCGCGCATCAGGCGCCGACCCTGCTCGTCCTCCTCTCCACGCCGGTCAAGGGCGCCAAGATCCCGGTGTGGGAGCAACAGATGTCGGCGGGCGCGGTCGGCATGAACCTGCTCCATGCCGCGCACGCGCACGGCTTCGTCGGCAGCTGGCTCACCGGCTGGGCGGCCTATAGCCCCGACGTCGCCGCGGCGTTCGGCGCGGGTGAGGGTGACATGATCGTCGGCTATTTCTTCCTCGGCACCGCGAGCGCCGCGCTATCCGAACGCCCGCGGCCCGAATATGACGATGTTGTTCGCCGCTGGGACATTTAATGTCGCCATCAGGCCATAAGGCGCAATAAGCGGCATTTGACTGTGCTGCTGTCTTATGGCATTAAGTCGCCATGCTCGATCAACCGAAACCCGTTTACCAGCGCCTGCGCGACGTGATCGCCAACGCGATCCTCGACGGCACCTATCGCGACGGCGACATGCTGCCATCGGTGCGCAGCCTCGCCGCCGACGAAGGCGCCAACCCGCTCACGGTCGCCAAGGCGTATCAGACCTTTCAGGACGAGGGGCTGGTCACGGTGAAACGCGGCGTCGGCATGTTCGTCGCCGACGGCGCGACCGATCGCCTGCGCGACCTGATGCGCGAAGATTTCCTGACGAATGTGTGGCCCCCGGTCGCGCAGCAGATGCGCCGCATCGGCCTTGATGCGCGGAGCTTGCTGGATTTGACCGAGGCCTGACGAGGTCTGCCGGGTGGAAGGGGATTCCTGACCATCCCTATTCGTCATCCCGGCGAAGGCCGGGATCTCACCCTCTCGGTTTACCGCACCGGCGAGATCCCGGCCTTCGCCGGGATGACGATAAGAGAGAGGCCGCTACCGGCCCTTACCCCCAACACCCCCTACCGCCCGATCTGCGCCGCCTTGTCGCGCAAGTCCGCCGCCGCCTGGCGCTTCCCCCGTCGCTCCAGCAGCGCCGCGTAAAACTCCATGATCGCCGCGTTCAGCGGCTGCAACCGATAGGCGCGGTCGACCAGCACCAGCGCGCGCGCATCGTCGCCCTTCGCCGCCCATGCGCGCGCGAGTTCGCGCAGCACCACGGCGTCGCGGTCGCCGATCCGGCGCCGTACGCGCTCGAAATGCGCGATTGCCGCGTCCCAATGACCAAGCTCCATCGCCAGATGGCCCGCGATCCGGTCGGCGGCGATGCTCGACGGCTGGCGGTCGCGCAGCGCCATGATCGCCGCGCCCGACCCCGCCGCGTCACCCGCGCGGTAGAGCGCGTTCGCGAGGCGCAAGGTCGTCCGCTCACCCGCATCCAGGTCGCGCGCGGCGCGATACGCCTCGACCGCCAGCGCATGGCGTCCGCCCGCCAGCGCCGCATCGCCGAGCAGAATATGCGCGTCGGCGACGCCCGGATTGGCGTCGCGCAGCCGGATCGCGCGTTCGATTGCACGCACCGCCTTGCCGCGCGCCATGTCCGCCGAGATCGCCGGTATCGCCTTGGCCGGATCGAGCGGAGCGGCGTCGGCGGCCATCGTCAGCAAGCCGTAATCGGCATCGACGGCAAAGGGCACCGCCTCGCCGCGCGCCAGGGTCGCGGCGCGCGCCTGATAGTCGGCCGATTCGATATCGCGCCCCTGTTCGGCCGCCGCGCGCGCCGCAAGCAGCAGCGACCAGCTGTCGGCATCGGGCCGCTCGACGAGCGGACGCAGCGCCACCAGCGCCGCCTCGGCATCGCCCCCCGCCCATTCGGCCGCTCCCAACAGGCGCGGCGCAGTGAAATTATGCGGCTGTTCGGTGAGCAGCCGCTCGGCCCAGCTCGCCGCGATCGCCTCACCGCCCAGTTCGAGTTCGATCACGGCGCTCAGCAGCATGAACCCCGGCTCGGCGTCGAGCGCGCCGCGCGTGCGTTGCAGCAGGCTGCGCGCGAGCGGATAATTCCCCGCGCGCGCCGCGAGCACCGCCTGCAGATAATATATCCGCGGCTCGCGCGGGACGAGCGGCGCCGCGCGGCGCAACGCCGTCAGCATGTCGCGATAGCGGCCAAGGTCGCCGAGCGTCGCCGCCTGGTCGATCAGCGCACTCGCATTATCGGGATCGGCGGCGAGCGCCCGGTCGTACCAGCCCAGCGCCGCGTCCAGCCCTTCGGCCCTCCGCACCAGATTGGCCTTGTATGCCAGCGCCGCGCTGTTCGCCGCGTCGAGTTCGATCGCATAGTCGACGGCGTCGCGCGCGCCGCGCATATCGGCATTGGCGTCGCGAAAGCGCGCGACATCGACCCACAGCGCGGAGCTGCGCGGCAACTCGTGCACCGCGCGGTCATAGGCGTCGCGCGCCGCCCCAAGATGGCCGTTCGCCAGGTGGACATCGCCCGCGACCCACGCGGCCTCGCCCATCATTTCGGGGGTCACCGGCCCGGCATCGAGCTCCGCGAGCGCGCGCCGCTCGTCGCCCTGCAACGCATAGGCGCGCGCGAGCAGCGGGCGCAGCGCCGCCTCATTCGCCCCCACCGCGAGCGCCCCCCTCACCGCCGCTTCGGCGCCAATGCCGTCGCCCAGCGCGATCGCGACGCGCGCGAGCGCCACCCGCTCGGCAATCGCCTGGGGATCCTCGGCGATCACCTGTTGCAAGGCAGCGCGCCGCGCCTCCAGTTCACCGCGCGGGGATTCAGCCGTGCCGCCGCACGCCGAGAGCAGCATCGCCAGCATTGCGACAAAGGCCAAACATCTCATTTATCGTCACCCTGAACTTGTTTCAGGGTCCATGGCCCGGCCTGTGCCAGAACGCAGCGCGGAACGAGAGCATCGGCCATGGATGCTGAAACAAGTTCAGCATGACGGCGGCGAAAAATGCTTCTGAGCCTCATTCAGCCGTGCATCCGATATTGCCTGAGCAGGTCGTAAAGCGTCGGGCGGCTGATCCCGAGCAGTTTCGCCGCATGCGAGATATTGCCTTCGCTCTGCGTCATCGCGCGGCGGATCGCGACGCGGTCGGCCGCCTCGCGCGCGCTGCGCAGGTTCAGCCACGCCTCATCGGCTTCCTCGGCGGCGCCGGCCATGTCGAGGTCGTCGCGCGTCACCAGCTTGCCGTCCGCCATGATGACCGCGCGCTTGATCCGGTTCTCCAGCTCGCGGACATTGCCCGGCCAGCGCCCCTCGTCGATCGCCTGCAGCGCGTCGGGCGCAAAGCCGCGCACGCCGGGGTTCATCTCGGGCGCATATTGGTGGAGAAAGTGCCGCGCGAGCAGGACAGCGTCGCCCGGCCGTTCGGCGAGCGACGGAATCCTCACCACCATCTCGGCGAGCCGGTAGTAAAGATCGTCGCGAAAGCTCTGCTGTGCGATCATCGCATCAAGATCGCGGTGCGTCGCGCAGACGATGCGGGTATCGACGGCAATCGCCTTGCGTCCGCCGATCCGCTCGATCGTCCGCTCCTGCAAAAAACGCAACAGCTTGACCTGCAAGGGCAATGGGATGTCACCGACTTCGTCGAGGAACAGCGTGCCGCCGTGCGCCAGCTCGATCTTGCCCTCCGTCGTCTTGACCGCGCCGGTGAAGGCGCCCTTTTCATGTCCGAACAGCTCGCTTTCGAGCAGATTCTCGGGGATTGCGGCGCAGTTGATCGCGACGAACGCGCCATCGCGCCGTCCGCTCGCCTCATGCAGCCCGCGCGCCAGCAATTCCTTGCCGGTCCCGCTCGCGCCGAGCAGCATCACACTGACGTCGAGGTTGGCGACGCGCTCGATCGTGCGCGCGACCTTCAGCATTTCGGGCGCTCCCGTAATCATCCCGCCGAGAACGCGATTATCGCTGGCGCCCTGCTCCGCCAGCCGCGCATTCTCCACCTCCAGATCGCGGACATGAAAGGCGCGCGCGACAATCAGCCCCAATGCGTCGATGTCGATCGGCTTTTGATAAAAATCCCAGGCCCCGCTGGCGATCGCGGTCAGCGCGCTCGCGCGCTCGCCATGTCCGGACACAACGATCACCTTGGTGTCGGGCTTCGCTTCCACGATGGTTTGCAGCGTGCGGAACCCCTCGCGCGTGCCGTCGGGGTCGGGCGGCAAGCCCAGATCGAGCGTGACGACATCGGGTTCCTCGGCGCGAAGCAGTTCGATCGCCGCGTCATGATCGCCCGCGACGAACACCTCATAATCGTCATAGGCCCATTTGAGCTGCGCCTGCAGCCCCGGATCGTCCTCGACAACCAGCAATTTGCGCTTGTCCGCCACCGCTTCGTTCATGTGCGTCCCGCTTTCATCATCCGCGCATCTATCGCCGCGCCGTCGTGGGCGTCGGCAAGCGGCATCCACAGCGTAAAACTGCTGCCCCTGCCGGGTTCGCTCACCACCTCGATGGCGCCGTTCATCGCCTCGGCCAACTGCAACGCCTCGAACGCCCCCAGCCCGAATCCATTGTCCTTCGTCGAAACAAAGGGCTTGAACAGTTCGTCGCGAATGAACTCGCGCGTCATGCCGCACCCCTGGTCGATCACGTCGATCCGCACGCGCTGCTGTTCGGCCACGGCGATGAGCTGGACCGGCGATTCGGGCGCCGAGGCGTCGATCGCATTGGCGACCAGATGCGCGACGACCTGCCGGATCGACCCGGCATCGGCCCACGCCGCCAGTCCCGCCTGACAGCCGACGAACAGTTCGCGGCGCGGCCGCGCTTCGGCGGCGACGTCCTTCAATATCGGCTCGATCAGCACGCGCCCCGGCTCGGCCGCGGATCCGCGTTCGCGCGGCGCGAGGCGGACGAGCAGGTCGGACAATCGCCCCGCCGAAATCTTCAGCGTCTGCGTCATGTCGGCGCGGAAGGCCGGATTGTCGGCGTGCCGCTCGGCATTGCGCGCGAGCAGCCCGATCTGGCTCGCCAGATTCTTGATGTCGTGCATGATGAAGGCAAAGCGGCGGTTGAACTCGTCGAAGCGCCGCGCTTCCGACAGCGCCTGCTGGCTCTGCGATTCGGCGATATAGCTTGCCGCCTGCTGCCCCGCGATGCGCAGCACGTCTAGGTCTTCCCAGTCGAGCGCGCGCGAAACCGTGGGGCGATGGAGCACGGCGATCGCGATCATCCGCTGGAAATGCAGCACGGGCACGACCACCCAGGCGCGGTTGTCGGCGAGCAGCCAGTCGGGGATCGCCAGATCCTGCCCCTCCTGTCCGCGCCGTTCGGCGTCGAGTTCGACGATATGCCCCGTTTCCTGAAGCATGAAGGACGAGCGCAGCGACAGCGTCGCATCCTCGGCCACGCTCCCCGGCCACTGCCACTGCTCGGCGATGCGAAAGCCGCCCCCGGCGCCGGGCATCATCAGCAGCGCGCCCGGGCTGCCCGTCAGTTCGGCCAGCGCCTTGGCGACGCGGCGATACAGGTTGCGGCCAGCCTCGCCATCCCCCTGCCCCAAGGTCGCGGTGAAGCGCATCCATTCGGCCCGATAATCATAGCGATGCTCGAAAAAATGCTTCGAGATCATCACCGACAGCCACGCACGCGACCGCGCCGAAGCGAGCATCAGCCCCGCCGCGCCAAGCAGTGCGACCAGCGAAATCGCCTGCGCCAGTTCGGCATAATCGCCCCCGGCCGCGCGCGCGATCGCGACCGTCAGCGCGATCAGGACCAGATAGGCGGCGGCGCCGAGCAGAACCAGCGTGCGCGTCGCCGCGGGCCGCGACAAGCGCATTCGCTCGCGCCCCACGTCCATCGCCGCGACGACATAGGTTGGAAGCGTCAGCAGCGCGACCGCCGGAAGCAGCGCGATCAGCGTCGACGCCTTTTTTCCCGTCAGCGCACCGATCAGCTGGACATTGAGCTGATAGGCCCAGAGCATCGCAAAGCCACCTGCCACGGCCATCACCGGCATCCTCAGCCCCGCTCCGTGACGTGCTCCGGCATCGACGATGACCAACCCGCCGGTCGCCACGACCATCGCCGCGAAGGTCAGCGTCGGCTCCATCCAGGGTTCGGCCGCTGCGCCGCCGCGCCAAAAGGCGGCCGCCCCCAGCAGCAGGGTCAGCACACAGATGGTCCAAAGCATCTTCTGGATCAGTCGCAGCGGTCGCGACATCGGTGCGTTCGGCGGCCAGAAGGTCGCGCCGAGCCAGGCGAGCATCCCAAGATCGCGCAGCATCTGCACCAGCAACGCCTGCGGCGCGCCGGGCGTAAAAGCCATCATTGCCGCCGCCCAGAGCGCGCCCGATCCGGCGGCCAGCGCGAGCAGGCGCGGCGCAGGCATCAGCGCCGCCATGCGCACGCGCGGCCGCAGGAAAAGCGACAGCGCGACGCAGGCAAAGCCCGCGAGCGCCAGGCCCGACAGCATCTGGGCAAGACCGTCCAGCGCCGCCACGGCTATCGCGCACCCTCGGGCCACAGCACGACGCGCACCGTCTGGAGCAGGATCAACAGGTCGAGGAAGGGCGAATAGTTTTTGGCGTAATAAAGGTCATATTCCAGCTTCACGCGCGCGTCGTCGACCGACGCGCCATAAGGATAGTTGATCTGCGCCCAGCCGGTCAGCCCCGGCTTCACCATGTGCCGCTCGGCATAATAGGGCAGCGCCTTTTCCAGCTCGGCGACGAAGCTCGGCCGTTCAGGGCGCGGCCCGACAAAGCTCATGTCGCCCTTCAGCACGCACCACAGCTGCGGCAGTTCGTCGATGCGCAGCTTGCGAATGACCCGCCCGACGCGCGTGATCCGGGGATCGTTCGCGCTCGCCCAGACCGCCTTGCCCTCGGCTTCGGCGTCCGTCCGCATCGACCGGATCTTCAGAATGTCATAGGGCTGGCCGAACAGCCCGACGCGCGGTTGGCGGTAAAGAACCGGCCCGCGGCTGTCGAGCTTCACCGCGATCGCAGCGACGATCATCAGCGGCAGGCCGATCACCAGCACGATCAGGCTCGCGGCAATGTCGAACAATCGCTTGCCGACCCTGGAGATCCGCTGCCCCGCCGAAAAACCGTCGGAAAAGATCAGCCCGCTGGGGTTGGTGGTGGCCAGGTCGACGCGCCCCGTCTCGCGCTCGATGAAACTGGCGATGTCGTTGACATGCACGCCCGTCGTCTTGACCCGCAGCAGGTCGGCGAGCGGCAGCGCCTTGCGCCGCTCCTCGAGCGCCAGGACGACTTCGCCGGCGCCGAGCGCCACGACATGATCGGCAAGGCTCGCAATCTCCTGCCGCGGCACCGCCTGCGGCACCGCCGTCTCGGTCGCGCTCATCGCGACAAAGCCAACGATGTCGAGCCCGCTTCCCGGCGCCTCGGCAAGCGCGGCGAGCCGCGCCGCGCGCGGCCCGGCGCCCAGCACCAGGATGCGGCGGCGAAAGGCGTCGGCGCCCGCCGACTGGGTGAGCGCGAGCCGGATCAGGAACAGCGCGCCAATGGCGATCCCCATCGCGTAAAGGCTGTTCGCGCGCCACAGCGTCGCGGTCGGCAACAGGAAGCCCAGCACCGCCAGAAAAATCACGCCGAGCGAGATGGCGGCAAGCAGGCGCGCGGTCGCAAAACGCATCGAGCGCAGCCCCTCGTTGCCGTACATCCCCGTCGCCATCATCGCCAGCGAATTGGCGACGGCAAAGGTCGCAAGCGGCAACGCGCGCTCGTCCAGCGGCCCGGCGTCGAACCCGGATTGCCAGGCATAAAGATGCCACGCCCCCTCGGCCGCACCGAGCAGCGCGCAAAACTCGATCAGTGCAAGCCAGACGACCGCATAGGGGACATAATGTTTGAACAGCCGGACCATGCCCGCGCGATACTAGAAGCGAGGCGTCAACTGTCGGTTAATTTTACACTTGCCGCGCAGGAAAATGCGGCAAGCCGGCGTGATTTTTCACATCTCCTGTTGTTAATGCGACTGACTCGCATTAGACGCCAGCGCGACTCGTCCGAACAATCAGGGGAAAATCAAAGTGAACACCGCGCGTATCGCCATGCTTGCCTGCACCGCGCTGGCCAGCGGCACCGCCTTCGCTGCCGACGCCGCTACCGCCGAAATCGAGGATCAGGACCAGATCGTCGTCACCGGCTATGCGGGGACCAAGACCGATACCGCGCTCGTCGAACTGCCGCAGCCGGTCAAGGTCATCACCGCCGATCAATATGAGGCGCAGGGGGCGATCAACATCAGCGACACGGTGAAATATGCCGCGGGCGTGCTCGCCAACCCCTATGGCCGCGATACGCGCGTCGACGGATTCAACGTCCGCGGCATCGACGCGCTGCAATTCCGCGACGGGATGCGCGACATCTTCTCCTTCTACGCCAGCATCACCTCCGACCCCTATAATTTCGATCGCGTCGAAATCGTGCGCGGCCCGGCGTCGGTGCTGTTCGGCCAGGGCTCGATCGGCGGCCTCGTCAACCTCGTGTCGAAAGCCCCCGGCTTCGAAACGCAGGGCGAAATCAACCTCGTCTATGGCAGCTACGACCGCAAGGAAGTGCTCGCCGACGTCAACCTCGCGCTGTCCGACGGCTTCGCGATCCGCGCCGTCGGCCGCGCGCGCGACGCCGACACCTATGTCGACCATGTACCCGACGACCGGGTGATGTTCGCCCCCTCTCTCCGCTGGCAGCCGACGGCAGACACCGACGTTGTCCTCACCGGCCTCTATCAGGAGGACGACACCGGCTCGACGTCGCAGTTCCTGCCGATCATCGGCACCTTCCGCCCCAACCCCGGCGCGCCGGGTCCGCTCGACCGCTACACCTTCGTCGGCAAACCCGGCTGGGATCGCTATGCCGGCCGCTCGCTGCAAGGCATGGCGAGCGTCACGCACGATTTTTCGGACGCAGTGCGGCTCAGCCTCAAGGCGCGCTATATCGACAGCGACCTTGAGTATTTCACCCATTATACGAACAGCTACTCAAACCCCACCGATCCCTTCGCCGCCGACCGGCGCACCATCGGCCTTTACGCCGACGCCAGCGATGCGCGGATGAACGTCTTTTCGACCGACAACAACCTCCAGTTCAATTTCAACACCGGCGCAAACATCGAGCACAAGCTGCTCGTCGGCGTCGATTACAGCTGGAACAGGGTCGGCAAACGCTACGCGGGCGGCCTCGAGACCATCGACCTTTACGACATCGACTATGACGCGCTGCTCACCTACGATCCCAGCGGGCCCTTTTTCGAGGAATCGCAGAAACAGCTCGGCGTCTATGTCCAGGATCAGATCCGCTTCTTCGACCGCGTGTCGGTCGTGCTCGGCGCGCGGCGCGACCGCGTGACCGGCTCGTCGGGGCAAAAGGACCATGCCACGACATTCCGCGCGGGCATCATCGGTGACATCGGCGCGGGCTTCTCGCCCTTCTTCAGCTATACTGAAAGCTTCCTGCCGATCGCGGGGTCGCTCAGCGACGTCGACGGCAACCTCGGCGATCCGTTCAAGCCGCAGACGGGGACGCAGTTCGAGGCGGGGGTCAAATGGCAACCCGGCCCCGGCACCCTCGTCACCGTCACCGGCTTCCGCGTCAAGGAACGCAACCGCGTCATCTACGGCGAGGGCCAGTCGATCACCCAGTCAGGCGAACTCACCACCAGGGGCATCGAGGTCGAGGCTAGCCACAGCCTGCCCGGCAATTTCGACCTGCTCGTCAACTATGGCTATAACAAGCTGAAGTCGGAGGTGAACACCGACCTCGACTATCTGCCGCGCCACATCGCCTCGATCTGGTCGACCAAGACCTTCGGCCTGACGGACGAAGCGCAGCTGCGCCTCGGCGCGGGCGTCGTCTACACCGGCAAGCGCCGCTCGACGGGCCCCGCCTGGTCGCTGGTCACCCCCAGCAATACCACCGTCGATGCGCTCGCCGAAGTCAGCTGGAACAACTGGCGTTTCGCGATCAATGCGACGAACCTGCTGGATAACAGATATTTCGCCTCCTGCCTCGCGCGGGGCGACTGTTTCATGGGCGCGCCGCGCAATGTGATGGCGACCGTCGGTTACCGCTTCCGATGAACGAGACCGCGCCTCTGGTCTGGATCGGCGCCGCGGGACTCGTCGCCGCGGTGTTGCAACTTCGCCGCGCATGGGGCTTGCCGCGCCGCTCGGCGGCGGCGAACGGCATCGGCTGGGCGCTGCTGCTTATCGGCGCGGCGCTCGCGCTTACCGGCAATGGCGCATGGGGGCTCGCGGTCGCGTCGCTCTTTGGCATGACGACCGCCGCGCTGCTCCTCGCCCACGCCGGCTGGACGTCGCCCAGGGGCAAAGGGCGCGCGTCGGACCGCAAGGCGCATATGCTCCCCGAACAGGGCGAACCGCGTGCGCTGGGCCGCCGCCTGCTCACCTTCCTCCTCACTATCCCGCTCGCCTTTGCTGCGGCGCTGCTCGCCGCGCTCGGCGTGCGCGCGCTCGCGGGGATGGCGGGGTGGAGCGACGCCGACGGCAATGCGACGGCGCTGCTGCTCCTGCCCCTACTCTGGGGCATCCTCGCCTTCTGGCTGCTCATGCTGCCGCGCCGGGGCGCGCAATGCGCCTTGCTCGCGGTCCCCGCCGCAGCCGGACTCGGCCTGATCCTCGTCGGAGGCGCCATATGACGCTCGCCATTTCCAAACATGCCGTCCAGCGCGCATTGTCGGGCCACGCCGCGATCGGCCTGCTCGCCTCGGCGCTGCTCTACCTCATCTGCCTCACCGGCACGGTCGTCGTCTTCTATCAGGAATGGCAGCGGATCGAGCAGCCGAACGCCCCCGAAATGGCGGCGATCGCCCCCGACGCCGTCCAGCGCGCCGTCGCAGCGGTGCTCGCGAGCGAAAAGGGCAAGTCCGCCACGACGCACCTCTATGTCCATATGCCGGTCGACGGCCTGCCGCGCACGACGATCACCACCGACCATCAGGCGGTGCATATCGACGCCGATGGCAGGATCGCCATGCCCGAGGAGAATGCCTGGTCGGAGTTTCTGCTCCACGCCCATTATGCGCTCAACATTCCAGGCCTCGTCGGCATGACGATCGTGGGCATCTTCGGCGTGATGATCCTCGCGCTGTCGCTGTCGGGCATCGTCGCGCATCCGCGCATCTTCCGCGACGCCTTTCGCCTGCGCGCGCGCGACAATCACGGCGTCGGCCTCGCCGACTGGCACAATCGGCTCAGCGTCTGGACCCTGCCCTTCTCGCTCGCGATCGCGCTCACCGGCTCGATGATCGGCCTCGGCGTCGTCGGCGCCTATGGCCTCGCCGCCGCCTTCTACAAGAATGACGTCGAAGCCGCCTACGCCCCGATCTTCGGCGAAGAACATGGCGCCGACGCCCGCCCCGCCCCGCTCGCCAATGTCGCCGCGCCGCTCGCCTGGCTCGCCAGGAACCACCCCGACGTGCGCCCGACCTACGTCATCCTCCACGATCCACAGACGCGCGGCCAGCATATCCAGCTCATCGCCGAACATCCGCGCCGCCTGATCTACGGCGAAACCTATGAATTCGGCGCCGACGGCACCTATCATGGCAAGGTCGGCCTGTCCGACGGCCATCTCGGGCAACAACTCGCCGCCTCGACCTACAACCTCCATTTCGGCAATTACGGCGGCCTGCCCGTCAAGCTCGCTTATATCCTTTTCGGTCTCGCGCTCACCGTCGTCGTCGCCACCGGCACCTCGATCTGGCTCGGCAAAAGGCAGCGGCGCGGTCATGACGAACCGCGCCTGCGCGCGGGGTGGGACGGCGTGATCTGGGGTGTCCCGCTCGCGCTGACGCTCACCTTCCTCGCGCGCATCCTGCTCGGCAATGGCGCGCCGCTGATCGCGATCTTCTGGACATTGGCGATCGCCATCCCGCTGCTGGCCATCGCATTCCCGGCACCGCGCCCGAAACGCCTGTTGCAATATCTCCTGTGCGGCGCGCTGGCGCTGGCGCTCTTCAGCTGGTTTCTGGTCTGAGCGACGGGATTGCGATTAATTGGCGATTATCCCCTGGACATCCGTAGAGGTTCCTCACTCCGTCATTGCGAGCGGGACAATCGCCAATCATTTCGGACGCGAAGGCGTGCCCTGACATATTGTTTACGGTCGCAGGGCCGCGACAAATCATTTCACGCAAAGGCGCAAAGACACGAAGAAGTCGCGCTTGCCGCGAAAGCGGCTTCATTCCAGCGTCCGCGCGGCAGGACCGACAATGAGGAAAGAGACTGCCTTGCACGCGGGACTTTTTGCGCCTTTGCGTGAAACAAGACACGCTTCCGTTCGAGGCTATCGCCACCGTTTCCCATCACGCCCGCCCTCTCCTCAATCGTCATCCCGGCAAAGGCCGGGATCTCACCCTGTCGCCACAATGCAGCGGCGGGATCCCGGCCTTCGCCGGAACGACTCTAATCCCCGGCAAAATCGAATGCTGACACCCCGCGTTCGCCGTCGCGGAACCGCAGCGGGCGGCCGCGCGGCGGCATCGAGCGTTGCACACACAGCGTGCGCGTGCAGCGGCGGCATCCCAGCCCGATCGGCGTTGCGCGCGATCGCATCAGGTCGATGCCGCGCGCCGCGATCAATGGCGCCGCGACCTTGGCGTCGACCCCGACGCACACCGCAAAGCGCGCGGGCGTTCCGCTCCCCGTTGCACCGGGCGCCGCAACGCTGCGGCTCTGCGTGAACCAGCGCGACCCATCCTCCAGCTCGACAAGGTCGGCAATCACTTCGCCCGGCCGAGCAAAGGCTTCGTGGATGCCCCACAGCGGGCAGCGGGCATCGCCGTCGGTCAGCGGCGACTGACTCGCCCCGGCGTAACGCTTGCTCCCCTGCCCCGCGCGGTCGATGCGCAGCATGAAAAAGGGCAGCCCGCGCGCACCGACGCGCTGGAGCGTCGTCAGCCGGTGCGCGACCTGTTCAAAGCCCGCGCCGAAGCGCCGCTGGAGCAGCAGCAGGTCG
The DNA here is from genome assembly GCF_003609835.1 of Sphingopyxis sp. FD7. Classification (NCBI taxonomy): domain Bacteria; kingdom Pseudomonadati; phylum Pseudomonadota; class Alphaproteobacteria; order Sphingomonadales; family Sphingopyxidaceae; genus Sphingopyxis; species Sphingopyxis sp. FD7. Next base: position 1,422,842 of record NZ_AP017898.1, read on the forward strand.
TACCCCGTCGCGTCGCACGCGCGCAGGAAGCGGCCATAGGGCATCATCAGCGCCGCGGCGAAATAATGGATCAGATGCCGCTCGAACAATCGCGCCGCAGCGCTCTCGGCGAACTCCGCGCCCGCGACCAGCGCGTCGATCTCGCCCTTCGCCTCGATCTGCGCCAGCGTCGCCGACGCCTGAAACGTCCGTGACGCGGGGCGCAGCAGCTCATTGAGCATCAGTTGCCGCGCGTGCCAGTCGAGCCAGCGGAGGCGATCGGGCATCACGTCGGCGGGCAAGATGCGGATGCCGAGCTGGTGGCGCGTGCGCAAACGCTCGGCAATCGTGCCATAGAGGTCGCCGCCCGCGAGCCGCAATTCATCGGCGAGCTCCTCGGCGCGCGCGTCGAGGTCGGGGAAATGATTGCGCCATTTCTCGATCGCGCGGCGCACCGCGGCCACTTCGGGTGCGTCGCCGTCACCTTCGGTCGCCGCTTCGGGCGCCGCGTCGAACAGCCGCGCGAAAGCGGCCGCGGTCGCCGGGGCGGTCTGGAGCCACTCCTCGACCTCCTCGGCGCCGATCCCCAGGTCGGCGAAGCGCGGGTCGGCCAGCCGCCGCCGCAGCCCTGCCGCGCCCCCCGGCACCTCGTCGCCGCCCAGCGTCGCGGCGTCGAACGCAAAGCGTTCGGCCAGCTTGACCAGCACCGTGGCGGAGAGCGGCCGCTGCCCATTCTCGATCAGATTGAGGTAGCTCGGCGAAATGTCCAGCGCGTCGGCCATGGCCGCCTGCGTCATCCCCGCCTCCCGCCGCACCCGCCGCACCGTCGGCCCCGCAAACACCCGCCGCTCGTTCATGTTTGTAACTTTCTTTACTAATTTACAGGATAGTTATCACCATACCGCGTATATTCACAATTATTATTGACAAATCTTTTCACTTTCCGCGGCAACTTCGCCAACATCCACCCATCATCTCCGCACAAGGACAAAGACGATGGGTTATCAGGAAGACATGGCGCAGGCCGGCCGCCTTATCCGCGATCATGACGGCACGTGGGACGGCATCAGCGGCGAAAGCGTCGCCCGCATGCGCGCCCAGAACAGGTTCAAGACCGGCCTCGACATCGCCCGCTACACCGCGCGCATCATGCGCGCCGACATGGCCGCCTATGACGCCGATCCCGCCAACTACACCCAGTCGCTCGGCTGCTGGCACGGCTTCATCGCGCAGCAGAAGATGATCGCGATCAAAAAGCATTTCGGCACCACCAAGGGCCGCTACATCTATCTGTCAGGCTGGATGATCGCCGCGCTGCGCAGCGAATTCGGCCCGCTGCCCGACCAGTCAATGCACGAAAAGACCAGCGTCCCGGCGCTGATCGAGGAAATCTACACCTTCCTGCGTCAGGCCGACGCCCGCGAACTCGGCATGCTCTTCCGCGACCTCGACGCCGCGCGCGCCGAGGGCGACGAACTCAAGGCCAAACAGGTTCAGGCGGCGATCGACAATCATGAAACCCACGTCGTTCCGATCATCGCCGACATCGACGCCGGCTTCGGCAATGCCGAAGCGACCTACCTGCTCGCCAGGAAGATGATCGAGGCCGGCGCCTGCGCGCTGCAGATCGAGAACCAGGTCTCGGACGAAAAGCAGTGCGGGCATCAGGACGGCAAGGTCACCGTGCCGCATGAAGATTTCCTTCAGAAGATCCGCGCGATTCGTTACGCCTTCATGGAACTGGGCGTCGAGGACGGCGTCATCGTTGCGCGCACCGATAGCCTTGGCGCCGGCCTGACCAAGCAGATCGCCTATTCGAAGGAACCGGGCGACCTCGGCGACCGCTACAACAGCTTCCTCGACTGCGAAGAGGTCGAGGGCGCGGGCAACCCCGGCGACGTGCTCATCAACCGCAATGGCAAGCTGATGCGCCCGAAGCGTCTGCCGTCGAACCTCTATCAGTTCCGTCCGGGAACCGGCGAGGACCGCTGCGTGCTCGATTGCATAACCTCGCTCCAGAACGGCGCCGACCTTATCTGGATCGAGACCGAAAAGCCGCACATCGAGCAGATCGCCGGCATGGTGGATCGCATCCGCGAAGTCGTGCCCAACGCAAAACTCGCCTACAATAATTCGCCGAGCTTCAACTGGACGCTCAATTTCCGCCAGCAGGTTTATGACAGCTGGGCGGAAGAGGGCCGCGACCTGTCGGCATATGACCGCGCCAAGCTGATGAGCGCCGAATATGACGACAGCGAGCTTTCCAGGGAGGCCGACAACCGCATCCGCAGTTTCCAACGCGATGCAGCCAGGCGGGCGGGCATCTTCCACCACCTCATCACGCTGCCGACCTATCACACAGCGGCGCTCAGCACCGACAATCTCGCCAGGGAATATTTCGGCGACGAAGCGATGCTCGGCTACGTCAAGGGCGTACAGCGCAAGGAAATCCGCGAGGGCATCGCCTGCGTGAAGCACCAGAATATGAGCGGAAGCGACATCGGCGACGATCACAAGGAGTATTTTGCCGGCGAAGCCGCCCTCAAGGCCGCGGGCAAGGACAATACGATGAATCAGTTCGCCGCCTGACCGAGCTCGGCGCGAGGGGTTCCGTTGCACCCCCTCGCGCCAACCCTCTCGGCGCGGGACGCCTTGCACAATCGTCCCGCGCCTTCCGAGCTTTCCTGGGGAGGAAAGCCTGTCCGCCGGAAGCCCCCAAGGCCTCCGGCGGACATTTTTATCGCGGCATACCGGCGTCCTCGTCGCGCGTCCTGATAAGCGACCAGATGACGCCACCCGCGATCAGCGCGACGGTCACGCCCAGGCTGACCAGCGGCGGGAACTTGTCGCTGCCGAGGATGAAATCGGCGACAAAGATTTTCGAACCGATGAACACAAGCACCAGCGCGAGCGCATATTTGAGATAGTGAAAGCGATGAACCATCGCCGAAAGCGCAAAGTACAGCGCGCGCAGGCCCAGGATCGCCATGATGTTCGAGGTGTAGACGATGAAGGTGTCGGTGGTGATCGCAAAGATGGCCGGCACGCTGTCGACCGCGAACACAAGGTCGGCGAGGTTGATGACGACGAGTGCCAGGAACAACGGCGTCGCCGCAAGCACCAGTTTGCCCGTCTTGCCGTCGGGTAGGCGAACGAAAAAACGCTCGCCGTGGAGCTGGCTGGTGATCGGGATGTGGCGCGACAACCATTTGACGACGGGATTACCCGCAACGTCCATCGGCTTTTCGCCTACGAAGAGCATCTTGACGCCCGTGAAGATCAGGAAGGCGGCAAAGACATAGAGCAGCCAGCCATATTCGCTGACCAGCGCTGCGCCGCCCGCGATCATGATGCCGCGCAGCACGATGACCGCGACGATACCCCAGAGCAGCGCGCGATACTGATATCGCGGCGGGATCGCAAAGGTCGTGAAAATAAGCGAAATGACGAAGATATTGTCGATCGACAACGCCTTCTCGATAAAGAAGCCCGTGTAGTATTGCAGGCCGGCCTCGCCGCCCTTCGCGCTCCACACCCACGCACCGAATGCGAGCGCGATGCCGATGTAGAACGCCGAGAGCTTCAAACTCTCGCCGATCCCCATTTCCTTGTTTTCCCTGTTGAGAATACCAAGGTCGAACGCGGTTAGCGCGACGACGATCGCGATAAAGGCCAGCCAGAACCAGGCCGGCGTGCCAAGCCAGTCGGCAAACAGAAACTCCATGATGGCTTTTCCCTGAACAGGCCGCGCGCGCGGCTTTTGGCCCGCACGCGCAGCTTTCGGTTATCGGACGATTTAGCGGACGAACGCAGGGCGGGACACGAGTGCGGTGAGCCGCCGTTTGACAGCAAACTTCAGCGCCTTGAGCCGCAAGAGCCGGAACGGATCAGCGCCGTGGCGCCGCGCCTCGCGGCGCTCGGCTTCGTCAAGCCGACGGTGAAGCTGGGACAAACGGTAGAAATGGCAACGAAAACGCATCGAAAAGGGCCTCCTGATTGATAAATCAAGCAGGTGACGCCGACGCCGAGCCCCGAACAGGGGGGAGATAGGGCCGCAAGCATCGGTGTCACCCGATGCGGTCCGACATCACGTAGCGGGACATTTCCCGCCGACGCCAGAGGGGCCCGGCCCGCACGCCTGTCATTTAGGGGGCGGCCGTGCGGCTTGCAAGTCCCCTGCCCCGCGCCCGCTGCAGACGAGTTGGAGGGCGCCCCATGAGCCAGTGCGGCCAACGGGATTTCGACTCAGAGCGGCGCTCGCCCACGAAGCCCGCGCCGGAGCCACGCCGTAGCACGAAGGCTCCGAACGCTGCGGAAGTTTTGCCGCGCGAAACCGGCAAGACGGTTAAGGAGTGGGGAGCGGGCATGGACTCTATTTCGGAAACCCCGAATAGGCCGCATCCCCGAGCGAAGACGAGGGGCCATGCCGAGCGAAGTCGAGGCGGCGGGGTTACGCGGTTCTCGCTTCGCTCGAACGAGCCCCTCGCCTTCGCTCGGGGATGCGGAGGTCATTAGAGCTGGCGTCCTGCCCAGAGCCGCAATCAGCCGAAACAAGCCGATCGGACTAACCCTTACCCATCAGCTTCATCGTCATCGCCGTGAGCGCCTCGGTGGCGGTCGAGATCACCGCGGGCGCATCGGGCGCCCAGAAGGGCGAGTGGAGGCTGGGCAGCGTCCGGCCTTCCTTCTTGGCCGCGTCAAACTCGGCCTGCGGGACGCCGCCCACCCAGATGATCAAGCTCTTGATATCCTTGTCCGCGCGCGCGAAGCGGCCGAAATCCTCGCCGCCCATCACAGGAGGAACCTTGACGACGCGCGCTTCGCCGAAGCTGGTTTTCAGAAAGGCCGCCATCTCTTCGGTGAACTCGGGCGTATTGAAGGTCGCCGGCGTATATTCATCCTTCTGCACCGTCACCACGGGCATTCGGTCGTCGGGCATCCCCGCGGCGATCGCCTCACCTTTCGCAATGCGCGCGATGCCGCCCAGCAGATGATCGCGCACCGCATCGGTGTAGCTGCGCACGGTCAGTTGCAGCCGCGCCTCGTCTGAAATGATGTTGTGCTTCGCCCCTGCATGAAAGCTGCCGACCGTCACCACCGCGCTGTCGAGCGGGCTGATCTCGCGCGACACCAGCGTTTGCAGCGCGCCGACGATGCGGCTCGCCAGCACGATCGGATCCTTGGTCGTCTGCGGATAGGCGCCATGCCCGCCGACGCCCTTCACCAATATGTCGACGCTGTCGACATTGGCGAGCGCATAGCCCGGCGCATAGCCGATCATACCCGCGGGAAACTGCGCTGCATCGTGGAACGCCAGCACATATTCGGGTTTCGGAAAGCGTGTATAAAGCCCGTCCTCGAGCATCATGCGCGCGCCCGCGCCGCGTTCCTCGGCGGGCTGGCCGATCATCACCAGCGTCCCCGACCATTTGTCCCTGTTCGCCGCCATCAACCGCGCCACGCCGACCCATGCGGTCATATGCGTGTCGTGGCCGCAGGCGTGCATCACGCCCGTTTCGACGCCTTCGGCGGTCGTAACCCGCACCTTCGACGCGCCGGGCAGCCCCGTCTGTTCGGTGACGGGCAGGCCGTCCATGTCGGCACGTACCATCACGACCGGGCCGGGACCGTTCTTCATCACCGCGACGACACCGGTGCCGCCCACCTTTTCGGTGACCTCGAACCCCAGCTTGCGCGCTTCGGCCGCCAAAATGCCCGCCGAGCGCACTTCCATGAAGCTGAGTTCGGGATTGGCGTGCAGATCGGCGTAAATCGCCATCAGCGACGACATCTGCGCCTGCACCTCGCCGCGCAGCGTCTGCGCCGATGCGGGCGCTGCCAATGCAAGCGCCGCCGCGCTCATCCAGAAAGTGCGCATTATCCCATCCCCCTTGTCAGTTCGCCGGAACCAGCTCGATCACGTCGAGCAGCGATTCATAGGCCGGAGCGGGCAGCACCAGCCGCCAGCGATTGTCGCCGATCCGCTCGATCAGCCCCGCCATGTCGCGCATCCGGTCGCTGCCGTAATTGACCGCCATTTTTTCATCGCCGAGTTCGAGCGTGCCGAGGAAAATCTGGCGCTTCAGATTGTCGGGAAAGACCAGCCCGACGGGACGCTGCGACCCGGTGAGTTTGGTGAGGCTGGACAACCCCTGCTCGGCCGCGACGCGGCAGCGGAACCAGCCATAGGCGATATAGCCGAGCCCGCCGCGCCCCTTCGCGCCGATCTTGATCGTCCGGCAGCGATAGTCCCCCGCGGGCAGATACGCGTTGGGCAATGCGGCCGTCGGCTGGAGCAATGCGCCCTCGCGGTCGATTTCGGCGCCATGTCCTTTCGCGCGCGCGTCGGCGAGCGCCGCCTGCCAGCTCCTGTACCAGTCGCGAATGCGCTGCTTGTCGGCGTCGGTCGCCGTCGCGCGCCAGGTGCCGCTCGCCTCCGACGCGTCGGCTGCCGTCGGTGGCATCGTCGGCACGACCGTCTGGCATGCGCCAAGGGTGGCGCCCAGCGCCACCGCCAGAATCCGATTGGTGCGACCCATGATTCTCCGTTTCTCCCCGACCCCTTTGGTTAACCTTAGGAGAGAGAAAGAGAATGCTCAAGCAACTCCACCCTCTCCCATCGGGAGAGGGTTGCCGTTACGCCGCGGTCCAGCCGCCGTCGACACTGAGGTTCGCGCCGGTGATGTTCGCCGCCTCGTCGCGCGTCAGGAAAGCGGCGAGCGCCGCGACCTGCTCGACGGTGACGAACTGCTTGGTCGGCTGCCCCGCGAGCAGCACGTCGTTGATCACCTGCTCGCGCGTCATGCCGCGTGCCTTCATCGTGTCGGGGATCTGGTTTTCGACGAGCGGCGTCCAGACATAGCCGGGACTGATGCAATTGACCGTGATCCCGGCGTCGGCCACTTCGAGCGCCACCGTCTTGGTCAGCCCGGCTAGCCCGTGCTTCGCGGTGACATAGGCCGATTTGAACGGCGATGCGACGAGCGAATGCGCCGATGCGGTGCCGATGATCCGCCCCCATTTCTTCTTGCGCATCCCGGGGACGGCGTGGCGGATCGTGTGGAACGCCGCGGTCAGGTTGAGCGCGATGATCATGTCCCACTTCTCGACCGGGAAATCCTCGACGGGCGAGACGAACTGCATCCCCGCATTGTTGACGAGAATATCCACGCCGCCGAAATCCGCCTCGGCCCGCGCGAACATCGCCGCAATCTCGTCGGGCCTGGTGAGGTCGGCGCCGTCATAGGCGGCCTTGCCGCCGCTGATCGCCTCAATGTCTTTGCGCTCGGCCTCGATCGCGTCGGCGTCGCCGAAGCCGTTGAGGATGATGTTCGCGCCGTCGGCGGCAAAGGCCTTGGCGATGCCGAGCCCGATGCCCGAAGTCGATCCGGTGACGAGCGCAGTCTTGCCTTTAAGGTGCATGTCCTTGTCCTTTCGGTGGGGGAGAATCAGCGAATATCCTTGTCGGCCTTGGGCTTCAGCCCGTCGGCCTGCACCGCGAAGCTGTCCGACCGTCCCTCGGCGATGCTTTCGGCGAGCAGATGGCCGTCCTTCATCGCCGCTTCGACCGCATCGCGGCCGAGCGCCCAGTTGACCTCCATCGTCGAGCGCGAAAACTCGAAATCGCGCGCGCCGGTCTGCCAGGCGGGCGGTTCGTGGATGAGCTGCACAACGTTGAGCGCCTTGCAGTCGACCATCCGCCGCACCGCCTTCACCTCGGGCAGCTCGGCGAGGTCTTCGGGCAGTTTCGCGAGCATCCGGTCGATCAGCCGATGCTCCTTGCGGCGCCGTACCAGCCCGTCCGAAATCCGCCGCGTGCGGCTGGAATAGCGGATGTCCTTCTCGCGCGACCAGGCCTCTTCCAGATCGTGCGGGCGCGTCCCGCGCGCGGGGAACAGGTCGACCTGGAACACCAGCATATCCTCATGCGCCGCCGCGACGACATGTTCGAGCGGGGTGTTCGACACCAGCCCGCCGTCCCAATACCAATGGCCGTCGATCTCGACCGGCGGCAGGCCCGGCGGCAAGGCACCCGATGCCAAAATATGCCGCGCATCAATTGTATCAGTGGTCGTGTCGAAATAACGGAAATTGCCCGTCTCCACCGCGACCGCGCCGACCGACAGGCGAACCTTGCCATTGTTCACCCGGTCCCAGTCGACCAGCCGGTTCAGCGTCTGGGCCAGCGGCGCGGTGTCGTAAAAGCTGATCGCCTCGGGCGTCTGCCGTTCGGCAAAGGCGGGCGGCGGAAAGCGCGGAGTGAAAAAGCCCGGCACGCCGAACGCCATCACCTGCCCGGCCGCGGCCATATGCGACCATTCGCGCGCCCAGTCAGTGTCGGGGATCGGCAGCGACGGCAGCGCCGACGACACACCTTCCCAGAACTCACGCATCTTGCCGACCGCCTGATCGCGCTCGTTGCCCGCGATGATCGCGGCATTGACCGCGCCGATCGAAATGCCCGCGACCCAGTCGAGCTCGATCCCCAGGTCGATCAGCGCCTCATACACCCCCGCCTGAAACGCGCCGAGCGCGCCGCCGCCCTGCAGGACAAGCACGACCAGATCGGGAAGCGGAAGCGCGGCGCGGGTGGCTCGGCGGGGCATGGAGTCGCGATCCTTGAGTTGCGGATGCGCGATTTGTGCACCGCAACACGCCCTATTGCAATGGCTTGCCCGCTGCGAAGTCCCTTGGCGCTTATCCCGCTCGCATCCGTAGGCGTCATTGCGAGCGCAGCGAAGCAATCTCCAGCTTGCGTAGCACCCGAACGATGGCTGGAGATTGCTTCGTCCCCCGGATCAAGTCCGGGGTCCTCGCAATGACGAGTGGGGTCTCCTTATGGTAAGGGGATAATCGCCAAGCCCCTTCCAATTGCCCGATGCTGCTGTAACACTCGGGCCGAAACGATCCTTCACCGGTGGAGAAGCCCGATGCGCCTCGACGATTATGATCCCGGAGACGATATTCGCGATCTGGGCCGGGGCGGCGGCGGGTTCGGCGGGGGCGGCGGCGGTCTTGGCGGGCTGCTGATCGGTTTCCTGCCGATGCTGCTCGGCCGCAAGATGGGATGCGGGACGATCCTGCTGCTCGGCGCGGTCGCCTTTTTCCTGCTCGGCCCCGGCGCCAACATGCTGAGCATGGGCGGCGGCACCGCCGATCCCATGGCCGACAGCCGCGGCGCCCCGCAGGGCGTCGCCTGCGATACCGAGGCCGAGCGCTTTGCCTGCAACGTCTTCGGATCGACGCATCAGGTGTGGGCCAGCCTGATCGACGGATATCGGCAGCCGACGCTCTACTTCTATTCCAATCGCGTGGACCGGACCGGCTGCGGGTCCGCAAGCTCGGCCATGGGCCCCTTTTATTGCCCCGCCGATCAGGGCGTCTATCTCGACACCGACTTCTTCCGTGAGCTCGACAGCAAGTTCGGCGCCGCGGGCGACGCCGCGCAGGCCTATGTCGTCGCACACGAAGTCGGCCATCATATCCAGACGATCAGCGGCATCGCAAATCAGGTGCGCCAGGCGCAGGCGCGCAGCTCGCAGGCCGAGGGCAACCAGCTTCAGGTCCGCATGGAACTTCAGGCCGATTGCTACGCCGGCGTCTGGGCGGCGCGGGCGCGCAACAGCGCGGGCCAGCCGGTGATGGAGCCGGGCGACATGGAGGAAGCGATGCGCGCTGCCAATGCGATCGGCGACGACACGCTGATGCGCTCGGCGGGACAGCGTCCGGTGCCCGAAAGCTTTACCCACGGGACGAGCGAGCAACGCATGACCTGGCTGCGCCGCGGCCTGCAAACGGGGGATCCGCGCCAGTGCAACGCTTTCGACAGCGCCATCTGAGCGCTGCGCTCGCGACAAGTCTTTTGGCGGCATCGCCGACGTCGGCCGAAAATCTCTATATCGAGGCCGGACGGCTGATCGATGGCGTCTCCAGCGAGGTCCGTACCGGCCAGTGCATCACCGTCGAGGCCGAACGCATCAAGGCGGTGGCTCCATGCGGGCCGACGCCCGATGGCGCGAAGCGGCTCGACTGGTCCGCCTTCACCGTCCTGCCCGGCCTGATCGACCTCCACACGCACCTAGCCGACCTCGGCCAGAGCGCCGACCTCGCCGCGCCGATCAAGGCGTCGCCCGCCGAAACCGCGCTCGTCGGCGCGCGCAACGCACGCGTGACGCTGGAAGCCGGATTTACCAGCGTGCGCGATGTCGGCACCTATCGCGGACTCACCGACGTCGCCTTGCGCAACGCGATCGACCGCGGCGACGTGCCGGGGCCGCGCATGTGGGTCGCGGGCGCCTATATCACCATCCCAAAGGGCGGCGGCGAGCTCAACGGCGTCATCCCCAATGAGCAGCTACCGCCCGACATGCGGCTGGGCGTCGCCGTGACGTCCAAGGAAGCGGCGGAAAAAGCGGCCTTCCTTCTCGATCAAGGCGCCGATTTCATCAAGACGATCGCCACCGGCGCGGTGCTCGCGATCGGCACCGAACCCGGCGCGCCCGAACTGACGGTCGATCAACTCCGCGCGGTGGTGCAGGTCGCCCATGCCCGCGGCAAAAAGGTCACCGCGCACGCCCACGGCGCCGAGGGCATCAAGAACGCCATCCGCGCCGGGGTCGACAGCATCGAACATGCGAGCCTTGCCGACGAGGATGCGCTTCAGCTTGCGAAACAGCACGGCACCTGGCTCGCGATGGATATCTACAACGGCGACTATATCGACGAGATCGGGACGAAGGAGGGCTGGCCCGCCGAATATCTGCGCAAGAACCGCGAGACGACCGACGCCCAGCGCGCCGCCTTTCGCCGCGCGGTCGAGCTGGGGGTCAACATCGGCTATGCCACCGACGCCGGCGTCTATCCGCACGGACTGAATGCGCGGCAATTCCGCAATATGGTTCAATATGGGATGACGCCGATGCAGGCGATTCAGTCGGCGACGGGCCACGCCGCCGAAGAAATGGGCCGCAGCGACATCGGCGCGATCGTCCCCGGCCGCTATGCCGATTTCGTCGCGGTAAAGGCCGACCCACTCGCCGACATCACGGCGCTCGAGGCGATCGATCATGTTATGAAGGGCGGTGTGCTGGTACGCTAGGATCAGCGTGCAGCGTCGCGTGGCCCTCGTTCCTTGCCTAATATTCGACGATGATGCGGACCCGGTCGATGCCAAGCCCCGCGGCACGGGCGATCTGTTCGCGGCTGCGGTCGATCACCTCCTGAAGCGGCTCGGGCGCAGCATCGTCGGGGGATTCATCCAGTGCCGGTTCGACGCCCGACTCTTGAACCTCAGGAGGCGGGGCGACGGCGCTTTTCAACTCCACCGCGCTCAGCGTCGCCGGGGATACCGGGCCTTCGAACTGGCAGCCGAAAAGCCGCCCGCTGGCCCAGATGACGACCGCCGTGATGCCGCCCGCATGGGGTAACTCGATTTCGATCCGGTCACAGGGTTCCAGCTGGATGTCGCTTTCAAACAGCAGTCCCGTTCCCGATATATTGTGGATCTGGACCGCGATACCCGTCCCGTCATGCTTCACGCCACGGGCAAGCAGGCTCAGTTTGCGGCGCACGTCCTGGCGTTTGTCGCCATTCGGCGCCAAGGGGAGGAAATGTCCGTAAATGGGCATATGCTTTTGTTGGAGTTGACTGGTTAAAGGAAGGTTAGCGAGCCCGTCGAAAGGCGGCGTTCGGTGCAGAATATCCGGGTGGCCGCCGCGGCGGGCCATGCGGACGCGCTGGGCGAAGGCCGCCGGTCCGCGACGAACGCGCTTGATCGCGCTCGCGTCGTCGCTAAACCGCTTTCATGCGTAACCTTCTCCTGACCAGCGCGCTCGCGCTCGCCGCCGCCCTTTCCTCCCCCGCCATGGCCCGCCCGATGACCGAGGTAGACCTCGCGACGCTGAAGCGCGTCGCCGCACCCGCCGCATCGCCCGACGGGCGCTGGGTGGTTTTCCAGATGACCGAGACCGAGGCGGGCAGCTACAAGCGTTCGACCGGCCTCTGGCTCGTCGACCGTCATGCCAAAGGCGCCAAGCCGACCCCGATCGCCGACACCGCGGGCAAGAACGAAACCTCACCCGCCTTCGACAAGGACGGCATCCTCTATTTCCTCTCGAACGCTTCGGGCAAAAGCGAGGTGTGGCGCGTCGATCCCAAGGTCGGCGGCGCCGCGATGCAGGTTACCGACACCAGGGCCGATGTCGCGGGTTTCAAGATTTCGCCCGACGCGACGAAGCTGCTCGCCTGGGGCGACATCCCCAAGGAATGCACCGACTTCGGTTGCGAGGCGAAGGACAAGGGCGCGCTCGTCGGCCCCGGCAGCGGCCGACTTTACAAGGATGGCGTCGGCTTCGTCCGCCACTGGGACGAATGGGAAACGCCGGGCACCTACAGCCGCCCCTTCATCTTCAATCTGGAAGGCGGCAAGGCGACCGCTGCGCGCGCGGCCGATGCCGGGCTGGTCGGCGATACGCCGTCCAAACCCTTTGGCGGCGGCGAGGAGCTGGCGTGGGGCGCCGACAGCCGCACCGTCTTTTTCACGCTGCGCAAGGCCGACCGGAACGAACCGATGTCGACCAATCTCGACATCTATCACTGGCTCGTCGACAGCCGGATGATGCCGGTCAATCTGACCGCCGACAATCAGGCGACCGATACGCTGCCCACGCCGTCGCCCGACGGCAAGTGGCTCGCCTATGCCGCCATGGCGCGGCCGGGTTATGAATCCGACCGGCTGGTGCTGATGCTCCGCGACCTCGAAAGCGGGGAGACGCGGAAACTTACCGACGCATGGGATCGCTCGGTCGGTTCGATTGCCTGGGCTCCCGACGGCAAGTCGCTCTATGTGACCGCGCAGGACGTGCTCGAACATCCCATGTTCCGCGTCGATGTCGCAACGGGCAGCGTCGAGCGGCTGAAGGCCTCGCCCGAAGCGCTGGAGGGCAATATCGGCGACGTCACACCGCTCCCCGGCGGCGCGCTTCTCTATTCGCGCAACAGCGCGCTCGCGCCGACTGACCTGTTCGTGCGCGATGCCAGGGGCAAGGTCCGCCAGCTCACCAATGTCAACGCCGATCGCCTCGCCGAGTTCGATCCGGTGAAGCTCGAAAAAATCCGTTTTGCGGGCGCGAACGGCGACACGGTATGGGGCATGATTCTGAAGCCCGCGAATGTGGCCGAAAAGCTTCCGGTCGCCTTCATCGTTCATGGCGGCCCGCAGGGCAGCTTCGGCAACAGCTGGTCGACGCGCTGGAACCCGCGCCTGTTCGCGCAGCAGGGCTATGGCGTCGTCACCGTCGATTTCCACGGTTCGACGGGTTACGGGCAGGCCTTCACCGACAGCATCAACCAGGATTGGGGCGGCAAGCCGCTCGAAGATCTGAAACTCGGCCTCGCCGCCGCGGGCGAACAGGATGCGCAGCTCGACGTCGCCAACGCCTGCGCGCTCGGCGCCTCCTATGGCGGTTATATGATGAACTGGATCGCGGGGCAGTGGACCGACGGCTTCAAATGCCTCGTCCAGCACGATGGCGTCTTCGATCTCCGCGCGATGGCGTTCGAGACCGAGGAATTATGGTTCGACGAATGGGATCATGGCGGCCCCTGGTGGGAACGCACCGACCCCGAAAAATGGAACCCGGTGAACCATGTCGCGAAGTGGAAGACCCCGATGCTCGTCATCACCGGCGAAAAGGATTTCCGTATCCCCTACAGCCAGGGCCTCGCCGCCTTCACCGCACTCCAGCGCCGCGGCGTGCCGTCGCAATTGCTCGTCTTTCCCGACGAAAACCACTGGGTGCTGAAGGGCGCGAACAGCGTCCAGTGGCACCAGACGGTGTTCAACTGGCTGGGGCGGTATTTGAAGAAGTAAGCAAGACCGTGTGCTCGCGCGAAGGCGGGAGCCCATCACCGGCCGGTGCAAGTTGGAACCGTCAGGATATGGGTTCCCGCCTTCGCGGGGACACGCATGTGGTTGCAGCACGGGCGCGTTCCCCCTTGCCGCGCCGCACCATGGCTGGCAAAGGCGCCCCGCTATGCCGATGGAAAAAACCTTCGATCCCGCCGCCATCGAGGCGAAATGGGCCCAGGAATGGGAAAGCCGCGGGCTGTTCCGCCCGCACCGCCCCGACGCAACCCCCTTCACGATCGTCAACCCGCCGCCGAACGTCACCGGCGCGCTGCACATCGGCCATGCGCTCGACAATACGTTGCAGGACGTTCTGATCCGGTACGAGCGGCTGCGCGGCAAGGATGCTTTGTGGGTCGTCGGCACGGACCATGCCGGCATCGCGACGCAGATGGTCGTTGAGCGCCAGCTCAACGAGCGCCAGCAAAAGCGCACCGATTTCACCCGCGACGAATTCGTGGGCAAGGTGTGGGAATGGAAGGCGGAGAGCGGCGGCCAGATCACCCGCCAGCTCCGTCGCCTCGGCTGCTCGATGGACTGGAGCCGCGAACAGTTCACGATGGACCCGCATTTCACCAAGGCGGTGGTCAAGGTGTTCGTCGACCTGCACAAAAAGGGCCTGATCTACCGCGACAAGCGGCTGGTGAACTGGGATCCGAAGCTCAAGACCGCGATCTCCGACCTCGAGGTCGAAACGCAAGAGGTGCAGGGCGGCTTCTGGCATTTCAAATATCCGCTCGCGGACGGCGTGACGCTCGATGACGGGCGCGACCATATCGTGGTCGCGACGACGCGGCCCGAAACGATGCTCGCCGACATGGCGGTCGCCGTGCATCCGGACGATGAACGCTACAGGAGCGTGATCGGCAAGCAGGTCAAGCTGCCGATTACGGGCCGCCTTGTCCCGGTCGTCGCCGACGAGCACGCCGATCCCGAACTGGGCAGCGGTGCGGTGAAGATCACGCCGGGGCATGATTTCAACGACTTCGAGGTCGGCAAGCGCGCGGGTTTCAAGCCCGCCGAAATGCTCAACATGCTCGACGGCGACGCGAACGTCGTCCAGACCGCCGACGGGCTGATACCGGACGAATATATCGGCCTCCACCGTTTCCGCCGCGACGGTATCGACGGCGCGCGCGAACTGGTCGTGCGGCGGATGAAGGAAGCGGGTTTCCTGATCCCGCACATCGACAAGGATGGGGGCGAGCACGACGCCGAGCCGCGCACGATCCAGACGCCCTTTGGCGACCGCGGCGGCGTGGTGATCGAACCCTGGCTTACCGACCAATGGTATGTCGACGCCAAAACGCTCGCGCAGCCGCCGATCCAGGCGGTGCGCGACGGGCGCATCCAGATTGTCCCCAAGACGTGGGAAAAGACCTTCTTCAACTGGATGGAGAATATCCAGCCCTGGTGCGTCTCGCGGCAATTATGGTGGGGGCACCGGATTCCGGCTTGGTATGGGCCTCGCCCTGATGAGCTGAACGGTTTCGGTTATAGCGATGCTCCGTGCTTTGTTGGTGAAACCGAAGAGGACGTGAGAGCAGAGGCGGCGTCAAAATATTGTGTTTCGCCGGATCGCGTGTTCTTCGCTGACAGTCCGGGGAAAGCGGGTGCTGTGTGGGTTGAGAACAGCATAAACGGCGATACCGTTGTGCTGTATCGAGACCCCGACGTCCTAGACACCTGGTTCTCCTCCGCCCTCTGGCCCTTCGCGACGCTGGGCTGGCCCGAGAATAGCGAGCTTCTCAAACGCCACTATCCCAACGATGTCCTCATCTCGGGCTTCGACATCTTGTTCTTCTGGGATGCGCGCATGGCCATGCAGGGGATGGAGTTCATGGGCGAAGTCCCGTGGAAGACGCTCTATCTCCACGGCCTCGTCCGCGCGCCCGACGGGCAGAAAATGTCGAAGTCGAAGGGCAATGTCGTCGATCCGATCGGGCTGATCGACCAATATGGCGCCGACGCGTTGCGCTTCTTCATGGCGGCGATGGAAAGCCAGGGCCGCGACATCAAGATGGATGACGCGCGCCTCGCGGGCTATCGCAATTTCGCGACCAAGCTGTGGAACGCCGCGCGATTCTGCGAAGCCAACGGCATTTCGGCTTCGACCAGCCTCGAAGCCCCCACGGCGGCCCTGCCGGTCAATCGCTGGATCATCGGCGAGGTCGCGGACACCGTCGCCGCGATGGAAGCGGCCTTTGCCGCCTATCGCTTCGACGATGCCGCGAACGCAATCTACAGCTTCGCCTGGGATCGCTTCTGCGACTGGTATCTGGAGCTGATCAAGGGCGCGATTGACGACGAGACAAAGACCGTCGCCGGCTGGGTGCTCGACCAGATCCTCGTCATGCTCCACCCCTTCATGCCCTTCATCACCGAAGAGCTTTGGACGGGGCTTGGCGAGCGCGCGGACTATCCGCTGATTACGGCCAAATGGCCCGCACCGAATGCTGCGCGCGATGTCGGTGCCAGCGCCGACATCGACTGGCTGATCAAGTTGGTGAGCGAACTGCGCGCGGCCAAGGCCGAACTCGGCCTGCCCCCAGGCGCGCGCCTGACCGCGCATTTTCCGGCGGAGCTCAAGGATCGCGCCGACAAGCTGGCCGCGCAGCTCGACCGCCTCGCGCGTCTCCAAACCATCAGTTTCGACCCCGCCCCCGCGGGCGCCTCGGCGCAGCTCGTCGTCGAAGGCGAGACGATCACCGTTCCGCTCGAAGGCGTGATCGACATCGCCGCCGAGCGCGAGCGGCTGACCAAGGCGCTCGCCGCCGCAACGAAGGAGCGCGACAGCCTCGCCGGTCGGCTGGGCAACCCCTCTTTCGTCGAGCGCGCGAAGCCCGAAGCCGTTGAAAAGGCACGCGCCGACCATGCCGCGAAGGAAGCCGAGGCCGACCGCCTGGCCGCCGCGCTCGCGCGTCTCGGCTAGTCGGCGCGCG
Source organism: Sphingopyxis sp. FD7 (assembly GCF_003609835.1). NCBI lineage: Bacteria > Pseudomonadati > Pseudomonadota > Alphaproteobacteria > Sphingomonadales > Sphingopyxidaceae > Sphingopyxis > Sphingopyxis sp. FD7. The sequence continues at coordinate 1,439,669 of NZ_AP017898.1, forward strand.
CCGCAGCTTTCGACCAAGGCGCGGGCGGCTTCGACTGGCGGCCCGCTGCACACTGGTCAGCGGGTCGCTTTTGGCGCTAGAAGCGGGGATAATGAACGCCAATCTCCGCAAAGACGCGCTGCGCGACCAGCGCGCGAAAATGCTCGCGGCGGCACCCGACTGGCGCGCGTCGGACGCGCGCGTCAATCCGCGCGTCGCGATCGGGTCGATCCTCGCCATGTGGCTGATCTATTTCCTCATCACGACCGGCCTCGCCATGCTGACCGGCGCAAGCGAACAATGGTCCTATGCCGGACGCCGCGCGATCGTCGTGGTTGCGGGCATCCTCTGCACCTTCGTGCTCTATCAATTGCTCCAGCGCGCGCAGCCGCGCAGCTTCGGTGCGCGGCTCGCCGCGGCGCTCGGCGCGGCGGTGCCGCTCGTCGTCCTTTACGCCAGCATCAACCTGTTCGTCTTCTTCTACTGGTTCCCGGCGCCCGACAGCGCCAAGGTCATCGAAGAGGTGCAGTCGAAGTTCCCGGTGGCGTGGGAAATGGTGCTGATCCTCGACAGCTCGATCCGCTGGTATTTCTTTTTCGCCGTGTGGGCCGCGCTCTATGTCGCTTTCGGCTATGCGAACGAGATGCGCGCGGTCGAACGCCGCGCCAATCATTTCCGCATGGAGGCCAAGAATGCGCAGCTCCGCGCGCTCCATTACCAGGTCAATCCGCATTTCCTGTTCAACACGCTGAACTCGCTCTCCACGCTCGTGCTCAAGGGCTCGAAGAGCGAGGCCGAGACGATGATCATGAACCTGTCGTCCTTCCTGCGCTCAAGCCTCGCGGTCGATCCCGAGCAGCTCGTCAGTCTCGACGAGGAAATCGCACTCCAGCGCCTTTATCTCGACATCGAGCAGGCGCGCTTTCCGGACCGGTTGCAGGTCGAGGTGTCGATGCCCGACGAGCTCAAACATGCGTGCGTACCGGTGCTGATCCTGCAACCGATCATCGAAAATGCGATCAAATATGGCGTGTCGCCCAGCAAGGGCAAAATCGCGATTCGCCTGCAAGCCAGCGCCGAATATGGCCTGCTCGTCTTGCGCATCGAGAATGACATCGACCCCAGGGCGCCGGTGCCGACGTCGGGAACCGGCCTCGGCCTCGGCAATGTTCGCGAGCGCTTGCTGACCCGCTATGGCCCCGCGGCCGGGTGCGAATGGGGCAAATCGGACAATGGCGGCTTTGTCGTTTCGCTATGGCTGCCGCTGGCACGGGAGGCTTGCTGATGCTTCAGACCTTGCGCACATTGATCGTCGATGACGAGCCGCTCGCGATCGAGCGGCTTCAGATCCTTGCCGGGCAACAGGATGGGATTTCGCTCGTCGGCACCGCGAGCGACGGCGCCTCGGCGCTACGCATGGTCGATGCGCTCGCGCCCGACCTGCTGCTCTGCGACATCGCCATGCCCGACCTCAACGGGTTGGAGGTGGCGGCGGCGATCGAGCGGCTCGACAATCCGCCCGCGATCGTCTTCGTTACCGCCTTCGATCGCTACGCCGTTGCGGCGTTCGAGGTCGCGGCGGTCGACTATCTGCTGAAACCCGTTGCCCCCGACCGGCTGGCGCGCGCCTTGTCGCGCGTACGCGAATGGCGCGCGGCCGAGCGCGCTCCGGCGCAGAAGAGCAAGTGGATCACCGAATTCTGGGTCCAGAATCGCGGCGAGATGCTGCGCATCGATGCGGCGCAGGTCGATCTGATCGAAGCCGAACGCGACTATATGCGCCTGCACGTCGGTGCGCGCAGCTGGCTGATCCATCAGACGATCAAATCGTTGGAAGCGCGGATGAACCCCGATCAGTTCATGCGTATCCATCGGTCGAAGATGATCCGGCGGGACGGCATCGTCGGGCTGAAACATCATGGCGACGGCGCGTGGAGCGTCGACCTGGGCGAAGGCGGCGTGCACCGCATCGGCCGCACCTATCTGCACGATGTAAAGGCGATCATGCACGCCTGAAAAGGCGACCATGCCGCCTGGGCATGGCCGCCTTCACAAATGATCGCAAGGGACGCGATCAGGGTGCGGCGGCGATCACGAGCCGCCCGGCCTCGGCGTAGCGTGCGCCATTACCGTTGAATAGTTCGGCCAGCTTGATCTCGGCGTCGGCCATCGCCGATTTTTCGCAACGGATCGCGATGGCGCGCTCGTGGAGCGGCTGACGGTAATGCGGTCGGCTGCCGCACACCTTTTGCACCGCATATTTGACGCGCGTTGTCAGCGATTCGCGGCCGTCTTCGGTTGCAAGGTTGAGATCATCGTAGCGCACGATAGTCGTTCGCCGTTCGCCCTCTTCGTCGACGGCGGCGGCCGCGGGGACCGCAAGGCCGGTCAGCGCCATCGGCGCCGCCAGCAGGATGAAATTAAGGTTCGCCATGGGGGAGTCCTCTCGCAGGGGGATCGGATGCGGGATACGAAGCGCCCGGACCGGGGAGACCGAGGCCCTCCGCATCCCGCAGCCTTGGAATGGCGCATTTGCTCCGTTCGATCATCCCGGGTTCGACCGGATCGGTGGGCACGTCGATCAGACCGACCAATGGCATCCGGTCATCGACGAATGGCCGACGGCACGGTAATTTCGTGACACAATTCTTGCATCCCGGTGACAAAGCGACCATTTTTTGTCATTGTGAAGAAATTATCTTACCGAACGACTCGAAAAGTCGAAAGCGCGCTGTTCCGCGGCGTGCTGCTGGTCGGCGTGGGCGTCCTGTGCGGTGCGCTTCTGGGCAACATGGCCGCAGGGAAGCGGTTAAGCCGTGACACGGCCGACATCCCGATGTCCTACACGGCGCTCAGCGCCAACCCCGATGCGGCCGCGACTCCCCTGATCGAACCCGCCCCGTGTCGCGCCTGTCCCGACAGCTATGGCGTCGCGGCGCGCCTCCGCGCTGACCGCGAACAGCGCGCGAACGGCGCGTTCCGCGCGCTGGGGGCCGTCGAACCGGCGATCGACGACGCCCACGCCGAGGAAAATTATCGATATGGCGGCAGTTTCCCGAATCTCGCGCCGCTATCGTCCGCGTCAGCCATCGAACCTCCCGCCTCGACACAGGATGGCGAGACTGATCGGGATACGGAACGCCCCGCCCGCACCGATGCGCCCGATTTTATTGCGGAGGCGCCTTGACCGGCGGCGCGCAGCGCGTCTTGTCGCCAGCCTTGCATGCAGCGACGTCGGCTTCCCACTTCATCCGCTCCTCGGCCGACATTGCGGCAAGACGCGCCTTTTCGGCCTCATAGGCAGCGGTTTCCTCGGCAAAGACTTGCTGGTCGTGCGCGACCTGCTGCGCCGCCGCCGAGACTTCCTGCGTATAGAGGACGTTATCGCTCCGCGCCCGCGCCGCTTGCTCCGCGTTGAGGCGTGCGGTGTTGGCCCGCTCTTCGGCCGTGGTGCCGTCGGGCAATTTCTGTTGGGCCGCGGGCGGCGCGTCGGCGGCCTGATGCGCGGCGGCCTGACCGGCGGCCAGCAGCGCCAGGGCAAATGAAACGGTCAATATCGTCCGGGTCATCGAAACGTCTCCTTCGATCCACAGCTCTGCTCCAACGCGCCAGCTCGCGCCGCGTTCCGGCCGCGATTTGACCTCGCGTCGGCCAGTCGTCATGCTGGGCCCCTTCCTTCTGCGCGATCGGACCCGCATTTGCCAGCCCCGACGAAATATCCACTCAACCGGCCCGTCTTTTTCGTCCCGCTCGCGGTCCTGCTCGCCGCCGTGTTGTTTAGCCTGTGGCAGGGCGCGACGGTCGTGGCCGTCGAAACGGCGATCAACGATTGGATACTGCACCATTTTTCGCCGCTCTTCGCCTGGGCGGGCATCGTTTTCCTCGCGCTGCTGCTGATCGTGGCGCTGTCGCCGCTCGGCGGCCGCATTGTCGGCGGGGCGCAGGCGACGCCGATCCTGACACGCTGGCGCTGGTTTGCCGTCACCCTCTGCACAACGATCGCCACCGGCATCCTGTTCTGGGGCGCCGCCGAGCCGCTGTTCCATCTCAACGCCCCGCCCGCGATGCCGGGGATCACGCCGGGCAGCAACGCCGCCGCGGCCTTCGCCATGTCGACGATGTTCCTTCACTGGACGCTGACGCCTTATGCCATTTACACCGTTGCCGGCCTTGCCTTCGCGCTCGTCTATTACGACCGCCGCGAACCCTTCAGCCTTTCGTCGCTTTTCGTGCCGCTTATCGGACCGCGCGCGCACGGCGCCGCGGGCACCGCGATCGACATCGTCTGCCTGTTCGCGCTCGTCGCCGGCATGGCCGCTTCGCTCGGCGCGGGCGTGCTCGCGCTCGCGGGCGGAATCGAGGGACTGTCGAGTTTCGCGGGTGGCGCGCCGCTGCGCTGGGGTATCGCCGCGGCGATCGTCGCCACTTTCGTCATTTCGGCGGCGCTGGGTCTTCAGCGCGGCATTGCGCGATTGTCGCTCCTCAACATCTGGCTGTTCCTCGGCGTGTTGCTGTTCGTCGTCGTCAGCGGTCCCGCCGCGCGCCTTCCCGCACTCGGCCTGGCGGGCGCCACCGACTATGCCGCAACCTTCGTGCCGCGCAGCCTCGGCATCGACGTTGATCGCGACTGGCACCAACAATGGACAATCTTCAACTGGGCCAACTGGTTCGCCTGGGCGCCGGTCACCGCGCTGTTCCTCGGCCGCCTTGCGGTAGGCTACAGCATCCGCGCCTTCATCCTCGTCAACCTGCTGCTGCCCGCGCTGTTCGGCGCGGTTTGGATGATTGTCATCGCCGGAACGACGATCATCCTCGACCAGCAATCGGGCGGCGGTCTTTACACCCTCCTGACCAGCGCCGGTCCCGATCCGCTTCTCTATCACCTGTTCAGCGAACTCGGCGGGGGCCTGCCCGTTCTCGTGCTGCTGATCGGCGCGATTTTCATTTCCTATGTGACGGCAGCCGACAGCAATGTCTCGGCGATGAGCGCGCTTTCGACGCATGGCATATCGCCCGAAACGCCCGAAGCGCCGCTCGCGGTCAAGATCGCATGGGGGATTACCGTCGGGCTGGTCGCGACCATTCTCGTCGCATCGTCGGGGATCGACGGCATCCGCATGATGTCGGTCCTCGGCGGCTTTCCCGCGCTGTTCATCATCCTCGGCGCCGCGATGTCGTTGGCCGTCATGACGATGGAACGCCGACCGGCCGTTGCCTCGACGGATCGCTGACCCAAGGGGCACATTGCCGCCGCGCGGCGCGCGTCCTATCTAAGCGGCGAAGCGGTATAGACCGCCCTTGCGTCTTTAGAACAAATCTGGAACATACCGCCTCCATGAGTCTCACCCACATCTCCGTGCGCGGTGCGCGCGAGCATAATCTGAAGGGCGTCGACGTCGATCTGCCGCGCGACGCGCTGATCGTCATCACAGGGCTTTCGGGGTCGGGGAAATCGTCGCTCGCCTTCGACACCATCTATGCCGAGGGACAGCGGCGCTATGTCGAGTCGCTGTCGGCCTATGCGCGCCAGTTCCTCGAAATGATGCAGAAACCCGATGTCGAGCATATCGACGGCCTCTCGCCCGCGATCAGCATCGAGCAGAAGACGACGAGCCGCAATCCGCGTTCGACCGTCGCCACCGTCACCGAAATCTATGACTATATGCGCCTGCTGTGGGCGCGCGTCGGCATTCCCTATTCGCCCGCAACCGGCGAGCCGATCAGCGCGCAGACGGTCAGCCAGATGGTCGACCGCGTGATGCAGCTTCCCGAAGGCACGCGCGCCTATCTGCTCGCCCCCGTCGTCCGCGGACGCAAGGGCGAGTATAAAAAGGAACTCGCGCAGTGGCAGAAAGAGGGCTTCACGCGCGTCCGCATCGACGGTGAGTTCTACGCGATCGAGGACGCCCCGGCGCTCGACAAGAAGTACAAGCATGATGTCGAGGTCGTCGTCGACCGCATCGTCGTGCGCGAAGGCATCGAGACGCGGCTCGCCGACAGTTTCGAAACCGCGCTGAAGCTGGCCGAAGGGCTTGCTTATGTCGATCTCGCCGACGGTGTCGTGCCCGGCCGCGAGGACGAGGAGAGCGGCGGCACGGAACAGAAAATGAAGGGCGCGGGCATCCCGGCGAATCGCCTCATCTTCTCCGAAAAATTCGCCTGCCCGGTCAGCGGCTTCACCATCGCCGAGATCGAGCCGCGGCTGTTCAGCTTCAACGCGCCGCAGGGCGCCTGCCCCGCGTGCGACGGCCTCGGCGAACGGCTGGAGTTCGACCCCGAGCTCGTCGTCCCCAACCATGCGCTCAGCCTCAAAAAAGGCGCGGTGGTGCCGTGGGCGAAATCGAACCCGCCCTCGCCCTATTATATGCAGGTGCTCGAAAGCCTCGGCAAAGCCTATGGCTTCTCGCTCGACACGCCATGGCAGGATCTGCCCGGCGCGGTGCAGCTGATCATCCTTTATGGCACCGGCGGCAAGCCCGTCGAACTGACCTTCAAGGACGGCAAGCGCAGCTATACGACGCACAAGGCGTTCGAGGGGGTGATCGGCAACCTCAATCGCCGGATGCTCCAGACCGAAAGCGCGTGGATGCGCGAAGAGCTGGGCAAATATCAGACCGCGCAGCCGTGCGAGACGTGCCACGGCGCGCGGCTGCGCCCCGAGCCGCTCGCGGTGAAGATCGCGGGCGAGAATATCAGCATGTCGGCGCAGCGGTCGGTTGCCGACGCGCTCCAATGGTTTTCGACGCTCGACGAGAAGCTGAACGAGCAGCAGCGCCAGATCGCCAGGGCGATCCTGAAGGAAATCAACGAGCGGCTTGGCTTCCTCAACAATGTCGGGCTGGACTATCTCAACCTCAACCGCACGAGCGGCACGTTGAGCGGCGGCGAAAGCCAGCGCATCCGCCTTGCGAGCCAGATCGGCAGCGGCCTCTCCGGTGTGCTCTATGTGCTCGACGAGCCGAGCATCGGTCTGCACCAGCGCGACAACGACCGGCTGCTCGCGACGCTGAAGCGTCTGCGCGACCTCGGCAACACCGTGATCGTCGTCGAGCATGACGAAGATGCGATCCGCCACGCCGACCATATTGTCGACATGGGCCCCGGCGCGGGCGTCCACGGCGGCGAAATCGTCGCCGAGGGCACGCTGAAACAGGTGCTCGCGAACAAGAAGAGCCTGACCGCCGCCTACCTCACAGGGGCGAAAAAGATCGAGGTGCCGAAGCACCGCCGCCCCGGCAACGGCTTCGACCTGGTGCTCAAGGGCGCGCGCGCGAACAACCTCCGGAACGTCACCGCGAAGATCCCGCTCGGCACCTTCACCTGCGTCACCGGCCTGTCGGGGTCGGGCAAGTCGAGCCTGATCATCGACACGCTCTATGCCGCGGCGGCGCGCACGCTGAACGGAGCGCGGCTCGTCGCGGGGCCGCACGAGAGCCTCACCGGGCTCGAACATTGCGACAAGGTCATCGACATCGACCAGTCGCCGATCGGCCGCACGCCGCGGTCGAACCCCGCCACTTATACGGGCGCCTTCACGGTCATCCGCGACTGGTTCGCGGGGCTGCCCGAAAGCCAGGCGCGCGGATACAAGCCGGGGCGCTTCAGCTTCAACGTCAAGGGTGGGCGCTGCGAAACCTGCACCGGCGACGGCCTCATCAAGATCGAGATGCACTTCCTTCCCGACGTCTATGTGACCTGCGAGACGTGCCACGGCAAACGCTACAACCGCGAAACGCTGGAGGTTAGGTTCAAGGGGATGAGTATCGCCGACGTGCTCGATATGACCGTCGAGGATGCGGCCGAATTTTTCAAGGCGGTGCCCGCGATCCGCGACAAGATGGCGATGCTCGTGCGCGTCGGGCTCGGCTATATCAAGGTCGGGCAACAGGCGACGACCTTGTCGGGCGGCGAGGCGCAGCGGGTGAAGCTCGCCAAGGAATTGTCGCGGCGCTCGACCGGGCAGACGCTCTATATCCTCGACGAGCCGACGACGGGGCTGCATTTCGAGGATGTGCGCAAATTGCTCGAAGTGCTCCAGGCGCTCGTCGAACAGGGCAACAGCGTCATCGTGATCGAGCATAATCTCGATGTCATCAAGACCGCTGACTATATCCTCGATCTCGGCCCCGAAGGCGGGGTCAAGGGCGGCGAAATCGTTGCATGCGGCACGCCCGAACAGGTGGTGAAGGAAAAACGCAGCTTCACCGGGCAGTATCTCAAGCCGTTGCTGGAGAAACAGGCGCCGCCGCAATGATCACCACCGCCGCCGCCGACTTTGCCGCCGCCTTGCCGAACGGCGGTCGCCTCGCGGGGCTCGATGTTGGCACCAAGACGATAGGCGTTGCGCTGTGCGATGCGGGCTGGTCCTTTGCATCGCCCGACAAGACGATTGTGCGCAAGAAATTCGCCGCCGACCTCGACGCGCTCAGGGCGCTCGTCGCTGCGCAGTCGGTCGTCGGGCTGGTCGTCGGCCTGCCGCTCAACATGGACGGCAGCGACAGCCCGCGCACGCAGAGCACGCGTGCCTTTGCGCGCAACCTCGCGCCGCTCGGCCTCCCCGTGCTGCTGTGGGACGAACGCTGGTCGACCGCCGCGGTCGAACGCGCGATGATCGCCGCCGACATCAGCCGCGCCAAACGCGCCGAGCGCGTCGACAGCGCCGCAGCGGCGTTCATATTGCAAGGCGCGATCGACGCGATGACAAGATGATCCTCCCTGCCGCGTAGCGGTGAGGAGGTGGCAGCGCGAAGCGCTGACGAAGGGGCCATAACGCTGCCGCTGCTGCCCTCCACCACGCCTTGCGGGCGCGGTTCCCCTCCCCATGGCTTCGCCACAGGGAGGATACGCTTGCCAGAATCGCCGCCCTTACCTAAACGCTCCCCTTTAATGACAAGCGCCACCATCCGACCCGCCAGCGACTATCCGCCCGGCGGCGATGCCTTTCGCCATCGCCACCTCACCGGCATCGCCCAGCTTACCCCGTGGGAGATTTCCTACTTATTGGATGCCGCCGAACAATGGGTCGAACTCAACCGCAGCGGCGCGGCGAAGCATGACGACCGGCTCGCGGGGCTGACGATCATCAACGCCTTTTTCGAAAACTCCACCCGCACGCTCCTGTCGTTCGAGATTGCCGGAAAACGCCTCGGTGCCGACGTCGTCAACATGCACGCTGCGCAGTCGAGCGTGAAGAAGGGCGAGACGCTGATCGACACCGCGATGACGCTCAATGCGATGCGCGCCGACGCCATCGTCATTCGCCACTCGGCGTCGGGCGCGGTGCAACTCATCGCCGACAAGGTCGATTGCCCCGTTCTCAACGCGGGCGACGGCCGCCACGAGCATCCGACACAGGCGCTGCTCGACGCGCTCACCATCCGCCGCCGCCTTGGCAAGGTCGAAGGACTCACCATTGCGATCTGCGGTGACGTTCTCCACAGCCGCGTTGCGCGCTCGAACATCCTGGCGCTGACCTTGCTCGGCAACGAGGTGCGCGTCGTTGCCCCCGCGACGCTGACCCCGCCCGCGATGGAACGGATGCACGTCGCCACCTTCACCGACATGGACGAGGGGCTGAAAGACGCTGACGTCGTGATGATGCTGCGCCTCCAGAACGAACGCATGGACGGCGCCTACCTGCCCTCGGCGCGCGAATATCATGCGCTTTATGGTCTCACCCCCCAGCGGCTCGACAAGGCGAAGCCCGACGCCATCGTCATGCACCCCGGCCCGATGAACCGCGGCGTGGAGATCGACAGCAGCATCGCCGACGATCCCGCGCGCTCGACGATCACCGAGCAGGTCGAAATGGGGGTCGCGGTGCGCATGGCGTGCCTCGACATATTGACGCGCCGCCAGCGGGGAGTGCCGGGATGGAACTGAGGCCGCTCCACATCGTCAATGCTCGGCTGGTCGATGGCGACACGCCGCGTCCGGGCAGCCTGCTCGCGGTCGATGGCCGTATCGCCACGATCGACCCGACCGACATTCCCGAAGGCGCCGAGACAATCGATGCCAGAGGCCAGTGGCTCGCCCCCGGCATCATCGACCTCGGCGTCTTTGCGACCGACAAGCCCGCCTTTCACTTCGGCGGGATCACCCGCGCCGCGCTGATGCCCGACAATGGCCCGCTCGACGGCGCGGGACTGGTCGAGCGCGCAGCCAAGGGCGGCAAGCCCGACCTGTGGGTCCATCCGCTCGCCGCCGCGACCAAAGGGCTTGAGGGAAAGGAACTCGCCGAAATCGGCCTGATGAAGGCGGCGGGCGCGCGCGCCGTCGCCACCGGCCGCTCCCGCATCGCCGACAGCGGCGTGATGCGCCGCGCGCTCGCCTATGCCGCCTCGCTCGGCCTCGTCACGATCATCCATGCCGAGGATGAGGGGCTGACCGCCGGCGCCGTCGCAACCGACGGCGAAATGGCGACGCGCCTCGGTCTCGCCTCCGCTCCGGCAATCGCCGAAGCGATGGCGATCGCGCGCGATCTGGCGCTTGTCGAGGAAACCGGCGCGCCCGTCCATTTCCGCCAGGTCACGACCGCGCGCGGGCTCGACCTGATCCGCGCCGCCAAGGCCAAGGGGCTGCCCGTGCTGTGCGGTATCACCCCCGCGCATCTGTTGCTCTCCGACACCGCGATCGGCGATTTCCGCACCTTTGCGCGCCTGTCGCCGCCGCTGCGCAGCGAGGACGACCGGCAGGCCTGCCTTGCTGCGGTGGCCGACGGCACGATCGACATATTGTCGTCAGGGCACGATCCGCGCGGCCCCGAAGACAAGCGCCTGCCCTTCGCCGAGGCTTTGCCCGGCATGGCGGGCGCCGAAACGCTGCTCGCCATGGGTCTGAACCTTGTTCGCGATGGACATATAACGCCGGGTCGTCTGTTCGAGATGCTCGCGGCGACTCCCGCCTGCCTGCTCGGTGTCGATGTCGGCAAGCTTGCCATCGGCAAGGAAGCCGATCTCATCCTCGTCGATCCCGATACGCCGTGGCAGGTCGACGCCAAGAAGATGGCGGCGTGGGCGGGCAACACGCCCTTCGACGGGATGCCGGTACAGGGCCGCGCAACGATGATGTGGAAGGGCGGCCAGCGGATACGGTGACCGGGTCCGCGCGGCAGCGATCCCTCTTGCACGACTTTCCGTTTACGTTAAGGTCAGTTTCAAACCGCAACCGGAGAGTGATTCATGGCCCTTCCCCCGATTTTCGACCGCCTGCGCCTGCCCGTCATCGGGTCGCCGTTGTTCATCGTGTCGGGGCCCGATCTGGTCATCGCGCAGTGCAAGGCGGGCATCGTCGGCAGCTTTCCCGCGCTGAACGCGCGCCCGCAATCGCTGCTCGACGAATGGCTGCATCGCATCACCGAGGAGCTGGCGGCGTGGGACCGCGACAACCCCGACCGCCCCTCGGCGCCCTATGCGGTCAACCAGATCGTCCACAAGTCGAACGACCGGCTGGAGGCGGACATTGCGACCTGCGCCAAATGGAAGGTGCCGATCACGATCACCTCACTCGGCGCGCGCGAGGAGCTCAATCAGGCGGTGCATGGCTGGGGCGGGATCACGCTGCACGACGTCATCGACGATCGTTTCGCGCGCAAGGCGATCGAAAAGGGCGCCGACGGGCTGATCCCGGTCGCCGCCGGCGCGGGCGGCCATGCCGGACGGCAATCGCCCTTCGCCCTCGTGCAGGAAATCCGCGAATGGTTCGACGGCCCCGTCGCGCTGTCGGGAGCGATCGGCCACGGCCGGTCGATCCTCGCCGCGCAGGCGTGCGGCGCCGACCTCGCCTATATCGGCAGCGCCTTCATCGCGACCGCCGAAGCGAACGCCGACGAAGGCTATAAGAACGGCATCGTCGAGGGACGCGCCGCCGATATCGTCTATTCCAATCTCTTTACCGGCGTTCACGGCAACTATCTCCGCCAGTCGATCGTCGCGGCGGGCATGGACCCCGACAATCTGCCCGAAGGCGACCTCAAGACGATGAATTTCGGATCGGGCGGCAACACCAAGGCCAAGGCGTGGAAGGACATCTGGGGATCGGGTCAGGGGATCGGCGCCGTTTCCGCGGTGCGTCCCGTCGCCGAGTTTGTCGCCGAACTGGAGGAGCAATATCTCGCTGCGCGCCACGAATTGGCGGCGAAGGTCCGGCTCTAGACCCTGTCTCGGTAAGATTGAAGCGACGAGTCGGAGGCGAAGACGACCGCCGGTCAGATCGCGACCTGACTCCCCAGCTCGACAACGCGGTTGGTCGGCAGGCGGAAATACTCCATCGCGCTTTCCGAATTGCGGAGCATCCACGCGAACAGTTTTTCGCGCCAGATCGGCATTCCGGGCTTCTTCGCCGCGATCAGCGTCTGGCGCGACAGGAAGAAGCTGGTTTCCAGCATCTTGAACTCGCCGCCACAGCTCGACACCCGGCCCAGCGCTTCGGGCACGTCGATCGGCTGCATGAAGCCATAGTTGAGCACGAGCCGGTGGAAACCCTGCCCCAGATCCTCGAGTTGGCAGAGCTTGCTTTCGGGGACGAAGGGCACGTCGGCGATCTTGATCGTGAGCAGGATGATGCGCTCGTGCAGCACCTTGTTGTGCTTCAAATTGTGGAGCAGCGCGTGCGGCACGCCGTCGCTGCTCGACGTCATGAACACGGCGGTGCCGGGCACGCGCGTCGCGCTGTTCGCGGCCGACTTCACGAAAATCGGGATCGGCATCGCGCCTTCGGCCATTTCCTGCTGCATCAGTTTGCGTCCGCGCGACCAGGTGGTCAGCAAGGTAAAGATCACCAGGCCGATCGCCAGCGGCACCCAGCCGCCATCGGGCACCTTGATCAGATTGGCGCCGAAATAGGCAATATCGACGATGAAGAAGACCGCGAGCACCGGCAGCGCCTTCCACGCCGGCCATTTCCACAAGGTAAAGAGAACGACGCTCATCAGGCAGGTGTCGATGAACATCGCGCCGGTCACCGCGATGCCATAGGCCGCGGCGAGGTTGCTCGACGAGCCAAAGCCCAGGACGAGCAGGATCACCATGATCATCAACCCCCAGTTGACGATCGGAATATAAATCTGACCCGCGGCCGACGCGCTGGTGTGCTCGACGCGCAGGCGCGGCATGAAACCCAGCTGGATCGCCTGCTGCGTCAGCGAGAAGGCGCCCGAAATCACCGCCTGGCTGGCGATGATCGTCGCGAGCAGCGCGAGAATGACGACGGGCAGCTCCAGGAACTGCGGCATCATCTGGAAAAAGGGATCGGAAATCAGCTCGGCGCGTGGCCCCGCTTCGGCCGCGAGAACCATCGCGCCCTGCCCCATATAGTTGAGCATCAGCGCGGGGAGCACGAAACTGAGCCACGACAGCCCGATCGGCCCGCGCCCGAAATGCCCCATGTCGGCATAGAGCGCCTCCGCCCCGGTCACGGCGAGCACGACCGCGCCCAGGGCTATGAAGGCAGTGAAGCCGTCGAGATAGAAAAAGCGCAACGCGTTCACCGGATTGAGCGTCTCGACGATAATCCACGGATTATTGCCGATATGCAGGATGCCGAGCGCTGCGAGCATCAGAAAATAGAGCAGCATGATCGGGCCGAACAGCGCGCCGACCCTGGCCGTTCCGCGCGCCTGGATCGCGAACAGGCCAATCAGGATCGCGAGCGCGATCGGGACGATATAGGGCTCGAAACCTTCGTCGACATAGGACAGACCCTCGGTCGCCGACAGCACCGACATCGCCGGGGTAATCATGCTGTCGCCATAGAAGAGCGCGGTCGCGAACACGCCCAGCAGGACGATCGGCCAGGTCCAGCGCTTGCCCTCCGACGACCGGCTGATCAGCGCGAGCAGCGCGAGGCTGCCCCCCTCGCCCTTGTTGTCGGCGCGCATGATCGTCATCACATATTTGAAGGTGACGACGAGCATCATCGACCAGAAGACCAGGCTCAGAACGCCATAGATGTGCAGCCGGTCGGGCTCGATCGGGTGATGGCCGGCGAAGGTTTCGCGGAAGGCATAAAGCGGGCTGGTGCCGATGTCGCCGAAGACGACGCCGATAGCGCCGACGGCAAGCTTCAGCTTGCCATCGCCATGATGCCCATGGCCGTGATGGCCGGTTTCGGCGGCGGCTTCGATGGCGGTTGCCACGCCCTCGGCCGCCTGTTGCGACTCAGCAGTCATCGCGCGCCTTTAGACGAGCCTGCGATTTTGGAACAGGTTTCAATTCGGGACGCTCGCGGTGGCTTCGTCGTTCGCGTCCGGCGGCACCGGCCCCATCGCCTGCCGCAGCTGCGCGAGCCGCATTTCGAGGTCCGCGCGCCACGGCGCATCGGCAGGGCTGCGCGCGAGCAATTCGCTCCACACCGCCTCCGCGCCTTTGAGATCGCCTCCCTGTGCCAGCGCCAACCCCGCAAAAAAGGGCGGCGCCGGGTGCGACGGATCGCGCCGCGCCGCCTCATCGAACGCCAGCGCCGCGGCGGGCGACATCATCCCGCCGCCATGCGCCGCGAGCGCATTGCCGAGGCCGACCCACAGGTCGACATTGTCGGGATATGTCTCCAGTCCCTTTTCCAGCGTCTTGGCCGCGAGTTCGGTCTTGCCCGTGCGCGCGAAGCCGTCGGACATGCCCAGCCATTGCGCCGCCGGGCCGAAGCGTTCGGCCATGCCCTGCCGCCGGTCGGTCAATGCCTCGCCAAAACCTTCGGGTTCCTCGGCCGCCGCGACGGGCTTTCCGGGCAGCGACGGGCTGCCCTGGAGCGCGTAACCTGTCAGGCCCAGCATCACCGCCGCCCCCGCCAGCGGGCGCACGGCGGAGGGCAAGCGGCCGAGCCAGAAAATGCCGCCGATCGTCAGCACCGCGGCGAGCATGACCCACAGCCAGGTCACGCCTTGTCCTCCGCATCGCCATCGCCGCGCCGGAACCGCCCGAACGCCAGCCAGCCGCCGATCGCGAGGAACAGCAGCGGCCCGAGCCAGAGCAGCGCCGTCGCCGCGTCGAACGGCGGATCATAAGTCACCCAATTGCCATAGCGAGCCACGAGCCACGCCTTGATTTCATCGGGACTTTCGCCGGCGGCGATCTTGCTGCGCACCTCGTGCCGCATGTCGCCCGCCAGCGGAGCGTCGCTGTCGGCAATCGACTGGCCCTGACAGACGAGGCAGCGCAGTTCCTCCATCAAGGCCTTGGCGCGCGCCTCCTTCGCCGGGTCGTTCAATTGCTGATAGGCATAGGGCGCGGGCGGGAGACGGTCCTGCGCGAAGGAAGGAACAGCGAACAGCAAGGCCAAAAACAACAATGCACCCCCGCGAAAGCGGGGGTCCAGGGCGACGTTGAACCCACGCCGCATTGTGCCGCTCTGGATCCCCGCCTTCGCGGGGATCCATGCTGTGAAGGCCTGTACTCCCCTCATTTCATCGCCTCGATCTTCGCGACGATCTCGGGCACCTGGTCGGCCAGGATCACGCCCTGGATCTGCTCGCGGATGATGCCCTTGCCGTCGACGAGGAAGGTTTCGGGCACCCCCGACGATCCCAGCGCGATCTGGACGCTGCTCTGCATATCGGCGCCGATGCGGTCGAAAGGATTGCCATATTCGCTCAGGAACCGGGCGACATCCTCGGGCCGGTCGCGGATCGCGATGCCGTCGATCGGCACGCCCGCGGCCTTGAGCGCCTCGAGCTGCGGCGCCTCGGCGCGGCACGGGATGCACCAGCTGGCGAACACATTGACAAGCCGCGGCTGCCCGTCGGCAAGATCGCTGCTCTTCAGCCCCGGCACCCCGGCGGTCGCGGGCGGCAGGTCGAACAGCGGCATCGGCTTGTCGATCCATTGCGACTGGATCAGCGTTTCGGCGGGCGTGACCAGCCGATAGATGAAAGCACCGAACAATAATCCCATGATTGCCAGCGGCACAAACAAGACCCAGCGGTTCTTCATGGCGCAAAACGCTCCTGTGCTTTGCGGTGCCGGCGCGCGCGCCACATGGCGAGCAGCTGCGCGCGGCCGAGCAGCGACAGCGTCGCGCCGAGCGCAATCAGTCCGCCGCCCAGCCATATCCACCACACCAAAGGTTTCCACCACAGGCGAATCTGATAGCGGTCGGCACGGCCATCCTCGCCCGACACCGGCTGGCCCAGCACCGCGTAAAGCTGCCCGCCGGGCCGCGTCAGCAGCGCGGCTTCGTTGGTTTCGGTCGGTGCGGTGCCCATCAGTCCCGGAAAAGTGCGCGCTTCGGGTTTCATCGTAAAGCTGTTGCCCGATGCGGTTGTCGCGACCAGCGAGCCTTCAACGGCGGTATAGTTCGGCCCGGCCACGGGCTTCACGCCCACGAATTTTACCGAAAAATCGGCGATGCGGATGGTCTCGCCAGGCGCGGCGGCGACCAGCCTCTCCTTGATGAAGGCGCTTTCGGCGCCCATTCCGGCGAGACACACCGCGACGCCGAAATGCGCCACGACCATGCCCCAGGTCGGCAAGGGCACGCGCCGAAGGTTGCGCCCCCACAGCGGGGCCAGGCTCGCGACCGCGACGACAGCGGCAACGGTCATGCCGAGCAACGGCAATATCCCCACGGCGCCGCCGAACAGGATCAGCGCGAAGAGCACCGCCGCCCCTGCAAGGGCCGACGCGGGGAGGCGCGACCACAATCTTTTGCCGTCATCCTTGCGCCAGCTGAGCAACGGTCCCGCGACCATGACAAGGCAGAGGATCAGCGCCAGCGGCCCCGCGACGCGATTATAATAGGGTGGCCCGACCGAAATCTTCTCGCCCATCGCTTCGGCGACGATCGGATAGAGCGTGCCAAGCAGCACGAGCGCGAGGATCGTCGTCAGCAGCAGATTGTTGATGACGAGCGCGCCCTCGCGGCTCAGCAGCGCGAATTTCTTGCCCTCGGCGACCGCCCCGGCGCGCAGCGCGAACAGGGTGAGCGCGCCGCCGATATAGATCGCCATCAGCACGAGCAGAAAGGTGCCGCGTTCGGGATCGACGGCAAAGCTGTGGACGCTCGTGAGCAATCCCGACCGCACGATGAAGGTGCCGACCATCGACATCGAAAAGCCGATCACCGCGAGCATCACCGTCCAGGCGCGCAGCGCGTTGCGCGTTGCCGTCACCGCGACCGAATGGAGCAGCGCCGCCCCCGCGAGCCACGGCACGAGCGAGACATTCTCGACCGGATCCCAGAACCACCAGCCGCCCCAGCCAAGCTCATAATAGGCCCAATAGCTGCCCGCGGTGATGCCCAGGGTCAGGAAAATCCAGCTGCCGAGCACCCACGGCCGCATCGCGCGCGCGAAGGCCGGGCCGATCTCGCGCGTGATCAGCGCGCCGACGGCAAAGCTGAACGCCACCGACAGCCCGACATAGCCGACGTAGAGCGTCGGCGGGTGGAAGGCCAGGCCGATGTCCTGGAGCAGCGGATTGAGCCCCTGACCGTCGGGCGGCGCCACCGGCAAGCGCTTGAACGGGTTGGACGAGAACAGCAGGAAAGCGAAAAAGCCCAGGCTCAATGCCGCCTGCGCCGCCAAGGTCGCGACCAGCGTATCCTCGCGCAGCCGCTTCTCGAACAGCGCGATCAGCGCGCCCGACAGCGACAGGATCATCAGCCACAGCAGCATCGACCCTTCGTGATTGCCCCACGTCCCGGCAATCTTGAAGATCATCGGTTTCAGGCTGTTGCTGTTGCGCGCCACCAGCTCGACCGACATGTCGGAGCGCACGAACAGCGCGATCAACAGACCGAAGGCCGCGGTAGTGAGCACGCCCTGCGCGACGCTCGCCGGCCGGACGAGCGCCGCCAGATCCTTCGGCCCGCCGCGCAGGAACAAGGTTCCCGCGACGAGCGACAGGCAGGCGAGCGCCGCCGCGATCCACAGCAGCGCGAGGCCGAGTTCGGCGATCATGCGATCACACCATCAAACCAGTGCATGTCTTTGCGAGGAGCGAAGCGACGAAGCAATCTCCAGCTATCGACACCAAAGGCCGCGAGCTGGAGATTGCTTCGCTTCGCTCGCAATGACGAACTTGGAACGCAGCTCATACCCCCGCCGCCGCCTTCATATCCTTCGGCATTTCGCCCATCTGCGGTGGCATATAGCGTTCGTCATGCTTGGCCAGGATACGGTCGGCAACAAAGGTACCGTCGGCGCGCATCCGGCCGTCGGCGACCATGCCGCTTTCCTCGCCGAACAGATCGGGGACGATGCCCTTATATTCGACAGGCACCGATGCCTTGCCGTCGGTTGCGACGAAACGGATCGTGAGGCCATCGGGCTGCCGCACGATGCTGCCTTTCGCGACCATGCCGCCCAACCGCATCGCTTCACCGACCGCCGCCTTGCCGCCCGCGACTTCGACAGGCGTACGGAAATAGGCCGCCTCGTCGCGAAGCGCGCTCGCCGCGAGCACGCCCGCGCCGACGACGCCACACAGCGCGACGACCGCCAGGACCAGCCGCTGATGCTTTGCCTTCATCGACGATCCTTTCGCAGCGCGTCGCTGCGTCTCTCGGCCCGCACCATCGCGCGCCAGCTCGACCAGAGCACCGCGGCGGTCAGCGCGACCGTCAGGCCATAGGCCGCGGCCACATAGGCCCATTGACCGCCCCCGCTGATCACCCCCGCCACGCCTTATTCCTCCTCGTCGGCCAGCCGCCGCAGCCGCGCCGCGACGCGGTTGTCGGCGATGATCCGCCGCATCCGCATCAGCACGATAGCCCCGAATAGCAGCGAAAAACCCAGCAAGGTCAAGCCCAGCGGCCACAGCAGTGCGCCGTCGATGCTCGATCCGCCCAGCGTGATGCTCGGTCCCTGATGCAGGCTGTTCCACCACACGACGCTGCGGTTGATGATCGGGATGTTGATCGCGCCGACCAGCGCATAGATCGCCGCCCCGCGCGACAGTGATCCACCCTGTCGCTGCGCATCGTCGCCGTTCGTGAGCGCGATAAAACCAGCATAAAGAAAGAGGAGCACGAGCATCGAGGTCATCCGCCCGTCCCATTCCCACCAGGTGCCCCAGGTCGGCTTGCCCCAGATCGACCCGGTGGCAAGGCAAAGCGCGGTGAACAGCATCCCCGGCACCGCGATCGCGCGCGCGGCGATGCCCGCCAGCGGATGCCGCCACACCAGCTGGACAAGCCCCGCAACCGCCAGTGAGGTCCAGCCGCCCATGCCCAGCCACGCCGACGGCACATGAACATAGAGGATGCGCGCGGTCTCGCCCTGCTTGTAATCGCCTGGCACCAGCGTCAGCCCGGCCAGCCCCCCACCGAACACCAGCAACAGGCCAAGGCCGAGCAGCCAAGGCGTCAGCGGCCTGGCAATCGTCAGAAAACGGGTCGGATTGGCATAGGCGTGCATCGGTTTCGCGTCGTCCTTAGGAGAGGCGGCGCCTGCGGTCCAGCGATTTGCCGGGCGAAGGCGTCGGGATTCACTGTTCCGGCCGCGTCCAGATCCAACTGCCCGTCACGCCCGCAGCGACCACCGGCACCATCGCCCATGGCCACGGCGCAAGCGCCAGCGCAAGCGCGATACTCGCAACGAAGGCAAGTGACGCGGCAACCTTGGCCTTGCGGCTGATCGCGCCATGGTCGCGCCACGCGACGATATGCGGTCCGAAGGTCTGATGCGCCAGCAGCCACGCCTCCAGCCGCGGCGACGAGCGCGCGAAGCAGAAGGCGGCGAGAATGACGAACGGCACCGTCGGCAGCAACGGCAGTACCGCGCCGATCGCCCCCAGGCCGAGCGACAACCAGCCCGCGACCAGATAGAAGTGCCGTTTCATTTGCGATGGCTTAGCGCCTTTTCTCCCCGACGCCATCCACTTACCGTCGCCCCCGCGCAGGCGGGGGCCGCTGGCAACCTTGGCGAGATGGCGGCCCCCGCCTTCGCGGGGGCGACGCTCACCCGCGCCCGATCAGCTTTTGCGCCATCCGGTCGGCGACGACCGACGCCGGAGTGCCGCTCGCCTTGCTTTCGGTCCAGATTTCGGCGAGTCGGCCGGGAATCAGCCGGATGCGGCTTTCGACCTCTTCCTGGCTGCCCTGCCCCAGATATTCGAGCGCGACGTTGATGATCCCGCCCGCGTTGATGACATAGTCAGGAGCATAGACAATGCCGCGATCATGAATCCGCTGGCCGTCGAGCGCGGTCGCGAGCTGGTTGTTCGCACCGCCCGCGACGATTTGGACCTTCAGCTTGGCGATGCTCGCCTCGGTCAGGATCGCGCCCAGCGCATTGGGGCTGAGCACATCGGCCTCGACCTCCATGATCGCCGCCGAATCGGCCAGCTCGGCGCCCAGTTCCTCGGCCAGCGCCTTCGCGCGCGCCAGATTGACGTCGGCGAGGGTCAGCTTCGCGCCTTCGGCCGCCAGCCGCCGCGCGACGCCGCCGCCGACGCTGCCGACGCCCTGGATCGCGACGCGCACATCCTTCGCGCTGTCGGCGCCCAGCCCTTCGCGAATCGCCGCCTTGATGCCCAGGTAAACGCCGAGCGCGGTGAATGGTCCCGGGTCGCCGCCCGCCTCGCCGCTCGCGACGGGCAGCCCGCTGACATGCTTGGTCTGCTTGGCAATTTCGACCATGTCGGCGTCGGTGATGCCGACATCCTCGGCGGTCACATAGGCGCCGCCGAGCGAATCGACCGCGCGGCCGAACGCCGCGAGCAGTTCGGGGGTCTTCGCCTGCCCTTCGTCGGCCAGGATCACGCCCTTGCCGCCGCCCATCGGCAGCCCCGCCATCGCATTTTTATAGCTCATGCCGCGCGACAGGCGCAGCGCGTCGGTGATCGCCGCCGCGCGCTGCGGATAATGCCAGTAACGCACGCCGCCCGCGCCGGGGCCGAGGTGCGTCGAATGGACGGCGATCACCGCGGTCAGGCCGCTGGCGCGATCGCGGAACATGTGGACATGTTCGTGATCGTCGAAATCGGCGAAATCCCAGACAGCGGACATGGCAGCTTCCTCACGTTAAAAAATTACGTGAAGACGTAATAATGAAACAGGGGTAACGAGTCACCCCAAAAGCGTCTGTCAGCCATGAAAGCAAAAATGGGGCGACCAACGGGGCTCGAACCCGTGACCTCCGGTACCACAAACCGGCGCTCTAACCAACTGAGCTATGATCGCCACACGCCGCGCGAACCCGCCTGCGACAGCGCGCGGCGATAGGCCCGACCTCCCCCTTCGTCAAGCATTGTTCGCGTCGGTCGACAACAGTAAAAGCGCGCCATGGCTGGCAAGGATCATGTCGACATGGCCTCTTCGGGCGCCGACCGCACCGCAGCGCGGCTGGCGGCCGTCCCCGGCATACGCCGCGCGCCGACACCCAGGCTCGAACAGTTCATGCTGCCGCGCTTCCTCGACGGCGAAACCTGCGCCGCGCTGATCGCGCTGATCGACGGCGATGCGCGTCCCTCGACGATCGCCGACCCCAATGGCGACGAGGCGTTCCGCACCAGTTCGACCTGCGACCTCGACCACCGCCTTCCGCTCGTGAGCGCCGTGAACAAAAGGCTCCACGATCTGACCGGCATCCCGCTCGAATATGGCGAGCCCTTGCAGGGCCAGCGCTATGACGTCGGCGAGGAGTTCAAGGCGCACACCGACTATTTCGACCCCCACGGCGCCGACTGGGACATCTATTGCGCGGTGCCCGGCCAGCGGAGCTGGACCCTGATGATCTACCTCAACCAGCCCGCCGCGGGCGGCGCGACGCGCTTCCTCGCCACCGGCAAGATGCACCAGCCCGAAGTCGGCAAGCTGCTCGCGTGGAACAATGTCCGCCCCGACGGGACGACGAACCCCGACACGCTCCACCATGGGATGAAGGTGCGCAAGGGGCGCAAATATATCATCACCAAATGGTTCCGCGAACGGCCGTGGCCGTGGACGGAGGGGGAGTTGGGGTAACGGCTACCTCAAAACCCGTTCGTGTCGAACGGAAATAGGGGTCGGTTTGCACCGACCCCTCGTTGGAATTACCGCATCAGCCTATACTGGAAGTGCAGCGTCAGCGTGTTCGACACCCGCCCTGGTTCAACCGGTGTCGATTTGGCATCGGCGGCCATTTCCATCCGCACATAGGGCATCGGCGGCTGTGGCCCGGCAAAGCCGCCCTCGCTGATCGACACCAGTTCGGCGCCGCGATAGCCCGCAAGCCGTGCATAATCCGCGGCCTTGGCCTCGGCCGCCTTGATCGCCGCGCCGCGCGCACCGACGAGCTGCGCATCGGGATCCTTCATGCCGAACCACGGCCCTTCGATATTGGTCCCGCCCGCGGCGACGAGCGCGTCGAGCAGCGGGCCGATGTCGTCGATCCTGCCCGTCGTCGCGCGCACGGTGTTCGATACCTGATAGCCCAGAAAGCGCGGTGGCTGGCCGTCGGTGCGGTTGCTGTAATCATATTGCGGCGACAGGTTGATGCCGCTCGTCTGGATGTCCTCGGCCTTGATCCCGCGCGCCTTGGCGGCGGCGATCAGCCGGTCCATCGCGGCGGCATTGGCGCGCATCGCCTCCACCGCGGTGGACGCGGTGGTGGTCACTCCGGCGCCGACGGTCGCCTGGTCGGGGCGCGAGCGCACCTCCTCGCTGACGCTGAAGCTCAGGATCGGCCCCTGCGTCGTCGCTGCCGTCACCGCCGATCCTCCTTGCTGTGCGATGGCGGGCGCCGCCGCGATCAGGGCCAGTCCGGATGCCATAGCGGCAAGCATTTGCTTCGTCATTTCATTCTCCTGTGAACCGGGCTTGCGGTCATTTGCCATTTCCACCCCGTAACGCCGACGGCGCGGACCCGTTCCCGCCTTTGTGCGGACGGCGCTTGCATGATGCTGAACGCGTCAGTAGCGAGCCGTTCATCATGGCGGCACCGATCTTATCATATGAAGGCCTCGGCCTTGTGCAGGGCAGCGGCTGGCTGTTCCAGGATCTCGACATCTATGTCGGGCCGCGCGACCGGCTCGCGCTGATCGGCCGTAACGGCGCGGGCAAGACGACGCTGCTCAAGCTGCTCGCGGGGCGCATCGACCCCGACAAGGGCCAGCGCACGATCGTTCCCGGCACGCATGTCGTGATGCTGGAACAGGAACCCGATTTCCGTCCCTTCGCAACGCTGATGGATTTTGCGGTGGCGGGCGTCGACGGCCCCGCAAGCCATGAAGTTGCGGCGATCGCCGACCAGCTCGGCATCGACATGAGCCGCACCGCCGCCAGCGCGTCGGGCGGCGAACGCCGCCGCGCCGCGCTCGCGCGCGCGCTCGCGCAGAACCCCGACGTTTTGCTGCTCGACGAGCCGACCAACCACCTCGACCTCGCCGCGATCGACTGGCTTGAAAGCTGGCTCGCGCGCTACACGGGCGCTTTCGTCGTCATCAGCCACGACCGCACCTTTCTGACGCGGCTGACGCGCCAGACCCTGTGGCTCGACCGCGGCAGCATCCGCCGCAAGGAAATCGGCTTCGGCGGCTTCGAGGAATGGAGCGACGCCGTCGCCGCCGAGGAAGCACGCGCCGCGCAAAAGCTCGATTCCAAGCTGCGGCTCGAAACGCATTGGCTCCAACGCGGCGTCACCGCGCGCCGCAAGCGCAACCAGGGGCGGCTCGAAAAGCTGAAGGAAATGCGCGCGACCCGCGCCGCGATGATCGGCGGTCCCGGCGTCGCCAGGCTCGGCCTTGCCAACGACGATGTCCGCTCGAAATCGGTAATCGTGGCCGAAGGCGTGACCAAGAGCTTCGGCGACCGCACGATCATCAGGAACTTCGATTTTCGCGTCCAGCGCGGCGACCGCATCGGCATCGTCGGCGCGAACGGCGCGGGCAAGTCGACCCTGCTCAAGCTGCTCACCGGTGAGCTTCAACCGGACAGCGGCAGCGTCACTCTCGCCCCGACGCTCGACGGCATCGTCATCGACCAGCAGCGCAGCCTGCTATCGCCCGAAAAGCGGGTGCGCGACGTGCTCGCCGACGGCGGCGACTGGGTCGAGGTACGCGGCGTCAAGAAGCATATCCAGGGCTATCTGAAAGAGTTTCTCTTCGACCCCGGCGTCGTCGAGGCGAGCGTCGGCGCGCTGTCGGGCGGTGAACGCTCGCGGCTGCTCCTCGCGCGCGAATTTGCCCGCGAATCGAACCTCCTCGTCCTCGACGAGCCGACCAACGACCTTGACCTCGAAACGCTCGATTTGTTGCAGGAAGTCATCGCCGACTATGCCGGCACCGTGCTCCTCGTCAGTCACGACCGCGACTTTCTCGACCGCACCGTCACCGTCACGCTCGGCCTCGACGGGTCGGGCAAGGTCGACATCGTCGCGGGCGGCTATGCCGACTGGGAAGCCAAGCGGGTCAAGCCGGGCAGCGTCAAAACCAAAGCCTCAACAGCTGCCGCCCCGCCCCCGCCGACCGCGCGCAAAAAGCTGAGTTACAAGGATCAGCGCGATTACGACCTCCTCCCGGCCCGGATCGAGGCGATCGAGGCCGAGATGACGGAGATCGAGACCGAATTGTCCGACGCCGCGCTGTTCACGCGCGATCAGGCCCGCTTCAACGCGCTGACGGCCAAACTCGACGCCCTCCGCACCGAAAAGGCCGCGGCCGAGGATCGCTGGCTGGCCCTCGCGGAAGAAGTCGAGGCCCTGCAATAAGCGGGAGGTGAAACACTCCTGCGCGCGACATCCGCTTTGAGGTGGTGAGCTGCCCTATAAGTCCGTCATGCTGGCTGCGGCGATGGCCTCGCTGTTTCAGCATCCATGGCCTGACCTCTGATCCGGCGCTGCACCGGAGGAAACGAATGGGCCATGGACCCTGAAACAAGTTCAGGGTGACGCGAATTGAGAGGTCCGCAATCGGTCGTTTACCGTCATCGCAACGACCATCGCCCCAAAAAACCTCACCCCCCGGCACCAAACTCCCGCGCCAGCCGCAGCACCGGCTCGGCCAGTTCCTTGCGGCAGATCAGCAGGTCGGGAAGATAGGTGTCGGCATTGTTATAGCGCAGCGGCGACCCGTCGGCGCGGCTCACATGCAGTCCGGCAGCCGCGGCCACCGCGGCAGGCGCGCAATTGTCCCATTCATATTGGCCGCCGCTGTGCAGATAGATGTCGGCCTCGCCGCGCACGACCGCCATCGCTTTCGCGCCGGCCGACCCCATGGCGACCAGCTCGGCGCCCAGATGGTCGGCGACGAACAGCGCTTCGGCGGCGGGGCGCGAGCGGCTGACCAGCATCTTTGGCGGGTCGTTCGGCGGCGCGAGCGGCGGCGGCGACGCCGATGTCAGCGTCACCCCCAACCCCGGCAGCGCGACCACGCCGACCGCGGCAACGCCGTCGATCGCCAGCGCGACATGCACGGCCCAGTCGCTACGCCCCTCGCCATATTCGCGCGTGCCGTCGAGCGGATCGACGATCCACACGCGCGACCGGGCGCAGCGTGCGACATTGTCCTTCTCCTCTTCGGAAAGGAGCGCATCGTCGGGGCGCGCCGCGTGGATTTCGCGGCACAGCATCGCGTTCGCGGCTTCGTCGCCCGCCTGCCCCAGCGCCTTGCCCTCGATATCGCCGCGCGCGCGAAGATCGAGCAGGATCGCCCCCGCCGCCGCCGCGAGACGCTCGGCAAGCTGGTCGTCGGTCTCGTTCATCCGAGCAGGCGCTCGACGATCAGGTCGGCCGCGGCTTCGGGTGACATGGCGGTCGTGTCGATACGGATTTCGGGATTTTCGGGCGCTTCATAGGGGCTGTCGATCCCGGTGAAGTTCTTGAGCTGCCCCGCGCGCGCCTTTTTGTAGAGGCCCTTGACGTCGCGGCGCTCGGCTTCCTCCAGCGGCGTGTCGATGAACACTTCGATAAACTCGCCTTCGGGGAGCATCGACCGCACCATTTCGCGCTCCGCTCGGAACGGCGAGATGAAGGCGGTGATGACGATCAGCCCCGCGTCGGTCATCAGCTTCGCGACTTCGCCGACGCGGCGGATATTCTCGATCCGGTCGGCCTCGGTGAAACCCAGGTCGCGGTTCAGCCCGTGGCGCACATTGTCGCCGTCGAGCAGAAAGCTGTGCCGGTTCATCCGGTGCAACTTCTTCTCCACCAGATTGGCGATTGTCGACTTGCCCGACCCCGACAGTCCCGTGAACCACAAGAGCGCCGGCTTCTGATTCTTGAGGTTCGCGCGCATCTCGCGGCTGATGTCGCTTGCCTGCCAATGGACATTCTGCGCGCGGCGCAGGCTGAAATGCAGCATCCCCGCGGCGACCGTCGCATTGGTCAACTTGTCTACAAGCACGAAACCGCCCAGCGTCCGGTTGTCGGCATAGGCCTCGAACACGATCGGCTTGTCGGTCGCCAGTTCGACGACGCCGATGCCGTTCAGTTCCAGCGTCTTGGCCGCCAGATGGTCGAGCGTGTTGACGTTGATCTCATATTTGGGGGCCTGCACCGTCGCCGACACGCTCTGCGTCGCGAGCTTCAGCCAATAGGCGCGGCCGGGGATCATTGCCTCGTCGGCCATCCACACCAGTGTCGCCTCGAACCGGTCGGCAGCCTCGGGCGGATTGTCCGCCACCGCGATCACGTCCCCGCGCGAGCAATCCACCTCGTCGGAAAGTGTCAGCGTCACCGACTGACCCGCGACGGCTTCGTCCAGGTCGCCGTCGAGGGTAACGATGCGATCCACGGTCGTCGTCTTGCCGCTGGGCAGGATGCGCACCGCATCGCCCGGCCTGACCTTGCCGCTGGCAAGCTGCCCCGAGAAACCCCGGAAATCGAGGTTCGGGCGGTTGACCCATTGCACCGGCATACGAAACGGCCTGGCTTCGTCGGCGGCGGCGCCGATCTCGACATTTTCGAGATGCTCGATCAGCGTCGGTCCCGTGAACCAGGGCATGTTCGCCGACAGCGCGGTGATATTGTCGCCCTTGAACCCCGAAATGGGGATCGCGGTAAAATGGGTGATGCCGATCTCGCTCGCAAAGGCGCGATAGCTCAGCAGGATGCGCTCGAAAACCGCCTTGTCGTAACCGACAAGGTCCATCTTGTTCACCGCGAGCACGATATGCTTGATGCCGATCAGGTGCGCGAGGAAGCTGTGCCGCCGCGTCTGGGTGAGCACCCCCTTGCGCGCGTCGATCAGGATGACGGCGAGGTCGGCGGTCGAGGCGCCGGTGACCATGTTGCGCGTATATTGCTCGTGCCCCGGCGTGTCGGCGACGATGAACTTGCGCTTCTCGGTCGTGAAAAAGCGATAGGCGACGTCGATCGTGATCCCCTGCTCACGCTCGGCGGCAAGGCCGTCGACGAGCAAGGCAAAGTCGATTTCCTGCCCCTGGGTGCCGACGCGCTTGCTGTCGGCTTCGAGCGCGGCGAGCTGATCCTCGAAGATCATCTTGCTGTCGTAGAGCAGTCGCCCGATCAGCGTCGATTTGCCGTCGTCGACCGATCCGCAGGTGATGAAGCGTAGCAGCGACTTCTTCTCATGCCCCGCCAGATAGGCGTCGATGTCCTCAGCGATCAGGGCGTCGGTGACGTAAACAGGATCGGTCATATCTTTAACTTCGTCATTCCCGCGAAGGCGGGAATCCCGCTTCGTTCATTGGCTCCGAAAGAGGCCCCCGCCTTCGCGGGGGTTGACCCTTCGTCAATCTGAAGATTGACGTGGCGGGTCAAAAATACCCCTCCTGCTTCTTCTTCTCCATGCTCGCATCGCCGCCGTCCTTGTCGATGATGCGGCCCTGGCGTTCGCTGGTCGTCGTCAGCAGCATCTCCTGAATGACCTCGCTCAGCGTCGCCGCCTCGCTCTCCACGGCGCCGGTAAGCGGATAGCAGCCGAGCGTGCGGAAACGCACCGAGCGGAGCGTCGGCGTCTCACCCGGCAGCAGCGGGAAGCGCTCGTCATCGACCATCAGCAGTAACCCGTCGCGCTCCACGGTCGGGCGCGGCGCGGCGAAATAGAGCGGGACAATGGGGATATTCTCGCGCGCGATATATTGCCAGATGTCGAGCTCGGTCCAGTTCGATATCGGAAAGACGCGGATGCTCTCCCCCTTCGCCTTGCGCGCGTTGTAGAGGTTCCAAAGCTCAGGCCGCTGCTTTTTGGGATCCCAGCCGTGGCTCGCGGTGCGGAAAGAAAAGATGCGCTCCTTGGCGCGGCTCTTTTCCTCGTCGCGGCGCGCGCCCCCGAAGGCGACGTCGAAGCCATGGAGGTCGAGCGCCTGTTTCAGCCCCTCGGTCTTCCACATGTCGGTGTGCAAGGGGCCGTGATCGAACGGGTTGATCCCGCGCGCCTTCGCTTCCGGGTTCTGATGGACGATCAGTTCCATGCCGCTTTCCGCGGCCATGCGGTCGCGCAGTTCGTACATCGCCTTGAACTTCCATGTTGTATCGACATGGAGCAGCGGGAATGGCGGCGGCGAGGGATAAAAGGCCTTGCGCGCAAGGTGCAGCATCACCGCGCTGTCCTTGCCCACGCTATAGAGCATCACGGGCTTTGCCGCGTCGGCCATCACTTCGCGCATGATATGGATGCTCTCGGCCTCCAGCCGGTCGAGATGGGTCAGCGTATCGGTCATGCCCTGCCCTTGCCGCCCCTCCGAAAACCGATCAAGCTGTATGGCCTTTTGGCGCTGCAAGCCAGACTTGTGAGGCCGGTCGTCACGGCGCGGCATCGACCTTCGCCTGCCGCCACTCGGCAGCGATCGCGCCAATCGTCTCGCGCGCGTGCGCCAGCCGCGGGCTGATTTCGGGCAAACCGGCCCAGGCGGGATCGGCGACCAGCCCCAGTTCGCGGCGAAAATCATAGCCCGCGACCTTGAGCGGCACGATGCCGTCGATCGCGAGCGACACCGGCGCGGTGGTGATGCCGATGCCCGCGGCGACCATCCGCAGGCAACGCTCGTCGCTTTCGCTGCGCAAGGCAAAGCGCGGGCGCACGCCGTGGCGCGTGAAGAAACGGCTCGTCGCCCCCAGAAACTCGCACGAACGCCGCGCGATCATCGTTTCGGCGGCCAGTTCGTCGGGTGTGACCTCGATACGGCCGACCAGCGGATGATCGGCGGCGATGAACATCGTCAGCGGCTCATCATAGAGCGAGGTGATATTATCGCCGCGCTCGCCGGGACGCAGCCCGACAAGCGCCATATGGATGCGCGCGCTGCCCAGCGCGGCGCGAAGCTCGGCATCGCCGTTCTCAACGATCTCGATCGCAAAGCTGGGGCGCAGCGCCGCGACGATCGCCTGCAACAACTCGCCGGGCACCGATCGGATCACACCCAGTTTCAGCTCGGCCAGGGGCCGTTCGCCGGTACGACCGAAATCGTCGGCGGCGCGAAATCCGCGGTCGAGATCGCGCGCGATCGGCAAAAAGCGCCCGCCCGCTTCGGTGAGGCGAATCTGCCGCCGGTTGCGCAGGAACAGCCGCGTCCCGACCAGCCTTTCCAGCTCGGCGATCCCCGCCGACAGGGCCGGTTGGGTGACGCGGATGCGCAAAGCCGCCTGTGTAAAGCCGCCGGCATCGACGACGGCGAGGAATTGCCGGATATGCGCGCGCTTTATCATAGATTTTGCTTATGCTGAAACGCGACCTCTTTCAATTTCCATATGCCAGGATTTTGATGCACAGTTGCGGGACCATCCGGCCCTCGATCGACAGGTAATCCATGCGCGCCACCCCCGATTTCGACTTCGCCCTCGGTGAAACCGCCGACATGATCCGCGAAACCACCGCCCGCTTCGCCGACGAACGGATCGCGCCGCTCGCCGCCAGGGCCGACGCCGACGACTGGTTTCCGCGCGATGAGCTGTGGACCGCGATGGGCGCGCTCGGCCTCCACGGCATCACCGTCGAGGAAGAGTGGGGCGGGCTTGGCCTCGGTTATCTCGAACATGTGATCGCGGTCGAGGAAGTCAGCCGTGCCAGCGCGGCGATCGGTCTTTCCTATGGCGCGCACTCGAACCTGTGCGTCAACCAGATCCGCCGTTGGGGCAATGCCGAGCAGAAGGCGAAATATCTGCCCAGGCTGATTTCGGGCGAGCATGTCGGCAGCCTCGCGATGTCCGAAGCCGGTGCGGGCAGCGACGTCGTGTCGATGAAGCTCAAGGCCGACAAGGTTCAGGGCGGCTATGTGCTGAACGGCACGAAGTTCTGGATCACCAACGCGAGCCACGCCGACACGCTGGTCGTCTATGCCAAGACCTCGCCCGAGGCGGGATCGCGCGGCATCACCGCCTTCCTGATCGAAAAGGATATGCCGGGGTTCAGCATCGGGCAAAAGATCGACAAGGTCGGGATGCGCGGCAGCCCCACCGCCGAGCTGGTGTTCACCGATTGCGAAGTGTCCGAAGACCAGGTCATGGGCCCCGAAAATGGCGGCGTCGGCGTGCTGATGTCGGGGCTCGATTATGAGCGCGTCGTGCTCGCGGGGCTTCAGCTCGGCATCATGCAGGCGTGCCTCGACACGGTCATTCCTTACGTGCGCGAACGCAAGCAGTTCGGCAAGCCGATCGGCTCGTTCCAGCTGATGCAGGCGAAGGTCGCCGACATGTATGTCATGCTCCAGTCGGCGCGCTCCTACGTCTACAACGTCGCCAAGGCGTGCGACGCCGGACAGACGACGCGCTTCGACGCCGCGGGCGCGATCCTGCTCGCGAGCGAAAGCGCGGTAAAGGTCGCGGGCGAGGCGATTCAGGCGCTTGGCGGCGCGGGATACACGAAGGACTGGCCGGTCGAGCGCTATTGGCGCGACGCCAAGCTGCTCGACATCGGCGCGGGGACCAACGAGATCCGCCGGATGCTGATCGGCCGCGAACTGATCGGGGCGGCGGGGTGAGTGAAATGCCGATTGTTGAAGGTGAAGAACCAAAGAAATCAAAGCGATCGGTCCGCGAGCGAGCCGACGCAATCAAGCCATTTGTGTGCAAAAACCTGATCGCTGTCATCGAAAACCCGGCCGACATCAAGAATATCGGCACGGTCATCCGCAACGTGAACGCACTCGGTGTGGAGAAGGTTTATATCGTCGATCCCCGCAAGGCGCTGCCTGACGACTGGCAGGAAATGCGCGAAAGGCCTTCATTATCCAAGACGTCCGTTTCGGCGATCAAGTGGAGCTTCGTGAAACGGTTCGACAGCACAGACGATTGCTTCGATCATCTGGAGAGAAAGAATTTCCGGTCGATCGTCACCTCGCCGCACATGAAGGGACAGGTAAATATTATCCTGCACGAAGGCGATTACACCGAACATGCCAAGCTGGCTGTGTGGTTCGGCAATGAAAAACGCGGGATCAGCGACCGGGCAGTCGAGCGCAGCGATGCCTGCGTTTCAATCCCGATGTTTGGCATGATTGAGAGCCTCAATTTGGGCACGTCCTCCGGCATCGTGCTTTATGAAGTGACGAAGCAGCGGCGAGAATATCAGAGCAAATATAGCAAGCGCGACAAGCGCGGCGCTCGGGCAGAGCCATTGCCAACGGTTATGCCATTGGAGGAACGCCAAAAGTGAACGCCCCGACCCTCAACACTATCCTCGACCGGGAAAGCTCCGAGGCCAAGGCGCGCTTTATTCGCAACCAAGCGCTTGCTACCGAACTACGCGCACGTGTCGCCGAAGCGGCGCTGGGCGGCAACGAAAAGTCGCGCGAGCGCCTGCTCGACGCGGGCTCGCCCGTCCTCGAGATCGGCCAGCTTGCCGCGTGCGACTTGTATGGCGGCGAAGTGCCGGGTGCGGGGATGATCGCCAACATCGGCGCGGGGACGAACGAGATCCGCCGGATGCTGATCGGCCGCGAACTGATCGGCGCCGGCGCGTGATCTGGCTCTGGCTGTCGGCGGCGTTTATGACGACGACGGCCGCGATCCACGCCATTCTTGGCGAGCGGCGGCTGATGGGACCGCTGATGATGCTCGATCAGGGCATCATGGGGGTCGACCTTGCGCGGCGCGTCTTTCGCCTCGCCTGGCATGCGCTGTCGCTGCTCATGCTCGTCTCGGCAGCGTCGGTCGTCTGGCCGGGCACCCCGCGCGGGCTGATCCTGCTGATCGGCGGCGCATGGCTCGCGACCGGCCTGTTCGACGCCATTTATACGCGCGGACGTCATATCGGCTGGCCCTTCCTCGCCGCGTCGGGCGCCTGCGCGCTGCTGGGGGCCACATGAGCCAGCCCCTGCTCGACGCGCTTCAATATTATGGCGCCGCGGCGGCGACCTTTGCCGCGCTGATCGTCTCGCTCAACCTTGGCGAGCGGTGGACCGGCTGGGCGTTCGTCATTTTCGTGACCAGCAGCCTCGCGCTGATCGCCTGGGGCTTCCTGCAGTCCGACAGCGAAGGCATCGGGTGGCAGAATATCGCGCTGCTCGGTATCAATTGCGTGGGCGTCTATCGCCACCTTATCCGCAAGAAGCCGGGCGACGTCGCGGCCGCGCAGGAATGACGACATGACATTTTTGATGGGAGATTCGGCAAGGTGAGCGCCCCGGTCCTGGGAACGATGGTCGATCGCGACGGCGAGGCGTTCCGCGCCAACGCCGCGCACAACCGCGCGCTGCGCGACGAGCTGTACGCGCGCGTCGCGCAGGCGGCGCTGGGCGGCAACGAAAAGTCGCGCGAGCGCCATGTGAGCCGCGGCAAGCTGCTCCCCCGCGAGCGCGTCGAGCGCCTGCTCGACCCCGGCTCGCCCTTCCTCGAGATCGGCCAGCTCGCCGCGTGCGACCTCTATGGCGGCGAGGTGCCGGGCGCCGGGATGATCGCCGGCATCGGCCGCGTGTCGGGGCGACAGGCGATGATCGTCTGCAACGACGCGACGGTGAAGGGCGGCACCTATTATCCGATGACGGTGAAAAAGCATCTGCGCGCGCAGGAAATCGCGCAGGAAAACCGCCTGCCGTGCATCTATCTGGTCGACTCCGGCGGCGCGAACCTGCCGCATCAGGATCAGGTCTTTCCCGACCGCGACCATTTCGGGCGCATCTTCTTTAACCAGGCGAATATGAGCGCGCGCCGCATCCCGCAGATCGCGTGCGTGATGGGAAGCTGCACCGCGGGCGGCGCCTATGTGCCCGCGATGAGCGACGAAACGGTGATCGTCCGCGGTCAG
The DNA here is from genome assembly GCF_003609835.1 of Sphingopyxis sp. FD7. Lineage (NCBI taxonomy): Bacteria > Pseudomonadati > Pseudomonadota > Alphaproteobacteria > Sphingomonadales > Sphingopyxidaceae > Sphingopyxis > Sphingopyxis sp. FD7. Next base: position 1,472,701 of record NZ_AP017898.1, read on the forward strand.
GGCACGATCTTCCTCGCCGGCCCGCCGCTGGTGAAGGCGGCGACGGGCGAAGAAATCAGCGCCGAGGATCTGGGCGGCGGCGATCTCCACGCCAGGAAGTCGGGCGTTGTCGACCATCTCGCCGAGAATGACGAACATGCGCTGACGATCGTGCGCGACATCATGTCGCACCTTGGAACTGAGGAAGGATTCAAGGTCGAGATGAAGGAGCCGCGCCCGCCCAGATATGACGCCGAAGACCTCTACGGCATCATCCCGCAGGACGTCCGCGCTCCCTATGACGTCCACGAAGTCATCGCGCGCATCGTCGACGGCAGCGAGTTTCACGAGTTCAAGGCGCAATATGGCAGCACGCTCGTCTGCGGCTTCGCGCATATCTGGGGCATCCCCGTCGCGATCCTCGCCAACAATGGCGTGCTGTTCAGCGAAAGCGCGGTCAAGGGCGCGCATTTCATCGAACTGGCGCAGCAGCGCCGCATCCCCCTGCTCTTCCTCCAGAATATCAGCGGCTTCATGGTTGGTGGCAAGTACGAGGCAGAGGGCATTGCAAAGCATGGCGCAAAGCTGGTGACCGCGGTTGCGACGGCAACGGTTCCGAAGATCACCGTGCTGATCGGCGGCAGCTTCGGCGCGGGCAATTACGGCATGTGCGGGCGCGCCTATTCGCCGCGCTTTTTGTTTACGTGGCCCAATGCGCGGATCAGCGTGATGGGCGGCGAACAGGCGGCGTCGGTGCTCGCGACCGTCCACCGCGACGCCGACAAATGGACGCCCGAGGAAGCCGAAGCCTTCAAGGCGCCGATCCGCCAGAAATATGAGGACGAAGGCAATCCCTACCACGCGACCGCGCGCCTGTGGGACGATGGCATCATCGACCCCGCGCAGACGCGCGACGTGCTGGGCCTCGCCTTCGCCGCAACGCTGAACGCCCCGGTCGAAGACCGCGGCTTCGGCGTGTTCAGGATGTGATTATGATGATCCAATCGCTCCTCATCGCCAATCGCGGCGAAATCGCCTGTCGCATCATCCGCACCGCGCGCGCGATGGGCATACGGACCGTTGCGGTCTATTCGGATGCCGACGCGAAAGCGCTGCATGTGCGCGAGGCCGATGAGGCGGTGCATATCGGGCCGTCGTCGGCGCGTGAAAGCTACCTCGTTGGCGAGAAGATCATCGCCGCTGCGAAGGCAACCGGCGCCGAGGCGATCCATCCGGGCTATGGCTTCCTCTCCGAAAATGCCGAGTTCGCGCAGGCCGTGATCGACGCGGGCCTCGTGTGGGTCGGGCCGAAGCCTTCGTCGATCACCGCGATGGGGCTGAAGGACGCCGCCAAGAAGCTGATGGCCGAGGCCGGGGTGCCGGTGACGCCCGGCTATATGGGCGAAAATCAGGACCCCGCCTTTCTCGCCGAACAGGCGGCCGAGATCGGCTACCCCGTGCTCATCAAGGCCGTCGCAGGCGGCGGCGGCAAAGGGATGCGCAAGGTGGATAGCCCGGCTGACTTCGCCGACGCGCTCGCCTCGTGCCAACGCGAGGCGGCCGCGTCGTTCGGAAACGACCATGTGCTGATCGAGAAATATATCCTGACCCCCCGCCATATCGAGGTGCAGGTGTTCGGCGACATGCACGGCAACGTCGTCCACCTGTTCGAGCGCGACTGCTCGCTCCAGCGCCGCCACCAGAAGGTGATCGAGGAGGCCCCCGCCCCCGGCATGGACGAAGCGACGCGCGCCGAGTTGTGCGCCGCTGCGGTGCGCGCGGCGAAGGCAGTCGATTATGTCGGTGCAGGGACGATCGAGTTCATCGCCGACGCGAGCGAGGGCCTGCGCGCCGACCGCATCTGGTTCATGGAAATGAACACGCGCCTGCAAGTCGAGCATCCGGTGACCGAGGAAATCACCGGGGTCGATCTGGTCGAATGGCAGTTGCGGGTGGCGAGCGGCGAGCCGTTGCCGCTGACGCAGGACCAGCTGGCGATCAACGGCTGGGCGATGGAAGCGCGGCTTTATGCCGAGGATCCGGCGAAGGGTTTTCTGCCGAGCATTGGCACGCTCGAACTCTTCCAGCTTCCCGAACATATCGGCCGCATCGACACCGGCGTTTACGAAGGCGCTGAGGTATCGCCCTTCTACGACCCGATGATCGCCAAGGTGATCGCCTGGGGCGAGAACCGCGACGAAGCGCGCGAGTTGCTCTCCGAGATGCTGGAGGATAGCGCGATCTGGCCGGTGAAGACCAATTCGGCCTTTCTGATCAATGCGCTCGACCATCCCGATTTCGTCGCGGGCACCGTCGATACCGGATTGATCGGCCGCGACGGCGACAGCATGACCGCCGAACCGGTGCCGACCGAACAGGCGCTCACCAACGCCGCAATGGCGATGGTCCCCCGTTCATTGCAGTCGGGATTCCGCCTCAACGCGCCCGCCGTCCGCGGCGCACCCTTTCTGCTGGACGGCAAGCGCGTCGATGTGCGGCTGCATGGGCCGGGCACCGGGGAACCGGCGCCTGCGATGCTCGTCGCCGAAAGCGGCGCGGTGTGGCAACTCACGCCCTGGCGTGCGCAAGGCAGCGCGGGCGGCGCGGCGGGTGACGGCGCGATCCTGTCGCCGATGCCGGGCAAGATTATCGCGGTCGATGTGTCCGTGGGCGATATGGTGTCGAAAGGGCAGAAGCTGCTGACGCTGGAAGCGATGAAGATGGAACACAGCCTGACCGCGCCTTTCGATGGCGTCGTCGCCGAACTCAATGCCTCAGCGGGCGCGCAGGTGCAGGTCGAGGCGTTGCTGGCGCGGATCGAGGCGGCGGAATAAGGTTCCTTCTCCCTTCGGGAGAAGGATATGGAGCCTTGCTGCTTCAGCAGCTAGGCGGAGTTGGATGAGGGGTTGCGAGCTATCGTGGGGGCAGAACCCCTCACCCAGCTGCGACTAGCCGGCAAGCCGGCAAGTCTTCGCATCCCTCTCCCGATGGGAGAGGAAGTAAGATGCCCGGCAAATATTTCGACGAATGGACCATCGGCGACACGCTGACGCACGAGATCCGCCGCACCGTGACCGAGACCGACAATCTGCTCTTCACCACGATGACGCACAATCCGCAGCCCTTGCACCTCGACATCGAGGCGGCGAAGGCTTCGGAGTTCGGACAAATCCTCGTCAACGGCACTTTCACTTTCAGCCTGATGGTCGGACTGTCGGTCGGCGACACGACGCTGGGCACGCTCGTCGCGAACCTCGGTTATGATAAGCTCGTCATGCCCAAACCCGTGTTCATCGGCGACACGCTGCGCGCAACAAGCGAAGTCATCGCCCTCAAGGAGTCGAAATCGCGCCCCAATGCGGGTATCGTCACTTTTCTGCACCGCTGCATCAACCAGCGCGACGAAATCGTTTGCCAGTGCGAACGATCGGCGCTGCTCAAAAAGAAGGATGCCTGATGCGCCTCCGCTCGCTTCTCTTCGTCCCCGGCGACCGCCCCGAACGCTTTGTCAAGGCGGCGGCGTCGGGCGCCGATGCGATCATTCTCGACCTCGAGGATTCGGTGTCGCCCGCGAACAAGGAGGCGGCGCGCGCCGCGATCGCCGATTATCTTGCGGGGACACGCGAAGTCGTGACGCTGGTGCGCGTCAATCCGCTCGACGGCCATATGACCGCCGCTGATGTCGCGGCGGTGATCGGCGCACGCCCCGACGCGATCATGCTCCCCAAGGCCGAAGGAGCGCCGAGCATCCAGCAACTCGACACCATCCTGCGCAGCGAGGCGGCGGATGACGCGTCGCTGCCCGCGATCCTGCCCATTGCCACCGAGACGCCCGCGGCGATCTTCACACTCGGCAGCTACCGCGAAGTGAAGGACCGGCTGCTCGGCCTGACCTGGGGCGCCGAGGATCTGCCCGCCGCGATCGGTGCGACGACGAGCCGCGAGGAGGACGGCGGCTACACCGAACCCTATCGTGTCGCGCGTGCGCTCACCCTGTTCGCCGCGCACGCCGCGGGCTCGGCGGCGATCGACACGGTGTTTCCCGCGATCAAGGACGCAGCGGGCCTCGCCGCCTATGCCGCCCGCGCGCGGCGCGACGGCTTTACCGGCATGATGGCGATCCACCCGTCGCAGGTCGAACCGATCAACGCCGCCTTCACTCCCAGTGCCGAGGAAGCGGCGCGCGCGCAGGCGATCGTCGATGCCTTTGCCGCCAATCCCGGCGCCGGGGTGCTGCAGGTCGACGGCAAGATGGTCGACGCGCCGCATCTGAAACAGGCGCGGCACATCCTCTCACTGGCGGATTGACCCCCGCCATCCCGGCGAAGGCCGAGACGACGGATGGGAGCGGTTAGCGCCCGCGCCGCCGAAACGGCCGGTGCCGTTTCATCCAGCTTTTGCCGCGCCGCCAGCTTTTCCTGAGGCCACGCTCGGCGAAGCTTTCGAACATCGCATCGGGGCTCGCCGGGTCGAGCAGTTCATTGTCGGCGATGAAATCGTCCAACGGCCCCGGCGCCACCAGGTCGAGCAGTTTGAGCGAACGCCCCGGTCCGCGCAGTGCTTCGATCGCCGCGATCAGTGAGCCGGAGGCGTCAAAGGCGCGCGCGACCTCCGCCGGATCGACGTCCAGATGCTCGCCGATCAGCGATTCGCGCAGCCTGCGGATCACCGGCCCGGCGCCGCGATTTGCAGGCAGCGCCGCGTCGATCGTGACGTCGCATTCGCTGTCGAGGCCCATCGAGCGGTTGTTCATGTTCGACGATCCGACGCGCAACAGCCGGTCGTCGACGATGGCGGTCTTGGCGTGGACATAGATGGGATCGCCGCCCGCCGTATGCGGCACATAGATCCGCAGCCGTTCGCCATGTTTCGTCCTGGCGATCGCACGCACCAGCTTCACCCGCGCCGCGTCCATCGCCATCTGCTCGAGCCAGCCATCGGCGGTTTCGGGCATCACCATGACGAATTCGGGCGCGTCATCCTCGTCGAGCCGCGCGGCGATCGCGGCGGCGATCTTGCCGCTCGTGAAATACTGATTTTCAAAATAGATGAAGTGCTTCGCCGCCGCGATCATGTCGAGATAGAGCTGCTCGATCTCGCGCACGCCGGGATAGCCGTCATATTCGGCGCGCGAACGCGAAATAGCGACATCGACATCGGTGAAGTCGGGTTCAAGCGCGGCGGGCCAGGCCTCGCCGTCGCCTTTGACGTCGCGCAGCGCCTTTTTCGTCGCGCGTTGCCAGCGCTCATTGCCCAGTTCGGCGAGCGCGCGGCCGACGTCCCCCGCAAGGATCATCGTCGAATCATGCCATGGCATATAGATTTTGCCGTCGGGGTTGGACCGCCGCGTGTCGCCATCCTTGTGCTCACGCGTGTCCCAGCGCGACGCGGCGACGTCGATGCCGCCGCACACCGCCAGATGATCGTCGAACACCGCGACCTTCTGGTGATGGCTGCATCCCGCCGGATGTGCGCTGTCGAGGCGAAAGCTGATCGAGCGCGTCGCCTTCCAGCGCAGGATCATCGTGACGATGCGCGGCACCAGAAAATGCTTCAGCCCGCCAAAGTTCCAGCGCAGGATGTCGATGTCGCGATCGGGCTTCGCGTGCGCCAGCGCCAGCAGATAATGGCCGAGCGACTCGCCTTTGCCGTCGGCGTCGGGCTCCAGCGCAATGCGCGGATCGAAATCCCAGCCGATCAGCAGGATGCGCTCCTTCGCGCCTTCCATCAGTTCTTTCAGCAGTTTGAAATAATCGGCGGCGTCGACGATCATCCGCGCCTTGTCGGCGCGCTCGATCCGCCAGCAATTGCGGCCCTCGACGACAATCGGTTCCAGATCGCTGCCCATCGCCGCCGACACGCTTGGCGGCGGCGATGGTTGCACCGGCACGGCCTCAGGCCGCGAAGAATTGTTCGGGGGTCAGCGCCATCATCGTTTCGCTGCCCGCCTCGATCTTGCGGCGGAGCGATCCGGCGTCGGGCAGAAAACGTTCGCCGAAATGGCGCGCGGTGACGATCTTGGCGTCGAGGAAGTCCTTGGCGCCGCGCCCTTCGTCGAGCGCCTTCTGCGCCGCCTCCGCCATGCGTAGCCACATCAGCCCCAGCGCGACGATGCCGGTGATGTGCATATAATGATGCGCGCCGGCGCCGACATTGTTCGGATTGGTCATGCCATTTTGCATAAACCACATCGTCGCGGCTTTGAGCTCGCCGTTCGCCTTTTCCAGCCGCTCGGCGAAATCGGCGAGCGCGGGCTTGTCCTTCGCCGCCGCGCATTCGGCATCGACGATGGCGAACAGCGTCTGGATCGCGCGACCGCCATTCTGCGCGAGCTTGCGCCCGACCAGATCCATCGCCTGCACGCCGTTCGCGCCTTCGTAAATCATCGTGATGCGGGCATCGCGAACATATTGGCTCATGCCATGTTCCTCGATGTAACCATGGCCGCCGAATATCTGCTGCGCATTGGTTGCGACCTCATAGCCCTTGTCGGTGCCATAGCCCTTGATGACGGGGGTGAGCAGGCTGACGAGGTCGTCGGCAAGCTGCCGCTCCTCCTCGGTCTCGGCGACATGCGCCAGATCGACCTGGAGCGCGCCCCACAGGCACAGGGCGCGCAGCCCTTCGACCGTCGCCTTGGCGTCCATCAGCATCCGGCGCACATCGGGGTGGACGAACAGCGGATCGGCCTTTTCCTGCGGATCTTGCGGCCCGGTCAGCGCGCGGCCCTGGCGGCGGTCCTGCGCATAGGCCACGGCGTTCTGGAACGCGATATCCGCCTGTCCCAGCCCCTGAATCCCGACGCCCAGCCGCGCCGCGTTCATCATCACGAACATCGCGGCAAGGCCCTTATTCTCCTCGCCGACCATCCAGCCCTTCGCGCCGTCATAGTTCATCACGCAGGTCGAATTGGCATGGATGCCCATCTTGTGCTCGATCGACCCGCATTGCAGCGCGTTGCGCTCGCCCAGCGAGCCGTCCTCATTGACAAGGAACTTCGGGACGATGAACAGCGAGATGCCCTTGACGCTGTCGGGCGCGTCGGGGGTCTTGGCAAGGACGAGGTGGATGATGTTGTCGGTCAGGTCATGCTCGCCCGACGAAATGAAAATCTTGGTGCCCGTAATCGCGTAGCTGCCGTCGCCATTGGGCACCGCGCGCGTGCGGATGAGGCCAAGGTCGGTGCCGCAATGCGGTTCGGTCAGGTTCATCGTCCCGCCCCATTCGCCCGACACCATCTTGGGGACGTAAAGCGCTTTCTGCTCGTCCGATCCCTTGACCAGAATCGCCGCCACTGCCGCCTGCGTCAGCCCCGGATACATGGCAAAGGCCTGGTTCGCGGCCATGCGATATTCCTCGACCGGAAAACCGACGACGTGCGGCAGTCCCTGCCCGCCGAATGCCTCGGGCTGCGTCAGCAGCGTCCAGCCGGCGTCGCAATAGGCCTTATACGCCTCCTTGAACCCTCTGGGCGTCGTCACCGAGCCGTCGTCGTGGCGTGTGCAGCCTTCGAGGTCGCCGGGATGATTGATCGGAAACAACACCTCTTCGCAGAACTTCCCCGCTTCGGTCAGCACCGCTTCGATCATGTCGGGGGTCGCGTTGGCAAAGCCGGGCAGATTCGCATAGCGTTCGACGCCGAGCACCTCGTTGAGGAGGAACAGGCTGTCCTGCACGGGGGCGCGATAGACGGGCATGGAAAATCCTTCTGAAAAGCAGTTGATCGGATCCAACGTGCCTGGGGAGAGGCCAGCGTGGGGGCGAGCCGACTATTTCTTGTCGGCGTCGACCTTTTTCACCATTTCGATGAAACGTGACAATTCATCTACAGCGCTGTCAATATCGTCGCGCTGGCGGCGGAGCAATGCGATACGTTGCTCGCACTTCTCGATCGTCACCTGTCGCTGCAACTTGCGACCGTCGCCGACGTCATAGAGGTCGATCATCTCACGGATGTCGGCCAGGCTGAAGCCGGTGCGTTTCGCACGCAAAATCCACGCAAGCCGCGCGCGATCGCGCTTGGAATAGATGCGCGACAGCCCCTTGCGCGACGGGCTGATCAGCCCCTCATCCTCATAAAAGCGCAGCGCGCGGGCGGTGACGCCGAACTCGGTCGACAAGTCGGTGATGCTGAACTGTTCGCGCCCCAGATGGTCGGGCGTATCGATGTGCGAGTGGCCGTAGGGTTCGGTCATGCCGCCGAAACTAGTTTCCGTTGACGTGAACGTCAATAGCGCCGGAGCGCCGCGATTCCGAGCGATTCAACCCGCGCAGGGCTGGATGACATTGCCGCGCCCGTCGCTGATCCGCAAGCCCCTTGCATCACCCTCCGACCAGCTCGCGCGCGGCAGCCGCAGGCCCGACAGCGAAGCGCGGTTCGGGCACAGCTGCGCGCATTGCGACGGCAGCCTTCCCGGCAGGCGCAGCTCGTCATTTTCCTCGCGGACCAAGACGGCGCAGCCCTCCGCTCCCGCAAAGCGCATCCGCCACTCATCGCCCTCGCGCACGATCGTCCCCCGCGCGGTGCAGGCGAGAGTGTCGCCGAAAGCCGCGGTCACCGCAAAGCGCCACTGCCCCGCGCCGTCGGGAACGACGCACATCGCATCGCGGCCCAGATCGTGCGCGCGCTCGAATACGCCGACCGGCGTTTCAGCCTCGGGCCGCACGACGCCGCGTTCGCGTGCCGCAATCTCGAGCGGATTCCCCGCGTCGATCGCCTCGTCACCGCCCGCCCTGCGCTCGCACCCCGCGAGCAGCAGCCCTGCCAGCGCAAGGACGGTGCTAACCCTGCGCATCGTCCGCAAGAAAGGTCAGGCGGCCATCGCCCTCGACGCGGCGATAAAAGCACGACCGGCGCCCCGTGTGGCACGCCGGTCCCGCGGGCTTCACGCGCAGCAACAGCGCGTCCTGATCGCAATCGACGCGCATTTCGACGAGCGCCAAGCCGTTGCCCGACGTCTCGCCCTTGCGCCAGAGCACGCCGCGCGAGCGCGACCAGAAATGCGCCTGCCCCGTCGCGCGCGTCGCCTCGATCGCCTCGTCGTTCATATGCGCGACCATCAGCAGCGCCTGCGTATCGGCATCGACGACAATCGCGGTCACCAGTCCGGCGGCGTCGAAACGCGGGAGAAATCGGTCGGTCGTGTCGCGCTGTTCATCCATGCCCGACGCTTTAGAGCAGGATCGAAGCCGCTGTCACCCCGCGCGTCGCCGCCGATGTGACAATATCGTGATTAGGGGGGCGACAATCGGCTTTCCCCTCCCTATATGCGCCGCAGTCACTGCCCCCCTGCCGCTGGAACGCCATGCTGACGACCCATCCTTTCGACGACGACAAGCTCCGCGAGGAGTGCGGCGTCTTTGGCATTCACGGCGCCGACAGCGCCTCCGCGGTCGTCGCGCTGGGGCTGCACGCGCTGCAGCACCGCGGACAGGAAGCCGCGGGCATCACCGCCTTCGACGGCAAGGAGTTTCACACCCACCGCGCAATGGGCCATGTCGCGGGCAATTTCGACCGCGACGAGATCATCCGCCAATTGGACGGCGCGTCGGCGGTCGGCCATGTGCGCTATTCGACGACGGGCGAGACCGCGCTGCGCAACGTCCAGCCCTTGTTCGCCGACCTCTCGACCGGCGGCTTCGCCGTCGCGCATAACGGCAACATCTCGAACGCCGCGGCGCTCCGCAAGCTGCTCGTCCGCCGCGGTTCGATCTTTCAGTCGACCAGCGATACCGAGGTGATCATCCACCTCGTCGCGACATCCAATTATCGCTCCTTGCTCGACCGCTTCATCGACGCGCTGAAACAGGTCGAGGGCGCCTATTCGCTGATCTGCCTCACCGCCGAAGGCATGATCGGCTGCCGTGACCCGCTTGGCATCCGCCCGCTGGTGATCGGCAAGCTTGGCGATGCGCATATTCTGGCATCCGAAACGGTGGCGCTCGACGTCGTCGGCGCCGAGTTCCTGCGCTCGGTCGAGCCCGGCGAGCTTGTCATCATCCGCGACGGCCAGCTGACGTCGCACCGCCCCTTTGCGCAGCAGTCGGCGCGGCCGTGCATCTTTGAATATGTCTATTTCTCGCGCCCCGATTCAATCGTCGACGGCACCAGCGTCTATTCGGTGCGCAAGGCGATCGGCGCCGAACTGGCGCGCGAAAATCCGGTCGACGCCGACCTCGTCATCCCGGTCCCCGACTCGGGAACGCCCGCGGCCATCGGCTATGCGCAGGAATCGGGCATTCCGTTCGAGCTCGGCATCATCCGGTCACACTATGTCGGGCGCACCTTCATCCAGCCGGGCGACAAGGTGCGCCACCTCGGCGTCAAATTGAAGCACAACGCCAACCGCGCGCTGATCGCGGGCAAGCGCATCGTGCTGATCGACGATTCGATCGTCCGCGGGACGACGAGCCTCAAGATCGTGCAGATGATGCGCGACGCGGGCGCCGCCGAGGTGCATATGCGCATTGCAAGCCCCCCGACGTCGCACAGCTGCTTCTACGGCGTCGACACGCCCGAGCGCGCGAAGCTGCTCGCGGCGCAGATGACGGTCGGCCAGATGGCGAATTTCATCAACGCCGACAGCCTCGCCTTCCTCACGATCGACGGCCTCTATCGCGCGCTGGGCGAGGCCGACCGCCAGCAGGACGCGCCGCAATATTGCGACGCCTGCTTCACCGGCGACTATCCGACCACGCTCACCGACTTCGACGAGCATGGGTTGGAGGATCAATTTTCGCTGCTTGCCGAACGGGTTGTCTGACATAATGGTTACAAGGTCTGAAGAACTGGCGGGCCAGGTCGCGCTCGTCACCGGGGCGAGCCGCGGCATCGGCGAAGCGATCGCCGAGGCGCTGGCGGCGCGCGGCGCGCATGTCGTCATCACCGCGCGAACCGCTGGCGGACTCGAAGCGCTGGAGGATCGCATCCACGCCGCGGGCGGCACCGCGACGATCGCGCCGCTCGACCTCACCGACGGCGACAGCATCGCTCGCCTCGCCAGCGCGATGGCCGAACGCTGGCAGCATCTCGACATGCTGGTGCTCAACGCCGCGATGCTCGGCACGCTCACCCCCGTCGCCGCGATCGACGGCAAGGAGTTCAACAGGACGCTGACGCTCAACCTGATCGCACAGCAGGCGCTGATCGCCAATTTCGACCCGCTGCTCCGCCGCGCCGCCAACGGTCGGCTGCTCGCGCTATCCACCGGCGTCGCGCGGACGCCGCGCGCCTATTGGGGCGCCTATGCCGCGTCGAAGGCGGCGTTCGAGGTGCTCGTCACCAGCTATGGCGCGGAAATGCGCAACATCTCGGGCGTCCGCACCGCGATCCTCGACCCCGGCGGCACGCGCACCCAGATGCGCGCGCGCGCCTATCCCGGCGAAGATCCCCAGAGCATCAAGGAACCGGCCGTGGTCGGCGAATATGTCGCGAAGCTGATGGTCGAAGGCTTTGACAGCACCGCCTTCCACGCCTTGCCCAAGGTCATGGAAAAAGCTTGACGCCATCGGCGCTTTCCTGCGCTAGGTTGAGCGCAAATCGGGCTGGCGGGGGCGTGGAATGACCAGGACTATTTTGCGATCGGCGATTGCCGCGGCGATCGGTATCGCGGTGGCGTTCGGATTGATCTGGCTGGCGCAATATGCCGGCAGCGAAATTGCGCCGGCCGAATATGATCCGGCGACGGGCGAAATCCTGATCCCGATCGCCTCCACCATCGCGCTGATCGTCGGCTGGTTTATCGCTACCTTTGGCGGCAGCTGGCTTGCGATGCGCATTTCCGGCGGAACCGGCGCGGGATGGGTCGTCGCAGGCGCCGTGATCGGCGCTGCCCTCTATACCGCCATCGACTTTGCCGACACCTGGTGGATGATGGCACTGGGCGTTGCCATCCCGCTTGTGGCCGCGTGGCTGGCGCAGCGGGCGGCCGCGACCGTTATCGACTAGGGCCGATCGACATTCGGAAGCTGGCGAGTCGAAAAGGGTGGTTTTCCGTGATCCGGAGCGCAGCGTGCTTTTTTGCACGTGAGCAGCGGAAGCGCGGAAGGCCGCCACTTGCAGACCGCCAGAACTGAATGTCGATCGGTCCTAGACCCTGTTTCAGATCGTCACCCGAGCGAAGGCCGGGGTCTCGCCGTCGAGATCCCGGCCTTCGCCGGGATGACGAAAATCAGTTTGCCGCCTCGCCGTCCACCGCCGCCTGCACGGCCTTGTAAAAGGCCTCGCGCGCCGCGCCGACACCTTCGGGATCGGTCGCCGTCGGCCAGTTGCCGTTCGACGCGATCACCAGCCTGCGCCTGGGGTCGATGAAGATGCCCTGCCCGAAAATGCCCTGTGCGGCGAAACTGCCGTCGTCGTTCGTCCACCATTGATAGCCATAGCCACGACCCGGCACGTCGATCCCCGCCTGCTTCGTCGTCGCCGAGGCCAGCCAGTCGTCGGGCAGCACCTTCACGCCGCCCGCGACGCCGCCGTTCAGGATGAACTGGCCGAAGCGCGCATAATCCCTGAGGCTCGCCGATATGCAGCAGCCGCTGATCTCATGCCCCGTCGGCCCGAGCATCCACACCGCGTCCTGCTCCATGCCAAAGGGCTTCCAGACCTTTTCCGACAGATATTCGGACAGCGTCTTGCCGGTTGCGCTCGACACCAGCACGCCGATCAAATTGGTCTCGCCGGTCTTGTACACCCACTTCGACCCGGCGGGCGCTTCGCGCGGCAAGTTCTTCATATAGCTGACGGTTATGTCCTCGCCCGCGACCGGCTTTTGCAGGTTGAACTGCGCGACGTCGGACTTGGGATCGGTATAATCCTCGTTCCATTTGACACCCGACGTCATCGTCAGCAGCTGGCGCACGCTGACATCGTCATAGGCCGATCCCTTGAGGCCGGGGATATAGGCGGTGACCTTGTCGTCGAGGCTCTTGATATAGCCGTCCTTCACCGCCGCGCCGACGAGCGTGGAGGTGAAACTCTTGGCGACCGAAAAGCTCGTCCAGCGGCCCGCGGCGCCATAGCCGAGCGCATATTTTTCGAGCCGGACCTTGCCGTCCTGCACGATGATCAGCCCCGCGTTGCGCTGCGTCGCCATATGGGCGTCGACGTCGATCCCGAGGTCGATCGGCTCGCCTTGCGGCAGGGGATAGACGGCGTCGCCCGCCTCGATCGTGTTGACGACCACCTTGGGCACCGTTTCCATTGTGCGGAAAGCAAGGTCGCGTTGGTCCTGGGTCCAGAAAAGCACGTTCAGATCCTTTGGCAATTGGTCGGTCGTTTGCGTCGTCGCGGGGGCATTGCACGCCGCCGCGGTGCCGAGCAGCACCGCCGCCAAAAGTCTTCGCATCATCATTCCTCCCCTGTTTTCAGGCCGGTTTTTCGAGCGTGACCTGCGCAACGTCGATGCCGCCGCCGCGAAAGCCCCCCTCGCAATATTGCAGATAATAGCGCCAGAGCCCGACGAAACGCGCATCGAAACCGGGTGGCAGGCGATCCGCGGCGACCGCGGCGTCGAAGCGCTCGCGCCACTGGCGCAGCGTTTCGGCATAGTCGCCGCCAAACCGACGGACATCGCGCCAGATGAGCCCCCTCTCCTCGGCGAGCGCGCGAAAACGGCTCTCGGACAGCAGGCAGCCGCCGGGGAAGATGTAGGCCTGGATGAAATCGCTGCTCGCCGCATAACGCTCGAACAGCGCATCGTTGATCGCGATATACTGGATCGCCGCCTTGCCGCCCGGCCGCAGCAATCGCGCGATCGCACCCAGATAGGCGGGCCAATAGGCCTGCCCCACCGCTTCGACCATTTCGACGCTGGCGATCGCGTCATAGGGGCCCTGGACGTCGCGATAGTCACAAAGCTCGATCCGCGAGCGTCCCGACAGATCGACCGCCGCGAGCCGCGCATCGGCGACTTCGGCCTGCGCGTGCGACAGGGTGATGCCGGTGTAGATCACATCGTGGCGCTCGACCGCGCGCTCGGCGAGCGCCCCCCAGCCGCAGCCGATTTCGAGCAGCCGACACCCCGACCGGAGATCGAGCCGGTCGAGGATCGCATCGACCTTAGCCGCCTGCGCCTCCTCCAGCGACTGCCCCGGATCAGCGAACAGCGCGCTCGAATAATTCATCGAAGAATCGAGCCACAAGCGATAGAAATCATTGCCCAAATCATAATGAGCATGAATGTTCCGCCGCGCGCCGCGCCGATCGTTGCGGTGGAGTGCATGGATGGCGCGATTGAGCCAGCGCGACGGGCCGTGCGCGCGCGCCGCATCGCCCAGCGCTTCGCCGTTGCGCATGAAAAGGTCGAACAGCGGAACCGGATCGGGCGACGCCCATTCGCCCTTCTCCCACGCGCGATACCAGCCGATCGAACCCGACAGGGCGAGCCGCGCCAGCGCCGCCCAGCTGTGCAGGTGAACAATCGCGGTCGGCCCCTTGCCGCGGCCGCCGAGCAATCGCACGCTGCCGTCGGGCAAATGCCCCTCGATCGTTCCCGCGAGCAGCCCGGCGTCGATCCGGTCGAGCAGGCGATGGAACAGCGCTGATGGCGCGAGGGCGATCAGCCGCGCCATCACCCCGCCCGCGCGATAGGCGCGGTCGGCGCGGAGCAGTTCCTTGCCGCGGCGGGGGCTGACATGGGTGTTCACAAGCTCCTTCCTGCCCCAAAGGCGCGCGGCTGACAATTGCCTGAAACGCCTGCCATCGTGACGTCACGCACGCGCCCTCTATTGGGGGGCGCTCGCCGTATCGGGGGCGGTCAGCCGGACCTGGAAACGCTCCTCCGCCAACGGGTGCATGAAACGCTGGTCGCGCAGCACCAGCGCATCGCCATCGCGCTCGGCCACCGGCATCCGCGCCCAGAACAGGAAGGCGCGCGCATCGGGATCGCCCTTGACCCACATGGCGAGCCGCGGATCGTTCATTCCCGTCGGCGCGCCGGTCAGGTCGACGGCCCCGCCGACGCCGGGCGTGAACGTTGCCGTGCCATAACGGTCGGCGGTGCGCCAGAAAATGTCGCGCCGCCAGAAGGCGAGCGGCGGCGGGCTCGCGACGACGAGCGCGTCCGCCGTGCCGCCCGCGGCCAGCGCGCCCGACGCCATCCGCTCCGCCGCGCCGGTGATCAGCCCATTCGCGAAGATATAGGCCGAAACGGCCACGAAACCGATCCACGCCGGGCGCCACCAGCTCGCCGCGCCGCGCCGTTCACGCCGGAACGACAGCCAGAGCGAGACCGCCAGCGCGATCCAGATCCACAGGTCGATGATGAAGATGCTGTCACCATAGAACCATTGCGACGAGAAGGGTTCGAGCAGGCGGATGCCGTAATTGTTGAGCCAGTCGAGCGCCGGATGACTGAGACACCCGATGCAGGCAAGCGCGAGCAGCCAGCCGCGATGGACCGGAAGGCGATCGACCGGTCGATTGCCACGCCGTTCCTGCCAGCGGTCGAAGGCAATCATCAGCACCCAGAGGATGAGCGGCAGCACCAGCATGGCAACCGGCCCATGGGTGATCCCACGCCGAAAGCCCAGATGCTGCACCCCATCGAGCCAGAACAGGCAGGCCGCGTCGATGTCCGGCAGGTTCGCCGCCACAACCAGCGTCGGAATCGCCAGCCCTGTCTTCTTCTTGAGCCCCATCTGTCCCAGCAATGCGCCGACAAGGCTGTGTGTCAAATTATCCATAGGCCCCGTCGCTCGCTGCGCCATCCTCCGATCGACGGCCGCCCCCAACGGAGGACGACCGCCCGGATCATAGCTGCGTGCCGAGCAGCGACGGCGCGGTAATGGAGGAGACCACGGCGCCGATGATGAGGAACAGCACGACCGCAACGATCACAACAATGGCCGCGTAAGCCGCTGCCTTGTCCTGCGGCACCTTCATCAGCACGGGCAGGCCGAGATAGAGGATATAGAGGCCATAGAGCGCGAACAGCAGCCCGATCAGGCCGAGCATCGGGATCAGCCCGAAAACGCCGCCAACCCACGCCGCGGTGCCCGAATAGGCGGCAACCTTCAGCGCCTGGATCTGGTCCTTTTGACCGCCGAAACTGGGCGCCAACCCGTCGATGACGAGCGCCAGGACAAAGACGGTCGCCAGGGTCAGCCCATAAGACAGAATCGCGGAGGTCAGCGCGGCGCCGATTGGCGGATGCCAGGTCACGCCAAGCGCCGGGAACCCGATGAGCTGGCCGCCGATCAGCGAGGCGAACGGCCCGATCGCCGCCAGGACGACGACATAGGGGACATAGATCGACTTCGTCGTCGCCGGTTCGGCGGCGATCACCGGCCACGCTTCTTTGGGTTTGAGCAATATGTCCCTGGCGCGCCGGACGATGCCCGCGGCGGGGCCGGAACCATTGGGTGATAAATCAGCCATCATGCGTCTCCCCTGCTAGGATGCGGCCCGCAACCCGATCGGGACATGCAGAGGCCACGGGAATGTTTAGCCCCGATGACCAGCGCATCCGTAACCCCGATCACAACCGATTCGGCAAACCGCGGCACCCGGGAATGTAACGCACTTGAAACAGTCGTAAACCGCCATAGATTGAAGGCATGATGCCCGAATCCGCCCCCGAAACCCCGAACAGACCCGTGGCGCCGCTGGTCGGTCGCGCGCGCTTTGCCCCTGGCGACATCGTGCGCCACCGCATGTTCGACTTTCGCGGCGTCGTGTTCGACATTGACCCGGTCTTTGCGAACAGCGACGAATGGTATGAAGCGATCCCCGAGGAAATCCGACCGGCAAAGGAGCAGCCCTATTACCATCTGCTCGCCGAAAATGGCGATTCATCCTATATCGCCTATGTCAGCCAGCAGAATCTGGTCGCCGATGGCGACGGCGGCCCGATCGACCATCCGCAGATCGAAACGATGTTCGACGGGCTGGAGCAGGGCCGTTACCGCGTCCGCGCAATCCACCGTCACTAGATTTTAGACCCTGTTTCCGTGAGATTGAAGCGCGGGACGGAGCAGATTTTGCCGCGCGGCGAGGCGCGACGAGGGAGCGATGGTTATCCATCGTGACCGACGAGCAACGACGTCCTCGCGGCAAATCGGCCTGCCGCCGCAGGCGGTCGTCCCTTCAATCTCACGGAAACGGGGTCTAGCGACATTCGACCCCGGTAGAGAGCGCGGGAGCGCGGCGCATCAGGCCTTGAGCTTCCAGCCCGAGGCCAGCAGGCGATAGGTCACAAATCCCAACACGACATTGACCGCGACGAGCACCAGCGCCGCGGTCGGCACGGGATTGGCGATTGTCGCATCGACCGTTCCGATAAAGCCGTAACGAAAGCCCATGATCGCATAATAGACGGGGTTGGCGTGGGCGATCCCCTGAAACCAGGGCGCGAGCAGGTCCACCGAGTAGAAAGTGCCCGACAACAGCGCCAGCGGGGTCACGACGAAATTGGTCACCGCCGCGGCATGATCGAACTTTTCGGCCCAGACCGACGTGATGAGTCCGAGGAAACCCAGCATCATCGCCCCCAGTATGCCAAAGACCGCGACCGCCCACAGATGATCGGCTCCGACATCGACGCCGGGCCAGAACAGCATCGCGATCCAGAGTACGAAACCGACGAGGATCGCGCGCGTGATCGCGGCGCCGACCAGCGCGATAACCAGCTCGCCGACCGCGAGCGGCGGCATCAGATAGTCGACGATCGTTCCCTGGATCTTGCCCACGAGCAGCGAAAAGCTGGAATTGGCGAAGCTGTTCTGCAGCATCGCCATCATGATGAGCCCGGGCGCGATGAAATCGGCGAAGGGGACGCCGATGACGGTGCGCCCGGCCCCGCCAAGCGCCACGGTAAAAATGACAAGGAAAAGGAGCGTCGTGATCGCGGGCGCCCAGATTGTTTGCAGCTGGACCTTGAAAAAGCGCCGCACCTCCTTGACATATAGCGCCCGCATGGCCGGCACGTTGAGCGCGCGGATGTGCGGGACGCCGGGTTCGGCAAAAGCCGGACCTGAGCGGATATTTGCTGAGTCGGGGTTCGAATTTTGGGGCTGGCCGTTCATGGCGTTCTCGCCTATCGCCTCCCCGATCTTACCGCAAGCTGGGCCGTCGCGACCTCGATCCCGAAAGGATCGCAATACGGACGCTGTGGCCCGCGGCGGGCAATGATGAGGAATGAATATGTCGTGGACCGATGAGCGCATCGAACAGTTGCGCAGCATGTGGGAAAAGGGCCTGACCGCCAGTCAGATCGCCGACGAACTCGGCGGCGTCAGCCGCAATGCCGTCATCGGCAAGGCGCACCGACTGGGGCTGAAATCGCGTCCCTCGCCCGTCAAGGCGACCGAAAAGGCCGCAAAGCCCGCCAAGCCTGCGGCGCCCGCCGCACCGAAGCCCGCACCCGCCGCTGCCACGGTGCGTCCGGCCGCCCCTGCCGCGCCGCGTCCGGCGCCGGTTTCCGCACGCCCCGAACCCAGGCCTGCGGCCGAAGCCCCGCGCGAAACGAGCAGCGACGTCGCGCCGAAACCCGATGCGCCGCGCATCGTCTCGATCGGCCCCGGCGGCTTTATCCGTCAAGGCCCCGGCGACCAGCAGGCGCCGATCCCGCCCGCGCCGCCGCGTCGGCTGGTGCCCGCCAAGCCGAGTCCGGAAATTGCCGACAAGACGAGCCTGCTCGACCTCAACGATCGCATCTGTCGCTGGCCGATGGGGCATCCGGGCGAGCCTGACTTCCATTTCTGTGGTGAGGCGGTGAACCCCGGCTTCCCCTATTGCGTCGAGCATTGCGGCCGCGCCTATCAGGCACAGCTGCCGCGCGGCACGCGGCGTCCGCCCCCACCCCCGCCCTTTGGCGGTCCGCGAGTTCGTTAAGCGCGCCCGGTGAGGCCGTTCGGCCAGGATTTTGAGTTCGCGCGCGCGCTCGGCCTGCAAATGGTCGCGCGCGGCGGCGGATGCTGCACAATGGCGATCGACATCGAGCGTGAGCGGCATTTCAATCCGCAAGGTGTCGCGCACGGCGGCGTCGCCTATTCGCTCGCCGACACCGCGATGGGCGGGGCGCTGTTCAGCACGCTCGACGAGGGGCTCTGGTGCGCGACGCTGGAGATCAAGTTCAACTATCACGTCGGTGTGCGCGAAGGCCGCCTGATTTGCGAGGCCAGCGTGCTCCACAAGGGCAAGCGCGTGGCCAATATCGACGCCCGTTTGTTCCAGCACGACCGGCTCGTCGCGAGCGCCAACGGCAATTTCGCCATTTTCCCGGCGCCGAAGAATTAGCCCAACCTCTTTGACCCGTCATCCCGGCGAAGGCCGGGACGACGACCTGGGGCCGATCGACATTCAGCTCTGGCGGTCTGCAAATGGCGGCCTTCCGCGCTTCCGCTGCTCACGTGCAAAAGCACGCTGCGCTCCGGATCACGGAAAACCAGCATTTTTGACTCGCCAGCTTCTGAATGTCGATCGGTCCGAGGTCTTTGGTCCCGGTGTTTGATGGTGCGGGTTTGAGGTAAATCGTTCGGGTTCATTTGCCCAGCATTTGCAGATGTATTCGTAGGGAGTGAGGCCGCGGAGCGTCTTGAGGCGCCGGCCGTAGTTATAGGCATCGATGAAGTCGTGGAGGTGCGCAGTCAGTTGGGCATGGCTGTCATAATGGTATCGTTTGACGGTCGCTTCCTTGATCGTCCGGTTCATCCTTTCGACCCCCGCCTTCGCGGGGGCAGGCTCTGGCCGTTGGTCCAGGGATGCTTCACTTTGGTCAGCCGGTGCTCGATGCCATGCTCGTCGCAAACGCGATCGAAGATGTGGTGGAAGGCATATTTGTGGTGCGCCATGTTGGTGAACTGGATGCCGTTGTCGGTCAGCACGGTGTGGATCGCATAGGGGACCGCTTCGATCAGGTTCCGCAGGAACTGGGCAGCAATCATCTTGTCGGCTTGCTGCTGCAGCTCGACGAAGGCGAACTTGCTCGTCCGGTCGATCGCCACGAACAGGCGCAGCTGATCTTCCCCCGGTTGCGCGGACACCAGGGTTAGCCCGTCATGCGTTGCTCGGCCTGTTCGGGGGTGAGATACCCGAGGGCCGAGTGCATGCGGTTCCGATTATAATAGCCTTCGATATATCCGAACAGAGCCTGCCGGGCTTCGAGATGCGTTGCCCAGCGGCATTGATGGACCAGTTCGACCTTCAGCGTATGGAAGAAGCTCTCCATCGGCGCGTTGTCGTAACAGTTCCCAGTGCGGCTCATCGACGCGGTCGCGCCGATCGCAGTGAGTTGATCGACATAAGCCCCGGCGGCATATTGCGATCCGCGATCGGAGTGATGCACGAGTCCGCGTAGCGGTCGCTGCCGTTGGGCGGCCATCATCAACGCAGCGAGCGTCAGTTCGGTGCGCATGTGATCCCGCATCGCCCAGCCCACGATCTTGCGAGTCGCCAGATCGAGCACGGCGGCCAGATACAGCCAGCCTTCGCCGGTCGGGATATAGCTGATATCGGCCAGCCACACGCGGTTCGGCGCCGTGGCTTCGAAGCGCTGCGCGAGCAGGTTCGGCGCGATCGGCAGGTAATGGCGGCTGTCGGTCGTCGAGGGCCGAAAGCGGCGACCGGCAAGCGCACGGATGCCGTGGCGGCGCATCAGCCGCTCGACACGACCGCGGCTGCAGCCGCGCCCTTCCGCGCGCAGCGCGGCATGCATCCGGGGACTGCCGTATCGCCCGGAATGCCGCGCCTGGATCCGACGGATATCGCCGAGCAACACGGTGTTCGCCGTCGTGCGCATACTCGGCGGCCGATCGCGCCAATCGTAATAGCCGCTGCGCGACACACCGAGCATGCGGCACATGACGCTGACCGGCCAGGTGCCAGCATGGGCGCGGATGAACTGGAACTTCACCGTGGCATCTCCGCGCAAATGCCGACCGCTTTTTTCAGAATGTCGCGCTCCATGCGCGTGCGATCGAGTTCGCGGCGCAGCCTGGCAATCTCCGACGCCTGATCCGCCGGCGACGCCATCGGCGATGATAGCGGCTTCGCCGCAGGCACTGTCCCCTTGATCTCCAGTGCCCGCTGCCAGCGCCTCAACATCGTCGGCATGATCCCCAGCTCACGCGCAACGTCGGTCTGCATCCGACCGCTCGTCTCCCACAGCGTCACAGCCTCGCGCTTGAACTCGTCTGTGAAATATCGCTTCCCAACCTTCGCCATCTTACACCTCCTCGCTCCAATGAGCCGTTCATCGGTGTCCGCGCAACCGGGGGAAGATCAAACCGCTTCCGGCGCTGGGCCGAGCGCGGTGTGTGGGAACGGATCTTCGTCCAGCTCGCCGGGGTCGAAGGCGTGCCGGACAAGCTCTTCATCGACAGTAGCCGCATCAAGGTCCACCGCACCGCCGGAGGCGCAAAAGGGGGGGCCTTGGCTCATGGTATCGGCATCGCCAAAGGCGGCAGGAATACCAAGCTCCACGCCGTCTGCGACGAGAAGGGCCGCCCCACGTCCTCCTGCTGACACCCGGCAATACGCACGATGCCAAGGTCGCCACGCTGGCGATCAATGCCGTGCCACCGTCAGAATATCTGGTTGCCGACAAGGGCTACGACAGCAACGCCTTACGCGCCTGGCTGATCGAGCGCGGCACCACGCCGGCCATCCCCGCCAGGTCCAATCGCAAGGCGCGCATTGAACACGACCGGAAAATCGCCAGCGCAATGACGTCGAGCGCATGTTCTGCCGCTTCAAGGACTGGAGGCGCCTCGCCACACGCTTCTACCGCAACATCAAGACCTTCATGGTCACTATCGCCATCGCCGCCTTCGTCACTTGGTGGCTCCAATGAGTCCAAACCCAAAGCTCCTATCGTACGACATCAGCAGCTTTCAACGATGCCCGTTCGAGCGCTCCACGCGAGAAAGGCGCGAGATCGCCGCGCAGCCCATGTTTGAGCGCCGAGAGCGAAAGACCGTGCGCAGCCACGTCGACCAAGGCGAGACCTTGCCACAGTCCATCAAGGATACCCGCCGCAAAGGCGTCCCCGGTGCCGACGCGATCGACGATCGGCGCAATTACGGCGTCGGCGGTTGCGGCCCACGCTTCGCGCGTGTCGATACGCGCAACGATACAATGCTCATCAGCGCCCACGACATGCCGCGCCGTCGATGCGACGTGGGTGAGCGCCGGAAAACGGTCGAGCAAAGCCAGCGCGGCCGCGCGTCGCCGATCCTCGCCATCGCCCGAAAATTCCTGCCCCAGGAGCAGCGAGGCGTCGCGGTGATTGCCGAAGAGCAGCGTCGCCTGCTCGACAATCGGGCGCAGGATCGCGGCGGGGTCGTCGTGCCAGCGCTCCCACAAACGGCCGCGCCAGTTGCCGTCGAACGACACGCCGATTCCGCGCGCACGCGCTGCGCGGGCGGCGGCAAAGGCCGATTCGGCCGCGGCCGCGCCAAGCGCGGGTGTCACTCCCGAAAGGTGCAGCCAGTCGGCGCCGCCGAGCAATGCATCCCAGTCCCACTCGGTCGGCGCAGCGCGTGCAAAGGCCGAATCGGCGCGGTCGTAAACGACTTCGGCCGCGCGCATCGGACCACCGGCAATGTGGTAATAGAGGCCCATCCGTCCGCCGCGGCGCAAGATCGCACCGATATCGACCCCGTGCCGCCGCAATTCGGCGATGGGGGCGTCGCCGATCGTGCCCGAAGGCACGGCGCTGACCATGCGGCTGCGATGGCCGAGCGCCGCAAGCGCGACGGCCACATTCGCCTCCGCGCCCCCCACCCAGGCGTCGAAGCGCGGCGATTGTAGCGGCATTTCCCCGGCGGGGACGGAGAGACGCATGACGATTTCGCCAAAGCAGAGAATGGTGCGGGATTGAAGCGTCATCAGGGCAGTCCGGTTTCGGGAACGGCGGTGCAGGCGATGCGGATCGCCGAGCCAAAACTTGCGGTCGCGTGCTCGCCCGGAACGATCGGATGGACCCCCGTGATCGCCCCTGCCGAAATCCATTGACCGGGCGCGAGCGCGATGACGCCGCGCAGATGAAGATCGACGAGGAAGCGGAGCGAACCCCAGGGACCATCGAGCACATCGCAGGCGCGCCCGCGGCCGACGCTGGCGCCCTCGATCCGGGTTTCGACCCCAAGCCGGTCGAAGCCGTCGCGCGCAAGCGGGGGGCCGATCAGCAGGCCGTTGTTGATCCCGATATCGGCAATGATGCCGAAGGGAGCGAGGTCGTGGACATCGGGCGCGGGCGAACTCGCAACCTCGAAACCCACGCGGATTTCGCTCACATAATCGGGCGCGTCGGCGAGCGAGGGAAGATGATCGGGCACGCGGTCGAGGCGGAGCATCACCTCAGCCTCGATCGCGCCCGTGCCACCGACAAATATCCGTGCCTGACCCGGCGTACCGTCGGAGACGTCGACGCTCCGCAGTATCGGCCCCGCGAGCCGCTCGGCAGCGAGCGAGGCCACGAGCGGACCGGGGATACGCCCGACTTTCCAGCCGAGCACTGGCAAGGCCAGCGCATCGCAAAGCCGCCGCTGCACGGCATAGGCGTCCTCAAGCGTCGCCGGAGCTGGGCGCGGAAAGGCGGCGAGCGCCGTTCCCGCCCGGCGGGCCTCGATCAACAGGGTCGCCGCATCGTCGGCACGCGCGGACAGGCTCATGCGGGCGACCGTCGGACCATCAGGCGAGCTTCGCGCTCAGCAGATAGCGCTCGCGGCTTTCTGCGGCGCGGCGGCGCAGTTCGTCGAGTGCGCGCTCTTCGGTCTCGTCGAGCATCGATTCGAGCAGGCGGTTGAAATGCCGCCGCATCGCGAGGCGCGCGCCTGCGGCATCGCGGCGCCTGAGCGCTTCGACGACATCGGCATGTTCGGACTGTCGCGCGCGGCCATCTTTGCGGCAGACGAGCGAGTGGCTCTGCCGAACCTCGGGCAATTCCATGCGCATACGCCACAGACTCTCGATGACGTGGATGATCGCCTTGTTGTTCGATGCCGCCGCGATCGTCATGTGAAACTCGCGGTCGATGACACTGATCTCGTCCTCGCTCGCGGCCTCGTCCGCCATCGCAGCGAGCAGTTCATCGAGCTTCGCGAGGGTTTCGGCCGAGATCGTCGGCGCGGCGAGTGCGGCCGCCTCGGCCTCGAACAGCGAACGCGCTTCGGTGACTTCGAAGGCGCTGACTGGGGGCAGGCGCTTGCTGTCGCCCGGGATTTGCGATTCGACATAGGCCCCGGCGCCAGTGCGGATGTGAATCCAGCCCGTCGCCTGCAAGGCGATTTCAGCTTCGCGGATCGTCACGCGGCTGACCTCGAACCGTTCGGACAGCTCGCGTTCGCCGGGAAGGCGTGCGCCGGGGGGATAGGTGCCGTCGAGGATCAGGTCCCGGATGGCGTCGGCGATGTCTTCAAAAAGGCGGCGTTCGGCCATAGCTTATTCGTCTCCCACATCATGTGTAGAGAGTTCATACAATCCGGTATGACAATTTTGAAGCCTAACAATGCGACGATCGTCAATCGGCATCGGAACATGCTCCGTCCGAGGGGATTTTGGCCGCGCAGAGCCATGCGACCAGCCGCGCCATCATCGCCGCGCGTGTCGCCGCATCGAATTTCCCATGGCCGCCGCCCGGTACCACGACAAAATCGTTGCGGATGCCAAGCGCGTCGAGGCGGTGTTTGAGTAACTGCGACTGGGCGATGGGGACGACTTTGTCGGCATCGCCGTGCACGATGAAGATGGGCGGCGACGCGGCGTCGAGCCAGGTCAGCGGCGACATGGCTCGCGCCATCTCCGCGGCGTCGCCGCGCGCACCGATCCATCGGGCGACCGTGGGGTGCAGTCCGCCCTCGCCCGATCGCAGCACCGCAAGGTCGGTGGGGCCGTAAAAGTCGATCACCGCGGCAGCGCGCGGCGGATTGCGGCAATCGGGGGCATCGATCGCGTTCGACGCGGGCAGCAGGCCCGCCATCAGCGCCAGATGTGCCCCCGCCGAGCTTCCCGCCAGCAGGATTTGATCCGGATCGAAACCGAACCTGGCGGCGTTAGCGCCCGCCCAGTGCAAAGCGCAACGCGCATCGATCACCGCGGCGGGCGCGCTCGCCTCGCCCGCCAGCCGATATTGCACCGCCGCGACCGAGAATCCGGCATCGAGATAGGGCCGGAACGCCTGCCAGTCGGCGGGCCGCGCGCCGCGCGCCCAGCCGCCGCCGTGAAAATAGAGGAGGACGGGTACCGGCGCGCGCCGCGCGTCGGGATGAAGATAAAGATCGAGATGGAGCGCTACGCCGTCGGCCTGCCGATAGACGAGATCGCGCACGATCGATGCCGGTTCATCGCTTTCGCGCGCGGCCGACGGCGGCGATGCCGGAAGCACCGCCGCCGCCGCTGCGACCGACAGAAAAAGACGCCGCATCACCGCCCTGCGCCGATCAGATCCGCGCCCGGATTCCGATGAAATATTTCGAGCCGTAATAATGATATTGGCGGCTGCTGCCATAGATGGGCATATAGGTCGCCTTGGGTTCGTTGAAGATGTTGAGCGCCTCGAAGCGCAGCGACACGCCCTTCATCAGGTCAAGCGAGGCGCGGAAATCGACGGTCTCGCTGGGTCCGACAAAGCGAAGCTGGCTGTTGCCACCGACGAAATCCTGATAATATTTCGAGCGGTAGTTATAGATCGCCTGCAGCGACACCGGGCCGATCTCATAATAGGCCTGCGCCGACAGCACATGTTTGGAATAGCCTGACAGGCTGGCCGGGGGGATGATACCTTCTGACACGGTCTCGGTCACCGGATCGAACTGGTCGCCGAGCCGGACGTCCTCATTCTCGAAGTTCGAATCGGCATAATTGTAGCTGACCTTTGCGCCCAGCCCGTCGAGCGGCTTGGGCAGGAAGCTGAAGCGCGTCGCCGCAGTGAGTTCGAGGCCATAGATGCGCGACTTGTCGGGGCTGTTGCGCGTCTGCGTCACCGGCACCGTCACCGTCTGCCCGTCGATGACGAATTGTTCGTCGAACACGACCGGCTGGAAACCGCCGTTGAACTGCTTGTAATAGAGCGTAGCCGACAGAATGCTGTCCTTGTTCGGATACCATTCGATCGCCGCGTCGGCGTTCCACGACATCAGTGGTTTCAGACGCGGGCTGCCGTTGGCGCGGACATTGTCGATCGCGTCCTCGATATTGGTGAAACTGCCGCCGTCGTCGAGCGTGAAGGTGCGCCCCGCGCCGAGCGCGCTGGGAGCGGGCCGCGACATGGCGCGATAACCCGCGACGCGCAGCAGCGTGTTCGGCGCAACCTCGAAGATCGCGTTGACGCTGGGCAGGATGCGCGTGCTGCGGCTCTTGATCGTTACTGTTTCGAAATCGTCGGTGGTTTCGAGGCGGAAGGTGCCGTCGCCATTGTCGACAAGGACGAACTCGCTGCGCAGGCCGTTCGAGGTCACGTCGGTCTTGACGACACGCACGCCGATATTGCCGCGGACGGGGAAGCTGCCGAGATCGACGTCGTAGTCGGCCATGATATAGCCCGCGAGCGTGCGTTCGGTGACGTCGCGGTTCGCAGGCGACCTTTTGTCCTCGAGCGCGCCCGGATCCTCGCTCCCCATATATTCGCGAAACAGGCAATCGACGTCGAAGGTCGCCCAGCTGGTGATGGCGTTGCCGTCGGCCGCCGACAGGAAGTCCGTCTGCGGAAAGGCGCGGTTGCGGCAGAGATTGTTGATGCGCCGGTCCTCGGCGATCGGCGGGTTCAGGTTGAAGTCGCCGTTGCGCACATCATAGTCGCGGAAGGTCATTTCGGACCAGCGCACGCCCGCCGAGAGCTTGCTGAAAAAACCGTCCATTTCATAACCCGCGTCGAAGCGGCCGGCGATGATCTTGTTGTGGCGGCGGCTCTGGTCGCGGCGGAAGCGCGCATCGTCCCAGAATAAATCGTGGTTGTTGAGGTCAAAACGCGGATCGATCGTGATCGTCGGCACGAAGCTGCCCGGCGCGATCTCATATGTATAGGGAATGCGCATGTTGTTGAACACGGTGCGCACGCCGTTGACGTCCGTCGGGTCGGTGCGCAGGCGGACGTTGCGTTCATCCTCGACGCGGATCGTGCGCGAATAGCTGCCGTCGATGATGAGCGTCAGCCGGTCGCTGGGCTGCCATTCGATCGACAGGCCGCCACCCAGATATTCCTCGGCGCGCGACAGTTCGGACCCGTTCGATTCGATCGCGCTCTGCCCGCTCAGGCTCTGAACGATGCCGTTTTCATCATAAACGACGTTGGTCAGGCTGCGGCGTGCTTCGGAGATGTTGAGGTCGCGGCGGCTCTCGACAAAGGTGCGGTCCGAATATTGGACGTCGAGATTGATGTTGAACTGGTCCGACGGCCGCCACTGGATCGCGCCGAAGATCGCGTCGCGCTTGTCGGTCTCGCTGATCTGGCGGAAGGTATAGGCGTTGGGGACGAGGTAGAAGGGATGGCCTTCGCCATAATCGTCGCGGCCATACTCGGTGCAATTATTGTTGGTCACGACGATGTCCGCACGGCACGCCGTCCAGGTCGTCGACGCGGCATAGGTTTCTTCGGGATTGTTGGTGTCGTTGCGCTGCACGCCGATCGCGATGCCGATCGTGTCGTTCGCGAACTGGTCGACATAGCTCAGCGTTCCGCGCCAGCCGATGCCCCCCGACCCGACGATGCGGTCGCCATAGGGATTATACTGCGCCTTGACCTCGGCCTGGATGCGGCGCTTGCCGAAATCGAGCGGGCGGAGCGTTCCGATCTCGATCGTGCCCGCGACGCCGCCTTCGACAAGGCTCGCCTGCTGCGTCTTGTATATCTTGATATTGTTGACGAGTTCGGAGGGGAACTGGTTGAAATTGACCGAGCGGTCGCCGCTGCCGTTCGTCGCGTCGCGGCCGTTGAAGGTCGAATTGGACAGAAAGGGGCCGAGGCCGCGCAGCGCGATTTCGGACGCGTCGCCCTTTTCGCGGTGCGTCGTCGCGCCGGTGATCGTCTGGATCGCCTGCCCGACCGAGATCGCCGGAATGTCGCCGATGTCGTCCGACGACAGCGCATCGACGATCGCCGTTTCCTCCCGCTTGGTGTTAATTGAATTCTGGATCGTCTCGCGAATCCCGGTGACGATGATCGCGTCATCCTCCTCCGGCCCGGCCCCCGCGGGCGCTTCCTGCGCCATCGCAGGCGCCACAGTCGCGATCAGCGCCGAGCAGGCGCTGGCCAGCAAGACGGTGCGGCGCGTGCGCGCATGGATAGGATTGCGAGAATTCACGTCGTCTCTCCCCAAGAATGATTCTTTTATGACCAATATTGTTGTTCAATATCGGTTAATTTGTCAACCAATATGTCTGGATAATTGGCTAGTCCATATTGACAGGCAATTATCCTTATCGCACAAGCTGGCTGCGCAACTGCGGAACCGCGCGCGCCAGCGCCTCGGTCACCAGTTTTGCCGTGACTTCGGCGCCGACGGGGCCGAGGTGAGTGTAATCGAACTTGCGCGTCACCTGTCCACGCGCGCCCTTGCCGACAATCGGCGGCTGTGCGGGCGGAGCCGGGCGCGCCGCGAGCGTCGTGCCCGCTTGCGCCGCCGCGAGCTCCTCGGGCGTCGGCGGCACTTGCGCGAGCTTGGTCGCCATCTCGGGCCCCATCTCCTCCGTCTGCGCGGCGCTCAGCGCGTTGAGATCGACAAGCGGCACATCCATCGCCTTCGCGACACCGCGCACCTGGTCCGACCAGCTTGCGAGCGTGTTGCGCAGCTTCCCGTCCCGGAACTCGCGCCGCGTCAGCGGGGTGACGAGCACGGGCGTCGCACCCGCTGCCCTTACCTCTTCGACAAAGCGGCGGAGGTTCGCGGGGAACTCGGTCGTCTCGTCGGTCCAGCGTTCAGGCTTGCTCGACTGGTCGTTGTGCCCGAACTGGATCAGCACCCAATGGCCGCGGTATCCCGGCACGCGCGCTTCGGCGAGCGCGATGTCCCAGCTGCCCTCCTGCCGATAACTGCGCGTCGAGCGCCCGCCGCGCCCGGCGTTGACGCAGGCGACCGACGATTTGACATGGTTCGCGCAAAAGGCGCCGCCCCAGCCGCTGTGCGGCGCCATCGTCGAATCGCCGACGAGGATGATCTTGTAGGGCTGAAGCGGTTCGGCGTCGGTGCGTTCGCGCTCCTGCGCCCCCGCCCCCGACCCGCTCGCGAGCAGCGCGCACGCGGCGATTGCGAAAAGCCCGCGCATCACGAGAAAGCCAGCCCGCCGTTCACGTCGAGACACACGCCCGCGAGGAAGCTTGCGGCGGGTGAGGCAAGATAGACGATCGTGTCGGCAACCTCGTCGGGATGGCCTTCGCGGCGAAGCGGCGTGTTGCCTGCCGTCGCGGCGCGCCCTTCGGGCTTCGAGAAAATATCGTGAAAGCTGGTGCCAATGAGGCCGGGGCAGACCGCGTTGACGCGGATGCCCTGCGGCCCCAGCTCCTTTGCCATCGCGCGGGTATAGGTCATCAGCGCCCCCTTCGCGGCCGCATAGACCGACGCGCCGGGACCACCACCGTCGCGGCCTGCTTGGCTCGAGACATTCACCACCGCCGACCCTTCGCCAAGGAAGGGCTGCGACGCCTGAAGCACGAGGAACGCCGATTTGAGGTTGAGCGTCATCACCTGGTCAAAAAAGGCTTCGTCCATCTCGCTCAGCGTCTTGCGCGCGACCATGCCGCCGGCAAGGTTGACGAGGATGTCGAGCCGCCCGCTGAACGCGACACCGACCTCTTCGAGCATCGCCTTGACCGCGCCGCTGTCGGTGACGTCGGCCTGGACCAGAAAGGCGTCGCCGCCCGCGTCCTCGATGGTCTTCAGCGTGTCCTCTGCCGCATCGCGACCGCTGTTGTAATTGATCGCGACGCGAACGCCGGCGCGCGCGAGTGCGATCGAGACTGATCGTCCTATGTCGCGGCCGCCGCCGGTGACGAGCGCGGTTTTGCCCTGGAGAGTCATGTGGTGCAGTTCCTTATTCTTGGATGTTGGCGGGTTTGACGGTGACCGGGACGACGCGACCGCCGACCAGCCAGAAACACAGGAAAGCGGCGGGGACGATCGCCGCCGAGAGCGCGAAGATCGGCGCATAGCTCGTCTCGGTCAGCGCGGGGACGAGCCAGGTGGTGATGAGCGTGCCCGCAACTGCGGCGGTGCCGCTGATCCCCGCGAGGCTGCCGACGGCGCCGCCGCCGAAATAGTCGCTCGGCAGCGTCTGGATATTGCCGATCGCCATCTGGAAGCCGAAGAGGATGCACGCGATCAGCAGCACGGCATTGAGCGGTTCGCTCGCGCCGATCGTGAAGAGCAGCGAAGGCAGCATGATCGCGCAGCCGATACCGATCGTCGTCATGCGCGCGCGGTGGACGCCGCCGCCGCCGCCGATGATCCGCCCCGCGAGCCAGCCGCCGAACAGGCTGCCCAGCATCGCGCCGACAAAGGGCACCCACGCGAAAAGCCCGATCTGCTTGACGTCGAAGCCGAAGGTTTCGGCCAGATAGATCGGCAGCCACGACACGAAGAGCCACCAGACGGGGTCGAGGAAAAAGCGCGACAGGATGACGCCCCAGCTCTGGCGATAGCGCAGCAACTCGCCGAGCGGCACGCGGCGGCTCTCGTCCCGCCCCGCTTCGGTGCGGCCGGTCAGGATATAGGTGCGTTCTTCCTCGCTAATCCCCGGATGGTTTTCGGGATCGGCCTTGTAGAACCAGAGCCACGGCACCAGCCAGACGAAGCCCAGCAAGCCGATGAGCAGGAAGGTTCCAGGCCAGCCGAACTGGACGAACAGCAGCGCGATCAGCGGCGCCGACACGATGCCACCGAGCGAAGCCCCGGCGTTGAAAATGCCCTGCGCCAGCGCGCGCTCGCGCGACGGGAACCAGAGCGCATTCGCCTTGGTCGCGCCCGGCCAGTTGCCCGCTTCGCTGACGCCTAGCGTCGCGCGCAGCACCATCAGCGGCGGCATCGAGCGCACGAGCGCGTGCGCGGCGATCGACAGTGACCAGATGACGATCGAGATGGTAAAGCCCATCCGCGTCCCGATCGCGTCAAAGATGCGCCCGAACAGCGACTGGCCGAAGGCGTAGAAGATCATGAAGATCGTCACCAGCAGCGCATAATCTTCCTTGGTGGCGCCGATGTCCTTCGACACTTCGGGCCACATCACCGCCAGCGCATTGCGGTCGATATAGTTGATGACCGTCGCCAGCGCGATCAGCGCGATCACGCACCAGCGAAAACGACCCTTGATATTGCTCATTTTTTCGCTCCGGTTGCGGCGATGTCGAGGCGGCCGACCGGGCCGGTCCATGCAAGAATGCGGCCATCAACGGTGACGCTGTGCTGCGCGTTCGGGGTGACATCTTCGGCAACCGCGATCGCGATGCGACGGCCGTCGACGAGCGTGACGAGCACCAGATCGAGGCCCTTTACGCGGCGATGCTCGAGCCCTGTCACGCGCGCGCTGCTTGCCACGACCGTCTCGGCCGACGCGTCATAGGCGCCGTGCGGCTCAAGCAAGTTCACGAAGGTCGCGGTCGCCGCGCCATCGACACGCTGGATCAGCGCGGGTTCGCGGCGCAGGTTGAACTCGGGATCGTTCGCGCCGCTTTCGGCAAGGATGAAGCGCGCGCCCGCGGGCGGTGCCATATGATAGGAATAGAAACGGCTGCCCTGCATCCATGTCAGCCGCGCCTTGCCCGTCCCGGTGCCTTCGCCGTCGACCCACAGATGCTGATAGCCGTTCGCCTTGCCCAGCACCGGTCGTTCGGCGAGATTGCGGGCAAAGGCGATGTCGCTGTCGATGATATGCCCCGAAAAATGCAGCGGCAGGTCATAGACATGCCTGCCGCCGCCAGTTCCGTGGAGGATATCGAGCGAAAGCGGATTTGCGAGACCGTCGACTTCGATCAGCAGCAGCGCGCGGCGCATCGTCACGCCCTTGTACGCGCTGTCGATCTCGCCGATCGCATAGCGGGTGGGGCCGCCCAGCGACGCGGCAAGCTGGCGCGTACCATGCCGTTCGCCGACTTTCCAGTCGCCGCCGAAATGGCTTTGTTCGTCGACGACGAGCGTATTGTGCGCGATCGTCGCGCTCGCCCAGCTGTCGTTTTCGGGCAGGTAGCGCCCGCCGCGCTTCGCCTCGACATTCAGGAAGCGCGCGGCGCCATAGTCCGTCACCACCGCGCCGGTTTCGTCATAATAGACCCAGCCGAGGCGGTCGAAATGGCCATGACCCATCCCCTGCACGGTATTTTTGGCGACGAGCAGCGGGCCCTTGGGATCGGGCTTGCTGCGCAGCAGGACAAGCGCGCCGCCCTTGCCGTCGGGACCGTCGGAGAGCAGCCGCGAGCCGAAGGACCAGGGCTTCGCCTTGCCCGCGGCCAGGTCCGCCGCCAGCGCCTGCCCCGCGGGGGTCAGCACGGTGCGGTCCTGCCAGTCGGCGATCGACAGAAAGGCGGGATCTTTCGTCGCCGCATAGGCAATGGCGACGGCGTGATAGAGTTCCTCGGTGCGCAGGCTCTTGTCGGGCATCGCGTCGTTGACCGGCAGGAAATATCCGTCGTGGGTCAGGTCGATCGCGGTGCGCACGGCCTTCAGGACGATGCCGTCCCGATAGTCGAAAATCCTGCGGTCGGGATCGTTCGCGGCGATCGCCGCGGCAAAAACGACGAAGGGCTGGAGCGCATAACGCTGATAATAGGGGCCTTCGGCATAATAGCCGTCGGGCGAGAAGAGCAAGTCGAGCTGACGCAGGAACCCCGCCTTGCCGCTTTTGTCGAGCCCGAGCAGCGCCTTGTCGACAAGGTCGCGGTCGCCGAGCAGATAGCCCGACAGGCCGACCCCGGCCGCCGCCCACGTCGCATGATTGTGGATGCGGTTGATGACCTCAGGCGACTCGTCGGACAGGAAGCGTGCCATCGGGCGGATCACATCGTCGTCGATCCGCTGGCGGTCGGCGGCGGACAGCGACCCGCGGATCGCCGCATAGCCCTGCGCCGCATTGACGAGGAACACGCTGTCGTTGAGGCTTTGCCAGAACAGCCGCCCCGCGGTCTGGTTCGCCTTTGCGGGGTGCGGACCGAGCGCCGGATAAAGATCGGCATAGGCAAGCAGAAGATCGCGGACATGATCGCGGTAGCGCGCCTCGCCGGTCAGGCGGAACAGCTGGCCGCCCTCGAAAATGACGCGATAATTGCGCTTATGCTGTTCGTGGGTGAAGCCGCCGCCGGGATCCCTGGGCACGGGCACGTTGATGCCTGCGCGGATCGAGGTATCGACGGTGCGGCGCGCGTGCTCGACCTCCGAAGCGAACAGTGGGGCAAAGGCCTGCGCCGAGGCCGCGGACGGCGTCGCCGCCATCGCGGGACCGGCTGGCATCGCGGCGGCAGTGAGGAGCAGCGCGGCCGCCCGGGACGGAAATGCGATCACGGCTGGGCCTCCACAAGATTATCCTCGATCACGCCGCGCGGCGGCCCTTTCCAGACGAGTTCCTCGATCCGCGGCGCCGGGGTCGCGGCAAAGGCGTTCGACGCAATTCGCGTTTCGGGCGCTCCGACCGAATGAATGACCAGGATGCCGTCAGATCCGGCAAAGCTGTTCTGCGCGATTTGGCTATGCTGGGCGCCCGAGATACGCAGCGACACGTCGCCCGCGCCGCTGTCCACAACGCTCGAACGGGTCATCGCGAACCAGGGACCGAACGTGCTTTCGTCACTGCCCTTGCGCAGCAAATCGGCGACCATGGCAACGCGCGCGAAGCGGCTGCCGGTAATCGTCAGCCGTTCCATCGGATACCAGCCCTTCGGTTCCTGTTCGCCGGTGCCCAGGACCACCACCCCCATGTCGGCAAAGTCGCTGTTCGAAAGGGTGACGTCGTCGGCGAAGGTGCCCGGCGCCATGACGATGCCGTCGAGGCGCCCCTTGCCCGGACCGCGCACCGATACGCCATCGAAAGCGATGCGGTAATTGGGGGCGACGCCGCCCTCGACCGCGATCAGCGCGCGCTCGCCCGCAGTCGCCCGCGCGTCGATCGCCAGATTTTCGAGCCGCAGCCCACCGCCACCCGCAATCCGCGCCAAGCTGGATGCGACGCGCAGCACGGGCTTTGCATCGTTGGCGCCGGCGATGGTCAGCCTGCGCCGGACCGTCAGCGGTGCGGCGATATCATAGACCCCCGTTCCGAGCGCCAGCGTGTCGCCCGCCCTGCTTTCGGCTACCGCTTCGGCCAGCGAGGCCCCCACGGCGAGTGCCCGCGTTGCGCCGGTGCCAAACGCCGCTTCGGGCGCATCGCCGCGATACCAATGCGCACCGACCTCAGCGCGCGTCACGGGTTTCAAATTGCGCGGCGCACCGACCGCGGCGAGCGCCGGATCGGTGGGATAGAGGAGGCCGTTGGCGGCGCGTTCAAGCGTCACCGCGCGCTGTTCGACACCTTGGCTCAGCAGCGGCCTTGCAACCATCGCCTGGACATTGCCCGCAAGCGCGATACCGGCAATGTCGCCTTCGGCGCGAAACGGGTCTTGCCCTTTCGCCCCCACGATCAGGTTGCGCTCAAAGCGGCTGTCCACCGGCGCCGCCGATCGTTCGGCATCGGCCCCCGCGGCAAAGGTGATGCGCGCACTGTCGACGATGCTGTTGCCGACGATCCGCGCGTTCGCGACCTGATGATAGCGATTGACGACTGAATTGGGCACGCCGTTCATCACGCTAATCGCGCTTTTGAACGAGGTGCCCGCCAGCCCCTCGAAATAATTGTCGCGCACAATCTGGTCGCGGTTGATCACGCGCACGCCGCCGGTGTCGGGCACGCCCTTGCCGAAAAAGATATTGCGCTCGATCAGGTTGCCGTTGCCGTGGCGCAGCACGAACGCGCCCTGCGCTTCGAGCACCAGATTTTCGCGGAGGATATTGCCGCCCGCCTTGACCGAGACGATCTCGACCTCGCCGCTCGTGCGGTCGAAGATGTTGCGTTCGACGAGCGTCAGGCTGTCGGACAGCGATTCCTCGCTCGTGCCGATGCGGATCGTCTCGCCCCCGTTTGATCCCAGCGGCGGGCGCGGGCCGAAATAATTATGGTCGATGCGGTGCCGATTGGCCTCGCCCTGCCCCTTGGGCCGGATGACCGCAAGCGTGACCCCGGCGTTGGTCTTGCCCTCGAAATGCGAATGATCGACGCGGTTGTCGGTGCCATAAAGCGCGATCCAAATATCCTCGGCGCGGCGGTCGGGTTTGCTGAAACCGTCGATCACCACTTCGGTTACGCGCGAATCGCGCGCAGGGGTCCGCGAATCGCGGCGGAAGGAAATGACTTCGCGCGTGGGGCTGTAGCCGCCCCGAAAGACGAGGCCGGTGACGACCAGATGCCGGCCGCCGAGTCGCAGGTTCGACTGGCCCGTGAGGATCACCTTGCCCTTCGTCTGGGCCGCGAGCGTGATCGGCTTGTCCACCGTCCCGGTGCCGGTGAACACCGCCTGGAAATCGCGCCACTCCCCGTCAGCCAGCAGGATGGCATCGCCCGGCGTCGCCGCCTCGACCGCCGCCTTGAACTGCGCCTGGTCGGTGACGAGCATCTCGCGCCCATGCGCCGCGACGGAGGTCGAAATCAAAAGCGCCACCGCCAGAATCGATCGAAGTTTCAACGCCTCACCCATTCGTTCGTTCGCTAACTGGTCTATACATGAGGTATGACAATACAAGATTTTTCTGCTGCCAAATTGCCTGACTAATGGAGACGTCCGGCGCCGCGCCCCTAGAAGCGCAGCGCGGCACCGAAGGTGATCCGGCGATCGGGCAGACCCTCGAAGCACAGCAGCGCCCCGTCGTTGACGCAATATTGCGAGATTTTCGACTTCGTGAGGTTGACCCCCTCGATCCCGATATTGAGGAAGTCGGTGACGTCATAATTGATACTGGCGTTGAGCTGCCCGCGCGCCGCGGTGACCACCGGAAAACCGAAGGTGCTCGCCAGCGTCGCACCGCCGACCGTGTCCAGCGTGCGGAACGCACTGCGCCATGTATAGCGTGCGCGCGCCGACAGCCCGTATTTTTCATAATAGAGCGTGACGTTATAGGCGTGCTTCGAAAAATCGAGCAGGCCCTGCTTCGCGGTGACGGGCACGAAATCGGCATCGTCGTAGATGCCGTTGATCGCATTGAAGATGTCGGTGCCGCGCACCGCCGAGGTGTTGACCGCTTCGCCGCCGCCGAACTTCTGATAGGTATAGTTGGCGAGGATGCCGAAGCCCGAGGCGAAGCCCAGCGCATCCTCGAATTGCGACAGATCATATTGCAGCGCGACCTCGACCCCGGTCTGCGTCGTGCTGCCCGTATCGTTGATCGTCGTCAGGATCGGCACGCACATGCCCGACCCGCCGATCGGCGACAGCTGGTTGCGGAAGGCAATCGGGTTATAGATGCCGCCGCCTTCGCACGGCGGCGTAATGTCGCGGAAGCCGTTGGCGTCGAGCGGCGCATCCTCGAGCTGCGTCACGAACAGGTCGGTGCGCTTTTTGTGAAAAACGCCGACGCTCAGCACCGATGCCGGCGCAAAATACCAGTCGATCGACGCATCATAGGATGTGACCGTTTCGGGCCGAAGGTTCGGATTTCCAATGGAAACCGCGGCATTTTCGCTCGTCACGAACGACACTGACGTCGACAAAAGGTTGAAATCGGGCCGATTGATGTCCCTGCCCCAGCTGGCGCGGAGCATGATGTCGTCGCTGACATCGGCGACCAGGTTCAATCGCGGCAGCAGCTTGCTGTAACCGCCGCGGCTGACGACCTGCGTCACGACATTGCCGGTCACCGAATTGCCGATCGAATCGAGCCGCGTGTCGAGCCAGCGCAGCCCGAAATTGCCGCGTACCGGCCCAACCTCGAAATTGGCCTGGCCGTACACCGCGTGCGTCGTCTCGTTGATGGTGAAGAAGCCCGCCGAATTGGCCGAGGCGTCATTAAGCACGCGCCCGCCGGGCGCAGCCAGCAGCGCCTGGCGCAGAATATCGATCGTGCCTTCGCGGTCGCTGAATGCGCGGTTGGGATCGATCAGCAGGAAATCCCCGAAGAACAGATCCCGGCCATCGGCGTCGCCGAAATTGTCGGGCCCCGGAACGAGCAGGTCGGCGAACGCGGTCCCGCGCGGACTGTCGTTCAAGCTGCTGAGCGTGAGGGTCGAACCCACGTCGTTGAAACTGCTCGTCGACTTGTTGAACCGGTAACCGACGTCGAACGAGGTGAAAAAGGGCGTCAGGTCCGCGACGTCGAGCGACGTGTCGAGGCGGAAGGCGTCCTCCTTGTTCCGCCGACTGTCGTTGCCGATCACCACCTGTTGCAGCACGACATTGGCGGGATCGAGCAATTGCGCGACGGTCGGCGCCAGCGGCGAGTCGAAATTGATCCCGAACCGCAGCGACCCACCCGACAGGTCATAGGCAAAGGGGACCGCATTGTCGTTGCCGGTAAAGACGGGCGCATTGGGGTTGAGGAAATTGAGCGTCGTGCTGAGATCGGGGTTCGACGTGTTCGAAATCGATCGCGACGCTTCGGCCCGCCCCGTCAGGCGGCCGGCACTGAACTCAGTCCCCAGCCGATAGATTTCGCTCTTGGTCAGCCGCGCGCCGACATCGCTTGAAAAGCGAAGGTTAGGATCGTCGCGATCGACCGCGAGATCGGGTTCCAGCACCCCGGTCTCCGCGACCGCGATGCTGCCGAGCCGCACGCCGTCGAGCGATCCGAAATCGACCGTCTGGAACGAAGTCGGCACGCTGTAATTGAGCAGCGCGTTAACCCCCGACGCTTGGACGCGCGAGCTGTCCTGGCGTCGCTCCTGGTCGTTATAGACGGTGTCGAAATAGAATTTCAGATTGTCGCTCGGCGCCCATTCGAGCGTACCGGCGAAATTCTTGGTTTCATATTCGAAGTTTTCGAGTTCCTGATTGAGGAACTGGATACCGACGAAGTCAAAGGATTGTGCGGCCGGCCGCCGCATCGGCTGATTCTCGAGCACACCGCCACGCACCACCGCCGCATCGACATTTTCCACTAGCCCGCCGTCGCGATCGACGCGCGGGCGAAAGGATGTCGCTTCCTGCTGCGCATAGCTGCCGCTGAGCACCAGCCCGATCTCGCCGACGCCGGTCGACCAATTATCGCCGAAGGTCGCTGAAATACGCGGCGTCACGCTATCGGACAGCTCGCTATATTCACCCTGCACGCGCCCCGCGATAAGCATCTCGCGAAGATCGAGCGGGCGAATGGTGCGCAGGTTTATCGTGCCACCGACCGAGCCCTCGATCGTCTTGGCCTCCGGCGCCTTGATGACCTCGACCGACGCGATGATCGATGCGCTGACATCCTCGAAGCTGATGCCGCCGCGCCCCGACCCGGATCCCACGGTCGAGACGCCGTTGATTTCGACGCGATTATCGTTCGTGCCGCGAATCTGGACCCCGGTGCCGACCCCCGCTTCACGCGTGATCTGCACTCCCGTCACATTTTCGAGCACCTCGGCGAGATTCTGGTCGGGCAGCTTGCCAATATCTTCGGCCTGAATGACCTCGATCAGGCTGTCAGCATTGCGCTTTTCCGAAAGCGCGCTTTGCAGCGACGATCGAATGCCCGTGACGACGATCGCCTCGTCGTCCGCGGCCTCTGTGGCCGATCCCTGCGCAAGCGCGGCGCCTGGAGCCGTCGCTGCGGTCAGCGCCGTCCCGACGAGGCATATCTTGCGGAAACGAATTCTGCGCGCGGACGAACCGGTCCCGCGATCGGACATGCACATGCGCCTCTCCCTTGCTCTTGCAATCTTTCTTACGGACATAATCGTTAGTCCATTTTTGTCAACCAATATCGGAAATATGACTCGCCATATTGTCATGCCACATTGAATTGCATAAATGATGTTGATGCTGAGGGAGTTGGCTAACCGCGCTTCGCTGACAATCTCTTTCATGACATCGCCGAACACGGGAGCCGCGAGACTCGATGAACGAAGCTGCGTCAGGAAGCCGGAGGTCAGATGTTTCATGCTGCGGTTCTTCGCGGGTCGGCCCTGGGTAAGCCGTTCGCGCCGCGGCCGTCCCCAAGCGCGACCGCGGCCGCCATCGCCTGCCGTATCCGCAGGTTCCAGATCGGTCCGCAGCGGGCAGGTGTAACCCGACCGGAGGCGCACGCAGCGCAAGATAGATTTTTGAAGTGATCGGAGGTGGTGGTCAGCTGCGGCTTTTGAAGTGCTGACCTGCCCCCTGGTTTCTACCAGACGAGATTAGGTGTTGGTCCCGGCATTTGATGGCGCATTATCCATGGAGCAATGGAAGTATGTGCTATGGGACAGATTTTACACGGGAGCGCCTGGACGACGGAGGCAGTCCGTCGAGCGATACAACATAGTCAAGAGAGCCTGAGGCTTCTCGCCAAGTGCTACGGCATCAACCAGAAGACGGTCGCCAAGTGGACGAAGCGTACGGCATTCAAGGATTTGCCGACTGGTCTGAAGGATGTGCATTCGACAATGCTCTCGATCGACGAAGAGGCGATCATCGTCGCCTTCCGTGGTGACACGGCTCGAAGAGGAGACGCGGATCGGCAAGGGCGGGACCCTTGGCGGCGCAGCTGTCGCGGCTCGACCTGATCGTGCTCGACGAGCTCGGTTATTCGCGCGGCTGTTTGTGGTGACGGCGGGGCGGGATGACGACAGTTGCGCCTTGCGCCTCGATCTTCTCGCACAGGCTGTTGGCGTCATAGGCCTTGTCGGCGAGGACTTGCCCGGCCTCCAGTCCGTCGATCAGTTCCTTGGCGGGCGCCATGTCGTTCTGCTGTCCGGGGCCGAGGTTGAAGCGCACCGGCAGGCCCAGCGCATCGACTACGGCATGGATTTTGGTGCCGAACCCGCCTCGCGAGCGGCCCAGGGCCTGGGCTTCCTGGCCCCCCTTTTTAGCGGTGCCCCGGCCGCCTGCGCCTGAGCCCGGATGACGGTGGCATCGATTGCGATCCACTCCATGTCGGGATGGCAAGAAACCGCCTCGAATATCCGGTCAAACACACCTTGTTCGATCCAGCGATAGTAGCGCCGCTTGGCCGTCTGGTAAGGACCGAACCGCTCGGGCAAATCGCGCCAGCGCCCGCCCGAACGCGCCAGCCA
Organism: Sphingopyxis sp. FD7; assembly: GCF_003609835.1. Lineage (NCBI taxonomy): Bacteria > Pseudomonadati > Pseudomonadota > Alphaproteobacteria > Sphingomonadales > Sphingopyxidaceae > Sphingopyxis > Sphingopyxis sp. FD7. Next base: position 1,512,809 of record NZ_AP017898.1, read on the forward strand.
CAAAATGGCGTCGAAAAACCGCCGTGCGTCACTGCGCGGGCCGCGCCGGTCCTTGCGCCCACCGGGCACAAACTCCCGCAAAATCTCCCATTGGTCGTCCCGAAGCACTTCGCCTTCCACACCAGCCTCCAAAAGCCAGCGTTGAATCAGAACTCAGCACAAATGGGAATCCCATAAATTGTCACTACAGCCTAGGCGGCCGCCGCGGAGATCCAGAACCTGGAGAATAACCGCGAACGCGGCAAAACTTGTACGGAATAGCGCTTCAATGGGACAAAGAGGGCTTTCGTGACAACTGGAATCCTATCCACAGGAAAGTAAGCCATAAGCCGATCAGCCAAGCTCAGGCCCGAACCATTATCGAGGCCGCCTTCGCCAAGGATCAAGAATTGAGACTCAAGCCACTTCGCACCGTTTTTCTGGATGTAGGCGGTCGTCCGGTCGCGTTCAACCGCGCCGATGGCGCCTGACGTGACCCCCTGGTTTCCACCAGCGGGGATTAGAGCCCAGCAGCTTTGTTGCGCATGAGCGCAGTGTAAGCAATGGCCTGTGCAGCGGAGCCCGAAGGGCGTAGCTGCACAGGCCATTGCTTATGCAGTTCGGCGGCGAACGCCGCCGGTGTCTCATATCCAAGGGCCGAGTGTGGCCGCGCCTGGTTGTAATCTTCGGCCCAGGCCGCGATCACTGTGCGGGCATGATCGAGGTCGAGGAACAGCGTCTCGTTCAGAAGCTCATCGCGCATCCGGCCATTGAAGCTCTCGACATAGCCGTTCTGCATCGGCTTGCCCGGCGCGATATAATGCCACTCGACCCCGACCTCACCGCACCATGCGAGCACCGCGTTCGATGTCAGCTCGGTCCCATTGTCGCTGACGATCATCCCCGGTCTGCCGCGCTCCTCGATCAGATCGCTGAGCTCGCGCACGACCCGGCGCCCGGAGATCGACGTGTCGGGCACCGCGCGCAGGCACTCCCGCGTGACATCGTCCACGATGTTGAGCACCCGGAACCGCCGACCTGACGCCATCTGATCATGCACAAAGTCGAGGCTCCACCGCTGGTTCGGCAGCGCGAGCACCGGTGCGGGCGCCCGCGCACCGATCGCCCGGCGCCGGTTGCGTCTTCGTCGGACCATCAGCCCCTCCTCTCGATACAGGCGCTGGGTCTTCTTCCTGTTGATCATCACGCCCTCCCGGCGCAGCAGGATATGCAGGCGCCGATAACCGAACCGGCGACGCTGCTGCGCCAACTCGCGCAGCTTCTCCCGAACCTCGGCATCGTCGCCACGCTGCGACCGGTAGCGCATGCTCTTCCGATCGGCGCCTGTGACACGGCACGCCCGCCGCTCGCTCATCCCATGGCAAGCCTGGAGATGGGCGACCGCTTCCCGCTGAACGGCGGGCGTCACCATTTTTTTGTGAGAAGATCCTTCAGCGCCGCATTGTCCAGCATCGAGTCCGCAAGCAACCGCTTCAGCTTCGCGTTCTCGTCCTCGAGCGAGCGTAGCCGCTTCGCCTCCGACACCTCAAGGCCGCCATACTTGGCCTTCCAGTTGTAGATCGTTGCTTCCGACACCCCGTGTCGCCGCGCCAGCTCGCCGGTCTTCGCGCCCGCCTCCGCTTCCTTCAACACCCCGATGATCTGCTCTTCCGAAAACCTCAAACGCTTCATCTGTCCGTCCTTCCTTCAAGACCGGACTCTAATCACTGTTGGAGGAAAATCAGGGGGTCACGTCACGCCTCCTACATGCGATTTCAAATCGCTCAGAGCCTGTTTCATGTGTGGACGGCCCCTGTTGGGCAAGGGGTAATTTGACGGTCTGATACTACCCTGGTCAGGTTCATTCATGTGTCCGGCCTGTTCGCGTGGCGCGAAAGGCCGCTGACCATGATGGTGTCGGTGGATCGGTCCTCATCAAAATTGCGCGCTTGGTTGGCGCGTTGAGATCCCCGGCTTGATCGGGTTGCATCAGCTTTGTCGTTTCCTGGTGAAAGGAATCATCCAAGGGATTCGACGCAGCTGATATGAAGGGCCTCGCATCGCGCCTGTTTCAAGCGCGGTGCAAAGCCGTCAACAGGCCCTGATCGGGCTGTGGGTGAATTTGTGACATTGACCGTTGTCACTCGACGGAAAACCTTGTTATCCAACTTCGTTCAGTTTATACACGAATGCAGCTAAGTGATTGATAATACTCTATTTATCTGCGACTCTTAATCAGCGGGTCCTAGGTTCGAGCCCTAGTGCGTCCACCATTTTTCTCCATAAAACAGCTGCTTATGCGAGATCGGCGTTGGATTGTCCGTGTGGTCTGCGCAACTATCAAGCGCATTTCTATAGGCCGCCAGCATTCCCGACGCTTGTATACCATGCATCCTCGGGCGAAGCCTCACCCCGCGGGCTTGCTAAAGCTCCGGCCCGCTTGGGGTCACCGTCCAGGTCTGCCCTTTCTTGAGCAGACTCTGCAAATCGGCCTTCTTGCCTTCGGCCGCGGCCTTGTTCTGCCGCACGACGTCAGCCTCGAAGGTCGGGCGCGGATCGTCGTAGAGCACCCCCAGCGCCATCGGGAACTCCCCGAAGCGCATCTCGACGAGCATGTGCGCGACACTGCGGTTGGTAACGTCGTGAACGATCACGCCCGCCGCCTGCCAGTCGCCATCGACGACATCGACGGTCTTCAGATGCAGCGCCTCGGCGTCGAGCGCGATTCCCTTCGTCCCCTTGGCATAGAGCATCGGTTCGCCATGCTTCAGCCATAGCTGGCGATCCTCCGCGCCCTTGGGCGCCGCAAAATCCTCGAACACGTCTTTGTTATAGACGATACAGTTCTGGAAAATCTCGATAAAGGCAGCGCCCTTGTGCGCATGTGCCGCCTTCAGGACGTTCGGCAATTCCTTCGACACGTCGAAGCCGCGCGCGACGAAGCGGGCGCCCGCGCCGAGCGCAAAAGCCGCGGGCTGCGCGGGGCGATCGACCGAGCCATAGGGGGTCGACGGGCTGGTCGTGCCGACGCGGCTGGTCGGCGAATATTGGCCCTTGGTCAGCCCGTAAATCTCGTTGTTGAACAGCATGATCTGGCAATCGAGATTGCGGCGGATCAGGTGCATCGTGTGGTTGCCGCCGATCGACAGCCCGTCGCCGTCGCCGGTGACGATCCAGATGTCGAGCCCCGGATTGGCGAGCTTCAGCCCCGTCGCAAAGGCCGGCGCGCGGCCGTGGATCGTATGGAAGCCATAGGTGTCCATATAATAGGGAAAGCGCGACGAGCAGCCGATGCCGCTGACGAATACCGTGTTCTCGGGCGCGGTTCCGATTTCGGGCATCGTGCGCTGCACCGCTTTGAGGATCGCATAGTCGCCGCAGCCGGGACACCAGCGGACCTCCTGGTCGGTTTCCCAATCCTTGAGCGTGGTCGTCCGCGCGATGGTCGTCATCTCGTTCACTTGAGTGCCTCCTCGATGGCGGCTTCGATCTCGGCAATCGTGAAGGGCTGGCCCGACACCTTGTTCACGGGCCTGGCATCGACCAGATATTGATCGCGCAGCACCGTCTTCAATTGCCCCGTGTTCATTTCGGGCACGATCACCCTGTCATAGCTCTTCAGCAGCTCGCCCAGATTGCCGGGCAGCGGCCAGATATGGCGGATATGGACGTGGCTGACATCCAGTCCCTCGGCACGCTTGCGCCGCACCGCCTGGTGGATCGGGCCGAAGGTCGAGCCCCAGCCGACCACCGCCAGCTTGCCGCCCTCGGCGCCCAGCTCGACGATCTGGTCGGGCACTTTGATGCCGTCGATCTTCGCCTTGCGAATATCGGTCATCGTCTGGTGGTTCGCGGGCGCGTAGTTGATGTGGCCGGTGTCGACTTCCTTCTCGATCCCGCCGATGCGGTGAAGCAGGCCGGGGGTGCCGGGCTTGACCCACGGACGCGCGAGCTTGTCGTCGCGGCCATAGGGTTTGAAGCCACCCTCAGGCACTTCGGTCAGGAACCGGGCCGGAAACGCCTCATAGGCCGCCAGATCGGGCACTTTCCACGGTTCGGCCGCATTGGCGATATAGCCGTCGGTGAGCAGCATCACCGGGGTCATATATTGCACCGCGATGCGGCACGCCTCGATCGCGCATTCAAACGCATCGCCCGGCGAACGGGCGGCGATCACCGGCATCGGCGCATCGCCGTTGCGTCCGTACACCGCTTGATAAAGGTCCGACTGTTCGGTCTTGGTCGGCAGGCCGGTCGACGGCCCGCCGCGCTGCGAATTGACGATCACCAGCGGCAGTTCGGTCATAATCGCGAGACCCATCGCCTCGCCCTTGAGCGCGATGCCGGGCCCCGACGAACTGGTCACGCCGAGCGATCCGCCATAGCTGGCGCCGATCGCCGAACAGATGGCCGCAATCTCGTCCTCGGCCTGAAAGGTCGTGACGTCATATTCCTTGAGCCGCGACAGGTGATGCAGGATCGCCGACGCCGGAGTGATCGGATAGCCGCCGAAAAACATCGGCAGCCTGGCGAGCTGCGCGCCCGCGACGAGCCCGAGCGCGATGCCTTCGGCACCGGTCAGCGTACGATAGAGGCCGGGTTCGGCGGGCGCGGGGTCGACATGATGCTGCTTGAGCGGCCCCGCCAGCTCGGCCGTCTCGCCATAGGCGTGCCCCGCATTGAGCGCCGCGACGTTCGCCGCCGCCAGCTCGGGCGCCTTCGCAAACTTCGCATTGAGCCAGTCGATCAGCGGCTGGCGGTCGCGGTCGAACATCCACAGCGCCAGCCCCAGCGTCCACATATTCTTGCAGCGCAGCGCTTCCTTGTTGCCAAGGCCAAAGGGCTTCACCGCGTCCATCGTCAGCTGGCTGATATTCAGTTTCAGCAGCTGCCATTTGGCGAGGCTGCCGTCGTCGAGGGGATTGGCTTCATATTTCGCTTTGGCGAGGTTGCGGTCGTTGAACTCGCCCTCGTCGGCGATGATGAGGCCGCCGGGCTTCAATTGCGGCACATTGGTCTTGAGCGCCGCGGGATTCATCGCGACCAGCACGTCGGGCGCGTCGCCCGCGGTGTCGATCGCCGACGATCCGAAATTGATCTGGAACGCCGACACGCCGAACAAGGTGCCCTGCGGCGCGCGGATTTCGGCAGGAAAATCCGGGAAAGTGGCAAAGTCATTGCCCGCAAGCGCCGACGACAAAGTGAATTGGCCGCCGGTCAGCTGCATCCCGTCGCCGCTGTCGCCGGCAAAGCGAACCACCACTGCATCCGAAAGCGGGGACTGCCGCGCGCCGTCGGCCTGGTCCTCTACCACTGTCGCCATTTTGTCTTCTGCCTCAAATCTTGCGAACCTGTGACATGGGCCTAGGCCTCTGCGCGCCAAGCCGCAATTGAGAAAAAATTGTGCGCCGCAAAGGGCAAGGCGTCGCTCGGTTTCGATTTGCGATTGAATTTGCCCCGCCAATCCCGAATAGCGTGACGAAAATCGCGACCAGGGAGAAACGCAGATGACCGATGGCCCCACCCATTTCAGGCGCCCCGACGTGGCGGCTTTCCTCGCCTTCCTGAACGCGCAGGAAGGACCGAAGATGGAGGAAATGCCGCCCGAAGGCGCGCGCGAGATGTTTCGGGCAATGGGCCAGCTTGCCGACGCCCCGCGCGGCGAGATCGCGCATGTCGAGGATCGCGCCATCCCCGGACCCGCGGGCGAGATTCGGGTTCGCATCTATGACAATCGCCCGGCCCGCGAGCCCGGCCCCGTCATGGTCTTCTATCACGGCGGCGGCTGGGTGATCGGCGACCTCGACACGCACGATCCTTATTGCGCCGAAGCCGCGCGGCAGCTCGACATGCCCGTGATCGCGGTCGATTACCGCCTCGCCCCGGAACACCCCTTCCCCGCCGCGCCTGAGGATTGCGAAGCGGCGACGCGCTGGGTCGCCGACAACATCCCCTGCACCGGCCTTGTGCTTTCGGGCGAAAGCGCCGGCGGCAATCTGACCATCGCGACCGCGCTCACGCTGCGCGACAAGCCGGCGTCGAAACCCGTCGTCGCGATCCACCCCATCTACCCCGCCGTGACGACGCACGACGACTGGCAAAGCTATCGCGATTTCGGCGAGGGCCATCTGCTCACCCAGGGCAGCATGACCTGGTTCGGCAATCATTATGCTGCGGATCCCGCCGACTATCGCGCCTCGCCGCTCGATTTTCCGGCCGAGGGCCTGCCGCCGACGCTGCTGGTCACCGCGGGGCTCGACCCCTTGCGCGATCAGGGCCGCGCCTATGCCGCCAAGCTCATCGAAGCGGGCGTGCCCACCAGCTTTCGCGAGGCAAAGGGCAATATCCACGGCTATATCAACCTGACGCGAGCCATTCCGAGCGCGAAGGACGATATTCGCGGCGCCCTCACCATATTGAAAGCGATCGTCGCCGAGGCTAGCGGAGCCGCATGATCGATCACGACAAGCTCCCCTATCGCCCCTGCGCGGGCGTGATGCTCGCCAACCGCGATGGCCGCGTTTTCGTCGGCCAGCGGCTCGATACGTCGAGCGAGGCGTGGCAGATGCCGCAGGGCGGGATCGACGCGGGCGAGGACGCCGAAGAGGCGGCGATCCGCGAGCTTGGCGAGGAAACCGGCGTCCATGGCGGGCTCGTCGACATCATCGCGCGCAGCCGCGAGGAGTATTTCTATGACCTGCCCGACCATCTGATCGGCAAGATGTGGGGCGGCAAATATCGCGGCCAGCGCCAGCACTGGTTCCTGATGCGCTTCATGGGCGAGGACAGCGACATCAACATCCACACCAGCCATCAGGAGTTCCGCGCCTGGAAGTGGGTCGAGCTGAACGAGATCGAAAAGCTGATCGTTCCGTTCAAACGCGCGCTTTATCGCGGGTTGGTCGAGGAGTTCGGCCCGCTCGTCTGACCAGAGCCGTCATTGCGGGCGAAGCGACGCAATCTCCAGCCATCCACCTTTCGCCATGTCGATGGCTGGGGATTGCCGCATCGCCCCCGGCTCCTTGCAATGACGATGCGATCAAGCGCTCTCTTCGTGCAACGCCAGCGCCCTACGAAAGACGTCGGCGAACATCTCCGGCGTCAGCCGCCCGGTGTTCGTGTTGTAACGCGAGCAATGATAGCTATCGACCAGATGTCGCCCATCGGGCAGCGCGTGGACCGCGCCATGCGCGAAGGGAAAGGCGGCAAGGCGGACGCCGACGGCGCGCAGCACCGCATCATGGGCGATCCGTCCGAGCGCGACGATCACCCGCACCTTCGGCAAGGCCGCAAGCTGCCGCTCGAAAAAGGGCCTGCAATTCGCGATTTCGGTGGGCGTCGGCTTGTTCTGCGGCGGCAGGCATTTGACGCTGTTGACGATGATCGCGCCGTCGAGCGCCAGCCCATCGTCGATCCGCGCATCATAATCGCCCCGGCTCAGCCCGAACGCGGCGAGCGTCCTGAACAACAGGTCGCCCGCATAGTCGCCGGTGAACGGCCTCCCCGTCCGGTTCGCCCCATGCTTGCCCGGCGCCAGTCCGGCCAGCGCCAGCCATGCATCGGGATCGCCGAAGGCATGGACCGGCGCGTTCCACCAGTCGGGATGTTCGGCCTGACACGCCCGGCGCAGCGCGACGAGGCGCGGGCAGCGTGGACAATCGCGCGGCGGCTCGGTTCCGGGCAACGGGCTATCAATTTCCATGCGGCTGCGATAGGCGCGCGGACATGAGCAACGCAATGCCGCTGCCCCTCTATGCGATCGGCCTCGGGTCGAACCGGCGCCATGCGCGCTATGGCGATCCGCGCGCGGTGCTGCTCGCGGCGCTCGCCGCGCTGGAGAGCGACGACATCGAGGCGGTTGACGCCAGCCCGATCATCGCCAGCGATCCCGTCGGCCCCTCGCGCCGCCGCTACGCCAATGCCGTCGCGCTCGTCGCCTCGAAGCTGAGCCCGCCCGAAATGCTCGAACGGTTGCAGGACATCGAGGCGCGCTTCGGCCGCCGCATAGGCCAGCGCTGGGGCGCCCGCACACTCGACCTCGACATATTGCTCTGGTCGGGCGGCGCCTGGTCCGACGCGGCGCTGACCATCCCGCACCCCGCGCTTGCCGATCGCGCCTTCGTGCTCGGCCCGCTCCGCGCGATCGTGCCCGATTGGCGCCACCCGCTCCACGCGCGCAGCATCCGCCAGCTCGCCGCGCAGCTCGTCCGTCCAAAGCCGGTTGACCGGCGCGCCGCGGCGCACTAGGGCGACGGCTCACCTCGCGCGCCGCAACATCCGGGCGCCGATGGGCCCTTAGCTCAGTCGGTAGAGCAACTGACTTTTAATCAGTAGGTCGCTGGTTCGAACCCAGCAGGGCTCACCACATTTAAACCTCTTTGGTTCCATAAGCTGCCCCGCGCCGACCGGCGCGGAAAGCAGGTTCAATGGAGGGTAATCATTTGTCGACGCTGATTACGGGCGCTGCCGGATTCATCGGGATGCAGGTCGCGGCGGCCTTGCTTCGCCGCGGCGAAGCGGTTGTCGGCATCGACAATTTCACGCCCTATTATTCGGTCGAGCTCAAACGCGCGCGCGTGGCGCGGCTCGATGCCGATTCTGGCGGCCTGTTCACCTTCCTCGACGTCGACTTTGGCGATGCTGCGGCGCTCGATAATGCGCTGGCGGGCCAAAGGATCGACCGGATCGTCCATCTCGGCGCCCAGCCCGGCGTCCGCTATTCGCTCGAAAATCCCGCCGCCTATGTCCACTCGAACGTCGCCGGGCATGTCAACATCCTCGAACTCGCGCGGCATCGCGCGATTTTGCATCTCGTCTATGCCTCCTCCTCCTCGGTCTATGGCATGCGCGCCGACACGCCCTTCCGGGTCGCCGACCGCGCCGACACGCCGATCTCGCTCTATGCGGCGACCAAGCGCGCCGACGAATTGCTGAGCGAAACATACGCGCATCTGTTCCGCATTCCCCAGACCGGCCTGCGCTTTTTCACCGTCTATGGCCCGTGGGGACGCCCCGACATGGCGATGTGGAAGTTTACCGAGGCGGTGCTGCAAGGTCGGCCGATCGACGTCTATAATCATGGCGATATGCGCCGCGACTTCACCTTTATCGACGATATTGTGAACGGCGTGGTTCTGGCGCTCGACCACCCGCCCGCCGACGACGGGCGCGAGAAGCCGGGCGGTTTCACGACTCCGCACCGGATCTACAACATCGGCAACAACCAGCCGGAAAAGCTGACCGATATGATTGCCGCCATCGAGCAGGCGTGCGGTCGCAAGGCCGAAATCAACCTGCTGCCGATGCAGGATGGCGACGTCTATCAGACCGCAGCCGATATCGGCGATATCCAACGCGATCTTGGCTTTGCACCGACAACGCCGATTTCGGTCGGGATTTCCGCCTTTGTCGAATGGTATCGGAAAGACTGGCTGCCACGAAGCGCCTGAATATCACCACCGCAGGAAACGCGGCAGAATCAGCCGCCCGGCGAGCGCCGAGATGACCACCGCCAATCCATGCCACAATGCGATGTGGATCAGATTGTCGTCGGCGCAATGCAGCGCGACGATCGTGGCACCCGCGGCGCCCGAGGCGAGGCCGATCACCCAGCCCGCCCGCGCCGGTGAGGTCGGCGCGCCAGACCTGAGCCACAGGAACAGCGCCGCGCCGACGCCCAGCCCCGACGCAATGCCGAGCGACAGGCAATGCGCGTCGAGCCCGCCGTGCGCCGCGTCGATCGCCGCATGAGTGTCGCCGAACGCCAGCAGCAATGCCGCGAGCGGCAAGGACAGCGCCGCGAGCACCGCCCAGCGCCAGCCGCTATAGTCGCGCCCGACGCCGGGCAGACCCATGCGCAACGCGCTCCACGCCGCGGCGACGCCCGTGGCCGCGATCAGCCAGAAGCTGAGCATCGACAGCGCGGGCATCCCGCCCGCGGCAAGGTCGTGACGCATCCCGTAAAGCCACAGGAGCAGCACTGCACCGCCAACCCAGCCCGCAGCCGTCCACGCCAGACCCCGAACCATCTTTTTGGGTGGCACGGGTTTTAGTTCGTCGGCCAGTCCGTCGATCAGTTCGTCGATCGATGCGTCGTTCATTTCATTCACTTTCAATAAGTTGTGCGAGTTTTTTGAGGCCGCGATGAATGTTCACCTTCACCAGCGACTCGCTCTGGCCGCAGATTTGCGATGCTTCGGCAATCGAGGCGCCCTCGATCTTGACCAGCGTGATCGCCTGCGCCTGGCCAGGCGGCAGCAATGTCATCAGCCGGTCGATACTGAGCCGCGCATGGACCGCTTCGTCCTCCGCGCCTACCGCGGCGTCATTGTCGCCAAGTTCCGCCTCGTCCCGTTGACGGCGCAGCATGTCGATCCAGCGGTAACGCGCGATCGCCGCGAGCCAGGGCAGGAAAGCGCGGCCGCTGTCCCATGTCGCGAGCTTGCGGTGCATCGACACAAGCGTTTCCTGTATCAGATCGTCGATCTGATGCGGCGCGATACGGCGCGCGAAATAGCGCGCGAGCCAGAGGCGGCAATCACCGAGCAGCGCGCGATAGGCCGCGCGGTCCCCCCGCTGCGATGCGGCCATCAACCGCGCGAGCGAAGGTTCGTCGAGGCTCATCTCCGGCGCAGCCTAGCAAAGAGCGCGTCGAGCGAGAACAGCCCGCCGCCGCGCACGATCAGCATCGCCGCCATCGCCGCCCAGAGCGAATGCACCGGCCACCAGGCGTCGGGAAAGACGAAGATCTGGATGACGAGCGTCATCACGAGCAGCGCCGCCGCCGAAAAGCGCGTCGCGAGGCCGAAAAGCAGCAACGCTGGGAACAGATGCTCGGCCCAGACCGTCAGCGGCACCGCGAGCGCGGGATCGAGCGGCAGGCCGGAAAACTCGTTCGCGAACAGATCATATTGTATGGGGTCGATAGCTGGAAAGCCGCCCTCGGCGACCTTGGTCTGGCCCGAGCGCCAGAAGACTCCCGCGAGCGCGACGCGCAGCAGCAACAGCGCTGCACCCTCGGCGATCCGCGACGATGCCATCCCGACGGCGCGATCGTAAAAACCAAACAAGCGTTTCATCTTTCCACCTTTGCAAAAGCCCCGGCCTCGATCAGCGCCGCGATCGCCGCCCCGCCGCCGGGATGGTTTTCGCCCAGCAGCGCGATAAGGTTACCGAGCGGCGATATGTCCGCCGCGGCATCGAGCACCGCGGCATCCGCCGGATGCGCGGCGAACAGCCGCACCTCGGCATCGGGGCGGGTGATGAGGATGGCTGCCGTGCCGGGCGCGAAGGCGGGATCGAGGCGCGGCGCCGCATCGGCCGCGAGGGGCACGATGCGCGCGGCGGGGTGACGGCGAACCGGCGTCGCGATCAGCGCAGCTTCGTCGCACCTGGCCAGGTCGCCGAGCCGGAGCGCGGGGGCATCGGCGGCATGATAGCTTTCGAGCCACGCCCATTCGACGCGCGCGATGTCAGCGGCGAGCGGATCATCCAGCCAGTCGGCCAATCCCGCGCCGATGTCGGCGAGCGCGCGCCGCTCGGCTCCGCCCGAGTCGATGAAGGCGCGCGAGAGGCGGTTGAACACGCCTTCCCCCAAATGCTCGCGGAGGCGCGGAAACGTGTCTTCGAGCGCCACGAGGCGCGCGTGCGAAATGGTGTTGGCGTGGACGCGCAGCCCGCGCAGCACCGCCGCCTCGGTCCCGGCGAACAGGCCGGTCGGCAGGTGCCGAGGACCGTGGAGCAACGTCGCCGCCACCGCCGCCTGATCGCCGTCACGCATCGACCGGCTCCAGCAAGGCGTCGGCCTTGCCCGCCTCGGCCATCAGCACGGCGAAATCGGGCACGCCGCTGTCCCATTCGACAAGGACGGGCCGCGGCCCCGCGCGGCGGATAAAGCGGGCGAGCAGCGCCCAGCAGCTGTCGCGCACCGACGAACCATGATCGTCGATCGCGATCCGGCCGCCGTCACCGTCATCCTTGACCGCGTGACCCGCGACATGGATTTCACCGACAAGCGCGGGATCGATCGCGTCGAGCCACGGCGCGGGATCGAGGCCGAGATTGAAGGCCGAGACCTCGACATTGTTGATGTCGAGCAGCAGGCCGCAGCCGCTGCGGCGACAAAGTTCGTGGAGGAACGACAGCTCGTCCCAGTCATCGCGCGCATAGGCAAGATAACGCGAGGGATTTTCGATCAGAATGCGACGGCCGAGCCGGTCCTGCACATGATCGACCTCGCGCGCGAAATGATCGAGCGCCGCGTCAGTGTAAGGAATCGGAAGCAGGTCGGGAAATCTGTCGCGCGGGGTGCTGCTCCAGCTCAGATGGTCGGACACCATCGCGGGCTGGTAACGGTCGCAAAGGCGCGCGAGCGCGTCGAGTTCGTCGCGGTCGACACCCGCCGCCGACCCGAGCGACAGGCCGACCGAATGGAAGCTGATCGGCATGACGTCCGCAATCGCCGTGAGCCAGCGATGCGGCGGCCCGCCCGCGCCGAAGTAATTTTGGGGGTGAACTTCGGCCCAGGCGGGCGCCGCGCCCCGCTCCGCGGCCGCCAGCACGTCGGCATAGTGCCGGGCCTTCAGCCCGATACCGGCGCGCGGCGGCAGTGTGTGGAGCGGGACGGAAGCCATGGGGTCAGCCCTTCTTCGGCACCGGCTTGGCGTTGCCCTTGTGCGCGGTCAACGTGCCGCCCATCTTTTCGCAGCTGCCCTTGGCGACATATTTCCAGGCGTTACCCTGATAATCGACGGTCGAGGTGCCGGCGCAGCTTGTGCCCGGACCGGCGGCGCAGTCATTCTTGCCCTTGAGCGCGACGCCGTAGCATCTTTCCTTGGCGTCCTTCGCGCCTTCGGCGGCGATCGCGGTGCCCGTGAGCGCCTGGCCCGCGGCAAGCGCAAGCACCGCCGACGCGGCAAGCGACAGTTTCAACGAATTGGTCATGGGAGTCTCCCTTCCTAAATGGTTTGATGCGGAGGATGGCATCGTCCGGGGTTCGCGGCCCGCGGGAAAAAGGTTACGCAGTGCGCGGGCAGGAATTGGCAGAGCGCCGCCAATCGCATAGGAACCGGATCAACCTCATCTGAAACGGCATTCCGGCGAAGGCCGGAATCTCACCCTGGACTTCTGACGCAGCGGCGAGATTCCGGCTGTCGCCGGAATGACGAGAATAAAGGTGGTATTCAGTCCAGCCCGGTCGCGCGCCGCCAGCACAGAGCGGGTCGCGAATGGGACGGCAGACCAAAGGGCGGCGATGAACATCCTTCTGACCGGCGGCGCCGGATATATCGGCAGCCATGTGGCGGCGACGTTGGCGGCGGCGGGGCACCGCGTGACCTGTTTCGACAATCTGTCGAACAGCGACGCAGCGGTGATCGACCGGCTGGAAGCGATCACCGGCGCGGTGATCCCGCTGGTGGTCGGCGACATCCGCGACGGCGACGCGCTGCGCCGTGCGATGCGCGGCCACGCGATCGAGGCGGTGATCCATTTCGCCGGATTGAAAGCCGTCGGTGAGTCGGTGGCCGAGCCGATCCGCTATTATGACAATAATGTCCGCGGCACGCTGTCGCTGATCGAGGCGATGATCGACTGCGGCGCCAGGCGGCTGGTTTTTTCGTCGAGCGCCACCGTTTACGGCCAGCCGCAATATCTGCCGCTGGACGAGGATCATCCGACGTCGGCGACCAACCCCTATGGCCGCACCAAGCTGATGATCGAAGAGATGCTGGGCGACATCGCCGCCGCCGATCCCGACTGGCGGATCGCGATCCTGCGCTATTTCAACCCCGTCGGCGCGCACGACAGCGGACTGATCGGCGAGAACCCCAATGGCGTCCCCAATAATCTGATGCCCTTCATCAGCCGCGTCGCGGCGGGCCGGCTCAGCGAATTGTCGGTGTTCGGCGACGATTATGACACGCACGACGGCACGGGGGTGCGCGACTATATCCATGTCGTCGATCTGGCGGCCGGGCACGCGGCGGCGCTGGACGCCATTGTCGGGGCCGACCGGTCACTGTCGATCTGGAACCTCGGCACCGGCCAGGGCTATTCGGTGCTCGACATGATCAAGGCGTTCGAGCGCGTGAACGGCGTCGCCATCCCCTATCGCATCGCGCCGCGCCGCGCGGGCGACGTTGCCAGCTGCTTCGCCAGCCCCGACCGCGCCGCGCGCGAGCTGGGCTGGACCGCGGAGCGCGACCTTGACGCCATGTGCGCGTCGAGCTGGCGCTTCGAGCGGATGCTGGCGACGCGCAACGCGGATTGATATCAGACTATTCTTCGTCATTGCGAGCGCAGCGAAGCAATCTCCAGCTATCGAACTGGAGATTGCTTCGCTGCGCTCGCAATGACTGGGTGGGTGCTGGGCTTACCCCAGCCACCCGCCGTCTGCGCGAGCACCCATACACCAATCGCGAGGAACAACACCGCCGCAACAAGGCGTATCTTGGCCAAGTCAACGCGCTTCAGCAGTTCGTTTCCAAGGAAGATCGCGGGCACATTGGCGATCATCATGCCGAGTGTCGTGCCCACCGTGACCGCCGCGACCGCCTGATATTGCGCGCCGAGCGCAATCGTCGCCACCTGCGTCTTGTCGCCCATTTCAACGAGGAAGAAGGCAACGAGCGTCGTCAGAAAGGCGCCGAAACGCGGCCTGGGCGCATCCTCGTCATCGAATGTGTCGGGCACCAGCGTCCACGCCGCCATGGCGATGAACGAAACGCCGATCGCGTAACGAAAGACCGGGCTGTCGAGAAGGGCGGCCGCCTGCGCACCGAGCAGCGCCGCGAGCGCATGGTTCGCGAGTGTTGCGACCAATATGCCGAAGATGATCGGCAGCGGGCGGCCGAAGCGCGCCGCGAGCAATATGGCTAGCAGCTGTGTCTTGTCACCGATTTCGGCGAGCGCGACGATAGCGGTCGAGGTGAACAGGGCTTCCATGACAACTCCGGGGCCGGGCGGCTTCGCGATTCCAACGGACATCGAACCCGCCGCCCGGCCCGGACGGAGGCTCGACGCCATTGGTCTCGCCCAAGCGGTGCACCGCTTCCACCGCACCACGGCCTCTCGACCGAGTATGTTGACGCGGCGGCCCGTCGCAAGCGACGGCTGGCTACTCCCCAGATGACGCGGCGGCGGTAGACGGCGGCGCGGCGTCTGGCAAGTCCGAAGCCGCGGCGGCCGCCTTTTCGGCTTCGGCGATGTCGGCGTCCATGGCCTTTGCGCGCGCATCGATTTCCTTCGCCGCCTTGTCGTAACGGGTGTCGAAATCGGGCTCGTCCTGGCAGGCGGCGAGGAGGAGCAAGGGGATGATCAGGAGCGCGCGCATCAATAATCCTTGCGATAGCGAATCGACAGGTTCGACTGCCCCGATCCGCCCGCCTGGCTGAGCAGTGAAAGCGTGCGGGTCAGGCTGATCTCAAGCTGCGTCGCGGTGTAGCCGCGCGCGTCGGTGATGACCTCCAGATAGATATCCTTGGTGATATATTGTCCTGCGGCGAGCGCGGCGCCGCGGCCGATCGTGTCGTCGGGGCCGAGTACGCGCAGGCGGTCGATGCCGGCCGCCGACTGGAGCGCGCCGAGCGGGCTCAATCCCCCGCCCCCGCTGCTCAGCGTGTTGAGCGAGGAAGCGAGCTGCACCGCCTGAAGCGGCGACAGCGTCGTGATCGAATCGCCGAACAGGATGCGCGAGACGATCTCGTCCTGCGGCAGCCCCGGCACGCTGGAGAAGGCGACCTGCGGGTTGCTGGCGCGTCCCGTCACGCTGACGCTCACCGTTACCGTTTCGATGGTGTCGCTGGCGATCAGGCGGATCGCGGGGTCGAAGGCGTCGCCGGTCGGGAAGGTCACACGCCCCTCCTCCAGCTCGAACGAGCGTCCGGCAAAACCCAGGGTGCCGCGCACCAGCTCGATCTCGCCGGTCACGCGCGGCGCCAGGGTCGTGCCGCGCAAGGCGACATCGGCCTCCCATTCGGATTCGAGCCCCATGCCGCGGACATAGATTTCATCGGAGGCCCGCAGGCGAATATCGAGGCGGATCAGGTCGAAGAGGCTGCCGCCGAGCGCGGCCAGCCCATCGCCGCTGATCCGCGTACGTCCCGCAGGCGCCTTGCGCCGCACGCCTGTCAGCACGGGCACCTGCGCCGCGCCTTCGCGCACGATACGATAGCGCGTTTCGGGGAGGCGAAGGTCGCCCGACAAGAGCGCGGTTTCGCCCGCGGACTTTTGCAGCCGCAGATTGCCCGTCGCGCGCGCGGCGATATTCTCGCTGCGCGCGAGCCGCGCATTGTCGAGCGTCGCGGCGAGGTCCATCGGATAGCCATCAGCCTGCGACAGGCTGATATAACCGCTGGCCGTGACCGTGCCCTCGCCGGCCTTTGCGGTCAGTTCGGCGATTTCCAGCCGGTTGCCGGAAAAGCGGCCATTCACCCTCATGCCGACGAGCCGCGTGCCATAGGTCTGGTTTTCGTAAACCATGTCGCGCCCGCGGACGACGCCGTTCAGGCACGGATCGGCGACGCGGCAGCCGAAATCGGCGGCGACCGCAACCGGTCCCGACACATGCTGGTCGGCGGGGCCGAAGAAGGAATAGAGCGTATCGGCGGGGCCGTTATAGCGGACGCCGCCGCCGAGCGGCGCGGCGCGCAGCCGGTCGGTCCACGCACCCGCGGCGGGACCGAGCGGGCGCAGCGACGCCTGGATACGTCCGACCACGGTGCCGCGCTTGCGCATCACCGCGCGCGCTTCGCCGCCGTCGGCGAGCAGCTTGCCCGCGAAATTGACGTCGACCGGCTGGCTGACCGAGACGGCGGTGGTGCGCGTGAAATTGCGGATCGTCAGCCGCGCGTCGGCGCGCGGAAAGGCGTCGGCATGGGCTTGCTCGAAATCGAGACTGCCGCTCGCACGGCCGCCGATCCCCATGCCGGGATAGACGGCATTGAGGATCGCCATATTGACGCGGTCGAACCGCGACTGAAGCCTGATCCCCTCGCCGAAGCGCCCGGCGACGCGCGCGCTGCTGCGGCGGCCGAGGTCGATGCTGGTCGGCAGCAATTCATAGCCGTCGGGGCCGGGAACGATCCGCGCGGGCGATGTGGTGCGGAAATTGATGCCCGTCGCACGCCCCTGCACCGACGCACGCCACAGGTCGGGCTTGAGATCGGCGTTGGCCGCGATGCGGAAGGGAACGCCGCTGACGCCTTCGATGAGCGCCTGCGCCTTGCCGCTGCCGGCGCGATAATCGATCTTCACGCGCGCGACGGCGATGTCATAATCGCGGATCTGCGTGTCGGCGACCTGGATGTCGGCGACGATGTGCGGCGTCTCGTACAGCGTCACATCGGCATCGACCACCGCTGACCCGACCGCGAGCCGCGCCGGGCCGGGAAGCACCACATTGTTCGCGCGCACATTGATCGCGGCGGCCTGATGCGCGCCTGCGGCGGTGAGCCGCACGAGGCCCCCCAGCCCTTGCCCCGATGCGTCGAGCTGGCCCGTGAACGGACCCGCATCGCTCTGGACAAGGCGTCCGCTGAAACCGATGCCCGACAGGTCGCCGCGCTCGACGTCGATCGTCAGCGGCCCCGCGGCCGTGAGCAGCACGACATCGGCGGCGAGCGGGCCATAATCGGTATCGCCCGTCGCGGCGAGGCGATAGCCCTTGGGGGCGCCGGTGACACGCGCGACGAGATTGGCGAGACCGATACCCAGCCCCGGCCGATCGGCGGTCACCACCGCGCGCGGATCGCTGATCGTGCCAGCCAGTTCGACACCCAGCGGGCCATAGTCCGTCGAGGTCGCCCGCGCGGCGAGGCGTATCTGGCCGCCCGGCGCATAGCTCCCCTGCCCGCCGGTGACGCGCAGGCGCGGCGCCGTCAGCCGCAAGCCCGAAAAGCGCACGACGCCGTCGGTGCCGTATCGCACATCGCTGATCACCGTGGCGTTGCCACCAAGAACGTCGCGTACCCCGGAGTTGAACAACCGCGTCGAACGCGCGCGAACGCGGCCCGCGATCTCAAAGCCGCCGCGCGGCGCGGTCTTGAGGTCGGCGTCGGTGTCGATGTCGAAGATGCCGACGCTTTCGATCCGGTAATCATTCACCCGCCCGTCGATTGCGCCGGTGTAGAAGCCGCGACCCAGATCGGCGACGACGATCGCCCTGGCATCGATCCGCGGCGAGCGGAGGCGCAGATTATCGCTCAGAATCCGCCCATCGGCATAAGCGAGGTCGCCGTCGAGCCGCACGTCGGCGAGCGTCCCGCCCGCAACGGTATCGAGCCCGCGAATGCGCGCCGCCCGGCCCGCGACGGGAATCAGGATCTGCTCGGCATCGACACGCGCCTTGCCCGCGAGACTGAGCCGGTCGATGATGATGTCGTTGACCGCAAGGTTGGCGGCATTCGCCTGATAATCGACCTTTGGACGTGCAAACGCACCGTCGAATGTCGCCGTCGCGCGCAAGCCACTGGCGCGCAGCGCGGGCGCGATCGCGCCGGGGCGACGGATGTTGACCGCGAGCGCGAGCTCTTCAAAGCGATTGGCGCCGAGATCGACGCCGCCGCTGATGCCAAGATCGGCCGCGCTGGACGTCAGCCGCCCGTCGAGCACCGCCTTGCGCCCGGCGAGGCGCGCCTTTACGTCGATGGCGGTTTCAGGCGCCAGCAGCTCGGCCATCGGGCCGCTGAGCAGCCGTGACGGCTGCGCATTGCCCTTGGCTGCAAAATTGCCGTCGCGCGCCCTCAGCGCGATGCGGGCGAGCGGCGCGGCGCCGAGGTTCGCCGTCAGATTGCCGTTCCACGCTTTCCAGTCACCGCGCCCGTCGAGCTTTGCCGTCAGCGTCTCTTCGAACCCGCCCATCGTCGCGAGCACGCCGCCCGCGGGGGCGCTCATATCGAGCGTCATCGCCAGCCGGTTCGTCTCCGGCACCGCGTCGAGGAGCAGCTTCAGCGTATCGCCCTTGCCGCCCCCGCCGATGGTTTCGGCATTGGCGCTGATCTGTGCGCGGCGGTCGGCGATCGCGACGCGGCCGTTCAGCGTCGCCACCTGACGCTCACCCGCCACCGCGGGCTCGAAGATGAAGCGATCGACGCGGAGGCGGCCGACGTCGATGTCGAGGTCGGGAAGCAGCGGCTCGCCGGTGTCGGGCACCGGCCTGAACGTCGGCAGCTTCTCCATCACCAGCGTTTCGGCGGTTGCTGAGCGGATGTCGATGTGGCTCGCCAGATAGCGCAGTGGCCGCCAGTCGATCCGCAACTCGGGCGAGCGCAGGAACACGCCCTTGGGATCGGACAGGGTGAAGTCGCGGACGATCATCCGGCTGTAGAGCGAGCCGTCGAGTCGGCCGATGCCGATCTTCATCCCGTTTTCGAACTCATATTTTTCAATCTGGGTGACGACGAAACGCCGCCCGGCGTCGCTGTTCAATCCGATGAGGAACAGCGCGAAAAGAAGGATGAGGCCCAGCAGCGCATATCCCGCGCCGCGCAGGATCGCGCGCGGCCAGTTCCGCGCCGCGACCGGCGCCGTTTCGGTCGCGGGCAGATCGTCGGCCATCAGAAGGCCTGCCCGATCGAAACATAGACGCTGACCCGCGCCTCACCCGGCTTGCGCGCGATCGGCGTCGCGATGTCAAAGCGCATCGGCCCGAAATTGGTATAATAGCGCGCGCCGATGCCCGCACCGAAGCGCAGATCCTGAAAGGTCGGCGCCGAGCTGCGATAGACCTGCCCCGCATCGACGAAGCCGACGACGCCGAAATTGCCGAAGCGATAGCGCGCCTCGACCGCGACCTCGTTGAGGCTCCGGCCACCGATCGGATCGTTGTTGGGGTCTTTGGGGCCGAGTTCCTGATAACCAAAGCCGCGCACCGACCCGCCGCCGCCGGCATAGAAGCGCCGCGACGGCGCCAGCCGTTCGCGCGCCGCCCCCAGAATCGATCCAAGGCGAAGCCGACCGGCGAGGACGATATTGTCCGTCACCGGATAATAGCCGCTGATGTCGGTACGAAGCCGCGCATAGGGCGAGAAGCGCCCCGCCAGCGACCCTTCGGGCTGGATCAGCGATGTGATACGAAATCCTCTGGTCGGGTCGAGCAGGCTGTCGGTGCGATCCATCCCGACCTGTCCGCTCAGTCCCAGGATGGTATAAAAGTCAAAGGATCGCTCGCCAGCGGCGAAATCATAATCATCCTCGCGCGTCGCGATGAGTTCGACGCCATAGGCATAGGTAAACTTCTTTTGCCAGATCGGCGTCGAATCATAGCTGATGCGCGCGCCGACGCGGCCCGTCAGCGCCTCGAACGCGTCATAGTTGCTACGCGTCGCTTCGGCGACGAGCTCGAAGGTCCGGTCGCGGCGCCCGGCGTTCGAGCGGCGAAGCGTCGCGCCGACCCCCTGTTCCTGGGTTCCGAGCACGCCGCGAAAGGTCAATGCGCCTTCGGGCGGGAACATATTGCGGTGCGTCCAGCTGCCCTCGAGCCGCAATCCCTCGCCCGTGCCATAACCTGCGCTGGCAGCAATGGTGCGCGGCGGGCCCGCCTGCTGCGTCACCAGCATCGTGACATATTCGGTGTCATCACCGGCGCTTTCGCCCGTCGCTTGCGGCTCGGCGGCGACGGTCGAGAACAGCCCGGTGGCGACGAGCGCCTGTCTCAGATCATCGACCTTGCGGCTGTCGTAAAGGTCGCCGCGCTTGAACCGCGCGAGCACCGCGACATGATCGGCGTCGAAGGCCAGGTCGCCCCTCGTCTCGATTCCGCCGAAACGCGAGCGTTTGCCGATGTCGATGGGCAGCGTATAGACGCCGTCGCCGGTCGCCGGATCGAGCAGGATGTCGCGCTGTCCTACCTCGGCGAAAGGGTAGCCCTCTTCGGGCAGTTTGAGCGCGATTGCCGCCTCGGCGCCCTGAATCCGCTGTGCGACGATGGGCTCGCCGACGCTGAGCAGGAAATTGTCGGCGATCAGGCCGGGCGGAACCGTCGGCGCGGCGTCGATGACGATGTCCGACAGCGTGTATCGCTGTCCGGGCGTCACGTCGATGATCGCGGTGATCGGACGACGGCCCTGCCCCTCCTCGCGCGGCCCGCGCTCGATGCGCGTGTCGACGATCGCGTCATAATAGCCTTCCGACGCAAGGATGCGCTGCATCAGCTCGCCGTCGGCGGACAGGCGCGCGCGGATCATCGCTGCATTGTCGGCCTTGCCGTCGCCATCGTAGAGCGCCGAGAGATCGCCGAACAGGTCGGCAAGGTCGACGCCGCTGCTGTCGTCGGCAGCCTCCAGTCCGTTGACCTGAACCTGGTATGCCAGTTCGCGATTATCCCCCTCCTCTTCGGCCTCGGCAAACTCGACGGGTTCGACGTCGAAATTGTCCAGCGAGGGGAGCGGTGCGGCCAGTTCGCGGTCGCTGATCGGCGCATCGCCGATCGCCTCGACGGCATCGCTGTCGGCCAGCGCGGGGACGGGAATGTCATCAACCGCGGGCGGCGCAGCGCCTTCGGCGGTCTCGGCATCCGCTTCGCCTTCCGCCGCGCGCTTTGCTGCTTCGACCGTCTGCCGCCGTTCGAACTCGGCAATCGATTCGAGCGGGCGGTCGAGTTCGGGATCGTCCTCGGCGCTGATCGGCGGGATCGCCTTTTCAAACTCGTCGTCGCCGATGATCGGTTCGACGTCCGGAAGCGCCGCTCCGGGCGGCGGCGGCGATGGCGATGCGATGCGATCTTCGGAAGACCGTTCGGCGGCCACCGCTTCCGAAGCGACGGCTTCGCCCTGCTGCCCGGCGGCCGGCTGTGCGACCGTCCATGCCGAAGACGCCGCCGCACCGATCAACAACCCTCGGACCACCCGTCGGCGGCACGCATGATCGCAGATTATGTCAGATTTTCGCATCTGCTGGCCACCGATGAAGACTTGTGGCCCCAGAGACTTGACCGCGCAACCCGATTCTCCCCTTCGCCATAAGGCCAACGCCCTGGTCCCAGGTCGGTTCCCGGCGCCGCGCCGGGCCGCGTCGCGCGTGCCGGATCAGCTGTCGGCGCCGAACAGGTCGCGGCTGTACACCTTGTCCACAACATCGGCGAGTTCGTCAGTGATGCGGTTCGCGATGATGACGTCGGCTTCGGCCTTGAAGGCATCGAGGTCGCGGATCACGCGCGAGTTGAACAGCCGGTCCTCCTCGATCAGCGGCTCATAGACGATCACCTCGATCCCCTTGGCCTTCACGCGCTTCATCACGCCAAGGATGCTGCTGGCGCGGAAATTGTCCGAGCCCGCCTTCATCGCAAGGCGGTGGATCCCGACGACGCGCGGGTTCCGTTTGATGACCTCCGACGCCACAAAATCCTTGCGCGTCGTGTTCGACGAAACGATCGCCTGGATCAGATTCTGCGGCACGTCCTTGTAATTGGCGAGCATCTGCTTTGTGTCCTTCGGCAGGCAATAGCCGCCATAGCCAAAGGACGGATTGTTGTAGAAACTGCCGATCCTGGGGTCGAGGCACACGCCCTCGATCACCTGCCGCGGATCGACGCCGTGCGCGGCCGCATAGGTGTCGAGCTCGTTGAAGAAGGCGACGCGCATCGCAAGATAGGTGTTCGCGAACAGCTTGATCGCCTCGGCCTCGGTATTGCCCGTCTGGAGGATCGCCGTATCGGGCTTCAGCGACCCCTCGAGCAGCAGCCGCGCGAAATCGGCGGCGCGGGGATGCGTATTGCCGACGATGATCCGCGACGGGTAAAGATTGTCATGCAGCGCGCGCCCTTCGCGCAGGAACTCGGGCGAAAAGACGATGTCGTTGCTGCCGTGCTCGGCGCGCATCCGTTCGGTGAAGCCCACCGGGACGGTCGATTTGACGACGATCAGCGCGCCGGGCGCCAGCTTCAGCGCATCGGCGACGACGCTTTCGACGCTGCTCGTGTTGAAATAATTGGTGTCGGGGTCATAGTCGGTCGGGGTCGCGACGATCACGAAGTCCGCACCGGCATAGGCCGCCTGCCTGTCGATCGTCGCGACGAGATTCAGCGGCCTGTTCGCCAGATAATCCTCGATTTCGGGATCGACGATCGGCGATCGGCGCGCGTTGATGAGCTCGACCTTGCGCGCGTCGATGTCGAGCGCGGCGACCGCATTATGCTGCGCCAGCAGCACCGCGTTCGAAATGCCGACATAGCCCGTGCCGACGACGGCGATCTTCACGGGCGACTCCTGTTCTGCTGTCAATGGCTTATCCTTTGGCCGATGCGGCGCCGTCCGTAGCAACGGCCCCGCGATCGCTCAATGCCTCATGTGCCGCAGAAGGTCGTATAGGGCGCCGCGTCGGCGGGCGCGGGTTCGGCGAAGCGTTCCAGCCCCGACCTTGGCGCGAACGGATGGCGCACGACCTCGAGCAGTTCGAGCCAGGGGGCAAGGTCGCCCCCCTCGGCCGCCTCGAGCGTCGCCTCGACAAGATGGTTGCGCGGGATATAGAGCGGGTTCACGCCATCCATCGCGTCGGCAAGCTCGAGCGGATTGGCGGCGCCTCGTTCGATGCGCCGCCACCAGGCGGCGATCCACGGCGCCATCGCATCGGGCGCTGGCAGCAGCGCCTGCATCGTCGCCCCGTCGCCGCGGAGCAGCATCGCGAGTGCACGAAAGAAGGAGGTGAAGTCGACGCTGAGCTTTTCCAGCTCGTCGAACAGGCCGTCGATGAGTTCGGCATCGTCGCCCGCGCCCTCGGCAAGACCCAGCTTCTGCCGCACATGCGCGTGCCACCGGCTCCGAAACTTTGCCGGAATCGCATCGACGAGCGCCTTCGCCGCATCGACGTCGGACGGCGAAACGCGGTGGATCGCGGGCAACAGCGCTTCGGCAAAACGCGCCATGTTCCAGTGCATGATCTGCGGCTGGCGGCCATAGGCGTAGCGGCCGTTCGCGTCGATCGAACTGAACACCGTATTCGCGGCAAAACGGTCCATGAAGGCGCAGGGGCCATAATCGATCGTCTCGCCGCTGATCGCGACATTGTCGGTGTTCATCACGCCGTGGATGAAGCCCACGCCCAGCCAGCGCGCGATGAGGTCGCATTGCAAGTCGATCACCCGGTCGAGCAGCGCGAGGTGCGGATTGGGCGCATCGGCCAGATCGGGGAAGTGCCGCCTGATGCTATAGTCCGATAGCTGGATCACATGATCGGCGCCGAAATGCGCGGCAAAGAACTGGAAGGTGCCGACGCGGATATGGCTGCTCGCGACGCGCGTGAGCACCGCGCCCGGATGCGCCCGTTCGCGCTGCACGCGCTCGCCCGTTGCCACCGCGGCGAGCGCCCGCGTCGTCGGCACCCCCATCGCCGCCATCGCCTCGGACACAAGGAACTCGCGCAGCACCGGACCGATCGCCGCCTTGCCATCGCCGTTGCGCGAGAATGCCGTCGGCCCCGATCCCTTGAGCTGGATGTCGAAGCGCGCGCCATCGGGCGCGACGATCTCGCCGAGCAGCAATGCGCGCCCGTCGCCCAGCTGCGGCGAAAAATGGCCGAACTGATGCCCAGCATAGGCGAGCGCGATGGGGGCGGCGCCCTTGGGAATATCCTGCCCCGAAAACAGCCGCGCAAGCTCGTCTGCATCGGCTC
This sequence comes from Sphingopyxis sp. FD7, assembly GCF_003609835.1. Taxonomy (NCBI): domain Bacteria; kingdom Pseudomonadati; phylum Pseudomonadota; class Alphaproteobacteria; order Sphingomonadales; family Sphingopyxidaceae; genus Sphingopyxis; species Sphingopyxis sp. FD7. The sequence goes on from NZ_AP017898.1 coordinate 1,537,391, forward strand.
CATCTCGATCGAAACCAAGCCTTTCGGCCAGCCGATCGTTGAACGCGAGAAGCCGGGGCGCCGATGGCCTTAGGGCTTCGGCGGGCGCATAGAAGCCTTGCATGGCGGCATGAAAACTATTCTCGAACGCAAAATCCATTGCCACCGCTCCAGAATCACAGATTGAACGGCGACCATCTGTTTGCAAGCCCCTGCGGCGCAGATGGGCATGCGGATCCGCGTATCCACTTCTTGCTTTCCTGGAGTGCCCAGCCGGTTGCCGCACCAAGCTTGCCCTTATCCAAACAACGCGCCGTCCAATCTGTCGGCCACCGGGCATCAAAACCGGCTGGGCGGCGCTTCATGTGAATCCCTGCATTGCCCAGCCCGGATATCGCCCGGCTTCCGTCGACGAAGAACTATAATCTGGTCAAATCGCGACGCTGGACAAACTCGATTTTTCCGTTCTTGCCACGCGAATAAATTAGAGGTTGCTCAATGACGGCCGCCTTGGCTCCTGCGCCGATCCGAAAGGCGAATTCTTGCGTCGAATCCTTTGCAACGCCTTTCAATCCGAACTCGCCGCGAACGATACGGCAGCGCCTTGATGTTCCCAGGTGGATCCCCGCCGCATCCCTGAAGGCAGTATCTCGACCATTGCCGTATACACGAGCGCCTTCGATGACGATATCTTCCGGCGGAAAAATGGGGTGATGCACCAGAATACCCTCGTGCGCGCAATCGTAACAGGCGACATTTTCGATTCGAACACCAAACGCCCGTTCATCCACCAGAATGCCTTCGCGGAATCGCGAGAGATCGGCGTTACGAATGAAGCCGCCCCGTATCTGCAGAGCGCGGCCACCCGCACTATTCGCTCCGATTCCCGGGCCGGATCCTGATACCCCATCGAAGACGACGTCGCATTCCACCAGCGGATCGACCATATTATCATAGCCGTCAGCCATGGCCCGGCCGATATTGTCCGCATATCCACGAAGTTCAAAGACCTGACCGGTCGCGCTGCTTCCAATGCGGCAATTTTCAAACCTGATGCGCTTGCCCAGCAGATGGCGATCCCGGGGCAACACAAACTCCGCGCCGAGATCGCCAACCTCATGCACATATGCCTGATAAGTTACGCTTTCGGCATAACAATCCGCGACCGTGACCGAATGGGCGCCCGATATCCGAACACAAAAGCTGCCCCGATCGGTACCGATTGATGGCGCCGTCAATGCGCCGACCCGAATATTCTTGATGACTCCATGGCGCGAAGGGATGACATATGCCGTCCCCTCCAGATAGGCTCTCTTGTTCATCGTCTGGGTGTGCGCGCTGTCAAGCGCCGAAATCGGTCCGATATGTCCCCAATCGACATGAACGGCGCCATACATCCGGTCTGACGACGGGACCTCGATATTCTCGATCCGATAGTGGCTGCAACCAATGATCTGGATCGCCGGCGCACCAAGGTGCCCTCCGTCTCCATCCGGCACCCACTTATCGCTCTGGATCCGAAGGTCGTATACTTCAAAATCATGGGGATCATTATCGGGATTGGGACGGGCAATCTCATTGGGATCTCCCAGGCGGCATCCTGCCGACACGCCGCAATGCGCGGCTCCCTGAAGCCCGGGCTGGCCGGTCGAAACGACCTTCACCCTCCCGCCGAACAGCGCCGAACGACTTCGCATCCTGAACGCGCTATGGTTGCCGCTGTCGAAGCACCCGATGACCGACGATCCGCGCAGGTCGAGCCGAACATCTTCCTTCACGATCAGATCCGACGAGATCTTGTAAACTCTTCCCGGATCAAGACGAACCGTTCCACCGCCGATCGAGGCCGCGAAATCAATGGCGGCCTGAATTGCTGATCCGTCGTCAGACCCGCGACCGAGCCGTTCGTCCCAATCACCTGCCGCGCCAAAACGACCGGCGACGATGACTGGCGGCTCCGAACCGAACGCATGGACGAAAAGCGTCGATCCCGCACTCAGCACATTCGATAAAAAATGCCTTCTCAGGATCGTCACGCATCCGTCCCGCGTTGCCTGCATCCAAAAAAATCCGGCCAGCACGCAACCGGTCGAATATGCTATCGGGCGTCGGCGATTGCGAACGGCAACGCGCGGTCCGCACGAGCCGATTGAGCTTCGCACGGACACCACATCGGACGCCTCCCCGTTCTCAAACAGGCCATGTTCACGCCACGACGGTCACGGAAGCGCAACGCCCGATCGGTCTGCAACACCCAAGCTTAGATATCCAGTTTTTTGCGGAAATAGGCAATCGTGCGGTCAAGACCTTCATCGAGATCGACGGCAGGCTCCCAGCCCAACTGCGCCTTCGCTCGGCCAATGTCGGGTTGACGCTGCAATGGGTCATCCTGAGGCAGGGGCTGACGAACGAGCTTCGAGCTGCCGCCAACCTTGGACAATATCTTCTCCGCAAGTTCGAGAATGGTGAACTCTGCCGGATTCCCGATGTTTATCGGCCCGTGCACCTCCGGCCCCGCATCCATGAAGGCAACGAATGCCGAGATCAGATCGTCGACGTAACAGAAGGAACGGGTCTGCGAGCCGTCTCCGTAGATGGTGATTTCTTCGCCGTGCAGCGCCTGAACGATGAAATTGGACACAACGCGACCGTCGGACGCGTGCATCCGGGGACCATAAGTGTTGAATATGCGCGCGACCTTGATGTCCAGTTGATGTTGGCGATGATAATCGAAGAACAGTGTTTCGGCGCAACGCTTGCCTTCGTCGTAGCAACTGCGAATACCGATCGGGTTGACATTGCCCCAATAGCTCTCCTGCTGCGGGTGCATCGTCGGGTCACCATAGACCTCGCTCGTCGACGCCTGGAAGATCGGCACCTTCAGCCGCTTGGCCAGGCCCAGCATATTGATCGCACCGTGAACGCTCGTTTTCGTCGTCTGGACGGGATCATGCTGGTAGTGGATCGGCGAGGCGGGACATGCCAGATTGAAGATTGCGTCGACCTCCACGAACAGCGGGAAGCAAACATCGTGGCGCATGAACTCGAACAACGGATTGCCAGCCAGATGGTCAAGATTGCTCTTGTCACCCGTGAACAGATTATCGACGCAAAGCACCTCGTCACCGCGGGCCAGCAGGCGGTCGATGAGGTGTGAGCCCAGAAAGCCGGCTCCACCGGTGACCAATACGCGCCTACGTCCAAATTTCATTTTCTGCACAACAAGCTCCCAGCGAGATTGGCGGCTCTCTATGCCATGCCCCCAAACCTGTCCAGCGCAAGGGTTGCAACTTGCTGCAATGGCGCGGCGATTTGTGCGGACCACATGGACAGGTCGTCGAAACTACATTAGGGGTCACCGCCCGTCCGGCGGCGTTCCGGCGAACGAGCCTTTAACGAAACACCGATATCCTGCTGGAGCGACTGTGAGTTACGCCGACAAACGCCGCAGAATCGGCCTTATCGTCGACCATCCGACGCGCGACCTGCCTGGCATGGTATTGCTGGGCTTTCATTTGGCGCAACACGACATAGAGACAGTGCTGATTCCCATGTATCAGCAGGGCATCGACGTGCCGATCCTCGATCTCGATGCGCTGGTGATGAACTTCGCGCGCCCGGTGAACCTGCCGCTTGCGAGGCAGTATCACGCGCTGGGAACCCGGCTCTTCGTGCTGGATACGGAGGGCGGTGTGCTGTCAAGCGAAGGCAGGGCATCGCCCGAAGCAATCGCCGACTACACCGCAACGAGCGGTTTTTCGGACCTGTTGTCAGGCTATTTCTTCTGGGGTGAACGGCTTCGCGATGCCTTTGACAGGGCTGCCGTCCTGCCAACGGACCGGCTTTTCCTGACCGGCTGTCCCCGCTTCGATTTCTACACTGGCGTTCTGCGCGAATGTAGCCCGCCGAAGCGACGCGGTCACATATTGATCAACACCAACTTCCCCATGGCCAATCCGCGCTTCGTCGACGGGCGTGGCGACGATCGCGCGGCGCTCCGCGAACTCGGCTTCTCCACGAACTATATCGACGAACTGCTCTCGGAAAACCGTCGGATAATGAAGGCGATCATCACCCTTGTCGACGATCTTGCTCGCGACCTGCCGGAAACACAAATTGTCCTGCGCCCACATCCTTTCGAGAGGTTAGAGACCTATCGCTCGCATTTTTCCGGCCACGGCAATATCGTGGTCGATGGCGACGGCCCGGTTCTCGAGGCATTGAACGGCGCCCGAGCACTTGTCCACCTCAATTGCGGTACAGCTATCGAAGCACTGATGTCTCACGTTGCACCGCTGGCGCCTGACTGGATCAACAGCGATTTTATGCGTCGACACGTCGAACTTCCTACGCGCGCCAGTCATCTGGTGGGCTCCTACGCGGAAATGCTGGACATTCTTCGATCCGATGCGCCAGCCCGCGACGTCGATCTCGACGGGCTGTACCGCCGCGTTGCCCATCCTTATTTTCACCATAACGACGGCAGGGCCGCGGAGCGCGTCGCCGCAATCCTCGCCCAGAAGGTCGACGGATCGGGCGAAAGCCATCGAAGCCTGAGGATGGCGTTGAATGGTTCGCATCCGCGCCCTAGCCTCTGGCAAAAGGTCCAGGCACTTGCCGGTAATCTGGCGGGCACAGCGATCGTGCGCGATGTGCGCGCACGATCGCGGCCATCACGCAGAGCCAAGATATTCCGCGCGCAGAACGTCCAGCCGCTGATCGAGCGATTGAGCGCCCTGCTCGGCCATTCCGGACCGCGTGTTGCAAGCGCCTCCCATCCCATCACTGGGCTTCCGCTCGCCAGCATCGTCATGACTCCGAGGGCAAAGTGCTGACAACAATCGCCTTTGTTTTCGCTGCGCTGTTCCTCTTCCTGCTCTGGAAGAAGCAGCGACACGTTTTTTTCGCCGCATTCTTCATTCTTTTTGGGCTGATCTATCGCATCATCGACGTCACCTATCTCGACCTCTTTGGCCCAGTGTATGCGATCGAACTCGAACGCTATGTCGGCGGCAATGGGGCGGCGCCCGCATTCATACTTTCCTGCTTCGCGTTCCTGTTACCGCTGGCCTTGCTGCTTCGCCGGGACCGGCTGGTCCGCGACATCGCAGGGCGGCAGACAGAGACGACCTATCACATCATCATTCGCAAGGCGGCGTTTGTCGGCCTTAGCGCGCTGATTCTCTTCCTTTATGTCGATATGCTGCGGATCGGAACTATCCCGCTTTTTTCGGGTATGGACCGTCTCGAATATAGTCGGGTTGCGGGCTATCTCCACGGTCCGGCTTATGAAATGAACTTCCTGATCAGCGCGACGATCGGTGTATTTGCCTTTCTGCCACGCCTTTTCGGCAAACAATATTCCCTGAGCTGTATCGGCTTGATGATCGCCCTGCTCTGCTATTGGGCGCTGACGGGGAATCGCTTTTCGCCTTTTTTCGTCACGCTCAGTTTTTTCTTCATTCCCTATGCCGCCATAGTGGCCCTGGAAAGTGCAGGCACCATCCGCCGCGAAACGACAAAAAGCGTATGGAGCGTCCTTATATCGTCGCGCGTCCTGTTGTTGTTGGGAGGCGTCGCGGCCAGTGTCGCGATCGTCGGCCTGCTGTTCAACAGCTATTATGACGTTCGCAATTATGCCGATCCCTTCTTCCACATAAAGCAGCGCATACTTGTTCAGCCGATCCAGATATGGGCGTCGACCTGGGACACCATCCGTTTCGGCCTTACCGAACGGGTGAACTGGCTGGCGATTGATCAAGTGCTGATTAATCCGGCGCGGCCGGAAGGCAACACGACCATTTATTACCTTATGGAACGAGAACTTGGCTTTTTTCGCGCAGAAGAATTGATCGATGCGGGGCAGCAGTATGCAGGTGGCTACCCTGAGATATTTTTCTTGTTATTTGGCGTTCTTTCGGCAATTCCACTGATGCTCATTTTTGGCATAACAACGGTTCTTGCCCTGTATTGCGCGGTCAGATCATTCGGCCAGGGACGCCCTTTGACCTGCATTATGGCGCTCTATGTCTTTTATGGGTTCAGCTTATGCTACATCGGCGGCATGTTGAACTTCATCATCGCGCCGACCTTTCTGGTCAAATTCACGCTGCTGTGGGTCATCTGGGCGATGGAAAAATATTTCATCGCGCGCGAGCCGCTGTCGGTCCGCGGTTGGCCGTTGACAGGACGAACGCCCCGTCCACGACGGCCTTCTCTTTTCTAGTTGGCGATCACATGGAAACTGTTCCGATTATCACCACTCTTGCTGAGTATCAGACCCGATTCTGGCTGCTCGTCGGCGACGATCTGCGTGAGCGTGGTTTCGCGCCGCATTTCATTTCGTTCGACGACCGGTCGTGTGACATGTTGAACAACAGTGGCTTTGCAGTCACTGCGGCGAATGACGTCGCCGAGCCGCCGGTGGACCGATTGGACGCGACGCTGGACAGCGTGCAAGTCACCAACCTTGCCTATTGGACCTCGCACGAACGTTTCGCGTTCGGGCGGGCGGATGACGAGGCGATGAAAGTAAAACTCGCGCGTAGCATCATCGCGGCGCAGTCGGCCATCGCCGACGCGCAAGGACGTGGTCAGCCGGTCATGGTGCAGGAGGTCGGCGGCTTTCTTTCGGTGGTTGGATCGTGGTTTGCCGCGCGCAGCGCCGGGATTCGCCACTTTTTTATCGAGCCGAGCTTTTTTCGGGGTCGGTTGCTGTTCCGTGAGGGCGATTTCGCTGCTCCCGTAATTCCCGCTGATGCGTGCGCGCCTCATGGAGCCGATTTTTCGGAATATCTTCGGAGAACGCTGGAAGATGGGCAGATCGTCATTCCGAAGAAGGATGCTCACCATTATAGCGCGGCGTGGAAAAAGGTGGTCAACCTCAGAAACGCGAGGCGTTTCGCCGAAAAGGCGTATGACAAATATATTCTCGGAAAGCGGCAGGAGTTCGGCTTCATCGGGCAGCATGCCGCGACGCATGTGAAAGCCCTGGTGAACTCCCGCAAGCTTGCGGGCCACTACACGTCGCTCGACGTTATGGGCGATTTTCTCTATTTCCCCTTGCACGTGCCCGGTGACATCGCACTGACACTTCGGTCGCCCGAATATCTCGATCAACTGGCGCTGGTGGACTATATTTGCCGCAACCTTCCCGACGGGATGCGTCTGGCCATCAAGGAACACCCTGCAATGGTCGGCATGATGCAGCCGGACCGGCTCAAGGCCATGCTTCGGCGCTACCCGCGCCTGGCACTGATTGATCCCGGAACCAATAATTATGCGGTTATGAGGCGCGCCAGAGGGATTGTGACGATCAACAGCAAGACGGGTGCGGAAGCCGGCTTGATCGGTTTGCCCGTTATCGTGCTCGGCGACGCATTTTACCGCGAAGCGCCCTTCGCACATGCGCTGGACAACCTCGTCGAACTGCCCGGCGCGCTGCAGAAACTGGTCAATGGCGAGGATCGCCGTTCCAGCGATGCCGCCCGCCTCGACTGGTTCGCAGGCGCCTGGGAACTCAGCAAGCCTGGCGAACTCTATGTCACCGGCGCAGATGAGGTGCGCACATTTACCGACACGCTGGCGTCATATCTTCGTTGCTGAACAGGCGCGATTGCAAAGACTATTTCTGGGTGAAGCAAGGCATCAATGTCCGATAATCTCGTTTCGATCATCACACCGGCTTACAGGGCCGCACAGATTATTCCGGAGACGATTCGCTCGGTTCAGTCGCAGACCCATAGCGAGTGGGAAATGCTGATCGCCGAGGATTGCGGCCCCGATGAAACGCGCGAAGTCGTGCGCGAGTTTGCTCGCGCGGACTCCCGGGTCAAACTGCTCGAAATGCCTGCAAACGGAGGGCCCGCCGCCGCCCGCAATCTAGCCCTTTCGGCCGCCAAGGGCCGATGGCTTGCCTTTCTCGACAGCGACGACCTCTGGCTCCCCGAAAAACTGGAGCGACAACTGGCCTTTCATCGCGGCCGTGAAGATGCCGTTATCAGCTTTACTGGTTTCCGTCGCATCAGCGCGGACGGCTCCGAGACGGGTCGCTACATCGGCGTACCGCCCGTCATGGGTTATAAAGCGTTGCTGGGAAACACGGCGATCGCCACCTCGACGGTGATCGTGGACCGTCGCCAATCGGGCGAGTTCACGATGAAGAAGACCTATTATGACGATTTCGCGTGCTGGCTGGCATTGCTGCGTGAGGGGAAGTTTGCGATCGGGCTCGACCAGGATCTGATGCGCTATCGTGTCATGGCGCAGTCCGTAAGCCGGAACAAGGGCAATAGCGCCAAGCAGGTTTGGCTCGCCTATCGGAACATCGAGAAGCTGTCACTGTTCGCCGCAGCATGGTATTTTGCGCAATATTCGGCGCGCGCCTTTCTCAAGTATCGGACGTTCTGATCGGACGATCGGCGTCATGGAGTAAGGAATGCCCGTTCGATCTCGTCCGCCGCATTATCAACCCTGAAGAAGGTGCGGGTTGGCTCCGGAAAGACGCGAGGCGGAGCGAAATATGTTGCGGTATACATCAGCCGCTCATGCCCCGCAGCGACTCGGCTACCCATGTGTAGGCAGCGCGACGTTTCGACCATGAAGCACGTGAGACGCGGGCCGAGAATCTCCCGCCTCGCGTCGATGATGTTGACCGCCCTCGGCATTTGGTCGTCGCGGCGGTGACTCTTGAATGAAAAGCCGATCCTGTCTGAACAGGGACCAGGAAGGAATGAGAAGGGCCCATCTTCGACAGTGTTCACGTCGGTCAGATAAACGAACAATTTTATCACCTTCACGTCGTCATGGTCTCGGTGCCAGAGCTGTGAATAGGTCGGCTCCCCCACCATCGGCGCCGAATGGGTGACGGTGACATAATCAAGACGGGGAACCACGCCGAACAATCGTGTCACAAGACGTATTATTTCGTCCTGCAACGCAAACTGCGCGTAGAAATGGCCGGACGGCAACTGACCATTTTCCATCGCACGCTCGACAAGATGCGACCACAAGCCGCTCTTGGTGTCAGCAAAAATCCTCTCTGACGCCTTTTCCGCAGCAATGAGGTCATCGGTGACATCCCGCAAACGGGACCTCTGCACCTCGGGAATATAGTCACCCAACATCACAAAGCCGTCACGCTCAAAATCAATCGCTATCCGTTCGGTACGCTCGTCGACAGGTAATTGTCGGGCGAGGCGCATCCGACGGGGAAGATCGCCTTGTCCGGCCAGTTGCATGACCGCTTTGACGCCGTGCTTGAGCGGCGACCTATTGACATGCCAGAGCAATCTTTTCGACAGTGACGCCATAGTCCGCTCCTTCCTTCGCAATAAATTGCACATCCACCTTATGTATTCACGCAGTCCTGACCCGCAGCAGTGACCAAAGGCGCTTAAAAACCCGGACACGCTGGTCGGGCTTGATCATCAGGGCAATCAGCGCCGCCGTCCACACCGTGCTGGCGCCGCCCAGGATCAGGACCAGATCGATCAAGCCAGGCTCGGGAACAGATGCACGACATAGAAGAGCCACGCCAAGCGAGCTGACAAAGATGATCGATAGCCATCTGAACAGGCCGGAACCAATCGCCAGCTCGCGGCGGATCAGATTGATCTGGAAAGGATAAATGACGAACATGCTGGCCACCTGTCCGATCACGAAGCTCCATGGCGAAACGAACGGCAGCAGCGCCAGCGACACACCTATTTGCAGAATGATTTGTATCGTTGCCAAACGATTCAGTCGTTTAACCGCAGCATGGTTCGCAAGCAGCATCGAACCGCCAAAGCTTGTCGAAACACTCAGCAGGGGCACGAACAGCATCAGGCTCAGCCAGTACCAGTAGGGCTCGATCGCGCGTCCAAGCCAATGGTGGATGATCGGCTCGGCAAAAGCCATGGCCATGATCGTCACCGGCGCAAACAGCACAAATGCGGTCAACGTCCCCACGAGTCCGAGTTTTGATACGGCTCCAGCCTCGTCACCGGCCTGTAGGCGCGCCGCAAGCGGCACGACCGTGCTGCTGGTAAGGGCGAAGATCGACTTGGCGAACCGCGGAATCCGGACGATTGCATCGAAAAGGCCGACTGCCGCCGGTCCGACAAGCAGACCGAGCAGAGGCGAGGCCATTTGCGTCTGCACGACTCCGAGAATCTTGTTCGAGAGCATCGTCCTGGACCAGGCGAAGATGTCCTGACGCACCGATCGGTCATATTGTGCAAGCCGAAGGCTGTTTGCGCGGCAGAGGCCAAAGGCAAAAAAGGTCGCCATCGCGGCGCGTAACGTGACACTCGACAAGAAGGCCAGGCAAATGGCGTTCGCACCATAACCGCCATCCACAAGCATCAGCGTCGCACCCCCAAACGTCAGTGCGGACGCAACTTCGCAACTGCGCAACTGTCCAAAATTTTCAAAACCCTTGATGATGCCTTCTGCGATGAGCGAAAGGAACAGAAAGGGAAGCAGTGCGGCGGTAATCCTCAATACACTCGCAAAACCGTTCTGCTGAGCGGAGGGGATCGACAGCCAGCCCGAAATATGTCCGGCGGCCAGGGCGATCGCGCAGGCAGCCACAATGGAAGTCGCGAGCGAAATGATGCAGAGCACGGCGATGCCCTGACCCGCCGTCGGCCAACTCCCCTTTGCGCGGGCGGTTGCAACCAGGCGGGTGGCATTCTCGCCAACGCCAAGATCGAGGAATCCGAAGGCCGCGCTTGGAAGAAATATCCGCGCCAGAATAATCTGCCCATAGCCCGCTACACCATAGGCGGCGATCAGGACTGGCGCGAGCAGTAGCCCGACCAGGCTCACGATGAAGTAGGCGATGCCAGTCAGGGCAACGTTACGGGCCAGAGCAGCAAACATTGTCCGATGAGCGTCAAGCGACCCGAGGGGCCAGACTTGCCCGCGCGACCGCCGCACGAAGCGCCTCGGCGACCCTGTCGACCTGTGTCGCCGTCATATTGGAGCCGGAGGGCAGGCACAAACCACGCGCAAAAATATCGGCTGCAACATCGCGATTGCCCCCGGCTGTCACATAACGACAACCAGCGAAGATCGGTTGCATGTGCATGGGCTTCCAAACATGTCGCGCCTCGATGTCGAGCCTAGCAAGCTCTGCGATCAGGTCGCCTGGATTCAATCCGTCAGCCAGCGTTGCCGTGGTCAACCATCGATTGGATCGACTTCCTTCAAACTCGGGCATCCAGACAAGACTCTCAACATCCGCCAAGGCCTCGCGGTAGCGATCGAAAACGGCGCGGCGCGCGGCAACACGTTCTTCCAGTCGCACAATCTGACCCCGGCCGATTCCTGCCAGGACATTGCTCATCCGGTAATTGAAGCCCAGTTCGACATGCTCGTACCAGGGAACATTCTCGCGTGCCTGCGTCGCCAGCTTGCGCGCGTGCTCCGTGATCGCCGGATCATCGGCGACCAACATTCCGCCGCCCGATGTCGTGATGATCTTGTTGCCGTTGAAACTGAAAATGCCGATACGGCCGAAGCTGCCGCACGACCGTCCCCGAAGGCTCGATCCGAGTGACTCAGCGGCATCCTCGATCACCGGCACAGCGTATCGATCGCAAATTGGCAGGAGGCGGTCATAATCAGCCGGCTGACCATACAGGTCGACGATGATGACGGCCTTGGGCATATGGCCTTCGCGCCGACATTGATCGAGCGCTTTCTCCAGCGCAACCGGACACATGTTCCAGCTGCCATCTTCGGCGTCGACAAAAATGGGTTCGGCTGCTTGATAGAGGATAGGGTTGGCGCTTGCTGCAAAGGTCAGCGACGAGCAAATTACCCGGTCTCCGGGCCCAACTCCGAGCAGAATGAGCGCCAAATGGATCGCCGCGGTTCCCGACGACAAAGCCGCCGCGCTCGCAACGCCAGTGACAGCTGCAACCTCGCGCTCGAACGCATCGACATTGGGTCCCAACGGCGCAATCCAGTTGGATTCAAAGGCTTCACGAACAAAGTCCATTTCATCGCCGCTCATATGCGGGGCAGACAGAAAAATCCGCGCGGCGAGGTCACGGCGCAGATACAGTCCGGCAACCTGTCCGGCCTCGTCCAGCAGCGGAAGTTGGTCGATTGAATGCCGGTCCATCAGCGCAAGCGCGGCTTCGCCGCCGAGGCCGTCGGGGGCGGTGATTGATGGAGAGTCGCGCACATCGTCAATCGGTGAATCGAGCGTCCGGCCAGCAATCAGCAGTCGCCGGACGTCGCCGTCGGTCACGGTCTGGAGGAACCGTCCGGACGCATCGACATGAAACAGAACGCCAAAACCCGTTTCATTCAGACGACCCAGCGCGTCGCGCAGGGTCATGCCGCTTTGCAGAAGCAGATTGGCGACTTCTCGGCGAGGAACACTCACAACAGGAACTCGTCAAGCCGTCGGCGTTCGGTCGCGGGGTTGCCGAGCCACAGACTGTTAGCAGGGACATCCTTGGTCAGCGTGCTCCCCATCCCGATCATGCACCCCTGCCCCAGCGTCAACCCCTGCCTTATGCTGGTCCCCGTTCCGATCTCGACCCCGGCACCTGCCGTGACGCCGCCCGAGCAGGCAACGAGCGGCGCGAGGGTACTGAAATCGCCCAGGTCTGTATCGTGCCCGACAGTGGTGTTCAGGTTGACGATCACATGCCGCCCGATGCGTATCTGCGTCGTGATCGACACATTCGCGCAGATGAGACTGCCGTCGCCGATCGACACATAGTCGGACAATGCTGCACTGCGGTGCACCACGGTACCGAACCGGGGATTTCCGGTCTCCATCATGCGGCGCACGACGGCCTGTCTTGAACGCGGAGCGCCGATGGCCACAAGGAAATGATGATCGGCGAAGCGGTGCCAGTCATCGACTCGGCCAAGCACCGGAACGTCGCAGACCGACCGCCCCTGCAAGGCATCATCATCGTCCAGAAAACCCGTCACATCCCATCCCTCGCGCGATTCGCGCGCGGCCCAGAGCGCCTCGCGCCCAAGGCCTCCTGTTGCGACTATGATGATTTTCGATTCAGCCATTGATGGCCCCCTAATATGAATTGATCTTCATCCGCAGAGCGGGATCGGAAAAGTCGGTCTTTTCCAGTATTTCGCAAATCCTGACGTCGGCATGCGGTTCGCCATAAACATTGCGCAACCCTTGCGGATCAAAAGTGATCGCCTTCCTTATCGCTCGACCGATCGCATCGCTTTCGGGTGGGGCGTCGAAGACATTCGCGCTGCGTAACCTGCCAGCCTGCCTTTCGCCAACGTTGACGACGGGCGTTCCGAATGTCGCTGCCTCAACGATACCGCTGGACGAATTGCCGATCAGGAAGCGGCATTCGGCAAGCAGTGCCAGATAATCCGCCCTCGGCACATGATCGATCATCGTGAGCCGCCCCGCATCCTGCATCGACTCAATCTCGTTGCGAATTGCCGTAGTGCCATGATCGGCGTTCGGCATCAGCGCCACGCATCTGAACGGATGTTCCGCCAGCGCGTCAAAAATGGCTCGCCATTGCACTCCCGCTTCGGCGGCTTGCTGAACGACAGGGTGAAAAAGGAGCAGAACAAACGGCTCGTCGTCCTTGACGCCATAACGATTCCGAACCGTCACGGCAGTCGCACGATCCGGCGCCACCAGACCGACAAGCCCTGGGGCGCCGACATCGAATATCCGGTCGGGATCCTCGCCCATGCGAATCAGACGCTGGCGCGAATCGTCGTTCGACACACAATGGATATGCGCCAGTTTGGAAATGGAGTGACGGATGGATTCGTCGACCGAGCCCGATCTGTCACCCCCCGCAACATGAACGATCGGCACATCTGCAAAGAGCGCAGCCGTCGCCGCGCCGAGCATCTCGCCACGGTCGCCCAGCAACAAAAGCGCTTCGCAACAATTTTCCGCCAGATAATCGGCAACGCCGCAGGTGATGAGGCCGGTCGACAGGCCCATGCCGTGACCGCTGTCATCGTCGATCGGGACCGGAATCGTCCGTTCGACTGCGAGACCGGAAGCTCTGACCTCCCGCTCGGTGCGACCGAACCGGTCCGACAGATGCATTCCCGTGACGATCAGTCGCAGCTCCAGGCGCGGCGATTGGTCGATCGCCCGGAGTGTGGGCAGCATCAGGCCAAAATCGGCCCGCGTCCCGGTCAGATAGACGATGCGTTTCGATCCGGTCACCCGACGTCGTCCTGACACAGCTTGCTGCCCCGCGGGATGTCGCGCGTCGCCGTGCGCTCGAAAAGCCAGTCCGCTCGTTCAGGGCCGATACCGTCACCGGGACGCAGGAAGGCGATGGTCGCAGCGGTCAGCCTGTCCCCCTTTTTGATATCGATCAGTGCGAAAGCACTGCGGCGAACCAGGGTGCGCGTCGGAATCTCGATCGGCACGGGGCGCTTAACGCCGTCGCCGAGCGCAAGTTCGACATTACGAATGGCGTCGATCATCGCGCGCAACTGCGGGGGTTCCAGCGACGCCGCATGATCGGGGCCGTGATCTCGGCTGTTTTCCGTAAAATGCTTTTCAATCACCGTTGCGCCGCGCGCGACCGCTGCAACCGCAATCTCTGTTCCCAGGCTATGATCCGAATAGCCGACCGGCAGGTCGAGTTCCGCGGCCAGTGTGTCCATTGCGCGCAGGTTCACACTCGCCGCCGGAGCCGGATATTCGGATGTGCAGTGCAGAACAACCAGGTCTCCCGGCGAAGCTGACACACCCGCCGCGCCTTGCGCCGCGCGAATCCAGTCCACGGCCCGGACGACCTCGGCGAGCTCGGCCATGCCCGTCGACAGGATGATCGGACAGCCGACGCTTGCGACCTTGTCGATCAGCGGCTTGTTCACAATCTCGCCGGAGGCGATCTTGATCCTCTGCATCCCTAGGCCGAGCAGCATGTCGACCGCCCAAGGCGCGAAGGGCGTCGACATGAACTCGATCCCCCGCTCGGCGCAATGACGCGCGATCCGTTCATGCGCGGCATCGTCCAGTTCGAGTGCCCGGATCATCTCATATTGCGTGCCCGCACCGGTTTGACGCTGTTGATACGCCGCCTTCTGCGCATCGGGGGTGACGACTTCATCGGTTCGAAATGTCTGGAACTTGACCGCATCGGCTCCTGCGTCGGCGGCGATGTCGACCAGGCGCAACGCCTTGTCGAGCGATCCGTCGTGGTTTACGCCAGCCTCCCCGATAACGAATGTCCGCCCGCCGGAACCTTCGCCGCTCACCATGCCGTCAATCCTCCATCAACCACGATATTCTGGCCATTGATATAAGAGGCACCGTCGCTGGCGAGAAACAGCATGGCGTCCGCGATCTCTTCGGCTTTCGCCATGCGCCCCATCGGCACACGCGCCGAATAGCGACCCACGAACGTCTCATTCTGACCGCTGAACACGCCACCGGGTGTCACGGCATTCACCCGCACGCCCTTTGAACCCCAATAAGTGGCGAGATATTTGGTGAGGCCCCAAAGACCCGCCTTCGCCGCGCTATAGACCGCAGGTGAATTGATCGCACGCCCCTCATACTCCGCGCCTTCGTAAATGCGCTGGTCGGGCGCAACGATGCCGTAAATCGAAAGCGTATTGACGATTGTTCCCCGGCCTCGCGCCGCCATGAGCGAGCCGAAATGCTGACAGCATAGCATTGCCGTCGTCAGGTTTGTCGCCATCACTTCATTCCACTCGTCCAGCGGGAAATGCTCGAAGGGCGCAAAGATGTTCTTCGATTTGCCGGCGACATTGTTGAACAACGCGTCGACCGGGCCATGTCTAGCCTCGACACTCGCAGCCAGCTCGGCCACCTGGATGGGGTCGGTCAAATCGCAGGGCATGGCGAATGCGGCGGCCTTGTCCTCCTGCAGCGCGTCTCGCGCGGCCCCCAAGGCCCGCTCGCAGCGGTCGACCATCACCAGGCGCGCGCCACCGCGGACGAACCGTTCCGCCGCGACACGCCCGATGATGCCGCCCGCGCCAGTCAGCACGACGAGTTTTCCCGACAACGGACGATCCTTCATCACTGGCCCGCCCTTTCCCGCATCAAAAGTTCGACGAGTTTGAAGTCCAGCTCGGAATCGATGTCGATAGACCTTTCGCGCGGCATGACATGAAGCCTTGGCTCGCTGTCCCAAAGGACGGTGCCGAGCGCATGACGTTTCCACACATAGATCGACGCATTCATCGCATAAACCGGCGGCGCCGCCTGACGTGCGACCACATGGCCCGATTCCGACCGCTTCGAAAGCCGGGCAATCCCGGCTTCGTCAACCTCAACCATATTGAAATAAGGGTTTTTTTCAGCCTCGAAAGCCGTAATCACCGCTTCGGCGCCCGCATCGACGAGATCGAGACAAGCGTCAATATCGCAGGACAGCCGCAGGGGCGACGTCGGGTCCAGATCGACAATCTGGTTCACGCCATACCCACCCGCCTCGACATGTTCGACAAGATGCCGGATGACCGGAATCTTTCCGGCCGTATCGGTCGCCAACTCAGCCGGACGCAGATAAGGAACGGTGGCCCCCGCCGCCCGAGCAATATCGGCAATCGCTTCGCTGTCGGTCGACACAAAAACATGATCGATGCGCGAATGCGCCAACGCCATTTCGATCGTATGGACAATCAACGGCTTGCCTAGCAGCGGGCGGATATTCTTTCCCGGCACGCCGCGCGACCCTCCGCGCGCACAAATCGTACAGATGGTGCTCAATTCCCGTCCCCGCCCTGATCGACAAATGCGTGCGCTGCGATAGCGAGCCGGGTGGCCTTCAAACCCTCGTGCAGCGGCAACCGCGTCATGCCCCGCCCATGCGCCGCATCGAGCAGTTCCGCAAGCTCAAGCCGATAGGCCGCATCAGCCGACACGGTGCCGACAACCCTCTGCTCTTCGCCGCTGGGACCGTGCAAGGCGAGCGTGGCAGTACGGAAATCGAGAATCGCCGTCGCTTCCTCGCCAATGACGCGGATCTCGCGCCGCGGCGTGCGCGACACATAGTCAAGCGCGACCTCGATCGGCAATCCGTCGGCCGCGCGCAGATGGAGCAGCGCGACGTCCTCGCTTGTGATGTGAAGCGAGCTTCGCTGGTCCCGCACGGCGTGCAACAACGTGCAATCTCCGAAGAACATCACCGCCAGGTCGATTTCGTGGACAAGATCAAAAATCACACCGCCCCCACGCTTCCGCGAGGCCGAATAGGATGTGCGATAATCGCTGCCGGGGCGCCAGTCGGGTAGATATTGGCCGCATTCGAAGCGGGCACGGATCAGCCTTCCGAGCTGACCTTCATCGAGCCAGCTTTTGAGGCGGGCCACCAGGTCGGTGAACCGCAGAACACAGCCCACCTGCGTTGGAGGCAGATCAACGCGTCGCAATCCTTCCAGATAGGCGCAATCCTCCGCGCGGATCACGACCGGCTTTTCGACGAACGTCGGAATCCCCGCGGCAAGGAGTCCCGGCAGCGTATCGAAATGGCGGTCCGACGGCGACGCGACGATCGCCATGGTAGGGCGCCATTCGATTGCCCGGTCCAGCGCCCCGAACACATGAGCGTGCATCATCGACGAGAAATCGTCGACCCTGGCCTCGTGACGAAGAAACGCCAGCCTCCCACCCGGGACCAGGCCTTTCAGGTTTGCGACATGCCGCCGACCGATCGATCCTGTCCCGATGACAAGAAATCGCGGGGAATCGGCGTCCTTCAAAACCATTGTTCGAGGCGGTCCAGCGCCTGCCAGAACCCCGCGCCGTCATCCTTGTGCCCTTGCCAAATCTCTGGAATAAAGCCGGCATCGGGCGCCGTTTCGCGCAGGACGTCGGCGACCATGGCGAAATCGACGGTGCCGTCGCCGATCTGAAGGCCTTCGCCGTCGATACCCGCAGCGTCGACGATATGAATGTGGCGCGTGTACGGTCCGACTTGCCGCAGCAGTTCCTGAAAACTGGTCTTGAGATGGGTTGCCGCCAGAGCCGAGTGCGATACGTCAAGGCAGACCCGATACCCATGTTTCGAGCAGAAGCCGACAATGTCCTCGGCCGACAGGAACAGGTTGTGATACCGTTGCCCGCCAAAATGCCAGGGATAGGGCGGCATCGTCTGGGGTATGATCTCCACCCCGTTGCTGTCCAGCCGCGACAGCGCATCGGCGATACGGTCATACATCGCCGGTCGCTTCTCCGCGGCGATCGGACCGTCTGCGGAGAAGCCGCCTGCGTTGATAATGATCGGCGGACGGCCGGATTTTGTGAAATGAGATTTCAGCGCCCGCGTGATGTCGATCACGCGCTGCAACTCATCCATCGAACGCTGGCGATAGACTTGATCCTCCGAGCAGAGATCCATGATATGGTCGCCGGCAAACAGTTCGGGGCTATGCACGACGAGCGCGACAGCGAATTGCTGGCCATCTAGAATCTTGCCGGGGTCAAGCTCCATATCCTTGTAGCTCAGATGAAACTCGACAAGGTCGAGATTGGTGGCGTCAACCAGCTTGCGCAGGTCGTGGTATCGCACGGGAACACCGAAAGGACGATCGAACCGATATTCGCGCGCCTTGGCCACCGCATCCACCAGGTCGCTCTGAAAGAAAAAATCGCCCTCGATCATGTCGCGCTTCGCCGTTCGCCCGACCAGTTCGCTGCGGAAATATGGTTGCAACCCCTGCCCAGGACTACGGATCTGGACATCCTCGTCGGCAATGAGCTGACCGGCCCTGATCGGCCGCGAGGCAACCAGGCTTTTGGCCAGAACTTCGCGGTTCATCATCTCGCCCTGCGTGATTCCGCGCGCGCCGCCATAGCCCATGGCTTCCTCGACCTCCCGGATGGCGCGCACCATCGCCGCGAATTCGTCGGGCAGCAGGCTGACCCGATGATCATTCCCTTCCATTCCCCGATCGACGGTGAAATGCTTCTCGATGACCTTTGCCCCCATCGCCACGGCTGCGACGGGAACGGAATAGCCGCGCTCGTGCCCCGAATAGCCGACAACCCCGCCCGAAAGTTTCTGCAGTCGTTGAATATAGGCCAGGTTGATATCCTT
Source organism: Sphingopyxis sp. FD7 (assembly GCF_003609835.1). Lineage (NCBI taxonomy): Bacteria > Pseudomonadati > Pseudomonadota > Alphaproteobacteria > Sphingomonadales > Sphingopyxidaceae > Sphingopyxis > Sphingopyxis sp. FD7. Next base: position 1,556,413 of record NZ_AP017898.1, read on the forward strand.
GAACGGCGCCGGATAGGTCGAGTTGCAGTGCAGCAGCACATAGGGTGCGGTGTGACGCTTCAACACGGCAATCGCACTTTCGATCTCGCCCTGCGTCGACATGCCGGTCGAACAGATCAGCGTCTTCCCGGTCCGGGCCATGGCGCTCAACAATGGGTGGTTGGTCAAATCAGCCGACGCCAGTTTATAGGCCGGCATGCCATAAGCCTCCAGCCGGGCCAGGCTCGCTTCGTCCCAGGGGGTGCAGAGCGGCTGGATGCCCAGTTCCCGGCAATAGTCGAACACTTGCAACAATTCATCGACAGGCAGTTGAAAGCGCGACAGCAGGTCCAGCGTATATTGGGCGCCCAGGTCCGCGCTTGCGTCATCGGAATCGCCCTCGTTGCGGTAAAGGCTCGACATGTCACGCATCTGAAACTTTGCGCAGTCGGCCCCCGCCTCGACCGCAAGCTCGACCAGACGCTTCGCCAGTTCGATGCTGCCGTTGTGATTATTGCCGATTTCGGCGATGATATAGGACGGACTGTCCGGGCCGATTGACCGGTCGCCGATCCGGACAACAGGCCGCCCCTTGAACGCGACGGCGCGCAGATGGTGCTGTCCATCGACGATGGGAACGAAGGTCACCCTTTCGGAAAATAGGTCGTTCACCTCATCATCGCTGGCTCCGTCGCGCGCCGCGACAAACTGTTTGTTCGCCACCATCGCCGCGCTGACGCTGAAATCGAACCGGCCGCCATCGACGAGCCAGCGGCGCACGTCGCCGTCCGTCAACACCGCTTCGAGCTTTCCCGACGCCGAAACGCACAGGACGAATCCGCGCTGGTTGACGCTGATCTTGCGAAGAGCCGATACAATATCTTCTTCGGCAAAGATGATCAGCGGCGCAATATTCCGTTCGATAATCACTTGGAGAGTTCCTGTTTCATCAGCGCTTCGACGATCTCGAAGTCGATTTCGGAGTCGATTTCCCAGCCTTCGCATTCACGCATGCGGTAGAGGGCGATACGCCCCGCCAAGCGGTTGCGTTTTTCCAGGAGAATGTCCCTTTTTGTCAAATATAAGGAGCCAGTTTCGCGATAATGACGATCTGATTCGACAATATCCTGACGTCGTGGGCGATTTGTGTAGTCATAGGATGCACGGACCGGATCTGCCTGCCAAAAAAAGGCGTGGCTTTCGACGACGCCAAGCAGACTGTCGGCATTATCCGCCGCGAAGGCACGGAGCGCCCCGTCGATCGTTCCCGGCAAACGAAGTGGCGACGTCGGCTGCAGCAACAGGATCGTTTCGTACCGCCTCCTCCTGATCGCCTCCATCCGCTCAACCGCATGCAGCATGACGGGTTCGGTCGGGGCCGTGTCGGTCGCCAGTTCGGCCGGACGCAGAAATGGCACGTCGGCGCCAAAGGACCGCGCAACATCGGCTATGTCCTCGGCGTCGGTCGACACAAGGACGTCGGACACACCCTTCGCCGCCAGCGCCTGCTCGATGCTCCAGGCAATCAGCGGCTTTCCGGCCAGCAACCGCAGATTCTTTCCCGGGACGCCCTTTGAACCGCCGCGGGCCGGAATGATCGCCAGGACCGACATCAGTTTCCGGGAGCGGCGGCCGACGCCGGTTCGCGCGACAATGAGAAGGAGTCGAGCAACGCCGTGGCCGAGTCAAGCTCGGCCCCGACACCAAGAATGAGCCACTGGTAACTGCACCCCGTCGTCGGCACGCGGTAATCGAAACGCATCCTGCCCTGCCGCAATGGCAGGCTGAGCGACGCGCCCTGGCTTTCCTGATTGCCCTGGAGACACAGCATATTGAACGTCAATCGCCCTTCGGTCGATTCGACTTCACGGACACGCAGGGCAAAGCGGTAGCTGCCGGGAGGCGACCGCATCAGAATCCGCGCGACCTCTCCCTGGCGCCCCGGGCTCGCAAAAATATCCACTTCGCGTTCGGCGAGTTCACGGCCACCGGCGTCATAATTTTCGGTCAACTGCCAATCAATCGGCCTGAAGGTACCCCGGCCGATGTGCGCAACGGTCTGACGGGCGGGAGAATAGACGTCATAGACCTCGAACGCGGCGGGATATTCGCGCGCGCCTACGAGAATGTCGATCAACTGCTGCCCATAGCCTGGCGCGCGCGCCGTCGAACGCGCCGGGATCGCCGAAACGATGTCGGCAACACGCGGTGCAAAGGCTGGATTGTCGATACCGTAGCGAACCAGACGCTCGATCCACAGCGGATTCCTCGCCACACGACGCTTGATCTGCGCACGTGCATCGGGATCGCTCGACGCTTGCAGAATGATCGGCAGGACAAGATCGTCGGCCTTCACGGAAACGGTGAGCGCACGATCAAGATCGGCAAGTCCGGCGTCGGGTCTATTGTCGAGAAACTTCATCTCGGCCGACTGCACGCCGGCGAGCACGTCGCGGCGCGACACCTGCAAGGCAAGGTCGAGCAGGCGTCTCCGCTTCATCCGGTCCTTTTCAAGAAAAGCCAGTTGGCGGAGCGCCGCGCTGTTGAGTGCCGATTGCGACAGCCCGTCGAGCGCAAGTTTTCGTATCGGCGCCGCTTTTTCCGCAGGCAGGGATGGCCCGACGCGACTCAGCAGAGCGGTCATCCGCGTAGCCAGTTCGGCATCGCGCCCTCCGGCCTCGCGAAACTTTTCCTGGGCCACCGCCGCTATCAGCTTGTCGGCGACATCGGTTGGAGCCGTACTGTGCCAGGGCACGATGGCCATTGTGACGAAAGGCCGCTGGCCCGAAAAAATGAGCGCGAACGAGAAAGCCGCTGCATAAAGGGCGAGCAGCCCCCCCGCCGCCAGCACGACCAGTCGACCCACGCCAAGCGATCTCCATGAAACAGCGCGCAGTCCGGCCATCGGGTCAGCCCCTGGCCGGTTCGGCGTCGACGCCCCGGCTCGCATACTCATAGGAATAGGCATAACCATAGCCATATTCCGAATCGCGCTTGTCGAGCTTGGTCAAGATGACACCGATCAGCGGTGCGCCCGCCGAGCGCAGTCGCGATAGCGCCGAATTGATGCCGCGGAGCGGAACGCGGCCGGCTTCGATCACCACCACCACCGCTTCCACCGTCCGGCTGAGCAGCGGCGCATCGGCCAGTCCGATGATCGGCGCCGAATCGACGATCACATGATCATAATGTTTCTCGAGGGTGCGCACGAAGTCAGCCATCCGATCGCCGCTCAGCAACTCCGCCGCACTCGGCACCGATGGCCCTGCGGGAATGAAGTCGAAATTCGGCATCACTTCCCTGATGAGCGGACGATAATCATCCTCGCCCGCAAGATAGTTGCTGACACCCCGATCGCGCTTCACCCCGATATGCTTGTGCAGCGATGGTTTGCGCATGTCCACGTCGATCAGGATTACCTTCTTGCCGATCCGCGCGAGCACGGTGGCGAGCGACAACGACGATATGCTCTTGCCCTCCGCCGGCTGCGAACTGACGACCATCAGCGACCGCGGGATACCGTGCGAGGTCGAGAAGGCGAGGCTCGACTTGATCGCAAAATAGGCTTCCAACACGTTCGATTTCGGATCGCGGATCGCTTCGGTGATCACCACATCCTCTTCGATCTTGGGCACGCTGCCCAGCAACGGCAGTCCCAACTGGTCGGGGATACGCGACGGGTCGCTGACGCCTTCCTGCGACTGTTCCAGGATGAAAACCAGCACAAGCGCCGCAATCGATCCCAGCACAAGCGCGATGAACAGGTTGACGAGCAATTTTGGCGACGACGGCAGACGCGGCGGTTCGGCGCGGTCGATGACGGCGATATTGTTCGCCGACACGCCCGCCACCCCGATTTCCTTATAGCGTTGCAGCAATGCGTCATAAAGCTGCCGGTTGGTGTCGGCCTCGCGCTGATAGATGTTGTATTGGATGGCGTCGCGGCGCTGATCGAGCACCTGGCTCGACAGTGTGGCCACGCGCGCTTTCAGATTGTCCTCGCGTTCCACCGCTGCGCGATAATCCTCGCGGGCCTCACGCGCGATGCGCTGTTCCTCGCGCGCGATCGACTGGTCCAACTCATCGATGCGTCGCTGCAGCGCCAAGGCTACGGGATAGCCTGGATCGAACTGTTGCATCAGTTGCGCATATTCGGCGGCATCCTTCGCACGCTGTTCGCGCAGTCGCGAAAGCGTGTCGTTGGTCCGCACCGCGCCGACTGCCCGGGTTCGCGATTCCATAAGGACACGATCGGCCGTCGCCTTCACCAATTCGCTGTTCAGCGAACTCAGGCTGTCGGCCGCGAGCGTCCGTTCGCGAATCTGCGCCGTTCCGCTTCCGCCGCCATTTTCGTTGCTCCCGATCGTGACGATGTTGCGGCTCGACGCAAAATCGACCAGCGCACGTTCCGAATCTTCGACGCGCTGCCGCAGTTCGGCAAGGCGGCGCTCAAGGAAACTGCGCGCCTCGGCCGTCGAATCGAACTTTCGGGCGATACTTTGCGCGATGAACTCATTGGCCCAGGCGTTGGCGATCTGCGCGGAGATTTCCGGATCATAGGACGAATAGCTGACGTCGACGAGCGCCGACCCCCTGGTCGGGCTGATCACAACATTCTCAAGGAGCGTATCGACGGTAATGCGCAATCGCTCGCTCGATCCGCGCGACGGCCGAGCCGCCCCGGCCTCGGCGCCCGGAAAATCGGACATGTCAATGCCATGCGCAGCCCAGAAATTCTCGTTCGTCTCAAGGCGCAGACGCTTGGCAACACGCTCCGCCAGCGAACGCGCTTCCATCAGCGAATATTGCGTCTGATAAAACTCAAGATTGCGGCCCGTCGCTTCAGAATCGACGCCGGCAACATTCGTGATATTCTTCTGCTCGCGGCTGATTTCGATCTCTGTCGTCGCCGTATAGACGGGGCGCATCAGCAGCGTCACGACGAGCGCGAGAATCAGCGCACTGCAAATCGTCGACGCGATCCACCATTTCCGCCGCTTGAAAATATGCAGATATTCGATGACGATCGGCTTGAGGGAGCCTTGCGGCTGACCGGCGACCGGCTCCTCTCCGGCAAGGGTTGTCAGCGGTCGCGGCGAGGGACGCGAAGTTTCGATATGGTTCATAATACCTGATCTGCATGAAACGAAAGAAATGAAACGCGCCCCGCATCGCGCCATCGGGCGGTCGTTCGGCACCCTGTATGCGGACCCGCTCGTCGCGGGAGCCGGATCGCGTTTAACAGTCGTTCTTTTGATTGCCAACGAAAAGACTGTGCCGCGGGGGCGTCGCCGGACGGATTTGCCATTGCATCAAGTCCCTTCATTCAGGGATCGATCGGCGCCGGCGCGGCCCGCGGTCCACACCAGAGAAAGCGCGAAAATCGCTGCCATAAGCGGCGTCCGCAGCGGATAATCGTAGCTGCTCGCCAGAAACAGAAGCAGCAGGATGACGGCGCCGAGCCGCCGGAACATCAGCGAGACCTCCGAGCGATCCTCGGCCGACCCACGAAAATAGTTGCGCACAACGACGGCCAAGCTAGCGGCCAGAAGCAGCACAAAAGGCAAACCGCCGGTCAGAAAAAGTTCGACGAAGTCATTGTGGGCATGGTTCATATATTGCGGCCGTAACATGAAATCGGGTTCGACGACGCGATAAGCCTCAACGAACGTTCCCATGCCCGTTCCGAACGGCAGATTTTCAAAGGCAAGCCTGACCGCCACGGGCCAGGTGTTGAAGCGGAGCGACGTTTCCGTGCCGACACCGGACGCAAACAGCCGATCGAATGAATTGGACGCGGTCATCTGGACGGTGAGGATAGCGACGGCGACAAGCATAACGAGAGCGAGCGCGGTTTTCCACGTCGCGGTCCGGCCGCCGCTTCCCGCAATCCGGAACGGCGAGATTTTCAGAACGAACAGCACGGACGCCAGCCCGACCAGACCGACCAGAATCCCCGCTCGCGACTGGGCGACCAGCAGGGACGGCAGAAGCAGCGCGGCAAAGGAAAGCCCGCCCCATTGCAACGCGCCCGATCGCTCCTCGGCCATCCGCGACGCCAGCGCGACGAGCGCGGCCGTCAAAGGAAAAGCCATCGCGAGCGCGACCGCGTGGTGATTGCGGTTGGCGAACAGGCCAACCGCCGACCCGTCATTGGTAATCCGATACAGATAGAAGGCATTGCCTTCGCCGCCGATGATCTGAAGGAGACCGAACAAGGTGGACGCGAACAGGCCCGCTAGAAGCAGCAGTGCAATACGGAACTGACGTTCGCGCTCGATTGTCAGCGCGAGCAAAAGAACGGCGAGCGGCAGCGCCATCGCCATCAGCGCGTTGACGGTGCGATAAGGAACCAGACTGATCGGTCGCCAGACGTCGGCCATCCCCGCCGCCCGGTCGATCTCGACCACAAGGTCGCGCCCGGGCAGCGCTTGCCAGATTGCCGGAGGAAGCGGCACCAGCTGAAGGGCGACGAGCAACACCGACGCGAAAGCACAGGCAAGCAACGCCTTGTTCCGTTGCCACACGTCGCTGGGCAATAGGCAAAGGGCGACTGCGAGCGCCAGAATCGCAATCGGACGCAGAACGACCAGCGAGGTGACGTCGTCGCGCCCGCTGCCGCCGAGTAGCAGCGCCATGAGCAGGATGGCGGCAAGCACCAATTCGGAGGCCGAACTCGAACGAAAGATATTCTTTTTCATCTGGTTAAAGTTCCGGCGCAGGGGCGGTTACGGGGGGCTGCTCGTGCAGGGTGGGCACTAGCCGTTTCAATGCGGCTCGGCAACCGCCCGTATCGGCGGCCGAAATCGCCGCCTCGATCGCGGCGATGTTCGCATGGAGGCATTCATGGCTGACGCATTCCTCGCGCGCCTGCATGATCCGTGGATGCGCGGTCTGCTGCGATTCCTCGCCGACAAGAAGTTCCTCGTAGAGCTTCTCACCCTTGCGCAGTCCGCGTTCGACGATCTCGATGCTTCCGTCGGGATTAGCGGGCGTGCGGATCGTGAGGCCGGACAATCGCACCATGGTTTCGGCAAGATCCCAGATGCGCACCGGTTCGCCCATGTCGAGCAGAAAGACCTCGCCGCCGACAGCCATGCTGCCTGCCTGGATCACCAGTTCGGCCGCCTCTGGGATCGTCATGAAATAGCGTGTCACATCGCGGTGGGTCACCGTCACCGGACCGCCGCGCTCAATCTGCTGCCGAAAGGTCGGAACGACCGATCCGCTCGATCCGAGCACGTTGCCGAAGCGAACCATCGAGAAAATCGTGCCGTCAGCCTTTTGCGACCGGCTCATGTCCTGAAGCAGCATTTCGCAAACGCGTTTGCTGGCCCCCATGACGTTGGGGGGGCGCACCGCCTTGTCGGTGCTGACGAGGATGAATCGCTCGACCCCCTTGACCACCGCCATCTCGGCGACGTTACGCGTTCCCCGGATATTGTTGGCGACGCCATCAAGCGGATTTTCCTCCAGAAGCGGAACATGCTTATACGCCGCTGCGTGATAGATGGTGTCAGGCGCCTCATCGGCGAACAGGCGCTCGACCGCCCCAGCATCGGCCACGTTCGACAATCTGGCCCTAAGAGCGGGCCGGGCGCCATCGGGCAAACGGACGAGGATCGCTTCAAGTTCATTCTGAAGCCGGAAGAGCGAAAATTCGCTGGATTCGACGAGGGTGAGCGAATGCGGAGCCAGCCGCAGAATCTGTCGACACAATTCGCTGCCGATCGAACCGCCGGCGCCTGTCACCATCACCCGCTTGCCCTTCACCGATCGCGACAGCAGTTCGCGATCGGCCGTCACCGGTGGACGACCGAGCAGATCCTCCACCTCTATCGGCCGGATCGAGCTCGCCGAAATCTTGCCTTCCAGAATATCCCGAACCGGCGGGAGCGTCTGGACATTGATGCTGAACTGCGCGAGATTTCGGATGATCTCCTTGCGTCGGGCGTCGCCGACCTGCGTCATCGCCAAAATGATGTCGGTGATGTCGAACTGGTTCAGCACGTTGGCGATATCGTCGGTGTGAAAGATGCGGACGCCGTCGATCCGCTTGCCCCGCTTGGTCCGGTCATCGTCGAGAAAGCCGACAAGCCGCAGGCCGCCTTCAGAACTCAATGACGCTGCCAGTCGCTGACCGGTCGTGCCGGCTCCGTAGATCAGGACGTTTCGTTCCCGCCCTACAAAGTCGCGCGAATGGAAAAGATCGACGAGCACATATCGACCGACGATACGCGCGACACCGATCAGCATGAGAAACAGGATCGGGCCGAGAATGGCGATCGTCCGCGGCACGCCAGGATAGCCGACATACATATAGACGACGACCAGCGGCACCGCCATCATCGCGACAGCCACCGCCAGCGAAATCAATACGCCGCGACCTGCGTAGCGAAATATGGCCGAATAAACGCCGCGCCAATAAGCGATCGGGAACCATAGCAGCAACATGGAGAGGCCAAAGCGCAGCACCGGCCAGTCATCGGAGCTCCATTCGCCCATCCGAATGGAAAAAGCCATCGCGGACGCAACCAATCCCAAGAGCGCGTCGCAAATGAGAACAAGCAGGAGTTTCGCCCACCGCGGCCAGAAAAGCATGCGCGCAGCAGAGGTGATCAGATAGGTCGAAATATCGGTGAAGAAACGCTCAAACACGGCTGGGCCTCAAACGGGGGTGAGAATATCGGAAATCCAGACCTCTAGATGCGGCCATTAATGCGAAATGCTGCGGCGATCCAGAACCCGCAGCACAGTCAGGATCAGGATGTTGAGGTCGAAGACGAAGTTCATCCGGTTCAGATATTCGCGCTCCAACACCACTTTCTCGTCGATCGTCAGTTCATCGCGACCGTTAATCTGAGCCCATCCGGTTATACCCGGCCTAAGCGCGGCAACCCCGGATTCCGTCCTCAAACGCATCAAATCGTCCTGATTGAACAGCGCCGGTCGCGGTCCGACCAGGCTCATGTCGCCAACGATCACACTGAAGAACTGCGGCAGTTCATCGAGGCTCGTTCGCCGCAGGAAACGTCCGATCCGCGTCACCCGGCTTTGCCCGTCCTGCAGCAAATGCGTCGGCAGCAGCGGCGTGTCGACGCGCATCGTGCGAAACTTGGGCATCAGGAACAGTCGGCTGTCACGGCCAAAGCGCTGCGACCAGAACACCGCAGGCCCCGGCGAGTCCAGACGGATCGCGAGCGCCACGCAAAGCATCAACGGAGCCAGAAGAAGAACGGCAAGCGAAGCGAAGATCAGGTCGAACATTCGCTTTATCATTTGTTCGTTCCCGCTATCATGCCAATCGCCCCGTCAAGCGTAACATCAGGTTCCCACGCGAAAAGACGCGCGAACCGCTTGCCATCGTACGCCGCGTTGCCAAGCAGGCTTTGTGCACGCTCGCCCAGAACAATATGCGCGCATCCGCTCACCAGTTCCGGCGACCAGTTCCACACAAGATCCGGGTGCCCGAAGCGGTTCAGCAATTTGCGGTAAAGCGCGGCCGTTGACAGCGGCTCGCTGTCAGTGACGATGAAGCATCCCGACCGATCCTGTCCAACGGCGATCGCAACGGCATCCGCCACATTACCCACGAAAGCAAAACTGCGGCGATTGTCTATCCGTCCGACCGGGAGCGGCACGGCGAAGCGAGCTGCCTTTGCAAGAGCGGCGAACCAGGCCGTCACACCCGGCCCGATCAGCGCCGGCGGCCGAAGCGATATGGTCCGAAACCCCTCGCGGTCGCGTTCGGCGAGCCCGATGTCGGCCAACAGCTTGCTTATTCCATAAGGGGTCGTCGGCTCGGGCGACCAGTCATCGTCGACAACGCTGCCGGCCGGGGTCAGTGATCTGACAGCTGCAACGGAACTCAGCTGAACAAAACGCGTCGCTCCTGCGCGCCGCGCGACGTCTGCAAGGCGAAGGGGAAACTCACCATTGACCAGCCGATATCGCCGCTCGGCGAGCACCGGATCCTCGCGCCGCAGAATATGGACACGCGCCATACAGTTCACCACGACGTCGCAGCCATCGACGAGACGCATGAGATCCGCCCCGATAATATCGCCTGTCGCAAGCGACTCGGTGGCCGAAGCAAGCTTTGTTCCCGATCGGGTCAGCGCGCGAACCCGATATCCCGACGCGGCAAGCCTTCCGACGACATGCCGCCCCAGAAAGCCTGCTGCGCCGGTGACGGCAACCGTCATCATGGCTGAGTGCTCCGGCCCACCTTGCCAGCGATCAACGCCGAAACAGCACCGGATCAGTTGTTCTGCAGCGCAACGACGATCGGCGTCGTCAACAGGGGCACGACCTGCAAGACATCACGGAAAAGACGGCGCGATGCGGAATCACCAACAACCACAACGTCGTTGGCATGAATGTCGGGGTCGGCGTAGGCGCCGCGACGAATGGCCTTCAGATTGAACAGTGCAGCATATTTCTGGCCTTCAACCGTCCTGAACACGACAACCTCGTCCAGACGCGCAAACTCCGCCGTTCCCTCGGCCGTGGCGATCGCCCGCAGCAAGGTCATCCGACCCACCACCGGATAGAGTCCGGGCTTGCGGACCTGCCCTTCGACGGTCACAAACTGGCTGCCTGTTTCTTTGAGATTCACGGTGACCTGCGGATCGCGAATATGAGCCAGCATCAGCTTGGACCGAAGATCCTGCTCCACTTCGGCCGGAGTTTTTCCTGCAGCCTGGATCACCCCGGCCAACGGGAAGGAGAAACGCCCGCTCGCGTCCGTCTGCACTTCGCGCTTGCTGAGTTCAAGAATGCCGAACACATCGATCGTAAGCCGGTCGAAAGGCCCGATCAGATAAGGTCGCTCGTCGGACAGCGTGTCACCACCGCCGGGTTCGGGCAGGCTGTCTGCCGGAATGACGCGGACATGCGGCGAACCGCCCAATTGCGGTGCGGCACATCCGGACGTGATCGCCACCAGCGGCAGCGCGGCCAGCAGGGCCGCCCAGGTCGCCGGACGCAGGCTCCGAACTCGCACGGAACGTCGCGGAGATGCGTGATCCGGCATATATTTTCCTTCAGATTACATATTCCAAACAAATCCATCCGGCACGAACTGGCTTGCGGATTCGTGTCCCGGACGCGTTCGGCCGGGTGATTAGTCACATTCGGATTCAAGCACAAGTTGCTTCCCGATGAATGCGCCGAAACGTTGCCTTGCGGCGAGTGACGGTCCTGCCTCGGACGCGCTGCCTAAATGGTCTGCAGATACCAGCGATCGGTGCCCAACAGGCCAATGGCAGTCAGGCGGCCGCTGCGATAGGCACCCGTATCGATACCGATGCGGTTTGGGCGCTCTTCTATGTCCGCGGTGATCGTGTGTCCGTGCACGATCATCGCACCATGGTCCAGGCGGCTGGAAAGAAACTCCTCCCGAATCCATCTGAGATCGGTCAGCTTCTGACGTTCAAGCGGCACCGAATCCCTTACCCCCGCATGCACGAAGACATAGTCGCCGTAACGGACCATGTCCTCCCCCCGGGCAAGGAAATCAACATGCGACCGGGGAACGGCATCGGCGAAAACGCCCGCAAGTTCCTCGAACGTCAGTCGATCATAGAGTCCGTCGTCGCGCAAATAGCTCCTGACCGTCGCATCACCGCCGATACGCACAAAAAAACGAAGCGCGCGAACATCGTTCGCAAGCGCTGCGAGCATGGATTCCTCGTGGTTACCGATCAGATGATGGACGCGATCGAATTGGGCAGGAAGCGAAAGCGCTCGTTCGATGACCCGATCGGAATCGGGACCGCGATCCACAAGATCGCCTAGCAGTACCAGCACACAAAGCTCATGCGGCCGGCTTCGACGGTCGGCTGCGATCCGGTCCAGCAGATCGGCAAACAGATCGTCGCGACCATGAATATCGCCGATCGCATAGAGCAATATACCATCGGCCATCGAGCGCTGGTCTGAAACGGATGCGCGCCCACCCCGCCTGAACCTGGAAAGAAAAGTCATCGGCCCGCAAAAAACCTTGCCATGAACGAACGCGAGTATCGGGAAACGCCGCCCTTAGCGAAGTCGCCGATGGTTGGCCAGCCAAAGGAGCCGGGCCGTTCGCCGACGGCTGTTGGCCTGTGGAGCACGATGTTCACGCCCCGATCAAAGGTTAAGACAACGACAACCCTTTGCGTGTAGAGGCCCGACACTTGCCTTTTCGACCGGCTTTCAGGATCGTACCGACGTGGCCGACCATATCATCACCACCTTCGGCACCCGCCCGGAAGCGATAAAAATGTTTCCGGTCGTTCACGCGCTCGCGGCTCGCGACGACGTCCGGGTCAGCGTCTGCGTGACCGCCCAGCATCGCGAGATGCTCGACCAGGTGCTTGAAATCGCGCGAATCGTGCCCGATATCGACCTGGACGTCATGACGCCAAACCAGTCGCTCGACGCGCTGCTTGCCCGGCTCGTCACTGGCCTTGGCGAAACTTTCGACGCCGAAAAGCCCGACCGCATCCTGGTGCACGGCGACACGCTGACGACGATGGCCGCGACGCTTGCCGCCTATTTCCGCAAGATCCCGGTGGGGCATGTCGAGGCGGGGCTGCGCAGCGGCAATATCTATCATCCCTGGCCCGAAGAGGTGAACCGCAAGGTCACGGGCGCGGTCGCCGACCTGCATTTCGCGCCAACCGAAACCGCCGCCGCGGCACTGCGCGCCGAAAATGTGCCGGCGAATCAGATTCATGTTACGGGCAACACCGTGATCGACGCGCTGCTCGCGACGCGGGCGCGGATCGAGGATGAGCCGTCGCTGGCGGGGGGGCTCGACCCGCTCGCCGATCGTTTTGCGGGCAAGCGCATCATCGCCGTCACATCGCACCGGCGCGAAAACTTCGGCGACGGCATGAACGCCATTGCCGAAGCCATCGCCGGGATCGCCGCGCGCCCCGACGTGGCGGTGATCTTTCCCGTTCATCCCAATCCGCATGTTCGCAGCGCGATGGAGCCGATCCTCGGCGCGCTCCCCAATGTCGCGCTGATCGACCCGCTCGACTATCCGCATTTTGTGCGGCTGCTCGCGCTCAGCACGCTGGTGCTCACCGACAGCGGCGGCGTGCAGGAGGAGGCGCCTTCGCTCGGCAAGCCGGTGCTCGTGATGCGCGAGACGACCGAGCGGCCGGAAGGGATCGAAGCAGGGACCGCGCGCCTCGTCGGCACCGACAAAAATCGCATCGTTTCGGAAATTTTCAGCCTTTTGGACGATGAAGGCGCCTATAACGCCATGGCGCGCGCGCATAATCCCTTCGGAGACGGCCGCGCCGCGCAGCGAATTGCGGAGATTGTAGCGCGTGCCCATTGACAGCGACCAGAATGTTACCGTCCTCGGCCTGGGCTATATCGGCCTGCCCACCGCCGCGCTGATCGCGCGTTCGGGGAGCAAGGTCACCGGCGTCGACGTCAGCGAGCATGTCGTCGAGACGGTCAACGGCGGCAAGGTGCATATCGAGGAGGTCGATCTCGACGGTCTGGTCCAGGGCGTCGTTGCGCGTGGCGCGCTTGTTGCATCGACCGAAGTGGCCCCCGCCGACGTGTTCGTGATTGCGGTGCCGACCCCGCATGATGACGAGCATCGCCCCGACATCGGCCATGTCCTGTCGGCGGCGCGCGCCATCGCGCCGAAACTGGAAGAGGGCAACCTTGTCATCCTCGAATCCACCTCGCCCGTCGGCACGACCGAAACGGTCGCGGCGCTGCTCGCCGAGCTGCGTCCCGACCTGAAAGTTCCCGGCGCCTGCACCGGCGCCGCCGACATCTTTGTCGCCTATTGTCCCGAGCGCGTGCTGCCGGGGCGCATCCTTGTCGAGCTGGTCGACAACGACCGCTGCATCGGCGGCATCACCCCGCGCTGCGCGCGCCGCGCGATGACCTTTTACCGCCAGTTCGTCCGCGGTGCCTGCGTCACAACCTCGGCGCGCGCCGCCGAAATGGTGAAACTGGTCGAGAACAGCTACCGCGACGTCAACATCGCCTTTGCCAACGAGCTGTCGATGATGGCGGAGCATCTGGGCGTCGATGTGTGGGAGGTGATCCGCCTCGCCAATCGCCACCCGCGCGTCAACATCCTCCAGCCCGGCCCCGGCGTCGGCGGCCATTGCATCGCCGTCGATCCCTGGTTCCTCGTCCATGGCGCGCCCGATCACAGCCGCCTGATCCGCACCGCGCGCGAGGTCAATCTCGCGAAGACCGCGCATGTCATCGGCGCCGCCGAAATGCTCGTGTCGCAGCATCCCGAAGCGCGCGTCGCCTGCCTCGGCCTCGCCTTCAAGCCCAATATCGACGATTTCCGCGAAAGCCCCGCGGTCGAGGTCGCCGCCGCGCTCGCCCGGCGTTTCGGCCAGCAGATCCGCATCGTCGAGCCTTATGCGCGCGGACTGCCCATGGACTTCGCGGGCACGGGCGCCGAGCTGATCGACCTCGACAACGCGCTCGCAAGCTGCGACCTGCTCATCGTCCTTGTCGATCACGAGTTGTTCAAGTCGATCCCGATCGAGGAGCGCGGCGACAAGATCGTTTACGACACGCGCGGGCTGTGGCCCGATCAGCCAAGTGTCGAAAACGGCAACCGTTTCAACCGCGCCGCCTGACCGATCGCCCTTGACGCCCGGCGAGCGGCCCAACAAGGTGGAGCGATGTGGACTCGCCTCGAAACGATCGTCGTCGACAAGCCGTGGGGACGCACCGACATTCCGCGCGCCTTCGGCGATTTCGGCGGTCGCCGCGTCGGCGAGATATGGTTTCTGCACCCCGACGGCGATGATGCGCCGATCATGGTCAAATTTCTGTTTACTTCCGAGCGACTGTCGATTCAGGTCCATCCCGGTGATGAGGCTGCGGCTGCCGCAGGCTACCCCCGCGGCAAGGAAGAGTGCTGGCTTGTTCTCGATGCCGAACCGGATGCCGAGCTGGGCGTGGGCCTCACCGGCGCGACGACATGCAGGGCGCTGCACGCCGCGGCCCTTGACGGCTCCATCGTCGACATGGTCGACTGGCGCGCCGCACATGTCGGCGATTTCGTCTACAATCGGGCGGGCACAATTCATGCCATTGGCGCCGGGCTGACCGTCGTAGAGGTGCAGCAGAATGTCGACTGCACCTATCGTCTTTATGACTATGGCCGGCCGCGCGAGTTGCATCTCGACGCTGGCCTGGCGGTCTCGATGACCGCTCCGTGCCCCGACCCGCGCGACCGCAAGGTCGCAGCGACCGACAATCATCTGCTCGTCGATGGTCCGCATTTCCGCCTGCTTCACCTCGCAGGGATCGATGCTACCGCATATCTGCCCAAGGGTAGCGGCGACTATATCTTCACGCCGCTGTCACAAGGCTGCACCATTGGCGGCGAGGTGGTAAAGCTTGGCGAATGTGTGGCAACCGAAAGCGCCAACGACATCGTGCTGGCGCCCGGCGCTCGCGCGTTGCTGAGCTGGCCCGCCTGATTTCGTCTTCCAAGGGTCTTTTATGAACATCATCGCCCCCGTCATCCTGTCCGGCGGCTCCGGCACGCGCCTCTGGCCCGTATCGACCGCCGAAACCCCCAAACAGTTCCAGCCGCTAACAGGCGGCGGCAGCATGTTCCTGCAAACGCTGGCGCGTGCGAGCGACCGCACCCGCTTCGCCGCGCCACTGGTCGTGTGCGGCCCGGCGCATGTCGCGCATGTCGAGGCCGATCTGGCGACGGCGCGCATCGACGACGCGCGGATCATCGTCGAGCCCGCCGCGCGCAACACCGCTCCGGCGATTGCCCTCGCCGCACTGGCCGCGCTGGCCGATGATCCCGCCGCGACGATCCTCGCCATGCCCGCCGATCATGTGATGACCGAGGTGCCGGCCTTCCTCGCGGCGATCGAAGCCGCGCGTCCGGCGGTCGAGGTCGGTGCGCTAGCGACCTTCGGCATCGCGCCGTCGCATCCCGAAACCGGCTATGGCTACATCGCCGCGGGCGACCCTTTGGCGGACGTTCCCGGCGTCCGCGCGGTGCGGCGCTTCGTCGAAAAACCGCCGCGCGAAAAAGCCGAAGCGATGCTGTCCGAAGGCGGCCACTATTGGAACGCCGGCATCTTCCTGATGCGCGCCGACCGCTTTATGGCCGAACTGGCGCGGCAGCAGCCCGCGATGGCGTCCGCCTGTACCGCGGCGATGGACGGTGCGCGGGCGGACGGCGCAAAGCTCCATCCGCGTGCCGAGGCCTTCCTCGCCAGCCCGTCGGACTCGATCGACTATGCGGTGATGGAGGGCGCCAGCGATGTCGTCGTCGTCCCCGTCGATCCCGGCTGGTCCGACGTCGGCGGCTGGGCCGCGCTCCACGCGCTTGGCGACAAGGATGCGGCGGGCAATGTCCGCGTTGGCGACGTTATCGCGCTGGACGCGAACGATAATTATCTGCGCGCGGGGGATGGCAAGCGGATCGCCGTCGTCGGCGTTTCGGACCTGGTGGTCGTCGCGCACGGCGATGACGTCCTCGTCATTCCGCGCGAACGCGCGCAGGAGGTCAAGGCGATCGTCGAGGCGCTCGCGAAGCATCCGCCGCGCTGAGCGCACGCCCCCTCCCCTTGCACCCCCCGCAGCCATCGCCCATATCGCGCGGCATGACCCATCCCCACGCGCAAAGTGCCGCGCCCTGGCACGGAACCACCATCCTTTCGGCCCGCAACGAAGCCAAGGTCGTCGTTATCGGCGACGGACAGGTCTCGATGGGCCAGACGGTGATGAAGCCCAATGCCCGCAAGGTCCGCCGCCTGCACGATGGCAGCGTGATCGGCGGCTTCGCAGGCGCGACCGCCGACGCCTTCACCCTGTTCGAGCGGCTCGAGGCCAAGCTCGAACGCCACAATGGCCAGTTGCTCCGCGCCGCGGTCGAGCTGGCGAAGGACTGGCGCACCGACAAATATCTGCGCAACCTGGAAGCGATGATGATCGTCGCCGACAAGGAAGTCACGCTGGTCATCACCGGCAACGGCGACGTGCTCGAACCCACGGGCGGCATCGCCGCGATCGGTTCGGGCGGCAATTTCGCGCTGTCGGCGGCGCGCGCGCTCGCCGATTATGAAAAAGACCCCGAAGTGCTGGCGAAAAAGGCGATGGCCGTCGCCGCCGAGATCTGCGTCTATACCAACGACCAGTTCACGCTCGAAACCATCGACACAACGGGTTGACGCTTTATGGTCGGCGGGGTGATCGATACCCTTCCCCGCCGCCATTTTGTCGCCGCTTCGGCGGCGCTCGCCCTCCCCGGCTGCGCCGCGACGACACCGCGCATTGCCCCGGTCGCGCTCGCCTGCCTGCCGCGCGTCAACGTGTCGGCCGACCGCGTCATCCGCACGGTCGCGGGCCTGCGCCCCTATCGCGCGCAGGGATTCGTCGTTCGCGCCGAAGCGCTCGGCGACAAAAGGCTGGTCCATAATTACGGCCATGGCGGCGCGGGCATCACGCTGAGCTGGGGCACCGCGCGGCTCGCGGCCGATCTGGGCCTGCCGGGGCACAGCGGCGCGGTCGCGGTGATCGGATCCGGGGTGATGGGCCTGTCGACCGCGCGGCTGGTGCAGGAGGCGGGCTTTCCCGTCACCATCTACACCGCCGCGCTGCCGCCCGATACGACATCGAACATCGCCGGGGGCGAATGGTCGCCCTATGGCCATTTCGAGCGCGACGCAGTGACGCCCGAATGGCGCGCGCAATATCGGGCGGCGCGCGATTACAGCTGGCGGCGCTTTCAGATCATGGTGGGCGAGGATTATGGCGTCCGCTGGCTGCCCGTCTATGCCGAGGGCGCACCGCGCGCCGCCAGCCCCTATCGCCCCGGCGAACAGGCGCTCGCGCCGGGCGACCATCCCTTCCCGGTCGAACGGGTCAACCGCTTCGAGACGATGTTCATCGAAACGGGTCGCTATCTGCGCCAGCTCATCCGTGACGTGCAGATGGCGGGCGGCGCGGTCCGCATCCGCAAGCTCGCGGACCGCGCCGAGCTGGCGACGCTCCCCGAAACGCTGATCTTCAATTGCACCGGGCTCGGGTCGCGCGCCATGCTGGGCGACATGGATCTCCGCCCCGCGCGCGGCCAGCTCGCGGTGCTCGCGCCGCAGCCCGATGTCCGCTACGCCTTCACGGGCAATGCGGGCTATATGTTCCCGCGCCCCGACGGCATCATTCTTGGCGGCACATTCGAGCTCGACCAATGGTCGACGGCGCCCGTGGAGGCCGACATCGCACGCATCCTCGCGTCGCATCGCGCGCTGTTCGGCGGTTTCCATTGCCCGGCTTGATCTCGGCCAAGCCGATCCCATCTAGCGGCCTCATCGATTTCTCTTTGCTGGAACCCTCCGACATATGAACAAGGATTTGACCCCGAAGGCGATCGTCGCCGCACTGGACACGCATATCATCGGCCAGGATGCGGCGAAGCGCGCGGTCGCGGTGGCGCTGCGCAATCGCTGGCGCCGCCAGCAGCTGCCCGCCGAGCTGCGCGACGAGGTGACGCCCAAGAATATCCTGATGATTGGCCCCACCGGCTGCGGCAAGACCGAGATTTCGCGCCGCCTCGCCAGGCTTGCCGACGCGCCCTTCATCAAGGTCGAGGCGACCAAGTTCACCGAGGTCGGCTATGTCGGCCGCGACGTCGAACAGATTGCGCGCGATCTTGTCGAGGAGGCCGTGCGGCTGGAAAAGGACCGCCGCCGCGATGCCGTGCGCGCCGCCGCCGAAGAGGCCGCGATGGAACGGCTGCTCGACGCGCTCACCGGCAAGGGCGCAAGCGAGGCGACGCGCCAGAGCTTTCGCCAGCGCATCCGCGAAGGCCATCTCGACGACAGCGAAGTCGAAATCGAGGTCGCCGAAGCGCCCGGCCTGAACTTTGAACTGCCCGGCCAGCCGGGGCAGATGAGCATGATCAACCTGTCCGACATGCTCGGCAAGGCGATGGGCGGCCTCCCCAGGAAGCGCCGCAAGATGAAGGTGATCGACGCCGCGACGCGGCTGATCGAGGAAGAGCAGGACAAAAGGCTCGACCAGGACGATGTCGCGCGCGTCGCGCTCGCCGATGCCGAGGCGAACGGCATCGTCTTTCTCGACGAAATCGACAAGATCGCGGTCAGCGACGTGCGCGGCGGCTCGGTCAGCCGCGAGGGGGTGCAGCGCGACCTCTTGCCGCTGATCGAGGGCACGACGGTCGCGACCAAATATGGCCCGATGAAGACCGACCATATCCTCTTCATCGCCAGCGGCGCCTTTCACGTCGCCAAGCCCAGCGACCTGCTCCCCGAACTCCAGGGCCGCCTGCCGATCCGCGTCGAGCTCGGCGCGCTCACCGAAGCGGATTTCGTCCGCATCCTGAGCGAGACGAAGGCGGGCCTGCCCGAACAATATGCGGCGCTGCTCGGCACCGAGGGCGTGACGCTGAACTTCACCGACGACGCGATCGCGCGCGTCGCCAAACTCGCGGCCGAGGTGAATGAAAAGGTCGAGAATATCGGCGCGCGTCGACTTCAGACGATCATGGAACGGCTGGTCGAGGAGATCAGCTTCACCGCCGAGGATGCGCACGGCACGACGCTCGACATCGACGCCGCCTATGTCGACAAGCAGCTCGCCGATGTCGTGGGCGACACCGACCTCAGCAAATATGTGCTTTAAGGGGTAACGGCAGCTTTCGGCCGAAACCAAATCCTTATTCCATCGTCATCCCGGCGAAGTCCGGGATGACGGATAAGCTAATGGTGGGAAGCCACCCGACTCCGCCTTTCCCACACCTCTTCTCCAACCACCCGGGCCCCGCATCAACAAACCCAAACCGGCATCTTTTCCCCCGTCCATTTACCGAACTCCATTTGACTTTCGCGCGCCCGCAATGCGATGAACGGATGACACGGCCGATCTGGGTCAAACGGCCGGCACGGAGACAGCAATGACGGATGAGGACGTCGCCCCGCAGCAGGGCGAGCTGGCGATCACGCGCACTGGCGATCGGCTTCGGCTGGCGCGCGAGGCCGCGGGATTGTCGCTGGCCGACGTGGCGACGCGCACGCGCATCACCCAGCGCCATCTGGCGGCAATCGAAAAAAGCGATTTTTCGGAGCTTCCCGGCCGCACCTATGTCACCGGCTTCGCGCGCGCCTATGCCCGCGCGGTCGATCTGCCCGAGGCCGAAATCGGCGCGGCGATCCGCCAGGAACTCGAAGAGGATGAATATGGCGCGCGGCCGCTTTACGAGGCCTATGAGCCGACCGATCCCGCGCGCCTGCCGACCGCGCGGCTGACCTGGACGCTCGTGATCGTCACGCTGCTGCTCGCGTCGGCCTATGGCGTCTGGCGCTTTCTGTCGGTCGAACCCGACGAGGCGCTCATCGCCGCGCAGAACCGCGACGCCGACGCATCCGAAGCTCCCGAAAGCGCGGCGAGCACGGCGCCCGCGGCCAAGGCCGGCGGCTCGTCCGCCGACGTTGCAGCGAATGCCCCCGTCGTGCTGACCGGCCTCTCCGAAGTCTGGATCGGTTTCGATGATGCCGAGGGCAAGACCGAAAACTGGCGCACGCTCGACCCCGGCGAAACCTATGAAGTCCCACCCGCCTATATCGAGCAGTTCACGTTGCGCACCAGCATACCGCAAGCGCTGAAAGTCACCGTCGGCGGCCGCGACGTCGGCCCCGTCGGCCCCGCCGACACGCTGGTCAAGAATATCTCGCTGAAACCCGCCGACCTGATCGCGCGCGCCGGGGGAACGGGCGCACCGGGCAGCGCCGCGCCGACCCGCCCGCAGGGCTGATCGACCGGTCGGCCGGGCCGGTCGCCGCGGCAGCGCACCGAAATGGGTTTGCGCTGGCGCGGCTTCGCGCGTTATGGACGGGAAAACTGGTTAACGAGTGGGGACCGAAAAGCAGATGAGGATGCGTCACATCTCTATCCTGGGAACGGCAGCGATCGCGCTGGTCGCGCCAGTTCCGGCCGCGACCCAGGACGCAGCGCTCGGCAAGCGCATCGAGCGGCTCGAAAAGGAAATGCGGGCGGTCCAGCGCACCGTCTTCCCCGGTGGCAGCCCGACCTTTTTCGAGGGCGAGATCGCACCCGACAACACGCCTGGCGAGCGCGCGCGCGCCAATGCCCCCGTGATCGACCTGACCGCGCGCGTCGATGCGCTGGAGAGCCAGTTACAGACCTTGACGGGGCAGACCGAGCAAAACGCCTTTCAGCTGCGCGAGCTCGAAAAGAAGGTCGCCGCCTATAAGGCGGAGATGGACAAGCGTTTTGCCGACCCGGCGGCGACCGAAGACACGGCAACCCCCGCCAGCCTTGCACCCACGGTCAAGGCGCCCGCGGCTGCCACCGCGGCCGCGACTCCGGCCACCAGGCCGGTCAGCAAACCCGCGGCCAGGCCCGCCGGCCCCGACGCCGCCCGGCTCGCGCTCGTCAAGGCGGTCGAGGTTCCGGCGACGGGCAACGAGACCAAGGACGCCTATGACTATGGCTATCGCCTGTGGGACGCCAAACTCTATCCCGAGGCGCAGGCGCAATTGAAAAGCGTCGTCACCAAATGGCCGCAAAGCAGTTATGCAAGCTTTGCGCAGAACCTCCTCGGCCGCGCCTATCTCGACGAAGGCAAACCCAGCCTTGCGGCGGTCGCCTTCTACAATAATTACAAGGACCGCCCCAGCGGGCCGCGCGCGCCGCACAGCCTGATGTACATGGGCGTGGCACTCGACCGGCTCGGCCGCAAGGCCGACGCCTGCAAGGCGTTCCGCGAGCTTGACGAAGTCTATGGCGACAAGGCGCCGCAGGATGTCCGCACCGATGCTGCCGCCGCAAAAGCAAAAGCAGGCTGCTGAGCGCGACGTCGCGGGGCGCCTTGCCGGCGACCTCGCCGCCCTGCTCGGCGCCGACTGGCATCGGCTTCATTATGGCGTCGCGGTGTCGGGCGGACCCGACAGCATGGCGCTGCTGTGGATGATGGTGTCGCTGCTGCCCGGCCAGGTCTGGGCAGCGACGGTCGATCACGGCCTGCGCAAGGGGTCCGACGACGAAGCGCGCATGGTCGCCGCCTTCTGCGCGCGCGAACATATCCCGCATTCGACGCTGAAACCGCCCACCCCGATCCGCGGATCCTTGCAGGCAGCAGCGCGCACCGAACGCTATCGCCTGCTCGAACAATGGCGCGAGGTGCATGCGCTCGACCATATCGCCACGGCGCATCACGCCGACGACCAGCTGGAAACGATCGTCATGCGGCTCAACCGCGCGAGCGGAGTCGGCGGGCTAGCGGCCATCCGCGCGACCAACGGCGCGGTTCTGCGTCCGCTTCTCGGCTGGCGGCGCGGCGAACTGGTCGAAGTCGCGCTCGACAATGATCTGCCCTTCATCGACGATCCCTCGAACAGCGACGACCGTTTCGATCGCGCACGGCTGCGCCATGCGCTGCGTTCGCAGACCGTGCTGGATCCCGTGGCGGCGGCGAAATCGGCGGCCTGTCTCGCCGAAGCCGACGAGGCGCTCGATTGGGCGGTTAAGCGACTGATCGCGGGCTGGCCCGACGCTTCGGACCTTGCCGTGATCCGCGACGAAGCCTATCCGCCCGAGCTGTTTCGCCGCGTCGTCGCGCAGCGGCTGCGCGCCAATGCGCCGCAACTGGCGCTGCGCGGCGCCGCGCTCGACGGGGTGATCGCCGCGATGCGCGCCGGGCGGCGCGCGATGGTCGGCGCGCTGCTGATCGATGCCGTACGCGGGCCCGATGGGACGATCTGGCGCATTTCCGCGGCGCCGCGCCGGAAAACTGGGGCCATGGCTCCGAAAAAGACCTGATTGCCTCATTGTCATTTAACCCGATTATCCTATCTTGTTCGGATAGGAGCGCAGCGCTTGCGCCGTTGAGGAAAGAATCCGAATGCAGGACGACAAGGAACCACAGGGCAACCCCTGGATGAAGAGCGTGATGATCTGGAGCGGCATCCTGCTCGCCATGCTCCTCGTCGCCTCGATGTTCGGCGGTGCCGCACAACCGGTCGGCAACCCGCTCGCCTATTCGGAGTTCCGCCAGAAGGTCGAGGAAGGCAGCGTCAAGGAGGTGATCCTGTCCGAGGACAAGGTGACCGGCACGCTCGCGAACGGCGACCGCTTCACCGCCAATGTCGTGCGCGACCCCGACCTGCTCAAGATGCTCAACGACAACGGCGTCAAATATGACGGACAGCCGGCTGAAACCCCCAACTTCTGGATGTATATGCTCGTCCAGTCGCTGCCTTTCCTGCTGATCCTCGGCATCGCCTTTTTCGTCTTTCGCCAGGTGCAGAAGAACAACGGCTCGGGCGCGATGGGCTTTGGCAAGTCGCGCGCCAAGATGCTCACCGAAAAGCAGGGCCGCGTGACCTTCGACGATGTCGCGGGCATCGACGAAGCGCGCGAGGAGCTCGAGGAAATCGTCGAGTTCCTGAAAGACCCCAGCAAATTTTCCAAGCTCGGCGGCCAGATTCCGAAGGGTGCATTGCTCGTCGGTTCGCCCGGCACGGGGAAGACCTTGCTCGCCCGCGCCATCGCGGGCGAGGCGGGCGTTCCCTTTTTCACCATTTCGGGGTCGGACTTCGTCGAAATGTTCGTCGGCGTCGGCGCGAGCCGGGTCCGCGACATGTTCGAGCAAGCCAAGCGCAACGCGCCGTGCATCGTCTTCATCGACGAAATCGACGCGGTCGGGCGCCATCGCGGCGCGGGCCTTGGCAATGGCAATGACGAGCGCGAACAGACGCTGAACCAGCTCCTCGTCGAAATGGACGGGTTCGAGGCGAACGAAGGCATCATCATCGTCGCGGCGACCAACCGTCCCGACGTGCTCGATCCCGCGCTGCTGCGCCCCGGTCGCTTCGACCGTCAGGTCGTCGTGCCGCGTCCCGACATCGAAGGCCGCCAGAAGATACTGGAGGTTCACACGCGCAAGAAGCCGCTGGCGCCTGACGTCGACCTGCGCCGCATCGCGCGCGGAACACCGGGCTTTTCGGGCGCCGATCTTGCCAATCTCTGCAACGAGGCGGCGCTGCTCGCGGCGCGCAAGGGCAAACGCCTGATCGCGTCGGACGAGTTTGAGGAAGCCAAGGACAAGGTCATGATGGGCGCCGAGCGCCGGTCGATGGTGATGACCGAGGACGAGAAGAAGGCAACCGCCTATCACGAGGCCGGCCACGCGCTGGTTTCGCTGCATGTCGAGGGCAATGACCCGCTTCACAAGGTCACGATCATTCCGCGCGGCCGCGCGCTGGGCGTGACGTGGAACCTGCCCGAACGCGACCGTTATTCGCAGAATATGAAGCAGATGAAGGCGCGTCTCGCGCTCTGCTTTGGCGGTCGCATCGCCGAACAGCTCATCTATGGCGAAGACGAGCTCAACACGGGCGCGTCGAACGACATTCAGCAGGCGACCGACATGGCGCGCGCGATGGTCATGGAATATGGCATGTCGGAAAAGCTCGGCTGGCTGCGCTACCGCGACAATCAGGACGAGGTGTTCCTCGGCCACAGCGTCTCGCGCGCGCAGAATATGTCGGAAGAGACCGCCAAGCTGATCGACGCCGAAGTCCGCCGCCTTGTCGAAGAGGGCGAAGCCGTCGCGCGCAAGGTGCTCACCGAGCATATCGACGAGCTGCACCTGCTCGCCGCCGCGCTGCTCGAATATGAAACGCTCTCGGGCGAGGAAGCGAAGCGCGCGATCAAGGGCGAGGACATCGGCCGCGAGGACGACGCCGACAAGCGCGGCGCACCCGTCAAGGGCCATGCGGGCGGCCTGCCGCAGATCAAGCGCAAGCCGCGCCCCTTCGGCGACGCCAACCCGCAGGGCGTATAGCTTTTAGGCCTGTCCGGTTCGATCCGATTGGCGGGGACCAGTTTCGGCACATGACCCTTCATGCGCGACTCCTGCTCCTCGGTCTTTGCGCGCCTCTTCTGTGCGCCATGGCGCCGGGCGACATGAGCGTCGCCGCCTTCCTGGCGCGTGCAGGATCGCTCGAGCGGCTGGGACCGCTGGCGCTTGCGACGCCGCAGGGTCTTCAGCTCAAGAATGAGGTGATCGCGGCCGGCAGGCGCTACAAGGCCCGCATCGACGCCGAGCGCCGCGCCGGCCGGAGGACGACCAGCTGTCCGCCCGAGTCGGGCAGCCTCTCTCCCGAACAATGGCTGGCGCATCTGCGCAGCTATCCGGCGCGCGTGCGTGGGCGGGTCAGCATCTACGCCGCATTCGACGCGCTGATGAAGAAACGCTATCCCTGCCCCGCCTGATCCGCCAGGGAGGCGGCAACGGACGAAGGAGCGATCATGCGATCCGGTAAAGCGTTGAACGGCCGCCTGGCACTGGTCCGATGCGAGCGCGCCGCGGCAGCGCTGCGCCCCGGCTTCATCAGAGCTTGATGACATGACGATCTATTGCGACGAATCGGGCGGGCTGAACGCCGGCGCGATGACCTTTTCGGCGGTGATGCTGACGGCTGAGGCCGCCGCCGACATCCACGCGCGCTTTCGCAGCGTCACCGGGCTGCGCGGCGAGCTCAAGGGCAGCCGCATCAGCCTCGTCGAACGCGCCTGGTTGCTCGAACTCTTCGACCGCGCGGGCGGCCGCGCATGGGTCGCGGTGGCCGAACGCGACCGGCTTGCGCAGAGCCCCGGTGGCACGCTGCCGAGCGACCTCGATCTTTATGCCGCGCTGCTCGACCTCGCGATCGGCCGCTGGCTGCCCGAAACGGGCGGCGTCTGCACCGACGTCGTGATCGACGACGGGCGCTACGATCCCGATATCCTCGGCCGTGTCCGCGCCGAGATCCAGGCGGGGCTGGGCCAGTGGGGCCGCGCCTCGCTCGCCGACAGTCGGCGAAGCGAAGGCGTCCAGATCGCCGACGTCATCGCCAACAGCCTGTTCAACATCGCCGTCAAATCGCCGCGCGCCCGCCGCATACGGACGATCCTGAATCCGCTGCTGGACACAAGGGCGATCCGCATCGCCAACCTCACCGCCATGCCATAGCAAAAGGGCCGCAGTTTCCTGCGGCCCCCTTGGCGATCCCTTCGCTTCGATCTATTCGAAGTCGCCACCGCCGCCGGCGGGGCTGCGCGGCGGCGCCGCCGCGGTCAGGCGCAGCGCCTCGGCCGAGCGGCTGATCGAGCTGATTTCATCGGGCGTATCGTCGTCGTCGACGACAACCTTCTGCATCGACCCGACGAGCGCTTCCTGCAAATCCTTCGGACGGATCGTCTGCTCGGCGATTTCGCGCAGCGCGACGACGGGATTCTTGTCGCGGTCGCGATCGACGGTCAGCTCCGAGCCGCCCGAGATTTCGCGGGCGCGATGCGCGGAGAGCAGGACCAGGTCGAAACGGTTGGGAACTTTGTCGACGCAATCCTCGACGGTAACGCGGGCCATGATATTTCCTTAAACGGGAGAGGCCAGCCCTGTGCGGGGCATGGCGGCAAGCGCTGCGCGCTAGCAGGCCCGGCTTCGTCTGTCAACGAACGCGCCGCCCTTGCGGCACGTGGCGATGCCGGCCTATGAGCGGACATGGCCGCCCCCTGCCCCACCGCCGATCCGATGCAAGGGCTGATGGCAGAGGTCGCGGAGCACCGGATCGAACTGATCTTCGACGGCGGCGAACGGCTGGCGCGGCTGATCGCGCTGATCGACGGCGCCGCACGCAGCATCGACCTGATCATGTATATCTTCGAGAATGACGCGGCGGGCCTCAGCATCCTGCGCGCGCTGACGGCGGCCGCGCGCCGCGGGGTGCGCGTGCGCGCGCTGATCGACAGCTTCGGGTCGGGCGACACCCCCGACGCCATGTTCAGCCCGCTGCGCGAAGCAGGCGGCAGCGCGACCTTCTTCTCGCGCCGCTGGCGCTCGACCTATCTCATCCGCAATCACCAGAAGCTGATCCTGATCGACGACGCCATCGCCATCACCGGCGGCTTCAACATCGCCGACGATTATCTGAGCCCGCCGCGCAGCGGTTGCTGGTTCGACATCGGCATGGTGATTGAGGGACCAAGTGTCGCGCGCGCGGCCGACTGGTTCGCCAAAATCCACGATTATACGGTCCGTCACGATGGCAAGCTCCTGATTCTGCGCCGCCTGATCCGCGAATGGCCGGTCGATGGCGGTCCGGTCTCCTGGCTCGTCGGCGGGCCGACACAGCGGCTGTCCCCATGGGCGCGCGCGGTGCGTGCCGATCTGGATGGCGCGCGCCAGCTCGACATGGCGATGGCCTATTTTTCGCCGGGACAAGGCCTGCTTCGCCGCCTCGGCCGCGTCGCGCAGCGGGGCCGTGCGCGCCTTGTCATGGCGGGCAAGTCCGACAATGGCGCGACGATCGGCGCCTCGCGCCTGCTCTATGGCTATCTGCTCCGCAAGGGAGCCGAGGTGTGGGAATATCGGCCGTGCAAGCTGCACATGAAGCTGATCGTCGTCGACGATGTCGTCTATATCGGCTCGGCCAATTTCGACGTGCGCAGCCTGTTCGTCAATGTCGAGCTGATGGTGCGGATCGCCGATGCGGGCTTTGCGGCGCAGATGCGGCGCTTCGTCGCGGACCTCCAGCCCGATTGCGAGCTTATCACGCCCGAGGCGCACAAGGCGCGCGCAGGCTGGTGGACGCGGCTGCGCTGGACGCTCGCCTGGTTCGTCGTCGGCGTCGCCGATTACACCGTGTCGCGCAAACTCAACTTCGGCCTCGGCGATCCCGACCCGGATGTTTAGACCCTGTTTCAGTGAGATTTAAGCGACGAGATCGTCCTTGACTGAACAGGCTGTGTGCTGCCGCGAAGGCGTGAGCCCCTCTCCGGCTGGCGCCATTTGGAACCGGCGGGAGATGGGCCCCCGCCTTAGCGGGGACACGGCAAGCTTATGACGCTTCGGTCACCGATTAGTCTTTTCGGTCACCGATTAGTCTTTCCAGCCCCAGAAGAGGAAACAGGGCGGGACATTCACCCACTCGAACGCATCGTCGATGCGCGCGAAATGCGCGGCCAGGAAATCACGCGCGCGGGCGCGGAACTGATAGACGAGGAAGGCGCCGCCGGGGCGCAAAATGCGGTGCGTCGCCGCGGCGATCGCTGGCCCGACCCCCGCGGGCAGCGTCGAAAAGGGCAGGCCCGACAGCACATAATCGGCGTGATCGAACCCGTGCGCGCGAACGATTGCCTCGACGTCCGCGGCCGAGCCGTGAACGGCGATAAAGCGGCTGTCGCGGATATCCTTCCGCAAATAATCGATGAAATCCTCGTTCGTGTCGATCGCGATCAAGGTTGCGTCGCCCGCCATCCGCTCGAGCACCGGGCGGCAGAAGGTGCCGACGCCGGGGCCATATTCGACGAACAATCTGGTATTCTTCCAGTCGACGGGTTTCAGCATGTGGCCGATCAGCGTCGGCGACGACGGCACGATCGATCCGACCATCACCGGATGCTTGATGAACCCGCGCACGAACATGCCCCACGGTCCGAAAAAGCGCTTCATCCCCTCGCGCAGTCGGCGGACCAGCGGGGCCTTGGTTTGTTGGGCCTGCGCCCGCGGATTGGTCATATTGGCTTTCGCGTTGTTGGGTCGGTCAATTGCGTGGCAAAATCAGGGGCGTCGCGCAAGGAAAGAGTCTGTCTTGACTCTGGACAGCGGGGCTTTGGCGTGTAGGGAGAAGCGGCACTATCGACCGGAAAACCAGGGGGCGGACATGGCGACGGCATCGCATTCCATTCCCCCCGACCGTATGGCGGTGCTGTTTGCGGTGATGCTGGTGGCGGCGGCGGGCAACACCGCGATGCAGTCGATCCTGCCCGCGATCGGCGCCAAATTGCACATCCCCGACGTGTGGGTCAGCCTGGCGTTCAGCTGGTCGGCGCTGCTCTGGGTGCTCACCGCGCCGCACTGGGCGCGCCAGTCGGACAGGCGCGGACGCAAGGCGCTGATGGCGCTGGGCGTGATCGGTTTCCTGTCGTCGATGGCGCTCTGCGGCCTCGTCCTGTGGTCGGGGCTTCAGGGCTGGCTCGCGGCGGGCATGACCTTCATCCTCTTCGCGCTGTTCCGCAGTCTCTACGGCGGGCTGGGCTCCGCCGCGCCGCCGGCGGTACAGGCCTATGTCGCCGCGCGCACCGATCCCGAACAGCGCACGCAGGCGCTTTCGCTCGTCTCCTCCTCCTTCGGCCTCGGCACGGTGATCGGCCCCGCGGTCGCGCCCTTCTTCATCCTTCCTATCGTCGGTCTCGCGGGGCCGCTGCTCATCTTTGCGCTCATCGGGCTCGCCGTGCTCATCGCGCTGCGCTGGCGCCTTCCCAACGACGTCCCGCGCTTTGCCGCGCGCGGCTCGATCATGTCCTATCCGACCACTGGCGCCGCCTCGCAAGCCGCCACGGACGAGGAGGAGGTCGAAGAAGCGCAATCCCCCGACGGAGGCACGCCGTTGTCCGAGCCGTTGCGCTGGACCGACCGGCGCGTCCGGCCCTGGCTGCTCGCGGGCTTCCTCGGCGGGCAGGCGCAGGCGATGGTGCTCGGCGTGATCGGCTTTCTGATCCTCGACCGGCTCAACCTGCGGATGCGTCCCGACGAGGGCGCGGCGATGACCGGAATCGTGCTGATGGCGGGCGCCTTCGCAACCTTGCTCTCGCAATGGGGGCTGATCCCGCTGCTCAAAATGTCGCCGCGCACCGCGGTGCTCGGCGGCGCAGCGCTCGGCGGCGCGGGGACGCTGCTCACCGGCTTTTCCTACGATTTTCACGGCATCATCATCGGCTTCGCGCTCGCCTCGCTCGGCTTCGGGCTGTTCCGTCCGGGGTTCACCGCCGGCGCGTCGCTCGCCGTGCCGCGCCGCGACCAGGGCGGGATCGCGGGGATGACCGCCTCGATCAACGGATCGGCCTATATCGTGTCCCCCGCGATCGGCGTGCTCGTCTATAACTGGCACCCCATCGTGGCCTATGGCCTGATGGCGAGCTTCTGCGGCTGGCTCGTGCTCTGGGGCTGGTCGGCGCTGCGGCTCGACCGGCCTGATACATAGCGAACGACGCCAGCATATAATTCGTCATCCCGGCGCAGGCCGGGATGACATGCGCGCTCAATCGCGCGGCTCCTCATGCTTATGGTCGCGGACGGGCTTCAGCATCCCCGGCGCGAAAAAGCCGATGGGGTCGACGCTCATCGCCTTCTGCTTGATCTCGCCCTGGATTTTTTCATAATCCTTCTCCATCGCCTCGGTGACCGAGGCGCGCGTATCCTTGAGCGCGCTCTCGAAATCGGCCATCGTCACGACCTCGCTCGTCATCGACCGCTTGAGCGCGGCCAGTCCCGCGCGACGCACCAGATCCTCCAGGTCCGCGCCGGTGAAACGGTCCGCGCGTGCCGCCAGCGCACCCAGATCGACATCCTCCGCCAGCGGCATCTTCGCCGTGTGGATTTCCAGTATCCGTCTGCGACCGCCCGCATCGGGCACCGAAACATAGATCAGCTCGTCGAGCCGTCCGGGGCGCAGCAAAGCGGGGTCGATCAAGTTCGGGCGATTGGTCGCGCCGATCACGACGACCGATTGCATCTCCTCGATCCCGTCCATTTCGGCCAGGATCGTGTTGACGACGCGCTCGGTCACCTGCGGCTCGCCCGACGTCCCGCTGCCGCGCGCCGGAACCAGGCTGTCGAGTTCGTCGATGAAGATGATCGTCGGCGCGACCGCGCGCGCGCGCGCGAACAGCCGCGCGATCTGCTGCTCGCTCTCGCCATACCATTTGGACAGCAGGTCCGACGATTTGATCGCGATGAAATTGGCGTCCGATTCGCGTGCCGCCGCCTTGGCGAGCAGGGTCTTGCCGGTGCCCGGCGGGCCATAGAGCAGGAAACCCTTGGCCGGGCGAATGCCCAGCCGCCGGAAGGCTTCGGGATGCTTCAGCGGCAATTCGATGCCCTCGATCATCTTGTCGCGCGCGGCGTCCAGCCCGCCGATGTCGCTCCAGCGCGTCTTGGGCGCCTGCACCATCACCTCGCGCATCGCCGACGGCTGGACGCGCTTCAGCGCATTGTTGAAATCGGCGCGCAGCACACTGAGTTCGTCGAGCACCTCGGGCGGGATCGTCCCGTCCTCGAGGTTCAGCCTGGGCATGATTCGCCGCACGGCCTCGATTGCCGCCTCGCGCGTCAGCGCGGCCATGTCGGCGCCGACGAAGCCAAAGGTGGTGCGCGCCAGCTCGTCGAGGTCGACATCCTCGCCCAGCGGCATCCCGCGCGTGTGAATCCCCAATATCTCGCGCCGTCCCTTTTCATCGGGGACGCCGATCACGATCTCGCGGTCGAAGCGGCCGGGCCGCCGCAGGGCTTCGTCGATCGCGTCGGGGCGGTTGGTCGCCGCGATCACGACGAGGTTGGTGCGCGGCTCCAGCCCGTCCATCAGCGTGAGCAATTGCGCAACGAGGCGCTTTTCGGCCTCGCCCTGCACCTGTCCGCGTTTCGGCGCGATCGAATCGATCTCGTCGATGAACAGGATCGACGGCGCGGCCTTGGCCGCCTGCTCGAAAATATCGCGCAGCCGCTTTTCGGACTCGCCATAGGCGCTGCCCATGATCTCCGGCCCGTTGATGAGGAAGAATTGCGCCTCGCTCTCGTTCGCGACCGCGCGCGCGAGCCGCGTCTTGCCCGTTCCCGGCGGGCCGTGCAGCAGCACGCCGCGCGGCGGATCGACCCCCAGGCGGCGGAACAGCTCGGGATAGCGCAGCGGCAGCTCGACCATCTCGCGCAGCTGGTCGATCGTCTCACCCAGGCCGCCAAGATCGTCATAG
Source organism: Sphingopyxis sp. FD7 (assembly GCF_003609835.1). Taxonomy (NCBI): domain Bacteria; kingdom Pseudomonadati; phylum Pseudomonadota; class Alphaproteobacteria; order Sphingomonadales; family Sphingopyxidaceae; genus Sphingopyxis; species Sphingopyxis sp. FD7. The sequence continues at coordinate 1,588,183 of NZ_AP017898.1, forward strand.
GTGACGTCGGTGCGGCGCGCGTCGTGCGGCTCCTGATATTCGGGGAGAAGTTCGACCTCGGTATTCTCGTCGATCGTGACGACGCCCTTGGGGCTCGCCGACACGACGAGCAGCCGCACTTCGGCCAGCGCATAGGCCGGCGCATTGAGCATCTGGCGCAGCTGTGGCGGCATGTCGCCCGCCGACACGCGTTGCTGCCCCGCGGTCGCCACCGTATCGCCCGCGACGAGCGGACGACCGAAAAAACTGCGCTTCAGCGCGTTCGCCGAACCTTGCAGCCGCAGATTCTCCTGCGCGGGCGCAAAGACGACCCGCGTTGCCGCGCGTGTTTCGACGCGGCTCAGAACCACCACATCGCCCGCGCCCGCTCCGGCGTTGGCCCGCTGCAGCCCATCGAGGCGGATGACGTTCAGGCCCTCGTCCTCGGGATAGGGGGCGACGACGCGCGATGCCGTGTCGCGCTTGCCGCTGATCTGCACGATGTCGCCTTCGCTGACGCCCAGCGCGGCCATCGCCGCGCGCGGAATGCGCGCGATTCCGCCGCCGCTTTCCTCGGCGCGGGCGTTCGCAACCTGCAATTTGACCTGTTTTTCTTTTACCGCTGCATCGGCCAAGGCGTGTCTCCCGCAAAATGGTCAGAATGCCGAAGATAGGAGGCCGGTTCCCGATTTGCGACCCCCCGGCGCCCGGCGATTCATGCCGCAGCGCACAAAACTATGGCATGTCCCGCGCGCCCATGTCATCAACCGCGGTCGTTATGCCTCGCCTTCCTCCCCTCAGCAGCATGGAAGCCTTTCTGGAGGTTGCCCGTCACGGCACGGTCAAGGCGGCCGCGATCGAGCTCGGCCTGTCGATGCCCGCGTTGTCGCGGCGCATCCAGACGCTCGAACATGTCGTCGGGCGGCCCCTCTTCAACCGCCACCATCATGGGCTCAGCCTGACCGAGACGGGGCGTACGCTCCAGGGACAGCTTTCGCCGATTCTCGACGAGCTGCGCGCGGTCATCGCCCAGGCGGGCAGCCCAAATGCCTTGCTGCGCCTGCACCTCAACGTCCTGCCGCTTTTTGCGCAGCAGCGGCTGTTCCCGCGTTTGCCCGAGCTGAGGCGCCAGCATCCCGAACTGCATATCGACATCGACACCATGTCGCATGCCGAGGCGCGGCTGGGCGACGGCATCGACGCCGCCATTGCGCTCGCGCGGTCGATCGACCCGGCGCTCTACGCGGCGCGGCTCGATCAGGACAAGGTGTTCCCGATCGCCGCGCGGACGCTGACCGACGGCGACCGGCCGATCACCGTGCCCGAGCAATTGCAGCGGATGACCGTGCTTTTGCACCGCGAAATGCCCGAAACCTTCAGCGAGTGGAAAAAGGCGATCGGCATGCCCTATCTCGAACCCGCGGGGATCGACTATTTCGATTCGGGGCCGCTGATGCTCGAGGCCGCGGCGCAGGGCATCGGCATCGCCTTCATGCACGGCCATCATTTCGACGATGCGCACGACCCGCGGCTCGTCCGCCTGTTCGACTATGACGTCGACAGTCCCTACAGCTACTGGTTCGTCTGCCGCCCGCGCGCGCTGCGCCAGCCGGCGGTAAAGCTGTTCCACGACTGGCTGCTCGCGGCCAGAATCTGACGCTCCGACTATCGCAATCCAGGGGAAATGGTGCTGCTGGACAGGATTGAACTGTCGACCTCGTCATTACCAATGACGCGCTCTACCACTGAGCTACAGCAGCAACCGGGCCGCCGTGCAAAGCGATGCGCACGGGGCAGGCGCGGCCTATGGCGGGGCGTCCTTCGCCTGTCAAGGTGCGAGGCTTGACGATCGGATGATTTCGCGGGCATGCCGCATTCGTGAGCAAGACGCCCTCCCCCGCCGATCTCGAACGCGAACGCCGTCTGGCGGAGGCGCTGCGCGAGAACCTGCGCAAGCGCAAGGCGCAGGCGCGCGGGGCGAAGGGCGAAACGCCGCCTAAAGACTGACCGTCACCGTCACATCGTCGCCCTCGGCCAGCCCCTCGGCCTTGCGCACCGCGGCCTTGACGGGAAGCAGCCAGCCACCGCTTTCCCTGTGCGGAAAGACCGAAGTGGTCCAGCTGGTGTCGCCGATCGTCGCGCGCACCTTGGCCGATCCGAACCCGCGCCGCCCGTCGAGCCATTGTCCGCCGATCGCCGCCAGCCGGATGCCGTCGGCCGCCTCGCCCGCGATGGTCACGAAATGCCACGCCCCCGGCGAGGTCACCGATTGCCAGCGCCACAGCGGCGTCGTGACGGTGAAGGATTCCACCCGCGCTAACCCGCTCGTGTCGAGCGACGTCGAGACACCCAGCGTCGGTGCCCGCCATCTGGGCATCTCGACTTCGCTCGATGCAAACGAATTATCTGCGTCATTTCACTGCCGCCCGAACCGGCACCGGAATGTTACAGATGTCGGCGCCGCCCGCGGGTTTTATGAAAAAGGGATCGCGGCGATTGGCGCGCGCATCGGCATAACGCGCAAAGCTCTCGCTCTCGGTCGACAGATATTCGAATCGCGGCCGGTCGGCCTGCGGCAAATCGGTGGCGAGGCGAATCGATGCGATCGGCACCCGCTCCGCCTCCTCCTCGTAAAAGCCGAGCGCGCCTGTTCCGCGCGGCAGGCTCGACAGATGCTCGATCCCCTCGACGACGCGGCCGACGAGCGCGATATTGCGGTCAAGATGCCGCGGCGCATGGCCGATGACAGTATAAAGTTCGGCGCCGCTGCCGGTATCGGGCGACAGATTGCGGCCGACGCCGACCATGCCATAGCAATGAATGGCCCAGCCTGACCGACCGTCGTTGCTGCCAAAAGGCCACCCGAGAAAAAAACTATGCTTCTTAGCATAGGCATCCGGATGATCGACCCAAACCCAGCCCGGCGAGTATCCGCTCCAAAACATCGGTGGCGTTTTTCCGTCGGAAGGAACGCTACCGCCTGTGCCTTTTGTCGCGGTAACATATTCGCGCTCCGACACCTTCGCCAATCCCGCGGGGAGCGGCTTCTTCTCGGTCGCATCGCCCCACTGGACGACATAATTGTCCTGCACCCGGTTGATGCTCGTCCCGTCCCACCAATGCGCGGCGGCGAGCTTGCGGATGTTGCCGATCCATCCCTGGCTGAAGGGCGCGGGCATCAGCTGGATGACGACGCGGCGCGGCTTGCCCGCGCTATCGGGCGCCAGCTCCATCACCAGCAGGTCCGATGGCGCGATCGCGATCCAGTCCGCTGCGGGCGCCGCGGCGACGATTTCGCCCGGCGACGGCGGCGCGGGCGGCGCGTCCTCAGCAGCAGCGGGAGCGATGAGAGCGAGGGCCGCAACGGCGGCGAGCAGGCGATGGTTCATACGTCCTGTCTGCCACGCCCAACCGGCTTGCGAAAGCCCCGCCAACCGACTAGGGCGCGCCTTCCAGTGCGAATTGGTTCGGCACCCGATTCACGCTCCGTGCTTCGCACGAAACGACCGGGTGCATGATGCGGAGCGGTGGCCGAGTGGTCGAAGGCGCTCGCCTGGAAAGTGAGTATACGTCAAAAGCGTATCGAGGGTTCGAATCCCTCCCGCTCCGCCATTCCATCATAAGTTATTGATATAAAATAGATTTTCCTCCAGTCGCAAGCCCGGATTTCCGGTCCTTTCCCGTGCCATTCGCACCCCGGAGATCTGGCCAGATTCGGGGGCTTCTGGACTTCTGCCGCATTTTTCTCTCGGCGCCTTTTGCGTGCTACCAAGTCAGAACCCGCTGCCCCGGAGTAATCCGGAGCCGGACAATAGGTGAGCCGTCCCCGTCGGTCGGCGGGGACGGCATTAATTTGGTCTGATCGCGATTAACGCCGTTCCGATATTCCGAGACGCCGCCGCTGTTCGGTCCAGCTCAACGGGATGGCATCGGATTGCGTCAGCCGCTTGGTGTCGATGTGCGGCGGTGCTTTCCCATCGACGATCCGCGCGACGATGGCGGGATCGAGAAAGGCAAGCCGGATGACGCGCGTGATCCAGGAGGGGGTAACGCCTTCGGCCCTCGCGATTTCACTGATGGTGAGACCTGGCTCGTCGACCAGTCGGTTCCACCAGCGATGTGCTTTCGCGATGGTCGAGATCAGACCGCCGTCCGGCTCCCGCTCGTTGGCGGCGCGGCCATTGTCGAGCATCATCCGCATCGCCCGGCCGGAGCGCTTCACGATGGCGGGCACGACGATCGGCTGGAAGGAAGCATCCGAAGGAATGGGAATACCGAGATGCTTGCCCAGGCCGGAGGGATTAAGCTGGATCCGGACCTCGGCGGGCATGATGTCGATCCGGCTGATCAGGTCGCGCAGGAACAACTGAACGGCTGCCGCTCGCGAATCTCGCAACCTCTCGACCAGCACGCCACCCTGCTGGCCAATCATACCGATGTCATGTCCGTTGGGCAGGCGCGCGCCGATGATCTCGAACAGGCTGACAGGATCGGACAGCAGACCGCACAGGCGATCAAGGACCAGCCGCTCGATCTCTTTTGCGGGTACCCGCATTCCGCCGCCGCGAGGACCACCGGCGTTCCTGACGAGTGAACGGCTGACATAGTAGCGATGGCGAACCTGTCCCTTGTTGGCGTGTGTCGATATCAGAGGTTCGCCCCGATCGTCGAAAAGCAGTTGGGACAGCAATGAAGGGTGACGGGCTGACGGAGCCGAGCGCGGGCCGCCTCCATGTTCGAGGAGCTGGTGTTGCGCTCTGTCCCACAATTCCCGGTCGATGATCGGAGGATGCAGACCCGGATAGCTGGTGTCGCCATGGCGGATGCGGCCGATGTAGATCGGATTGCGCAGGATGGCGTGGATTTCGCTGCGAATGAACGGCTTGCCCCCGAAGGTCCGATCGCCCTTCATCGACAGGCGAACCGGTTTGCGGGTCCCATCCGCTTCCAGGCGATTGACCACCGCGCGGACGCTGCCGAGTTCCACATAGCTCTCGAAGATGAAATGGATAAGCCCGGCATGCTCCTCGGCGATCTCAAGCGTGCGACCATTTGGCTTGTAGCCCAGAGGGACGACCCCGCCCATCCACATGCCCCGCCGCTTCGACGCGGCGAGCTTGTCGCGGATGCGCTCTGCGGTCACCTCGCGCTCGAACTGCGCGAAGGACAGCAGCATGTTGAGGGTGAGACGCCCCATGCTCGTGGTTGTGTTGAACGACTGGGTGACGGACACGAAGCTGGTTCCGGCCTTGTCGAAGGCCTCGACCAGCCTGGCGAAGTCGAGCAGTGAACGGGTTAGCCGGTCGACCTTGTAGACCACCACGATGTCGATCCGGCTAGCGGCGATGTCGGTAAGCAGACGTTGGAGCGCCGGCCGCTCCAGCGTGCCGCCCGAGATGCCGCCGTCATCGTAACGCGCGTCGATCAGCGCCCATCCCTCGCTTGCCTGGCTGGCGACATAGGCGGAGCAGGCGGCGAACTGCGCGTCGAGCGAGTTGAATTCCTGCTCCAGCCCTTCCTCATGCGACTTGCGGGTGTAGATCGCGCAGCGGACCTGCTTCATTTGACTGGGTCTCGCTTGGACCGGAAGCCGAAAAAGGCAGGCCCCGACCATTGTGTGCCGGTGATGGCGCGGGCGACCTGGCTGAGGCTGCGCCATTCCCTGTTATTCCAGTGGATCACGCCTTTCTCATCCATGGTCACCACATGGGTGACGCCTTTCCAGACGCGCATGAGCCGCATGCCCGGCAGGATGGAGGTTCTCGGGTTCCCGGTGGCAACGGTTTCGCGCAGCCGGCGGCGTGTTGCGTTGGAGAGGCCGCCCATCGCCTTCTCCTGAAATCGATGGGCCAGCGCCAACCGGAGGAGACCGGCGCTGACTTTGGGCGGCGGCGTCCGGTGCCGCCGCCGCCACGTCTCGCGAAGTTCCTCGAGTTCCATGACCTCGAGCTCTCCGATCCATGCCTCGTGATCGCGGAGCTTCGGCATCAGCCCACGATCCTCCAGGCACGAACGCCATCGACCTTCTCGCTGGTGATGCCACGTCCCTTCTTGCGCAGGCCGGTGAGTGCAGCGCGTACCGTGTGCGGCAGCCAGCTTGTGTCAGCCGTGAGATCATCGAGCGTGGCGCCGCCCTCGCGGGAGAGCAGGTCGATCAGCAGAGCGGCCTTGGTTCCAGCCCGAGTTGGTGTCGGATCGGTGACCTGAGGAGTGGCCTTCGCATCAACAGCTTCGACGTCGGTCGCCAGCGCGGGAGACTCCTCCGCGCCGATCGCGGTTCGGCCAGCTTCGGTAATGGTGACACGCTCCCCCACCTTCGCGACGAGCTTGCGCCGGACAAGTGAGCTGATCGCCGCCTTCAAACGCTCTTGATCAGCCGAGACGCTGTCCGGCGCGGGCAGCAGGCCGCCATCCGCGCGATTGCTGGCGGCAGAGAGCAGGATGAGCTGCAGGTCATTAAGCTTGATAGTCATGAGTGGTGTCTCCTTCGACATAGAGCGACATCGCGCCGCTCCCACCACCCATGGCCCCGCCGGTCAGCCGGTCGGGGCGGCGGCCGTCCAGCCGGCCGCGATTCATGACGGCAGCAATGCTTCGTTCGTCCGCGAAGTCGAATGGAATGTGCGAGTGTGCTGGAAAAGCTGCGTCTGGACTTCGGCGATCGGCTAAGGCTTGGTCGGGCCATGTCCGGAGACGTCGAAACTCGCCAAGAAGCTATCCGCCGATTGTTCTATCTCGTGACCATTGCCGCCGAGGACGCGGCGGCATTGGCGGTCGAGGGACAGTCGAGAAGCTTGTCACCGGACCACGCGAAGGCTTCTGCGGCAACTCTTCGGGAACTGGGCATGAGGATTGACATTCTCTCATCGGCTATCCCGGAATTGATTGAGGATGTCGGAAATGGAGATGAGACGGCTTAGCCACCGCAGTCTTTGGAGCGCAAAACGAAAAAAGCTGTCGTTCCAATCCGACGATATCATCCTCAGCAACGTGCCACAATGTCGACCATCAGATGCGGAAAAGGGCGCTCGCGAAAGCAGATGTTCGCTCCAACTGGGATGTCACGAGGTCTGACGTGACCCCCTGATTTTCCTCCAACAGTGATTAGAGTCCGGTCTTGAAGGAAGGACGGACAGATGAAGCGTTTGAGGTTTTCGGAAGAGCAGATCATCGGGGTGTTGAAGGAAGCGGAGGCGGGCGCGAAGACCGGCGAGCTGGCGCGGCGACACGGGGTGTCGGAAGCAACGATCTACAACTGGAAGGCCAAGTATGGCGGCCTTGAGGTGTCGGAGGCGAAGCGGCTACGCTCGCTCGAGGACGAGAACGCGAAGCTGAAGCGGTTGCTTGCGGACTCGATGCTGGACAATGCGGCGCTGAAGGATCTTCTCACAAAAAAATGGTGACGCCCGCCGTTCAGCGGGAAGCGGTCGCCCATCTCCAGGCTTGCCATGGGATGAGCGAGCGGCGGGCGTGCCGTGTCACAGGCGCCGATCGGAAGAGCATGCGCTACCGGTCGCAGCGTGGCGACGATGCCGAGGTTCGGGAGAAGCTGCGCGAGTTGGCGCAGCAGCGTCGCCGGTTCGGTTATCGGCGCCTGCATATCCTGCTGCGCCGGGAGGGCGTGATGATCAACAGGAAGAAGACCCAGCGCCTGTATCGAGAGGAGGGGCTGATGGTCCGACGAAGACGCAACCGGCGCCGGGCGATCGGTGCGCGGGCGCCCGCACCGGTGCTCGCGCTGCCGAACCAGCGGTGGAGCCTCGACTTTGTGCATGATCAGATGGCGTCAGGTCGGCGGTTCCGGGTGCTCAACATCGTGGACGATGTCACGCGGGAGTGCCTGCGCGCGGTGCCCGACACGTCGATCTCCGGGCGCCGGGTCGTGCGCGAGCTCAGCGATCTGATCGAGGAGCGCGGCAGACCGGGGATGATCGTCAGCGACAATGGGACCGAGCTGACATCGAACGCGGTGCTCGCATGGTGCGGTGAGGTCGGGGTCGAGTGGCATTATATCGCGCCGGGCAAGCCGATGCAGAACGGCTATGTCGAGAGCTTCAATGGCCGGATGCGCGATGAGCTTCTGAACGAGACGCTGTTCCTCGACCTCGATCATGCCCGCACAGTGATCGCGGCCTGGGCCGAAGATTACAACCAGGCGCGGCCACACTCGGCCCTTGGATATGAGACACCGGCGGCGTTCGCCGCCGAACTGCATAAGCAATGGCCTGTGCAGCTACGCCCTTCGGGCTCCGCTGCACAGGCCATTGCTTACACTGCGCTCATGCGCAACAAAGCTGCTGGGCTCTAATCCCCGCTGGTGGAAACCAGGGGGTCACGTCAGGTCCTACCACATAAGCACGTTTCCCTTGGAACGGTCGGATCGCTGTCAGCGCAGCAGATCGGGCAGGTCGTAGAGGAGCCTCAACGCGTCGGACCAGCCGACGTCGGAGAACAGGCGTAGGATTTCGACAAGCGCGGCACGGCGGTTGTCGTCCTCGAAGATCGAGCGATGATCGGCGATATAGCGAGTCACCATCCGCACGATGACTGGAGCCGCCAGGCTTTCGTGATGATAACCTTCGCGCGCCGCCGATCCTGTCAACAGCGCATGCAGCGCATCGAAAACGCCAGCGGGATCGCCGGGGATCAAAAACTCATAGAGTTCGACCAGATGGTGGTGCGTCGACGGTTCATGCGATGCCGCCAAAAGCGCCAGAACTAGGCGATAGTCGTCGAGGAACCGCCGCATCGTTTCCGCCGACATCAGACCCAACGCGGCTTCGCGATTGTCGGCATGCGCACCCGAGCCGAAATAGAGCTGGTTCATCAGATGCCCGATGATCGACTCTGCGGCTCGATAGGTCGCAACGGCAGTATCGCGCGCGTCGCCCTCGACCTGACCCTGCGTCACGGCGGCATGGCTGGCGGCCGCTGCTGCGGAACAGGCCTCTAATATGATCATGGCTGCCTGCTGTGAGCGATCGGACAGACCCACGTCGCATTCCTCGCCGCTCGCATAGCGCGTGAAGAACGCGCCGCGCAGCATCGACAGGAACGAGGTGAGATATTCGCGATGCGCGGCCGGATCGCCGGCCCAGGCGGTCAGCCAATCGAGCGCGACCGGCTCTTCCTGCCAGCACCAGAGCTGCGCGGTCACGCCGCCGAGCTGCTCGGCGACCTTGTCGCGCCCCGGCTTGTCGTCGCGCTCGATCGTCTCGCGACGGGCGCGAACGATCTCGATGATCGACTTGCACTTCTCGACATCGCGCCAGGTGAAGCGCGGAATGACATAGTGCAGGAAGGAACTCAGAACCCCGGTATGCGGCTCGTCGCGGGCGATGCGTTCAGCCAGCTCCCACATCTTGGGGAGTGCGATGCGGCTCAGCACTTGTATGCTCTGCGCGGCCTGCAAACGGACCTGCGGCACGGGGTCGGCGAGGATCGCGTCGAACATCTCGACGATCTCGCCATGGGCTTCGCCAAAGCGATCGGCGAGCGAGACATAGGCGTCGGCCGCATAGACGCGGACTTCCCAATTGCCCCAGCTCAGGCTCGAATTCTCGTCGCCACTCTCCTTGGTCTCCGGAAAGCGGCTCGCCCACAAACGGCGGAGCACGGCGAGTAGCTGCTCCATCGACGGCATGCCGTCGACGCCCGGCGCGTAGGCCGCCGCGCCCGCGATGCGCTCGACCGCATTGCTGATATGCCCCCAAACCGGTTGCTCGACCTTGGCGTCCAGAGCAGCGGCATTGGCATCCCAGAATGCGAGCGTCTCGACAGCCGCAGCCCACAGCTCTGCGAACGCGGCACCTTCACTGGCGGACGGTGTCGCCTGCACCTTCTCGTAAAGCGCCTCGGATAGGGCTAGCATCTGCGCGTCGATGCCCTCGTCGACGTCGACGCCTTCGCCCGCGAGCAGGCTGCGCGTGATACCGCGCGAGGATCCCCAGCTTACCGTCATCGACCGGGTCGGCGGATTACCGGCGAGGTCTCCAGCCGCGTCCAGTTCATCGCGGAAGGCGCGCATCGCCTCGGTGGCAATCGCTTCCGCATCGACCAGCGACAGCCAGCGGCTCAGCGTGCGCCGCCACCAGCGTTGCTCGTCCTCGTCGCTGAAAAGATCAGATCGCAGCGCTTGCGCTTCGAACGCCGCACGCTCATCTAGAGTGCGCGAGGGATAGACCGCCGCCAAGAACCGCACCGCTTCGCGGACGATGTCTTCGTGCGCCAGGATCGTGACGTTGCTGGCGAACGGCCAAAGCAGGTCGCCGACCTCATCCACGCGCTCGGCGCCAACGCCCAAGATCCGCGTCCATATGGCCGGTCCCGCATAATCGCTCGCGGCCGCCTCGACCGTCGTGGCGAACGCCTCGGGCGCGCAGCCCCGCAGGTGTGCGACCAGGTGCGCCAGAACGTCGTCGTCTTGGGTGCCGTGACGGCCCTCAGGGTCGTCCCACGCGTCAAACGTATAGTCGCGGCCCAAAAGATCGAATGGCGCGCGGTCTTCGATCGCCACCCGTTCGCGATCATCGCCGAGCGGCATCGCACGGTCGGTGTCGCCGAGCGCCGCTTCGACGATCGCGCGCGTGCCGAGCGACGCCGACAGTTCCAGCAGCCGGGTTACGCGCCGGCCGAGATCATAGCGACAGCTCTGATAATCCTGCCGGCGGTTCGACGAGAGCGGCATGATGCGGCTCACCTGCCCGCCGAAGTGGGAGGTACTGTCGTCGGTTATGTTGGACGAATAGAGCATACGGTATATTTCGATCGCGAAGTCGGGATCGGTCCGAGCGATTGGCATGATCTGTTCGGAGAGCCAGCGGGCTTCGCGATCGGCATTGGCCGAGAAATGCGGTTCGCGCAGAATTCGGTCGAGCAACGCGCGCGATGCGGGGGGATCGGAGGCGAAGCTTTTCCCGACAAAACGGATCGCACTGGTCGAAGTCTGCTGCATCGGCGGATCGGCCGCCCAGGCAAAGGCGAGCAGCGCCCGCGACGCGCGCCCGAACACCTCAAGCAACTCGGTTTCGGCGAGGTCGGCCTTTTCGAACAGCGTATGGAGCAGGAAGCGCGTCGCATCAGACAGATCGCGCGATCCGGTGGCGATTGCCGCATCGGCGATGTGTGCCCAAGCGATCGCCTCGCTTGCCACCACGCTACCGGCCAAGTCGACCGCAAGCCCGACAAACCGGGCGAGCCTGGACAGCTTCGTCGCCAGCGCTTCGTCGGTCGGGCGCTCCGCAATCAAGGCTACCAGCCCCGCAATATCGGCGGCCGTCGCGACGCGATCGATCGCTGTCCGCAGGGCGACGTTGGCGAGCACCGGATCGACTGCAGGATCGGCATAGATGTCGGCGACGAGCCGCCAGACCTGCGCTTTGCCATCGGCATCCTGGCGCCACAGCCGCTCGATCGCAAAGCGCAGGGCCGGCGCAAGCATCAGCGCGATCGAGCTGTCGCCGCCGAGCTGTCCGATCAGACGAGCTGGATCGTCCCATTCGAGGAAGAAGCGGCCGGCGACATGGTCGAACAGGACATGGTGGGCGAAGCTGACAAGGTCGCCGGTATCGGTGAGCACGCCGGTCTGGATCACGGCGTCGAGCTGATCGTGCCCGACGACGACCTTGCGCACGGCGAGCCGGCGCCGGCTGACCATCGCGCCGACCGTCGCCGCCGCGGCCGCATGCAGGGTGGTGCCGGCAAGCCGGCGATCTTCATAGGCATCGATCAGGTCGGACTGCGTGGCGACGGTGCGGATACTGTCGGGGCTGGCGCCATCGGCGAGCAATTGCGCGGCGAGCGAGAGGTTGAAGACATTGCGGAGCAGATCGCGCAGCTTGACGGGCGCGGCGCCAAGCAGGCTTCCGAGATCGGCGGCGGCGCCACCGGCCGCATCGAGATCCTCGTCCGCGAGGCGCGGCACCTGAAAGTGCCGAACATTGCCCAGACCGGGTTCGGCAAAGGCCGGATCGGGCGGCGATCCCGGCATGGCGTCACGAAACCGGCGCCCATTGCGCAGGTCGAACGTGCGGATCGACGCAATGACGGCCCAGTCCGTGCCCGAGGCGCGAAGGGTTTCGATCAACTGCGCGAACACGCCTTCGGCGGGTCCGCCGCGCGCGGCGTCGAGGGCATCGATAATGAGGAGCTTGGCGCCCGAACCGGGAGCCGCGTCCAGCACCTCGACCAGTGGATGCTCCAGTCCCAGCTCGGACTGAAGATCGGCGGCGATGGCGACACCCGGAAAGCGATCGACCGACAGAAACACGACCGTATCGCCGGCCGCACGGCGCGCCTGCGCCAGCGCGACCAGCGCCCCGGTCTTGCCAGCACCAGGTTCGCCGATAACGATGAGCGCGCCGGAGTCGACTGCCGCGCTGAGCGGACCATCACTCGCCCGCGCGATCGGGATGCCGCCGGCAATCGGCAGGCGGGTGTGACCGGCGAGCCGCGCAAGCTCATCGTCGGTTGCCGCCGACAAGCGGCCAAGATCGGCCGTATAGTCCGCCGCGCCGACGTCATTATGGCCCAGCCGACGAAGCTCGCGCAGCAATCCGGCCCGGTCCGCGGGCGCGCCGCTGCCGATCATGCCGCGGATGATGGACTTGAGATCGCGCAGCGGCGCGTCGCCGGCGGCTTCCGACCCGTAGAGCCGGCCGCCAATGAGCCGCGATGCTTCGCGCCAATTGTTTTCGCCCTCGTTCATCGAGAAGCGCACGACGCGGAACAGGCGCGCCATCATCGCCAGATCGTCGTCGGTCGGCGGCGTCGCGGAAAGCATCGCCCACGCGCGCCGAGCATGGGTTTCGAACAGATCGAGTGCGTCGCGCTCGGCCAACGACCGCCCGGCCTTGGTCGTGGTCCAGGTTCCGCCGAGGTCGAACGCGCGGCACCCGCGTTCAAGCGCGTCGAGCGACCGCGGTGCGTCGGCAGCCACCGCCAGTACCGCACGCGCCTTGACCGGATCGATCGCGGTCCCGGCATCGCGGGCATCGATCATCAGCCGCGCTAGCTGGCTGATCGTCTTGCCCAGTGGACTCTTGGGGCTTTTCGCAAGACCCGCGCTAGTCTTACTCTGGAGGTCGATGCGGCTGGCGTCATCCTGATCCAGCCGGATGTCGTCGAGCCCGTCGCCGGTTTCGAGCTGGATTGTGGTCGGCAGCGGCACATTTGCGAGACCGAAGCGCCCGCCGACCGGCACGCGCGCGAGTAGATGCGCAGCGAGCCAAGTGCCGACCTCGGCTTGGAAGTCCATTCCGGCTTCGGTTGCCCGCCCACCCGCGCTCATTTTAGGTGCGGGGGCCGCTTCGCTGGTCAATTGCGTTCCTCTATTGATATAGCGTCGCCCATTATTTCGTCAGAACAAAAGCAGTTCTGATTAGGTCCCGGCTTCGATCTAGGTAAGTGTTTGCCCTTTTCCGTTATACGAACCGAGATCAGGATTTCGAGACATCGAATTTTTGGTCGCAGAAAATTCCATTCTGCAGCGCGTTGTCGCAAAGCTGCCTTCCACGAACTCACCAGTATATTGCGACCACTTCGACGTCGAGAAGGTTTGCTTCTTCCATTTGGGCTTCAAGATTATCCGGTCCAGTCAAGTGTCGCCTCTCTTGAGATGGCTGCGGGAACAGTGGGATTTCCAAGCTGTTTCGAATGTTCTCACGCAGTTCCAAATCGGCGGACGACTCGATTGTCAGACCAGTGCGGTCTTCGATCATCGCCCTGACGGATGCGAACGCCGACCTTTGCCCCTCAGCGGTAAAACCGTCGACAGCAAGGCTGGCGATCGCCCGATCCAACTCGGAGAGCTGGTCACTGGTGAGGCCATGATCGATTTGCCCAAGCAACTTATCCTGGTACTTGGCCAAGGCAAAAGTCAGCTTTGCGGTTGCTGGGTCCATGCTTTCTTCACTTCGACCGCTGGTCGATTGCAACATCGCAGTCCGGCTGGCGACCTCGATCTGCTTGGCTAAATCTGGAGCCAGTTCCTTGAAAATATCTGCGGCCTTTATCGGGTTCCAATCGTTTTGAATGCCATTCTTTGATAGCCTGCATAATATAGTGAACTCGTTGTCGGCGAACAATATTCTGCGAATATCTTTCCAGTAGCCTAGATGCTCTGTAACGCCAACGATTCTCAAGAGTGAAAAATCACCGTTCAAGTTTCTGGCGACACCCTTGTGAACTATAAATTTTTCTGCACCGCGCTCAATTACCAGATAGTCTGATACTACTCCGTCTACCGGTATTAGGCCAGCCAGTAGCTTACTGACTATTTTATTGGCATTCTTCGCTTGATACAGATCCTTAAATTTAACGTGATCCATGAAAAGCATTGGACTTTCATCAAACATTTCGGAAAACTCAGCTATCATGGAGCTGATCTGAAAGATCCACGACGCCGACAATTTGACCTTGAACTCGACCAGATCGCCTCTCGCCAAATCTCCAGCATTGTGAATTGCCTTGGAGAATTTACCCGAAAATAGATCCTCGAGTGAGTCTGCCGCTTCGATAGCTTCTATCGGCTGTATTTTCCGGAGCTTGGGCAGCTTATGCAGTTCGCGGAAAAGCGATTGAGCAGTAGCCTTCCGCAGTGTTTGCAGGGCACTGCTATTAGTGGTTTGAAATCGGGAGCTGATCTGGACACCCGCAAAAACCCCTCGCGTTTGGGGCCATGATCTGATTCACTCTGTGCATTGGACGGAGAGGTTTGATGCACTCACGCAGCCTGTTTTCGCTGGCGGAGCACCTGGAGCGGCTGAGCAAGGACGGCGACCCGCTGGAGGTTTTGGCGGGCACGGTGGAGTTCGAGCGTTTCCGGCCGCTGTTGACCAAGGGCCTCGGTTATAGTGACGGCGCCAAGGGCGGCCGGCCAGCCTTCGATCCTGTGGCGATGTTCAAGGTACTGGTGGTTCAGGCGCAGCATAATCTGTCGGATGCGCGGATGGAGTTCATGATCCGGGATCGGCTGAGCTGGATGCGCTTCTTCGGCTTCGACCTTGGCGGCGCGATGCCAGACGAAAACACCATCCGCCACTATCGCAACCGGCTCACACAGAGCGGCACGCTCGAGGCTTTGATGCAGGCGTTCGAGCAGCAACTGCGCGAGGCGGGATATCTGGCGATGGGCGGTCAGATCGTCGATGCCACGCTGGTGCCCGCGCCCAAGCAGCGCAACACCGAGGACGAGAAGGCCGCGATCAAGGCGGGCAAGTCGGCAAGGCAGATCTGGCGCGGCAAGCCGAACAAGGCGCACCAAAAGGATGTCGACGCGCGCTGGACGGTGAAGATAGGGGGCAAGGTCCGCCATCGTCCCGATGGGACGCCGCTGCCGCAGATCGCCACGCCGGTGTTCGGCTACAAGTCGCATATCAGCATCGATCGGCGCTACGGCTTTATCCGCAAAGCAACCGTCACCTCGGCAGCCGACAGCGACGGGCGCCAGTTGCGCAGGGTGATCGACACGAGCAACACCGCTGGCGATGTCTGGGCAGACAGCGCCTATCGCAGCAGCAAGAACGAGGCATGGCTCAAGGCCAACATGCTCAAGAGCCGCATTCATCGCCGCAAGCCCAAGGGCAAGCCGATGCCCGAGCGCATGGCGCGGGCCAATGCGGCAAAGTCAGCGATCCGGGCACGGGTCGAGCATGTCTTTGCGCACCAGAAAAACCGCTATGGCCTGTTCATCCGCACCATCGGCATTGCCCGTGCTCAGGCCAAACTCACGCTCGCCAACCTCGCCTACAACTTCGACCGCCTGATCTTCCACGAACGGCGCGCAGCCACGGCATAGGTGCGCCCGAAATCCGCAGCAGCGGATGAAAAGCCCATCAAAACCAGCGCAAAAAGGACAATCTGTCCGCACAAACGGTCATCCTGTAGGCATCATGCCGCACCGCGGCCAATCAAGTCGCCAAAATCACGGTTGTTGCGGGTGTCCATCTCGGCAGAAGGTAAAACCGGGCTGTTTGTTGAAATTTTTCCGCCGGTCTCTGAGATTTTCTCATTTCCCATCTGCGACGTGATGTTCTCGGTGATCTCGCCTTTCTGCGAAGCTAAAAGACTACCAAGGCTGACTTCGTCCAGGTAAACAAACTCTCTCAAAGGTTCCGATGCTTCTTCCGGACCTTTGCCAAGTTCAACGTTTTTACGCCCTATCCAGGGGAATTTACGCTTGAAACTAATCATCTACGACCGGCTTTCCATTTTTCGATCGGGTCGGCGCGCAACGCGTTCGTAAGCTTGGGCCATATCTTCGCCAGCGATCCGCGAGCGTCTATCTGATGCGGCGATCATGGCGGCTTCCGTCCAGATTGACGTCAGGCGAGCAGCCGACCAATCGTGCGACCTTATAGCGATATCGACGAGGGGGAGGTCTTCCGAGCATTGGATTCTACGGGCGCCGATTCGAAGAATTTCAAGACGATCCAGAATGGTTGGAAGTCCAAACTCGATCTCCCAGTCGAAGCGGCCAGGCCGGGTGAGGGCTGGGTCGAGAGCGTCGGCTCTGTTTGTGGCGGCTATGACGACCGTCGCATTTTTGCTGGAATCGAAACCATCCATCAGAGTCAGAAACTGCGCTACAAGTCGACGGGATGCTTCGTGGGAGTCTCCTGTTCGGCTTTCCGCAATACTGTCTATCTCGTCAAAGAAAATGATCGACTTTCCCGAGTCCGAGTTTTTTGCGTGATCGAAGATTTTACGGAGCAAATCTTCGGTATCTCCAACCCATTTGCTGACGATCGATGGACCGCTTATGTCGTAAAAATTCGCACCAGCTTGATTCGCGATGATCCGCGCCAGATGTGTTTTCCCGGTTCCAGGGGGGCCTGTGAAAAGTATGCCCTTGACGGGACGAGCTCCAATGGCTTCGAGTTCGGCATGACGTTCGAGCTGGGTCTCAATGAGTTCCTTTGCTCGAATGACCACATCTCGGTACCCGCCAAAATCATCGAACGTCAAACCATCACTTTGAGGCCGGACCAAAAATGAACCTGGCGAAATTTGTTCGTCTGCGGGGTGTTGACGTACCCGGAGTGGCTCCTGTGCAACCACGCGGTTGATTGCTGACGTCGAACTATCGATTTCGACGGTAAAGTCCGGCTTCACCTCCAAATTGCTCGGATTTCCTAAGACCAGAAGGGCGTTCCCGGACTCTCCGAGGATGGTTCCGTCATCCAGAATCGTTCTGACAACTGAGGTGAGAAGAGACCGAGGCCAGACCTCTTCAGGGACGATTACCCATCCTTCGTTATTGGACAGAATAACGTCATTCTTCGCCAATGTACCTAGTTCGATATTGGTCAGGCGAGCAGTTCTTCCATCGGCGTACCTGACGAAAACTGTCCCGGACTCTTCGTCGATATGGATGACACGGAAAAGGTCGCCCTTGATTTCGGCGCTATCAGCTCGGCTCATACAACCCAGCCTACACTCACGCTGAATTCGGTGGAAGCCTGTACAAGCTTTCTGATTGAAGACGAGCTGCTAGCAGTGCTTGATCTATTACCGTCTTTGGCCAAAAGTGAATGTAGGTCAGGTTTTGACAGCTCCATTGCAGTCGGGGAACGACAGCTATGTTGGTTCGGGCTGCCGGCAGTCACGCGCCCATTCGGTCGTCGGAGGATCAATCTAGAAACCCGAAAAAGGCGGACATCCGTGCGTCTTTGTTCTACTGACGATGTCATGGAACAGCATTCTACGGCTATTATTGATCAGCCAGTGGTATCACGACCCCGTGATTCCTTCGACGTTCTTCTGCTACGAGTGGGTAGCGTCTCCGGAGTATTAGCCATCTGTGTGCCATTACCAGATCTTAGGTCGTGTCCGTCAATGTGGTGTAAATTCGGGTGTGGCCAGCGGGCTTCATTTTCAGGCGGCCTTTGGTGTAATCTGTAGCGGCTGAGCCTCCTCGATTGTTGGTGTGGCGAGCGCTGCCATGCCCTCGATCTGCATGTAGCGGTGCTGGAGCTGGTATTCGTCGTTCTGCTCGAGCAGGACGGCGCCGACGAGGCGGATGATGCTGTCCTCGTTGGGGAAGATGCCGACGACATCGGCGCGGCGCTTGACCTCCTTGTTCAGCCGTTCGAGCGGATTGGTGCTGTGGAGCTTGACCCGGTGCTGCTCAGGGAAGGTCATGTAGGCGAGCACGTCATGCTCGGCTTCATCCATGCAGGTGCCAAGCTTCGGCCAGCGGGCGCGCAGCTGGTCGGCAACCTGACGCCAGACCTGTGTCGCAGCGGCATGATCGGGCTGGAGGAAGACCTGGCGGATGGCGGCGGCAACAACGGTGTTCTGGCCCTTGGGAACGTAGGTGTCGATACCGGATGTATTCTCCCCAGAAGTGCCGAATGAAAATTCCCCAGTTTGAGGTGAGCGCCAATTCGCTCCGGGGCTAGCCCCGGAGCGAATTGGCAACGACCCGCACGGATCCCTCCTATGCTTGCCCGGATTGGCGGGAGGCGTGGCAGGTGATCAGACTTGAGGAAATTGTCATGATCCATGACTTGAAGCGGCAGGGGCTGTCGGTGTCGGCGATTGCGCGGCAGACGGGCCTTGATCGAAAGACGGTACGCAAACACCTGGCCGGCGGCGTGAAGGCGCCGGTGTACAAGCCCCGGCCACCCCGTCCGCGGGAGCTGGAACCCTACGAACCATATCTTCGCGATCGCATCGCGTTATATCCTGGGTTGTCTGGCAAGCGTCTCTTCCGCGAAATCGCTGCGATGGGGTTCAAGGGCGGCTACACGACCGTCACGGACTTCCTGCGCCAGATGCGGCCGCGGCGAGTGGTCCCGTTTGAGCGGCGCTTCGAAACACCCGCGGGACGGCAGGCCCAGGTGGACTTCGCCCAGTTCAAGGTGGCGTTCAGCGATGAGCCGGGCGTGACCCGGATCTTCTGGCTGTTCTCGATGGTGTTGGGTCATAGCCGCTGGCTGTGGGGTCGGTTCTGTCCGACCCAGGATCTGCAGACGGTGATGCGCTGCCACATCGACGCCTTCGATGCGATGGGCGGTGCCCCGTCCGAGGTGCTTTACGACCGCATGAAAACCGCTGTGATCGATGAGGATGCCGAGGGTATTGTGATCTACAATCGGTCGCTGGTGGCCTTGCTGGATCATTACGGCGCTTTGCCGCGTGCATGCAGGCCCTATCGGGCGAAAACCAAGGGCAAGATCGAACGGCCCTACCGCTACATCCGTCAGGACTTCTTCCTTGGACGCACCTTCTGCAACGCTGATGACCTGAACAGGCAGTTCCGCGAATGGCTGGACACGGTCGCGAATGTTCGGTTGCATGCCACGACCCGGCGGATCGTCAGCGAGCACTTTGCCGAGGAGCAACCGGTCCTGACGGCCTTGCCTGCGGCCCCATACAATGCGGTGCTCACGATCGAGCGGCGAGTCAGCCATGAAGGCATGGTATCGGTTGGCGGCAATCTCTACTCGGTGCCCGACGCTACGCGCAAACGGGTCGTGGAGGTGCAGAATCATCCCCGTGAGATCAGGATCTTCGAGGATCGCAAGCTGATCGCGGTGCATCCCGTTCTCGATGGACGCAATCAGCGCCGGGTTGATCCTTCCCACCGGCGGCTCGCTCCGCCTCGCGCGGCAACAGTGCCGCCGCCTGCAGGGCTTGAGATTACCAGGCGCTCGCTGGGCTTCTACGAGGCGGTAGGACGGCGACTGGCCGGCAGCGAGGTACGGCCATGACGGAGATCATCGACCGCATCCGCACGAGCCTGGTTGGCCTGAGAATGCCCCGCGCGCTCGAGGTACTTGATCATACCATGCGGTGTCTGGAGCGCGGCGAAATGACCGCGCTTGAAGCCATCGATGTCTTGCTCTCGCATGAGTATGGCAATCGGGAAAGCAGGCGCTTCACTGTCGGGCTCAAGACCTCACGGCTCATGCCCATGAAAACCCTCGAAGGCTTCGACTTCTCGTTCCAGCCTTCGCTGGATCGCGGCCGCATCCTCGCACTGGCGCAGCTCGACTTTATCGAGCGCGGCGAGGTGGTCCATCTGCTGGGACCGCCGGGCACAGGCAAGAGCCATCTGGCGACAGCCTTGGGCGCAGAGGCTGTTCGCGCTGGCAAGCGTGTTTACCGCGCCAGTCTGGCTGAGGTGATCGACATGCTGGTGCGTGCCGAGCGTGACGGACGGCTTCCCGAACGGCTCCGGTTCTTCAACCGAAACACCCTCCTTATCGTCGATGAGATCGGCTACCTCCCGGTTACGCCCGGCGGTGCCAACCTCTTCTTCCAGCTGGTCAACTCCCGTTACGAAAAGGGAGCGATGATCCTCACATCCAACCGCGGCTTTGCTGAATGGGGCGAGGTGTTCGGGGATCCGGTGGTGGCAACGGCGCTCCTCGATCGCTTGCTGCACCATGCCATCGTGATCCAGATCGAGGGCGCCAGTTACCGCTTGCGCGCGCACTCCGACCTCGTGCCGGAACACACCAGGGCGATCTCAGCGATCACGCCGCCGCCGCCGCCCAAAAGGCGCGGGCGGCCACCGAAGGAGCGCACGCACGATCACTGGAACGGCTGATCACCGAAACCCAAACTGGGGAATTTTAACCCGGCACTTCTGGGGAATTATTAGTCAGCGTTGACAGTAGGCCAGCGCATTGCGCATGAAGTGGACACGGCAGCGCTGCCAGGTGGCGCTGAGGACGCGGGTGATCGCTGCCTTGAGGCCTTCGTGGGCATCCGAGATGACCAGCTTGACCCCTGTCAGACCGCGCCGGGCGAGGTCCTTGAGGAAGTCTGACCAGAACACCTCTGCCTCCGAAGGGCCGATGTGCAGGCCGACGATCTCGCGCTTGCCCTCGGTGTTGACGGCAACGGCGATTATCGCGGCAACGCTGACGATCCGGCCGCCCTGGCGCACCTTCAGGTAAGTGGCATCGAGCCAGAGGTAGGGCCAGTCGCCGGCAAGCGGGCGCTTGAGGAAGGCATGGACGCGCTCGTCGATGTCCTTGCACAGCTTCGAGACCGAGGATTTGGAGATGCCGGTCATGCCCATGGCCTGCACCAGATCATCGACGCGCCGGGTGCTGACGCCGGCGATCCACGCCTCCTGGATCACGGCGACCAAGGCCTTCTCGACTGTCTTTCGCGGCTCCAGGAAGCCCGGGAAGTAGGCGCCGGTCCGCAGCTTGGGGATCCTCAGGTTGAGCGTGCCGAGCCGGGTATCGAGGCTGCGGTCGCGGTAGCCGTTGCGCCAGGTCGTCCGCTCGCCGGAACGCTCGTGCCGGGCGGCACCGACCAGGCCCTCGACGTCGGCCTCCATGATGATCTGCAATACGCTTTCGGCAATGGTGCGCAGAAAATCTCCATCTCCGCTCTTCGCCAAAAGCTCGGCAAGCGGTAGTCTGTCTTCGGTCATCGGGATCAACTCCTTGGTTGGTGTGAAGTCTGGAAACTCCACCTTACCAATGAGCCCGGTGGCCACCGAGATCGAAATCGCATGGGGTGGGGCATGCCCCACCCCATGCGATCACCTCAATCTACACCAGAAATTACACCACGAACGCGGACGCTAACAGATCTTGATGGGTCGAGTGCATCCGTCCACCGTATTCGATAGGCCTCAACGTCGCTCAATTCGACCTCGCGCTGGAAGCTCGCGTGCATGGTGCCGCGCCAGGGATTCTCAGCATCCGGCTCGAACCGGAGCGAAACCGGCAGGCCGTCACCATAGTCATGGTAGCGCAGCCGGCGCAGCAACTGAGCGGGGAGCAGATAAGCCGCGCCGTAGGCGGTCTGCGCCCGATAGACTGGCGTGTCGTTCATTGTGAACTCGTAGCCTTCGACCTGGCCTTCCTGGCGCGTGATGACCAAGTCCGCCGGCTTGGGCGCACTGCCTTGGCGATGCGGCCAGAGCCAGTCGAGCAGCCATTGAGGGTCGGTCACATTGCCGATCACCAGAAGCGGATCATGGCCGGCCTCCCGAATCCGGACGCTGCCGTCGCGCACCGCGTTCCAGAACTCGTCCGCCGTTCGACCTTCAATCTCCTGAAAGTCCGCCTTGCACACGACATCCCACCAGACAACGGCCGCAACCTGGCCCGACATTGCGTCTCGCCACCATTCCTCTTCGTTGACGACCGCCTGCGCCATTGGAGGGTCGGTATAGGCGCCTTTGCTGAGGCCGCCAGCGCGTAGCGTGAAATTGGCTAAAACGGCAGCCGTCGGCACGATCTCCGCGAACAAATGGCGGGGGAATGCGGTTGGCGTGAATGCTTGGGAGCCCGCGGCGGCGGCCACCGCGCCGACGCGCGCAGGATCGATCTGCGCGTCAACTATGGCTTGGTCGCGATGGCCGGTCAGCACGCCGAGCGACTGTTCGACAAGCTGTCGGGCGTGGTCGCGCCGCACGTCGAACGCCGGCCCATCGTCCGGACCGACCAATGCGGCTAGCAAATTTCCATGCCTGTCGGCGTCGATCCCTTCGAACGCGGCTATCAAGGACCTGAGATAGCTCTCCCGGCGCCGCAGCGCCTCGTCGTCGGCTAGGGTAAGAAGGCGGCGTAGATCGCCGTCGATCGCCTGTGATCCCTGCGTCGTCGCCATGATCGCGATCGCCTGCGCTTCCGGCAACGCCTCGAAGGAGAGACCGCCGCTCGAGCTGTATATACGCATCGAAACCCAAGGCGAATCCCCGAGCTGGCCGAGACCTTCGAGTAGATGGTCCATGCGTCCGGCATAACTGTGTTCAGCGAACCGCTCGCCCGACCCTGTGATCCTGAGCGCTGATATCAGGATGTCCGCGCCTGACATGCCTCCATCGTCATGAACGCCGGCATCGCCGCGATCGTGCGGTTCGCCATGCAGCAGCATGCGTGCAGCCCGCGTCGCTGTTTCAGCGGCCCCGGCATGGATCGCCCAATGGATGAACAGGCTGGCGAGGACGACGACATGATCGCGCCAGGCATTGTGCATGATCGCGCCGAACACCACTGGCGCGGCAAGAGTGTCGCCGCTCTGCGTCAGCGGTAAGTCCTCGACCCGTGACCAATCAAGTTCCAGCGTTTCGAGCGTCAGCCCCTCGGACCGCACGCGCCAATAGGCGCCGCGCGTGTCCCACGCGCGCTCGGCCTGTATCCGCCAGTGAAGCATCAGGTCGCAGGTCCAGCTTGTCGCGAGCGTATCGCCCAGCCAGACGGCGCGCGCTGTCATTTGCGTCGTGGCCTGCAGATGCGCGCCTACATTTTCCGCAATACGCGTGAGGTCGTCCCATTTCCGACCCCCGCGTTCGCGCCGGTCTGGCGCCGCAGCGATGACCTGGAGCAGGCGTTCCCAACCAGCGACCAGTTCACGCCAAGCACGCGCATAAGTCTCCTCTTGGCGCGACAGCGCGTAGGCACGCTTGCCGCCCGCGCCCGGCGGCGTTTCCGCGCGATGCTCTCCCAGCGCCCAGTCGATCAGTCGGTAGGCAATGCTCTGCGCCATCCACAGTATCGGCTGCAGCGCCTTGGGCGTCACCTCGCTTGCCACGCGCCTGTAGATATGGGCAGGTGCATGGGCGATCCGGCCCATGAACTCGGCCTCGTCTGGCAGGCGCTCGACGGCGCGGCGGATCATGTCACGGTAGGCGCGTGCCCATTCCTCGGCGAGTGCCCTGCCGAACAAGCTCTGTCCGGATTCGAGCTGCGCGTAGCTGATGTCCTCGTCGGAGAGCTGCGCGAGCCGATAGAGAAAGGCATGGAACGCGATCACCTCGCCGAGCTGATCGGCAAACTCGTCAGCCTGACGGGTATCGATGAGGGCGATGAGGTCGGCGATCATCTCGCGCAGGATCGCGCCGGTTTCGCTGATGGCGCCGTCCTCGGCGGGCGCCCTGCGGAACCTGAGCGATGCCCGGACCGCCCAGCGCGCCACTGGACCCAGTGGAAGCGTTGCGCGGGCGAGCACCTGATCACCTTCATAGTCCTGGCCGGGCTGCAGCGGGATGACGAAGTCGTGGACCTGTCCGCCATCCGACCCGCGCGC
The DNA here is from genome assembly GCF_003609835.1 of Sphingopyxis sp. FD7. Taxonomy (NCBI): domain Bacteria; kingdom Pseudomonadati; phylum Pseudomonadota; class Alphaproteobacteria; order Sphingomonadales; family Sphingopyxidaceae; genus Sphingopyxis; species Sphingopyxis sp. FD7. Next base: position 1,612,165 of record NZ_AP017898.1, read on the forward strand.
CTGCGCCAGCCATGCGCGAACGATGGGCGCCAGTATCGCGAGGCGCACGTCGACCAGCCGCATCTTCCGACGCAAACGGCGACTGACACGAGGCTCACCGCCGTCCCAGAGCGCGGAATACCACGTGCGGGCGCGCTCGCCCGTTGCGAACGGGTCGGTCTCGTCCCCGGCCGGAAGATAGCCATAGCCAGCGACATTGGCCCATCGGTTGGCGGTGACGGTTCCGGTCAGCTCGCGCGGCCAGATCACATTGGCAACATAGGCTCGCATGATTGGCGCGCGTCGTTCCGGGTGCAGGAAGGCAATCGTCCGCAGCACGAAATAGGCGAGCGCGCCGACATTGATCGCAAACCAGGCGAGGTTGAGCAGTGTCACCGCGGCGCCCGCATCGCCCATCTTCGCGGCGAACGGGAGTTGTGCGGCGATCGCTACACACAGCAGCAACGAGCTTACGCCGACGAAGATCGCGCTCGACGACTCGATGTAGATCGTGAGGCGGGAGGCGAACGAAGCGCGCCCTCGATTGAGCAGCCCTACAAAGGCGATGACGAGGGGGAAGACCAGCCCGACCAGTGCGGCCTGCACCGCGAGTACGGCGATGTTGACAGTCCAGAAATCGCGGACGCTCGCTTGCTTATCGGTGGCGAGCGTGAAGCTGGGTAACCGATCGAAAAGGGTGGACAGGACGGCGAAGGCATAGAGAAGCGCGACAATCGCCAACGCGCGGATGGGGTGACGAACGATCCACATCGCAAGCCGCATGAGGCGCGGATAGCGATGGGTGCGAAACTCGGGGTTGCCGCGCAGGTGCCGCGCAACGATACGGCGCACCAGCTTTGCGAGCCCCGGTTGGAATAGGCCTCGGATAGTTTCGGCCAGCAGGCAGAGCTGCGGCCACCCGTTGGTGAGGACGCTATGCATCAACTTCAAGATCGGACATGATTCCCCCCCTTTCGTCGGCCGGTTCTCGAACTCCGGGAATGCCCTGACCATCCTAATGCATCAAGTCCTTGCCCTTGGACACGAAGCACTCTGCCATTAGCTAATTACGATGCGGTTGTTGACCTACGGTTACTTCGCCAACATCTCCTTCGCTTGTTCGATTGGCTGAATCGGATCTTCATGAAGTGACCCGAACCGCCCATTCGCAGAACGATGAATCGGGTCGATACTCATGCGGGAACGGTCGCTATGTTGACGGCAGTCCTCATTGGAAACGATGCAGCGTCCGCTTCTTCGATTGCGCCGGGAGTTTTCGGATTTTTCCGTCTATGGCCCCGCGCTCGGCTCGGCGTGTCAATCAGGAACAACCAATGACCCGCGGCCTTCAGCCAACCATTGACTGATCTTGTCACCGACCTGTTCGCCGCCATGTTCCTTGATCGCGCATTCCCACACGACTGCGGTTCGCCATCCCGACTGATCGAGAGCGGCAAGCGTCCTTTGATCCCTGAGTACATTCTGCTGGAATTTCTGCGCCCAGAATTCCGGTCGAGTGGCGGGCGTGGTCGTGAATCGGCAGCCTTCGTGACGATGCCAGAAACATCCATGGACGAACACGACGGCCCGAAATCTCGGAAAGACCAGATCGGGCCTGCCTGGCAATCCCTTGTAGTGCAGCCGGTATCTCAGGCCCCTTGCATGCAGCGCCTTTCGAAGGACGAGTTCGGGCTTCGTGTTTCGCCCCTGGATCCCCGCCATCATTCTGGACCGCGTTGCCTGGTCGACAACGTCGGCCATCACGAATTCCCCTGGCTAGATCCGCCGGTCCTGGTATGTGGTTGAACCATGAAAGGAATTGTCGGGCGGATGACCAGAAGTTTCAAGACTGTTGATCTGTTTGCGGGGCCGGGAGGTCTGGCGGAGGGTTTTTCTTCGCTGCGAGATGAAGCGGGAAACCGAATTTTTGACATTGCGCTTTCTGTCGAGAAAGAGTCCTCGGCATTCGCTACATTACGTCTCCGCAGTTTTGTTCGGCAGTTCGACAAAGTCCCGCAGACCTATTATGATTATATTGCAGGCCGGATCTCGAGAGATGACCTGATCGCGCAACATGAAGCCGAATGGGCCGCAGCGGTTCGTGAAACCATGATGCTCGAACTGGGCACGGAAGCGGCAACAGCCGCGCTGGATCCGGTGCTTGACGAAATTCGCGAAGCGGCTGGAAACGAAGCGATCCTGATCGGGGGGCCTCCCTGCCAAGCCTATTCGCTTGTTGGTCGCGCCCGCAATCGCGGCATCAAGGGGTATGATCCCGCCGAGGATCATCGTCACTTCCTCTATCGTGAATATATCCGGATCATCGGGAAGCTGAGGCCGGTCGCCTTCGTGATGGAGAATGTGAAAGGGATGCTGTCTTCCAGGGTCGAAGGCAAAGGCATCTTCGATCTGGTATTGTCCGACCTGCGTTCTGCGGGAGGCAGTCCCGACAGCTACACGCTCATCCCTCTGGTTGCAGGTGGCAAGGGGCGCCACGGCGGCCATATCATTCGGTGCGAAGACTATGGCATACCCCAGAGCCGCCACCGCGTGATTCTTCTGGGCATTCGCTCCGACCAGATTTCGAGTGACGACAGCGGGATGCTCTCCGGACATACGCTGGAACCCGTCGCCACTCAGGCGACGGTATCGTCGGTCCTGTCCGGCATGCCGAAACTTCGCAGCGGTCTCAGCCGTACCGAAGACGGCCCCGAAGCGTGGCGCAAGGCTGTCATCGCGGCCTATCGAGCGGCCGCCTCTGCCTGCCGCAATGAAGGCACCTGGTTGAACCGCGTTGCCGACACATTGACCGGTCACGCGCGCGATCTCCAGGAAATCGAGGAGCTTCCGCCGCGGTCCAGCAGGCAGATGACATCGGCATCGGACAACCGGCTGGGGGCCTGGCTGAGCGATCCGGAACTGCGAGAACTCCCCAATCACGAAACCCGTGGGCACATGGAGAGCGACCTCGCGCGATATGCCTTTGCCGCGGTGTTTGCCGAGCTCTTTCAACGTTCTCCCAAGGCGGATGAATACCCCGCTCAACTGGCTCCTGCGCATGGGAATTGGGACTCCGGCAAGTTCGCGGATCGTTTCCGGGTGCAGCGCTGGAACGCGCCCTCCAGCACCATCACCAGCCACATATCCAAGGATGGGCACTACTTCATTCACCCCGACCCGACTCAGTGTCGCAGTCTGACCGTGAGGGAGGCGGCGCGTTTGCAGACGTTCCCAGACAACTACTTTTTCGAGGGCAACCGGACCCAGCAGTTCGTCCAGGTGGGGAACGCTGTTCCACCACTCCTTGCTCGTCAGATTGCAAACATTCTCAAGAACTTGCTTGCATAAGCGCGAATGTCTCGATCGGCAGACTTTATGCACATTCTCACAATATTCTCGAAATGTAATCGAATGGATTGACGAGAAGCGCGAATCGTGACACATTTCCAGCATATTGTGAGAATGTGAGGTTTATATGCGCGACAAGCGTCAAAAGTTCGTCGAGCTTGCGGAGGCAAGGGTCAACAAGGCGCTGAAGGACATTCAGCTGATCGGCAATCTGTCCAACAGGTCGGCTTATGAATTCAGCGAGGCTGACATCCGAAAGATCTTTGGCGCCCTGCAGAAGGGCCTCGAAGGTGCCAAGGCGCGCTTTTCGAAGGAAAGCGAGGGCAGTGGCGGCGAGTTCCGGCTGTAGGCGTGAGCGGTATCTTCAGATCTGAATGTGGGGTTCAAGCATGAGTGGCTGGTCCTGGATATGGCCTTCGGTCGGAGGCACGCCCATAAATCAGGGGCTCGACAGCGAGATGTTCGACCGCGTCGACTATCCCTATTCGGAAACCTTCGTCCGAGAGGCTATCCAGAACAGTCTTGATGCCCGGCTGGACATGACAAAGCCGGTCGTCATCCGCTTCTCCTTCCATGAAGATCGTCTTGGAAAACGCGGGGCCTTCCTCAGGCAGGCAATGGAACACCGTCAGCGAGCCAACCTGCCTGTGCCAACAGGCTGGGCCAGTGAGCGGATCAAATGGATCGTGGTCGAGGATTCGAACACCAAGGGTCTGCTTGGCGATCTGAAGGATCGAAAAGGCGATTTCTGGGGGTACTGGCTCAACTTCGGTCTCTCGAACAAGACCGGCACCGGACGGGGAGGCAGAGGTATTGGGCGGGTGACCTTTCTGATCGCCTCACAGATGCACACCGTCATTGGGCTGACCCGGCGCTTCGACGACAAGGCCCTTGCCGCATGTGGCATGTCTGTACTGAAGGCCGATCAATATGGATCGGACTTCAAATCCACTCATGCATATCTTGCTGAAAGCGAAGAAAACTCGATTTACAGGCTGCACGATGGAGCGGATTTTCACGCATCGCTGGTCGATGCATTCCGGCTCTCGCCTTACCCCCAGGATGCCAATCTGACAGGGCTTTCCCTCGTCATCCCGTTCCCTCACGACGAACTGGATGAGGACGGCATTCTTGCCGCTGCGATAGATCATTTCGCTCCGGCAATTCTGAATGGAACCTTGGTCGTCGAGGTGGGTGTGGATCGCCTCGACAAGGATACAATCAAGCAGGTTGCGCCCTGTGTGTCGCAACACATCAAGTCGAAGCCAGTCAAGGGCGGGACCAGCCGTTATCTGGCAATGATCGATGCTGGTCTTGCCGGTTCAAAGTCGGCCATCCAGCTGCCGGATGCCAAGGCAAAGTTGGCCGATCACCGGGAACTGCCCGATGCAGAACGCTACCGAGAGAAGCTCGCCAACGGCGAGACGATCGCCTTCGAGCTCACTTTCCCGATGACCAAGTCTGGCCAGACCACGGAAGTTGGCTTGACGATTGTTGCTGCACCGACACCGTATGGCAAGATGCCGTTGGACCGCCTCTTCCGGGAAGGGATGAGTTTGCCGGATGTTCGCAGCCGGCGGCCCGCTGACATTGATCTCGTCATGCTGATCGATCAGGAGCCGCTGGCTCAATATCTCAATTTCTGTGAAGGCAAGGCGCATCTCGACCTGCTTGAATCCAAGGAGGTTCGGACGAAGCTCGCCGATGCCGGCTTTGATGGAATACACGTGAAGCGGCTGGTGAAATCGCTTCCGGACGATCTTCGCGAGTTCTTGACCGAAGAAAGTGCAGAGCCGGACACTTCGGTGTGGGAGGGATATTTTTCCGTGCCGGACCCGTCCAGTCCGAAGAAGAAAGTGCCGAAGCCCAACGAGAAGGATCCGAATCCGGATCCTCCCACTGTTGTCGACCCGCCGCCGGCCAATGCAAGTGCGGTAACGGTAGACGCACTTGAAGATGGCTTTCGCCTCAATTCCAATGTCGACTATACAAAGTTTCCGGCCTTGGCGGACGTCACGGTTGCCTATGCGGATGGGTCGGGCAAGCCGACATGGAGCGAGTATGATTTCCGGTTCGAGGATCTGGAAATCCTTTCGGAAAACTGCACGCCCAGCTTCACGGACAATCGTCTGCGAATTCAGGACTGGGTGTCCAGCAGCATGATCGAAGTCAGAGGCTTCGACACTCGCCGTGAACTCGACATACGCATAAGGACCGAGAGCAATGCGTCGGCGGATTAGGCTCACCGGGAGACGCCAGCTCAGCAAATCTGTCGTCAGGGTCTCGCTGACCGAGATCGGCGGAAAGCCGCTGGTGACCATGACCTTGGTCAGTCCCGATGCATTCAAGCAATTCCCACAGAATGCACGGGTTTCCTTGCGCCTCGTCGAGAACAAGCGGGTCGAGATCGTTGATCTCGGAACGATTGGCAAGATGAGCAGCAGCCGGGAGCTGCAATCTCAGGGCTTTGTCGCGCCGAGTTGTCAGCTCCGAATAGCCGATCCGGGCACGAAGGCCATGGGACTGCTGCTCGCCAGCACTGACAGCTGGACCTTGAAGAAGAATGACCACAAGGATCAGGAAAGCAGCAAGGGCATTCTGCTGTTCCTCGCGGATGATACGGCTCCCCAGTCATGGAAGCTCGAGATCCGGGAATCGGACTATCCCTTGGTCAAGGTGGACAAGCGTATAGCAAACGCAGCGATGTGGGCCCGCAACGATCCCGTTTTTGTCGGCGCAGTGCTTCCCAGCGTCGTGAAACAAGTCTTCGAGGAAATCCTGCGAGGAGAATATTCCGACGATCTGCCTTGGGTCGAGGACTGGCTGAAATGGGCTGATTCCATCATGCCCGGCGACAACCCGCCGACAGATCCTGAGGAGAAGGACGAGAGGCAGAACTACATCGAACGTCTTCTGGATTCCTTTTGCTCTCGCCACAACCTGGCAGACCAGCTGCTTCAGGCAACCCAGCCGGGAGACGCCGAATGACAGAATATCCAGCCATATACGAATTCACACCGATGGGGCTGGTCGCTTTCAAGCGGATCTTTGAGGGAGACCTGTCGGAGAGCGCCATCAATCCTGTCGACCCGCAATTTGCACTGCCGGTCTCGGGCACCAAATCGATCAGCGATGCTCCTGCCGCAACTTCGAAAGAGTTGGCTGCTCGAGTGCTTCAATCACTGGGTCCCGAGTGGACGCATGTGTTGCCCAGAGCCGGCATCTGGGCCTGGCTGACATTCATACTGCGTGACGTTGTGTTCCCGAAAAACTCCGAAGGCGACAGGAAGCCAAAGGAAATCCATCGCTGGTATCCGAGTAGCCCTGGAGACTGGCAGAAGGCCCAGCGCCATCTGATCCGGATGCCGGTGGTCCTGTTGGGCAGCCTCGGCGATGCCGCTGATCACCTGCTGTGCGCCCACCCCTCGGTTCTGCCTGAAATACGCGAGCAGCTGACAAGTCAGCAGGACATGTTCAGCATGGAATTCCAGAGAGCGGCCCGTCAACTTTATTTCGATGATGGCAAGAACGGGCTGAAGCGAGGAGCGGGCGGCAAGACGGCCGGTACGCCTCGACGGCTGGCCAAGGTGCGACAGCAGCTGGATGTCACCTGGAATCTTTTCGATTTGGATGCAGCGCACATCGTGAAACTGCTTCCCAGGGAATTCGATCGCTTCAAACCCAAGACACAATAGGCACCCGAAAGGCGGACGCAGAAAAAATGGCCTATCCTTATGTATTGGCGCAGGATGCGATGGCGAAGCTGCGGGAGGCGATCTATCTGCTGCTGAACGAAGCGTCGGCATCCGGCTTGAAGAACGCCCAGATCGGCCGATCGCTCGGCATATATTCAGGGCACGTCGGCCACGAAGGGCATATTTCCCGTACCGTTCTTGCATTGATGGAAGCTGAAGGGGTGGTCGAGCAGAACGCGGAGACGAAATGCTGGCGCATCCGCGACAACAAGACCGGTGATGGTCCAGGCAACAATCAGCAGTGATGCTCGGCGGGTTGGCGCGGTTTCTGCATTGCCTTTGATGAAAGTCTGATCCTCGGGGACGAGCTACGATCTTGAGATCAGCTGAGTCTGTGGCGCAGTCCCATCTCGTGGACATCCAGCAGATCGAATCCCGATCGTGTTCCCACAACCGTCACGCGCTGACCCACCAGTTTCCGCACCCGGCGCCACGACATTATGTCGAGCGCCCAGACCCCGCCACCATCAACGTGCAGTTCAAAACCGCGGGGGGCGAGGTGTAGTATTCCGGTGACCGTATGACGAGCGCCGCGCGGCATCGAGCCCTCTCCGAATGTAGACAATAAGTGACACAACGAAGGCTTCCGCGCCGAACGAAGTCAAGCGGAATGTCACTGATCGTCTGTAGACGGATCGACTGCGGGCGCGTGTTTCTCTGGCGATGGACGATGTTCGCCAGCGGCTCGCCGCCAATTTGAGAAAACTGCGTCAGGACAAGGGCCTGAGCCAGGAAGCCTTTGCCGATGAGGCGGGGCTGCACCGCACCTATGTGAGCGACATCGAACGCGGCGCGCGCAACCCCACGATCACGGTCGTGGAGAAGCTCGCCCATGCGCTCGGCGTATCGATGGGCAAGCTGCTCGACTGACGGCGCTCAGCGTTCGTCGGGATGTACGACCGAGCGATTGTGCAACTCGACCATCGCCTGCCATTCTTCCTTGCTCATGGTTTCGGGCACCACCAGCCAGCCGCCCTTGACCTCCGCCGGACCATGCCGATCGTGCAGCCGGTCGATATCGGCCGCCGCCCGCACATCGCCGCTCAGCGCCTTCCGTCGCAACGCCAGGAGCACCAGTTCGGCCGTGGTCAAGCGACGGATCTTGCCATCGATCTTCACCTTGTGCTTCTCCATCGCGATTTCGCGGACGATGGTCTCGACATTGCGTGCACCCTTCCGTCGTCCCTTGCGGGGGGCGGGATTGCTCGGGCCGAAAGGACGGCCCCTGGGCTGAGCATCGCGCTTGTCAGCTTCGTTCACACCCTTGCTCACAGGTCCGGATACCCCCTTGCTTCGTCATAATGCCGATCCTCGTCGCTCCGGTTCGCCAGATAGCGCTCCCGCGCCCACGCCTTCTGCTTCTCGTTCCAGGGCGGCGGCCCGACATTCTCGGCGAGATCCAGCGCCATGGCCCTTGGCATGCTGTTGGGGAGCAGCAGCACACCCCCGCCAATGCCGGAAGGTGGCGCCTCGAGAACGCCATGGCGATCGAACTGGGCGATCAGATAGCGGATCGCCCGCAGATCGTCGTCCTTGAGCGCCTTTCGCACCATCTTGCGCAGGACAGCCTCCCTGGGGGAGACCGTCCGCGCGCGCCCTTCCTGGATCGCGGTCATCGGCTCATCGAGAATGGCGCGCACATCAATCGCGCCCTTTTTCCTGGGCCGACCGCCGGGATTACCCGACTGACCGGGCTTGAACTGCCGGTTACGGGGCGGACGGCCCTTGCCGACGGTGTAGTCGCTCATTCTGCGGCCTCCTGGAAGTCGGTCAGCCTCTCGGCGGTGACTTCCTCAAAGCTCCGGCCATCAGCGTCGAGCAGGGTTTCGAGCCCGCAGATGTCGCGCATGCGGTGGATGATCACGTCACAATAGGCCGGATCAATCTCGATGCCGTAGCCGCGCCGACCGGTCCGGTGCGCGGCGACGAGCGTGGTGCCGGAGCCAGCGAATGCGTCGAGCACGGCGTCCTTGCGCCGCGAGCAGTCAAGGATTGCATCCGCGACCATCGCTACCGGCTTCACCGTCGGGTGCATGGCCAGATCCTCATCGCGGCTGGCGCCGAAGCTGTTGGCGCCGGCATAGGTCCACACATTGGTACGGTAGCGGCCGTGCCTGCCCAGCTCGACATTGTTGACGTGCGGCGCCGTGCCCGACTTGAACACGAACACCAGTTCATGGGCGGAGCGATAGAGCGAGCCCATGCCGCCGTTGGTCTTTGCCCAGACGCAGAGATTCTTGAGCTCGGTATAGGCGGCCTCACCAGCCGCGAGCATCTCGCCCATGTGGCGCCAGTCCATGCACTGGAAATGGATCGCGCCGTCGACCGAGAAGGCGGCAAGGTGGCCGAACACGCCGGTGAGGAAATCGGTGAACTCGGCGCTGGACATTTCGCCCGATGCCATGGCGAATTCGCGATGGCGGACATTGCCGAGTCCCGACACATGCCCGCTGATCGGAACATTATAGGGCGGATCGGTGAACACCATCGCCGCCTTCTCCTCGCCCAGCAACGCGGCGTAGGTTTCCACGAGCGTGGCATCGCCGCAGATCAGGCGATGCGGCCCGATGCGCCAGATGTCGCCAGGATGGGTGACGGCGGGTCCGGTGGCGGGTTCGGGAACCGCATCGGCGGGATCATCGGCGTCGCCATCAAACGACAGCTCGCCGATCAGCACGTCAATCTCGGGCGGATCGAAGCCGGTGATCGTCACATCGAAGTCGATGTCGAGTTCGGACAGATACCTGAGCTCAAGCCCTAGCAACTCGCGGTCCCAGCCGGCATTCTCCGCCAGCCGGTTGTCGGCGATGACATAGGCGCGGATGTCGGCCTCGCTCATGTCGGCGAGGCGCACCGTCGGCACGTCGGTCATGCCGATCAGCTTCGCGGCTTCGACCCGGCCGTGGCCGGCGATGATGCCGTCCTCCTCGTCGATCAGGACCGGGTTGGTGAAGCCGAAGCGCCGGATGGACGCAGCGATCTGCTCCAGCTGCTTCTTCGTGTGCGTGCGGGGATTGGTGGCGCGGGGGCGAAGATCGCCGATCGCGCGATAGATGATTTCAAGCCTAGCCATGATGGGCTCCGTGTCGCTACCGGAGCCTGCCACATGAAAAAGGCGTGGGCTCCGGATGTTGATCCGAAAACCACGCCTCACCCATGCTCGGCGGTGGACCTTCTTGGGCGGGGCCGAACCCATGTCCAGCTTGACCGCCCCGCAACGGCGCGATCATCGCGGCCCATGCCGCGCGTCGTCAGTCCCGTCTAAGGCGCTGCGACCATAAGCCGACGTCGCAAGAATTTGAAGAGCAAAAACCCGCACCCAGCAAGAACCTCACGCTGTTTTGATATACGAGGCACACCAGATGCAATAGTCATTGACCATGACTCTGGTCCTCTCTTTCACCAGCCCTGCCTTGGTGGTGCACTCATCAGATCGACGGGTTACCGCCACAGCGAGACATGGTCGCAGCTGGGTTCACAGCCCTGTGGAGAACAAGACCATCATCTTTCGCGGTAAGGATGCGGTTGGTGTGATAGGGTACACCGGATTTGCTTATGTGAAGCGTCAACCTACCGACCAGTGGTTAGCCAATGTGCTCGCGCCGCAGCCTGCGGGCCAACCACAACTTGGCGAGTTCGCTTTTGGAGGGCGCGGTATAGGCCCGGCCAGGTTGAAAACCCTCATACATCGGCTGCGTGAAGCTATACGGAGTGAAGCGTCTTTTTCGGCGAAACCGGGCCTGACTATACTTGTATCCGGTTATCGACAGCGTCGAAAGAAGGTTATCCCTTTCGCACTTGAGCTCAATTCGTTGAAACCCTCTTGCGTCCAATGGAGTCAGATGCGCCTCCCTCGTTCTCCTCGGGAATTCGTTGGTTTTGCCTCTGTAGGTGACGCCTTGCCGCCCAGCGAGATTATGTCAGATTTCGAGAAAGGCTGTGCGGCAAGCGCTCACGAAGACCTCGCAACCAAAGTCAGAGAGGGATTGGTAGCAGCAACTCGTGCCCGCGCTAGAAAGAGCGCCTTGGTCGGCTCAGATTTGATGCTTGTCACGATTCCCCACCCATCGATTGAGCGAAAGATATACTGGAGATATGAAGCAGACGAGCAGCGGATGGAGGAAATGATCGTCCGAAATGGAAAGGCGATCAAGTTCCCTGCGATCTACACGCCTTGGATTTTGACTGTAGACTCTGTGACATGCCCTGGAAATGGCACTGGCGGCTGGACCATGCAGGCGAGTGACTACGAAATCTTTTGTGACACGCCTAAGAGCCTGATCCGAAATTAAGTTGAGTGGTGCCAGCGGGTTAGCTTGACGCGAGCCCAAGTCGCTGATTCACGGGGTTTTGCAACAAACTTCGGGAGTTCAACGATGTGGACCGACACCACCCGGGCGCAGTATGCCCGTGCCGACCTGGCTTTGCCAAGCGATTTGACCGATGCGGAATGGGCCGTGCTGGAGCCGTTACTTCCGGGCCCTTGCTGTGTAGGGCGACCGCGCAAATGGCCGCTGCGGCGGATCATCGAGGCGATCCTGTATCTGCTGCGCGGTGGGCTGCCCTGGCGGATGTTGCCGCCCTGCTTTCCTCCGGTCTCGACGGTGCGGCGCTGGTTCTATCTGTGGCGCGACAATGGTCTGTGGCTCTCGCTCAATCACGCCCTGCTGCTGATCGGGCGGGAAGCCCTCGGGCGCGAGGCTTCTCCGAGCGCTGGGGTCATCGACAGCCAAAGCGTGAAAACCACGGAAAGCGGCGGGCCTTGCGGCTATGACGCAGGCAAGAAGATCAAGGGCCGCAAGCGACACATCGTGACCGACACCGAGGGCAATCTCGTTCATGCCGTGATCCACACCGCTGACGTGCAGGATCGCGATGGCGCGCCGTTTGTTCTGGCCGAGATCATCCGCCGTCACCCTTGGCTCAGGCACATCTTCGCCGATGGCGGCTATGCTGGCGACAAGCTTCGCCAGGCGCTGCGCAAGATCGGGAAGTGGACGGTCGAGATCATCAAGCGATCCGACCATGCCAAGGGCTTCGAGGTCCTGCCCAGACGCTGGGTGGTCGAGCGGACCTTTGCGTGGCTCGGTCGCAACCGCCGCCTCGCCAAAGACTTCGAGCAGACCATCGCATCGGCAACCGCGTGGCTGTTCATCGCCTCAATTCAGCTCTTCGTCCGCCGTATCGCAAGAGCATGAAATCTATCGCGATAATTTTGAATCAGACTCTAATGTCAAGACTTCGGCGGGCGATGGTGTGATCGAAGATGAGCAAGGCAACTTTCTTGCAGTATTTGGTCATCAGCGCCGGCGTCCACCGCCCGCATGATGGATCTGTATATTCGAGAGCCTAACGAAAGCGGCGACCTTGTGATCTTCCCCCGGTTGCGCGGACACCAGGGTTAGCCCGTCATGCGTTGCTCGGCCTGTTCGGGGGTGAGATACCCGAGGGCCGAGTGCATGCGGTTCCGATTATAATAGCCTTCGATATATCCGAACAGAGCCTGCCGGGCTTCGAGATGCGTTGCCCAGCGGCATTGATGGTTAGCGTCCGCGTTCGTGGTGTAATTTCTGGTGTAGATTGAGGTGATCGCATGGGGTGGGGCATGCCCCACCCCATGCGATTTCGATCTCGGTGGCCACCGGGCTCATTGGTAAGGTGGAGTTTCCAGACTTCACACCAACCAAGGAGTTGATCCCGATGACCGAAGACAGACTACCGCTTGCCGAGCTTTTGGCGAAGAGCGGAGATGGAGATTTTCTGCGCACCATTGCCGAAAGCGTATTGCAGATCATCATGGAGGCCGACGTCGAGGGCCTGGTCGGTGCCGCCCGGCACGAGCGTTCCGGCGAGCGGACGACCTGGCGCAACGGCTACCGCGACCGCAGCCTCGATACCCGGCTCGGCACGCTCAACCTGAGGATCCCCAAGCTGCGGACCGGCGCCTACTTCCCGGGCTTCCTGGAGCCGCGAAAGACAGTCGAGAAGGCCTTGGTCGCCGTGATCCAGGAGGCGTGGATCGCCGGCGTCAGCACCCGGCGCGTCGATGATCTGGTGCAGGCCATGGGCATGACCGGCATCTCCAAATCCTCGGTCTCGAAGCTGTGCAAGGACATCGACGAGCGCGTCCATGCCTTCCTCAAGCGCCCGCTTGCCGGCGACTGGCCCTACCTCTGGCTCGATGCCACTTACCTGAAGGTGCGCCAGGGCGGCCGGATCGTCAGCGTTGCCGCGATAATCGCCGTTGCCGTCAACACCGAGGGCAAGCGCGAGATCGTCGGCCTGCACATCGGCCCTTCGGAGGCAGAGGTGTTCTGGTCAGACTTCCTCAAGGACCTCGCCCGGCGCGGTCTGACAGGGGTCAAGCTGGTCATCTCGGATGCCCACGAAGGCCTCAAGGCAGCGATCACCCGCGTCCTCAGCGCCACCTGGCAGCGCTGCCGTGTCCACTTCATGCGCAATGCGCTGGCCTACGTTCCCAAGGGCCAGAACACCGTTGTTGCCGCCGCCATCCGCCAGGTCTTCCTCCAGCCCGATCATGCCGCTGCGACACAGGTCTGGCGTCAGGTTGCCGACCAGCTGCGCGCCCGCTGGCCGAAGCTTGGCACCTGCATGGATGAAGCCGAGCATGACGTGCTCGCCTACATGACCTTCCCTGAGCAGCACCGGGTCAAGCTCCACAGCACCAATCCGCTCGAACGGCTGAACAAGGAGGTCAAGCGCCGCGCCGATGTCGTCGGCATCTTCCCCAACGAGGACAGCATCATCCGCCTCGTCGGCGCCGTCCTGCTCGAGCAGAACGACGAATACCAGCTCCAGCACCGCTACATGCAGATCGAGGGCATGGCAGCGCTCGCCACACCAACAATCGAGGAGGCTCAGCCGCTACAGATTACACCAAAGGCCGCCTGAAAATGAAGCCCGCTGGCCACACCCGAATTTACACCACATTGACGGACACGACCCATTGATGGACCAGTTCGACCTTCAGCGTATGGAAGAAGCTCTCCATCGGCGCGTTGTCGTAACAGTTCCCAGTGCGGCTCATCGACGCGGTCGCGCCGATCGCAGTGAGTTGATCGACATAAGCCCCGGCGGCATATTGCGATCCGCGATCGGAGTGATGCACGAGTCCGCGTAGCGGTCGCTGCCGTTGGGCGGCCATCATCAACGCAGCGAGCGTCAGTTCGGTGCGCATGTGATCCCGCATCGCCCAGCCCACGATCTTGCGAGTCGCCAGATCGAGCACGGCGGCCAGATACAGCCAGCCTTCGCCGGTCGGGATATAGCTGATATCGGCCAGCCACACGCGGTTCGGCGCCGTGGCTTCGAAGCGCTGCGCGAGCAGGTTCGGCGCGATCGGCAGGTAATGGCGGCTGTCGGTCGTCGAGGGCCGAAAGCGGCGACCGGCAAGCGCACGGATGCCGTGGCGGCGCATCAGCCGCTCGACACGACCGCGGCTGCAGCCGCGCCCTTCCGCGCGCAGCGCGGCATGCATCCGGGGACTGCCGTATCGCCCGGAATGCCGCGCCTGGATCCGACGGATATCGCCGAGCAACACGGTGTTCGCCGTCGTGCGCATACTCGGCGGCCGATCGCGCCAATCGTAATAGCCGCTGCGCGACACACCGAGCATGCGGCACATGACGCTGACCGGCCAGGTGCCAGCATGGGCGCGGATGAACTGGAACTTCACCGTGGCATCTCCGCGCAAATGCCGACCGCTTTTTTCAGAATGTCGCGCTCCATGCGCGTGCGATCGAGTTCGCGGCGCAGCCTGGCAATCTCCGACGCCTGATCCGCCGGCGACGCCATCGGCGATGATAGCGGCTTCGCCGCAGGCACTGTCCCCTTGATCTCCAGTGCCCGCTGCCAGCGCCTCAACATCGTCGGCATGATCCCCAGCTCACGCGCAACGTCGGTCTGCATCCGACCGCTCGTCTCCCACAGCGTCACAGCCTCGCGCTTGAACTCGTCTGTGAAATATCGCTTCCCAACCTTCGCCATCTTACACCTCCTCGCTCCAATGAGCCGTTCATCGGTGTCCGCGCAACCGGGGGAAGATCATTCTCGCCATCGCGGGCGACGACGTCGGGGCGATCGCCGAGGCCGGGGAGCTGGCGATAGATGTCGGCGGCAAGATCGCCGCGCTTGTGCAACTGCTTTGCCATCGTCTGTTCGGACAGGACGGCGACACGCGCCTTCGCGCCGATCGCGCCGGCCATCATGTCGTCGAGGATCATGACGGGGAATTGCGGATCGGGCAGCGCGAGGAACTGATCGAAGGCGGGATCGGCGACCAGCTCGCGCAGCGTCTGCCGCGCGACGCCTTCGAGGCCGGCGCCGATCGCCGAGGTCAGCGACGCCGTCGCGCGATCGGCGAGGACGCGAAGGTGGGCGGTGCCGGGATTGTAGCCGAAGCCCGGCGCGATCCCCTGCGGCACCGACACGATCTCGCCCGCCGCCGTGATGAAGTCGTGGCGGGGCGGATTGGGCGCCTCGTCGACCTTCCAGCCCATGCGGCGCATCCGCGCTTCGCTGACCTGCTCGACGCGGCAATTGCAGCCCCAGCCGTTGGGCGGGAAGAGCCATTGCCACGCGGGATCGTCGACGCGGAGGATCAGGCCATGCCAGCTCTTGTGGTCAAGACGCGGGTGCTTGCGGAAATGGTCCGAGCGGTAACGCAGATAGGGGAACAGCCCCTTTTCGCGCTGATATTTGCGCCAGCGACCCGCCGCCATGCTCATCCGGATATTGGTCCGGTAGAAACTGCGCCCCAGCCCTGAACCGTGAGCGTCTCGAGTGATCCGCCTTTCCCAGGTCCGGTCGGCCGGTTCGTCGGCTGAGTTTGCCGCCATGATCGGGGGATATTCCCGATCGCGCTGGCCTCCACGGTTGCACCTCCGCTCGCGCTCTGGCAGGATCGCAAGATTATTACAAAGAGGAGCCCCATGCTTATCCCTCCCCCGCTCAAGGTCGCCGGGCTTGCCGCGCTGGCGCTGCTCGCCGCGTGCAACGGCAACACCGAAGCGCAGAAAATCACGGCTGCTTCGATCCCCGATGTCGAGATTCCTGATTTGTCGCTTGCGACCTTGCAGGAGGTGACGAAAGAACTGTCGTCCGACGCTTATGAAGGCCGCGCCCCCGGCACAGCGGGCGAGGAAAAGACCGTCGCCTATATCATCGAGAAGTACAAGGAAGCAGGCTTGCAGCCCGGCAACAACGGCAGCTGGACGCAGGATGTGCCGCTGGTCGAGATCACCGCGAAGAACGCCACCCCGCTCACCTTCACCGGCGGCAAAACGCCGGTCACCGCGCGATATGCCAGCGACTATGTCGCATTCAGCTATCGCGTCCAGCCGCGAACCGAAGTGAAGGACAGCGACGTCGTGTTCGTGGGCTATGGCATCAATGCCCCCGAAAAGGGCTGGAACGATTACGCCGGGCTCGACGTCAAGGGCAAGACGGTGGTGGTCCTCGTCAACGATCCCGACTGGGAAACCAGGGAAACCGAAGGCCCGTTCAACGGCCGCGCGATGACCTATTATGGCCGCTGGTCGTATAAATATGAGGAAGCCGCGCGTCAGGGCGCCGCGGCGGTGCTGATCGTCCACGACACCGAACCCGCCGCCTATGGCTGGAACGTCGTCGAATCGAGCAACACCGGCACCCAATATCTGGCCGAAAGCAAGGATGGCGGGGCGAGCCAGACCGTCGCCAACGGCTGGATCCAGCTTGCCAAGGCGAAGGAGCTTTTCGCAAGCGCCGGACAGGATTTCGACAAGCTGCGCGAGGCGGCGAAGCAAAAGGGCTTCAAGCCCGTGCCACTGGCGGGGGTGAAGGCGAACTTCGCGTTCGACAACGACATTGCGAAGAAGATGTCACGCAACGTCATCGGCGTGCTGCCGGGCGCCAAGCGGCCCGACGAATATGTGCTTTACACGGGTCACTGGGATCATCTCGGCCGCTGCACGCCGGTCGATGGCGACGACATCTGCAACGGCGCGGTCGACAATGCGAGCGGCATCGCGGGTCTGGTGACGCTGGCGCAGGCGTTCAAACAGGCCGGCGCACCCGATCGCAGCATCGTCTTCCTGGCCGTGACCGCCGAGGAATCGGGACTGCTCGGATCGAAATACTACGCCGAAAACCCCGTCTTCCCGCTGGCGCAGACGGTCGGAGGCGTGAATATGGACGCGCTGAACTCGGTCGGCCCCGCGAAGGACATCGTCGTTGTCGGCGCCGGCAAGTCCGAGCTCGACGCCTATGTCGAAAAACTCGCCAGGATGGAGGGTCGCACGGTCAAGGCCGAGCCGACCCCCGAAAAGGGCTTCTACTACCGTTCGGATCATTTCAGCTTCGCCAAGCTCGGCGTGCCGATGTTCAACTTCGGCAGCGGCGACGATCTGGTCGAGGGCGGCGTCGAAGCGGGCCAGAAGGCGGCGGAAGATTATGAAAAGAACCGCTATCACGCCCCCGGCGACGAATATGAGGCGATCACCAACTGGGACGGCATGATGTCGGACCTGCGCCTCTATTACGCCGCGGGCCGGATGCTCGCGATGACCGAGGCGTGGCCGAACTGGGTCGAGGGCGACGAATTCCGCGCGGCCCGCGACAAATCGCGCGCTGCGGCGAAATAGGGCATCGTCATTGCGAGCGAAGCGAAGCAATCCAACGCGGTATACGCCTACTCTGGATTGCCGCGTCCCCCGGATCAAGTCCGGGGTTCTCGCAATGACGATGCTCGTAAACCAGGGACAGCCGACCAGATGATGCTGAAAATGCCTGCCGAATGGGCGCCGCACGAGGCTGTCTGGATCGGCTTCCCCCACCTCGCCGAGGAATGGGCGGGGACGATCGATGAAGGGCGGCGCGACGTCGCCGCCTTCGCCAACGCGGTCCACGACGGCGGCCGCGGCGAGGAGGTGCGGCTGGTCGTTAACGACGAACGGCAGGCGGAAATCGCGGCGAAGCTGGTCGATCCGGGCGTAAAAATCCTCGTCCAGCCGCTCGGCGACATCTGGCTGCGCGATACGGGACCGATCATCGTCGGCACGGGCGCCGCGCGGCGCGCGCGCAATTTCCGGTTCAACTGGTGGGGCGAGAAGTTTGTCATGCCAGGCGATCAGGAGGTCGGCGCCGCGCTGGCGCGGACAAGCGGCCTGCCCAACGACGATCAGGACTGGGTGCTCGAAGGCGGCGGCATCGATGTCGATGGCACCGGGCTCTGCGTCACGACCGAGGAATGTCTGCTCAACGCGAACCGCAACCCGACGCTGACGCGCGAGGACATCGCAGTGCGGCTCCACCAGTCGCTCGGCATCGACCGCCTGCTCTGGCTCGGCAAGGGGCTGGTCGGCGACCACACCGACGGCCATGTCGACAATCTCGCACGCTTCGTCGGCGAAGGGCGGCTTGCGCTGCCCGTCGCGGCAGGGCCGGACGATCCCAATGCGCATATCTATGCCGACGCCCGCGCGCGAACCGCGGCGTTCGGCGGGGTCGAAATCGTCGACCTCCCCTCACCCGGCCGCGTCGAGATCGGCGGAGAGATTGCGGCGGCGAGTTATATGAACTTCTATATCGGCAACAGCGTCGTCGTCGTGCCGACCTATGGCACCGCGAACGACGATGTCGCCGTAGACGCGCTCGCCGCACTCTTCCCCGACCGCCGTGCCATCGGCGTGCCCGCGCGCGGGATCATCGTAGGCGGCGGCAGCTTCCATTGCTCGAGCCAGCAGGTGCCTAGATGACCGCGAACTTCATTGCCTTGCCACTACTGGTCGCCGGTAGCGGCGCCTATATTGTAAGCATGGAATCCTCGTCCGATCCTCAGCATCGGATGCGCCTCGCTTATCCCGTTGTTGCCTTGCAGGCGGATGCTGAAGGCGACGCGCGGTTCGAGGTGCAGGTCGACAAGGAAGGGCGGCCGGCGAACTGCAAAATAATATCATCGTCGGGCCACCCCGCTCTGGACACGGAAACCTGCACGTTGATGATGCAGAGAGGGAAATGGCATCCGGCGACGGCGCCAGACGGCCAACCGACCGAGTTTATATATTCCGACACCATGAAATGGCGCCTAGATCGCTCGAACAACACCGGTTTGCAGACACAATATCAACAGGATACGGATTATCCTGCGGCAGCGCTGGCTTTGGGTGTTGAAGGCGTATCAAAGGTCGAACTGGCAATCGACGAAGCCGGAAATCCGAAATCCTGCAAACTGCTTCAGTCTGCGGGCCATCCCGACCTTGATCACGCGGCCTGCAATATGTTGATGGGCATGCAAGGGTTTCGGCCACGGGCCAATACCGACGGCATACTGCGACCTTTGATATCGGTACAATCGGTAAGATGGAAAATTCCCCGACCGGCATCGGAAAACAAGACGCGCAAAAGCGAGTAAGTCCACAACTGCCCCGATGCGCTGGCTCGGGTCGCGCCGCCCTATGATCGCTGGCATAGAGCCATAGCGCCTTTTCTCGCCGCACGGTGCGTGGCATGAGACGCCCCATGACCCGCACCATCACCGTCGCCGCGTTGCAGCTTCCCCTGCCCGGCCCTGTCCAGCCCAATATCGAGGCCGTCGCCGCGCTCGTCGAGGAAGCAGCCGCCAAGGGCGCGCAGATCATCCTGCCGCCCGAACTCTTCGAAGGCCCCTATTTCTGCCAGGTCGAGGATGAGGCGCTGTTCGCGTCGGCGCGCCCGACCGCCGAGCATCCGAGCGTCACCGCAATGCAGGCGCTCGCCGCGAAACTGAAAGTCGCGATCCCGACGAGTTTCTTCGAGAAGGACGGGCCGCATTATTACAACACGCTCGCCATGATCGGCCCCGATGGCGCGATCATGGGCACCTATCGCAAGAGCCACATTCCCGACGGGCCGGGTTATGAGGAGAAATATTATTTTCGCCCCGGCAACAGCGGCTTCAAGGTCTGGGACGTCTTCGGCACGCGCATCGGCGTCGGCGTCTGCTGGGATCAATGGTATCCCGAATGCGCGCGCGCGATGGCGCTGATGGGCGCCGAGCTGCTCTTTTACCCGACCGCGATCGGCAGCGAGCCCTATGACGCCGACCTCGACACCAGCCGCATGTGGCGCCGCGCGATGCAGGGCCATGCCGTGTCGAACTGTATGCCGGTGATCGCCGCGAACCGCATCGGAACCGAGGGCGACGCCAGTTTCTATGGCCACAGCTTCATCACCGACGAATGGGGCGACATGACGCAGGCGTTCGGCGCCGACGAAACCGGCGTGCTTGTCGAGACGATCGACCTCGACCGCGCGGCGAAGCACCGCGCCGGCATGGGTTTTTTCCGCGACCGGCGGCCGCAGCTTTATGCGCGGCTCGTCGAAGACATCTAGGGTCAGGATCCTAGCGTGCCGGTTTTGATGCAATCAAAACCGGCACTCCAGATTCTTGTTTTGCCGTGTTTTCCGAGTCGTCAGATGATCCCGCCCGACTTGAAAACACTCAAGCCTCGAAGCGGCGGATGCTTTCCAGGTCGGCGCGGTCGAGCGGCTGCGTCAGCCACAGCCCGCCGCGTCCCTCGCGCGACCAGCGCACGATCGCACGGCGGCGGACCCCGCTCGCCAGGATCAGGTCCAGTTCGCGGCCCACGTCGAAATGCCCGTCGTGGACGAAGCCGGCACCATGCTGCGAAAGGTCGACCAGTTCGATGCGGCTGACGGTGCCGTCCTTGGCGACAATCTGCGCCTGGCTGTGAACCGGCAGGCGCGGCTGGCGATAGCCCAATGCGCGCTGCTCCGCTGCCAGCTGCTTGAGCAGGTCGGCAACATCGACTTCGGTATCGAATGCCACGCCGCACCGGCCGTCATTGGCCCAGACGACCTTTCCGCGCAGCATCACCGTGTCCGACAAGGCGATATCCAGCGTTTCACCGACCGCGATCGGCACCTCGGCGGCAAGCATCATGCCACGGTTCGACATATTGCGTACGCGCCACAAACCCGCGTCGCCGTTGCGTATCACCTTGGCGATGCGCCAGACGGTGCGATAGCGGTCGCCGCCCCGGCGATCGCCCGCTGCGGCATATTCCGGGCCCCCTGCCGGATCCGTAAAGCGACGTGGGTTCATGTCTTCCACCTTGCCGGATCAGCACCGCACCGAGCGTAAGGCACTGTAGATGCTGTAAAATAATCGCGGACGCCCGTTTTCATTATCTCATTTTTCGTTAAGATTCAATGACGTTGCAGTTTATAGTTAACATCGCTTCTTTCACGCTCCGCACGGCTGTCGGCCGGGTTACCGGTGGCAATCCTTCGTATTTTATCTGTTTTACGGCCCGGCGCGTCGCCCATTAAGCGGATTTTTCCGCTTTTTTCGTCGTGCGACAATCATTGCCGTGGATCAGTATCGCCCCGACAGCAGGACGCCGGCGCCGGGCACTTCCGTGCGCAGGCCAAGGCGAACGAGCATTTGATAGGCAGTGCAGATCGCCGCCGAAACAACGGGCAGGCCGATCCGGTCCTCGATCTGCTGCACCGCGGGAAGCGACGGCATCTGGACGCACGCCGACACGACAAGCGCGTCGACGCCCGACAGATCCAGACGCCTGTAATGGTCGAGAAGTCTGGCCGGATCCTGGGCGGCGACCTCCAGATTGTCGGGGATTTCGAGCGCCAGCCAGTCGGAGACCGCCACCCCCTCGCCCTCGATATAGCCCACGACCATTTCGGTGAGCGGTTTCATATAAGGCGCAACGAGCGCGATGCGCCTGGCTCCCAGAGCGTTCAGCCCCTCGATGAGCGCACCCGCGCTGGTCACGACCGGAGCGGCATGGCCGTTGTCGACCGTGCGCTGGTGCAGCCGCGCTTCCGACACGCGATGATAGCCCGCGCCCATGCTCATGATCGCAACGAGGCAGGCATAGCCGAGCACGTCGACCGCGGCGTCGGAAAGTTCGAGCGCACAGCGATCGGAATCGGCGTCCATCGCCGCCAATTCTTCCTTGGTCACCTTCTTCATCCGCATCCGCGACGCGTGGAAGGTGAAGCGTTCGGGCGCGACGCCCTCGCGCGCGCGCAGCAACGCCGGGATTTCCGTCTCCATCGTGACGTTCGAGCTGGGCACGATCTGCCCGATGCGGATGGGTCTCGTCATGGCGCGTTCAGACCGCGACGATCGGGTTGCGGAGCGTGCCGATGCCCTCGACCGTCGATTCGACGACGTCGCCGGGCCACAGAAACTCCTGCGGATCGCGCCCCGCCCCCACCCCCGCCGGAGTGCCCGTCGCGATGATGTCGCCGGGTTCGAGCGTCATCACGCTGGAGATGTCGGCGATGAGCTGGGGCACGTTGAACAACATGAAGCGCGTGTTGCCGTTCTGCTTCTCGACCCCGTTCACATGCGTCAGGATATTGAGGTTGTGCGGATCGCCGATTTCGTCGGCGGTGACGATGCACGGCCCCATCGGCGCGAAGCTGTCCTGTCCCTTCGACACGATCCACTGCCCCGCGCGCCGACAGTCGCGCGCCGACACATCGTTGATGACGGTGTAACCGAACACATGGCCCAGCGCGTCGGCTTCGGCCACGCCGCGCGCGGTGCTGCCGATGATCACCGCCAGCTCGGTTTCCCAGTCGAGCTGCTGCGTCACCTTCGCATTGTGGCGAATGGGGTCGTTCCACGCGATCACCGCCGTGGGGGGTTTCGAGAAGATCACCGGCTGCTGCGGCAACTCGTGCGACGTGTCGAGCGCGCGTGCCGATTCAGCGACATGCTCGGTATAGTTGAGCCCGATGCCGAAGATATTCTTGCGCGGGCGCGGGATCGGCGCGAGCAGGGTGGCGTTGCCCTCGGGAAGCGACGTGCCCACCAGATCGGCGGTCGTCGCGCTTTCGACCGCTTCGCGAAGGAAGCGCACGCCAATCGGCCCCAGGTCGATGAAGTCGAGCATTGTCGAAGGCAGATCATGTCCGATCGCATCGCCGAAACAGGCAACGTCGATTATCAGCCCGTCGTGAAGAAGGCCGAGGCGCGGTTCGGTTTCGACCGTGCGATACGTCACAAGGCGCATAATCTGTCCTGTCTGGTCAGGCGGGCTGGTGGCCGCCGTGGTCGGGATAGGCTTCCTCGATCCGGACGCCGAGCGCCTCCATCACGGGAAAGTCGTTGAACGAGAAAAGGAAGGCCTCTTCGTCCGGGTCGAGATTGACATGCTCGTGCCAAACCCAGGCGGGCACACAGAAAATATCGTGCGTTTCCCAGTCGAAGCGTGCGCCGCCGATGATCGAATAGCCGCGCCCGCCCGCGACATTATAGACGACATTGCCCGTGTGGCGGTGCGCTTTCCCGCGAAAACCGCCTTTGAGCATCTGCATGTGCGCGCCCATCGTCTGGAGCGCCCAGCCGCCCGTGAGCGGGTTCGAGTAGCGCAGCATATGCCCGTCGAAGGGCGACCCGTCGGACACTTTGGCGAGGTTCCACAGCGCGTCGCGCGTCGCGTCCCAGCGATAGACCATGACCGGCGAATAGGGCTTCTCCCACGCCGCGACGCCTTCGGGCCGCAGCGCGGCGCCGCCAAAGGTGTGCGGCAGGTCGTCTATCGGAAACGCCGCGGCCTGCGTCGGCTGGTCATAGACCGCGTAGAAATTGGTCTCGAGGCTGTTCATCAGCGGAATGTCGAGCCCGTCCTGCCAGATTGACACCTCGCCGTCCGCCACAACCCCATGGTCGTGCCAGCAGCCGCCCGGCGTCAGCACATAATCATTGGCGCCCAGCGTGATGTGGTGGCCGTCAACGACGGTATAGGCCCCCTTCCCCTCCATGATGAAGCGGTGCGCCGAGGCGGTGTGCTTGTGCGCGGGGGTAATCTCGCCGGGGCGCATCGCCTGCATTCCACTGAACAGCCAGCCGCAGACCGCGACATTCTCGCGCCCTGCGTCGCTGTCGTTGAGCAGCGTCACGACGCGGCGCCCCGCCTCTTCGGGCCTTACGAGGTCGAGCGCGCGGAGGCACATGGCGCGCATGTCGGCGTAGCGCCAGAGCGTCGGGCGATAGCGTGTTTCGGGCTCCCACGGCTCGATCGCATTGGCGCGTTTCCAGAAGGCGCCGGCGTTGCGCGCTGCAAGCTCCTGATAAAAGGCCTCCAGTTCGGGCGTGTCGGTGACCCGCGACCGGCCGAGCACATCGTCGCGCGGGTCGATGGTTGTGGGATTATCTGCCATCATGGCGCCTCCTCGCCGGGATCGACGGGCGGCACCTCGTCGACGAACAGGGCCGACGCGCGCGGCGTGCGGTCGACCGTCAGGTTGAAGATGTCGAAGCGGTTATAGCCGCCGATGATGTCGTGCATCAGCTTGGGCCGGACGCACTCGCCAAGGTCGATGTCGGCGTAGACGATGCCTTCTTCGTCGATCAGCGGCTCGCCGACCGGATGGCCGTGCGGGTCGATCACGCCCGACCAGGCACTGTTCGGGCGCGATAACAGGTCGCGGTTCTGCGGGCGGTCGGCGCTCATCGCCGCGACGATCTCCTCGCTTATCGCCGAGCAGGCGACGATGGTGAAGACCTTGCCCTCGAAGCTGTGGGCGGTTGCACGGATCTTGATGGCTTCCGCCATATTGTAGGATGCGGGCGCGACGGGCAGCGCGATATAATTGGCGACGTGAACCAGCTCGCCCTGCGACAGCAGCGCGAAGCGCGCGAGCGTGTTGGTATTTTCCCCGCACGCCAGCGTGCCGAGCGGCCCGACGGGCGTGTCATAAACGCGGATCGAGCTGCCGTCGCCACCCGCCCAGGTCAGTTTCTCGGCCCAGGTCGGCACCAGCTTGCGGTGCCGCCCGAGCAGGCGGCCGCCGGCGCCGATGATGAGGTTCGTGTTATAGAGCGTGCCGACGCTGACCGGATCGCGTTCGTTGATGCCGATGACGACGGTGCAGCCATAATCGCGCGCGGCGTCGCAAAGCGCCGCGACTTCGGGACCATCGACAAGCACCGACGCGCGATAAAGCCGCTCGTGCCATTCGGCCCCTTCGATCGGCGTCATCAGCCAGTTCCAATAGGGATAGGCGGAAACAAACACTTCGGGGAAGGCGACGAGCTGCGCGCCGTTTCCGGCCGCCTCGGCGATCAGCGCGCAGGCCTTGTCGACGGTGCGCGCGGTGTCGAGGAACACCGGCGCGGCCTGCACCGTGGCGACGCGCGATTTGGGCAGGACGGGCGCCGAGACGTCGCTCATGTCACCGCCGCGCGCTGATGATACTGCGGCTTGTCCCATGCCCGCATCGCGCAGACGATTTCGAGCCGCCGGGCCGTCTCAACGATGTCGCGATAGCGCAGATACAGCGGCGTCAGCCCGAAGCGCAAAATGTCGGGGGTGCGGAAGTCGGCGATGACATCCAGTTCCTTGAGTGCCTGGACGATCTGATATCCCTGCGGGTGCGCATAGGCGACCTGGCTGCCGCGCAGCGCATGATCCTGCGGGCTCGCCAACGCGAAGCCATAGGTGTCGCAGAGCGGCCGCATAAGCTCGATAAACAGGTCGCCGAGCGCGAGCGACTTGCGGCGCACCTCGCGCATGTCGGCTTCGAGCATCAGATCGACACCGACTTCGAGCGCCGCGAGGCCGAGCACCGGCGGCGTGCCGCATTGGAAGCGCTCGATCCCCGCGGCGGGATCGTAATCTTCTTCGAAATCGAACGGCCGCGCATGGCCGAACCAGCCCGACAAGATCGGCGTGGCGCCATGGTGCCGCGCGGCGGCGAAGAGATAGGCGGGCGCGCCCGGACCGCCGTTCAGGAACTTGTAGCCGCAACCGATCGCAAAATCGGCGTTCGCGCCGTTGAGGTCGACCGGAATCGCGCCCGCGCTGTGGCTCAGATCCCAGACGATAAGCGCACCGGCGTCGTGCGCCGCGCGCGTGATCGCCGCCATGTCGCGCACGCGGCCCGACTTGTAGTGAACCTGCGTGAGCAGGAGCACCGCAACATCGTCATTCAGCGCATCGACCACCTCCTCGGGCGCGACGGTCAGCGCCTTGACGCGCCCGCCCGAAAAGGCCTCGATGCCCTGCATCATATAGACGTCGGTGGGGAAGTTGGTTGCTTCCGACAGGATCACCGTGCGTTCGCGTCGCAAGGAAAGCGCGGCAGTCAAGGTCTTGAAGATATTGACCGAAGTGGAGTCGGTTGCGACGATCTCCCCAGCCTTGGCGCCGAGCAGCCGGGCGATCTTGTCGCCGATCCGCCGCGGCGCCGTCGACCATTCGGCGGCGAGCCACGAGGTAATCAGCCCCTCGCCCCATTCTTCGCCAATAACCCCCGCCAGCCGCTCGCCCGTCGCCCTGGGCAGCGCGCCGAGCGAATTGCCGTCAAGGTAGATCAAGCCTTCGCGCAGCTGGAAGCGCCTGCGAAAATGCGCGAGCGGATCGGCGGCGTCGAGCGCCGACACATCGGGGGCGGTCATCGTGCCGGTCATGCCATCTCCCTCAATATCGCGCGCACCGGGCTGGCGTCGGCGCCGACGATGCGCAGCGGCAGCGCAACGAGTTCGTATCGGCCGGGCGGCGCGTCATCGAGCACCAGCCCCTCCAATATCCGCATATCGGCCGCCTTCACCGCCTGATGCGCGTCGAGCGTTTTCGACTGTTCGGGGTCGAGCGAGGCCGCGTCGGTGCCGATCAGGCGCACACCCATGCGGCCCATTTTTTCGACCACTTCGGCCGCGATCGCGGTGAAATCGCTGTCCCATTCATCGTGCGGAAAACGCGCATAGGTGCGCAGCAGCACGCGCTCGGCGCCCTCGACCGCACCCCAATCGACATCGCCGACCTCGACCCGCCCGCGCGCGTGGCGCACGTCGAGCAGCACGCACGGTCCGATATAGGGTTCAAGCTCGCAGTCGGCCGACGAAGCGCCGTCATTGGCATAGTGGAGCGGCGCGTCGCCATGCGTTCCCGCGTGCAGCGGCGTGAACATGCCGCCGACATTGACCGGGCAGCCATCGCCGATCACCGCATGGCTGTGCAGCGCGAAGGCGGGCTCGCCCGGCCATACCGGCACCGCGGCGTGGAGCGGCTGCGAAATGTCCCAGATGCGGCTCATTGGCGCTCCCCCGTCGCATAGTCGCCACCCTCGCGCGGCGCGACCATCTCGGTGCGCATCGACCAGAGTTCGGGAAAGAAGCTGAGACCCAGCGCCTTGACGAGATAATTGACCCCCGACGAGCCGCCGGTGCCGGGCTTGTGCCCGATCACGCGCGCGACGGTCTTCATGTGCTTGAAGCGCCATTCCTGGAAATAATACTCCAGCGCGGTGATCTTTTCGGCGAGCATATAGAGGTCCCAATGATGCTCGGGGTCGGTGTAGATGGCGAGCCACGCCTGCTCGACCGCTTCCGACGCTTCATAGGGCTGCGTCCAGTCGCGCTCCAGATGATCGGCGGGAATGGCAAAGCCGCGCCGCGCGAGCAGCCGCAGCAGCTCGTCATAGAGCGACGGCGCCTCGAACGCCGCGCGCAGCCGCGCGGTGGCTGCGGCATCATCCTTGTGGACGATCATCATGTCGCCGCGCTTGTTGCCGAGCAGATATTCGAGCTCGCGATATTGCTGCGACTGAAAGCCCGAGGCGCGACGCAGGAAACCGCGAAAGGTCAGGAAATCATGCGGAGTCAGCGTCGCGAGCACTTCCCAGCTGTGGATCATGTGACGCTGGATCGTCGCGATGCGGTCAAGCCCCTTGCCCGCGACCGCCAGCCGGTCGGCCTTGATCGCGTCGTAAACGATCCGCCCCTCGTGCAGCACGAGTTTCAGCCACAGCTCCATCGTCTGGTGCATGATGATGAACAGCATCTCGTCGGGCTTGTCCGACACCGGCACCTGCGCCGACAGCAATTGCGCCGTCTGGATGTGCCGCGCATAGGTCAGCCCATTGTCCCACTGGATCGTCTCGCCGTCGATCTCGGTTTCAAAAACCTCGGTATCGCCGTCGCGCGTCTGCCTGATCATATGCCCGCCTCTCCGTCGCCCGACCACGGCGCCGCGGTCGGCAGGCGTCCTTCATAGGCGACATCGCCGCGCCACGCATCACCCGGCGCGATGGCCGGTTCGCTCGCGATCTTGCGATAGAGGCTGGCGAAATCGGCCTCCTCGGTCGCGCGCAGCAATTGCTCGAACCCCGCGACGACGAAATAGGTCTGCTGAAAGGCGTCGAAATGATAGCGCGTCCGCATCACGCGCTCGACGTCGAGCCAGACGCGCCGCGGTTCGGGCGCGGTCAGCGCAAAGGCCGTTTCGGCGAGGCTCGACAGCAGCCCGCCGCCGAAGGCGCGCAATTCGCCCTCCTCCACCACCAGCCCGAACTCGACCGTATAGAGCCAGAGCCGCCCGAGATAATCCGACGCCCCCAGCTTTTCGGCGCGCAATCCCGCCTCGCCATAAGCGACCAGAAAATCGCCGAAGGCCGGATCGGCCAGCATCGGCACATGCCCGAAAATGTCGTGAAACATGTCGGGCTCTTCGCTGTAGGCGATCTGTTCGGGCGGGCGCAGGAAATTGGCGGCGGGAAAGCGCCGGTTCGCCAGATGCTCGAAAAAGGGGGCGTTGGGAATCCAGCCGGGGACCGCGACGACTTCCCAGCCCGATGCGAGTTTCAGCCGCGCGTTAAGCTCGGCAAAGTCGGGAACGCCGGGTTTCAGCCCGCGCAACAGGTCGAGCCCGTCGAGGAAGGCGCGGCAGGCATAGCCGCCCAGCGCCGCCGATTGCCGGTCGAACAGGGTCTCCCACGTTCGATGCTGTTCCGGTGTGAAGGCCTGCCAATCCTGCCGCATCGTCCAGTCGGCCGCGACGCCTTCGGGCGGGGTGTCGAAAATGTGCGTCGCGGCCAAGCCTTCCTCCCAAGCTCTCGTTTCGCAGCGTAGCGCGGACCCGAGCGAACATTGTTCGGATTATCGGCCGTTGAGCCACGAGAGCCGAACAAACGTCCTTTCAATTCGACGTTTGCCGGAACATAATTCCGCCAAGCGGCGCGATGACCGCGCCATTTGACTACACAACGATTCGGGACGGAACGCATGGACAGGCTCGACTGGAAGATCATCGCCAACCTCGAACGCGACGGGCGGCTCTCCTATGCCGAGCTTGGCGAGCAAGTCGGCCTGTCCAAATCGCCCTGCTGGTCGCGGGTCAAGGCGCTGGAGGCGGACGGCGTGATCGCGGGCTATGCCGCGCGGATCGACCCCGAGACGATCGGTCTCGCGGTGCAGAGCTTTGTCGAGGTGCAGATCCGCTTCGACGCGCATGGCGAGTTCGAGGCGGCCGTGCTCGCGCACCCGGCCGTCGTCGAATGCCACACCACCGCCGGCGAAAGCGACTATCTGCTCAAGGTTTTCGCGCGCTCGGCCGACCATCTCGACGAGCTGCTGCGGCACAATCTGTCGAAACTGCCCGGTGTGCAGCGGCTCAAAACGGTCGTCTGCCTCAAGACGATCAAGCGCCACGGCGACCTGGCTGAATGGGCGCGCATCACCGAAGATCAGGGCAGAACACGCTAAATCGCTGTTTTGCCGATCGGATTGTCGCTACCGTCCACAGCCGCCCGAACCGCGCGGAAATAATCGCACCGAAACGGCGCAAATCCCCCTTAAATCCGGCATCATGCGCTCGTTAAAGCTCGCATGACCACCAAAGCGACAGCATCGAACGAGCCGGTAGGGCGGCTCATGGGTTGGCTGGGGCTTCGCCGCGCGCGCCGCGGCACCTCCGATGGCGGATATCCGCCCCCCGACCCCGGCGGCCCGCGCGACCTCGCGCGCGAGGCGCGTTACGAGCTCGCCGCCTCGATCACCTCCTTCCTCGTCGACAATGATCTCGAAGTTTCGCCCGCGAACCTGCTGATCGCGCATGGCGCCTTTTCGGGCAGCAATCCCCGGCTGGCGCGGCGCGTCGTGGCGCAGGCACAAAGTCCGCAGGGCATCACCCAGAAATGGCTGGACGAACTCGGCGAAGAGGAAAGCGGTCAGCCCGACCGCGTCGAACTCGACAAGCTGATGACGCGGCTCGAGGCGAATCTCGACGCCTTTCACACCAATACAAGGCAAGCGCGCTCCGCCACGAGCGATTACGGGATCGAACTCGAACAACATGTTTCCGACCTCGAGCAATTGCAAAAGACCGGCCGCATCGTTTCCAGCCTCGCCGATCTCGCCAAGGTCATGCTCGAACGGACGCGCAAGGCCGAAGAGGATATGCGCAAGAGCGAGGATGAGGCAAAGGCGCTGCGCCGCAGCCTCGACCGCGCCAAACGCGATGCCGAACTCGACTATCTGACCGGCCTGCCCAACCGCCGCGCGTTCGAAAACCTGCTCGACCGCCATTACAGGGAAGCGCGCGCCGCGCTCGAACCGCTGAGCGTCGCCTTTTGCGACATCGACGAGTTCAAGAAGGTCAACGACACGCACGGCCATGAAGCGGGCGATCGCGTCATCAAGGCGATCGCCGATACGCTGGCCCGCATCTCAAACGACAAATGCCACGTCGCGCGGCACGGCGGCGAGGAGTTTGTCATGCTGTTCCGCGGACTGACGCCGACCGAAGCGGCCGAAAAGCTCGACGACGCGCGCGAGGCGCTCGCCGACCGGCGCCTTATCAACCGCAAGACCGACGAGCCGTTCGGGCAGATCACCTTTTCGGGCGGCGTGGCCGATGTCTTCGGCTATGGCGACGCGCGCGCCGCGTTGAAAGCAGCCGATGAAGCGCTTTACCGGGCGAAAGCGGGCGGCCGCAACTGCATCCGCATCGCCGATCCGGCCTGATGGCCGACCTGCCGCGAGGGCGCGGGAGCCGCGGGCAACGCGCCTGATCGCCCGTTGCCCGCGGCCTTGCCGTCAGGCGACCGGACGCCGCGCGTAATAGCCGAATCCGGCGATCACGGCGTAGCACAGAGCGGGAAGCAGCAGCGCGGTTGCGAGGCTGCCCGTCAGATCGGCGATGACGCCTGTGGCCAGCGGAACGACCGCGCCGCCAAAGATCGCCACGTTGATGATACCCGATCCGTCGGCCGCGCGCGGCCCGAGCTTTTCCGACGCAAGGCTGAAGATCGTCGGAAACATGATCGCGTTCATCAGGCCGATCGCCAGCAGGCTGTAGCCCGAGACGACGCCGGTGGTGTTGGTCGAAATCAGGATCAAACTGATCGCGCCGATCGCGACGCAGGCCAGCAGCTTGCCGGGACTGACAACGCGCATCAGGCCCGATCCGATAAAGCGGCCGACCATCGCGCCGCCCCAATAATAGCCGATCAGCTTGCCCGCATCCTGCTCGGCCAATGCCATGACGCCTGGCTGCATCAGATAGTTGACGATGAGCGAGCCGATCGACACCTCGGCGCCGACATAGAGGAAAATGCAGAGCGCGCCGAAGCCGAAGCGCGGCCGTCGCAGCAGATCCAGACCCGCAAGGCCCGTACTCGCTTCATGCTTTTCGCCTTGCAAGCGGTTGCGGAACAGCCACACGGCGCCCGCGACGACCGCGAGCGCGGCGGCGATGCCCAGATAGCCGTGGACGATCGCCTGGCTTTCGGCGGTGCGATAGGCGTCGAGTTCGGCACCCGACAGTTGGTCGGCGCTGACGGTCGCAAGGCTGCCAAGGATCAGGATCGACCCGACGATGGGAAAGATGGTGGTCCCCAGCGAATTGAACGCCTGTGCAAAGGTCAGGCGGCTGTGCGCCGTTTCGGGCTTGCCGAGCAGCGAAATGAGCGGATTGGCGACGACCTGCACGATCACCACGCCGCTCGCGAGCACGAACAGCGCGAGCAGGAAGAGGCCATAGACCGCCTGCTGCGACGCGGGGATGAAGAGCAGGCAGCCGGCAAGCATCGTCAGCAGCCCCGCCACGGCACCGCGCATATAGCCGATCCTCTTGACCAGCTTGGCGCCCGGAATGCCGATCACCAGATAGGCGGTGAAGAAGCAGAACTGGATCAGCATCGCCTGCGTGTAATTGAGCGTGAACAGCTCCTTCAGCTTCGGGATCAGCACATCGTTCAGCGACGTGATACCCCCAAAGATGAAGAACAGCCCCATCACGAACAGCCGCAGCTCGGGCGCGTCGACATGCGTGCCCTCCGCTTCGATCGCGACCGGGTCGGTGCTCGATGAAATATCCGGCGCTAAAGCCATGTCACTCTCCCCAATTTGGTCTTGGCGAACCTGGTGCTGGTCTTGTCGCTTTGCGGGCAGCGGGCAAGCCCGCGCGCGGTCCAGGCATTCGTATTCAACGGCTCCAGCGCGCAAAGATCGCGGTCGGCAACAGCAGCCCGCGCGCCTCCTCGCGCACCGCCAGCTCGCCGCATTCGACGCGGCCCGGCAGGTCGGCGAAAAGCTGTGCAAGCAGCTCCCCGATCGCGAGCGCCGACATGCGCACCGCATAGACGGTGAGGAACAGCGCGCGGCTGTCGGCGTCGAGCAAGCGGCGGCAATCGGCAAGCAACGGCGCCAGCCCCTCTTCGATCTGCCAGCGCTCATTATTGGGTCCGCGGCCGAACTTGGGCGGGTCGAGCAGGATCGCGTCATAGCGCCGCCCGCGCCGCACCTCGCGCGCGGTGAACTTGCCCGCATCATCGACGATCCAGCGTATCGGCTTGTCGGCCATCTCGCCAAGCGCCGCATTTTCGCGCGCCTGCGCCACCGACTTTTTCGACGCATCGACATGGGTGACCGACGCCCCAGCGGCCGCAAGCGCCTGGCTGCCGACCCCGGTATAGCCGAAGAGGTTGAGGAAGGCCGGGTCCGCCTTGTCGGCGATGCGCTCGCGCAGCCAGTCCCACACCGGCGCCATGTCAGGAAAGAAGCCCAGATGGCGGAACGGCGTGCAGGAGGCGGTGAAGCGCGCCTCGCGCCAGCCAAGCGGCCAGCCCTCGGCGGGCACGGGCCTATTGTAATACCAGCGGCCGCCGCCATCGTCGTCCGACGCGGGAATGAACTCGCCGTCGGCTTGGTCCCATTCGCTTGTCGGCAGCGCGGGCGCCCACATCGCCTGCGGTTCGGGCCGGATGAAGCGATAGGGGCCATAGCGTTCGAGCTTGCGGCCGCCCCCGCTGTCGACCAGCCCATAATCGTCCCATGCCTCGCCGACGAGCGTGACGAGGGGCAGAAGATCAGCCACGCGCGGCTTCCGCGAGGATAAACGCCTTCACCGCGTCATAATCGCCGGGAAGCTTGGTATAGCGTTCCTCGCGCTCGAACAGATTGCCCAGCCGCGCGGGGAGCGGCGGGCGCACGCCGGTCGCGCGCTCGACCGCCTCGCGGAACTTCGCCGGATGCGCGGTAGCGAGCGTGACGACCGGAACATCGGCGTCGATCTCCAGCGTGCGCGCCGCGGCAAGCCCGACCGCGCTGTGCGGGTCGATCAACTGCCCGCCCCGCTCCTGCGCCCAGCGCAGCGCAAGCGCCATCGCGTCGCCGTCGATGCGCGCGCTCGAAAACAGGTCGCGCGCGCCGCCGAGCATGTCGGCGGGGATCGTCATCGCGCGCTTCGCATCGAACTCGCCCATCATGCCGGTGATCGCCGCGCCGTCGCGGCCCGCGAGGTCGAACAGCAATCGCTCGAAATTGCTGCTGACCTGGATGTCCATGCTCGGCGTTGCGGTCGGGGTTACCGTCCCCGCGCTATAGTCGCCGCTGGTCAGCGCACGATGCAGGATGTCGTTGACATTGGTTGCGACGACCAGCCTTGCGACGGGCAAACCCATCTGCGCCGCGACATAGCCCGCGAACACGTCGCCGAAATTGCCCGTCGGCACGCTGAACGCCACCGGGCGGTCGGGACCGCCAAGGCGCACCGCGGCGTAGAAATAATAGACGATCTGCGCCATCAGCCGGGCCCAGTTGATGCTGTTGACCGCCGACAGATTGACCTTGCCCCGCGCCTCTTCGTCGCCGAACAGCCGCTTCACCATCGCCTGCGCATCGTCGAAACTGCCGTCGATCGCGATATTGTGGACGTTGGGCGCCAGCACCGTCGTCATCTGGCGCCGCTGCACGTCGCTGACGCGGCCTTCGGGGTGGAGCATGAAGATGCGGATATGCTCGCGCCCGGCGACCGCCTCGATCGCCGCCGATCCCGTGTCGCCCGACGTTGCGCCGACGATGGTGATGGCGGTGTCGCCGCCCGCGAGGAACGTCTCGAACAATTCGCCGAGCAATTGCAGCGCGACGTCCTTGAACGCCAGCGTCGGCCCATGGAAGAGTTCGAGCAGCCAGTGGCGATGATCGAGCTGGACCAGCGGCGTCACCGCATCGTGGCTGAACCGGCCATAGGCAGCCTTGCACAGCCTGCGCAGCTCGTCCTCCGCCAGCACGCCCGCGACAAACGGCAGCATGATGCGCACTGCGGTTTCGGTGTAGTCGAGCCCCGCCAGTGCCCTGATCTCGTCTTTCGACATCTGCGGCCATCTG
Organism: Sphingopyxis sp. FD7; assembly: GCF_003609835.1. NCBI lineage: Bacteria > Pseudomonadati > Pseudomonadota > Alphaproteobacteria > Sphingomonadales > Sphingopyxidaceae > Sphingopyxis > Sphingopyxis sp. FD7. The sequence continues at coordinate 1,646,671 of NZ_AP017898.1, forward strand.
GTCGGCACATAGAGCCCGCCATCGCTGGCAAGGCCCGCGAGCGTGGCGGCACGAAAGTCGAGGGTCGGCGCAGCGCCGCGGGTGCTGATATAGTCCATGACGCAGATGCGCCTAGCGGCGACGGCTTACGGTCGCAAGCGGCGACGCACGGCCAGGATATAGATGACCAGCGCCGCGGCGGCGAAAAGGAACCATTGCACCGCATAGGCCAGATGATTGTTCGGCGTGTCGTCGGCCGACGGCACCGCGCTCGGCCGCAGCCCCGCGACCGGCGTGTCGGCGACCAGCATCGCGCGCGGGGGGGACGCCTTGCCCGACGCCCGCGCGATCATGCTCGGCTGTTGGGGGCCGGGCACGATCGTCCCCTGCACGATCCCGCCGCGCCATTTCGGCGGCGTGAAATCGTCGCCGATCCCGACATCGACCAGCACGCCCGGTCCTTCGGCCCCGGTGCGGCAGTCGGCGATCATGCGAAAGCCGGTGCGGCCCTTGCGGTCGGTGCCGCTGCGCGGATCCCAGCGCACGGGTTCGAGGCAGACGACGCTGCTCTTGCGATAGAGCATCGCGTCGGGAACGGGCGGTAGTTCGGGGTAGGTGACGAGCGACGACATCGCCATATTGCGCTCGTAAAGCGCGATCAGCGCTTCCTTGTCGGCCTTGCGCTGGAGTTGCCAGATGCCGAGGCCGATCATCACCGCGACCGCGATGAGCACGAGCAGCGTCGGGATCAGCGGCCAGCGCGGCGTCGGCGACGCCGCGGGCGGGGTCGGTGCGGCGGGGTCAGTCATGCGGATCGTCCAGCTTGCGCCCCTCGGCCGCCTGCCGCTGATGTTCGATCGCGAGCAGCGCCGCCTTGCCGACGCGCAGGCCATAGACGACCGCCGCGGCGGTGAGCGGCACCCACAGCAGGACATGCACCCAGAAGGGCGGACGCACCATGGCGTCGAGCGCGAGCGCGGCCACAACCAGCAGCGCGCCGATGAAGAGGGTTAGGAACGCCGCGGGCCCGTCGCCGACATTATAGGCCGAAAAATCGAGCGCACACATGCGGCAGTGCGATGCGAACTTCACCGGCCCGTCGAACAGCGTCTGCGCGCCGCAGCGCGGGCAAAGGCCAAAAAGGGCAGCGCGCGCGACTGGCGGCTGCCCTTTTTGATCTGGCTTTTCGCCGGGCAATTTAGTGCGCAGCGACCGGCGCGCCCCAGCCGCCCCAGACATAGACGATGATGAAGAGGAACAGCCACACGACGTCGACGAAGTGCCAGTACCAGGCGGCCGCCTCGAACCCGAAATGCTGCTGCGGGGTGAAATGCCCCTTATAGGCGCGCACCAGGCAGACGATCAGAAAGATCGTGCCGACAAGAACGTGGAAACCGTGGAACCCCGTCGCCATGTAAAAGGCCGAGCTGTAATTGCTCTGGCCGAAACCCCACGGCGCGTGGGCATATTCATAGGCCTGGATCGACGAGAAGACGATCCCGAGGATGATCGTCGCCCACAGGCCTTTTTTCAGGCCCTCGCGGTCGCCGTGGATCAGCGCGTGGTGCGCCCAGGTGATCGTCGTGCCCGAGCAGAGCAGGATCAGCGTGTTGAGCAGCGGCAACGAAAAGGGATCGATGACCTCGATGCCCTTGGGCGGCCACATGGTGATCGCATCGGCGCCCTCCTGCCCGAAGAGCGAGGTCACCGCGCCGTCGGCATATTCGATCGGCACCGGGAACAGCGAAAAGTCGAACCAGGCCCAGAACCAGCCGACGAAGAACATGACTTCGGACGCGATGAACAGGATCATGCCATAGCGCAGGTGGAGCTGGACGACCGGGGTATGGTCGCCCGCATGGGCTTCGTTGATGACGTCCGCCCACCAGCTGAAGAAGGTCGCGATCACGCCCATGAAGCCGAGGCCGAGCACCCATTTGCCCGCGGCGCCGAAATAATCGTCGTGCATGAACATGACGAGGCCGAAGAACATCACGAGCGCCGCGAACGAGCCGATGAGCGGCCAGACGCTGGGGTTTACGAGGTGATAGTCATGATGTTTGGCACCGGCCATGTCACAATTCCCGTTTTTGCTGCCCCAGCATCGCGATTCCCCACCGCCTGCCGGTCCTTGTTAGACTCTTGGATGCGGCCTTAGCTCGCCTTTTTGCCCCCGTCTACAGGGTGGAAGGTATAGCTTAGCGTGATTTCCTGTACGTCGCGCGCGTCGGGATCGTCCATGATCGCGGGGTCGACGAAGAAGAGCACCGGCATCCGCATCTGCTGCCCCGGTTCCAGCCGTTGCTCGGTAAAACAGAAGCACTGGATCTTGGTGAAATATTTGCCCGCCTGCGTCGGCGTGACGTTGAAGCTGGCGGTGCCGACGACCGGCGTCGCCGAATTATTCTCGGCGATGAAGATCGCCATGTCACGCGCGCCGATGCTGACCGTATCGCGCGGATGTTCGGGATAGAATCTCCACGGCAGTTCGGGCGACACATTGGCATCGAAGCGCACCGACATCGTCTGGCTGAGGATTTGGGGTTCGGCCGCCGACGCCGCCGCATCGTAACGCTGCGTCGTGCCGCCAAAGCCGGTCACGCGGCAGAAAAGGTCATAGAGCGGCACCGCGGCAAAGCCCAGGCCGGTCATCGCGAGGGCGAGGATGCCGGCGAGACCGGCCGTTCTGGCTTTGGGGGACAGGCTCTGGATCATGCGAATATCTGCATTTTGGCGATGGTAATGAAGAAGAACAGCACCGCGAGCGCGCCGAGCAGCCACGCCATCATATTCGCGCGGCTGCGCTGGCGGCGGCGATATTCGGTCTCGTCGAAGGGCGGCTGGTCAGGTTCATTCGTCATAGCGGCCACCAATGATCGACGACGACCGCGCCGAACAGAATGAAAAGATAAGCGATCGAAAAGGCGAACAGCCGCTTTTCGGGCTGCATCCGGTCGCCCTCGCCCGTCGTCCTTGTGCCGACCTGCACCGACAACAGGAGAAAGATTGCCGAGAGCAAAATCGCCGTCCAGCCATAAAGCGCACCAGTAAAGCCCAGCGGCCAGGGCGCGACCGCCGCCGCCGCCATGATCAGCGCATAAAAAAGGATCTGGCGCCGCGTCGATTTCTCGCCCGCGACGACGGGCATCATCGGGATGCCCGCGGCGGCATAGTCCGATCGCACGAACAGCGCGAGCGCCCAGAAATGCGGCGGGGTCCAGAGGAAGATGAGCAGGAAGAGCAGCACGGGGAGCGGCGCGATCGATCCCGTCGCCGCGACCCAGCCGATCAGCGGCGGAAAGGCGCCCGCCGCGCCGCCGATGACGATATTCTGCGGCGTCCGCGGCTTCAGCCACATCGTATAGATGAAAACGTAAAAGAGGATCGATGCGGCAAGCAGCAAGGTCGCCTGCCAGTTCGACGCGAACAGCATCAGGAACAGCGAAAAGGCGGCAAGGCCGATACCGAATTGCAGCGCGGTCTGCGGATCGAGCCGCCCGGCGGGCAGCGGTCGCCCCGCCGTGCGCTTCATCTTGGCGTCGAGCCCCGCCTCATACCATTGGTTGAGCGCGCCCGACGCCCCGGCGCCCAGCGCGATCGCGAGGATCGACGAAAAGCCGAGCACCGGATGCACGTCGCCCGGCGCCGCGAGCAGGCCGCACAGCGCGGTGAACACCACCAGCGACATGACGCGCGGCTTGGTCAGCGCGAACAGGTCGCGCCAGTCGGCGGGCAGCGTCATCGCATCATGGGTCAGGCTTTGCGCCATGTTAACTCCAGGCCGGGTTCGACCATCTCATATCCCGTCTCAATTTTTACCGTCATGCTGAACTTGTTTCAGCATCCATGGTCCGCCCATTCCTTCAACGCAGCGCCGCTGGAGAGGACTGGCCATGGATGCTGAAACAAGTTCAGCATGACGAAGGGAAAGAGACAGGCATTCTTTCCCTGATCGCCGCCCCCGGCACGCCGGAGGCGGCGAAACCGATCAGGCAATACGCGGCAGTTCATTGAACTGGTGGAACGGCGGCGGGCTCGACAGCGTCCATTCGAGCGTCGTCGCGCCTTCGCCCCACGGATTGTCCGCCGCCTTCTTGCCCGCGACCAGCGACCAGAGGATGTTCGCAAAGAAGATCAACACGCCCACGCCCATGATGACATAGCCCCAGGACGAGATGAGGTGCCAGAAGGCATAGGCGTCGGGATAGTCGGGGTAACGGCGCGGCATTCCCTGCTGGCCCAGGAAGTGCTGGGGGAAGAACAGGACGTTCACGCCGATGAAGAAGATCCAGAAGTGCAGCTGGCCCAGAAACTCATTGTACATCCGGCCCGACATCTTCGGGAACCAGTAATAGAAACCGGCGAAGAGCGAGAAGACCGCGCCGAGCGAAAGCACATAGTGGAAGTGCGCGACGACATAATAGGTGTCGTGGAGCGCCGTATCGACGCCGCCGTTCGCGAGCACCACGCCGGTCACGCCGCCGACGGTGAACATGAAGATGAAGCCCAGCGACCAGACCATCGGGGTCTTGAAGCTCATCGAGCCACCCCACATCGTCGCGATCCAGCTGAAGATCTTGATGCCCGTCGGGACCGCGATCACCATCGTTGCGGCGGTGAAATACATCTTCAGGTTCACGCTCATGCCGACGGTGAACATGTGGTGCGCCCACACGATGAAGCCGACGACGCCGATCGCGACCATGGCATAGGCCATGCCGAGATAGCCGAACACCGGCTTGCGGCTGAAGGTCGAGATTATCTGGCTGACGATGCCGAATCCCGGCAGGATCATGATGTAAACTTCGGGGTGGCCGAAGAACCAGAAAAGATGCTGGTAGAGGACGGGATCGCCGCCGCCCGCCGCATCATAGAAGGTGGTGCCGAAGTTGCGGTCGGTCAGCAGCATCGTGATCGCCGCGGCGAGCACGGGCAGCGCGAGCAGCAGCAGGAAGGCGGTGACGAGCACCGACCACACGAACAGCGGCATCTTGTGCAGCGTCATGCCCGGCGCGCGCATGTTGAAGATGGTGGTGATGAAGTTGATCGCACCCAGGATCGACGCCGCGCCCGCAAGGTGGAGCGAGAAGATCGCCATGTCGACCGCGGGCCCTGCCGAACCGCTGGTCGACAGCGGCGCATAGACCGTCCAGCCGGTGCCGGCGCCAAGACCGCTGCCGCCCGGCACGAACATCGACCCGACCAGCATGACGAACGCCACGAAGGTCAGCCAGAAGCTGACATTGTTCATGCGCGGGAAGGCCATGTCGGGCGCGCCGATCATCAGCGGCACGAACCAGTTGCCGAAACCGCCGATCATCGCGGGCATGACCATGAAGAACACCATGATCAGGCCGTGCGCGGTGATCATCACGTTCCAGAAATGCTTGCCCGCGACCTCATCGCCCGCGCCGCCGAGCATCTCTGCCCAGCCGCCCAGATATTGCACGCCGGGTTCGGCGAGTTCGAGGCGCATCATGCCCGACAGCACGCCGCCGACGATCCCCGCGACGATCGCGAAGATCAGATAGAGGGTGCCGATGTCCTTGTGGTTCGTCGACATGAACCAGCGGACGAAGAAGCCCGGAGTGTCGTGATCATGGTCGTGCGCGTGATCGGCGTGGCCGTGCGCGGGTGCAGTCGCTGCGATATCGGTCATCTGTCGGACCCCTTGTTAATTCTTGGCGGCGGGGACGGCGGCGGGAGCCGCGGCCGGCGCGATTTCGGTCGGTGCCGCGGCGGTCTCGACCACCGGACCCGCCGGGTTGCCCCCCTTCGAGCGCACCCAGGCTTCCCACTTGTCGACCGGCAGCACCTCGACCGCAATCGGCATATAGCCGTGATCGACGCCGCACAGTTCCGAGCACTGACCGTAATAGACGCCGACCTTGTTCGCGGTGAAGGTCGTCTCGTTCGCGCGGCCGGGAACCGCGTCCATCTTGGTCCAGAAGGCGGGAACGGCGAAGCTGTGGATGACATCGGCGCCGGTAACGATCAGCTTCACCTGTCGCCCGACGGGCACCACCATGCGGTTGTCGACCGCCAGCTGATAGGGCTCGCCCGCAGCCTTCGCCTGATCTTCGGGCAGCATCTTCGACACATATTCGCCGATGCCCTGGTCGGGATAGGCATAGCCCCAATACCATTGATAGCCGGTGACCTTGATCGTCAGCGCGTCCTTCTTGGGCGGTTCATATTGCGCCGCGAGCAGGCGGATCGACGGCACCGCGATCACCGCGAGGATCAGCACGGGGATCGCGGTCCAGATGATTTCGATGAAGGTGTTGTGCGTCGTCTTCGACGGCACCGGATTCGCCTTGGCGCGGTAGCGCACGATCACCCAGAGCAGCAGGCCGAGAACGAAGAGCGAGATGATCGTGATGATCGGCAGCAGCATCACATGGTTGAACCAATAGGCCTGTTCGCCGATCGGGCTGACCTGCGGCTGGAAGTCGATCCCGCGGTCGATCGGCTGGCCCACGCCCGGCGTGGGCTTCATTGGCACATAGGTCGCGTCCCCCGCAGGCGCGGCGGCGTCGCCAGCGGCCGGAGCGGTGGCTGGCGTCGCGGCCGGAGCTTCGACCGGCGCGACCACCGGAGCCGGATTCGCCGCGACCGTGGCCGCGGGTGCTTCGGCCGGAGCCGTCGCCGCCGTCTGCGCCTGACCGGCGCCTACCGCGCCGAGCGACAGGACTGCCGCGATTAACACCTTGATTACAGGGGTTTTCAAGCTCTTCATAAGGATAGTGCCGCCCGTTGCCTGTTGTTCTTATGATCCCCCAGCCTGCCCTTCCCCGCTGCCGGACAAACGCCCGCGCAGCCAATCGGACAGGCTGAATCTCGCGGGCGCTATAGACCCGCTTGCCGCTTGCCTCAAGCATCTCTAACACTATTTTGCGGCAGGCAAATCTGCGCCGCCAAAACCCGGTCGCCCGCCGTGGGCGATGTTATGGACAAAAGACCAATCTTGCATGACCGACGATGAAATCCTGGCCGAGTTCCGCGCCGCCGACGCGCTGCTCCAGGGGCATTTTCTGCTCTCCTCCGGCCGCCACAGCGAATATTATCTGCAATGCGCGCGCGTTCTGATGGATACCACGCGCGCCGGACGGCTCGCCGCGGCGCTCGCCGCAAAGCTGCCGCGCGAGCTCAAGCAGGCGATCGACCTCGTCGTCTCGCCCGCGATGGGCGGCGTCATCATCGGGCATGAAATGGGCCGCGCGCTCGGCAAGCCCGCGATCTTCGTCGAACGTCCGACCGGCACGTTCGAGCTGCGCCGCGGCTTTTCGATCGACGCGGGCGCCAGGGTGCTGATGGTCGAGGATGTCGTGACCACCGGCCTCTCCTCGCGCGAAGCGATGGAGGCGGTGCGCGCCGCGGGGGGCGAGGTGATTGCCGAAGCCGCGCTCGTCGATCGCTCGGCGGGGAGCGTCGACCTGGGCGTGCCCTTCTATCCGCTCGTTGCGATCAACTTCCCGACCTATGCCGCCGACGACCTGCCCCCCGAACTCGCGGGCACCGAGGCGGTCAAGCCCGGTAGCCGGAGCGTGGCGGCTTGAACGCCCCCCCTGCCCCGCGCCGCCTGCGTCTTGGCGTCAACATCGACCATGTCGCGACGATCCGCAACGCGCGCGGCGGCGAGCACCCCGACCCGGTGCGCGCGGCGGAGATCGTCGCCTCCGTCGGCGGCGACGGCATCACCGCGCATCTGCGCGAGGACCGGCGGCATATCCGCGACGCCGACCTGGCGCGCATCCAGGCGGCGACCGACCTGCCGCTCAATCTCGAAATGGCGGCGACCGACGAGATGGTCGAAATCGCGCTGCGCCACAAACCGCATGCGGCGTGCATCGTCCCCGAAAAGCGCGAGGAGCGCACGACCGAGGGCGGGCTGGATGCGGCGGGGCAGCATAATCACCTCGCCCCCATCGTCGCGCGGTTGGCCGACGCGGGCATCCGCGTCAGCCTGTTCATCGAACCCGACGCGCGCCAGATCGAGGCGGCGATGCGCCTCAAGGCACCGGTCGTCGAGTTCCACACCGGCCGCTATGCGCATTCGGATGGCGAAGACCGCGCCGCCGAACTCCGCCGGATCGCCGACGCCGCCGCGCTCGCGTGGAAGAACGGCATCGAGCCGCATGCGGGGCATGGCCTGACCTATGAGAATGTCGTCCCCGTCGCGGCGATCCCGCAACTCGCCGAGCTCAACATCGGCCATTATCTGATCGGCGAGGCGATCTTCACCGGGCTGGAGGACGCGGTGCGGAAGATGCGCAACCTGATGGACGAGGCGCGGGGATGAAGAAATCGGATTTCATCGAGAAGCAATGGCGCATCTCTGTGCGCTTCTTGAAGATTTTTCCCTTTTTCATCCTGCTGATCGTCGCGATCAACATCTTGCAGGACGCACGGGCGGGACAGCCCTTCGATTGGATGCATCTGGCTTATGGTGCCGGATTTATTGTCTTTACGGGCGTCATGTACATATTCATGCGGATGATATTTGATTTTGTGCGCGCCATTTCCGATTATCACGAACGGTCCCGATGATCATCGGCCTCGGCTCCGACCTCTGCAATATCGAGCGCATCCAGGCGTCGCTCGACCGTTTCGGCGAGCGGTTCGAGCAGCGCGTCTTTACCGACATCGAGCGCGCCAAGGCGGCGCGGCGGCCGTTCACCCGCGCGGGCACCTATGCCAAGCGCTTCGCCGCAAAAGAGGCCTTCTCCAAGGCTATCGGCACCGGCTTCAAGCGCGGCGTGTTCATGAAGGATATCGGCGTCGTCAACGCGCCATCGGGTGCGCCGACGCTGGCGCTGACCGGCGGCGCGGCCGAACGGCTGGCCGCGATGATCCCACCCGGCCACACGGCGCATATTCATCTGACACTGACCGACGATCATCCCTGGGCGCAGGCGTTCGTCATCATCGAAGCGATCAAGGACTGACCTGTAACCATGGCGAAGAGAAAATCACAGGATGACGGAAGCTGGGGCAAGCTGATCCGCGACATAGCGGTGATATTGCTGCTCGTGCTCGGCATCCACAGCTGCGTCGCCAAGCCCTTCTATATCCCGTCCGATTCGATGATGCCGATCCTGCGCAACGGCGACCGGCTGATCGTCAGCAAATATCCCTATGGCTGGTCCTATGCTTCGGTCAGTTTTCACCTCGCGCCCAGGATGAAGGGTCGCCTGTTCGGCAAGCTGCCCGCGCGCGGCGACATCGTCGTCCTCGAACATCCGATAACGCGCGTCGATTATATCAAGCGCGTGATCGGCCTGCCCGGCGATACGATCCGGTTGGTGAACGGCGAGCTCAGCATCAACGGCAAGCCGGTGAAACGCGAGGTGCAGCCGATGCTGGCGATCCCCGTCGACCGCAACACCCCCGGCCCCGACTCCAGCCTGTCGCGCTTCGTCACCCGCGGCGCCGACGGCACGGAGACGCTGGAAATCCCGATCGTCCGCGAAACCCTGCCCGGCGGCGCCAGTTTCGACACGATCGACATGGGCCCCGGCTATGCGACCGACGATTATGGCCCCTATGTTGTGCCGGCAAACCATCTGTTCCTGATGGGCGACAATCGCGACGGCAGCGCCGACAGCCGCGTTGCCGCCGAGATGAAGGGTCTGGGCGGCGCGGTGCCGTTCGACGCGATCGCCGGGCGCGCGGAGATCATCAGCTTTTCAACCGACGGAACCGCCATATGGTATAATCCGCTGAGCTGGTTCACCGCGCTGCGTTCGGGGCGCGCGGGAACCGACCTTCGGCCCGTGCGTCCAGGCGAATAGCACGGAGGGAAGCGGCGATGGCGGAGACGAGGAAAGCAAGCCGGATACGTACCTCGGCCGCCTATGACGCGACGAGCGAAGCCCCCGGCCCCACCGAAATCCGCAGCCAGCTCGTCCGCACCGAACTGCTGAAGGCGGGCGTATGGCTGGGCCTCGCGCTGCTGATCGGCGTCTGCATCATCCTGATCCAGCCGATCCTGCTGATCTTCGCCGGCATCGTGCTCGCGTCGATGCTCGATGGCGGCGCGCGCCTGCTCGGCCGCGTGCTGCCGATCGCGCGCGGCTGGCGGCTGCTGATCGTCTGCCTGACCCTGCTCGCGTTCCTCGCGTGGACGATCCTGTTCGCGGGGTCGCAGATCGCCGATCAGGCCGCGACGCTGCAAAGCGTGGTCATGGGACAGGTCGAACGCATCGCCGCCTGGGCGAGCGATCATGGCATGGGCAGTTTCCAGCTCGATACCAAGACGATCGCCGACAATATCGCCGGCACCGTCGGCCGCGTCACCGCCGCGGTCGGCACCGTGCTCGGCGCGCTCACCAGCCTGGTGATGATCGTCGTCCTCGGCATCTTCATCGCGATCGAGCCGCGCCTCTATGAACGCGGCGTCGCCTGGATGCTGCCGATGAAGGCGCGCGAAAACTTTTATATCACCACCGCGCGCATGGGCTTCACGCTCCGCCGCCTGATGGCGGGACGGCTGCTCGGCATGTTCGTCGAGGGGATCGGGACGTGGCTCGCCTGTCTCGCCGTCGGCATTCCGATGGCGGCGCTGATGGGGCTGCTCACCGGCCTGCTTGCCTTCATCCCCAATATCGGCGCGATCCTGTCGGGCGTGCTGCTCGTGCTCGTCGGCTTTTCGGCGGGGACCGATACGGGGCTGTGGGCGATCGCCATCTATCTGATCGTCCAGACGGTCGACGGCTATCTGATCGTGCCGATGGTCGCGAAAAAGACCGTCGACCTCGCCCCCGCGCTCGTGCTCGGCGCACAGATTTTGTTCGGTGCGCTGCTCGGCCTGATGGGCCTCTTCCTCGCCGACCCGATCGTCGCGATGATCAAGGTCGCGCTGGAGCGCGAGGCCGAGCGCAACGCGGGCAACGCGGACGGGAAGGCGGCGACTTCGAGCTAATGCCGCCCGCCTTATTGGATCGTCATCCCGGCTAAGGTCGGGATGACGGAGTTTTGGCCTTACGGTTGTTGCGGCGCTCCGGGCGCAGGTGCGCCACCGGGACCACCCTGCATCTGTTGCTGCTGCATCTGTTGCATTTGCTGCATCTGCTGCTGCATCGCGCGGACCTCGGCCTCCGAGCGGAAGTCAAGCAAGGTGACGGTGAAGTGCAGCGTGCTGTTCGCCGGGATCGGTCCGACCGCGCGGTCGCCATAGCCGAGCTGCGGCGGAATGGTGACCTTATATTCGCCGCCCTTCCGCATCCGCGTCAACGCTTCGGAAAAGCCGGGCACGACCCCGGCGACCTGCATCGGCGCCTGTTCGTTCGCGTCGAACACAGTGCCGTCGGCGAGCTTGCCTTCATATTTGACGAGCACGACGTCGGCCTTGGTCGGGCTGGGGCCGCTGCCTTCCTTGACGACCTCGAACCCGATGCGCGGGGTCATGTGCCAGGCGAACGCCGCCCCTGCGACGATCAGCGCGATCACGCCCAGCCACATCAGCCACAGCCCGCCCTTGTTCACCGGGCGCAATGGAACCGTCGTCACGCTCATCTCAGATGATCCTTCCGCACGCGCCACCGGCGCAAACTATCGGCGAGGCCTATAGGCGGAGCACCCACGCACGGTCCAGAGGCAAATGCGTACGCGGCCCCACCCTTCCCCCTTGCCCTCCCCCGTCGAGCGCGCCACGATGGGGCGATACTTCAGGGGAGATTCCATGCGCAAATTCGGATTGGTCGCCGCCGCAACGCTCGCTCTGCTCGGTACCGCGGCGCACGCCAAGACCACGATCGTCTATGCCGGCCGCGTCATTACCGACGCCGCCAAGCCTGCGTCGGGGCCTTCGACGATCACCATCACCGACGACCGCATCACTGCCATTGCGCCGGGACGCATCGCTGCGCCCGCTGGCGCAGAGGTCGTCGACCTTGGCGACAAGACGCTGCTTCCCGGCCTCATCGACCTGCACGTCCATCTGACCGGCGACCCCGGAGGCGATTTTCGCAACCAGGCGGTCGATCCCGACGAATGGGGCGTGGTCGTCGGCGCCAAAAATGCGGCGCTGACGCTCCGCGCGGGCTTTACGACGGTGCGCGAGGCGGGATCGGCGCAATATACCGCCTATGCGCTGCGCCGTGGCACGGCGAACGGCTTTATCGAGGGGCCGCGGATCATCGCTGCGGGCCCGTCGCTGTCGATCATCGGCGGCCATGGCGACGTCACGGGCTTTCGCGAAGACGTGCACAGCGTCCTCGACGAAGGCTATACCTGCACCGGCCCGCTCGAATGCGCGGAAAAGGTGCGCAAGGCGTCGCGCGCCGGCGCCGACGTCATCAAGATCACCGCGACGGGCGGCGTACTGTCGCAGCAGGCGCGCGGGCTCGAGGGCCATTTCACCAGCGCCGAGCTCCAGAGCATCGCCGACACGGCGCATTCGCTGGGGCTGAAAGTGATGGCGCACGCGCATGGCGCGGGCGGCATCGCCGCGTCGGCCGCGGCGGGAATCGACAGCATCGAGCATGGCACCTTCGCCGACGACGCCGCGCTCAAGGTGATGAAGGCCAAGGGCACCTATCTGGTCCCCACGCTGATGGCGTTCGAGGGTATCCGCGAACGGCTGGGCAAGGGCATCTATACGCCGGCGGTCGAGGACAAGGTGCGCATGACGCTGGGCGACGTCGGCAAGGCGGTGAGCCGCGCCAGGGCGCTCGGCGTTCCCGTCGCCTTCGGCACCGACGCCGGCGTGTTCGAGCATGGCCGCAACGGCCAGGAGTTCGCGCTGCTCGTCCAATATGGGCTGACCCCTGCGGAGGCGCTGGCGAGCGCAACCACCGTCGCCGCGAAGCTGCTTGCAATGGAGAATGAGATCGGCCGCATCGCGCCGGGCATGTCCGCCGATATGATCGCGGTGGCGGGCGATCCGCTCAGCGACGTGCGCGCGCTGGAGAAGGTCGACTGGGTGATGGTCCGCGGGCGGATCGCGGACTGACGCCGCCCGCCGCGCGGCGCCTTGCCGCGTTCGCCTTTTGTCCCTAGCGTGGCGGCGTGACTCCCGATCCGCTCTCCCTGCCCGCGATCCACGCGAGCCATGTCGGCATCTGGATCGCCGATGCCAAAGGCCGCGTGCAGCGCGTCGGGCGCGGCGAGGCGATCGCGGCGGTCGCCGCGACGCCGCACCTGCTGCTCAACGCGACGCTGACCGGCGACCGGCTCGGCTATCCCGAACTCTCCGGGCTCGACCTGCTCGAACTGTTCGCTTTCCTTTATCCCGCGCGCTTCGCGGTGCCGACACCAGCGGGGATCGGCGCCGCCTTGGGGCTGAAGCCGCCAGCGACCGAGGACGAGATCGCGGCATTCCTGCCGCGCGCGACGGTCGCAATGTTGGCGAGCCTGGGCGATCCCGACTGGCCCGAGCGCGAGGGGGCCTGGCACGGCATCCAGGCGCTGGCGCGTCAGCGTTGGCCGTGGGCGCCGCTGGTCCAGCCGCTACTGGCAAAGCCCGATGGCAACGAGCGCTGGCTCTTCGCACGCCTTCCCGAATGGGAGGAAACATCACCCCGCCCCGCCCCGCGACAGGTGACGATCGCCGAGGCCGATGTCACGGCGCGGCTCGACCGGCTGACCGGCGACGGCGCCGAACGGCGGCCGGGCCAGCGGGATTACGCCCGCGCCTCCGCCGCGATCTTTGCGCCGCGCGAACGCAAGGACGCGCCGCAGATGCTCGTTGCCGAAGCGGGCACCGGCATCGGCAAGACGCTGGGCTATCTCGCCCCCGCAAAGCAGTGGATCGACCAGTCGGCCGGCAGCGTCTGCATCTCGACCTTCACCAAGGCGCTGCAACGCCAATTGGCGCGCGAGACCGAAAAACTCTACCCCGACCCCGCGACGCACCGCGAAAAGGTCGTCGTGCGCAAGGGGCGCGAAAATTATCTCTGCCTGCTCAACCTGGAGGACGCGCTACAGGGCGGTTTTGCGGGGCGTGCGGCGATCCTGGCGCAACTTGTCGCGCGCTGGGCCGCCTATACGCGCGACGGCGACATGATCGGCGGCGACCTGCCCGGCTGGCTCCCCGCCCTCTTCCGCCGCAACGGCACGACCGCGCTCACCGACCGGCGCGGCGAGTGCATCTATGCGGGCTGCCCGCATTTCCGAAAATGCTTCATCGAACGCTCGGCGCGCGCCGCGACACAGGCCGATATCGTCATCGCCAACCATGCGCTGACGATGGTGCAGGCGGCACGGCCGCGCGAGGGCGTCGGCGCGGCGCCGAGCCGCCTGATCTTCGACGAAGGCCATCACCTGTGGGACGCCGCCGATTCGATGTTCGCCGCGGCGCTGACCGGGCAGGAAGCGGTCGAGATCCGCCGCTGGGTGCTGGGGCCCGAGGGCAAGTCGCGCGGACGGCGGCGCGGGCTCGCGGCGCGGCTCGCCGATGTCGCCAGCTATGACGAAGCGGGCGACCGCGCGATCCAGGCAGCGATCGCCGCCGCCGCCGAGCTGCCCGGTGACGGCTGGCTCGGCCGACTCGCCGAGAATGCCCCCTGGGGCGCGATCGAGCGGCTGCTCGCCGCCGCGCGCGCCATGGTCTATGCGCGCGCGGTCGATACGCGCACCGCCGACAGCGGCTATGGCCTCGAAACCGAGCTCGCCGATCCCGACCCCGAGCTGGTCGCCGCCGCTGCCAGCGCGAGCGACGCGATCGAGTCGCTGCTCCGCCCGCTGATGGCGCTCGGCAAACGGCTCGAGTCGCTCATCGAAGACCCGCCCGACTGGCTCGACGGACAGGCGCGCGCGCGCGTCGACGGCGCGCGGCACAGCCTTGGCACGCGCATCGACACATTGGGCGGCTGGCTATCGCTGCTCGGCCGCGTCGGCGGCCCGGCGGACCCCGATTTCGTCGACTGGCTTGGCGTCGATCGCTACGACGGGCGCGAGTTCGACTGCGGCCTCCACCGCCACTGGCTCGACCCCGCGCGGCCGGTCGCCGACATCGTCTACGCGCAAGCGCACGGCGTTCTCGTCACCTCGGCAACGTTGCGCAGCGGTGGTCATGGCGGTGGCGGCTGGACCGAGGCCGACATCCGCACCGGCGCGCGCCATATGGACGGCGGCGTCCGCCATTTCGCGGTGCCGAGCCCGTTCGACTATGCGCGCCAGGCCGAGGTGCTGATCGTGACCGACATCGCGCGCGGCGACCTGTCCGCGCTCGCCGGCGCCTACAGCCGACTTATCGAGGCGGCAGGCGGCGGCGCGCTGGGGCTGTTCAGCGCGATCCGGCGGCTGCGCATCGTTCACGCGCGTATCGCCGACCGGCTCGCGCGCGCCGGCCTGCCGCTCTTCGCGCAGCATGTCGATCCGCTCGACACCGGCACGCTGATCGACATCTTCCGCGCCGATCCGCACACCTCGCTGCTCGGCACCGATGCGCTGCGCGACGGGGTCGACGTGCCGGGCGATTCGCTGCGGCTCGTGGTGATGGAGGGCGTGCCCTGGCCGCGCCCGACGATCCTGCACGCGGCGCGGCGCGCGGCGCAGGGGGGCAGCGCCTATGACGATATGGTCATCCGCGGCCGCATCGCGCAGGCCTTCGGCCGCCTGATCCGCCGCGGCGACGATTTCGGCCAGTTCGTGATGCTGTCGCCGAGCGTCCCTTCACGGCTGCTCAGCGCCTTTCCCGAAGGCACGCCGATCCGCCGCCTGTCGCTCGACGAGGCGGTGAACCATGTCGCCGCGGCGAACACCGAACAGCGAAAAAGGGCATATCCCGCCTTTTCACCGTAATGAGATTGCGGCACAGAGCGTTCAACTGAGGGGATCTAAGGCAGTTCGGGGAGCGGTTTTGAAAACTCTGACCATTTTGCGCCACGCCAAATCGGGTTGGGACGTCGCCGTCGAGCGCGATTTCGACCGCCCGATCAACAAGCGCGGTGCGCGCGGCGCCGAAATCATCGGTCAGTGGCTGAAACGGCAGAAGCTGCCCGTCGACCGCATCATTGCCTCGCCCGCGGTGCGCGTCACCGAAACGCTCGACATCTTCCAGCCCGCCGCCGGACTCGACGCGATCGAGCCGCATTGGGACCGCCGCATCTATCTCGCCTCGGCGGCGACCTTGATCGACGTCATCCGCGACACCGGCCGCGACGCCGACAACCTTCTGATTTCGGGCCATAATCCTGGTCTGGAGGATCTGATCCTGATGCTCGTCCCTGAATCGGACAGGGACGCGCTGCGCGCGAAGGTCGAAGAAAAACTGCCTACGTCGGCGCTCGCGCGTCTCGAACTCGACATCGCCGACTGGCACGACCTCGACGTTAACATGGCGCGTTTTGCCGATTTCATCCGCCCCCGCGACCTCGACCCCGCGCTGGCGCCCGCGATGGACGAGGATTAAGAACCTCCCGCGCGACCGCTTTCGACCGGTTGCGGACGTTGATGATCCTCCCCATCGACTTGCGATGGGGAGGTGGCAGCCCGTAGGGCTGACGGAGGGGTCGAGCGCGCAGCGCTCGCTGACGCTCGCGGCCCCTCCACCACGCCCTTCGGGCGCGGTCCCGCTGGCGCTGCGCGCCGTCTGCGACTCCCCCATCGCAAGTCGATGGGGAGGATTTGATGACCGCTTCCCACCCCGAAGCCGCCACCAAAAAACGCTGTCCTACATCGCCCGGCTGTGCCAGCCTTCATCCCGGCTCTTTCAAATGTGGAAAATAGCGCTCGCAACCCGGCGTGAAAACAGGGGCGTCAATCGCGCGCGACCCGCGCGCCGGGCGCGGCCAATCGGCGGCCGCACAAGGCTGACCTTTCCTGACTTTTGGATGGATTGCGCCGGGGCCGCGCCGTCCGCTCCCCACCCCGAAGCCGACATCGCTGCTCGGCGAGCGTGCGGGTTCAACCCAGCGCTGCCGCCAATCGCGCGCGAAGCGCAACCAGCGCTTCCACCGGAACACCCGTGGCTTCGCGCGCCACGCCATTGCCGGTCGCGGGCGCGGCAACCTCGACGCTCGTGTCGGACAATGCCTTGCGCGCGCCATCGATGGTGAAGCCCTGCACATGCAGCAGATGATGGATGCGCTCGGCGAGCGCGACATCCTCGGCACGGTAATAGCGGCGGCGGCCCGACCGCTGGAGCGGCTTCAGCTGCGGAAAGCGCGTTTCCCAATAGCGCAGGACGTGCGTGGGCACCCCGATCCGCTCTGCCAGTTCGCCGATGGCGAGCATGGCGCCGCTCGCCTTGCCGCCATCGTGGGAACCGTCCAATGCCGCCATGCGTCAGGACCGGCCTATTTGCCCGCGACGCGGGCGCGCATCGACTGGCTGGCGCGAAAGGTCATCACGCGCCGCGGCAGGATCGGCACCTCGATCCCCGTCTTTGGATTGCGGCCGATTCGCTGCGCCTTGTCGCGCAGGACAAAAGTGCCGAAGCCCGAAATCTTCACATTTTGTCCCGCGGCAAGCGCATCGGACATATGGTCCAGAATCGATTCGACGATGGCGGCTGATTCGTTGCGCGACAGCCCGACCTGCTGATTGATCCGGCTCGCAATATCGGCGCGCGTGAGCGTTCCTGCTGACATATTGATCCCTTCCCCCTCCTGAAGCGATTGATGCGATCAATCCCCCGACAGCCCCCACCGTCGCGAGTCTCGCAACCTATATGTAACAAATCCGAATAAATCCGCCAAACTGAAACGGATGGACGGAGAAGTTGACGCGACGAGCGCCCTTGCGCGAACGCGAGCCGGTCAGGCGATCAGACGCGCAGGACGGCTGCACCCCAGGTGAAGCCGCCGCCCATCGCTTCGAGCACCACGAGGTCACCGCGCCTGATGCGACCGTCACGGACGGCAAGGTCGAGCGCGAGCGGCACCGACGCCGCCGATGTGTTCGCGTGCCGATCGACGGTGAGCACGACGCGATCGGCGGGCAGGCCCAGCTTTTTCGCGGTTGCGTCGATGATGCGCTTGTTCGCCTGGTGCGGCACCACCCAGTCGATGTCGTCGGCCGAAAGCCCGACCTCGGCCATCACTTCGCCCAGCACCGCCGCGAGGTTGGTGACGGCATGACGGAAGACTTCGCGCCCCTGCATCCGCACATGACCCACCGTGCCGGTGGTCGAGGGGCCACCGTCGACATAGAGCATGTCGCTATATTGCCCCTCGGCATGAAGCCGTGTCGCGAGGATGCCGCGGTCGTCCGCGACATCCTCGACCGACAGCACCACCGCGCCCGCGCCATCGCCGAACAATACGCAGGTCGTGCGGTCGTTCCAGTCGAGGATGCGGCTGAACGTCTCGCTGCCGATCACCAGCGCGTGCTGCGCCGCGCCGGTGCGGAGCATCGCGTCGGCGACCGACACGGCATAGAGGAATCCCGAACAGACCGCCGCGACGTCGAAGGCAATGCAATCGGGCGCGCCGAGCAGCGCCTGCACCTTGGTCGCGCTCGCCGGGAAAGTGTTGTCGGGCGTCGCCGTCGCGACGATAATCAGCCCGATGTCGGCGGGCTGGAGTCCCGCGGCTTCAAGCGCCTGCCGCGCGGCGTCAGCGCCGAGCGTCGCGGTCGTCTCGTCGGGTTCGGCGATATGGCGGAAGCGAATGCCGGTGCGTTCGACGATCCATTCGTCGCTTGTATCGACGCGTTCAGCGAGCTCGGCGTTGGAGACGCGCGTGCGCGGCAAGGCCGAGCCGGTGCCCTTCAGGATCGCGCGGCGCGTCATGCGGCGTCGCCGCGGCGGAAATTTGCGAGATCCTCGGTCACCTGGCGCGTAATATCCTTTTCGATCAGCTCGGCGCACAGGTGGACGCAGTTGGCGACCCCCTTGGCATCGGCGCTGCCATGGCTTTTGAGCACCACGCCGTTGAGGCCGAGGAACACCGCGCCGTTGTGGTTGTTGGGGTCGAGATGGTGGCGCAGCAACTCGGTCGCGGGGCGCGAGATGAGGAAGCCGATCTTCGAACGCGTCGACGAGGTAAAGGCGCGGCGGAGGAGGTCCGTCACAAAGCGCGCCGTGCCCTCGATCGTCTTCAATGCGATATTGCCCGAAAAACCGTCATGGACGATCACATCGACATCGCCGCGCGACAATTTGTCGCCCTCGATAAAGCCGGTGAACTGCATCGGCAGCCCTTCCGCCCCGCGCAGCAGCGCCGCGGCTTCGCGGATTTCGTCGGTGCCCTTCAACTCCTCGGTGCCGATGTTGAGCAGGGCCACGCGCGGGCGTTCCAGCCCCATCGCGGTGCGCGCATAGGCCGCGCCCATGACGGCGAACTGAACCAGGTTGGTCGCGTCGCACTCGGTATTGGCGCCAAGGTCGAGCATCACGACGTCATTGTCGCCAAGCGACGGCAACAGCGCCGCGAGCGCGGGCCGGTCGATCCCCGGCATCGTGCGCAACGCAAGCTTCGCCATCGCCATCAGCGCGCCGGTGTTGCCCGCCGACACGGCGCCCCCGGCGTCGCCGCGCTTCACCGCGTCGATCGCGAGCCCCATCGAGGTGCTTTTTGCCTTGCGCAGCGCCTGGCTCGGCTTGTCTTCGCCCGACACCACGCCGTCGGTGTGGATGATGTCCGACGCCGCGCGCAGGTTGGGGTGGCTGCCCAGTGCCGCCTTGATCCGCTGCTCGTCACCGACGAGGATGAAACGGAGGCCGTCATGCTTGTGGCGCGCCATCGCGGCGCCGGCGAGCATCACGCGCACACCGACGTCACCGCCCATCGCATCGATTGCGATTCGCGGTGTCAGTGCCATCTAAACCCCTCCGGCCGAATGGTTACGCGCCGACCGACACCACTTCACGGCCGTTATAGTGGCCGCAGGCGTTGCAAAGATTGTGCGGGCGCTTCAGTTCGCCGCAGTTGGGGCATTCCTGAAAGGCTTCGACCTTCAGGCTGTCGTGGCTGCGACGCATGCCGCGCTTCGAGGGCGAGGTTTTTCGCTTGGGAACGGCCATGATTTTTCCTGCATTCTCAAATAGTGTGTCACGAATCGGCTGCCCGGATTTGTCGCGCCCGTCGCCGGGAATGACTGGCCCGCCCGCCAAGCCGAAGCCCGATCCCGCCCTGGTGGAACGGGACAAATCTTCTGCCGGAGGGTGCCTCAACGCCAGAAGGTGTCGGGTGCCGGATCGGGCGCGGCTATAGCGTTTTCGCCCGCAAAGGCAAGCCCATTGCGCCCGCGAAGAGCTGCGGCGTCATTCTCGTCGTCATGCCGGACCTGATCCGGCATCCACCGTGGCGATGAAGTCCTGGACCCGGATCAGGTCGGGGTGACGACAAGGATGATGTCGCAGATGCTTGTCCTGTCCTGCCGACAATGCCACACCATGCTCCATCGCCGGACCAACCGGCGCATAAGGGGGAAGCCAAATGATGATCTTACCGATCAGCCTGACGATTGCCGCCGGGGCGGCGCTGCTCAACCTGTGGCTTGCGGTTCGCGTCGGCCGTGTGCGGACCAGAGAGAAGGTCTTTATCGGCGATGGCGGCAACGAGCCGCTGACGCGGCGGATGCGCGCGCACAGCAATTTTGTCGAGAATACGGCGTTCGTGCTGATCCTGCTCGCGCTCGTCGAACTCGGCCTCGGCTCGTCGATGTGGCTGTGGGGCGTCGGCGCGCTCTATCTCGTCGGCCGCATCCTGCACGCGATCGGCATGGACGGAATGATGTGGGGCCGCATGGTCGGCACGATCATCACCATGCTGACCCAGCTCGGCCTCGCGCTCGGCGCGCTGGCGATCGTCTATCTGACGCCCACCAGCATCACGACGACCGAAATCGAGGAAACGGTCGAAATCGCGCAATAGCCCATCCCGTTCCACCCTTCCCGCGAAGGCGGGGATGACGGAATACTGGTCAGAAAAAGCCCAGAAAAAAGGCGCCGGACCGTCGATCCGGCGCCTCTCTTTTCGCTCCTGATGGATCAGAAACGATAGCTCAGCGTCCCGCGTACGCTGTGGGTGCGGAAATGCGGGTCGCTGCGACGGATGTCGGTGCCACCGCCGTTCAGCAGGAACGGGTTGGTCGCAGGCGCGGTCCCCGGCCCGACGTTGACAACATAGTCATTGTCCTTGACGTCGGTGTAGAGATATTCGAGTCCGAGGCCGATATTGTTCGTCAGCATCAGCTCGGCGCCGCCACCGACGGTGTAACCCCACGCATTCGTCTTGCCATTGTCGGCAAAGCTGTTCGCGGTGTTCGTCGTGGTGAACTTGTTGTCGAGCCGCGCATAAGCGCCGCCGCCGGTGACATAGAAGAGCGCGCCGCCGCCCGGCGTATAGCCCGCGCGCAGGCGGGCATTCGCCTGATAATCGGCCTCGCGGCTCATCGTGTAGCTTGCCGGCGTGGTCGAAAAGCCGCTCACGCTGTCGCGCGCGACGCTGTGACCGCCCTCGACCACCGCGCCGAGGACGAAATTGCCCATACGCTTGTCATAGCCGAGGCGCCCGAAAAACTCCGGACCGTCCTTGTCATTGCGGCAGCCGATATTGGCGGAGCTTGTGGCCGCGCCGTTACAGAAGCCCGGCGAGAAAGCGTCGGTTCCGCCCACTGTGGTGACGGTGTCGCCATAGCTGCCGTCGCGGTTGGTGTCGAACACCAGCGTTTCGCCGCGGTCGCTTCCCTGAAGCGTCGCGCCACCGCCGATCGAGATATAGGGGCCGTCGAAGTCCTGCGACGGGTCGCGGTTGTCCTGCGCAACGGCAGGAACAGCCAGCACGGATGCCGCCGTGGCGGCGAGGAGAGCTGCGAGTTTCATTGTTTTACTCCACTTTTTGATGACCTTACAGTCGCCCTCCCAACCCTTGTGGTCTGTCAAAGGTTCCGCCGATCCGTCGTAATGCGGTGAAGCGAGCCCGCCGCGGGCCGGATGATGCGCGCCAAAACCGCGCTTGCCAGCGGCCTTCCCCGACCCCTATAGCCACGCCATGAGTCACGATTTGTTCGACGCCGCGATCCCCGCTTCCGACAGCTATAATGCGTCGCAGATCGAGGTGCTGGAGGGGCTCGAACCCGTCCGCCGCCGCCCCGGCATGTATATCGGCGGCACGGACGAGCGCGCGCTGCACCACCTCGCCGCCGAAGTGATCGACAACAGCATGGACGAAGCCGTCGCGGGCCACGCGACGCGCATCGAGGTGACGCTCGACATCGGCAACCGGCTGACCATTATCGACAATGGGCGCGGGATGCCCGTCGATCCGCATCCCAGGTTTCCGGACAAGTCAGCGCTCGAGGTCATCATGACCATGCTTCATTCGGGCGGCAAGTTCGAGGGCAAGGCCTATGCGACATCGGGCGGCCTCCACGGCGTCGGCGTCAGCGTCGTCAACGCGCTGTCGGTCGAAACCGAGATCGAGGTCGCGCGGGCGAAGCAGCTTTACCGCCAGCGCTTCGCGCGCGGTGTGCCGCTCGGCCCGCTCGAAGAACTCGGCCCGACCCCCAATCGCCGCGGCACCAGCGTGTCCTTCATCCCCGACCCCGAAATCTTCGGCGAGCATGGCCGCTTCAAGCCGCAGCGGCTTTACCGCATGGCGCGATCAAAGGCCTATCTGTTCGCGGGCGTCGAAATCCGCTGGAAATGCGCACCCGAACTGATCGGCGACGACACGCCCGCGGACGCGGTGTTCCAGTTCCCCGGCGGCCTGGCCGACCATTTGAAGGAGCAGATCGGCACGCGCGAATGCGCGACCGCCGAGCCTTTCGTGGGGCGCCAGGACTTCCCCGGCGACCAGGGCCGCGCCGAATGGGCGATCGCCTGGCCGCTGTGGTCGGACGGCTCGTACAGCTGGTATTGCAACACGATTCCGACCCCCGCGGGCGGGACGCACGAGGCAGGGCTGCGCGCCGCGCTCACCAAGGGCCTGCGCGCGTTCGGCGAGCTGATCGGACAGAAGAAGGCGGCGCAGATCACCGCCGAAGACGTGTTCAACGGCGGCGAAATGATGCTGTCGGTGTTCATCCGCGATCCGCAGTTTCAGAGCCAGACCAAGGACCGCCTGTCGAGTCCCGAGGCCGCGCGCCTGACCGAAAATGCCGTGCGCGATCATTTCGACCATTTTTTGTCAGACAATATGGACCGCGGCCGCGCGCTCCTCGGCCTCGTTCTCGACCGCATGGACGAGCGGCTGAAGCGCAAGGCGGAGCGCGAGGTCAAGCGCAAGACCGCGACGAGCGGCCGCAAGCTCCGCCTGCCTGGCAAGCTTACCGACTGCGCGAACGACGGCCCCGAAGGCACGGAATTATTTATCGTCGAAGGCGACAGCGCGGGCGGCAGCGCCAAACAGGCGCGCGACCGCAAGACGCAGGCGATCCTGCCGATCCGCGGCAAGATATTGAACGTCGCGAGCGCCAGCGCCGACAAGATCCGCGCCAATCAGGAAATCGCCGACCTCGCGCTCGCGCTGGGTTGCGGGATGCGCAAGGATTGCGACGCCGACCGGCTGCGCTACGAGAAAATCGTCATTATGACCGACGCCGATGTCGACGGCGCGCATATCGCGACCTTGCTGATGACCTTCTTCTTTCAGGAAATGCCCGACATCGTGCGGAACGGGCATGTCTATCTGGCGCAGCCGCCGCTCTACCGCCTGACCGCGGGCGCGACGTCGGCCTATGCGCGCGACGACGCGCATCGCGCCGAGCTGGAGGCCACGCTGTTCAAGGGCAAGAAGGTCGAGGTCGGACGTTTCAAGGGCCTGGGCGAGATGAACCCCAACCAACTCAAGGAAACGACGATGGACCCCGCCACGCGCAGCCTGCTGCGCGTGACGCTGCCGCAGGAATATGAGGAGCGCCATCAGGTCAAGGATCTGGTCGATCGACTGATGGGCAAGCATCCCGAACATCGCTTCCAGTTCATCCAGGCCAACGCCGCCAGCCTCGACGAGGCCGCGATCGACGCTTGATGTCGCGGCGGTTCATCGAACCAGGGGGAATCATGATCCGCAAACCCGTTCTTGCCGCGCTCCTGCTGTCGCTTTCGACCGCTCCCGTCGCCGCGCAGTCGCCCGAAATGCAGGCCGCGACCACGACCGCATTCGAACAGCGCGCGGCGCAGCTCGTCGCGCTCCTCAACGGCGAAATCGCCTTTGCCGACTATTTCGACCCGACCTTCCAGGCGGCGATCCCCGAGGCGCAGTTCAAGGCGATGACCGCCAACCTGATCGCCCAATATGGCCAGCCGTTTGCGGTTGAAAAGGCGACTTCCAGCGACGGCCGCTCGGGATCGCTGTCGCTGCGGTTCGAAAAAGGCGTCGCGGCGGTGCTGCTCGACGTCGGCGCGGGTGCCGACACGCGGGTGATCGGCCTGCGCCTGACCGGCTTTGAAATGGCGAACGACAGCCTCGACAAGGTGACCGCGGAAATCGCCACACTCCCCGGAATGACTGGCTTCCTTGTCGCCGAACTCGACGGTGACGGCATCCGCCCGCTCGCCTCGACAAATGCCGACCAGCAATTCGCCGTCGGTTCGACGTTCAAGCTCTATATCCTCGACGAACTGGCGGCACAGGTCGCGGCGGGCGAACGCCAATGGTCTGACGTCGTGCCGCTGTCGCACCCCAGCTTTTCGTCGGCGGGCACCGCAAACTGGCCAAAGGATACGCCGGTGACGCTGCAAAGCCTCGCCAACTGGATGATTTCGGTCAGCGACAACAGCGCGACCGATACGCTGATCCACCTGCTCGGCCGCGACAGGATCGAAGCGCGGATGCGCGCCGCGGGGCACAGTGCGCCGTCGCGCAACATTCCCTTCCTCACCACGGTCGAAGCCTTCGCGCTCAAGGGCAATAATTTTGCAGCCGAACGCGCGGCCTTCGTTGCGGGCGACGATGCGGCGCAGCGCCGGCTGCTCGACGCCAATCGCGACCGGCTCACCCTCGCCAATGTCGACGGCGTCAGCTTTGCCGGCGTGCCGCGCTTTATCGACAGCCTCGAATGGTTCGCCAGCCCCAATGACGTCGCCAGGGTGATGATCGACCTGCGCAAGCGGCAGTCGCCGGAAGCGATGGCGACGATGGCGATCAATCCCGGCGTGAACCCCGGCGCGGTCAGGGACTGGTCGTGGCTCGGCTACAAGGGAGGGTCCGAACTCGGGGTGATTTCGATGAGCCTGCTGGGGCGGCGCAAATCGGACGGCAAATGGTTCGTCGTCACGGCGAGCTGGAACAATCCCGACGCGCCGGTCGCCACCGAAACGCTGGTCGGGCTGGTCACGCGGCTGCTTGCACTCGCTGCGAGATAGGCGTCAGGCGGTCAACGCCGCGACGAGCGCCTTGACCTTCGCCTGCCGCCATTGCGGCGTCGGCGCGACGAGCCAGTAACCGCGCTTGACCTCTACCGGCTCACCCACCTGCCGCACGCGGCCCGCGGCAATGTCGGCCTCGGCCAGCATCGCGGGAACATTGGCATGGCCGAGGCCGTTCGCCGCGGCATCGATCGCGAGTCCCGCGTCGCCCAGCCGCAGCGCCGGCTCGCCGTCGGCGACCGGACAGCCGGGCCAGGCGATGCGCGTATCGCTGCCCGCGCCAGGCCCCGCGACGGTGACCATCAGCGGCTCCGACAGCGCCACGCCCTCATGCTCGCCCGCGCTGTCGGTCCAGAAGATCGCGAGGTCGAGGTTCGCTTCGGTGAAATCGATCCCCGTATCGGCCGAAACGAGCGTAAAGCGCACGTCGGGCGCCTGCTGGCTGTAGCGGGCAAGCCGCGGCGCGAGCCATTTGGCGGTCAGGTCGCGCGGCGCGGCGATCGTCAGCGATTGCGACGACTGCCCCGCCTGCATCGCGCGCACCGATTCCTCGAACTGCAAAAAGCCCTGCCGCAGCGCATCGAGCCCCGCCTGCGCCTCGCCCGTCAGCTCCAGCCCCTTGGGCGTGCGGCGGAACAGCACGACGCCCAGCATATCCTCGAGCGCGCGAATCTGTTGCCCCACCGCCGCGGGCGTCACCGCCAGCTCGTCGGCGGCGCGCGTGAAGCTCAGATGCCGGGCCGCGGCGTCGAAGACGCGGAGCGCGTTGAGGGGCAGGTGCGTGCGCTTCATAAGGCCGTCGCGGGCGCCACGAGCGGGAAGTGCGGGATCGCGACGAGCATCTGCGACCCGTCGCTCATTTCCATCGTATAGCTGCCGACCATCGACCCTTCGGGGGTCGGCAACGGGCAGCCCGATACATAGTCATAGGCGCCGCCCGCGCCGATCAACGGCTGTTCGCCGACGACACCCTCACCCTCGACCTCGCTCACCTGGCCGCGCGCGTCGCTGATCCGCCAGTGGCGCGAGAGCAGCTGCACCGCGCTGTCGCCGTGATTTTCGACGCGCACATGATAGGCCCAGAACCAGCGGCCGAGCGCCGGGTGCGATTGTTCGGGCAGATAGCTTACCGCCACGCGCACGGTCACGGGTCCGGTGGTCGCGGAGAAGGGGAAGAAGGAGTCGATCATCGCGGCGCCAGATTCCCCTAAAGCCCGACCCTGGTCAATGCCTGGTCCAGATCGGCGATGATGTCGCGCGGGTCTTCCAGCCCGATGTTGATGCGCAGCATTCCCTCGACCACCCCCATGTCGGCGCGCGCCTCGGCGCTGACGCCATAGTGGGTGGTCGACGCGGGGTGGCAGCAAAGGCTGCGTGAATCGCCGATATTGTTGGATATATCGACGAGTTCGAGCGCGTTGAGCAGCGCCATCGCCTGTTCGCGCCCGTCGAGGATGAAGGAGAAGATCGGCCCGCAATCGTCCATCTGGCTTTTCGCCAGATCATGCTGCGGATGGCTCGCGAGGCCCGGATGCAGGATGCGCGGCACGCGGCTCTCGACGAACTTGCCGACGGCAAGCGCATTTTCCGACTGGCGCCGCGCGCGCAGAGCGAGCGTCTCCAGCCCTTTCAGCACGACCCACGCATTGAAGGGCGACAGATTCGGCCCGGTGTTGCGCTGGAACGGCAGCAGCACCTCGTTGATGAACTTTTCGCTCCCGCACACCGCCCCCGCGAGCACGCGCCCCTGCCCCTCCATCAGCTTGGTCGCCGAATAGGCGACGACGTCGGCGCCGAAATCCATCGGCCGCTGGAGCGCGCTCGTCGCAAAGGCGTTGTCGACGACGGTGGTGATGCCATGCGCCTTCGCCAGCGCGCACACATGCCGCATGTCGACAATGTCCATCGTCGGATTGGCGGGGGTTTCAAAGAAGAATACCTTGGTGTTCGCCTTGATCGCGCGTTCCCACGCATCATTGTCGCGGCCATCGACGACCGTCGTCTCGATGCCGAAGCGCGGGCAGAGATGGTCGATCAGCCAGCGGCACGACCCGAACGCCGCCTTGGCCGCGACGATATGGTCGCCCGCCGACAATTGGCAGAGCAGCGCGGTGGTCATCGCCGCCATGCCGGTCGCCTGCGTCCGGCACGCCTCGGCGCCCTCCATCAGCGCGATGCGTTCTTCCAGCATCGCCACGGTCGGGTTCTGGAGCCGCGAATAGGTCATGCCCTGCGCCTCGCCGGCAAAGCGCGCGGCGACCTCCTCGGCGCTGTCATAGGTATAGCCCGAGGTCAGGAAGAGCGCCTCCGACGTCTCGCCATGTTCGCTGCGCCAGGTGCCGCCGCGCACCGCCTGCGTCGCGGGATGCCAGCTCTTCGTCTTGCTGCGGTCCAGACCCGTCGTTTTCTTCATCTGCCCTATCCGTTCAAAGCCGTCACAACCGCATCGCCCAATGCCGCCGTGCCCATCGTTCCGCCCAGATCGGCGCCGCGGCAGCCGTCGGCGAGCACGCGCGCCACCGCCGCCTCGATCCGCGCCGCATGGGCCTCGTCGTCCGCCGAATGGCGCAGCAGCATCGCGAGCGACAGGATCATCGCCAGCGGATTGGCGACGCCCTTGCCCGCGATGTCGGGGGCGCTGCCGTGGATCGGCTCGTACAGCCCCCGCGTGCCGTCGCCCAGCGACGCCGAGGCGAGCAGCCCGATCGAGCCCACGCACATCGATGCCTGATCCGAAAGAATGTCGCCGAACAGATTGCCGGTGACGACGACGTCGAACTGCCCCGGATTGCGCACCAGCTGCATCGCGGCATTGTCGACATACATATGGGTCAACGCCACGTCGGGATAGTCGGCGGCCACCCCGACCATCACGTCGCGCCACAGCTGCGAGGTTTCGAGGACATTCGCCTTGTCGACCGAGCAGAGCCGTCCTTTACGTCCCTGCGCCGCCTTGAACGCGACATGCGCGATGCGCCGCACCTCGCTTTCGCTGTACGACATGACGTCATAGCCTTCGCGCTCGCCACGGGCCGTCGTGCGCGTGCCTTTCTCGCCGAAATAGACGTCGCCATTGAGTTCACGGACGATCAGCAGGTCGATGGCCGACGCGACTTCGGGGCGCAGCGCCGAACTGTCCTCCAACCCCGAAAACAGCCTTGCCGGGCGGAGGTTGGCGAACAGGCCCAGTTCGGACCGCAGCCCGAGGATCGCCTGTTCGGGGCGCAAATGCCGCTCGACATTGTCGAACCGCGGATCGCCGACCGCGCCGAACAAGATCGCATCGGCAGCCTTCGCTTTCGCCAGCGTTTCGGGCGGCAGCGGATGCCCTGTGGCTTCATACGCCGCGCCGCCGACGAGCGCGCGATCGAGTTCGACAGGCAGCGCAAGCGCAGCAACGACCTTCTCGGCCTCCGCCATGATCTCCGGACCGATACCGTCGCCAGCCAGCAGCAGGATTCTCAACGCTTCACCCTTTCGTGTCTCGCCCGCCGCTTAGACAGCGGCATCGGTTCACGCAACCGCCCTGCCCAGCCGGTCGATCAATCTTTGCCTCACGCCCGCCAAGGCACGATTGCGCCCGTCGAGCAGGTCGCGGTCGATGAAATAGCCGGTGAGCGACAGGAGATCGAGCGCGTCGGCCATGGAGGAACTGGCCGCCACGTTGGGCCTGCTTTCCAACCCGAACCCCAGTTCGGCGAGCAGCAGCAGCTCGTAACGGCCAAGCGCGAGCGCCCATTGCCGCGCCGAGGGTGCGACGCCAATCGCCTCCAGCACCGCCGACAACACCATATAAAGCGCAGGATAAGGCTGTTCTTCGGGTAAGGTGGCCGCGGTCAGGCTGGTCACCCAGTCGATCGCCGCCGCCGCCAGCGGTTCGCCGAGCAAGGGCGCGCGGCTTTCCAGCAGCTCGACGGTCGCGCCGCCAAGCTGCGCCTCGGTGCGCGAACGCAGTTCCAGCGCGACGCGATTGCCGGGCACCAGGATCGGCCGCAGCCGCCGCGACCGCCCGCCGCGGACATAGCCCGCGACCAGCCCCGCCTCGTGCGTCAGCGCGCGCAGGATCGCGCCATGCTCGCCATGCGCGCGCACCGCGCAGACGATGGCATCGGCGCTCAGGCTGGCCAAAGCACCAGCTGCGTCTGCGTCACCAGCGCGACGTCGGCGCCTTCTTCGGTGCGGATGCGCGTCTGCCACACCGACAGGCGCTTGCCGATCTTTACCGGGGTTGCTTCACCGACCAGCACCGCGCCCACCGGCCCGCCGCCGAGAAAACTGGTTTTGCTCTCGATCGTCGTCGTGCCGCTCGCGCCATCGGGCAGCGACAGGAAGGCGCCGACCGCACCCAGGCAATCGGCAAAGGCCATGATCGCGCCGCCGTGGACGATATTTCCCGCAGTGCAGATTTCGGGGCGCACAGGGAGCTTGCCCGCGACGCGATCCTTGCTGCCCTCGTCGATCGTCACGCCGAGCGTGCCCGCAAGCGGCATGGTGGCGGCGAAATCCATATATATTCTCCTATTCCGTCAACCCGGCGAAGGCCGGGGTCTCGCCGTTGCATCCGGGCGACAAGGTGAGATCCCGGCCTTCGCCGGGATGACGAACGATCGCATAACTACCCCCCCGGATTGTAGAAATCATACACCGCCTGCGCCACCGCGGCGCTCACCCCCGGCGCCTTCTGCAAATCCTCCAGACTTGCCCCCTTGATCGCGCGCGCGGTGCCGAAGTGCATGAGCAGCGCCTTCTTGCGCGCCGGGCCGATGCCGGGAACCTCGTCGAGCGGCGACGATCCCATCGCCTTCGCCCGCTTCGCACGGTGCGCGCCGATCGCAAAGCGGTGCGCCTCGTCGCGCAGCCGCTGGATATAGAAAAGCACCGCATTGTTCGTCGGCAGCGTGAATTCGCGCCCGTCGGGCAAATAGAAGGTCTCGCGCCCGGCATTGCGGTCGGGCCCCTTGGCGACGCCGACATAGGGAATATCGTCGATCCCCAGCTCGGCGAGCACCGCGCCCGCCGCCGACACCTGCCCCTTGCCGCCGTCGATCAGCACCAGGTCGGGCCATTCGCCCTTCGTCCGCTCGGGATCCTCCTCGATCGCGCGCGCGAAGCGGCGCTGGAACACCTCGCGCATCATCGCGAAATCGTCGCCCGGCTGCGTCTCGGCGCGCTTGATGTTGAACTTGCGATAGGCACCCTTGATCCAGCCTTCCGGCCCCGCGACGACCATCGCGCCGAGCGCATTTGTCCCCTGGATATGGCTGTTGTCATAGATTTCGATCCGCTGCGGCGGCGCATCGAGGTCGAAAAGGTCGGCGAGTTCGCGGCCGAGCTTCGCCTGACTGCTGCTTTCGGCAAGCCGGCGGTCAAGCTCCTCGCCCGCGTTGCGCACCGCCTGTTCGAGCAGCCGCTTGCGGTTGCCACGCTGCGGCACGCTGATCTCGACCTTGCGCCCCGCCGTCTCGCCCAGCGCCTCGGCGAGCAGCGCACTCTCGCCAGGGTCGCGGTCGACGAGGATCAGCTTCGGCGGCGGCACGCCTTCGTAAAATTGCATCAGGAAGCTCGCCATCACCTCCGTCTCGGGCACGCCGGCTACATGCGCGGGGAAAAAGCTGCGGTGCCCCCAATTCTGGCCGCCGCGGATGAAGAAGCCCGCGATGCAAAGCTGCCCGCCCTTCGCCGCGAGCGCGAACACGTCGGCGTCGCCCAGCCCGTCAGCGTGGACCGACTGGCTGCCCTGGATGAAGGTCAGCGCCTTCAGCCGGTCGCGCAGCACCGCCGCCTGCTCGAAATCCATCGCATCGGCGGCTTTCGTCATGGCTTCGCCCAAGCGCTTCTGCACGGCGGTCGACCGCCCTTCGAGGAAGTCCTGCGCGTCGCTCACCAACGCGGCATAATCCTCCCTGGAAATGCGGTCGACGCACGGCGCCGAACAGCGGCGGATCTGATAGAGCAGGCACGGGCGCGAGCGGTTGGCAAAGAAGCTGTCGGTGCAGCTGCGCAAGAGGAAGGTCTTTTGCAGCGCGTTGAGCGTGCGCGCGACCGACCCCGCGCTCGCGAAGGGGCCATAATAGCGCCCCTTGGCGCGCCGCGCGCCGCGATGCTTCTGCACGCGCGGAAAATCATGGTCGGTGCGCAGCAGGATGAAGGGAAAGCTCTTGTCGTCGCGCAGCAGCACATTGTACGGCGGGCGGTATCGCTTGATGAGCTGCGCTTCGAGCAACAACGCCTCGGCCTCGCTCGTCGTCGTGACGATCTCCATCGCGCGCGTCTGCGCGACCATGCGCTGCAACCGCTGCGGCAGCCGCGCGACCTGCGTATAGTTGGTCACGCGATTCCTGAGCGCGCGCGCCTTTCCCACATAGAGCACATCGCCGCGCGCATCGAGCATCCGGTATACGCCCGGACGCGCGGGCAGCTTGCGCACCACGCTGCGGATCGCCTCGGCCCCGCGTTCGAGGTCGGGCTTGTCGCCCCCATCGCCGCCGCCGCGGACGACATAGGTGGCCTTCTCTTCGTTGAATCGGTCGGGAGCGTTGGGGCGAACCATGATTTTGCATGTAGGCGAAGGCGATGCGAGCCGCCATAGTGTGCGCGGTAAAAGCTATGGGAGGGGTCGCATGGATTTACGTGGAAAACTCGCGCTGGTCACCGGCGGCAGCGCCGGCATCGGGCGCGAAATCGCGCTGCAATTGCAAGCCGCGGGCGCCGATGTGATCATCACCGGCCGCGCGCCCGACAAGCTGCAAGCGATGGCCGCGCTCGGCTTCGGAACGATCGCAGGCGACCTGTCGACAGCCGACGGGATCGACGCGGTGGTGCAGGGCGTCGCCGACAGGCCGCTCGCGCTGCTCGTCAACAACGCGGGGGTCGGCAGCGATTACGATCTCGACCGGCCCGAAACGCTGGACAGCGCGGCGCATTGCATCCGCACCAATCTCGACGCCCCTATCGCGCTCTGCACGCGCCTGCTCCCCCTGCTCCGCGCGCAGGACGAAGCGGCGATCGTCAATGTGACGTCGGGCCTCGCCATCGCGCCGCGCGCGGGCGGCGCGATCTATTGCGCGACGAAGGCGGGGCTGCGCAGCTATACGCAGGCCATCCGTCACCTGCTCAAGAACAGCAATGTCCGCGTGATCGAGGCGCTGCCGCCCGTCGTCGACACCAATATGACCGCCGCGCGGGGTGGCAGGAAGATGAGCGCCCACGCCTGCGCCGCCGAAATCGTCCACGGCATCCGTACCGGAAAAAGCGAGGTCAATGTCGGCATGGTGAAGATGCTGCAGCTCGTCAACAGCATTTCACCCGCGCTGGCGCGGCGGATCATGATCCGGTTTTGACGGGCTGTGCGCGCGATTCGGTTGGCGCATGGCTATGGAAATACTCAAAGGTCAGGAAAGGTCAGCCTTGTGCGGCCGCCAGTCTGCCGCTTCGGCCGGACTTGCGGCACCAGACTCCGCCGCACGTCGACAGGGCGGGCGATGACAGGGTTTATCCACATGTTGAAACAGCTGAAACGAAAGCTGGCACAGCCGGGCCATGAGGACAGCTTTTTGTGGCGGATGGCGGTTTTGGGGTGGGGAGTGGACGTTCGCCTTATTGTTGTACCCCGGCGAAAGCCGGGGTCCAGGGCGCCCAGGAGCGGACGTTGGCTCATCCCGCTCTGGACCCCGGCTTTCGCCGGGGTACGGCAACGATCGGTCGCTTCCAGCCATAGCACCCCGGCGAAATCGCCCACGGCAAAACGCCCGCGGAAATCCGCGGGCGCCTTGTTCTCAGCCATGCCGGAACGATCAACCCTTGGCGACGCTCGCGATTGCCTGGTCGACCAGCGCCTTGTCGGCGGCGGCGTCATGTTTGTCGGCGATCAGCTTCGCCGCGGCTTCGGTCGCCGCCTTCGCGGCGGCGGTGCGGACTTCGGCGAGCGCATTGGCTTCGGCGGCGGCGATCCGTTCCTCGGCTATCTGCTTGCGGCGCGCGATCAGCGCGGTCGCGTCGGCCTTCGCCTTGGCGACGAGCGCCTCGGCCTCGGCATCGGCGCGGGCGCGCATCTCCTCGGCTTCCTTTGCCGCGTCGGCGAGCTTCGCTTCATATTCGGCCTTGAGCGATTCGGCGTCGAGGCGCAGCTGTTCGGCTTCGTTCAGCTGCCTGGAAATCTCGGCGATCCGCTTGTCGAGCATCGCCGCGATCGCGCCGGGCACGCCCTTCCAGACCAGGATGCCCAGGAACACGAGCATCGCGATCGAGACCCACACGGTCGCGTTGAGGCCGAACGCCGTCGGTTCGGCCGCGCCTTCGGCGAGGATCAGCGTCAAATCAGTCATTTCAGAACCGCCTTCACCGCCGCCTTGGCGTCCGCCGCGGCAATTTTCACGCCCGACAGCTTGGCGACGAGGTCACCCGCCGCTTCGGCCGCCACGGCTTCGATCTCGGCCATCGCCGAGCCGCGCGCCGCCGCGACATCGGCCTCAGCCGCTGCCAGCCTGGCAGCGAGTTCGGCGTCGATCTTGGCCAGACGCTTCTCGGCGTCCTTCGCGGCCTTGTCCCTGGCTTCAGCCACCGCTTTCTGCGCGGCGGCGCGACTTGCCTCGCCTTGCTGGCGATAGCTCTCCTCCAGCGCATCGGCGGCGGCATGCGCCGCTTTCGCGGCCGCCAGATCGTCGGCGACCTTGCGGTCGCGTGCGTCCACCGTCGCTTCGATCCTGGGCAGCATGCCGCGGCCGATCACGACATAAATGCCGACAAACACGACCAGCAGCCAGAACAGCTGCGAAGCAAGATACCAATTGTCAGCGGTGAGCTGGGCTATCTGGGGCATGAAAGGCGAACCTTGAAATCTTGGAAAGCTGCTGTCGGCGACGCCGACCCTTAAGGACCGGCATCACCGATCGCCCTGAATCAGACGACGAAGAGCAGGATCATTGCCACGACGAACGCCAGCAGGCCGAGAAGCTCGGCAGCGGCGAAGCCGATGAACAGGCGGCCCTGCTGGCCGTCGGCCGCAGCCGGGTTGCGCAGCGCGCTTTCGAGGAAGCTGCCGAACACATTACCCACGCCGATGGCGGCCATGCCGGCGCCAATCGCCGCGAGACCGGCACCGATCAGCTTTGCTGCTTCTGCGTCCATTATCGTAACTCCTTGGTGTAAACGTTTGTTATAAACGGGATTAGTGAAGGTTGACCGCGTCGTTGATATAAAGCGAGGTCAACAGGGCGAAAACATAGGCCTGGATACCGGCGACCAGCAGCTCGAGCGCGCTGATGCCGATCATCAGCGTGAAGCTGAGCACCGACACGATCGAACCGAGCCACAAGGTTTCGGCGTTGAAGCCGTTGATGACAAAGCCCGACAGCACCTTGAGCAGCACATGGCCCGCGGTCATCGCGACGAAAAGGCGCAGGCCGAGGCTGAACGGGCGGACCATGAACGACACGAACTCGATCGGCGCGATGATCGGGATCATCGGCAGCGGCGTGCCGTGCGGCACGAAGAGCGAGAAGAAATGGAGGCCATGGCGCCAGAAGCCGACGACGAGGACGATCGCGAAGCTGATCAGCGCGAGGACGCCGGTAATCGCGATATGGCTGGTGACGGTGAAGGGGTGCAGCCCCAGCACGCCCAGCGGCAACATGCCGAGCAGGTTGCAGAAGAGGATGAACATGAAGAGCGAAAAGACATAGGGCGTATATTTGCGGCCTTCGCTGCCGATGTTCGCCATCATCATGCTGGAGATGAAGCCGGTGAAGCCTTCCACCGCGGCCTGCCAGCGGCCGGGGACGAGCTGACGACGCATCCCGCCCCACATGAACAGGCCGAGCGCGATCGCGGCGACCACCATCCACAGCGCGCTGTTGGTGAACAGAACCTCCTGCCCGGCGAGGTTGAAACCGCCGCCGAGCGGGGTCACCTCGAACTGGTGCATCGGGTCGATCTTGCCGGATTCCGCCGCCACTCTTCACTCCACGCGCAATGCGGGGCGGCGCATCCGGCCGTCCCGCCAATAATATCCTTTGCGTCCCGCTATTTGCGGGGCGCTGTTGTCAGGCGGATGATGTTGCGGAACGCCACGACGATCCCCATCAACAACATGCCCAACAGCCCCCAGGGTTCGGTGCCTGCGACCCGGTCGATCAGCCAGCCGAACAGACCGCCGCCGATCAATCCGCCCAGCAGTTCGGCCAGCACCCGGTTGCCGAGCCGGTAATTGGCATCGGATTCCGGTCCGGCGTTCACTGCGGTCCGTTTTGCCTCTGCGGCTTCGGCCCGGTCCAATCGCTCTTCGAGCGAGACCAGGCGCGAATCCTCCGAGCCAAGTTCCGGATCGCTGCCCTTGCCCGTCATTCCCTCGCCATCCTTCTGAAACGAAACCGGAAAGCCCCGATTCCGCCTGCGAAAAAAGGCCCGAAAAATCGGGGCACCCCTAAGGCGCGGTCCGTTTAGGAATGACGCCCGATGAAGTCAATGCTTGTGCTTGCGCCCGCAAAAATGCCGCCGCGTTTAGGGGCGCGGCGGCATCTGGAGGCCCCGCAGGACCCCGTTATGCGTCATATGGCTTACGGACAGCGCGCATCGCGCTCGGGCGGGCTCGCATCGCGCGTTTTCCACGCCCCGCCGGGGGTCAGATATTTCTCGCCCGGCTTCGTGCTCGCGATCAGGTTGCATCCGCTGGTGAAGGCGAACTGCTCGACGGTGCTGCCCGTCGCCTGGGCGCGCTCGGTATAGGCGGCCTTGCGCTTGATGTTGATGTCCTGCACCAGCGCGCGGATCGCCGGGGTCGGCGCGGTGACGAAACCCAGATAGCCGTCGGGCTGTTCGCCGATCTGCCCCGCAGCGCGCGCGGCGGCATAGGCCGGGTCGCGCTGCGCCATCGCCGACGGCACGGCGAGCGCAACCGCCGCCGTCGCGGCAATAGCCGCCAGCGCCAGCCCGGTCGGTGTTTCCATTTTCAAACGCATCATATGCTTCCCTGTCATCAGAATATCTCGCTATTCTGCTCGATGAGCTTTTTGGCATCGCCATCAAGCCTGTACACCACTTCCTGACGGATATTGATATTCAGGTTGATTTCGATCGGCTTGTCGGGCGTTTCGATCTGAACGCAGCCCGTCAGCGCGGGGATCGCGATCATTATCGCCAGACAGCGCGCCGTGATAGCCAGCCTCCTTGCTCCGATGTTGGACGTCGTCATTGCACAGGCTCGCTTTCTGGGGGCTGAACGGGGGTGGCGGCGCCGCGCGCGGCGGCCTCGGCGTCCTGCTGCGCGCGCATCAGCGCCGGCAGATTCTGTTCGATCAGCAGCGACGGGTCGTAAAAGCCCTTCGCCGAGGTAAGCAGCTGGCGGAACGGCGCGGTGATCTTCACGTTGAAGACGAGCGGCAGCTTCGCAATCTGATTGGTCAGAAAATTGCGCGT
Source organism: Sphingopyxis sp. FD7 (assembly GCF_003609835.1). Taxonomy (NCBI): domain Bacteria; kingdom Pseudomonadati; phylum Pseudomonadota; class Alphaproteobacteria; order Sphingomonadales; family Sphingopyxidaceae; genus Sphingopyxis; species Sphingopyxis sp. FD7. The sequence goes on from NZ_AP017898.1 coordinate 1,683,266, forward strand.
CGCACCCTCGCCCTGCCCCACGCCGCCAAAGCGGATATCGGTCACCATTTCGCCGTCGAGATCCCCGTTCAGAATGATCGTCAGATCGTCATATTTCAGGCTGCGCAGCGCGCCAAAGGCAAAATTGGCCATCACGCCAAGGTTGCGGTTCGACAGTTCGCCGACATAGGCGAGCGTGCCGCCGCCCTCGCGCGAATCGATCCGCCCGCCGACGATCCGTCCGCCCAGCCCGTCGAACTCGACCGGCAGCGTGCCGTCGAACTTGCCCGTTGCGTTGATATTCTCGAACCCGAAGCTCTGGAGAAACACCGCCGCATCGACCCCCACAACGTCGAAGGTCATCCGCCGCGGCTGGTCGGCGGCAAAGTTCAGCGTCGTGGGATGGAGCAGCAGCTCGCCGCCCGCAAAGGGCCAGCGCCCGCCTTCGATCCGCACGCGATTGTCGCCGAGCAGCCGATACTCGATCTCGCCCTCGCGCACCGGAATGCCGGGGTTGACCTCGTCGATCCGCGCAATCTGCCCCGGCGCCGAGCGCAGGCCGATCAGGTCGTCGAAGCGGAGCGTCGCGGTCAGGCCGGTTACCGGACCAAAAGCGGCGGCAAGGTCGGTGCCGGCGGTCGCGAAGGTGCCGTTGCTGGTGACGCCCGCGGCGTCCCATTCGATCCGGCCGTCGCCGACGACCGATCCCCGCACATTGGCGACGACACCCTTGGCGAGATAGGTGAGCTGGTCGGGCTGGAAGGCATCGTCGAAGCGCAATTCGCGCACCTTCAGATCGGCCGCGCCTTTGCCGTCGGCGAAGCGGTGGCGGATGACGGTGTCGAGGATGTTCGTTCCCGTCGTCCGCTCGGCAAAGCCCGCAGTCGCCTCGATCGCGCCATCGGCGAAGCGCAGCACGGCATCGCGGCTGACGAGCGGATAGAAGCGCGCGTCGGGCGCCGCACCGTCGGTGAGCGTGAGGCCGCCCTCCAATGTCAGCGCGCCATCCGCCCAGCGCCACGCGCCTGCGATTTCGCTCATGTCGAGGGGAACCGCGCCGATCTTGCCCGCTGCTCCGACGAGCTCGCCCGCCATGCCCCGGCCCGCCGCGCGTCCGGTGAGCCGCTCGGCGCCGAAGCGCGTCACGCTCTCGCCCTCGCCCAGCCGGACGTCGGCGCCCGACAGCGACCAGCGCAGCGTCGCCAGGTCGATGCTCGCGGGACCGCTTGCGATTCGCAGCGGCGAGTCGCCGCTAGTTCCGGCGAGCGCAATGCGCGGCACGCGAATCGCACCGCGCAGGCCGCCCGGCCCGACGCTGAACAGCGGCGTGCCTGCACGGCTGCACAGGTTGAGCGCACTCCGGGCGAGCCGGACGCCGCCGACCTCGATCCGGTCGCCGCCGACGCGGTGGCATCCCCCGTCGAGCGCGAGCGTACCGGTCGGACTCAGCACCCCGGCGAGCGGAACACGCAGCCCTTCGACCCGCCCATCGCCCAGCGGCCCCGACAGCAGAGCCGCGGTGGCAAAGCGCAACCTGCCGCCGGGGCCGCCCGAAAAACGCACGGGATCGAGCGCGAGTCGGCTGGCGCGCGCTTCATAGGCAGCGAATCGCGCCTCACCGCGCAGCGTTCCATCGGCGCGCCGGTCGAGGCGGAGCGTCGCCGCGGGCAGGTCGCCGCCACCCAGACGCCATTCGCCCGCCGCCAGCCACGTCGGCCGTTCCGCGCCGTAAAGATAGCCGATGCGACTCTCGGCGCTGCCGGTGAAGCGCGCACCGCTTGCGCTCGTCAGGCGCGGCGCGATCAGGTCGACGCGCGCCAACGGCCCCTCGCCCGCGAGCTGGAAAGCGGCGGCGCCGTTCGCGCTCGCCAGCGCGCGCGCAATGGCCGCCGCCGCTTTTGTCGCGAGCGGGCCCAGCGGCGTCGCTTCGATCCCCCGCGCGCGGTCGACGATCGCGCGTCGCGCCGCCGCACTCAGGCTGGCGCGCGCAAAATCTATCGTCCCGTCAAACCGCGGCGCCGCGCTGCCGACGCTGCCCGCCGCCGCCAGTCGCACCGTATCGGCGGTGAAATCGGCGCCGTGCAGCCGCGCCATTGCCGCATCAAGTTCGATTCTGGTTTGCGCCGCGCCGCCATCGAAGCGCGCGAGCACGCCGAGGCGGTCGGCGCGCAGCGACGCGGCGACAAGCGACGCGATGCGCGCGTCGGCGCTGCCGCGCCACTGGCGCAGATCCTCCGACAGTGTGAGGTCGACGGCGACTTCGGGGGACGCGGCTCGCACCGCGCCATTATCGCAAGCCAGCGATTGCCCGCGCAGCGGCCCCGCCAGCGCGGGGCGCACCCCGCGCACGCGCAGATCGCCGTAAAAGCTGACCCCGCGCGCGCTACACCCTTCGACCGCCAGCTCGGGGGCGAAGAGCGCAAGCTTGCCCGCAAAATTGTCGCGCAAATTGCCCGAACCGTTGAGCGCGGCGCCGACATCGCCCCACGGCGTCTCGACGCGCGCGCGGGCATCGCGCAGCATCACCGCCAGATCGGGCAAGGCAAAGGGATCGGTGCTTTCAGGATCGCGGAACCTGTCGAGCGCGCCGAACGACAGGCGACCATCGACGAAACGGCCATAGAGGCGCACGCCTTCGGCGCGGATTTCCGATACAAAGGGGCCGGTGAAGCCATAGCCGAGCAAGACCTCGACCTTTTTGGCAGTCAGGTCAGGCCGCGCAGGGTCGCCGATGACGATGTTCGACAGTCGTTCGCTGCGAAAGCCGATCGCGTCGATGCGATATTGCGCGGGCACGCCGCGGCTTTCGAGCTGGCCGCGAATGAACTCGTCGGCGATCGGCTCGCGCGCCAGCCATGTCCCCGCCACCAGCGCGGCGACCGCACCCGCGGTCATCCAGCGCTTCCGGAAGAGCAGTTTTCGGGGACGCCATCCCCGCCCTATCGCGCCGCCGTCCTCGGTCACGCCGTCGCTCTCAAAAAATCGGGCGCTTGCCGGATCGAAAAGGCGTCGAATGCCGTCATGGCGTGCGAAACATCGTCCCTCGGCCCCAGCCTGTGCAGGACACCAACGCTGGAAATCGCGTTTCGCTCCAGCAAATTGGTCCGCTTTGCCATGCTTCCGTCCTATTGCCGTTGAGCGTACCGAACAAGGCGGTTATTCCGGGCGCCATGGGGGACAGGGACACACCCGACCATCTGGGCCACCGCGGCCGGTTGCGCAGCCGTTTGCTCGACGATCCCGACGGGCTCGCCGATTACGAGCTGGTCGAATATCTCCTCGCGCTCGCGGTGCCGCGCCGCGACACCAAGCCGCTTGCCAAGGCGCTGCTCCGTGAATTCGGTTCGCTGGCGCAGCTCGTCAGCGCCGACCCCGAATCGCTGCGCCGCGTCGACGGGCTGGGCGACACCGGCATCGCCGCGCTGAAAATCGTCCAGGCCGCCAGCCTGCGTTTGCTCAAAGGCGAGTTTCGCGACAAGCCGCTGCTTTCCAGCTGGGATGCGCTGCTCGACTGGCTGCGCGCCGACATGGGGCCGATCGACGTCGAGCGCGTGCGCGTCCTGTATCTCAACGCACGCAACATGCTGATCCGCGACGAACTGGCGAGCGAAGGATCGGTCGACCAGTCAGCCATCTATGTCCGCGAGGTGATCCGACGCGCGCTCGAGCTCGGCGCCTCGGCGATCATCATCGTTCATAACCATCCCAGCGGCAGCCCCGAACCGAGCCGACAGGACATTGCGATCACGCGCGAGATCGCCGAGGCGGGAACGCGGCTCGGCATCGTGCTGCACGACCATATCATCGTCGCCGGATCGGACTATCGCAGCTTCCGCGCCCTGGGGCTGTTGTAACCGCGGCAATCCCCTTCGATCCGTGGCACGAAACAAGGCAGCCGCCGGATCGCTCCGGCGGCTGCTCCTTGCTCTGCGCGGGCGACAACCCGCGCGAGGGGATTAATTACCGCGCGACAGGAAGGCGGTCAGCTCCGCCTTGTTCACCCCTCCCGACTTGTCGCTGTCGGCGGCGGCATAGGCCTGTCCGATCCACGCCTTCACTTCGGCCGATTCGGAATTGACGCTCGGGTCGGTCGCGGCGCGCAGCTTTTTCATCCACGCTGCGAACTCGGTATCGCTCAACTCGCCATTGCCGTCGCCGTCATAGGTCGGGAACTCCTGATCGACGATCCGGGCGACCTGCGCGGGAGTCGCCGCCGTCCCCGACGGCGCGGGCTCGCTCGCGGCCGACGGCGCCGAGGCATCGGGTGCCGGGGCCGGGCTGGTCGTATCGGGCACCGGTGCGGGGGTCGTCGGCTCCATGCTCGTCGACGGGTTGGCGGGATCGCTGGCCGGCGGGGTCGCCTGCGCGAACGCCGGAACGGCGACAGCGGCGGCACCGATCAAAAGCAGTTGTTTCAGCACAATCATTCTCCTCTGCGGCGACGTTGAACGGTTTGCGACCTGTCGCCTTGATGATGGGGGCACCCAAGCAACCCACCGCATTTCGCCAGGTTGCGGCGTCGCGGCATTTGGCGAAACGCCCCGTCCCTGCTAGGGGGCGCCCCGTCGCGGCTCCGCCGGGATTTTGCGACAAGGCGCCCGATAAGGAAGGAAATTCAATGGTTCCGCGTTATGCACGGCCGGAAATGACGGCGATCTGGTCGGCCGAGAATCGCTTTTCCATCTGGTTCGAGATTGAAGCGCATGCGACCGACGCGCTCGCCGAACTGGGCATTGTTCCGCAATCGGCGGCGAAGGCGCTGTGGGACTGGTGGGCGACGCGGCCCGTCATCGACGTCGCCGCAATCGACGCGATCGAAGCGGTGACCAAGCATGACGTGATCGCCTTCCTCACCTGGGTCGCCGAAAATGTCGGCGACGAAGCGCGCTTCATGCACCAGGGGATGACGTCGAGCGACGTGCTCGACACCTGCCTTGCGGTGCAACTGGCGCAGGCCGCCGACATATTGCTCGCGGACCTCGACGCCCTGCTCGCCGCGATCAAACGCCGCGCTTTCGAGCACAAGTTCACGCCGACGATCGGGCGCAGCCACGGCATCCACGCCGAACCCGTCACCTTCGGACTGAAAATGGCCGAAGCCTATGCCGAGTTTTCGCGCTGCAAGGCACGGCTCCAGGCGGCGCGCGCCGAAATCGCGACCTGCGCCATTTCGGGTGCGGTCGGCACCTTCGCGAATATCGACCCGCGCGTCGAGGCGCATGTCGCGGCCAAGCTCGGCCTTGCGGTCGAGCCCGTCTCGACGCAGGTGATCCCGCGCGACCGTCACGCGATGTTCTTTGCGACGCTCGGCGTCATCGCCTCGTCGATCGAGCGGCTGGCGGTCGAGGTCCGCCACCTTCAGCGCACCGAAGTGCTGGAGGCCGAGGAGTATTTCTCGCCGGGGCAGAAGGGGTCGTCGGCGATGCCGCACAAGCGCAACCCCGTGCTGACTGAAAATCTGACCGGCCTCGCCCGCATGGTGCGCAGCGCCGCCATTCCCGCGATGGAGAATGTCGCGCTGTGGCACGAGCGCGACATCAGCCATTCGTCGGTCGAGCGCTTCATCGGCCCCGACGCGACGATCACGCTCGACTTCGCGCTGGCGCGGCTCACCGGCGTGATCGACAAGCTGCTCGTCTATCCGGCGCGGATGCAGAAGAATCTCGACCGCATGGGCGGGCTGGTCCATTCGCAGCGCGTCCTGCTCGCGCTGACGCAGGCGGGCGCCAGCCGCGAGGATAGCTATGCGCTCGTCCAGCGCAACGCGATGAAAGTATGGGAAAGCGACGGCCAGCTGTCGCTGCTCGAACTGCTCAAGGCCGACGCCGACGTCACCGCGCGCCTGTCGGCCGATCAGCTTACGGAACTTTTCGACCTCGACTATCATATGAAGCATGTGGACACGATCTTCGACCGGGTGTTCGGCGCGGCCTAGCGACAGGCTGGAATCGCCGGGCAATCTGTCATACTGTCCACGCCGGGCCGACAGAGGGAGCAAGACGACGTGGGCATCCTGCGAACGATCATCTGGGTGGTGCTGACCGCGGTTCTGGTCATCTTTGCGATGGCGAACTGGCAGGTCGTCACCGTCACCATCTGGCCGGGCTGGGAGGCCGAGACCAAGCTTCCCGTCGTCATCCTCGCCGCCTTTCTGATCGGCGCGCTGCCCATGTGGATCGCGCTGCGCACGACGCGCTGGTCGCTGAAGCGCCGCCTCGACGCCAGCGAGCGGCAGGCCGCCGACCTGCGCGCGCTCGCGCATCGCCCCGTCGAACCGACTCCCGCTCCCGCGCCCGTCAACGACGCGCCCCCTGCCCCCACGGACCTTTTCGCCCCGGACAAGCCATGACGTCGCCCATTTATCTCGCCATCGACACCCCGCATCTCGACGCCGCGCTGACGCTCGCGCAAAAGGTCCGGCACCATGTTGGCGGGTTGAAGCTGGGGCTCGAGTTTTTCTGCGCCAACGGCCATCATGGCGTGCACGAAATGGCCAGGCTCGGCTTGCCGATCTTCCTCGATCTGAAGCTTCACGATATTCCGAACACGGTGGCAAAGGCGATCCAGGCGCTGCGCCCGCTCGAACCCGCGATCCTGACCGTTCACGCCGCGGGCGGCCGTGCGATGCTGGAGGAGGCAAAGGCGGTTGCGGGCAAGAACACCAGGGTGATCGCCGTCACCGTGCTCACCAGCCTCGACGCGCCCGACCTTGACGACATCGGCGTCGCGGGCACCCCGCACGACCAGGTCGTCCGCCTCGCCGCGCTCGCGCGCGAAGCCGGGCTCGACGGCATCGTCTGCTCGGGACAGGAAGTGAAATCGGCGCGCAAGGCGTGGCCCGGCGGCTTCTTCGTCGTCCCCGGCGTGCGCCCCGCGAACGGCCGGACCGGCGATCAGAAACGCATCGTCACGCCCGCGCAGGCGATGTCCGACGGCGCTTCGATCCTCGTCGTCGGCCGCCCGATCAGCCAGTCGCCCGATCCCGACCTTGCCGCGCGCGAGATCGAAGCGACGCTCTGATCTACTCGTCTAAATAGCCATCGTCATTGCGAGGAGCCAAAGGCGACGAAGCAATCTCCAGCTAACGAGATTGCGCTACGCTAATAGCTGGAGATTGCTTCGCTCCGCTCGCAATGACGTCAAATGAGACCAACCATGCCCCCACTCGTCAAAATCTGCGGTATCTCGACGCCCGAAGGTGTAGACGCCGCCATCCGCCTCGGCGCGACGCACATCGGTCTTGTCCATTACGAGCCGAGCCAGCGGCACGTCGACCTCAGGACCGCGGCCGAACTTCGCAAGCGCGCAGGGTCGCACGTCAAGGTCGCGTTGCTGCTCGTCAACGCCTCGCAGAAGCTGACCGGCGAGGCGCTCGGCATGGTGCGCCCCGACATCGTCCAGTTTCATGGCAGCGAGACACCCGAATGGCTCGCGGTCGTCAAGAGGCTCGTCCCTGCCGAAATCTGGAAGGCGATCGGGCTGAAGGATGCCGGCACGCTCACCCGGATGCAGAAATATCACGGGATCGCCGACCGCATTTTGTTCGATGCGCCCGCCGCCGCGCTGCCCGGCGGGACGGGCACGCGCTTCGACTGGTCGCTCCTCAAAAATCACCGGCATACAATGGACTGGGGTATCGCCGGCGGGCTGACCCCCGACAATGTCGCAGAGGCGATCGCCGCAACGGGCGCGCCGCTCGTCGATGTCTCGTCGGGCGTCGAAAGCGCGCCGGGCGTCAAGGATATGGACAAGATCGCCGCTTTCCTTAAAGCGGTCGGCCGATGACCACGCTGCGACCCCTCGTCCTGCGCATCGGGAAACGATGGCGCTGATCGCTTGAGACCTGCTCTTCAAGTGAATGCCCACCCGTAACCGATGGATATGACGATGACCGACGCCCCGACCCTGCCCAACAGCCTTCGCTCCGGCCCCGACGATCGCGGCCATTTCGGCCCGTTCGGCGGCCGCTATGTCGCCGAAACGCTGATGCCGCTGATCCTCGACCTCGAACGCCATTATCGCGCCGCGCAGGCCGACCCGGCGTTCAAGGCCGAGTTCGATTACCTGCTCAAAAACTATGTCGGCCGCCCCAGCCCGCTCTGGCTCGCCGAGCGCCTCACCGACCATCTTGGCGGCGCGAAAATCTACCTCAAGCGCGAGGATCTGAACCACACCGGCGCGCACAAGATCAACAATTGCATCGGCCAGATCCTGCTCGCCAAACGCATGGGCAAGACCAGGATCATCGCCGAGACCGGTGCGGGCCAGCATGGCGTCGCGACCGCGACCGTTGCCGCGCTCTTCGGCCTGCCCTGCACCATCTTCATGGGCGCGGTCGACGTCGCGCGGCAACAGCCCAATGTGTTCCGCATGAAGCTGCTCGGCGCCGAAGTCGTCGCGGTCGAGAGCGGCGCGAAGACGCTGAAGGACGCGATGAACGAGGCGCTGCGCCACTGGGTCGCGAACGTCCACGATACTTTCTACATCATCGGCACCGTCGCCGGGCCGCACCCTTATCCGCAGCTCGTGCGCGATTTCCAGTCGGTGATCGGTGACGAGGCGCGCGCGCAGATACTGGAGGCCGAAGGCCGCCTTCCCGACATGCTGATCGCCCCCGTCGGCGGCGGATCGAACGCGATCGGCCTGTTCCACCCCTTCCTCGATGATAGCGAGGTCGAGATCGTCGGCGTCGAAGCCGCGGGCGAAGGGCTGGACGGCAAGCATGCCGCCAGCCTCGCGGGCGGAAAGCCCGGCATCCTCCACGGCAACAAGACCTATCTGTTGCAGGACGAGGACGGCCAGATCACCGAGGCGCACAGCATCTCGGCAGGCCTCGACTATCCGGGCATCGGCCCCGAGCATAGCTGGCTCCACGACATCGGCCGCGTCCGCTACGAACCCGTCACCGACGCCGAGGCGCTCGCGAGCTTCCAGAAGCTCACCAAGCTCGAAGGCATCATTCCCGCGCTGGAGTCTGCCCACGCGATCGCCGCCGCCGAACGCATCGCGCCGACGCTGGACAAGGACAAGATCATCATCGTCAACTGCTCGGGCCGGGGGGATAAGGATATATTCACGGTGGCCGATGCGTTGGGGGTAGCGCTTTGATGGAATCCTGGCGCAACATGGCAGTCATCGTCATCCCGGACTTGATCCGGGATCCATTCAGGCAGCGTCGGATCAATGGATCCCGGATCAAGTCCGGGATGACGAAGCAAGGACACCGGCCGAAGTTTGCAAGAGAGAGGGCCATATGACCCGCTTCGCCGCCGCCTTCGCCAAAACCCACCCCGCCCTCGTCGCCTTCATCACCGCGGGCGATGGTGACACCGCCGCGAACCTCGACGCGCTCGTTGCCGGGGGCGCCGATGTCATCGAGCTGGGTATGCCCTTCACCGATCCGATGGCCGACGGCCCCGCGATCCAGCAGGCGAATCTGCGCAGCCTGGCCAAGGGCACGACCACCGCCGACATTTTTGCGGTCGCCGCCGCCTTCCGCCAGCGCCATCCCGACACTCCGCTCGTCCTGATGGGCTATGCCAACCCGATGACGATCCGCGGCGGTGACTGGTTCGCCGCCGAATGCGTGCGTGCCGGCGTCGATGGCGTCATCTGCGTCGATGTTCCCGCCGAGGAAGACCCCGAGCTCGGCCCCGCGCTCCGCGCCGCGGGCATCGACCTCATTCGCCTCGCGACGCCGACGACCGACGCCGCGCGCCTGCCCGACGTGCTGAACGGCGCGGGCGGCTTCCTCTATTATGTCTCGGTCGCCGGGATCACCGGGCTGCAACGGGCCGCGCAGGCGAGCATCGACGAAGCCGTTGCGCGGCTCAAGGCCGCGACCGACCTGCCCGTCGCGGTCGGCTTCGGCGTCCGCACCGCCGAACAGGCCGCGCAGATCGCGCACGTTGCCGATGGCGTCGTCGTCGGATCGGCGCTGGTCGACATCATCGCCGAGCATGGCGACGCCGCCGCGCCGCACCTCGAATCCTTCACCCGCACCCTCGCCGATGCTATCCACGGCGCAAAGGAGATCGCCGCATGAGCTGGCTCGACCGCGTTCGCAACGCCCTGCCCTTTGGCGCCAAGCGCGATACCGCCGACAATCTGTGGCACAAATGCCGCCAGTGTCAGCAGATGGTGTTCGTCAAGGAATGGGAGGACAATCTCAACGTCTGCCCGCGCTGCGACCATCACGACCGCATCGGTGCCAAGGAACGCTTCGCGCAGCTGTTCGACGGCGGGCTGCACGAGCTGATCGCCGCGCCCGCCGCGCCCGAAGACCCGCTCAAGTTCCGCGATACCAAGAAATATGTCGACCGCATCAAGGCGGCGCGCGCGCAGACCGGCGACCGCGACGCCTATCAGAACGCCTTTGGCCGCATTTCGGGCCAGGGCGTCGTGATCGGCGTGCAGGATTTCGCCTTCATGGGCGGGTCGATGGGCGTCGCAGTCGGCGAAGCCTTCGTCGCGGGCGTCGAAAATGCGATAAAGCGCGGCGTCCCCTATATCGCGATCACCGCCGCGGGCGGCGCGCGGATGCAGGAAGGCACGCTGTCGCTGATGCAGATGCCGCGCGCCACGGTGGCGCTCGCGCGGCTGCGTCGTGCCGGGCTGCCCTATATCGTGCTGCTGACCGACCCGACTACCGGCGGCGTTACCGCCAGCTATGCGATGCTCGGCGACGTGCAGATCAGCGAGCCCAAGGCGCTGATCGGCTTCGCGGGCCAGCGCGTGATCGAAAATACGATCCGCGAAAAGCTGCCCGAGGGCTTCCAGCGCGCCGAATATCTGCTCGATCACGGGATGATCGACATGGTGGTGCATCGCAAGGACTTGCCGGAGACGCTGGGCAGGCTGATCGGTTATCTGGCGCCGGAGAAAGCGGCCTGACTTCCATCCCGCGTCATTGCGAGGAGCCGCAGGCGACGAAGCAATCTCCAGCCGTCGTCCACATGGCGCCGATAGCTGGAGATTGCTTCGCTGCGCTCGCAATGACGAAATAGAGGCGTGAACCAAATGCCCGACCACGCCCGCAGCACCGACCCCGCCGTCCAGGCCCAGCTCGATCGCCTGACCGCGCTGTCGCCGGGCCGCGACATCCTCGGCCTCGAACGCATCGCCGAACTGTGCCGCCGCCTCGGCGATCCGCAGCACCGCCTGCCACCCGTGTTCCACGTCGCGGGAACCAACGGCAAGGGATCGACCTGCGCCTTCCTGCGCGCTGCCATCGAGGCGCAGGGCCTGACCGCGCATGTCTATTCCAGCCCGCACCTCGTCCGCTTCAACGAACGCATCCGCCTCGCCGGGACGCTGATCGACGACGCGCTGCTCGCGGCGCTGCTCGCCGAGGTGCTCGACGTCGCGCACGATCTGCAAGCGAGCTTCTTCGAGGTGACGACCGCCGCCGCCTTCCTCGCCTTTGCGCGCATTCCCGCCGACACCTGCATCGTCGAGGTCGGGCTGGGCGGGCGGCTCGACGCGACCAACATCATCGCTGCACCGGCGGTGTGCGGCATCGCCTCGCTCGGCATCGACCACGAGGCCTTCCTGCTCGCGCCCGAGGCCGATGTGCCCGCGCCGCCGCACGACCGCATCGCCTTTGAAAAGGCCGGGATCGCCAAGCCAGGCGCGCCGCTGGTGACACAGGCCTATCCGGCGTCGATGCGCGCGGTGATCGCCGCGCGCGCCGCTGCAGCCGGCGCGCCGCTCGTCGAACGCGGCGCGGCGTGGGACGCCGCAATCGCCGACGGGCGCCTTACCTATCGCGACGCGCGCGGCACACTCGACCTGCCGCTGCCCGCGATGGCGGGCGCGCATCAGGTCGACAACGCCGTGCTGGCGGTCGCGATGCTCCGCCATCAGGCGACCATTCCCATCGAAGACGCCGCGCTCGCCGCCGCCATGACGCGGGCGACCTGGCCCGCGCGGATGCAGCGGCTCGGCGCGGGACCGCTCACCGCCCTGCTATCGTCGGGAACGGCGGTTTGGCTTGACGGCGGCCACAACCCCGACGCGGGCGTGGCGCTCGCCGCAGCGCTGCGCGATATGCCGCCGCTCCACATCGTCTGCGGGCTGCTCGCAAACAAGAATGCGATGGGCTTCCTGCGCCCCTTCGCCGACCGCATCGTCTCGTTCAGCGCCGTGCCGATCCCCGGTCACGACCACCATGACCCCAAGGATCTGTGCCGGTGGGTGCAGGACGAACTCGGCATCGCCGATGCCCGCCCGTGCGACAATGTGCCCGCCGCGCTGCGCCTGCTCGCGGATGCGCCCGGCGACGTCCTCATCTGCGGCTCGCTCTATCTCGCGGGCGAGGTGCTCGCCGCGAACGGCGAGCTTCCTGACTAGACCCTGTTTCAGTGAGATTGAAGCGACGAGATCGTCCAGCGAGCCGCGCTGGGCGCGTCGCTTCAATCTCACTGAAACAGGTCTAAGTTCGCGCCGGCGCGGGCCGGTCCTCATCGCGGTGTGCGAGTTCGTGCCCGTCATCCTCTGTGCTCGGCTGTCTGACGGTCTGAACCACGAAACCCTTGCGCCAGAGCATCCAAAGCAGCAGCATTCCGGGCGCCGCGATTACCACGGTCACGATCCAGAAACCGACCCAACCCAGCCCTTCGGCAATATAACCGCCGGGCGTTGCCAGCCAGGTACGCCCCACGGCGGCAAAGGAAGACAGCAGCGCGAACTGCGTTGCGGTGTAGGCCAGGCTTGAGAGTCCCGACAAGTAGGTAACGAAAACGGTCAGACCGATCCCGCTGGTGAAGTTCTCGGTCCCAACCGCGATCGCGAGCATCAGCGGCGAATGGCCGACCGCCGCCAGAACGGCGAACAGAAAATTGCTGAACATCATCAGCAGTCCCGATATGAGCAACGCGCGGCCCATTCCAAGCCATGCGATGAAGGGCGCACCGCAGGCCGAACCGACAATCAGCGCCACAAAACCGACGCCCTTGTTGATCGCGACGAACTCGGTATCGGTGAAGCCCAGCTCGACAATCATCGGATTGAGCATCCCCTGCCCCATGGCATCGCCGACCTTGTAGACGAGCACGAACAGAAGGATCAGCACGGCGCCATTGCGGCCCAGAAACTCGCGGAACGGATTGACAACCGTGTCCTTCAGCCACGCGGCGAAACCTCCAGCCAGCGCATTGGCGCGCGTGGGATCGAAACGCCCCGATCCGGCGTAAAGCGCACCGAGGAGGGCCGGGAGAACAGCCAGTCCGGTAAAACCATATGCGGCTGCCCACCCAAGATTGAAACCCTCCGGCGACGCCAGCGCGATGGTGCCGACACCCGCAATCAGATTGCCGGTGCGATAACCGAACTGGTTCATCGCGGTGCCATGCGGCAATTCGGCATCCGAGAGGATTTCGATGCGATAGGCGTCGATGACGATGTCCTGCGTCGCCGACAGAAAGGCGACGGCGATCGCCCAGAAGGCGAAGGGCGCCAGATTGTCGTTCGTCGGGTTGCTTGTGCCGAGGTTCCAGATCGCGATCACAAGCAGCGCCTGAATGAAGAACAGCCAGCCACGTCGCTGTCCGAAGGCTTTGGTCAAAAAGGGCAGTGGCAGGCGATCGACAAGCGGTGCCCACAGAAACTTGAGCGTGTAGGGCGTCGTAAGCCCGATCGCGAAGCCGATGGTCGATTTCTCGATCCCGACCTTTGACAGCCAGAATGTCATCGTTCCGAGCAGCAGGGTCAGCGGAAAGCCGCTCGAAATGCCGAGAAGGAACGCAACGATCGGCATCGGCCTGCGATAGGGCGAAAAGCTGGGGATCACGAACGCCAGGCCAATCACCAGCGCGATCACTGCGATCAGCACCGCCGTGTCCAGCCCGAGTTGCATATGATGTCCTTTCCCCGCCCGCGGCGCTTATCGCACAGGGCCTAAAGCCTCCCTGCCAAAATGGAAGCGGGTAATTGACCGGCGCGCCGGTCCGCCGTGCTCAGGCCGCGGCGGGGCGCCAATATGTCGTCAGGCCCGCGACCTTGCGCGGCGCCTGGTTCTTGCAGATCATCGTTTCGAGCGCCTTCAGTGCGGCGACCAGCGCCGAGGGGCTGTGCGGCTTGTCGAGGCAGGCCATGGCGATGTCGCTCGCATCCTCAGGGCATTGGCCGGTCACCAGCAGCACGGCGATGCCGCGGTCACGCGCCAGCCGCGCGACTTCGCGCCCGGTCATATCGCCAGCGAGGCCGAGGTCCAGCACCAGCGCATCGATCGGTTCCGCCGCGATATAGCGCACCGCCGCCTCGCCCGAATCGACCGTCGCAATGACGTCGTAGCCCGCGTGCTTCAAAGTATGCTCATTGTCGAACGCCGTCAGCGGGTCATCCTCGATAACCAGCAGGCGTTTGATGCAGGAAGGACGCGGACCGAAGAGCATGACATCTCCCTTTCAATGCGCCATGACTCGCCCGGCGCTTTCCTGCAATATCGCTTCTGCTTGCCATCGACGAAGCGACACTTTTCCGGCTATGAGCGTGGCACGCACGCAACAGCATTTTCCCGAATAACGACAAGAAAGCCGCATCCGTTCCGATGACGACCCGCCGCCCGCCCCGCTCCGCCCCGCGCTCCGGCGCCGACCGCTCTGCCGCAGCGGCCCCGCGCGGCCGCCGCGCCGCGCGCGCCGACGCGCCGCCGCGCAAGCTTCCGGCCGAGGCCGAACGCGAGGATGGCCCGCAACGCATCGCCAAGCTGCTCGCACGCGCCGGGGTCGGCTCGCGCCGCGACGTCGAGCGCATGATCGAGGAGGGCCGCATCGCGCTGAACGGCGCGGTCATCGCTCAGCCCGCGCCGCTTCTCACCTCGCTCGACGGCCTGACCGTCGACGGTAACCCTGTTGCAAAGCCCGTCTCGACCCGCCTCTATCGTTTCCACAAGCCCGCGGACTGCCTCACCGCCGCGCGCGATCCCAGGGGACGCAAGACGATCTATGACGTGCTGCCCAAGGGGTTGCCGCGGCTGATGCCCGTCGGCCGCCTCGACTATAATACCGAGGGGCTGCTGCTTCTCACCAACGACGGCGCCTTCAAGCGCCAGCTCGAACTGCCCGCGAGCGGGGTCGAGCGCACCTATCGCGCGCGCGCCTTTGGCGACATCAGCCAGGCGCAGCTCGAGGAGCTGGTGATGGGGATCGAAATCGACGGGATCCGCTATGGCAAGATCGACGCCAATCTCGAACGCCGCACTGGGCGCAACCAGTGGATCGAAATGACGCTGACCGAGGGCAAGAATCGGGAGGTGCGGCGCGTGCTCGAACATCTGGGGCTTCAGGTCAGCCGCCTGATCCGCACCCGCTATGGCGAGTTCACCCTCGCCGGGCTCGACATGGGGGCGGTCGAGGTCGTGCCGCGCGATGAATTGTTCAAGTTCCGGCGGCATCTCGGCTGATGCGCGTGATCGCCGGCGAATGGCGCGGCCGCAAGCTGCTCGCGCCCAAAAACGACGCCACCCGCCCGACCGCCGACCGCACGCGCGAAACGCTCTTTTCGATGCTCGCCAGCCGTCTCGGCAGCTTCGAGGGACTGTATGTCGCCGACCTGTTCGCCGGGTCGGGCGCGCTGGGGATCGAGGCCCTGTCGCGCGGCGCCGAACAATGCCTCTTCGCCGAGCAGGATCGCGACGCGCTCGATGCGCTCCGCAGGAATCTCGACGCGCTGGGAGCAACCCCACGCGCCGACATCCGCGCCGGGTCGGTGCTCGCGCTCGGCCCTGCGCGGCGGACCTGTGACCTGCTGCTGTTCGACGCGCCCTATGCCACTGGCGCGGGCAGCGTCGCGCTCGACAAGCTCGCCCGCCTCGGCTGGATCGCCCCCGACGGCTGGATCTCGATCGAAACGGGCGAGCGCGAAACGGTCGAGGTCGCGGGCTTCGAGATCGACGCCGAGCGCAAGGTCGGCAAGGCGAAACTCACGCTTCTGCGCCCGGTTTAGCGCAATCGCGCGCGCAGCCGCTGCAATTCGTCCACAGGCACCGGCGCCAGCGCCGCCGCGGCCCTGCCCTCGCGCAGCCGCTTGCGGTCCTTTTCCGACGGTTCGACGCGGCGCACGCGCACCGGCACATGGCCCTGCGCGCGCATCCCCAGCGCCTCGGCCGCGCCGCGCGACAGGTCGATGATCCGCCCGCGCGCAAAGGGGCCGCGATCGTTGACGCGCACGATGATCCGCCGCCCGGTGTCGAGCGCGGTCACCTCAACATAGGTCGGCAGCGGCAGCGTCGTATGCGCGGCGGTGATCCAGCCGGGCCGGAACTTCTCGCCATTCGCGGTCCGGTTGCCCGACTCGCTCCCGTACCAGCTCGCATAACCGACGGCGTCATAGGCGGGCGCGGCGGCGGGGACATAGGTGGTGCCGCGGATCGTATAGGCGGGCCCGATCCGCACCGGGGTGTCGGCGACCGGGCGGTAATTGCCCCCGGCGCAGGCGGAGAGCGCCAGAACCGCCATCGCAGGCCCGGCCGCTCGCATCGCTGAATCCCATTGCATGACCCATGCCCTAAAGGGCCGGAAGGAGGAGATAAAGTCTGGAGTTGGTTGGGGTGTTCACTGCCATCAAACCTCGTCATGCTGAACTTGTTTCAGCATCCATGGCCTGACCTCTCATCCGGCGCCGCGCCAAAGGAAACGACCGGGCCATGGACCCTGAAGCAAGTTGGCGATTATCCCCTTACCATAGGGAGACCCGACTCGTCATTGCGAGGACCCCGGACTTGATCCGGGGGACGAAGCAATCTCCAGCCATCGTTCGGGTGCTACGCAAGCTGGAGATTGCTTCGCTGCGCTCGCAATGACGCCTACGGATGCGAGCGGGATAAGCGCCAAACAAGTTCAGGGTGACGGACAAGGAACAATGGCCTTCAGCCGAGCTACCCGCCCTCGCCACAACCGACCCGACCTCAGCCCCGCACTGGACAGTCCGCGCCGCGTTCCCTAATCGTTCGCGCGTGAACACGCCCCCCGCCTCGACGCCCGACCTGACCCGCCCCGACCCATCGGACCCGCCCTATCTGCGCGGATTGAACGGGCCGCAGCGGCAGGCGGTGCTGACGACCGAGGGCCCCGTGCTGATGCTCGCGGGCGCGGGCACGGGCAAGACCGCGGCGCTCACCGCGCGCCTCGCGCACATCATCTGGACGCGGCGCGCCTGGCCTTCGGAGATTCTCGCGGTCACCTTCACCAACAAGGCCGCGCGCGAGATGCGCGAGCGGATCGGGCGGATGATCGGCGACGCGGTCGAGGGAATGCCGTGGCTCGGCACCTTTCACAGCATCGCGGCCAAGATGCTGCGCCGCCACGCCGAGCTGGTGGGGCTCCAGAGCAATTTCACCATCCTCGACACCGACGACCAGCTGCGCGTCCTCAAACAGCTCATCCAGGCCGAAGGACTCGACGAAAAGCGCTGGCCCGCGCGCCAGCTCGCCGGCCTGATCGACAAATGGAAGAACCGCGGGCTGACGCCTGCCGATCTCGACGCCGCCGACAAGGAGGCCTATGCCGACGGCAAGGGGCAGCATCTCTACGCGCTCTATCAGGCGCGGCTGAAAACGCTCAACGCCTGCGACTTCGGCGACCTCTTGCTGCACATGCTTGTGATATTGAAGACGCACCGCGACGTGCTCGAGCACTATCAGCAACGCTTCAAATATATTCTCGTCGACGAATATCAGGACACCAACGCCAGCCAGTATCTGTGGCTCCGCCTGCTCGCGCAGGCGCGCAAGAATATCTGCTGCGTCGGCGACGACGACCAGTCGATCTATTCGTGGCGCGGCGCCGAGGTCGCGAACATCCTGCGCTTTGAAAAGGATTTTCCGGGCGCGACGGTCATCCGCCTCGAACAAAATTACCGCTCGACGCCGCAGATCCTTGCCGCCGCATCGGCGCTGATCGCGCAAAACAGCGACCGGCTCGGCAAGACGCTCTGGACCGAACTCGACGCCGGCGACAAGCTGCGCGTCGTCGGCGTCTGGGACGGGCCGGAGGAAGCGCGGCGGATCGGCGAGGAACTGGAAACGCTCCAGCATCGCGGGATCAGCCTCGACCGCGCCGCTATTCTCGTCCGCGCGCAGTTCCAGACGCGCGAGTTCGAGGACCGCTTCATCGCGATCGGCATGCCTTACCGCATCGTCGGCGGTTTCCGCTTTTACGAACGCGCCGAAATCCGCGACGCCCTCGCCTATCTCCGCCTCGTCCAGTCACCCGCCGACGATCTGGCGTTCGAGCGCATCGTCAACGTCCCCAAGCGCGGACTCGGCGACAAGGCGCTTGGGCGCATCCACCAGTTCGCGCGCGCCGAACGCGCCCCGCTGTTCCACGCCGCCTCGCGCATCACCGAAACCGATGAACTGACACCGCAGGCGCGCCGCCAGCTCGCCAGTTTCATCGCGATGATGCGCGGCTGGCAGGCGAAGGCAAGCCAGCTGCCGCACCCCGAGCTGACCCAGCTCATTCTCGACGAATCGGGTTATACCGCGATGCTCCAGGCCGATCGCAGCGCCGAAGCCGCGGGGCGCCTCGAAAATCTCTCCGAACTCGTCCGCGCGATGGAGGAGTATGACTCGCTCGAAGCCTTCCTCGAACATGTCAGCCTTGTCATGGACCGCGACAATGACGATCAGACCGAAACGGTCACGATCATGACGATCCACGCCGCCAAGGGACTCGAGTTCGACCATGTCTTTCTCGCCGGGTGGGAGGATGGCGTCTTTCCGTCGCAGCGCGCGATGGACGAGGGCGGCACCGCCAGCCTCGAGGAGGAACGCCGCCTCGCCTATGTCGCGATCACCCGCGCCCGCCAGCGCGCGAGCATCTATCACGCCGCGAACCGGCGTATCTATGGCCAGTGGATGAGCAGCATCCCCAGTCGCTTCATCGCCGAGATTCCACCCGAGCATGTGGAGAGCGAAAACAGCTTCGGCGGCGGGCAGAGCCTGTGGCGCGCCAACTGGTCGGTGCAGGGCGATCCTTTCGCGCATGTCGCCGAACGCCAACCGTCGCGCATCATGACGCGCGGCCCCGCCTGGCAGCGCGCGGTGGCGGCATCGAACACCGTCACCCGCGCGCCCGCGCCTTCCGAACGCGGCCCCGCCGCGTCGGTCGGCGCCAGGCCGCGCGCCGACCTCGCGATCGGGCTGCGCGTGTTCCACGAGAAGTTTGGCTATGGCGAGATTATCGACATCGACGGCAACAAGCTGGAGGTCGAGTTCGACCAGGCCGGAACCAAGCGCGTGCTCGACAGCTTCGTCCGCGCGGCCTGAAACGGCGGGGCGCTCGCTTGCAAAGCCCGGGTGGCGCGTTATGGCAAAGGCGATGACGGCACCCGCGACATGGCTCGATCAGGCGCGCGACGCGCACCGGCGCGGCGACGTCGAGGCGGAGACGGCGGCGCTCGACAGCGCGATTCGTGCCGACCGCGGCAACATCCCCGCATTGCTGGCGATGGCCGAACTCAAACGGCGGCTCGCCGACGAACGCGCGGCGGGCAGCTTCTATCGCCTCGCGCTGGCCACCGCTGCGCAGGCGCGCAGCGTCCCGGCTGCGCTCCATGCCGGGCTCCAGCGCGCCGAAGCGTTCATCGCCACGTCCGAGCGCGCCTTCGCCGACCATTTGCTTGCGCAGCTCGGCGCAGCGGGCATCGACCGGTGCACCGCCCCGCCGCGCGTCGCCGAAGCGCTCCGCATGCTCGCGGGCGAACAGCCGCTCTACCTGCAACAGCCGGGCATGTTCTATTTTCCCGGCCTCGCGCAGCGGCCTTTCTTCGAGCGTTCCAGTTTCGCCTGGGCGGAAGCGATCGAGGCGGCGACCGACATGATCCGTGCCGAGCTTCAGGCCTTGATCGAGCAGGCGGCCGACCGCTTCACTCCCTATGTCAGCGCGAACGCCGACCGCCCGCCGCCGAATAATCCGCTGCTCGACAAGCCCGACTGGGGCGCCGCCTGGCTGTGGAAAGACGGCGCGGTGGCCGACGGCATGGACCGACTGTGCCCCGCGACCCTCGGCGCGCTCGAACTGGCGCCGCAGCCCGTCATCCCGAACCGCGCGCCGATCGCGCTCTTTTCGCGCCTCACCCCCGGCACGCATATCCAGCCGCATCACGGCATGCTCAACACGCGGCTGATCTGCCACCTGCCCCTGATTGTCCCCGATGGTTGCGGGCTGCGCGTCGGCGCCGAAACGCGCAGCTGGCGCGAGGGCGAGCTGCTGATTTTCGACGACAGTTTCGAGCATGAGGCGTGGAACCGCGGGACGAGCGACCGCACCATCCTGTTGTTCGAAATCTGGCGCCCCGACATCGACGCCGACGAACGGGAACAATTGACGCGCATCTTCTCCGCGATCGACACATATGGCGAACAATAGACCAAGGGACACAGAAACGATGACCAATCCGGGAATGGACGCCGACATCTACGACGCTTTCATCGAACAGCTGCAACGCTATGTCCGCGAACGGCTGATCCCCGCCGAAGACCAGCTCGAGGAGCTCGGCCGCGTTCCCGACGACATCCTTGCCGAAATGCGCGACATGGGGCTGTTCGGGGTGACGATGCCCGAGGAATATGGCGGCGCGGGCATGAATATCAGCCAATATGTCGGCTTCATCCGCGAACTCGCTTACGCCGCGCCCGCCTATCGTTCGATCGTGTCGATCAATATCGGCATGGTGTGCAAATCGATCCTCGGTTTCGGAACCGAGCAGCAGAAGGCGCATTGGCTGCCCAGGCTCGCCGGCGGCAGCATCGCCGCCTTCGGCCTTACCGAGCCCGACAGCGGATCGGACAGCGCGGCGATGAAGACGCGCGCGGTGCCGAGCGGCAATGGCTATGTGCTGAACGGCACCAAGCGCTACATCACCAACGCGCCCTTTGCCGACGTCATCCTGGTCATGGCGCGCACCAATGCCGAGGCGCTGCCCAAGAATGCGCATGTCAGCGCGTTCCTCGTGCCGCGCGACACGCCGGGCGTGTCGATCGGCAAGCCCGACGGCAAGATGGGCCAGGCAGGGTCGCAGATCGCCGACGTGATCCTCGAGGATGTGCATGTCGACGGCGATGCGCTGCTCGGCGGCGAGGAAGGCATCGGTTTCCGCGCCGCGATGCAAAGCCTCGACAATGGCCGCCTGTCCGTGGCCGCGGCCAGCGTCGGCTATGCCAGGCGGATGCTCGACGCGGGGCTCAAATATGCGATGGAGCGCAAGGCGTTCGGCGAGCCCATCGCCAATTTCCAGCTGATCCAGGCGATGCTCGCCGACAGCAAGGCCGAAATCTACGCCGCCGACTGTATGCTGAGCGACGCCTGCGCGCGCGCCGATCGCGGCGAGAAGATACTGGTCGAGGCGGCGGCGACCAAGATGTTCGCCAGCGAAATGTGCGGCCGCGTCGCCGACCGCGTGGTACAGATCCACGGCGGCGCGGGCTATCTCAAGGAATATCCGGCCGAACGCTTCTATCGCGACTGCCGCATTTACCGCATTTATGAAGGGACGACGCAGATCCAGCAGCTAGTGATCGCGAAGAACATGATTCGCGATTATGTTGGTTAAGCTGTTCGGCACCGGCCCGCTCCCCCACCCGGCCTCCCCGACGATAGTAGCCTATGGCAGGCCGGGTGGGGGAGCGGGCCGGTGCCGAACAGCAATGTAGGGGAAAGGTCGCTGGTGGAGCCGAGGGGAATCGAACCCCTGACCTCTGCAGTGCGATTGCAGCGCTCTCCCATCTGAGCTACGGCCCCGCGACCGGCGGGGTCTTAACGGCACAGCCCGGCAGTGGCAACGGCTTTTCTGACCTTGGCCGTCGCCACGAAGTTTTTTTGAGGAATGGGGGGATTCCGATGAAAGCCTGGCATCTGACCAGTCGTCCGCAGGGGCTGCCGACGATCGACAATTTCGCACTCCGCGACCTGCCCGACACGCCGCTCGAAAAGGACCAGCTTCGCGTCCGCAACCGCTGGCTCTCGGTCGATCCCTATATGCGCGGGCGGATGAACGACGCCAAAAGCTATGCCGCGAGTTTCCAGCTCGACCAGCCGATGACCGGCGGCGCGATCGGCGAAGTCCTTGAAAGCCGGATGGACGGCTTTGCCCCCGGCGACCTGATCCTCCACATGGGCGGCTGGCGCGAAGGCGGCGTGATCGGCCTCGACATGATGCCGAACAAGCTGCCGACCGCGCTGCTCGATGCGGGGCTGCCGCCGCAGACCTTCCTGCACAATATGGGTCTCACCGGTGGCACGGCATGGATCGGCCTGCTCCGCGTCGCGGCGGCGAAACCCGGCGATACCGTCTTCGTCTCCGCCGCCGCGGGCGCGGTCGGATCGGCGGTGGTCCAGATCGCCAAGGCACGCGAGATGACCGTGATCGGCTCGGCCGGCGGCGCCGAAAAATGCGCCTGGGTGACCGAACTCGGCGCCGATGCGGTGGTCGATTACAAGTCGGCGCCGGTGCTGCCCCAACTCGCCGCCGCGCTCGAACGGCTCGGCAAGGGCGGCATCGACGTCTATTTCGACAATGTCGGCGGCGAACATCTCGACGCGGCTTTTGCGACCGCCAATGATTTTGCGCGCTTTGCGATCTGCGGGATGATCGACGTCTATAACGACGCAAAGCCGCAGGAGATGAAATATCTCATCCGCACCATCCCCGCGCGCATCCGCATGGAAGGCTTCATCTACACCGACCAGTTCAACGACTGCATGGAGGAATTCTATGCCGACATGAGCGGGCTGCTCGCCAGCGGCGCGGTGACGATCCGCGAAACGGTCCACGAAGGGATCGAGGCAACGCCCGACGCCTTCCTCGGTCTGTTTTCGGGGAAGAATATCGGGAAAATGCTGGTGCGGTTGTAGCGTGGCGGGGGGCGGCAGCTAGCGGCCGGAAGCTGCCATTCTCTCCCCTCCCGCTTGCGGGAGGGGTCGGGGGTGGGCAGCAGCGTGGCAATGGCCCACCCCGCTGCGACTAACGAACAAAGTTCGTAAGTCTCGCTGCCCCTCCCGCTTGCGGGAGGGGAGACCAGCGCAACCCCTCAATGTCCGCTAACCACCCCAAAGCAGCCGTCAACGCAGCCCAAAATACCGCTGTCCTACACGGCCGCGCCGTGCCAGCGTCGGGTCGCTCTTTGACATCGTCCGATTCCATGTACCGGCGCTAAAGCGACAAAGGAGACAGTTTCGCCGCGCCCATGCGTATCCTTTGCCGCGTTAACGCCACAAAGAACACAGAAACGATGCGCACATGCGGGGCTTTTGTGGCTTTATAGGCCTTCCGCCGAGCCGCTTTCAGCTCAGCTACCGAACCCCACCGACAGGAAATCGGGCATCGGGCCGTTCCAGCCGTCGTCGGCACCATCGTCATCGTCGCGCCGGGCCTGTGGTGCCGGTTTGCGTCCGGCGTCCTTCTTCGGAGCCTCGCGCGGCTTTTCCGTGGCACGTTTCGGCCCTCGCGCGGCTTTCGGTTCCGCGCGGCGTGCGCTGCGGCGCGGTTCGCGCGCCTCGGCGTCGCTTTCCGGCGCCGAGGCCGGGGTCGCCACGCCGCCACCATGCACCGGGATCTTATAGCCGGTCAGCTTCTGGATATTGTCGATCGCCTCGTCATCCGAGGGCGTCACCAGCGTGAACGCCCGCCCCTTCGCTCCCGCGCGGCCCGTGCGGCCGATGCGGTGAACATAATCGTCGGGGTGCCAGGGCGCGTCGAAATTGAAGACGTGACTGACGCCCTTGACATCGAGCCCGCGCGCCGCGACGTCCGACGCCACCAATATATTGATCGTTCCCGCCTTGAAGCGGTCGAGTTCGGCGATGCGGCTCGACTGGTCCATGTCGCCATGGATCTCGCCCGCCTTGTAACCATGGCGCTGAAGCGACTTCGCCAGCTCGCGCACGGTGGTCTTGCGGTTGCAGAAGATGATCGCGGTCGCCAGCTCCTCGGCCTCGATCAGCCCGCGCAGCGTGTCGCGCTTGCCCCGTTCGCTGGTCTTGACCACGAACTGCTCGATATTCTCGTTGCGGCTCGCCGGACGCGCGACCTCGATCGTCTTGGGGTTCGACAGGAACTTGTCGGCGAGTTTCTTGATCGGTGGCGGCATCGTTGCCGAGAAGAGCAAGGTCTGCCGATTCGCGGGCAGCTTGGTGCAGATATTCTCGATGTCGGGAATGAACCCCATGTCGAGCATCCGGTCGGCTTCGTCGATCACCAAGAGGTTGCAGCCGGTGAGCAAAATCTTGCCGCGCTCGAACAGGTCCATCAGGCGGCCCGGCGTCGCGATCAACACGTCGACGCCCTTTTCCAGCGCCTTGACCTGATCGCCCATCTGCACGCCGCCGATCAGCAGCGCCATCGACAGCTTGTGATATTTGCCGTATTTTTCAAAGTTTTCCGCCACTTGCGCGGCCAGTTCGCGCGTCGGCTCGAGGATCAGCGAGCGCGGCATCAGCGCGCGGGCACGACCATGCGCCAATATGTCGATCATCGGCAGCACGAAGGACGCCGTTTTACCCGTCCCCGTCTGCGCAATGCCGATCATGTCGCGCATCATCAACACCGAGGGGATCGCCCCCGCCTGGATCGCCGTCGGTTCGCTATAGCCCGACTCGTCGATCGCGCGCAAAAGTTCGTCGGAAAGGCCGAGATCGGCAAATTTCATGTGGTATCATGTCCGGAAAAAGAGGGTTCGCCCAGCCGCCCACGCAGGCGAGCGATGCCGCGGCCATTGGGCAAATCGGGGCGAAAAGTCAAGGAATGCCGGTGAAAAAGACGCTCAATCGTCGTCGCGGACCGGAACCAGCAGCCGAAACTTGTCGACCTCGCACTTCGCGCCCGTGCGCGCATGGATTTCGTCGCGGTCCTCGCAGAGCTTTCCGTCCTTGCTGCCCTCCATGTAAAAACCGGCGTAGAAATCGAGCGCTCGACACCCGCGGTTGAGCTGCGCGCGCAATCGCTGCTTCTGCCGCGTGATCAGGTCGATACTGTCGCGCTGCACCGCGCTCATCCCCACGATATTGCGCATGGCAACGCATTTCGGAGCCTTTTTTTCTTTCCATACAATGGGAACGTCGGCGATGCGCGGCGGCGGCGGGGCGGCGAAATTGTTGAGTTGCGATCGCTGCGCGGGCACGCGGATGATCAACTGCTGTTCGATCACCATCTGCCAGAAGGACAGCGGAGCGTCGGGCGCTGGGCGCGGGGCCGGCATCAACGCCTCTGGAACCGGAACGGGCGACGCCACATCGGCCGCGGGCGCGGCCATGATCCACAGGAAAGCCGCCGTCAGCACCGCCGCGCCACCGCCGTTCGCGCATCGTCACCCATATCGCCGCTCACTCGTCGCTCCCGCGCCCATCCCCGCTGGACGTAAAGACATTATTTGTCCATCGCAGCTTTACCATCCATGATTGAACGACCCATGAACTGCAACACGCGGCCGGATCGACCGTGAACCCGGACAAACGGAACCGAACGACATGACGCGCCCCCCTTCCCCTTCGCTGCTCCGGGCGCTCGCCGATCTGCTGGGCGCCAAGGGGTTCAGCACCGACGCCGACGCGATGGCGCCATGGCTCACCGACTGGCGCGGCAAATATCGCGGGCACGCCGCGGCGATGCTGTCGCCCGCCACCACCGAAGAGGTCGCCGCCGCGGTGCGGCTCTGCGCCGAGGCGGGCGTCGCGATCGTGCCGCAGGGCGGGAACAGCGGCATGGTCGGCGGCGCTACTCCCGACGCCAGCGGTAACCAGCTGCTGCTCAGCCTCCGCCGCATGAACCGCGTCCGCCGGATCGACGTCGAGGCCCAGATCGCAGTTGCCGAGGCGGGCGTGATCCTCCAGGCCTTCCACGACGCCATGTTCGCGCACGGCTTGCGCTTCCCGCTGACGCTCGGCGGCAAGGGATCGGCGACGATCGGCGGCCTCGTCTCGACCAACGCGGGGGGCACGCAGGTGCTGCGCCACGGCACGATGCGCGCGCTCGTCGCAGGGATCGAGGCGGTGCTTCCCGACGGCAGCATCTTCGACGGCCTCGCGCCGCTCAAGAAGGACAATCGCGGTTACGACCTCAAGCACCTCTTTTGCGGCGCCGAAGGCACGCTGGGCGTCGTCACCGCCGCGGCGCTGCATCTCGTCCCCGCGGCGGCGGCGCGGCGCACCGCCTGGATCGGCGTCGAATCGCCCGACGTCGCCCTCGCGCTTCTTCGCCGTCTCGACGCCGCGATAGGTCGCGCGCTCGAGGGGTTCGAGCTGATCCCGCACGCCTGCCTCGATGCCGTCCTGCGCCATATCCCCGGCACACGCGCGCCGCTCGCCGCCACGCATCCCTGGTATGTGCTCGCCGAACTGGTCGGCGACGATGATGCCGCGCTCGGCGACGCGCTTGAAGGGCAGCTCGCCGCCGCGCTCGACGCGGGGCTCGTCCGCGACGTCGCACTCGCCAAGAATGATCGCGAGAGCGAGGATTTCTGGCGCCTGCGCGATTCGATCTCGGAGGCCGAGCGCGCCGACGGCCCGGCGCTTCAGCACGATGTCAGCGTTCCCGTCGACCTGATGCCCACTTTCATCGCTGACAACCCCGCCCGTCTGGCCGCCGCCTTCCCCGGCGTGCGGGCCCTCTCCTTCGGTCATCTGGGCGACGGCAATGTCCATCATCATGTCCAGCCGCCCAGCGGCGGCGATGGCGCGGCGTGGATCGCCGCGCACGGCGCCGACGTCAGCCGTCTCGTCTACACCCATGTGATCGAGCTAGGCGGCTCGATTTCGGCCGAACATGGCATCGGCCAGATGAAGCGCGATATGCTCGCCGAGCTCGACAGTCCGGCGCGGCTCGCGGCATTGCGCGGCGTCAAGCACGGGCTCGACCCCACGGGCATCTTCAATCCGGGCAAGCTGATCGCCTGACACTTCGCCCGCCTTGCGTCATCGCCCCCTTGCGCCGCAAGCGCCGGGTCAATAAGGCGCCTTATCTTTCTGCATCCCCGCCCGCGCGGGACATCTTACCGGAGTTCGATCATGGCCACCGCGCCCGCACCTGCCAACCTGCCGCTGTTCTACAAAGATCTCACCCCGCTTTCGAGCGTCGATCACGCCGATTTCCACGCGCGCCCCCTCGACAGCGCGGAGTTCCTCGTCGGCCAGCACGCGGTCCCGCTGACCTCGGACGAGTTCGTCTCGGCGTGCCGCTTTTACCCGATCGTCTTTTCGGCCGGCGACAATCCCGTTCCGCTGGCGCTGATGGGCCTCAACGAAGGGATCAACACCTTTGTCGACGACCAGGGCAAGCTCATCAATCCCGTTTATGTCCCGGCCTATATCCGCCGCTACCCCTTCCTGCTCGCCAAGCTTCAGCCCAATACCGAAGAGCTGTCGCTCTGTTTCGACCCGACATCGGGCGCGATCGGCAAGTTCGACGAGGGCGACGCACTGTTCGTCGACGGCCAGCCGTCGGACCAGGTCAAGGCGGTGCTCGAGTTCTGCAAGAACTTCGAGGAAGCCGGCCAGCGCACCGGCATGTTCATGGAAGAGCTGAAAAAGGCCGACCTCCTCATGGACGGCGAAGTCGCGATCCAGCAGGAAGGCAATGACAAGCCCTATATCTATCGCGGTTTCCAGATGGTCGACGAGAACAAGCTGCGCGAACTGCGCGGCGACGTTCTGCGCAAGCTGATGCAGAACGGCATCCTCGGCCTCATCTTCGCGCATCTCTTCTCGTTGCAACTGATGCGCGAGGTTTTCGCCGAGCAGGTGAAGAGCGGCAAGATGCAGCTCGTCAGCGAAGCGCCGACCGTCTGACCTTCAACGAAAAGCCGCTTCCGTATTGCGCGGAGGCGGTTTTTTGTGCGGCGGCGGTCAGAAGTCGACCGCAATCCCCTTCAGCTCCCAATCGCCATAGCGCACCGGATTGCGGCCGCCCGGCTGATCCTCGGCGCGCTCCTCACGGATCGGCGCGGGCGATGGCAACGGGCTGTTCGTCCAGCCTGCGGGCGGCTTCACGTGCTGCGGGCGCTTTACAGCGCGTGGCGTTCCGCCGATGGTCGCATCTTCACTGATGTCGGTCATGCCCGCCATATAGGATCATTGATGCCTTCCGCCAACCATGCCCCGGTCCGTCATGGCTGATCGCCGTCCTGCCCGGCGCCGACGGCCGCGCGGCGCGGCCGATCCGCCGGGTCTCGCGCCGCGCCGCGCCGCGCTGCGGCTGCTCGACGCGATCCTGCGCCGCGGCGATCCGCTCGATGTCGCCATGCACGCCGCGGCGCAGGGGCTGACCGGCGCCGACCGCGCCTTTGCCGTCGCCATCGCGTCGGAAGCGCTGCGCTGGATGACCGACATCGACGCGCTGATCGACAGCGCGACCGCGCAGCCATTGCCCGACGATGTCAAGTCGCGCGCGGTGCTCAGGATCGCGCTGGCGCAGCTGCTCGCGCTCAAAAGTTCCGCCCACGCCGTCGTCGCGACCGCACTGCCGCTCGTCGATGGCGGCCCGCGTCGCCTCGTCCACGCGATCCTGTCGCGCGCGCAGCAGGAGGGGTGGCAGTTGCCCGACCGCGCGACATTGCCGTCCCCCGCCGCCGAACGCTGGACCGCGATATGGGGCGCACCGATGGTCGACGCGGCCGCCGCAAGCTGGAGCGTGCCGCCGCCGATCGACCTCAGCTTCGCCGCCGAACCCGGTTCCGACGAATGGCCCGATGCCGTGGCGCTCGCACCGCGCCACCGCCGCCTGCCGCGCGGGCAGGCGGTCGAGGCGATGCCCGGTTTTGCCGAAGGCGGCTGGTGGGTGCAGGATCTTGCCGCCAGCCTTCCCGCGCGCCTGCTCGGGGCGGGCGAGGGGCGGACCATCCTCGACCTCTGCGCCGCGCCGGGCGGCAAGACGATGCAGCTTGCGGCCGCCGGATGGGCGGTCACCGCGGTTGATGCCAGCGCCAGACGCCTCGAACGACTGCGCACCAACCTCGCGCGCACCGGGCTGGCCGCCGACGTCGTTCAGGGCGACATCCGCAGCTGGGCGCCCGATGCCGCGGCCGATGCCGTGCTGCTCGACGCTCCCTGTTCGGCGACGGGCATCTTCCGCCGCCACCCCGACGTCCTCCACCGCATCGAGCCGCGCCAGATCGCAGAGATGGCGGTGCTGCAATCTGAACTTCTCGCGCGGGCGGCAAACTGGGTCAAACCGGGCGGCACGCTCGTCTACGCGACCTGCTCGCTCGAACGCGCCGAGGGCGAGGATCAGATCGCCGCCTTCCTCGAGGCCAATCCGCGCTGGATGATCGAGCCTGCGCGCGCGGACGAGCTTCCCGCCGGTATCGGGCGCGATGCCAACGGCTTCGTCCGCACGCTTCCCGGCCAGCTTGCCGATGCTGGCGGCCTCGACGGCTTTTTCATCGCGCGCCTTCGTGCGCCGTCAGTCTGACCGCCGCGACAGGCGATAGAGCGCCAGCTCGCCATAATCCTTGGCGAGCCGCACCTTGCCGACATAGTCGCACGCGAAATCGCCCACATCGTTCAGCGCCAGCATCGCCGCCAGCGGCTGTGTGCAATAAACCTGGCCGACCAGCGTTACCGGCTCGATCCGCGCGGTGCGCGTCACCTCGGTTCCATACCACAGCTCACCGCCGACGATGGGGTCGATGCCGCGATAAATCGGACCGAAATGAACGCCGATACGCATTCCCGCGCGCGTTCCTTCCAGCCCCAGCCCCGCGGGCAGCACCCGCAGCGCATCCTGCATCGCCAGCGCAATCCGCGCCGCGGTCGTCGGCGCGTCGATCACCGCATAAACCGCGTCGCCCCAGGTGTTGCGGAACAGCACCGCCTCGCCAAACCCATCGAGGACGCGGCCGACACCACCCATCACCTCACGCGCGAAAATCGGCAATTCGGCCTCGCCCAATCTGGAAAAGCCCGCAAAATCGGCGAACAAAATTGCGTAAAGTCCCCGCCGCGCCCCCTCGGGCACCGATGGCGCCGCCGGAAAGTCGAGCGCGCGGTCCAGCCCCTTGGCAACAAGGCCGACGGTCCGCCCGCCGCAACCCTGCCACAGCGCAACATCGGCATCGGTCCCCGCCATCGCATCGGCAGACCGCGCATCGCCGTCGACCACCGCGAACTGTATCGCCTCGGTCTCCAGCTCGCGCGCGCGCAGCCGCGCCAGCCCCATCATCGTCTGCGCCCCCAGCACGAACTGGCCATCGTCCCCGACATAGCGCGCGCCGCTCGCCAAATGGACCGTCGCTGCCCCGGCGCGGCACGCCTCATATCGCGGCAGCCAGTCGGCGCCGCCCGATACGACCGACTGGGCGACAAAATCCTCTTCGGCAAAGGGCAGCACCACCGACAGGTCGATATCGCGCGCCATCGCTTCTTCGGCAAAGAGAATGTCGGCACCGCAGGCCAGCGGCCCGATCAGCGCCGACAGCGGCTGTGCGTCGAGCCCGGCGGCGATCGCGGCGCGGGCGCTGGCTTCGCCCGCCCCGCCCGCGCGGAACATCCGCCCGCAATAGACCCCGACCGGCGGCGGACGCAGCACCTCGATCACCGCCGCGGCATCGTCGCCGTCGATCGCCCCCGCCGCCGCAAGCCGCGCGATCTGGCGGCAGGTCGCGGCGCGGTCGCCGATCCGCTGGGCAGCGACCGCACAGGCCGCTTCGGCGGCCTGCCGCGCCCCGGCGCCGCGCCCCGTCAGCAGCAGTGCCTCGGCGAGCGTCGCCTGTTCCCAATAATCCTCGCCGGCGCCCGCCATCGCAATCGGTTCCGCCAATGCCGCGACCCGCGCACGATCGCCGAGCAGCGCACGCAGGCTCGCGGCATTGATCGCCGGAAAAGCCGCGCCCGACAGCGCAAAGGCCCGCTCATAGGCCGCGGCGGCGCGCGCCAGCAATTCGGTGCGGCGCGCGCCCGCATGGCCAAAGGCGGCGTCCTTCCAGATCCGCCCGGCAAGCGCGACGCAATCGACGTCGTCCGACGTCGCGAGTCCCAGCCGTTCGTACAGCGCCATCGCGCCCATGCTGTCGCCCGACGCTGCGAGCGCGCGCACCATCAGATAGCACAGCCGCGCGCTGTCGAGCCCGTCGCGGTGCGCCGCCGCTGCGCGGTCGAACGCGGTCAGCGCATCGCCCCGCTCCAGCCGCCGCGCGACCTCGACCTCGGCCGCCGCCACCGGGTCGTCGGCAGCGATCACCGCGCTGCGGCTTCGGCCGATTTGAGCAGCGCGACATTGGCCTTTTCGACGTCCGACAGCTCGACGGTCACGCTTGCCGGGCGATACCAGTCGAACCGGCCGAAATGCGCGCGCAACGCCGGGTCGCTGAAACGGAACCCGTGCCGCGCGAAAATCTCGTTGCGCGCGATCCGCAGCTCACCCGCGCTCAGCCCCCTCAACTCGTCCGGGGAGAGCAGCCGCTCCGACGAATCGGGGATGACCACGCCGCTGCCGCCAACCCCGGCCGGAACCTCCACAGCCGCAGGCGCCGCCGCGCCTTCGATCAGGCGGATATATTTTCGGTACATGAAACCCGTCGTGCCGTCGCCCTTGCGTACGCGCCACCAGGCGCCGGGTTGCCGGTAAGTCAGAAACGTCTCGCCCTCCAGCACCTTGCCGATGATCGCGTGTCTGGTCCCGCGACCCGCGCGAATGTTGGTAAAGCCGTCGGGATCGTCGATCACCGCGGCAAGCGTGAAAGCCTCGGCGGGCGCGCTCACCGTCGGCGCGCTTGCCGCGGCGGTTGGCTCTGCGGCGGCGTCGCCCTCTTTCTCCGCCACCACCGGCGGCGCATCGGGCGTCGCCGGCGCGGGCTCAGTCAGCTTCCATGCGAGCAGCGCGACGGCAACCACCGCCAGCCCCAGCAAGACCCAGGGCAGAAAGGAGGATTTGGGCGGCGTCGCGGCGCCGGGGTCGGCGAGCGGCGGCATCGGCGGCGGCGCGGCCGGGATCGGCCTTGGCGGCGGCGCTGACACCGCCCCGCGCCCGCACAATTCTTCGAGGCTCATCAGCACCTTGCGCCAGCCGCTGTGCGCCGGATCTCCCGTCCAGTCGCTGAGGTCGGCAAACTGGATCTGGTTGAACGGCAGCGGCGGCATGACGTCGTCAATCGCCGTCTGCACCAGCTTTTTCTGGTTGCGCGCGACATCGGCTTCAGCGCGCACCCATTCGGACTGCGCCGATGCCCGCGACCAGACAACGATCGCCGCCTTCGCGCTGCCGATCTTTTCGGTGATGACGTCGCCATAGGAGCGGTGCGGCGGCAGTTCGGCGTCCCACCACACGTCATATCCCGCCGCGGCCACCGCCGCGGCAATATCGGCCACCCGCGCCTTGTTGTCGCGCGAATAGGAAATGAAGACATCGACCATCGGCTCGCCCCCTCGATCGCAAGGCTAGCCGCGCCGCCCCCGATTCGCCAGCATCTCGGCGCGCGCTGTTCACCAAGCCATCTGGACAGTCGCGAAAAGCCGTTTAGGTGGAGCGTGATGGCGACGATCCCTCCCCCCGAAGGCGTAGATCCGGTCATGCCCGAGGCGGCGCCCAAAGCTCGCTCCCCGCTCAGCTTTCCCGATTTCCGTTATTTCTGGCTCGCGCGCTTCACCGCGGTGATGGCGACGATCGCGATGGTCGTCGTCATCGGCTACCAGCTCTATGACACCGCGCGCAGCGACTACGGTATGTCGATCAAGGAGGCATCGTTCCAGCTCGGGCTGCTCGGCCTGTTCCAGTTCGTCCCGCTCGCGGTTCTGACCCCCGTTGCGGGCTGGGCGGCCGATCGCTTCGAGCGGCGGCGCGTCGCCATCTTCTCGAACCTCATCGACCTCGTCATCGCCGCAACGCTCGGCTGGTTCACCTGGACCGACGGATTGACGCTCTGGCTGCTTTTTGCGCTTGCCGCCCTGCACGGCGTCGCACGCGTCTTTTCGGGCCCCGCAATGAGCGCGATCGCGCCGAACATCGTGCCGCCCGCGGTGCTGCCGCGCGCCATCGCGATGAGCAGCATCGCGTGGCAGTCGGCGTCGGTCATCGGCCCCGCCGCTGGCGGCCTCATCTATGCCGCGCATCCGGCGGCGGTCTACGTCTTCGCGGCGATCCTTCTCGCCGTCTCGGCTTTCACCCTGAGCCGCGTGCGCCCGGTGCTGCCCCCGCCCGCCGAGGTTCGCCGCCATCCGCTGCGCGAGATGGTCGATGGCCTGCAATTCGTCTGGGTTGAACGCTTCCTTTTGGGCACGATCACGCTCGACCTCTTCGCCGTGCTGCTCGCGGGGGCGACGGCGATGTTCCCGGTCTTCGCGCGCGACATATTGGACGCCGGGCCAGAGGGTGCCGGATTGATGCGCGCCGCGGTCGCGCTTGGTTCGGTCGCAGTAGCGGTCGGCCTCGCGATCCGCCCGATCGAGCGCAATGTCGGGGTCAAGATGCTGTGGGCGGTCGCCGTGTTCGGCGCCACGACCGTCGCCTTCGGCACTTCGACCAGCCTCCTCCTCTCGCTCGGCCTGCTCGTCGTGATGGGCGCCGCCGACATGTTCTCGGTCTTTGTGCGCGGCACGCTGATCCAGCTCAACACCCCCGATCATATGCGCGGGCGCGTCAGCGCCGCATCGGGCCTCGCCATCTCGGCGTCGAACGAACTGGGGGAAATGCGCGCGGGCGCGATGGCCGCGGCCCTGGGTCCGGTCGGCGCGGTGGTGATCGGCGGCGCTGGCGCGATCGGCGTGACGGCGCTATGGGCATGGATATTCCCCGAACTGCGCCGCGCGCGTACCTTTGAACCCCAATTCAAGGCAGGATCGACATGAAAGCCAATTCCATCCTCGATACGATCGGCAACACGCCGCACATTCGCATGGCCAAGCTTTTCCCCGATGCCGAAGTCTGGGTGAAGTCCGAACGCAGCAATCCGGGCGGGTCGATCAAGGATCGCATCGGCCTCGCGATGATCGAGGCGGCCGAGCGCGACGGCAGCCTGAAGGAGGGCGGCACGATCGTCGAGCCGACCTCGGGCAACACCGGCATCGGCCTGGCGATGGCCGCGGCGGTAAAGGGCTACAAGCTCGTGCTCGTCATGCCAGAATCGATGTCGCTCGAACGCCGCCGCCTGATGCTCGCCTATGGCGCGACCTTTGACCTCACCCCGCGCGAAAAGGGGATGAAGGGCGCGATCGAGCGTGCGATCGAACTGGTCGAGACGACGCCGGGCGCCTGGATGCCGCAGCAGTTCGAAAATGAAGCGAACATCGACGTCCATGTCCGCACCACCGGCCCCGAAATCCTCGCCGATTTCAAGGATACGCCGATCGACGTGCTGATCACCGGCGTCGGCACCGGCGGCCATATCACCGGCTGCGCGCAGTTCCTGAAAGCACATTGGCCGAACCTGAAAGTCTTTGCGGTCGAACCCGAAGCCTCGCCGGTGATATCAGGCGGCCAGCCGGCGCCGCACCCGATCCAGGGAATCGGCGCCGGGTTCATTCCGCGCAATCTCCATACCGACCTGCTTGACGGGGTGATCAAGGTCGACGCCGCCGCGGCAAAGGACATGGCGCGCCGCGCCGCGACCGAGGAAGGGATGCTCGTCGGCATCTCGTCGGGGGCCACGCTCGCGGCGATCCAGCAAAAGCTCGCCGAACTGCCGCCGGGCAGCCGCGTGCTCGGCTTCAACTACGACACGGGCGAGCGCTATCTGTCGGTGCCTGACTTCCTGCCGGAAATCTGACCTCTCGCCATGGGCGCGACAAGCGATCGGCCGGTGCCGCTGCGGCGCGACTGGACGGGCTGGCTGTTCGTCCTGCTCGTGGCGCTTGCCGTCGGGGCCGTCCTCGATGCGAGCGGCAACCGCAACATCCGCGCCCCGCGCCCGCATCCCGTCGCGCCGCCGGCCGACGTCGTGCCGCAGGCGCCGCCGATGGTCTTTGCGCCGGTGACCGAAGCCGATGCCCGCGCGCAGAATGCCGCGATTGCGCTCGTCACCACCGGCTTCGTCGCCCCGCGTCCTTTCGTCTATGTCGGCAACGGGGACGCCCGCGCCCGCGCGCGCGACTGTCTCGCCGCCGCGATGCTCTATGAAGCCGGAGACGATGCGCGGGGGCAGCAGGCGGTGGGACAGGTCGTCATCAACCGCGCGCGCCACCCCGCCTTCCCCAAATCGATCTGCGGCGTCGTGTTTCAGGGTGCCGAACGCGCGACCGGCTGCCAGTTCACCTTCACCTGCGACGGCGCGCTCGCGCGGCGCTATTCGGAAGCAGCGTGGCAGCGCGCGCGCGACAATGCCGATCTGATGCTGTCGGGCGGCACCTATCCGCCGGTCGGGCTTGCGACCCATTATCACACCGACTGGGTGCGCCCTTATTGGAGCGACAGCCTCGAGAAGATCGCCATCGTCGATACGCACCTCTTCTTCCGCTGGCCGGGCTATTGGGGCACGCCGGGCGCCTTTCGCGGCGCGGTGTCGGGCGGCGACGGCCCTGTCGCCAAGCTCGCCGCCATTTCGCCGCTCCACGCGGTCGCGCTGGGCCTGCCTGCCGACTCTGCGCCTGCCAATGCCACGGTGGGCGCGGCACGCGTCGTGCCCGGTCTCGGTGACGCCGCGGGGCGCGATACCATCTATGTCCAGCTCGACCGCCGCGCCGCGCCCGAAAGCTTCGTCACCACCGCGCTTCGCCTCTGCGGCGACCAGCCCTATTGCAAATTCATGGGCTGGACCAATCCGGTGCTCAAACCCGACAGCGACGCGATGTCCGACACGCAGCGCGCGGCGATGAGCTTTTCCTACCTTCGCGACGACAAGGCGGGGTTTGAAAAGGCGCTGTGGAATTGCAGCGAATATAAGCGCGACGACCCGCGCCAGTGCATGAAACGATAGCGCGAACCCCCTCCCCGTCATCCCGGCGAAGGCCGGGATGACCATGCCAAAGAGCGACAGCGCCGGTCCGCTTTGGGGGGGCTTCCACCCGCGCGCGCCGCGCCCTATAGCGCGCCATGCTCCTTTCCGACCGCGTCCTCTTCCTCGACGGCGAAGCGCTCGTCATCGACAAGCCCGCCGGGCTTCCCGTCGATGCGCCGCGCGACGGCAGCCTCAGCCTCGAGAACCATCTCGACTCGTTGCGCTTCGGCTTCAAGCGCTGGCCCCTGCCCGTTCACCGGCTCGACCGCGACACCTCGGGCTGCCTGCTTCTCGCGCGCAATCCCAAGGCACACGGCCGCTTCACCCGCGCGTTCGAGGAGCGCGCGGTCGAAAAACAATATCTCGCCATCCTCGACGGCGTGCCGACGGAAGGCGGCGGAACGATCGACCTGCCGCTCGCCAAGACCTCGACCGCCGAGGCGGGGTGGCGGATGGTCGTCGATCCCGCCGGGAAGCCCTCGGTCTCACATTGGGAAAAGCTTGCCGTCGTGGATGGCCGCGCGCTGCTGCGCTTCCGTCCCGAAACCGGCCGCACGCACCAACTGCGCGTCCACGCGCTCGAGGGACTTGGTTTTCCGCTCGCGGGCGACCCCGTCTACGGTCGCGGCGGCGCGAAGGACCGCACATTGCTCCACGCCGAACGGCTGGTGGTAAAACGTGACGTCAAGCCGTCCATAATTGCCGAGGCGCCCTTCCCCGACGCCTTCGCCGCGATGGGGTTCGCCGTGCCCGAGGGAGCGGCGCCGACCCGTGGCTGACATCCCCGAACAGGCGATCAGCGAAAAGTTCCTCGCCGGGTCGGGGCCGGGGGGCCAGAATGTCAACAAGGTCGCGACCGCGTGCCAGCTGCGCGTCGATGTCTATGCGCTCGGCCTGC
Organism: Sphingopyxis sp. FD7; assembly: GCF_003609835.1. NCBI lineage: Bacteria > Pseudomonadati > Pseudomonadota > Alphaproteobacteria > Sphingomonadales > Sphingopyxidaceae > Sphingopyxis > Sphingopyxis sp. FD7. Next base: position 1,719,997 of record NZ_AP017898.1, read on the forward strand.
CCCCCGACGCCTTTCGCCGGCTGAAGCAACTCGCGGGCAGTCGGCTCACCGGCGACGGCGAGCTGATCATCCTCGCGCGCCGCTTCCGCACGCAGGAAGCGAACCGCGCCGACGCGCGCGCGCGCCTCTCCGAGCTGATCGACGCTGCGCTCGTCCGCCCCGAACGCCGCATCAAGACCAGGCCGAGCAAGGCCGCAAAAGCGCGGCGCGTCGATGGCAAGAAGGCGCGGGGCGCACTCAAGGCCGGGCGCGGCCGCGTGCGCGCGTCGGACTAGGACGGATCGCGCATGGAGCCGAGGCTCCCTCAAGCGAGCGGCTTGATTTGCCTCGGAACCGGATGGCTCTCGGCTCCCAAGGCGGCCCACGATCCGACCCGTTATGGGACAAGGACGCGCGCGCCTTCACCATATCGCTTCATTTCGGGGTAACCAACACGGCCCTATTCTGTCCGTCATACAGAGACAGGCGGGGGTCATGGCCGTGTTGGGATACAACAGCATCGAAACCGGATCGGCGCTCAAAAGAGCACGTGGCGCCGAACGGGCGCCGGTCCGTGGCCGCGCGCGCTACCGCGAACCGGGGCTCAACCCCTTCGACGTCGAATTGTTCGATCTTTCGTCGACCGGCTTTCGCATGGTCACCTTTTTCCGGCCGCAGCTTGGCAAGCATATCTGGGTGAGTCTGCCCGGCCTCCAGCCACTCGAAGCGATCGTTCGCCGCGCCGACGGCAATGATTATGGTTGCGAGTTCGTCTATCCGCTCCACCCGTCGGTCGCCAAGCATCTGCAGATCAAGTTGCGTTGACACCGGCGCCGGCGACGGCGAGACCATCGGGAGGATGGTCGGCGTTTATTCTCTCGCCATGGCGGAGGAACGGAAAAAACTGCAAAAACCGCGGAGGCAATGTCGGCGATTCAACCCGCAGCCGTCTCCGACATCTGCAGAATCAGCTTCCATTCGGCCGCCGTCACGCGCCCGACCGACAGGCGCGACTGGCGGATCAGATCCATGTCGGCAAGCCGCGGCTCGGCCTTGATCGCCGCGAGCGTCACGGGATGCGCCAGCGCGCGCACGGGCGCAACGCGCACCACCACCCAGGGCGATCCTTCTTCGGCGGTCGGGTCGGGGAAGCTCTCCTCTACGATCTCCATGATCCCCACGCATTCCTTGCCGATATTGCTATGATAAAAGAGCGCTTCGTCGCCCTTTTTCATCGCCATCAGATTCAGCTTCGCGGTGTGATTGCGCACCCCGTCCCAGATGCCGGTGCCGTCCCGGACAAGCTGGTCCCACGCATAGGCGTCGGGTTCGGATTTCATCAGCCAGTATTGCTTTGCCATGCCGCTCTCTTATCAACCTCCTCGGCCGTGAAAAGAGCGCAGGTTTCTTTTCCGTCATCGTCGCGCGGCCCTGGCGCGCAAGCGACACTCTTCACATCGAGCGAAATCGGGATGCGCCGTGGGGTCGCGCGGCATCAAGCCGCGTCTCGACTTCGCTCGACACAAGCGAAATCTTGGCTAAACAGGCGATTTCCAGACCCCCACTACGGATGTAATGATGACCGCTGCCGTCCCCGTCATTTCCATGGCCCTTCCCGCCGACCAGTTCGCGCGCGATTTCGGGGGGTCGTTCGAGCGTTTCGGCTTCGCGATGATCACCGATCACGGCATCGACGCCGCGCTGATCGACGAGGCCTGGGCGAAAGCCAAGGCGTTTTTCGCGCTGCCCGAAGCGGTCAAGCGCGCCTATCACATCCCCGGCGGCGGCGGCGCGCGCGGTTACACGCCCTTCGGCACCGAAATCGCCAAGGGCGCCAAAGAGGTCGATCTCAAGGAGTTCTGGCACGTCGGGCGCGACCTGCCGCCCGGCCACCCGCTCGCCGCGCAGCAGCCGAACAATGTCTGGCCAACGGAGATCGAGGGATTCCGCGCCGTTTACGACAAGCTGTTCGCCGAGTTCGACCGCGTCGGCGGCCAGCTCCTGTCGGGAATCGCCCGCTATCTCGGCCTTGCCCCCGATTTCTTCGACGACCCGGTGAAGGACGGCAACAGCGTGATGCGCCTGCTCCACTATCCCCCCGTCGAAGCGCCCGCCAAGGGTATCCGCGCCGAAGCACATGAGGACATCAATACCATCACCCTGCTGTTGGGCGCCGAGGAAGCGGGGCTCGAAATACTCGACAAGGACGGCAGCTGGCTTCCCGTCTCGCCGCCGCCCGGCGCGATGGCGGTCAATGTCGGCGACATGCTCCAGCGCCTGACCAACAACCGCCTCCCCTCGACGACGCACCGCGTCCGCAATCCCGACGAAGGCCGCGCCGGCATCGCGCGCTATTCGATGCCCTTCTTCCTTCATTTCCGTTCGGACTATCTGATCGAAACACTGGACAACTGCATCGACGCCGACCATCCCAACCTTTACCCGACGCCAATCACCGCCGACGATTATCTGCAACAGCGCCTGCGCGAAATCGGGCTGAAGAAATAGGCCCTGGCCTTATCCTCCCTGTGGCGAAGCCATGGGGAGGGGGACCGCCGCCGCAGGCGGTGGTGGAGGGGCAAGGGTCGCGGCAGCGCCGTAAAACGGCCCTCATCCGCCAGATCAATCTCGCTCAGTCGTCATCCCGGCGAAGGCCGGTATCTCGCCGTCGCGCCCCAAGCCGAGGTCGAGATCCCGGCCTTCGCCGGGATGACGGAAGCTAGAGATGTTGACCCGCCACACTCCCAAACGAAAAAGGGCGCCGCGTTGCCGCAGCGCCCCCTTTTTCGATCAGGATCCCGAACGGGAACGGGTCTTACTTGATCCCGTCGCGCTCCATCCGCTTGCGCTCCATCTTGCGGGCGCGGCGGACGGCGGCGGCGCGCTCGCGGGCGCGCTTTTCGCTGGGCTTCTCGTAATGACGGCGCAGCTTCATTTCGCGATACACGCCCTCACGCTGCAGCTTCTTCTTGAGCGCGCGAAGGGCCTGGTCGACATTATTGTCGCGAACGATGATCTGCATAAACCGTGTCGTCTCCTGTTCGTCAAAACAGTCCGGGCCACCGGGTCATCCGGTCCGCCGCAAACCGCCGATATTCGGGCAATAAAAAGAGCGCCGCGAAAGCGCGACGTTCCGGTTGAGGGCCAACTAGAGGGATTCGCCCCGAAATGCAAGCATAAAGGCGGCGAGGCGCCCGCGGCGCTGCGCCGGACCGCTCTGCCTCGCACGGGATTGTGCCCGCCCCGCCCCCTGTGGCATAGGTAGCAGGACGAAACCGATAGGAAGAGGAACCGGCGATGGCGACCCAGCTCAAGCGCAACAGCAAATATAGCGAAGCCGAATGGACGGCGCGGCAGGAACTCGCCGCATGTTACCGCATTTTCGCGATGATGGGCTGGGACGAGATGATCTTCAACCATATCACGGTGAAGGTGCCCGACCAGGACGGCGCCTTCCTCATCAACCCCTACGGCCTGCATTTCAGCGAGGTTTGCGCGTCGAACCTCATCAAGATCGACATCGACGGCAACAAGCTCGACGCGGATAATCCCTGGCACGTCAACAAGGCGGGCTTCGTCCAGCACAGCCTGTTCCATCGCGTCCTGCCCGACGCGCACGCGATCATCCACACCCACACCACCGCGACGATGGCGGTTTGCGGGCTCGAAGATGGGCTGCAACCGACCAATTTCTATGCCTGCAACTTCATCGGCCAGCTCGCCTATCACGATTTCGAGGGCGTGACGGTGCGCGAGGAAGAGGGCGAGCGGCTGGTCAGGAACCTTGGCGACAAGCGCATCCTGATGCTGCGCAATCATGGGCCCGTCGTGATGGGCAAGTCGCTCACCGACGCCTTCATCAAATATTGGGCGCTCCAGCGCGCGTGCGAAATCCAGCTCGCGACGATGAGCATGGGCAAGCCGATCCTGGTGAACGACGACGTCATCAAGGTCCACCAGCGCGACCTCCATATGGCCGCCATCCCCGGCCAGTCGGGCAAGGCCGAGTTTGACGCCATGGTGCGCAAGGTCGACAAGATCGACACAAGCTGGCGTGACTAATCGGCAAAGGGCGCTAACAGGGGCGGCATGACGCGATTCTCGGTCAACGACCGTCCGGTCGAATATCGCATGGAGCCCGACACGCCGCTGCTGTGGGCGCTGCGCGATGCGTCGAACCTCACCGGCACCAAATATGGCTGCGGCACGGGCGATTGCGGCGCCTGCACCGTCGACATCGACGGCGAGGCGATCCGCAGCTGCCTGGTCACGATTGCCGAATGCGAAGGCCGTTTCGTGACGACGATCGAGGGACTTTCGCGCGACCGCAGCCATCCCGTTCAACAGGCGTGGGTCGCCGAACAGGTGCCGCAATGCGGTTTCTGCCAGTCGGGAATGATCATGGCCGCCGCCGCGCTGCTCCGCAAGAACAGCAATCCCAGCGATGCCGAGGTTGATGCGGCCATGACCAATATCTGCCGCTGCGGCACTTATCCGCGCATCCGCAGCGCGATCCGTCTCGCCGCACGGGTGATGCGCGGCGAGGAACGCATCGCCGCCGCGCCGCCGCCCGGCATCCGCCCCGACGACGCCGCGCGCGCCGTTCCCGCGCTGCGCCCCGAAAGCTGAACCGCAGGCAACGGCGCGGTCAGGCATCGATCATCTTGCCGCTGGTAAGAATCGATTCATCATCCCGGCTGGCGTCTCCAGCAAACGGGACGTGAGTTGGAGAATGGCGAGATGAGAAAGATGTTAGGAGGAGTGCTGATCGCCGCGACGATGCTGACCCCGATCGCGCCCGCCGCCGCGCAGGCATCGGGCGAGCGGATCCTGATCGCGCAGCGCGACGACCGCGGACCACGCGGTCCCGAGGTTCGCCGCGGCGGATACCGCGACGGCGAGGCCCGTCCGCAGCGCCAGCCACGCAGCGAAATGCGGGCCGAGCGCCGCGGCGAACAGCGTCAGCAATGGCAGGGACGAAGCGACCAGCAGCGCCAGCACTGGCAGCAGCAGCGCGAGGCGCGTCAGGCCGAGCGCAATCGCGGCAACGCCTATGACCGCAACCGCGATGGCCGCGTCGATCGCCGCTGGGATCGCAATCGCAACGGCGAGGTTGACCGGCGCTGGGACCGCAACGACAACGGACGCGTCGATCGCCGCTGGGATCGCAACCGTGACGGCGACCTCGATCGCCGCTGGGATCGCGACAACGACAATCGTGTCGATCGCCGCTGGGACCGCAATCGCAACGGCTATGTCGATCGCCGCTATCGCGACGGACGCCACGACCGCTGGGACCGGAATCACGATCGCTGGAACCGCGACTGGCGCCACGACCGCCGCTACGACTGGCGCAGCTATCGCGATCGCTATCGCAGCTACTACCGGATGCCGCGCTACTATAATCCTTATCGCGGCTATGGCTACACGCGCTTCAGCATCGGCTTCACGCTCGGCTCGCTGTTCTACAGCCCGCGCTACTGGATCAACAACCCCAGCTACTATCGCCTGCCGCCCGCCTATGGGGGCTATCGCTGGATCCGCTATTATGACGATGCACTGCTTGTCGACACCTACACCGGCGAGGTGGTCGACGTGATCTATGATTTCTTCTGGTAAACTTCCTTTCGGTTACCGGAATGACAAACTGGGGCCGCTTCGTCGGCCCCTTTTTTGCACCCTTTCATCGGTCGGTCCAATAGTCGAACACCGCCTGCTGCTGCTCGCGGATGAAGCGCGCCGCCGGCGCGCCCTCCCACGGTCCATCGTAACCGAGCAGCAGCGCCGTCCCGCCGACCCACCAACCCTGCCCCGGCAGCCGGTCGCTCTCGCGCACCACCAGCACCGCGAGGTCGGGTTCGCCGTCCAGCGCGCACAACCGGTCGACTTCGGCCAGCGTCTTGCACAGCGCGCGCATCTTGGGCCGCGTGAACCGGAACCCCAGCTCGCCAAGCAGCTCGGAATAGCTGACGCTGTTCCCCGCGCGCGCCGCGTCGGTCAGGATCGCCCGGATGCGCGGCGCATCACCGAGAGCGCCCGCGTCGGCGGCGGCGACCGCGCCGCCTAGGCCTTCGTCTTTGGCGGCCATGGCACAAACCCCGACGTGCGCGCGACATAGGCTGCATAGTCGGGTCGCGTCTTGTGCAGCCCCTTTTCGAGCAGCGCCTTGCCCGACCATTTGGTGAGCGTGAAGGTCAGGAAGACCGGACCGATCAGGCTCGCCAGGGCCGGTTGCCAGCCGATGTCGAGCACGACGATCCAGATGCCCCACCAGCTCAGCGCGTCGCCGAAATAATTGGGATGGCGCGTATAGCGCCACAGCCCCGTATCGAGCACCCGCCCCTTGTTCGCCGGATTCCGGCGAAAGGCGTGAAGCTGCGCGTCGCCGATGCTCTCGAACGCGATGCCCGTCAGCGCCGCCACCGCGCCGACCCAGCCGAGGATGCCGACGCCGACGCCGACGCCCCCGCCGGCCCAGATGCCCACCTGCGCGGGCAGGCAGGTGATGAACAGCAGCGGCGCCTGCGTCAGAAACACCGTCAGCAGCGACGCCCGCGCCCAGCTCCAGCCACGTGTCTCCATCGTTCTCGCCAGAATCCGGGCGTAGCGCGGGTCTTCGCCCTCGCGCACCCAGCGGCGCGCGAGGTGGATCGCGAGCCGCAGCCCCCACAGCGACGTCAGCCCCAGCAGCAGCCTGGCATGCGCCCCCTCGATCCCCGCCTGCGCCGCGCTCCCCCAGGCAAGCAGCACCATGCCGAACGCCCAGAAGGCGTCGATGAACGACACGTCGCGGATCGTCACGGCGAACAACCAGAGCAGCAGGATCACCGCCAGCAGCCCTGCGAAATTGATCGCCAAAAGCCCCGCTATCTCGGTCATACCGGCCTCTCTCCGTCCGCACCCGTCCCGACAATATCGTCGATCGAACGCACCGCGCGCTCGGGATATTTCGGGATACAGCTTTTATAGATGTCGAACACCTTTTGCATGTCGGCGCGAAAATCGCCCGTCGGCCAGATCAGCGGCCCCAGCCCACCGGTCCTGGTGCCATAATCCATCAACCCGACGACCAGCGGCACCTTGGCGCCCAGCGCAATCTGATAAAATCCGGTGCGCCACTTCGCCGTCTTGCCGCGCGTGCCTTCGGGCGCGACGGTCAGCATGAACTCCCCCCGCCGCGCGAACTCGGCGATCATCTGCGCGACAACGTCGCCACCGCCGCGCCGGTCGACGGGCACGCCGCCCATCTGGCGGATGAAACCACCGATCGGCCAGCGGAACAGCGACAGCTTCGCCATGAAATAGGGCCGGAGCTTGAGGTCGGCGGTCAGCCCCAGGAAGTTGACGAAATCCCAATTGCTCGTGTGCGGCGCCGCGATGATGATGAAGCGCCGTGGCTCGGGCACCACGCCCACCGCTTTCCACCCGCGCGCACGATAGAGCATCAGCAACAGGCAGCGCACCGCGCGCGCCGCCAGCCCCGGCGGATTGTCGTCGATCCTTGTCACGCCCGCTCCTCTCCCAACGTCGGATTGCGCGAAAGCCGCGCCCGACGCAAGGGGCCAAGCCTGGGCGGCTCTATCCGACGAACGCCCGTTCGATGACGAAATCGCCCGGCGCGGCGTTCGACCCTTCCTTGAACCCCAGCGCCTCGAACCGCGCTTCGAGGTCGCGGATCATCGCCATGCTGCCGCACATCATCACGCGGTCGGTCGCAGGGTCGAAATGCGCGGGGCCGGTCAGCGGATGGCCGAACAGCCGCCCGCCGTCGATCAGCGCGTCGATGCGCCCCGTGGTGCGGAACGGCTCGCGCGTCACCGTCGGCAGGTAATGGAATTGCAGCAGCGCCTGATCCTGAACCAGCGGATCCCCCGCAAGCTGGCTTTCCAGCGCGTCGCGGAAGGCGAGATCGCTCACCTGCCGCACGCAATGGACGAGCTGGATCTGGCTGAACCGCTCGTAAATGTCGGGATCGCGCACCAGACTCAGAAAGGGCGCCAGCCCCGTTCCCGTCGACAGCAGGAACAGCCGCTGGCCGGGAAGCAGTGCGTCGGCAACGAGCGTTCCCGTCGGTTTTCGGCCAAGATAGACCGGATCGCCCGGCTGGATCTTCTGAAGCCGCGAGGTCAGCGGCCCGTCAGGCACCTTGATGGACAGAAACTCCAGCTCGTCGGCATAGGCGGGGCTGGCGATCGAATAGGCGCGCAGCAGCGGCCGCCCCTCGCCCGGCAGCCCGATCATCACAAACTCGCCCGACCGAAAACGAAAGCTCGGCGGGCGCGTGATCGTGAAACTGAACAGATGCTGGTTCCAGTGCCGCACCGCGCGCACCTCCTCGACAGTCAGCGAGGCGGAGGGAGCCAGCTTGGCGGCGGCGGCAATACGGTCACTCATAATCTCGGCTTTCTTGACGGTTTTCGCGCCGACTGCGCGACATCAACCGCGCACCGGCGTCCGGGCTTCCCCAGAGCGGAATCCCGGCGCCAGGTCCAAGCAGAATTGCTTGCGCTGCTGAAACCGGAAACCACAGCGAATGATTCGCGCGGCCTGGAACATATATTTCTAGTGCAAATCATTATCAATAATGCGCTGACAGGGATTGCGTGCGAATCCTTATGTCCGACGGCACCAAGCTTGCTGCATCACGCGGTCGACGAAAGCCGTCGACTCACGCGAAGCCGGAAAATGGCGCGCCCACGATGATGAAGCTGACGACCATGTGGGGCTTCCCCGCAGGCCGATCAGCGCCGTCAGTTCCCGGGCAACGCGGATGCTGGACAGCGACCTATCGGCCACTGGCGCCGGACACTCCCACGCAAAGTCATCGACGATGCACAGGATGCGGACCGCCAACCGCACACCAGGCTGTCCGACACGGATTCCGAGCGAAGCGAAGAAGGGCGCGCAGCGCTCAATTCGAACGACCGGCGCTGGTTCGGACCCCGCGGCAGTGCCATCGGCGTCCGCGTGCCCCTGAACCGGCGCGCTCATATCTGGATCTGGCTGCCGAGTTCGACCACGCGGTTGGTCGGGATCTTGAAAAACTCCATCGCGCTTTCGGAGCTTTTGCTCATCCACGCGAACAGCCGCTCGCGCCACAGCGCCATCCCCGGCTTGGCAGCCGAGGCGACGAGCTTTTGCCGCCCAAGGAAGAAGCTCGTCGTCATCATGTCGAACGGTCCTCCGATCGCGTCCAGCCGCGCAAGGTCGCGCGGGACGTCAACGTCCTCCATGAAACCATAGCGCAGGATCACGCGATAAAAGCCGCGTCCGGCGTCCTGCGCCTCCAGCCGCGCTGCGGGATCGGCGTAGGGTACATCCTCGACCAGCACGGTCAGGATCAATACGCGCTCATGCAGCACCTGATTATGCTTCAGATTGTGGAGCAGCGCCGGGGGGATGCCCTCGGCCGCGGCCGACATGAACACCGCGGTGTTGCGAACGCGGTGCGCCGAGGCGGCGGCCGATTCGATGAACAGCGGCAGCGGCATACTCGCCTCCTCCAGCCGCGCGCGCATCAGGCGGCGGCCGGTCGCCCAGGTGGTGAGTATGGTGAACAGCGCCGCCGCGACCACCAGCGGGAACCAGCCGCCGTCGGGGATCTTGGTGATATTGGAGGCGAAGTAGATGCCATCGACGAGCAGGAACAGGCCGATTGTTCCCGCCGCCAGCCAGCGGTTCCAGCGCCACACCTTGAAGATCAGGAAGCCGAGCATCAGCGTGGTGATGAGCATCGTGCCGATCACCGAAATACCATAGGCCGATGCCAGCCGGGTCGATTCGCCGAAGCCGAGCACCAGCAGCAGCACCATCGCCAGCAGGCCCCAGTTGATCGCCGGAATATAGATCTGCCCCGCCGCCTTCTCGCTGGTGTGGAGCGTGCGCAGGCGCGGCAGGAAACCCAGCTGGATCGCCTGGTGCGTCACCGAAAAGGCGCCCGAAATCACCGCCTGGCTGGCGATGATCGTCGCTGCGGTAGCGATGAACACCAGCGGCAGCCGCGCCCATTCGGGCGCCATCAGGTAAAAGGGATTCTGGACGGCTTCGGGCGTGCCGAGCAGCAGCGCGCCCTGCCCCATATAGTTGAGCATCAGGCACGGATAGGCGAGCGTCAGCCAACTGAGCCCCACCGCCTTGCGCCCGAAATGGCCCATGTCGGCATAGAGCGTCTCGGCCCCGGTCACCGCGAGAAACACCGACCCCATCGCGAGGAAGGCGAGCCGCGTATCATAGAGAAAAAACTCGACCGCCCGCCAGGGGTTGAGGATGCCGAGGATTTCGGGGTGCGCCGCGATGTTGACCACGCCCAGCGTCGCCAGCGTCGCGAAATAGACGAGCACGATCGGCCCGAAGAACGCCCCCACCCGCGCCGTCCCGCGCGACTGGATCAGGAACAGCGCGATAAGGATCACCACCGCGATCGGCAGCACGAGCGGTTGCAGGCCCGCCTCGACCACCGTCAGCCCCTCGACCGCCGAGAGCACCGAGATCGCCGGGGTCAGCATCGCATCGCCATAGAACATTGAGGCCGCGAGCACGCCGAGCACCACCAATGTCCCGCTCCAGCGGCTTCGGCCGAGGTGGCGCGAGACCAGCGCCAGCAGCGCGAACGAACCGCCCTCGCCGCGATTATGCGCGCGCATCGCCACGAACACATATTTGACGGTCACGATCAGCATCAGCGACCAGAAGATCAGGCTGAGCACGCCAAAGATGTGCAGCCGGTCGACCGCGAGCGGATGCGGGCCGATGAAACTTTCCTTGAGCGCATAGAGCGGCGAGGTGCCGATGTCGCCAAAGACGACGCCGATGGCGCCGAGCATCAGCACGGGCAGGCGGTCCTTGGGCGCGTGGGAGAGCGGAGCCGCGGCAGCGGCGGACGATGATGCGTCGGGATGGTTTTCCATGCCCGCGATGTGGGCTTCCGGCGCATAAAGATTCCATGTGGATTTTATCCGCGCCTCTCGACGCCGGGGCGCGGGAAGCGCATTTAGGCGCGCATGGACACGATAGCGGCAGGCCGGGCGCTCCGGCAGAATGAGATGGCCAGGCGCCTTGGCAGCTATGCCGTCACCTTGCTTCTGATCGCCGGCGCGACGCTCGCCGGCTTGCTGATCGCCGATCGCTGGGGCAACGCGCCGGTCGCGCTGCTCTATATTCCGCCCGTGCTCGTCGCCGCGGTCAGCTGCGGGCAATGGCCGGCGATTATCGCCGCCACCCTCTCGACGCTCACCTATAATTTCTATTTCACCGAACCCTATCGCACCTTCGTCATCCACAGTCCGGCCGACATTGTGACGGTGGCCGCGCTGTTTCTGGTCGCCATGGTCACCAGCCGTCTGGCTGCGTCGCTGCGCGAACAGAGCCGACGCGCCGACGCGCACGCCGCGCGCAACGCGACGATCGCCGGCCTCGCGCGTCGCCTCCTCTCCTGCACCGACGAACAGGCGATTGCCGACGTCGCGGTGCATGAGCTTGCGCGCCTCTTCGGCGGTCATGCGGTGCTTGTCGTCGGACGCGAAGCACCGCAAATCGTCGCGGCCACCCCGGCCGGCGTCGCGCTCGGCCCCAGCGACCTTGGCGCCGCGGCGCTGACCCTCGACACCGGCGAACCGTCGGGCCGCGGCGTTTCGCGCCGCGATCCCGCCGACTGGCAATTCCATCCGATTGCCGCGGACCATGCCGTTCTCGCCGCCGTCGGCCTCGCGCGCGAGGATGGTTTGCCGCCGGTCGCTCCGAATCAGCATCAGCTGCTCGGCAATCTGCTCGACCAGGTCGCGCTCGCGCTGGAACGCGCGCGACTGGAGGGCGAGGCGCGCGATGTCGCCGCGCTGCGCGAGCGCGACCGGCTGCGCGCGGCGCTGCTCATGTCGATTGGCGAGGACGTCAAGCCGCGCCTCAACGCGATCGCGGCCGCGGCACGCGCGCTGCGGCGTGCCGAGGGCGGCGACAAGGCACTCGCCGCGACCGTCGCTGCCGAAACCGCGCAGCTCGATCGCTATGTCGACAGCCTCGTCGACCTCAGCCCCGGCGCCGCGCAGGAGCCGCTGGTCATTGGTTCGCTTGCGATCGACCTGCACCACCGCAGCGTCCGGCGCGACGGCGAAACGGTGCATCTGACACCCAAGGAATATGCGGTGCTCGCCGAGCTCGCCAAGCACGCCGGCCGCGTCCTCACCCACGCCCACCTGCTGCGATCGGTGTGGGGACCGGCGCAGCAGGACCATATCGACTATCTGCGCGTCGCGGTGCGAAGCCTGCGCCAGAAGCTCGAGCACGATCCGGCGCGGCCCGCGCTGATTATCAACGAGCCTGCGGTGGGGTATCGCCTGGTGGCCGGATAAGGTGGCGCGCTGTGACCGGCGAAGATGAGCAATACAGTTTCGCTATCGCGCGCTAGCTGTTTGGTCCCAGCATGTGGTGGTGTAATTTTGTCATCATCACAGCGGAGGGAGCTATGGGACAGATTCTACACGGCAGCGCCAAGACCACGCATGATCTTCCCCCGGTTGCGCGGACACCAGGGTTAGCCCGTCATGCGTTGCTCGGCCTGTTCGGGGGTGAGATACCCGAGGGCCGAGTGCATGCGGTTCCGATTATAATAGCCTTCGATATATCCGAACAGAGCCTGCCGGGCTTCGAGATGCGTTGCCCAGCGGCATTGATGGACCAGTTCGACCTTCAGCGTATGGAAGAAGCTCTCCATCGGCGCGTTGTCGTAACAGTTCCCAGTGCGGCTCATCGACGCGGTCGCGCCGATCGCAGTGAGTTGATCGACATAAGCCCCGGCGGCATATTGCGATCCGCGATCGGAGTGATGCACGAGTCCGCGTAGCGGTCGCTGCCGTTGGGCGGCCATCATCAACGCAGCGAGCGTCAGTTCGGTGCGCATGTGATCCCGCATCGCCCAGCCCACGATCTTGCGAGTCGCCAGATCGAGCACGGCGGCCAGATACAGCCAGCCTTCGCCGGTCGGGATATAGCTGATATCGGCCAGCCACACGCGGTTCGGCGCCGTGGCTTCGAAGCGCTGCGCGAGCAGGTTCGGCGCGATCGGCAGGTAATGGCGGCTGTCGGTCGTCGAGGGCCGAAAGCGGCGACCGGCAAGCGCACGGATGCCGTGGCGGCGCATCAGCCGCTCGACACGACCGCGGCTGCAGCCGCGCCCTTCCGCGCGCAGCGCGGCATGCATCCGGGGACTGCCGTATCGCCCGGAATGCCGCGCCTGGATCCGACGGATATCGCCGAGCAACACGGTGTTCGCCGTCGTGCGCATACTCGGCGGCCGATCGCGCCAATCGTAATAGCCGCTGCGCGACACACCGAGCATGCGGCACATGACGCTGACCGGCCAGGTGCCAGCATGGGCGCGGATGAACTGGAACTTCACCGTGGCATCTCCGCGCAAATGCCGACCGCTTTTTTCAGAATGTCGCGCTCCATGCGCGTGCGATCGAGTTCGCGGCGCAGCCTGGCAATCTCCGACGCCTGATCCGCCGGCGACGCCATCGGCGATGATAGCGGCTTCGCCGCAGGCACTGTCCCCTTGATCTCCAGTGCCCGCTGCCAGCGCCTCAACATCGTCGGCATGATCCCCAGCTCACGCGCAACGTCGGTCTGCATCCGACCGCTCGTCTCCCACAGCGTCACAGCCTCGCGCTTGAACTCGTCTGTGAAATATCGCTTCCCAACCTTCGCCATCTTACACCTCCTCGCTCCAATGAGCCGTTCATCGGTGTCCGCGCAACCGGGGGAAGATCACGCACGCCATTCGAGGCGAGCTACAGCGATCGCAAGCTTCGGTCGCGAGCCTTGCCAAGAAGTACGGGACCAACGAGAAGACCGTCCTGAAGTGGCGGCATCGGCAGTCTGTGGAGGACATGCCGATGGGGCCGAAGGAACGCCGCAGCACCGTGCTCTCGCCGATGGAGGAGGCCGCGATCGTCGCGCTGCGCGTGCAGGCCCGGTTGCCGCTCGACGATGTCTACATCGTGCTCAAGGACGTAATCCCGCACCTGACCCGCTCGTCGCTGCACCGCTGTCTGCAACGGCACGGCATCAGCCGACTGCCCAAGGCCGACCGCGAGAAGCCGAAGAGCGCAGGCGTGATCCGATGATCCGGGGGATCATCGGATAGGCAAGCCAAGAACTACGAGATCGGCTACTTCCACATCGACATTGCCGAGCTGCGCTATGAGGGCGGCAAGGCCTTCCTCTATGTCGCCGTGGACCGCACCTCGAAGCTGGTCTTCGCCCGCATCTACCGCAAGGCTACCAAGCTCGCCGGCGCCGGCTTCCTCAAGTCGTTGGTCAGAACCGTACCCTACATGATCCACACCGTGCTGACCGACAACGGCGTACAGTTCGTCCAGCTGCAGCGGGGCCAGAGCAGAAGCTACCTGATCCACATCTTCGAGCGCGTCTGCCTCGAAAACGGCATCGAGCACCGGCTGCCCAAGCCTTGCCATCCCTGGACCAATGGCCAAGCCGAGCGGATGGTCCGAACCATCAAGGACGCGACCGTCAAATCCTTCCATTACGCCTCGATCCAGGAGCTACGACGACACGTCGCCGACTGGCTGGTCGCCTACAACTTCGCCAAGCAGCTCAAGGCTCTCAAGTTCAGAACGCCATATCAGGCCATCGACGAACTCTGGAAATCAAACCCAGACGCCTTTATCGTTCAGCCAACCCACCACATGCTGGGACCAAACACCTAGATTCTTGTATTGCCGTGTTTTCCGAGTCATCAGGTGATTTCACCCGACTTGAAAACACTCTGGTTGTTCAAAGCCATATCGCTCACAAACGGGTTCGTGCGGCGTTCGTGCGCAAAACTGCTGTGCGCGCCATGCCCCGGCAGGAAGGTCGTGTCGCCGCCGAGCGGCCACAATTTCTGTGTGATCGATGCGAGCAGTTGCTGGTGATTGCCGCGCGGAAAATCGGTGCGCCCGATCGAGCCCTGAAAGATGACGTCGCCGACGATCGCCAGCTTCGACGGCGCATGATGGAACACGACATGTCCCGGCGTGTGGCCGGGGCAATGGATGACGTCGATCACGAGATTGCCCACCGTCACCGTGTCGCCGTCGACCAGCCAGCGGTCGGGCTCGAACGGCTCGCCGATCATGCCGAAGCGCGCGCCATCCTCGGCAAAGCGTTCGATCCAGAAACGGTCGTCCTCGTGCGGCCCTTCGATCGGCACGCCGAGTTCCTTCGCCAGCATTCCGGCCTGTCCGCAATGGTCCATATGGCCATGGGTGACGAGGATCTTCTCGACCTCCACGCCCGTCTGGCGCACCGCCTCCTTCAGCTTGGGCAGGTCGCCGCCGGGATCGACGAACGCCGCCTTGTTCGTTTCGGTGCACCAGAGGAGCGTGCAATTCTGCTGAAAGGCGGTGACGGGCACGATCGCCGCGCGCATCGGGGGGTTGGGAGCGTTCATGCCGGTGATGTGGGGAAAAGCGGCACAAATGGCAAGCCGCGCTCCCTCCCCGCCGTTTGACCCGGCAACGGGGCTGGCTTATGGCCTCACGCCATGACCGAGGCTTTTCTTCACGGAACCGTGCACGAGGCGCGGGCGGATATGCAGGCGGCCATCACGGCCGATCCAGCGGCGCTGGCGCTGTGGCAGGCGCTGACCCCGCTCGGGCGCAACGAGTTCATCTGCTGGGTCGATGACGCCAGGCAGGACAAGACGCGCGCGCGCCGGATCGTGCGGACCGTCGAGGAATTGCACGAAGGAAAAAAGCGCCCCTGCTGCTGGGCCGGATGTATTCATCGCACCGACAAGGCGCCGAGCAAGTGGCAGCAGGCGGTGCTGATCGACAAGAAGGCAAAATAGGGCGCCAGCGCCTCAGCGCAGAGTCATCGTGTCGCCTTCGACATTCACTGCGTCGAGCTTCGATAAAAAACTCTGTCCGAGCAGCGACACGCCCATGTCGGCGTCGATCACCGCCGCCCGGACGTCGCGCACCTCGATCCCCTGCACTTCGACGCTGTCCAGCATCACCGTCCGCATCGGCACGTCGCCGCCCGCGGTGCGCGCCATGCCGCCAATCGGCAGGCGGTCGACGTCGATCCCGATCGCCTCGGCGTCGCGCCGTGTCAGCGCGACGATCGACGCGCCGCTGTCGACCATCATTCGGATAGAGGCGCCATCGACTTGCGTATCGGCATAAAAATGCGAATCGCCCGCCCGCGCGAGGCGCACCTCGCCACCGGACGAAGCCGGAGCCGGCGCCGACGACCAGCCGCCGCGCCTGCCGCGCGCGGTCGTCCAATTGCTGTTGGTCGATGGATCCTCGGCCGCCGTTTCGGCGCGATCCTCACCCGTCGAGCGGCTGGCAACGCTCGCCACGCCGACCGACACCGCGGTAATCGCAACCGCCAAACCAAGAAACCGCCCGATCATGGGCATCCTTGTCGCAAACAGGGGTTGGGGATTGGTTAAGCGGGATCGCGGTTCGTGGCAGTTCCGGCCAACGCGCCGCCGCCCTGCTCGATGAAGGCGCGCCACCTGGGCGTTTCGCCGCGAATGCTGTAGGCGATGCGTGCGCAGGCATAAGGGCGTCCGGGCCGATTGTCGGCCTCCGATGCGGTCGTCGGCCACACGCTTTCGCCGCGCGATGACCAGCACACCAGCGCCTCGGCCTCCTGCCCCGCCTCGATCGCCGCGCGCTCGTCGGCGCTCCATGAAGCGGGGGCGCTCCAGCCGAAGATTGCGCGGTGCGGCGTCGCCCGGCCCCACAGGGCTTCGCCGAACGGGCTGTCGTGGTCGGCGAGCATCGCCCGCACCCGCGCGCGATCGGCGGGCGCGAGCCACTGGCCGCCGAGCATCGCCGCCCAGCGCGCCTCGTCGCGCGCGCGCAGCGCCGCCGCCAGTTCGTCCGCCGCTGCGGCGAAACGCGGGGTCCACGCCGAATCGGCCGCGAGCGGCGCGAGCCGCGCGGGCGGACGCGGGGCTTCGGCTTCGGCCGGCAGCAGCGATTCGGGCGCCGCGGCCAGCGGCGCGGTGGGGGCGATAGCGGCGGCGAACGCCGACAAGAGCAGCAGGGCGCGCATCGACACGATGATAGCAGACATGGCTGCACCTGTCATGAACTGGCGAGAAGCCCCTCGCGCATCCACGGCGGCGCGGCGGCGGGATCGATCGCCTCGACCCGCCGATGCTCGACCGACCAGCCAAGGTCGGAATAGGCAACGATCTGCCTTTTTTCATCGGCATCGGCGATCGGCACGACGACGAGCCGTCGGTTGACCTTTTGCCGCCAGTTCATCCGCGCGGTATTTTCCTGTCCGACATAGCAGCCCTTGACGAAGCTGACGCCATTAAGCTCGGCGGCATTGCATTCGAGCCACAGCGTCGTGCCGTCGCCCAGCTCGCCGCGCCCCTCGGCGACGCCGAGCGCCAGCCGGTGCGCGCGCCACGCGGCGTCGGCGCCCTCGCCTTCCGCCGCGGGCGCCAGCCAGCGCTGGCCGAGTTCAGGCAGACGCGGATCGACGACGCCAAGGTCGCCGCCGGGCGCCCAATGGACGCACAGATCGGGTTCGCGCGCGATGGTGATCGCGCGGCGCAGGCGATAGAGCGTCAGCCGCCTGGCAAGGTCACCCGCCGCGTCGCGCTCGCAGTCGATCAATATGTCGTCGCCATCGCCCCAGATCAGGAAATCGAACAGCGCCTTGCCCTGCGGTGTCAGCAGCGCCGCCCAGACGGGCAGATTGCCTGCCACATCATTGGTGACGAGGCCCTGGAGGAAACCGCGGACGTCCTCGCCCGACAGGCGGATGAGCGCGCGGTCCATGAGGGTTGTGTTAGCCATGCGCGGACAATAGGGAGCGCGGGAGCCAAGTTAAAGCCCCTCCCCTGAAGGAGAGGGGGGAGAATGACATGACCGACCGCCTGACGATCCGCCGCCCCGACGACTGGCACGTTCATCTGCGCGACGGGGCGATGCTGGCCCATGTCGCGCCCTATACCGCGCGCCAGTTCGCGCGCGCGATCGTCATGCCCAACCTGTCGCCGCCCGTGACCACCGCCGAGGAAGGCCGCGCCTATCGCGAACGGATCAATGCCGCGGTGCCCGCCGGGTTTGACTTCACTCCGCTGATCGTCGCCTATCTGACCGACGCCACCGACGCGGACGAAATCGCGCGCGGCCATGCCGAGGGGGTGTTCACCGCCGCCAAGCTCTACCCCGCCCATGCGACCACGGGCAGCGCGCACGGCGTCACCGACGTCGCGAACATCATGGGCGTGCTCGAACGGATGCAGGACATCGGCATGCCGTTGCTCATCCACGGCGAGGTCACCGACGCGCACGTCGACATCTTCGACCGCGAGGCGGTGTTCATCGACCGCACGCTCGAACCGCTGGTGCGCGCGCTGCCCGCGCTCAAGATCGTTTTCGAGCATATCACCACCGCCGAGGCCGCGCAGTTCGTCGCCGACGCGCCCGCCAATGTCGCCGCAACGATCACGCCGCAGCATCTCCACATCAATCGCAACGCGATGCTCGTCGGCGGCATCCGGCCGCACGCCTATTGCCTGCCCGTCGCCAAGCGCGAGCATCACCGGCTCGCGGTGCGCGCCGCGGCGACATCGGGCTCGCCCAAATTCTTCCTCGGCACGGACAGCGCGCCGCACGCGGTCCACACCAAGGAAGCGTCGTGCGGCTGCGCGGGCATTTTCAATGCGCCGTATGCGCTCGAAAGCTATGCGATGGCATTCGATCAGGACGGCGCGCTCGACAAGTTCGAGGGATTTGCCAGCGAGCATGGCCCGCGCTTCTACGGCCTGCCGCTCAATGAGGGAACGGTGACATTGGAGCGCGCCGAAATCATCGTCCCCGACCGGATCGGCGAGGTTGTTCCCTTCCACGCGGGCGAAACGATCGGCTGGCGGCTGGTCTGATCCAGCGGACCCTTATTTGACTATATCGTCATCCCGGCGAAGGCTGGGATGACGGGAAGGGATGAAGGCGGCGTCTGTGCGATCGATCGAGGTCGCTGGCGGCCCCCGCCTTCGCGGGAGCGACGGTGATTAGGCCACCTCGATCATCCGCTCGGCGCGCATCTTGCGCCACATGTCGAAACTGAACACCCCGATGCTGATCCAGATCAGCACGAAACAGGCAAGCTGGGCGGGTTTCATTGGCTCGCCGAAAACGAACAGGCTGAGCAGGAACTGGATCGTCGGCGCCAGATACTGCACAAAGCCGAGCGCGGCGTAGCTCATCCGCCGCGCCGCCGTCGCAAAGAGCAGCAGCGGCACCGCGGTCACCACCCCGCCCGCCATCAACAGCAGGCTGATCGACGTGTCGGAAGCAAAGCCGCGACCGTCGCCGATGCCGATATACCAGGCCGATAGCGCAAGCGACGGCAGCAGCAGCACCGTCGTTTCGACCGACAGGCCGGGAAGCGATCCCACCGGCACAACCTTGCGCAGCAGACCATAGACGCCGAAGGAAAAGGCCAGCGTCAGGCTGATCCACAGCGTATCGAGCGCCCCCGCGAGCAGGATCGCGACGCCGATGCCCGCGATCACCACCGCGAGCAGCTGCATCCGCGACAGCCGCTCGCCGAGGAAGAGCATCCCCAGCATCACATTGACGAGCGGATTGAGATAATAGCCGAGGCTCGCGGCGAGCACATGGTCGGTGAAGATCGCATAGATATAGACGAGCCAGTTGACCGCGATCAGCAGCGCGCTCGCGAGCAGCAGGCGCAGCGTCCGCCAGTCCTTGAGCGCCGCCAGATATTCGCCGATCTGGCGCCGGAAAAGCATGATGAGGAAACAGAGCGGCAGCGACCAGATGATCCGCTGTGTCAGCACTTCGACCGGCGGGACGCTGTCGACGAGCTTGAAGAACAGCGGGACAAATCCCCAGATGCCATAGGCGGCGATCGCAAAGGGCAGGCCGCCCTGGTCGCTCCCCGCGGGGGCCGCTGTCTGTGCCATGGCGCCGCGCTTCTAGAAGATCAGATGATGCCGCCGCCCAGCATCAGGCGGATGACGCCGATGATGACGACCACGATGTTGAGGTTCCGCCCGCTCGTCTTGTCCGACATCGCGCCGAGGGCGAGGCCGACCACGGCGAAAGGCACGATCACCCAGTTTGCCCAGCCGAGCAGCGGAATGAAGGCGAAAACCGCGAGAATCAGAGCGATAACCCCGATGGCGAGCGAAGCGATGTTGAGCATGGCCGGAGTTCTCGCACGCCGCCGCCGATGCGGCAAGGGGCTTTCGGTTCGTCGATGGATGCGGTCGATTCATCTTGTTGTTTCAGGTTCATGCAACGGGATTCGGGCCTGGCTCGTTTTTCTTCCCGAAGCGCCCGACCCCGTCCTGCGGGGTGGAAGCGCCGAACCAGGAAAGGACTTGTCATGCGTATCTTGAGCAAAGGCCTGATGGGCGCATTCGTCGCCGCCAGCGTCCTTGGCACCACGCCGCTCCATGCGGGTGTGACCACCCCGGCAAAGGCGCCGAGTTATCACGCGTTCGACCAGGCGTCGGACTTTCACCGCAAGCGCAAGGATCGCCGCTATTATGCGCGTGGCGAGCGTCTTGGTCGGGATTCGCGCATCTGGCGCGGCGATGACGGCCGCTATTATTGCCGGAAGGACAATGGCACCACCGGCCTGTTGATCGGCGGCGCCGTCGGCGGCCTCGCGGGGCACGAGATCGCGGGCGACGGCGACAAGCTGCTCGGCACCGTGCTTGGCGCCGCGGGCGGTGCGCTGCTCGGTCGCGAGATCGACCGCGACAAATATCGCTGCCGCTAACGAACAGAAACCGTCTCGCGTGCGGGTTTGAGACCCCTCCACCCGCACACGCTGATGGCGAGGGCACCGGTTAACGCCGGTGCCCTCAAGCGTGTGCGTCTTGTTCATCGGCCGTTCTTGCCCCACAAGCGTCGTCCAACGCTGCGGGAAAGTGAATATCATGCTGAACGGCCCTCTGCTCGTCACCGAGCGATTGATCCTTCGTCCACCCGCGGCGGAGGATTTCGACGCTTTTGCCGCGATGTGCGCCGAAGAAGAGACGATGCGCTTCATCGGCGGCGTCTGCCCGCGGTCGGCGGCCTGGCGTCAATGGTGTACGCTCGCCGGCGCCTGGCATATCCGCGGCTTTTCGATGTTCTCGGTGATTGAGCGCGCCAGCGGCGAATGGGTCGGCCGCCTCGGCCCGTGGGAGCCCGACGGCTGGCCCGCGCCTGAAATCGGTTACGGCGTGCGCGCGAAGTTTGCCGGCAAGGGCTATGCCTTTGAAGGCTGTATCGCGGCGTGCGACTTTGCGGTCGAGTTTCTGAAATGGCCCGAGCTGATGCACAGCATCGACCCCGCGAACACGCGGTCGCAGGCGCTGGCGACGCGGCTGGGGGCGAGGAACAGCGGACCGACCCGCCTCCCCGCGCCCTTTGAGGACGCACCCGTCGATGCCTGGACGCAAAGCGCCGACGCCTGGCGTAGCAAGCGAAAGGAGTTCCGCCCGTGACCGACCAGCATATCGACCCCGAACGCGCGCAGTTCGACGCCTTCAAGGCGCTGCCGCGCGATACCGTCATTCACATGCTCAACCTTGTCCGCTTCCGCGGCAAGGCCGCCTATCCGCCCGATCATCCGCTTGCCGCTGAGGGTCTGACGGGCGCCGAGGCCTACCGCCATTATGGCGCCGACAGCGGCCCGGTCTTCCGGCGTGTCGGCGGGCGGATCGTCTGGACGGGCACGATGGAGGCGATGGTGATCGGCCCCGCGGCCGAGCGCTGGGATGCGGTCTTTATCGCCGAATATCCGAACAGCGGCGCCTTTCTGGAAATGGTCACCGACCCCGTCTATCGCGCCGCCGTCGTTCACCGCCAGGCGGCGGTCGAAACCTCGCGGCTCATTCGCTGCGCGCCGAAAGCGTCTCGGTCCGAGACAGGTTTTGGCTAATAAAGCCTTACCCGTTAACGCATTTTCTTTGCCCCTTTTTAACCAGGATCGGGCAATCCGGGGGAAAGATTAAGGGAGTGTTAGCGATGATGGTGCGCGGAAAATGGCTGGTCGCCGGGCTGCTGATGGCGGCGATGCCGCTCGGCGGGTGCCGGGACCAACCCGAAGCCAAGTCCGACCTGGCACCGCTCGACGGCGATCTGGCGAGCGGCGATCCCGCGATCAGGGGCGCGCTCGAAGACAGGATCATGGTGGACCCCAAGCTCGCGGGGCAATCGAATCGCAACGCCGCCGGGCCCGGCAACCGTCCGGTCGACGGCGGCGTTCCCGGCCTTGCGGGCGGCAAGGCGGCGACGGCGGCAGAGGCCGCTGCGGCGCTCAAGGCGGGCAAGCTGCTCCCCGCGCCCAAGGCGCTGCCGCTGGAAGCCGGCTGTGACGGCTGCGAGGCGCAGGCGCGCCCGGTCACGATCGGCGCACTCGCGCGCGACCAGCAAAGGGGCGGCTGCGACGCGAAGCTGACCTATGGCAATGGCTGGGCGAACCGTCTGCCCGCGGCATTCAAAGTCTATCCGCGCGCGACGCTGCGCGAAGCCGCGGGCGTC
Organism: Sphingopyxis sp. FD7; assembly: GCF_003609835.1. Taxonomy (NCBI): domain Bacteria; kingdom Pseudomonadati; phylum Pseudomonadota; class Alphaproteobacteria; order Sphingomonadales; family Sphingopyxidaceae; genus Sphingopyxis; species Sphingopyxis sp. FD7. Next base: position 1,742,511 of record NZ_AP017898.1, read on the forward strand.
GATGGCGGCAAGTGCAACCTGCGCGTCGTCAATTTCCAGACCGCGGCGTCGATGCAGGCGGTGCTCGACTATTATCACACCATGGCGATCCGCGCAGGCTATACGAGCGACCACCGCGTCAACGGCAACGAACATATGCTCGGCGGCACCAAGGGCGATCTGGCCTATGTGCTGATGCTGCGCCGCGACGGCGGGATGACCGACGTGGACCTGGTGGCATCAGGCGGCAAATAGGCTCTCCTTCAAGCGGGAAAGAAAGGCGCCGGGGACTGGCGCCCCGGAGCCTTCTCAAGCATAAGGACGGCCGCGCGTCAGACCTTGTCGCCGAGCGCGCCCTTGACCGTACCCTTCAGATTCTCGGCCTCGCCCTTGCGCTCCTGCACTTCGCCCTCGGCGCGCAGGCGCTCATTGTCCGTCGCCTTGCCGATCGCCTGCTTGACGTTGCCCACGGCTTCGTTGGCCAGGCCTTTCGCTTTGTCGGTGAGTTCACCCATGACATTTCTCCGTTGTTTTCCAAGAGGCTGTCGATCAACCTCCTGATAAGGCAACGCCCGCATGCCGCCATCGTTCCGTCGGCGACGATCAGGCGACGCCGCGCCGGGACAGGTCGCGCTTCGTGCCAATGTGGCCACGATATCGGTTGCAATCAGCGCCGGTTCGGGCATCCTCGACTTCTGGGCATCGCAAAAACAGTTCCATTCTTGTCCTGTTCGGGGGGAGTTCGGCGATGCGCAATTTTATTCCCGCAGCCATGATCGTGCCGCTTGCGGCCTGTACCCATGTTGCGACTTTTCGGACGCAGGACATTGCCCCGCCCGCAGAGGGCGAAGCGCTGAAGGGCGCCTCCTACGCCCTTCCGATGGTCCAGTTCGATCTGGAGATAGCCCGGTCGCTTTCCTCCTGCGACGCGACGGCCGCGCCTGTGTTCGCGGTCAAGGCGACCGCCAAGGAGTCCTATGTCGAAGGCGAAAGGTTCGAGATCGACCCCTCCGCGCTCAGTTCGGTTTTCAAGACATCCTCGCTCGCGATCGAGAAATATGACGATCTCGACACGCTCAAATCGTTCAACGCCAGCGCCGACGACCGAACCGGCGACATCCTCGTGGCCGTCGCGCGGACCGGGATCGCGATTGCCGGGGCGACCGCGGGCATCCCGGTGCCGCTGGACGCGGTCGGCGAGTCCTCGCCCTGGAAAAATGTGCTCGAAAGCTCGCAGTCCATCCGCTTGTGGTGCTCGGCGGAGGCGCAGAAGCGTCTGGCCGCGGTTGAGGCCGAAACCGACAATCTCGAACGGCTGAACGCCGAGCTCGATGCCGTCAACGCCCATGTCGTACGCCTGAAAGAACTCGCGGTGTTTCGCCGGTTCGACAAGGCGATGATGGACGAGTTGTATCAGGAGGTCCAGAAGCAGCAGCAGCTTGCGGCCGCGATCGAGACCGCCCAGACGGCGCTGGCCGACGCGACCGCCGCGCTCAGCGCGAAAACCGAACTTCGCTGGCCCACCGCCTCGTCGGCGACGCCGCGCGCGGAAGATCTCCAGCACGACGTCCGCTTTTCGGATTCCTCGCGCAAGCTACGAAAATTCTGCGCCAATTTTCAACTTGTCGCCTGGAACGGCGTCAGCGGCGTGCCGCTCGATCCTGCAACCCTCGCCGGCGATGACGCGGCGCTCGACGCGCATTGCGAAGCGGTGATTGCGGTCCTCCGGAAATCGATCGACGTCCGGCTGCGGTTCGCCCCCGTCACTCAGACCCGCTGGGTCGCCGACGGCACCGCCAGCCTCGCCTACCAGCTGCCATCCGGGGCACCGGCCAGGGGCCTTTTGATTCGCGAGCCGGTCCGCGCCAGCCTTGTCGCCGAATATCGCCTTTCCGGGTCTGCGGACTGGAAGACCGCGTTGAAGGATGAACCATTATGGGTGCCCCAGCTCGGTACGCTGCGTTTTCTGAAGTTCGCGAGCGGTCCGTTTGAAAATGAACTGCTGTCGGTCGAACTGCGCAAGGACGGCCGGATCGAAAAGCAGCGATATGAAACCAAGGAAGCCGCGCTTGCGCGGCTGGCGACGAGCGCCACGGACATCGCCGAACGTGTGCGCAGCGACGCCGAAAAGCGCGAGGACCGGCGGCGCGCCGACGAAAAATATCTCCGCGAGACCGCCGCGGCCGCGCGCGCCGAGGATCTGGCGCGGCTGCAATATCAACTCGACATGCTGACCAAGCAAAAAGCGCTGATCGAAGCGGCGCGCGACGATTCGGCGGAACGGCTCGCCGCCGCCGAACTGGCGCAGATCAACGCCGACATCGCGATGCTCAAGGCACAGATCGACCGGATCAAGCTGACAAACGAACTCAGTCTGCTGCAACCGCCGGAATGAACGACTCTCCGATCAGATGAGCCCCGCCAGCGGGCTCGACGGGTCGGCATAACGGCGCTGGCCCATCCGGCCCGCCAGATAGGCATCGCGCCCCGCCTCGACCGCGAGCTTCATCGCGCGCGCCATGCGCACGGGGTCTTTGGCTTCGGCGATAGCAGTATTCATCAGCACGCCGTCGCAGCCGAGTTCCATCGCCACCGCCGCATCGCTCGCCGTGCCGACGCCGGCGTCGACGAGCACCGGCACCGACGCGCCCTCGACGATCAGGCGGATCGTCACGCGATTCTGGATGCCGAGGCCCGACCCGATCGGTGCACCCAGCGGCATGATCGCGACCGCACCCGCATCCTCGAGCTGCTTCGCCGCGATCGGATCGTCGACGCAATAGACCATCGGCAGAAAACCCTCCTTGGCGAGCACCTCGGTCGCCTCGAGCGTTTCGCGCATGTTCGGATAGAGCGTCTTCGCCTCACCGAGCACCTCGAGCTTCACCAGATCCCATCCCCCCGCCTCGCGCGCGAGGCGCAGCGTGCGGATCGCGTCGTCGGCGTTGAAGCAGCCTGCGGTGTTGGGGAGGTAGGTGATCTTCTTGGGGTCGATATAGTCGGTCAGCATCGGCGCCGCCGGATCGGACACATTGACGCGGCGCACCGCGACGGTGACGATTTCCGCCCCCGACGCCGCGACCGCGGCGGCATTCTGCTCGAAATCCTTGTACTTGCCGGTGCCGACGATCAGTCGCGACGTAAATGTCCGCCCGGCGACACTCCATTGATCCGATGACAACTCAACCGCCTCCCACGAAATGAACGATCTCCAGCGCATCGCCTTCGGCGAGCGCGACGTCGGCGAGCGTCGAGCGCGGCACGATCGCGCGATTGCGTTCGACCGCGACCTTTTTGACGTCGAGGCCGAGCGACGCGACGAGATCGGCGATGCTGCCTTCGCGCACCTGCCGCGGCTCGCCGTTGAGAATGACCGAGATCACTTGGGATTCCGCCTTGCTTTGCCTTTTGCCGAGCAGCCCATATAGGGGGAGCGCGCATAGTAGCAACCGAAAGCCAAGCCTTTGCCCGACCTGCCCACCGTCTTCGTCCTCTCCGGCCCCAATCTCAACCTGCTCGGCACGCGCGAGCCCGAAATCTATGGCCATGACACGCTGAACGATATTCACGCCCGGCTGGAGGCGCAGGCGGCCGAGCTGGGCCTGCGCGTCGAATGCCGCCAGACCAACCATGAAGGCGTGCTGATCGACTGGCTGCACGAAGCCTATATATCGGGCGCCAAGGCCGTGCTGTTGAACGCGGGAGGCTATACGCACACGTCGATTGCGATCCACGACGCGATCAAGTCGATCAAGGTGCCGGTGATCGAGGTGCATCTGTCGGACCCGGCAAAGCGCGAGCCCTTTCGTCATATCAGCTATGTCGGCATGGCGGCCGCGGCTCATTTTGCGGGGCATGGCGCAAACAGCTACACGCTGGCGCTGGACGCCGCCGCCCGTCTCTGACAATAGGGCGCATCAAAAACGGGGTCAGGCGCCTCGACGACGGCGCCGCAACAACAGGACAATTCTCATGGGTGACCATAAAGACAATGGCATCAACATCGATCCGGCTTTCGTTCGCGCGCTCGCCGAATTGCTCGACGACACGCAGCTCAGCGAAATCGAGGTCGAAGACGGCGACCGCAAGGTGCGCGTCGCGCGCAACCTGAGCGCCGCCGCCGCGCCCGTCGCCTATGCGCCGCCGTCCGCGGCAGCCGCGCCCGCCGCCGCCGCTCCGACGCCCGCTGCCGCTACCGCTGCTGCCGCGCCCGCTGCCGACAACTTCGCCGACGCGGTCAAGTCGCCGATGGTCGGCACCGTCTATCTCGCGCCGGAACCCGGCGCGCCGAACTTTGCCACCGTCGGCTCGGCGGTGAAGGCAGGCGACACGATCCTGATCATCGAGGCGATGAAGGTGATGAATCCGATCACCGCGCCGACGGCGGGCACGCTGAAAGCCGTGCATGTCGAGAACAGCCAGCCGGTCGAGTTCGACCAGCCGCTGTTCACCATCGGATAAGGTCCGCCCATGGCCATCGAAAAACTGCTCATCGCCAACCGCGGCGAGATTGCGCTGCGTATCCACCGTGCGTGTCACGAAATGGGCATTCGGACGGTCGCGGTCCATTCGACCGCCGACACCGATGCGATGCACGTCCGCCTCGCCGACGAAGCCGTGTGCATCGGTCCGCCCGCGGCGAAAGACAGCTATCTCAACATCCCGGCGATCATCTCGGCCGCCGAGATCACCGGCGCGGACGCGATTCATCCGGGCTATGGCTTCCTGTCCGAAAACGAGCGCTTCGCCGAGATCATCGAAGCGCATGACATGATCTTCGTCGGCCCGAAGCCCGAGCATATCCGCACGATGGGCGACAAGGTCGAGGCGAAGCGCACCGCGGTCGCGCTGGGCCTTCCTGTGGTTCCGGGCTCACCGGGCGCCGTCACATTCAACGACGAGACGAAACGGCTCGCCAGGGACATCGGCTATCCCGTGCTCATCAAGGCCGCCTCCGGTGGCGGCGGGCGCGGCATGAAGGTGGTGCCCGACGAGGACAGCCTCGAAAGCCTGATGGGTCAGGCTTCATCCGAAGCGGCCGCGGCATTCGGTGACCCGACCGTTTACATGGAAAAATATCTCGGCAACCCGCGCCACATCGAGTTCCAGGTGTTCGGCGACGGCAACGGCAATGCCATCCACCTCGGCGAGCGCGACTGCTCGCTCCAGCGCCGTCACCAGAAGGTGCTCGAGGAAGCCCCCTCGCCCGTGATTTCGGCCGAGGAGCGCGCACGCATGGGCAAGGTCTGCGCCGACGCGATGGCGGCGATGGGCTATCGCGGCGCGGGCACGATCGAGTTCCTCTGGGAAAATGGCGAATTTTTCTTCATCGAGATGAACACGCGCATCCAGGTCGAACATCCGGTGACCGAGATGATCACCGGCTTCGACCTGGTGCGCGAACAGATCCGCATCGCGGGCGGCGCCGGGCTTTCGGTAAGGCAGGAAGAGCTGGAGTTCCGCGGCCATGCGATCGAATGCCGCATCAATGCCGAGGATCCGCGCACTTTCCTGCCCTCGCCGGGCAAGGTCACGGCCTATCACCCGGCGGGCGGGATGCATGTTCGCGTCGATAGCGGGCTTTATGCGGGCTATTCGATCCCGCCCTATTATGACAGCATGATCGGCAAGCTGATCGTCTATGGCCGCAGCCGGGAAAGCTGCATGATGCGGATGCGCCGCGCGCTCGAGGAAATGGTGATCGCAGGCGTCAAGACGAACATCCCGCTCCATCAGGCGCTGCTCGCCGACCCCGACGTCATCCACGGCGATTATACGATCAAATGGCTGGAAGAATGGCTGGCGAAGCAGGATGAGGGCGGCGGGGCCTGAGCCACGCCCGCTCTCCTTCAGGGGAGAGGGCATTGGGCCTCGTGCGCCGAGCCGTGCTCCGCTTGACTTTCGCTAACGCGTCTTTTTGGCTATGGGCTTTGACTATGGTCAAAAAAGCCTCTTTTCCGGCGCGTCCCGCCGCGATGTTTCTCATCCCGCTGGCGTTGCTCGCGGCCCCTTCCTTCGCGCAAACCGATGTCAAGGAAGATTCGGTCGTCCTCCAGCCCGACAAGGTGACCGACGACGCGCCGGTCGTCGCGGCGCAGCTCGAAATGCCGAGCTGGTCGGAGGAGAATGCAACCGCGCTGCTGAGCTTTATCGAAAGGGTCGGCGACGAGGGGCTGTTCGCCAGAGATTATAATCCCGATGCGCTCGCCGCCGCGATCCTGTCCGACGATCAGGCCCGGCTCGACAAGCTCGCGACCGAAACCTTCCTGCTGCTTGCAACGCATCTGCGCGATGGGCGCACGCCCAATGCGGCGCGCAAACAATGGTTTATGACCGACAGCGATGCCGAGACCGAGCCGCTGCTCGCGCTGCTGACCGCCGCGCTCGGCGCCGCTACCGTGCCCGAAACGCTGGCGAGCCTGAACCCCGTCCATCCCGATTTCGCGGCGCTCAGGGCATCGCTGAAAAAGGCGAAGACAAGCGCCGACGCCAATGCGATCCGCGTCAACATGGAACGCTGGCGCTGGATGCCGCGCGACCTTGGCGAACGCTATGTCGTCAGCAATGTGCCCGAATATCTGACGCGCGTCGTCCACGGCGGCACCGTCATCGCGACGCACAAGGCCGTCGTTGGCAAGAAATCGACCCCGACGCCGCAGCTCAACCCGATGGCGACCGGGATCATCGTCAACCCGAACTGGACGCTGCCGCGCAGCATCATCAACGAAGGCATCGGCGCGACGATCGCGCGCAACCCGGCCGCCGCGCGCGCGCAGGGCTATACCTGGACCGGCAGCGGCAAGACGCTGTCGGTCGTGCAGAAGCCGGGGCCGAACAATGCGCTCGGCGTGATGAAGATGGAAATGCTCAACGAACATGCCATCTATCTTCACGATACGCCCTCCAAGGAAGCGTTCAATGCCGCGGCGCGCGCTTTCAGCCACGGCTGCATCCGCACCGAACGCGCGCTGCACTTCTCGGGCCTGATGGCGGTGATGTTCGCGGGGCGCAGTCCCGAGGAGTTTGGCGAAGCCATCGCCAGCGGCAAGACGACGCGCTTCGGCTTCGACCAGCCCTTCCCCGTCTATGTCGCTTATTGGACCGTCGTGCCCGACGGCAAGGGCGGCGTCAGAAAGCTCGCCGACCTGTACGAGCGCGACGCGCCTGTTGTGGCGAGCTTCGCCAAGCCCGGCCGACCGGCCGCAACGGTGATCGCGCCGGTGCCGCCGCCGGTCGTCCCCACGGTCGAAACGACGGTGCGCGTCACGACGCCGGGGACCAGCGGCATTTATTGAGCGGCGTCGGCCGGCACGGCCGGAAGCTGCCCTCTATCTAATCGTCATACCGGCGAAGGGCGGGATCTCGCCGGTAGGGCATGGCCGAAAACCGCGATGCCCCCTTTCCGTACGCCGATGCGGCCACAAGAAAAGGGCCGGAGTTTCCCCCGGCCCTTCCCCAAATCCGATGCGCTTCGATCAGGCGCCGGTCAGTTCGGCCGTATCGACCTTCACGCCGGGGCCCATCGACGACGACAGCGCGACCTTGCGGACATATTTGCCCTTGGCGCCCGCCGGCTTCGCCTTGACGATCGCGTCGACGAAGGCGTCGAAGTTCTGGCGGAGCTTTTCCTCGCCGAACGACAGCTTGCCGAGACCGGCGTGGATGATGCCGACCTTTTCGACGCGGAACTCGATCTGACCGCCCTTGGCGGCCTTCACGGCTTCGGCGACGTTCGGGGTGACGGTGCCCAGCTTCGGGTTCGGCATCAGGCCCTTGGGCCCCAGCGTCTTGCCGAGGCGCCCGACGATGCCCATCATATCCGGCGTCGCGATGACGCGGCCATAATCGAGGTTGCCCGCGAGCATGTCTTCCATCAGGTCTTCGGCGCCAACCTTGTCGGCGCCGGCGGCCAGCGCCTTTTCGGCATTGTCGCCGCGTGCGAACACGGCAACCTTGACGTCCTTGCCGGTGCCGGCGGGCAGCGTGACGACGCCGCGGACCATCTGGTCGGCGTGACGCGGATCGACGCCCAGGTTCATCGCGATTTCCAGCGTTTCGTCGAACTTGGCCGAAGCCAGCTCGCGCACCAGCTTGATCGCTTCGTCGACGCCGTGCAGCTTGGCCTTGTCAATCTTGCCCTCGAGGGCCTTCTGCTTCTTGGTCAGCTTGGCCATGGTCAGCCCTCCGTCACTTCGAGGCCCATCGAGCGGGCGCTGCCTTCGATGATCTTCGTCGCCTGTTCGATGTCGTTGGCGTTGAGATCCTTCATCTTGATCGCGGCGATTTCGGCGAGCTTCGAGCGCGCGATCTTGCCGCCGCTGATCTTGCCGGGTTCCTTCGAGCCCGACTTCAGGTTCGCGGCCTTCTTGATGAGGTAGGTCGCCGGAGGCGTCTTGGTGACGAAGGAAAAGCTCTTGTCGGCGTAGACGGTGATGATCGTCGGCGTCGGCGTGCCCTTGTCGAGCCCGTCGGTCGCGGCGTTGAACGCCTTGCAGAACTCCATGATGTTGACGCCGCGCTGACCGAGCGCCGGCCCGAGCGGCGGCGAGGGGTTTGCGGTCCCCGCCGGAACTTGCAGCTTGATATAGCCGCTGATCTTCTTGGCCATGACGGCCTCCTTTCTTTCTGTCGCCCCGAACCTTGATCCGGGGCTCAAAATAAGCGGTCAAGCAGAGGGCATCACCCCTCCTCCCGCGCGGAATCGCACCCGTGCCTGATGCGAAGCGGCGCCGTTAGCGGGTATGGCTGGAAAAGGCAAGCATTGGTCGCCGACGGACCGGCGAGATCCCGGCCTTCGCCGGGATGACGATCAAAAGAATGTCGCCCTTATCGTCATCCCGGCGAAGGCCGGGATCTCGCCCTATCCGCCCGCCGCGCCTTCGGGCGGCGTGATGCGCAGCAGGCCTTCCTGCATCGCCGAGGCGATCAGCGTGCCGTCCTGGCGGTAGATCAGCCCGCGATTGATGCCGCGGCTGCCGCCGGTCCAGTCGCTGTCCATGACATAGACGAACCAGTCGTCGACGCGGATGTCGTCGTGGAACCACATCGCATGGTCGAGGCTGGTCGAGAACAGCCCCGGCGTCGACCAGGTGAAACCGTGCGGCAACAGCGACGAGGAGAGCAGCCCCATGTCGGAGGCATAGGCGAGGAAGGCGCGGTGGAGCAGCGGATCGTCGCCGATCGGCGCCGCGAGCCGATACCATTGATAATGCGCCGTGGCCTTTTCGGTCGAGGGGGGACGGAAACTGCGAATCTCGAACGGCCGCAGCCGCGCCATGCGGTCGAGCTGCGCGTCGCTGACATTGGGGTCGGCGGCCATATTCTCGACGAACTCGGCGCATTCTTCGGGCGGCAGCAGGTCGGGCATCAGCGCCTGGTGCGCGGCGCCCGGCTCGGGCGCGTGAAAGGATGCGGTGAGGTTGAAGATCACCTTGCCATCCTGTCGCACCACGACGCGGCGGTTGGCGAAGCTGCGCCCGTCGAAGTCGCGGTGGACGCGGAAATGGAGCGGCTTGGCCTCGTCGCCGCCGCGCAGGAAATAGGCGTGCAGCGAATGCGCCGCCTTTCCGGGATCGACGGTGCGCGCCGCGGCGACGAGCGCCTGCGCGATCACCTGCCCGCCAAAGATGCGCTGGCGCGTCGGCTTGGCAAAGGCGGGAAAGGTGAACTCATCCTCCAGCCCCGGCACGGGTTCGAGGTCGAACAGCCGCGTCACCGCCGCGACGACCTTTTCGGGCGAAAAGGTGGCCTGGATTTCGCGCGCGCGTTCCACGCGGGCCTGAATCGCGTCGGGAGTCAGGCTCATGCGATCATCCCATCTTTCGCTGGATCCCCGCGTTCGCGGGGATGACGACCTTTTGGGGTCGTCACTTCATCCGTTCCACCTGCTCGAAATCGAGTTCGACCGGCGTGGCGCGGCCGAAGATCGAGACGCTGACCTTCACGCGCGCCTTGTCGAAATCGAGTTCCTCGACCACGCCGTTGAAGCTCGCGAACGGGCCTTCGAGCACCTTGACCTGATCGCCGATTTCGTAATCGACCCGGATTTCGGTCTTCGGACGCGCCGCGGCCTCTTCCTTGCTGTTCAGGATGCGCGCGGCTTCGGCCTCGCTGATCGCCTGCGGCTTGCCCGACGAGCCGAGGAATCCCGTGACCTTCGGCGTATTCTTGACGAGGTGATAGACATCGTCGGTCATCGTCAGCTTGGCGAGGACGTAACCGGGGAAGAATTTGCGTTCGGCCTGAACCTTCTTGCCGCGCTTGACCTCGGTGACGGTTTCGACCGGCACCTCGACCGCCTCGACGAAGTCGGTGAGGCCCATGCGCTCGGCCTCGGCGAGCACCGAATCGCGAACCTTGTTCTCGAAACCCGAATAGGCGTGAATGATGTACCAGCGCGCCATAATGATCCGTATCCTGTCCCTGAAAGCCGCGGGCGTTAGCGCGCGAGCGACGTCAGCCAGCTGACGATGTAACTGAAAACCGTATCGACGCCGAGGAAGAAGAGCGACAGGATCGTGGCCATGATCAGCACCAGGATCGTCGTCTGCACCGTTTCGCGGCCGGTAGGCCAGACGATCTTGCCAGCTTCGGTCTTCACCTGGTTGACGAATTCGCCGATTTTGACTTTCGCCATGTCCGTTCGGTCCTCGTAAGCGTCAAAGTTACCGGCCAGATGGGTCGTCGCGCCCGGCGCGTCAAGCGCGCTTCGGGCAACAGTCCGCCCACCCTCCCCGAGCATGTCGGCGAAAGGCGGAAGGAAAACGGCGCATCTGTCCGAATGAAAGCGGCCTTTACTTGCGCGCCGTGGCGATTGCAAGCGGATGGTCGCGGGCGAAGTCACGGCGCATCAGCAGGAGCAGCAGCACCATCACCGCCCAGCTGGCGGTCGGCTGGAGCGCGAAAAGGAAATGCAGCTCGCGCGCCGCGGCGGCGCCGTCCCTGGGATCGAAGCCGACAAGGTCGAGCATCGCATAGCTGACCGCGATCGCCGCCGCGACGCCGAACTTCTGCATCAGGTTGAGCAGCGCGAACAAGAAGGCCGCGCGCGACCGGCCGCAGCGTTCGGCATCGCGCGGGATCAGATCGGCGAGCATCGAGTGAATGAACAGCAGGCCGACGAAACCGGTGCCGAGCGCCAGCGAAAAGAGCGTCGCCTGCGCAAGCCCGCGTGGCGCCTGTCCCAGCGTGGCCACGAGGAGCGTCGAAATGAGCAGCGCCATCGCAATCATCATCGGCGGTTTGCCAAAGCGCCGCGCGAGGAAAGTCCAGACGGGCGAAGCCAGCGCGCCGCCGACGAAGCTCGCGAACAGAAGCACCGCGCTCTGGGCGTCGAGGCCCAACACGGCATCGGCAAAAAAGACGAATAGCGAGGTGAGCGATCCGAACGCGAAACTGTTGAGGAACTGCACGCCGAAGAGCAGCATCATTGGCGGAAAGCCAAGCGAGACGCGCATTTCGTGGCGCCAGCCGATTCCCGGTTCGGCGACGACGCGACGCCGCGGGACGCGCGCGATGGCATAGAGGGCGACCGGCGCCAAAAGCAGGAAGAGACTGGCATAGGCGATGATCCGTCCCTGCAGGCTGATCGACGGCATGAGCAATTGTGCCGCCGCAGGAGCGGCGAAGGCCAGGATCAGCGCGATCTTCGCGAACCAGTCGCGCATCCCGTAGAGCAGCGCGCTGTCGGCGGGGGTGCGCACGAGCGCCGAACCCCACGACAGCTGGGCGACTTCGTAAAGGCTGAAGCTGGAGTAGAAGAGCACCATAATCAGAAACAGCGCGGCGAACGGTAAGCGGTCGCCGACCGCGACGAGCGCAAGCAGCAGCAGGCCGAGTGGCAGCAACGCGATCAGCATCCAGCGGCGATGCGCGCCGAGCCCGGTGCGGACGCGATCAACCATCGTCCCGATCAGCGGATCGACCACCCCGTCCCAGATCGTCGTGAGCGAAAAAAGCAACCCGACGAGCGCCACCGGAATCACCCCGCCTTCGGCGATATAGGGCGGGAGATAGACGCTGAACGGCAGCGCGAGCATTGCCGTTGGCCCTGCGGTCGCAGCATAGGCCGCGACGACCCGCGGCCGCAGCGCCGGCGGGCGGGGCGCGGACGCGGCCGTTGGCAGGGCGGAACTGGCCATGTGACGACGCTCCCCAAAAAGGCAGGAAGCGCAATGCTTTCAGCTATTGACAGCCGTGTCAATGAATCTGGCATATCCTGAAATGCGATATGAACGGCCGAAGGCGCCAGTCGATCTCTTCCCTGCCCAGCCATTCTTCCTCGATTCCCGCCAGCGCGTTGAGCATCGAATCGCCGAATACGATGTTGAGGAACAATTTCGCTGCGGCTTCGGGATCGTCAATGTCGGCCTCGCCCGCCGCCGCCCAGCGGGTGAAGAGTTCGGTCAATTCGGCGATCGCGGGCAGATGGATGTCGCGATAGATGCCGACCGCGAAATCACGGTCGCGCACGCTTTCCGACACCAGCATCCGCATGAGCGCTATCGCGCGCGGCGACTGCATCGCATCGCTCTGCCGATAGGCATAGCTTTTAAGAAGGTCCACGTTCGACATGGCCGCGGTCGCCGCCGGATCGGGGGGGCTGAACGCAGTCTCTTCGGACCACCGCGTCGCCATGGCGCGCAGCAGGCCCTGCTTGTTCCCGAAAAGGTCATAAAGCGTCGCCAGAGAGCCACCCGAACGCCGGACAATGTCGGCGAGACTGGTGCGGTCATAACCCTGTTCGAGGAACAGAGCCTCCGCCGCATCCAGAATCGCATTGTGCCGCCGTTCGCGCGGTGATCCTGTATCTCTTTGAGATAAAGTCGTTCCCGGCTCCGTCAATTTTTCATTCCTCGTCCCTTGCCCATGACTGTAATTTGAATTACAGAGCATCGTCGGCGCAAGCTTTCGCCTATAAAAACATCCCGCACAACAGCGATTTTTCAGGGGTCAACATGAGTCGCGTCTCTCCTCCCCGCTGCGCCGTCGGCGCCGCACTCGTCCTGCTGCTGACCAGTTGCTCGTCCGAAGCGCCATCCGCGCCGCCGCCGCCCGAAGTGAATATCGTCACCGTCCGCGCGCAGGCCGTGCCCAATGTCATCGAGCTACCCGGCCGCGTCCAGGCGTATCGGACGTCGGAGGTTCGGGCGCGTGTCGATGGCATCGTCGAACGCCGCCTGTTCGACGAAGGCAGTTTCGTGCGCGCGGGCACCGCGCTTTTCCGTATCGACCCGCGCCAGCTGATCGCGAACGCCAACGCCGCGCGCGCGCAACTGGCCCGCGCACAGGCGACCGCAGCGAACGCGCGGCAGGTGGTCGCGCGCTATCAGCCGCTGCTCGCCGACCAGGCGATCGGCAGGCAGGAATATGACGCCGCGGTCGCCGCGCAGCGCACCGCCGAAGCCGATGTCCAGGCGGCGCAGGCCAATCTGGAGTCGGCGCGGCTCAACCTCGGCTATGCGTCGGTCACCGCGCCGATTTCAGGCCGCGTGCGCCGCGCCGAAGTGACCGAGGGCGCGCTCGTGAGCGCCGCGCAGGGCACGCTGCTGACGACGATCGAGCAGATCGACCGCGTCTATGTCAATTTCGGCCAGTCGAGTTCGGACCTGCTGGCGACGCGCCGCGACATGGGGTCGGGCCGGATCAGCGCGCCGCAGCTCGAAAGGGTCGAAGTCCAGCTTATCCTTGAGGATGGCAGCGCCTACCCTGTCGTCGGCCACCTCGACTTCCTCGACCTATCCATCGACGAGGCAACGGGGACCGCCGCGCTGCGCGCCGAGTTCCCCAATCCCAACGCCGCGCTGCTTCCCGGCCAGTTCGTGCGCGCGCGCATCTTTGCCGGCAACCGCGCCGACGGGATGCTGATCCCGCAGCGCGCGGTCAAGCTGACTGCCGATAATGCGAGCGTGATGGTGCTCGACGCGAAGAATGTTGCGACGCCGCGCCCGATCAAGCTCGGCGCGATGGTCGCGGGCCAGTGGGCGGTGCTCGATGGGCTGAAACCCGGCGACCGGGTGATCGTCGACGGGCTGCAAAAGGTGCAGCCGGGCCAGCCGGTCCGCATCGCGCCGCCCAAGGGAACGGCGTCGACGCCGCCCGCGAAGCGCTGATCCGGCATGACCCCCCGCTTTTTCATCGACCGGCCCATTTTCTCCTGGGTCATCGCCATCGGCATCCTGCTCGCCGGGATCATCGCGCTGCGCGGGTTGCCCGTCGAGCAATATCCCTCGGTCGCGCCGCCGTCGCTGACGATCGGCGTGACCTATCCCGGCGCCGACGCGAGCACGCTCGAGCAGAATGTCACGCAGGTCATCGAGCAGGAACTGAACGGCGTCGAGGGTTTCCTCTACATGGCCTCGACCAGCGAATCGAACGGCACCGCGTCGATCACCCTGACCTTCGAGGCGGGGACCGACATCGACAATGCGCAGATGGAGGTGCAGAACCGCCTGCGCCGCGTCGAACAGCGCCTGCCCGAAGATGTGCGGCGCCAGGGCATTTCGGTGACCGAGGCCAATTCGGGCTTCCTGCTGATCGTCGCGATCACCTCGAAGAGCGGCAACACCGACCCGATGGAGGTCAACAATTTCGCCAACACGCGCGTGCTCGACGAGCTTCGCCGCGTGAACGGCGTCGGCAATGTGCAGGCGTTCGCGCCCGAATATGCGATGCGCATCTGGCTCGATCCGCAAAAGCTCGCGTCCTACAATCTCTCCGCCGCCGAAGCGCTGGGCGCGGTGCAGGAACAGAACAGCCAGACGCCGGGCGGCCAGTTGGGCGACCAGCCGATCGCCAAGGGCGCCGAGCTCAACGCCGTCATCACGACGCAGGGCCGCTTCACCAAGCCCGAACAGTTTGAAAGCATCATTCTGCGCGCCAACCCCGACGGGTCGGCGGTGACGCTGGCCGACGTCGGCCGCGTCGAGCTGGGCGCCGCAAGCTATCTCTTCTCGTCCGAGCTCAACGGCAAGCCGATGGCGGGCCTTGCGGTCCAGCTGACCCCCGGCGCCAATGCGCTGTCGACCGCCGCGGGCGTGCGCGCGCAGATGGCGGAACTGGAAAAGGGCTTCCCCCCCGACATCAGCTGGTCGATCCCCTACGACACGACGCCCTTTGTCGAGCTGTCGATCGAGGAGGTGGTGAAAACGCTGGTCGAGGCGATGGTCCTCGTCTTCCTCGTCATGTTCCTGTTCCTGCAGAACTGGCGCGCGACGGTGATCCCCACGATCGTCGTGCCGATCGCGCTCGCGGGGGCGTGCCTGGGCCTCTGGATGTTCGGATTTTCGATCAACGTGCTGACCTTGTTCGGCATGGTGCTGGCGATCGGCATCCTCGTCGACGACGCGATCGTCGTGATCGAGAATGTCGAGCGCATCATGAACGAAGAGCATCTGCCGCCCTATGAGGCGACGGTGAAGGCGATGGGACAGATCACCAGCGCGATCATCGGCATCACGCTGGTGCTGATCGCGGTGTTCATCCCGATGGCCTTTTTCCCCGGATCGACCGGCGGCATCTATCGCCAATTCTCGATGACGCTGGCGATCTCGATCGCCTTCTCGGCGCTGCTCGCGCTCACGCTGACGCCGGCGCTCTGTGCCACGATGCTGAAGCCGCACGACCAGACGCAGCGGACGGGCCCCGTGGGCGTGTTCTTCGATCGCTTCTTTGCGCGCTTCAACGAATGGTTCGGCCGCACGACCGACCGCTATCAGGGCAGCGTGGGCAAGATGCTGTCCGCGCCGCTGCGCTGGCTGGGAGTGTTCGTGGCGATGGTCGCGGTGACCGCGCTGCTGTTCTTCCGCCTGCCCGGATCCTTCCTGCCGCAGGAGGACCAGGGCTATCTCATCACCGTGATCCAGGCGCCGCCCGGCGCCACGACGCAGCGCACCAACGAAGCGACGAAACAGGTCAAGGCCTTTTTCGCCGAACAGCCGCAGGTCGCGAACATCGTGCTCGTCAACGGCTTCAGCTTCTTTGGCCAGGGGCAGGCGAACGCGATCATGTTCACGCCGCTGAAACCCTGGGACGAACGCACGGGCGAAGGCGACAGCGCCGACGCGATCGCCGGCAAGGCGATGGGCACGCTGATGGGCATAAAGGAGGCCTTTGCCTTTTCGCTGAGCCCGCCGTCGATCCCCGAACTCGGCACGTCGAGCGGCTTCACCTTCAAATTGCAGGATCGCGGCGCGAACGGGCGCGAGGCGCTGGTCGCCGCGCGCAACCAGATGCTCGGCGGCGCGATGCAGAGCAAGCTGCTCGCCAACGTCCGCCCCGAAGGGCAGGAGGACGCGCCGGTGCTGAAGCTCGACATCGACCGAATCCAGGCGCGCGCGCTCGGCCTGTCGATCGGTGACGTTAATGCAACGCTCGCGATCAGTTTCGGCAGCGCCTATGCCAATGATTTCACGCGCGAAGGCCGCGTGCTGCGCGTGCTGCTCCAGGCCGACGCCGCCAACCGGATGACGCCGCAGGACGTGCTCGATCTCCGCGTGCGCAGCGCAACGGGCGACATGGTCCCCTTCGGATCGTTCAGCAAGGCCGAATGGTCGGCCGAACCCCCGCAGCTTCAGCGCTACAACGGCTATCCGGCGATGACCATCTCGGGCGAGCCCGCGCCGGGCCAGTCGACCGGCGAGGCGATGGCCGAGATGGAGCGGCTGGCGGAGCAATTGCCGCCTGGATTCTCCTATGAATGGACCGGCATTTCCTATGAGGAGAAGCAGTCGGCGGGGCAGATCGGCATGTTGCTGGGCCTGTCGCTCGTCGTCGTCTTCCTGCTGCTCGCGGCGCTTTATGAAAGCTGGTCGGTGCCGGTCGCGGTGCTGCTGGTGGTGCCGCTGGGCGTGCTCGGCGCGGTCCTCTTCTCGATGGTCAGAGGACTTTCGGCCGACATCTATTTCAACGTCGGCCTGATCACGATCATCGGGCTTGCCGCGAAGAATGCGATCCTGATCGTCGAATTCGCGATCGAGCAGGAGGCGGAGGGCAAGTCGACGCTCGACGCGGTGATGGAGGCGGTGAAGCTGCGCCTCAGGCCGATCATCATGACCAGCCTGGCCTTCATCCTCGGCATGGTGCCGCTCGTCATCGCGACCGGGGCGGGCGCCGCGAGCCGCATCGCGGTCGGATCGGGCGTGATGGGCGGGATGATCGCCGCGACGTTGCTCGGCATCTTCTTCATCCCGCTCTTCTATCTGTCGGTGCGCAAGTGGCTGAGCCGCAAGCGGCCCCCCGCCCCCGCCGAGAAAGGTCATCATGAGGAACCCGGCCATGCGTAAGCTGATTGCGCTCGCCGCAGCGACAACGCTCGCTGGATGCGTGAACATGGCGCCGCCACACGAGCGGCCGCCGCTGGCGACCGCAGCCGATTATCCCGCCGAATTCGCGGGCGACGTGACGCTCGGCCAGCGCGCGACCGATATCGCCTGGCGCGATTTCTTTGCCGATCCGCGACTCGAAGCGCTGATCGTCGAAGCGATCGCCCATAACCGCGATCTCGCCGTTGCGGTGGCGCAGATCGAGGAGGCGCGCGGCCTCTATCGCATCCAGGCGGCCGATCGCCTGCCGACCATCGGCGCCAGCGCTGACGCAACGCGGACGCGCGGCCCATCGCTGACCGGTGCGGGCACCGACACGACGAACCGCTATTCCATCGGCGTCGGCGTCACCTCGTTCGAGCTCGATTTCTGGGGGCGCGTCAAGAATCTCTCCGAAGCGGCGCGCAGCCAGTATCTCGCGACCGAGGCGGCCGAGCGCGCCTTTCGCCTTGCGCTCGTGCGCGACGTTGCCTCGACCTATTTCGCCTCGCGCGGCGCCGAGGAGCAGATCGAGCTGGCGGAAGCGACGGTGACGAGCCGCAAGGAAGGGCTGCGCATCGCCAGGCGCCGCCTCGACGCCGGGGTCACCTCGGCGCTGGACTATCGCCAGTCGGAGACGCTGCTGACGCAGGCGGAGACGCAGCTCGCCAGTCTGAAACTCGGCAAGGCGCAGGCCGACAATTTTCTCGCCGTGCTGACCGGCGGTCCGGTCGCGGGGCCCCTGCCCGCGCCGCTCCCGCTTGTCGCGCAGGCCGGGTCGCCCGCGCTGACCGCAGGACTGCCCTCCGACCTGCTCGTCGCCCGCCCCGACATCGTCGCGGCCGAAGAACGGCTGCGCGCCGCCCGCGCCAATGTCGGCGCGGCGCGCGCCGCCTTTTTCCCGTCGATCTCGCTCACCGGCAGCTTCGGCTTTGCCTCGGGCGCGCTCGACGACCTGTTCGGCGACGATGGGATGACGTGGAGCTTCGGCCCGTCGATCAGCCTGCCGATCTTCGATTTCGGACGGCGGCAAGGCAATCTGACCGTCGCCGAGGCGCGCGAGGACATCGCCGTCGCCACCTATGAACGCACCGTGCAGGGCGCCTTTCGCGAAGTGGCCGACGCGCTCGCGGGCCGCCGCTATCTCGCCGAACAGGTCGCGGCGCAGGAGCGCGGCACGCTCGCCACGCGGCAGATCGCCGACCTCGCGCGCAAGCGGTACCGGGAGGGCGTTTCGACCTATCTCGAAGTGCTCGACGCCGAGCGCAATCTGTTCGCGTCCGAACAGACGCTGATCGAGCTCCGCCGCGCGCAGGTCGACAATCTCGTCACCCTCTATGTCGCGCTCGGCGGCGGGCTGGTCGAGCGCGCAGGAGGCGCGGCGCGGTGAGCGGCGAGACGCTGCTGCTCAAAAATCTGCTCGGCCCTCAAGCGATCGCGACGATCGCCGACGCCGGGGCGGCGGCCACACCGCACTTCGACCGGCCGATGTTCGTGCGCGCCGCGTCGGACGGCCTCGACGCGCTGTCGATCATGGAGCGCGTGCGCCATATCGCCGATGCGCTGCACCATGCACTGCCCGATGACTATGGCGCTACACTCGATACGTTGCGCGCCATGGCGCCGCGATTGACGCACGCTTTTCAGGCGATCGCGATCACCGAAGTCGTGGCGCGCCATGGCCTCGACGATTTCGACCGCTCGATGGCGGCGCTCGCCGACCTCACGCGCTTCGGTTCGGCCGAGTTCGCGATCCGTCCGTTCCTCGCCGCCGATCCCGACCGCGCGCTGGCGACGATGGAGCGCTGGACCGCGAGCGCCGACGAGCATGTCCGGCGGCTCGCGAGCGAAGGCGCGCGGCCGCGCCTGCCCTGGGCGGCGCGGGTGTCCGCGCTGAAGGCCGATCCTACACGCGCCGCGCCGATCCTTGAGGCGCTGAGGGCTGACCCTGCCATCTATGTCCGCAAATCGGTCGCGAATCATCTCAACGACATTGCCAAGGATCGGCCCGACTGGCTGCTCGGCCGTCTCGCCGCCTGGCCGCAGGAGGACGAGCGCACCGCATGGATCGTCCGCCACGCGCTGCGCACGCTGATCAAGAAAGGCGACCCCGCCGCGCTTGCGCTGATCGGCGTCGGGCACGGGGCAGCGGTGACGGTGCGCCGCTTTATTGTCGAACCCGCGTCGGTGCGCCTTGGCGAGCGGATTGCCATCGCCGTCGAGCTGGCGTCCGAGTCACCCGACGCTCAGCCGCTGGTGGTCGATTACCGCATCCGTTACGCGCGCCCCGGTGGCAAGAGCGCGGCCAAGGTGTTCAAGCTCAAGAGCTTCACGCTGGCGGGCCGCGACATCGCCACGCTGTCGATCTCGCAGACGATTCGCGACTTCACCACGCGCCGCCATCATCCGGGGCGGCACAGGGTCGAGTTGATCGTCAATGGTCGGGGGGTTGGCGAAGCGTCGTTCGAACTCCTGGCCGACGCCAACGATTAGACCCGGCCGCCTCTCTCCAGCTCGTCATTCCGGCGCAGGCCGGGACGACGGAATGAATGGAATCAATTGCCCGGCGGCGCCCCGGTATCGGGTCCGATCGGTTCGGGCTGGCGGTCCTCGATCGGGACGCGAAGGTCGATGCGGCTGCCATTGATCTCCGTCGAGATCACGGCGTCGCCGTCCCGGATGCCGATGCGCGTGCCGTCGGCGATGGGAATGTCGCCAACGTCAGGAATCACCGGACTGTCCTGCGGCTCGACGGGCCCGGTCGGATCGACGGGGCGCGGCCGCGGCGACGCCTTTTGCCCCGCCGCCTGGATCATGAAATCGCGCCACATGCGCGCGGGCAGGCCGCCGCCCGAGATCCCCTGAAGCGGGCTGTTGTCATCATTGCCGATCCAGATGCCAACGACGAGGCCGCCCGCATAGCCGACGAACAGCGCGTCGCGATTGTCCTGACTGGTGCCCGTCTTGCCGAAATTGGGCTGCGGCAGCCGCGCCGCGCGGCCCGTTCCCCGATTGACCGCGGCACGCAGCATCTTTTCCATATCCTTGTGCACACGCGACCCGAAGCGCGACGGCCCCCAGACGAGATTTTCGAGCCAGCCCTTTTCCTCGGCCTTGAAGGCGTGCGGTTCGACCGGATAGCTGTTCGCCGCAACCGCGGCATAGGCGGCGGTGAGTTCGAGCAAGGTCATGCTCGACGTTCCGAGCGCAAGGCTGGGATCACCCTCGGCCAGCGGCGCGGTGACGCCCAGGTCGCGCGCCATGTCGATCACCTTGTCGCTGCCAACTTCGCTGAACAGGCGCACGGCGGCAACGTTGCTGGACGACGCAAAGGCGTCTTCGAGGCTGATCTGCCGCGAATAGGCGCCGCCCGCATTTTTGGGGCGATAGGCGCCCGTTTCGATCGCGCGGTTGTCGATCATGTCACCCGGTTCCCACCCGGCGCGCAGCGCGGCAAGATAAACGAACAGCTTGAAGGTCGATCCTGGCTGGCGCCGCGCCTGCGT
Source organism: Sphingopyxis sp. FD7 (assembly GCF_003609835.1). NCBI lineage: Bacteria > Pseudomonadati > Pseudomonadota > Alphaproteobacteria > Sphingomonadales > Sphingopyxidaceae > Sphingopyxis > Sphingopyxis sp. FD7. The sequence goes on from NZ_AP017898.1 coordinate 1,763,296, forward strand.
CGCGCGGTTGAAGGGCGAGGCGGCATAATCCTTGCCGCCGATCATCGCGACGACCTCGCCATTCGGGCGCATCGCGACGAGCGCGACCTGCGCCTTGCCCAGCCCCGCGCGGCTGGTGACGCGCCGCGCGATCGCCTGAAGCCGCGCATCGAGCGTCGTCGCGATCGTCTGGCGCGAATAGCCGACGTCGCTCAATTTGCGCGCCTCGGGCAGCGCCCAGTCGGCGAAATAGGTGCCCGTGGGCAGCGTATTGCGCGTGCGCACGTCGATGCGCGGGGTGCGGATCGCGCGCGCCTCGCGCTCGGTCATCCGGCCCGTCGCGACCATCGCGTTCAGCACCAGCTTCATGCGCTTTTCGGCGAGGCCGGGATTGCGCGTCGGGGCGAGGCGCGAGGGCGCCTGCACCAGCCCCGCGAGCATCGCCGCCTGCGCCGGGGTCAGATTTTCGGGCTGGCGGTAGAAATAATGGAGCGACGCCGCGCGCAGCCCATAGGTGTTGTCGCCGAAATAGGCGTTCGACAGATAGCGTTCGAGGATTTCGTCCTTCGTCAGCCACGCCTCCAGCCAGAAGGCGATCAGCGCCTCGCGCGCCTTGCGTCCCAGCGTGCGCTTCGGCGTCAGGAAAGTGAACTTGGCGAGCTGCTGGGTGATCGTGCTGCCGCCCTGCGTCGGACCGCCCGTCATGTTGCTCCACACGGCGCGCGCGACGCTGCGCGGGTCGATGCCCCAGTGCGAATAAAAGCGCCGGTCCTCGATCGCGAGGAAGGCGCCGGTGACATGGTCGGGCAGGTCGCGCGCCCTGACCGGCCGATCGACGATCGCCCCCGACCGCGCGATCGGCGTCCCGTCGGACGCGAGCAGGGTAATCTGCGGCGGCGCGATCGGTTCGAGCGATTTCGACAGCGGCGCGGTGAGCGCAAGCCAGCCGACGAGCAGGATGAAAATCACGCACAGAACCGAAAATCCGCGCGCGATCCGGCGCGCCCATTTACGCCGCCTGGATTCGGGAAGCGGCGGGGTCAGCGACAGCGGCGATGACGGCGGAACGTCGGCGAACGGCCCACCACCCGTCATCGCAAGGGTGGGGTCGGCGCCTTCGGGTTTGCGGAACCAGGTCATGCTTGGGGCCGTATTACAGCCCCAACACAGCATAGGCAAATGGCTTGTCGCGCCGTCTCAGCTGCCCGCGCTGCGCAGCGTATCGCGCGCGACGCGCTGCAACGCCGCCGCCTGCGCATTGGAAAGGCCAAGCTCGTCCGCTCCCTTCTCATCCGGTCCCAGCGTCGTCGGATCGCGGCCGGTGACCGCGCCAAAGGTCACCAGCGCCGAGAGATAATAGCCCGCGACGCTGGCGTGATAATGGTCATAGGCCCACAGGTCGAGCTGGCCATAGCCGATGCCGTCATAGGGGTTGGGATCGGCCACCCCCTCCATCATCGCGCGGTTCCACGCCTGTCCGACCGGCAGGATGCCGGCAATCGCGGGGTTGGATGCGCGCACCTTGTCGGCGGCGGCGCGCAGATCGTCGGCCATCGCGGTCACCGGCTTGCCATACCAATGTCCCTTGGGCGTATAGGTCTGGTCGGCGCGCGTCCAGCTGGCCATCAGGCGGATGTCGACCGCAGGATTGCGCGCCTTGAACAGCCTGGCAAGCCGATCGACATCGCGCAAATAATTGCCGGGATCGCCGGGCCGGTCGCGGTCGAGCGTGCTGAACTCCTGCAGCACGACGACGTCCCACGCGCGGTCGAACCGCTGGCGCCGCTCGTCATAATGAAAGCCCAGCGACTTGCCGCCCTGCGTCTCGAGGCTGACCCGATAGTCGAGCCCCGCCTGCTCGGTGAACAGCTTGAACAGCGCCGGAACGCCGCCATAGCCGGCGTTATTAAGGTCGGTGACCGATCCCGCGCGCCAGTTGCGCGCCGCCGAATGCGCGCCCTGCGTAAAGCTGTTGCCGATGAACAGAATCGTTCGCGGCGCGGCCCTGGGTTCGCTCCGCGCCGCCGCGGCATCACCATGCGGGGCGGTGCTGGCGACCGCCTGGCCGGGCGCGCACCCCGCCAGCGCGAGCAGCACCGCGCCCCACATGGCCTTCAGGGGTCCAGTGGATCGAAGCCCCGAAGCCGTTCGTTCGCTATATCGCATTAAAAGCTGCCCCGAAGCTGGACGTAGAACTCGCGCGGTTTAACCGAATGATATTCGGGGTAATAGCCATAGCTTTCGTCGACGAGCGGCGGCGCGCTGTCGAAGACGTTGTTGACGCCAAGGCGCAGGCGCACGTCGCGGCGGTCGCCGAGCCGGAAGCGATATTCGCCATAGAGGTTGACGCGCCAATCCTCCTTGACCTTCCAGTAGACGGTTTCGCCATCGACGGTGATGTCGGCGCTGGTGTCGATCATGTCGGACACATAGCGCACCGATCCGCCCAAGCTGAAATCGTCCAGCCGCCAGCCGAAGGTCGCGGTGCCGCGCCAGCGCGGATTGCCGTCGAGCTTGACGCGATCGACCTGCAATTCGGCAAAGTCGCCCGCGAAGGCGGGGTTCTGGGCGAGCGCGGCGAGCAGGTCGTTGCGCACCACATCGAGCTTGTTGAGATAGGTCGCCTCCACCCCGAAGCGGAAGGTGCCCGCCGACCCCGCGTCGATGCTGGTCGACAGGCCGAAATCGAAACCGTCCGCAACCTGGCGGTCAAGGTTGATATAGGGATCGAAAATGAACTGGACCTGCCCCGCCGCCTGCCGCGGCGCATCGGGATTGGCGGCATTATAGGCGTCGAAGGCGGCCTGATCGGCGGCGGTCACCGGCGCGCGGACGACGTTGGGATTGCTCGAACCCTGCTGGCGCAGCAGGAAGTCGAGCGCGAGCGCTTCCTGATCGCCAAAGGCGCCGATCACGCCCGTCTGCTCGAAGCGCCAATAATCGACATTGATCACAAAGCGCCGGAAGACGTTGCTTTCAAAAGCTTTGGTGAGATCGAGCGTCGCGCCGACGACAAAGGTTTCGGTGTCTTCATTCTTGAGGTCAGGGTTCGACTGGCGGACCGACGCCAGATAGGCGTCGCCGGTCGATACCGGATCGCCCGTCACGTCTCGGCGGTAATAATCCTCGGTGCCGAGGTTCAGCCGCGAAATGTCGCCGCGGTTGAGCTGGACCAGATTGGGAACGCGAAAGCCCTGCGAATAGGCGGCGCGCAGGTTGAACGCCGCGACCGGGAACCATGACAGCGCGACCTTGGGCTTCACCGCCCCGTCCTTGATGTCATCGAAATACTCGCCGCGCACCGCGAGTTGCAGCGTCAAATCGTTGATGAACCTCCCCTCGCCGCGGTGCAGCGGGATCAGCGCCTCGCCAAAGGCCGAAAAAACGTCGCGGCCCGCGCTGGAGTCGCGCGTCGGGCTGACCCCCACAACGTCGGACACGCCGGAAACGTTCGATTCATCGAAGATGATCGTCCCGTCGAGCCGCGGGTCGCGATCCTCTTCATAATAATCATGCCGCCACTCGGCCCCGAAAGCGAGCCCGACGGGACCGTCGATCAGGTCGAAGGCGGCGTTGTTCGATATGCGGAAATCGGCGGTCATCAATTCGGTCGTGCCGACGTTGGTATTGGAAATCCGCACCCGGTCCCACTGCTCCTTCGTGTTGGCGTTGGGGCCGCCGAAGGGGTTGATCGCGTCGGGGGTCGCTTTCGCCAGCTCGGCCGCGAGCAAAGTCTTCGACAGGCGATTGCTTTCGGTGTCTTCGGTGCGGTTGCCGCTCATCGCCACCGCGCCTTCCCAGTCCCAATCGCCGAACTGGCCGCGCAGCCCGGCGAGCAGGCGATAGGTTTCGGTCTGCGTGTCGATAAAGCGCGGGCCAAGGTCGGTCGGGCGCCAGTTGACGAGCAGGATGTCGCGCCCTTCGGCGGGCACATCGCTGCTATTGAGGCCGGGCAAGCGGTTTGGGCTGCCGACCGCGCCGAAGGGATTCCAGTAATTGCTCGCCGGGACGATCAGAAAGGCGAGCCCGCTGTCGACGGGCTGCGCCGCGCGGTTCGAACTGGTGGTCGCGCGGTAATAAAGCGCCTCGGCGAAGAGTTCGACGCCGCCCTCGAACTCATGCTCCAGATTGGCGAAAGCGTTATAGCGCTTGGCCGACGAAATCAGCTGACGTCCCTTGGCCGTCACCGGATCGTTGGCGATATCGACGCCCTCGTTCAGCGAATTGTTCGGCTGGTTCGCCCCGAAATCATAGCGCAATGCCGTGTCGAGCGAACCATCGTCGAGCCCCATGCAGCCCTCGCTGCCCGTGCCGAGTTCGGCGCGGGTTCCGGGGAAACCGCACGGCTGGATGTGAAAAACGCCGCTCGAACTGGTGAGCGCCGTCGTGCCCTGGCGAACGCGCCGACCGACGAAGACGCCGTCGGCATTGACCGACCCGACCTGAAACTGGCCAAAGGGTGACGAGGTCGAGGTGTTGCGAAAATCGACCGTCTCGGTCGCAAAGGGCGAGTCACCGAGAAAAGCGCGCTTGTCGACCGAGTTGAATTGCGGCCCCAGTTCGCTGGAGAAGAGGCCATTGCGATCATAATAGCTGCCCGAGACCATCAGGCGCGTGCGCCCCTTGTTGAACTCGACGCCAAAGCCGCCATCAATGCTGATCTCGTCGGATTTCGTCCCCTCAAGCCTGCTATATTCAAAGTTCAGCACATTGCGGTTGAAGTCCGCGTCGAGGATCGTGTTCACCACCCCCGCCGTCGCGTCCGATCCGTAGAGCGCCGACGCGCCATCGCGCAGCACCTCGACCCGGTCGATGCCCGTCGCCGGAAAGGCGTTGACGTTGACGATCTGGCGCGGGGTCGATCCGATGTCCTGGTTCGCGGCGTGCGCCGCGATACGGCGGCCGTTGAGCAGGATCAGCGTATTGCCGGTGCCAAGCCCGCGCAGATTGACCGTCGCGACGTCGCCGCGCGCATCGTTCGGGCCATCGGCGGCGCCGTTGATTTCGGCCGAACCCGCCTGCGCGATATATTCCATGATCTCGCCGGTCGAGCTGGCGCCGAAGCTGTCGATCTCCTCCTTGCCGAGCGTCGTGACCGCGATCGCGCCGCTGTCCGAGGCCCCCTTGATGTTCGATCCGGTCACGACGATTTCCTCGTCGGCGGCAGCCCGAGCAGTTTCGTCCTGCGGCGCGGCGTCCTGCGCCTGCACCATCGTCGCCGTCATTCCGGCCGCGACGATCAGCGCGATCCGGCTGCTCTGGCGCACCCAGCGGCTCTTTATGGTCTTGATCATATCATCCCCCATCCTTCTTTATTTGTCCGGTCAGTCGGTGTCGGTTTCGATCGGCACTGCGGCCAGTGGCGCGGGATCGCCAGCGAGCGCGCGGGCGAGCGCGTCGCGGTCGAGCCCCTTTTCCCAGCCCGCCACGACGATCGCCGCGAGCGCGTTGCCGATGAAATTGGTGAGCGCGCGGCACTCGCTCATGAAGCGGTCGATACCGAGGATCAGCGCGAGCCCCGCAACGGGCACCGACGGCACGATCGACAGCGTCGCCGCGAGCGTGATGAACCCCGCGCCGGTGACCCCCGCCGCGCCCTTCGAGCTGACCATCGCGACGAGCAGCAGTGCGATCTGGTCGCCGAGGCTGAGGTCGACGCCAACCGCCTGCGCGATGAACGCCGCCGCGAGCGTCATGTAGATGTTGGTGCCGTCGAGGTTGAAGCTGTAGCCCGTCGGCACGACGAGGCCGACGATCGGCTTGGCGCAGCCTGCGCGCTCGAGCTTTTCGATGAGGCTGGGCAAGGCGGCTTCGGACGAGGAGGTGCCGAGCACGAGCAGCAGTTCGGCCTTGAGATAGGCGATCAGGCGAAAGATCGAAAAGCCCGAGAAATGCGCGACCGCGCCGAGGATCACGATCACGAAAAAGAGCGAGGTCAGATAGAAGGTCGCGATCAGCAGGCCGAGATTGGCAAGCGATTCGACGCCATATTTGCCGATGGTGAAGGCCATCGCGCCGAACGCGCCGATCGGCGCGAACTTCATCAGCATCGCGACGAGGCCGAAAAACACCGTCGAAACCGTTTCGAGCAGGGTCAGCACCTGCCGCCCCGGCTCGCCCGCGTGCGACAGCGCAAGCCCGAACAGGATCGCGACGAACAGCGCCTGCAATATCGACCCTTCGGTCAGCGCCGAGACGAAGGTGACCGGAATGATGTCGAGCAGGAAGGCGGTCAGCGTCGCCTCATGCGCCTTCGCCTGATATTGCGCGACCGCGCCCGCGTCGAGCGTCGCGGGGTCGATATTCATCCCCGCGCCGGGCTGCACCACATTGGCGACCACCAGCCCGACGATCAGCGCGAGCGTCGAGAAAAAGAGGAAATAGGCAAAGGTCTTGCCGACGACGCGGCCGAGCGCTTTCGTCTCGCCGCCGATCGAGGCGATGCCGGTTGCGACGGTCAGGAAGATGACCGGCGCGATGATCATCTTCACCAGCTTGATGAAGCCGTCGCCGAGCGGCTTGAGTTCGGTGCCGACCGCGGGCCAGAAATGGCCGAGCAGCACACCCGCAACGATCGCGGCGAGCACCTGCACATACAGATGCGACCACCAGGCGCGCGGCCGGGCAGGGGTCGGCGCTGCCATCACATTGACGTTGGCTGCCACCAGCCTCTCCCCTTGTTGTGCGCCGCGGCGGCGCGACCTGCGGCCGTTCACTGGTCTTTGGGCAAGTTTAGGGAGCCGGTGGATCGGCGGTCAAACGGGCGACGAAATCCAGATAAGACGATGTATTTCATATATTAAATATCGGGCAGGATCGGCACGTCCACGCGATTTGTGCGAAATGCCACATACTAAAATCCCTTGTTGTGCAATAATCCGCACATGACCGAGTCGCGCGATTCGCCCATCATCGCTCCCTCCACCGGCCGCCGCCGGTTGCTGATTGCGGTCGCCACGGGGCTGGCGATCCTGCTGCTCGCGGGGTTCGGCCTCGCCCACTGGGCCGCCGACCGCGCCGGAGCGCAGACGGCCGTGGAAGCGCAACAGAATGCCCGCGCGCACGCGAGCCTGCTCGAAAGCGAATTGCAGAAGTTCCGCCTGCTGCCGCGCGTGCTCACCGAATTTCCCGATGTGCGCGCCGCGCTCGCCGACAAGAGCGATGCGGCGTCGCGCCGCCTGAACCGTGAGCTCGAACAGCTGGCGGCGCGCACCGATGCGGCGGTGATCTATGTGCTCGATGCCGACGGCACGACGATCGCGGCGAGCAACTGGCAGTCGCCGACCAGCTTCGTCGGCGAAAATTACCGCTTCCGCCCTTATTTTCGGGGCGCGATGCAGCGCGGCGAGGCCGAATTGTTCGCTCTGGGAACGGTGAGCGGGCGTCCCGGCCTCTACCTTGCACGGCGCGTCAATGCGGGCGAACGGGCGCTCGGCGTCATCGTGCTCAAGGTCGAGTTCGACAAGCTGGAAACCCGCTGGGCCGATTCGGCTGCGACAACGCTCGTCACCGACGCCGCGGGCATCGTCGTGATGAGCAGCGTGCCGCGCTGGCGCTTTCGCGCCTTCGCGCCCCTGTCGGCGGCCGACCGCCAGCGGCTGCGCGCGACGCGCAGCTATGGCGACGCGCCGCTCGACCCGCTGCCCCTCCGCCGCAGCGGCGACCTCCTCCGCATCGGCGATCGCTCCTATTTTCAGGTGGCGGAGCGCGTGTCGCTGCCCGGCAGCACGCTGCGTCTGCTCCAGCCCGCCGAACCCGCGCGCGCGAGTGCCGATGCGACCGCGCGCGTGATCTTCCTGATCCTTCTCATCCTTGTCGGCGCTGCGATCGTCACCCTGCTCCGCCTCGTCGAACGGCAGGCGCTGCGGCAGGCGGCGCATGAGGCGCTCGAACGCGAAGTGGCCGCGCGCACGCGCGATCTCCGCGATGCGAACGACGAGCTGCGGCAGGCGTCCGAGCGGCAGGCCGAAACCGACCGCCGCTATCGCGCCGCGCGCGAGGAGCTGGCGCAGGCCAGCCGCCTCGGTTCGATCGGACAGATCACCGCGGGGGTGGCGCACGAGATCAACCAGCCGGTCGCGGCGATCCGCAGTTTTGCCGAAAACGCCCTCGCCTATCTGAGCCGGGCAGAGGACGACAAGGCGCGCGCCAATCTGGACCATATCGTCGCGCTGACCGCGCGCGTCGGCGCGATCACCGGCGAATTGCGCAATTTCGCGCGCCGTGCGCCCGCGCCGCTGGGGCCGGTCGCGTTGCAGTCCGCCATCGACGGCACGCTGCTGCTGATCGGCGACCGGCTGCGCGCGCAGGGCATCGCGCTCGCCATCGACATCGAGAACCCCGCGGCGAGCGTCCACGCCGACCGCGTCCGGCTGGAGCAAATCCTGGTCAACCTGTTGCAGAATGCCGCCGATGCGGTGCGCGGCGTCGAGGATGCCCGCATCAGCCTGACCGCGCATGGCAGCGACCCGGTGATCATCGACATTTGCGACAACGGCCCCGGCGTACCCGCCGACATCAGGCCGCAGCTGTTCACCCCCTTCGTCACCGGCCGCCCCGATGGCCTGGGGCTGGGGCTCGCGATCGCCAGCGACATTGTGAAGGCGTTCGGCGGCACGCTGACGCTCATCCCCTCGCCATTGGGCGGTGCGGGGTTCCGCCTGACGCTGAGGTCGGCATGAGTTTTTTCACCACCGAGCAGTCGATCCTCTTCGTCGACGACGATGCGACGCTGCGCGAAGCCAATGCGCAGACGCTCGACCTGGCAGGCCTGGCGGTCGAAACCTTTGCCGATGCACAGAGCGTGCTGCCGCGCATCGCCGCCGATTTCGCGGGGATCGTCGTCACCGACATCAGAATGCCGGGCATGGACGGGCTGGAGCTGCGCGCCGCGATCCACGCCATCGACGCCGACATTCCCGTGGTGCTGATAACCGGCCACGCCGATGTGACGATGGCGGTGCGCGCACTGCACGACGGCGCCTTCGACTTCCTCGCCAAGCCTTTTGCGGCAGACCATCTGGTCGGCGTCGTGCGCCGCGCGCTCGCGCACCGCGCGCTGATCCTCGACAACCGGCGGCTGACCGCCGCGGCGGCGGCCATCGACAGTCCTTTGATCGGCGACAGCCCCGCGATGGTTCGTTTGCGCGAGACGATCGCGCAGCTGGCACAGGCCGACATCGACGTGCTGATCGAGGGCGAGACGGGAACGGGCAAGGAGCTGGTGGCGCACATGCTCCACCGCCAGAGCCGGCGGAGCGCGGCGTCGCTCGTCGCGGTCAATTGCGCCGCACTGCCGCACGACCTGGCCGAAGCCGAACTGTTCGGCAGCGACCTGACCGACCGCGCGACCGGCAAGCTGGGGCAAGCGGGGCGTATCCGCAGCGCGCATCGCGGGACTTTGTTCCTCGACGAGATCGACACGATGCACCCCGCGGTGCAGGCGAAGCTGCTGCGTGTGATCGAGGAGCGCGAGGTGCAACCGCTCGGCGCCAGCGCGCCCGAGCCCGTCGACCTGCGCGTCGTCGCGGCAACCAAGACCGACCTGATGGACGCGGTGCGCGGCGGCGACTTTCGCGAGGATCTTTATTACCGGCTGCACGTCGTCAAGCTGCGTATCCCGCCGCTGCGCGAGCGGCGGTCGGACATTCCGCAGACCTTTGCCTTCTTCCTCGATGAAGCGGCCTCCAAAATGGGCCTGCCGGGGTTCCGGATCGACGACGCCACGCGGCGGCATCTGGTCGAACATGACTGGCCGGGCAACGTCCGCGAGCTCAAGAACTTTGCCTATAGCGTCGTGCTCGACCTGCCGTCCGACCCCGCGCGTTCGGCGATGCCCGCCGCCGCGCCGCTCGCCGAGCGGCTGCGCCGGTTCGAGGCGACGATCATCGAGGACACGCTTGCCCAGACACGCGGCAATATCGCCGAAACGATGGCGCAGCTCGGCGTGCCGCGAAAGACGCTGTACGACAAGATGGCCAAGCTGGGGATCGACCCGAAACGGTTCCGCGGCTGAGCGCGGCAAGGGGACAACCAGCAAGGTCGTCATCCCGGCGAAGGCCGGGATCTCGCCGGTGCGTCAGGCAGAGTAAGGTGAGATCCCGGCCTTCGCCGGGATGACGATGGAATATGGGGCGGGCGTCAATCCGGCTCGCGCTATTTCCCCTGCGCCGCGAGGATACGCAGCACGTTGCCGCTCCACATTTTTTCGATGTCGGCGTCAGAATGGCCCGCCGCCTTCAGCCTGGCCGTGACCTTGGGCAGCGCGGTTATGTCCTCGATGCCTTTCAGCCCGCCGCCGCCGTCCCAGTCGGCGCCGAAGCAGATATGATCGGGGCCAGCCACCTCGATCGCGCGCAGCACCATCTTCATATAATCCTCGAAATCCGCCGCCCATAAGGGCTCGCGCTTGTCGAGTTCGCGCCATTTCCGGTGGAGCTCGGCCTGCTCGGCGCGCGTCATGGTGCCGATCCGCTCATATTGCCCGAACAGCTCGCCGCGCGCCGGGGTCATGTTCATTTCGGACAGGAAGACCGTCGAAATGCACATCGCCCCGCCCTTCGCCGCAAGCGCCTTCAGCCGCGCGTCGTCGAGGTTGCGCGGATGGTCATAGGCCGAGCGCAGGCTGGAGTGCGAGAGGATGATCGGATATTTCGACAGCTCCAGCAGCTGATCGAATGCGGCATCGGATGAATGGCTCGCGTCGATGACGATGCCGAGGCGGTTCATTTCGGCCACCCATTGCTTGCCAAGCGGGCTCAGCCCCTTCCAGCGGGCCTCGCCGGTCGCACTGTCGGCAAGCTGGTTTGTTCGCGAATGCACCGGCCCCGCCATCCGCACGCCCTTGCGGTAAAACTCCTCGAGCAGCGCCAGATCCTCGCCGAGCGGATAGCTGTTTTCCATCGACTTGAAGGCGACCAGCTTGCCCGCGCGCGTCAGCCGCTCGGCGTCCGCCGCGGTGCGCGCGGGGGCAATCGCGTCGGGATATTTCGCGATGGTCCTGTCGATCAGGTCCGACCTTCCCCGCGCAAAGGCGAGCGCGTCGGCATAGCCCTTTGCCGTCAGCGGCCCCTGCTCGGTATAGATGACGAAGAAGCCGCCATCGAGATGGCCGTCCTTCATCCGCGGAATATCGAGCTGGACCATATCATCGGCCAACGTGTGACGATCGGCAAAGCTCCACCCCGCGCGCTCGAAATGAAGCGGCGTGTCGAGATGGGTGTCGAGCACGAGCATCCGGCTGTGCAGCGGTGCTTCGGACGGCTTTGGCTTGTCGTCGCCGGTTGAACAGGCGGCAAGGGTGGCCGCGGCCAGCAGGATCGAGACAGGTTTCAACATCATTCTCCACGAACCGGCGGGTGTGGCCATGCCAATCGCTATGATCGGGGCATCAAGGATGAAATGGGTCGATCCCCCTTTGTCGGCGCGCGCGGCCCGGCCTTGCGAAAGGCCCGGCGCCCTCTTACCAATGGGTCAGCGAGAGGGAAGCCGATGCAACTTGATGATCCCGATCGGGCAATTGTCAAACAGGAAATGGAGGGGTTGACGGCCGGGCGGCTCGTGCTCGCGGCAGCGCCTCGCCAACCGACGGAGAGACCATGACCAGCCCGCGGCGCTTCACCCCGGCCCTGCTGCTGAGCGGTTCGATGCTGCTCGCGGCGCCGATCGCGGCCGAAACGCCCGCCTATGACGTGATCATTCGCGGCGGGACGATCTACGACGGGTCGGGCGGGCCGCCCGTCGTCGGCGATGTGGCGATCAGGGATGATCGCATCGTGGCGGTGGGCCGGGTTGCGGGCTCGGCCAAAAGCGAAATGTCGGCGAAGGGAATGGCGGTGGCGCCGGGCTTCATCAACATGCTGAGCTGGGCCACCGAATCGCTGATCGCCGATCCCAAAAGCCAGAGCAACATCCGGCAGGGCGTGACGCTGGAGGTGATGGGCGAAGGCTGGTCGATGGGGCCCCTGAACGCGGCGATGAAGGCGCAGGAAAGGGCGCGGCAGGGCGACATCCAATATGCGATCGAATGGACGAGCCTCGGTGACTATTTCGACTGGCTCGAAAAGCGCGGCATTTCGACCAATATCGCGAGCTTCGTCGGCGCGGCGACGGTGCGCGTGCACGAACTGGGCGAAGGCGATATCGACCCGACGCCCGAGCAGCTGGGCCGGATGCGCGCGCTGGTGCGGCAGGCGATGAACGAAGGCGCGATGGGCGTCGGCAGCTCGCTCATCTATGCGCCCGGCTCCTATGCCGAAACCGACGAGCTGGTCGCGCTGACCAGCGAGGCGGCGAAGTGCGGCGGCATGTATATCAGCCATATGCGATCCGAGGGCGACCGGATCGAGGAGGCGGTCGACGAGCTGATCGACATATCGCGCCGATCGGGCGCGCCCGCGGAAATCTATCACCTCAAGATGGCGGGGCGCAGCAACTGGGGCAAGCTCGATACCATCGTGAAGAAGATCGAGGATGCGCGCGCCGAAGGACTGCGCATCACGACCGACATGTATACCTATACCGCCGGTGCGACCGGGCTCGACGCCGCAATGCCGACCTGGGTGCAGGCGGGCGGGCTCGAGGCGTGGATCGAGCGGTTGAAAGACCCCGCGATCCGCGCGCGCGTTGCCGAGGAAATGAAGAAGCCCGGCGGCGACTGGGAAAATCTCTATTTCGGCGCGGGCGCCGACAAAATGATCCTGTCGGGGTTCAAGAGCGAGGCATTGAAGCCGCTCACCGGCAAGACGCTCGCCGAGGTCGCCGCGATGCGCGGCAAGTCGCCGGAGGAGACCGCGATGGACCTCGTCATCGAGGATGGCTCGCGCGTCGGCACCGTCTATTTCCTGATGTCCGAGGATAATGTCCGCAAACAGATCCAGCTGCCGTGGATGAGCTTCGGCTCCGATGCGGCGTCGCAGGCGACCGAGGGCGTGTTCCTGAAATCGGGCGCGCACCCGCGCACCTATGGCAATTTCGCGCGGCTGCTCGGCCGCTATGTCCGCGACGAAAAGCTGATCCCGCTCGAACAGGCGGTGTATCGGCTCACCACCCTGCCCGCGACCAATTTGGGCATCACGGATCGCGGCGCGCTGAAGCCCGGCTATTATGCCGATGTCGTGGTGTTCGATCCCGCGACGATCGCCGACCGTTCGACCTTCGAGGCGCCGCACCGATATTCGGTGGGCGTGCGCGATGTGTTCGTGAACGGCAAACAGGTGCTGAAGGACGGCGAACATAGCGGCGCGATGCCGGGACGCGCAGTGCGCGGAGCGGGTTTCAACCGCTGTCCATGAAGCGCGGAGGACGGAACGCGTGACCGATCGCAGGGCCGAATGCTGGGCGGACATGCCGCAGCTGATCGCCGCGGTGCAAGCAGCGGGCGATATGCTCGGCCTCCCCCATGTCGCGGCGCAAGCCAACCTCGGCGACCCCGAACCGATGAGCGATGTCGAGGGGCGTCCCTATGCCGAGACCAGCTTTCGATGGATCGACCCCGACTATGCCTATTGGCGCGACCGCAAGCTGGCGCTGCACGTCGCTTTCCTGACCGCGGCGCGGTTGATTGCCGAGCCCTTTTATTACAGCGACGGGCGCCTCGGCACCTGGCGGCCGACCGCGCTGCTCGACGCGGTCGATTGTTCGCAGGCCAGGAACACCCCCAATTTCGGCGAAGCGATCATCGCGCCCGTTCACCTGCCGCGCGGGCTGGTGGGGGCGGTCTTCTGGTGCTCGCGCGAGCCGGTGGGGGTCGAGGCGCTGTTCGATGAACATGCCGCGCGGCTGCACATGCTCGCGCTGCGCCTGGTCGCCACGCATAATGAAGCGCGCGGCCGCCCGCGCAACGCCATGGTGCCGCAGACGCTGACCCGGCGCGAGGTCCAGTGTCTGCGCTGGGCCGCCGCAGGCAAGACCGACGCGGAGATCGGTATCATCCTGTCGCTGTCGGTGTCGACGGTGCGCTTTCACCTTCGCAACGCCGCCGGCAAGCTGGGCGCCACCGGGCGCGCGCAGTCGATCCAGATCGCCGCGGGGCTCGGCTATGTCGGCGCGCGCGCAGCCTGACGCGGGTGCCAGCTTTGCGGCGCGCGGCAGGACGTCCTAATCCGGGCGCATGGACATGTTGAACGACCCCGCGCTGCTGGCCTTTCGCGACGAGGTTCGCGCCTTTCTGCGCGCGAACCTGCCCGAAGACATCCGCCACGGCGCGGCGCGCGCAACGAGCGTCTTCATCGACCCCGCCATCTCGCTGCCCTGGCAACGCATCCTGCATCGCAAGGGCTGGGCCGCGCCCGACTGGCCCGCCGAGTTCGGCGGTCCGGGGTGGACCGAGATCGAGCGCTATATCTTTGCGGCCGAATGCGCGCGCGCGGGTGCGCCGAACCTCGCGCCGATGGGGCTCAAAATGGTCGCGCCGGTGATCATGCATTATGGCAGCGCCGAACAGCGCGCCCATTATCTGCCGCGCATCCTGTCGGGCGAGGATTATTGGTGCCAGGGCTTTTCGGAGCCCGGCGCGGGGTCCGACCTTGCCGCGCTGCAATTGCGCGCGGTGCCTGATGGCGACGATTATGTCCTCAACGGGTCGAAGATATGGACGACGCACGCGCATTTCGCGAACCGCATGTTCGCGCTGGTGCGCACCTCGACCGAAGGCAAGCCGCAGGCAGGGATCAGCTTCCTGCTGCTCGACATGGCGACGCCGGGAATCAGCGTCGAACCGATCCGCACGCTCGCGGGCGACCATGAGTTCAACCAGGTCTTTTTCGACGAGGTTCGCGTGCCGCAGGCGAACCGGCTGGGCGCCGAAAATGCCGGCTGGTCGGTCGCGAAACATCTGCTGACCTTCGAGCGCGGGGGCAAATATGCGCCGGGCCTGATCGGGCGGCTCGAACGGCTGCGCGCGTTCGGCGGTCACGACCCTGTGCTGCGCGCCGCGCTCGACCGCGAGGCCGTGGCGCTGCGGGCGCTGCAAGCGCTCGAGCTCAAGGCGATGCGCGGGGTCGGCGGCAGTCCGGCGCTCCATGCCTCGGCGCTCAAGATCCTCGGAACGGAGGCAGCGCAGCGCATCGACACACTTGCCTGCGAAGCCATGGGCCAGGCAGCGTGGGCCGAGGCCGACGGACAAGTGGCCGACGAACTGGCGGTCGCCGTGCCGCGCTATCTGAACGACCGCGCCGCGACCATCTATGCCGGGTCGAACGAAATCCAGCGCGACCTGATTGCACGAACGCTGCTGGGTTAGGGCCGATCGACATTCAGAAGCTGGCGAGTCGAAAATGGTGGTTTTCCGTGGTCCGGAGCGCAGCGCGCTTTTTGCACATGAGCAGCGGAAGCGCGGAAGGCCGCCATTTGCAGACCGCCAGAGCTGAATGGCGATTGGTCCTAGGCGGCCGCAGAACGCGCCAGATGACCGGCACGCGCGCCGAAAGCCGCGACGATGGCGAGCGCGCGTTTGAAATGGCCGCCAAGGCGGAGCTCCTCGGTCAATCCCATCGCGCCGTGAATCTGCACCGCACTTTCGCCGACGACCCGCACCGCATCGGCGACTTCGATGCACGCCGCGCTGACTGCCGCCGCGCGGTCGGCGTGCGCCCGGTCGACGGCAAGAATGGCCTCCTCCGTCAGCGCCGCCGCCTTCATCATCGCCAGCTGCATGTCGGCGGCGCGGTGGCGCAACGCCTGAAAATGCCCGATGGGTGCCCCGAACTGCCGCCGCTGGCTCATATAGTCGATGCTGTCGGCGATCATCCGCTGCATCAGCCCGACGGCCTCGGCGCAACGCGCCGCGAGGATCAGATCGGTCGTCAGGTCGGCCGCGCACGCCGCGGCGTCGCCCGACGCGAGCAACTCCGCATCATTGGGTTGCAGCGCCACCGTCAAATCGGCAGTCACGCTGCCGTCGTGCATGATACGATGGCGCTGTTCGACCTTGTCATGGTCGGCGGCGATGAGCATCAGCGCGTCGGGATCGGCAAGCAGCAGCAAATCGGCTTCGGCCGCGCCCGCGACGAGCGCCGCGCCGCCGCGCACCGCGCCCGCGTCACAGACCGGCATCGACGCGGCCGACGCGGCACAGATCGTCGCGATCCGGCGCTCGCCGCTCGCAAGGCCGGGCAAGGCCCGGTGCGTCGGCGCGACGGCGCCGAGGATCATCGTCGCGGCGACGTGCGAAAGCCAGTCGGCGCCCGCCAGCGCCGGCCCGAGTTCGGCGATCACCAGCGCGATGTCGATCGCACCGCCGCCGAAGCCGCCGGCGGCCTCTGGCACGGCGAGACCGGCAAGCCCGAGCGCATCGGACAACTCGCGCCAGCCGGGCTGCGCATGGTCGGCCAGAAAGCGTTGCACGCTTTCGAGCAGCACCCGCTGCTCGTCGCTGAGCGGAAGGTCCAGCGTGGCCATGTCAGAATATGGCCGCGTCGGTTGCGGGCGCGCGGATGATGCTATCGGTCATTGTGTCTCCCGCCCCGCTTGTGCCGCGGTCCGTGGCGCGGGTCTAGCTGACGCGCGTGTCAGGTCGCACAGGCCCCCTCGCCGCCATATACTTAGTAATAAAACTATTGCATGGGGCACCATGCGCAAAGCGGGACGAATCGGGACAGCGGCGCCGCGAGGCGCAGAGGAGACGGGGCGGTGAATCCGATCTGGCTTCCTGCATCGCTGCTCGGCGGCTTGTTTCAGGCATGGCGCACCGCGCTCCAGCAACGCCTGCGCGCCGAGCTCAGCGTCAGCGGCGCAGGGCTGGTTCGCTATCTCTACGGCGTGCCCTTCGCATTTTTTCTGGCGGCGATCTGGCTCGCGATGCAGGGCGATGCGGCGCCAGCCCTTGACAAGGCCTTTGCGGGCTTCGCCGTCGCCGGGGCGATCACGCAGATGGCGGGCACGATCCTGCTCATCATGGCATTCGGACACCGCGGCTTTATCGTCGGTACGGCCTTTTCCAAGACCGAGGCGGTACAGGCAGCGCTGGTAACGGCATTTTTTCTCGGCGAACGACTGCCCCTGCTCGCCTGGTTCGGCATCGTCGCCGGGGTCGCGGGGGTGCTCATGCTCGCGCTGGCCGGGCGCGGCGTTTCGGCGGGCGAGGTCTGCCGCGCTCTGGGCCAGCCCGCCGCGCTCTGCGGCCTCGCTGCGGGGGCGATGTTCGCCCTCGCGGCGATAGCGGTCAAACTCGCGACCGCCGAGCTGGAGGGCGTCGACCTCATCGGGTCGGCGCTGATCACGCTCGTCGCCGTGATGGCGATCCAGACGAGCTTGCACCTGCTCTGGGTTGCCATGCGCGACCGCGCGACGCTCGCCGCCGTGTTTCGGACCTGGCGCAATTCGAGCCAGGTCGGCTTGCTTTCGGCGCTTGGTTCGGCCTGCTGGTATGTGGGTTTTGCCGCCGCACCCGCGGCGCTGGTTCGCGTCGTCGGCCAGGTCGAGGTTGTCTTCACCGTCGGCTTTGCGCATTTCTACCTGCGCGAGCCGGTACGCTGGCACGAGATTGCGGGGCTGCTCCTCGTCGTCGGCGGCGTGGTGATGGCGCTGATCGCGACGCTTTAGGGCCGATCGACATTCAGAAGCTGGCGAGTCGAAAATGGTGGTTTTCCGTGATCCGGAGCGCAGCGCGCTTTTTTTGCACGTGAGCAGCGGAAGCGCGGAAGGCCCCCATTTGAGACCGCCAGAGCTGAATGTCGATCGGCCCTAGGGAAAAGCGGGCGCCCGGCTGACCATCGCGGGCAATGGCCGATTCATCACGCCCGTCAGCCACCCGGCCGCGTCCACGGCCCGCGGCAAATCGAGTCCCGTACCGAACCCGCTGTTTTCGAGCATATAGACGACATCTTCGGTCGCGACATTGCCCGCCGCGCCGGGGGCAAAGGGGCAGCCGCCGAGTCCGCCGAGCGACGCATCGACCGTCGCGACGCCTTCCTGCACCGCCGCCCAGACATTCGCGATGCCCGTGCCGCGCGTGTTGTGGAAATGCACGCGCACCGGAACGCCGCCGATCGCTTCGCGGACGCGGCCGACCACCTCGGCGACCTGCGCGGGTACGCCAACCCCGATCGTGTCGGCGAGCGCGATTTCGCGCGGGGCCGCGTCGGCGGCGCGCTTCGCCATCTCGACGACGCGGCCGATCGCCACCCGGCCCTCAATGGGACAGCCGAAGGCGGTTGCAATGGTGATCTGGCCGCTGCGGCCGGCCTTCTTTGCCAGCGCGACGATCTCCATCGCGGCGGCGAGCGATTCGTCGGAGCTTTGCCCCTGATTGCGGATGCCGAAGCTGTCGCTCGTCACGCACACGGCGCCGAGTTCATCTATGCGCCCGGTGGCGACCGCACGTTCGGCGCCGCGACGGTTGAGGACGAGGCCGATAAAGGTCACATCCTCGCGATCGGGCAGCATCGCGACAAGCTCTTCCGCATCGGCGAGTTGCGGCACCTTCTTCGGATTGACGAAGCTCGTCACTTCGATGCGGCGCACGCCATAATCGATCGCGCGCCGGATCAGCGCGAGCTTGTCGGCGGTCGCGACGGTCGCCGCTTCATTCTGCAGCCCGTCACGCGGGCCGACCTCGACGATTTCCACGGCATGATTTCTCAACATCCTGGCCTCGGTCCCATGCGAGTCATTTAGCAGGTTGAAAATTACATAGCATTCTAAGTATAAGATGACCATGGGTGTTATGGGCCGACCCTATCAGAGCCGGCCGCGAAAGGAACGATATGGGCGAGACGGGCAGCGGGGGCGCGCTGGAAGGCATCAGGGTGGTCGAGATGGGGCAGCTCATCGCCGGTCCCTTCTGTGGCCAGTTGCTCGGTGACATGGGCGCCGAGATCGTCAAGCTCGAACCACCCGTGACGGGCGACCAGATGCGCCACTGGGGCCAGGGCGACAAGCCCAGCTGGTGGAGAGTCATCGCGCGCAACAAATTTTCGGTCGCGTGCGACCTGCGGACCGAAGACGGTCAGGCGCTTGCCCGCGACCTGATCGCGAGGGCCGACATCCTCATCGAGAACTTCCGCCCCGGCACGCTCGAAAAATGGAACCTCGATCCTTTGGAACTCCGCAAGACCAACCCCGGACTCATCGTCGTGCGCGTGTCGGGCTATGGTCAGACCGGACCCTATTCGGCCCGCGCGGGCTTCGGCGGGATCGGCGAGGCGATGGGCGGCTGGCGCGGCATCGTCGGCTATCCCGACCGGCCCCCTGCCCGCATGGGCGTGTCGATCGGCGATACGCTCGCCGCGACCTATGGATGCCTGGGCGCGCTCGCCGCGCTCCATCACCGCAGCAAGACCGGCGAGGGGCAGATCGTCGATTCGGCGCTCTATGAAGCGGTGTTGCAGGTGATGGAGTCGACCGTGTCGGACTATTCGGCCAGCGGCACCAAGCGGCGCCGCACCGGATCGACGCTGCCCGGCATCGCACCGTCGAACGTCTATCCCTGCAAGGATGGCGAATATCTGATCGGCGCCAACCAGGACGCGGTTTTTGCGCGGCTTTCCGCGGCGATGGGACGGCCCGAGCTTGCGAGCGACGCACGCTATGCCACGCACCGCGCCCGCGGAGCACGGCAGGAAGAGCTCGACGCACTGATCGGCGAATGGACGCGCACGCTGACCATCGCCGAGCTTGAAGCGAAGATGGTCGAAGCCGCCGTGCCCGCCGGCCGTGTGTTCGACGCCGAAGACATGCTCGCCGATCCGCATTTCGCCGCGCGCGAGGCGCTGGTGACAGTCGCCGACGACGAGTTTGGCGAGATCACCATGCAGGGCGTTTTCCCGAAACTGTCGGCGACGCCGGGCGGGGTGCGCCGCCCTGCTCCGCTGGGTGTCGGACAGGATAGCGCCGATGTGCTCAAACGCTGGCTGGGGCGCGAGACCTGAAGCAGTGGGACCAGCGCGCCGCGCGTCCGGTCTGGCCGACGGCGACCCCCCATCGCGATCGCTACCCCGAACAAGCGGCGTCAGTTCACAATATCTCGTGGATCACATGACGGACGCCGGACTCGGTTCGCTCGCCGACCCCGACCGCGAGCATACCGTTGAGCCAGCCATATTTCGCGTTCGCGGTTTCGAAGACCGGCGCGATTCGCAAATAGTAGCGCGAGGGGGGCGCGTCCGACACGGCCGGGTCGGCAAAGGTGGCGCGTACATCGTCGGGAATGAGGCTGCGGCCGGTATAGCTCACATAGATGAGCGCGCCGTCGTCGGTCTGCCACACCGCGCGCGCGTCGAAGGTGCCGACCGAGGCGCTTTCTCCCAGCCGTCCGCTGCGCGACCAGTTGCCACCGCCCGGCAGGACCATCCCGCTGAGTTGCGGACCGAAAAAGCGCCCGCCGCTGATGTAGCCGAGGCGCTGCTCGCCGAATGGCGAAGCCCCGATCCCGATGATCCCGCCGCCCACCTCGAACTCGGCGGTGCACAGATACCGGCTTGCCAGCGCGCTCGGCGCCGCCGTGCGATTTTCCGTCGTCATGCCACGAATCCCCTTCCTGCCTATGGACAAGCATAAAACAATTAGTATACTAAGGGTCAATCAGATTGACGGAACGGAATCATGTCCGGAACCGGCAGCAACAGCTTCTATGGGAGGGTGAACATGAAAGCTCGCAACAAGTTTCTGCTATCCGGCGCGGCACCGCTCGCGATGCTCCTGAGCGCCGCACCGGCGGTGGCGCAGGACAGTTTCGATCCGTCCGGCACCGACGAAGCCGGGGCCGCCAATGACGAAATCATCGTAACGGCGCGTTTCCGTGACGAATCGTTGCAGGACGTGCCGCAGGCGATTTCGGCCTTTGGCGAGCAGACGCTGACCAAGATTGCCGCGCGCGACATCACCGATCTGGCGCCGTCGACACCCAATATCAGCATCCAGCCGGTTGCGACCTTCTCCAACTCGGCGGCGATCTTCATTCGCGGCCTCGGCGCACAAGGGATCGAATCGACCGAGGAGAGCCCGGTGGGCGTGTCGATCGACGGCGTCTATATCACGCGCCCGGTGGCGACGATGCTCGACACCTTCGACCTCGATCGGATCGAAGTCCTGCGCGGTCCCCAGGGAACCTCGTTCGGCAAGAACTCGCTTGCGGGTGGTATCGCGGCCTATAGCAAGAACCCCGGTCGCGACTGGGGCGTGCAGGCCGAAGTGACCGTCGGCAACTACGGCCGGATGGACGCGCGCGCGGCGCTCGACATGCCGCTTGTCGAGGATCGGCTGGGCGTCCGGCTGGTGCTCAACAAGGAAACCTATGACGGCTATTTCACCAACCGGCTGAACGGCAAGAAGGTCGGCGGGCAGGACCGGCTGACGCTGCGTGGCACCGTGGTGTTCACGCCGACCGAGACGCTGGACGTCAACCTCAAGGCCTTTCTCGTCCGCGACCGGTCGAGCGCGCCCGGCGGCGACGCCGCGCCCAACCGCAACCAGCTGCTCTGGCAGGTCTTCCGCTTCGAGGAGCCCGACGACGGCGCCTATACGATCGGCCGCGACTTCCCCGCCGACCATGACACCGACCAGCTCGGCCTGATCGGCAATATCGGGTTCGACATGGGATCGTGGCAGGCGAAGTCGATCACCGGCTATATCGAAACCGACGATTTCAACGACAGCGACTTCGACCAGTCGGAGGTCTTTTTCTTTCCAACCTTTCGCCTGCAATCGCACCGCCAGTTCAGTCAGGAGCTGCGCCTGCAATCCGATTTCTCCGACCGCGAAGACGCCTTGGCGCGCCTCAGCCTGGTGTTCGGCGGCTATTATCTGAAACAGAGCTTCGAACTCACCCAGGCCTTCCCGACGCTTCCCGTCCTGCTTGCGCCCACCCTGCGCTTCGGCAGCCAGGATTTCGTGACCCAGGACAATAGCGCCAAGGCGCTGTTCGGGCAGGCCATCTATGGCGTGACCGACCGGCTGAACCTGACCTTCGGCGTGCGGCAAAGCTGGGAATCGAAAGATTATTTCCGCGACCCGACCGGCACGCTGCTCTCGCCCGCCTTCTTCAACACGCGCGCGACGGTCAGGTCGCTCGCCGAAATGGAAGAGATCGCCAATGCCAATTTTGCGGTCGGTCGGGCGTTCAAGCTCGGTTATGACCGCAATCGCATGACCTTCAAGGCGGGCGTCGATTATCGTCTGACCGACGACGTCATGGTCTATGCGGGTTTCAGCCAGGGTTACAAGGGCGGCGGTTTCGGCGCGCGATCGGCAACCACGACCACGGCGGGGCCGACGCGCGACAATACCGCCAACCTTTATGAAGCGGGATTCAAGGGCGACTTTTTCGACAATCTTCTTCGCCTCAACCTCACCGGCTTTGTGACGAAGTTCAAACAACTGGAGTTCGGCGTTTTCTTCCCCAATCCCAACGTCGCGTCGGGGCAGGAAACGGCGCAGCTCAACATCGGGTCGGCGACCACGAAAGGGCTCGAACTCGAAGCCACGCTGAAACCTTCGCAGGTCTTCCGTCTTTCGGCGAACATCGGCTATCTCGATGCAAAATACACCGATTTCTGCGCGGATATCGACGGTCCCTCCGCCTTCGCAACGCCGCCGACATCGACCTGCGGCAACGTCACGCTGCTGCCCAACGGCACCTATCTCGTCGACCGCGATCTCACGGGACTGAAGCTCGTGCGCGCGCCCCGATGGCAGACCCAGTTTTCGGCCGAATATGACGTCCCCCTTGGCAGCGCGGGCCGTTTGAGTTTCCGCGCGGCGATGCTGTATCGCAGCACCTATTATTCGAGCGTCGCGAACGATCTGGCCGGAAAGACGGGCGATTTCACGCTGGTCGACGGTTCGGTGGGCTGGGAAAGCGCCGACGGGCGGTTTCGGGCGATGGTCTGGGGCAAGAATCTGACCGACAAGACCTATGTGGCCGCGCTGACGCCGACCGCGCAATTCTTTACCCAGCGCTTCTACAACGCGCCGCGCACCTTCGGCCTGACGCTGGGGGCCAGCTTCTGACCATGGGCCAATGGCGTTCGCGGCCCGAACCCGTCAGGGGATCGGCGCCGCGCGCCGCCTTGCGTGCCTGACGGGCGCCGCAATCTGGGGAGTGTGATGACCGAGGCCACCGCCGTTTCCTCCGGCGCCGCAGCGTCCGACAGCGGCCTTGCGCTGCGTCGCAACGTCGCGCTGGTGATGCTGTTCATCGTCGGCACGATCAATTTCGTCGATCGCCAGCTTCTGTCGGTGCTCGTCGAACCGATCCGTGCCGAGATGAACTTCAGCGACACGCAGTTCGGCCTGCTGACCGGCCTCGCCTTCGCGCTTTTCTATGCCGCGATGGGCGTGCCGGTCGCGATGATCGCCGACCGCTGGAACCGCATCCGGCTGATCGGCATCGCCTGCGTGGTGTGGAGCGGTTTCACCGCCGCGTGCGGGCTGGTATCGACCTTCTGGCAATTGGCGCTGATGCGGTTCGGCGTCGGCGCGGGCGAAGCCGGTGGCACGGCGCCGTCGCTTTCGGTGCTCGCCGACTATTATCCGCCCGCGCAGCGCCCGCTCGCGATCGGCCTCTTCACCTGCAACGGCCCGTTCGGCGTGTTCGTCGGCGCCGCATTCGGTGCCTGGGCGGCCGCCAATATCGGCTGGCGAAACGCCTTTGTCGTGATTGGCATCGTCGGCATCCTGATCGCCCCCCTGCTCATCTGGCTGGTTCGCGAGCCCGCGCGCGGCGCCATGGACACGCACAAGCCCGCCGATAAAGCGCTGCCGTTCGGCCAGAGCCTCGCAATGTTCGTTCGCCGCCCCTCGCTGCGCATGGTGATGATCGGCAGCGGGCTTGCCGCCTTCGTCAGCTACGGGATGCTCAACTGGATCCCCGCCTTTCTGATGCGCACGCAAAAGATGCCGCTGGAGGCCATGGCGACCTGGTTCGCGCCGGCGGCGGGCATCACCTTCGGCATTGGCATTCTTGGCGGCGGCTGGCTCGTCAGCCATCGCGCCAAACGCTCCGCGCGCGCCTATGGCACGATTCCCGCCTGCGCGACGGCGGTGCTCGTCCCGACCTTCATCGCCGCGCTGCTCGTCGACACCTGGCAGGCGTCGCTCGCGCTGATGCTGATCCCGATGGCGGCATGCACCGCCTATATTGCCCCGGCGCTCGCGCTTGTGCAGAATCTGACCCCACCGCGCAGCCGCGCGACGGCCGCCGCGTTGCTGATGCTGATGTTCAACATCGTCGGCCTTGGCCTCGGCCCGCTTTTCGCTGGTATGGTCAGCGATGTGCTGAGGCCCCAGTTCGGCGACGCGAGCCTGCGCTGGGCTCTGATGGCGCTGATGCCCTTTGCCGCCGCGGCAGGCATCGCGCAGTTCGCGATGACGCGTCACCTCGACAATGATTTTGCCGAATAGACGGCGGGAGGAGTCCATGATCGACCTCGACGACATCCGCAGCCTGGCGACGCGCTTTTTCGACGCGATCGAGGCGGGCGACATCGACACGATGCGCGACAGCTTCACGCCCGATGCCGAAATCTGGCACAATAGCGACGAGTTGATCGTCACCCGTGATCAGACCGCCGCCACGTTGACCGGCATGGTCGCGCGAATCAGGGATCGCGAATATGCCGACCGCCGCCTCACCGTCTTTCCCGGCGGGTTTGTTCAGCAGCATGTGCTGAAGGGCGTCCGCGTCCACGACGGCGTTCCCGTCCGCCTGCCCTGCGCGATCATCTGCAAGGTCGAGAATGGCCGAATCACGCGGCTCGACGAGTATTTCGACAGCGCGCACGTCGCCGAGTTCCGCAAGTTCGCCGATGCTTGACCTTGCCACTCGTCATTGCGAGCGAAGCAGGCCGAAGGCGGCCGCAGGCCCACCAGTCCAGGGCGGTTTGCTCTGCTCTGGATTGTCGCGCCGCCCTCGACTCCTCGCGATGACGGGGATTTGATTTCCCAGGATTTTTCAGGAGTATCCCATGCCCGTTCTCCGTCAGGTTCCCCGTTCAGAAGTCACCGACGACACCGTGCTCGCCTATTACAACCGCCTGTTCGGCGATCGCGACCCTGTCGCCGAACCGGGCACGGCGACCGGTACGCCGGGCGATTGGTGGACGGTTTACGCGCTCGCCCCCGACATCTTCAAACATGCGGTCGACGGCTTTGCCGTCTATCGCCACCCGGCGCGCAAGATCGACCCCGTGCTGCGCGAACTCGGCCAGACGCGCGCCGGCTGGGTCAAGGGCAGCCAGTTCGTTTTTTCGCAGCATTGCAAGTCGCTCCGCGGACTCGGCGTCAGCGAAGAGAAGATCGCGGCGATCGCGCACTGGCAAGTCGCCGACTGCTACGACGAACAGGAACGCGCCGTGCTCGCCTATGCCGATTGTTTGAGCCAGGCGGGCGGGCGCGTGCCGCTGGCGGTGTTCGACAAGCTCAAGACCTTCTGGGACGATGAGCAGATTTTCGAGTTCACCTACATCACCTGCCTTTACGACATGCACGCGGTCATCACCCGCGCGCTGCGCATGGAATATGATGCACGCGAAGATCCGATCGTCGAGATTGCAGCACCCGAAGGCTTCAATGCCGCCGACTTCCTGAGCGCGCCGCGCCCGGCGACGGATTGAACGCCGACGGAACGCCAGCGTATATCGTCAATTAAATTGACGATTAAGGTCGACACTGGTACAAGACTCACGCTCGACTGGCACGAGTGGATGAAAAGCCGCCCCAGCGTCACCGCAAACCGAATGATCAAGGAGATGGATGATGGCTGCAACGAACAGCGAATTCGAGTTCTGCGGGGTCAACCACCTCGCGCTCGTGTGCAAGGATATGGCGAAAACGGTCGCCTTTTATCGCGACATCCTGGGCATGCCGCTGACCAAGACGATCGACCTGCCCGGCGGGCGCGGCCAGCATTTCTTTTTCGACATGGGCAATGGCGACAGCCTCGCCTTTTTCTGGTTCCCCGACGCGCCCGAAGCCGCGCCCGGCATTTCGGCCCCCGCGGCACTGCCGACGAAGGGCAGCTTCGTCTCGGCGCACGGGTCGATGAACCATATCGCGATCAATGTCCCCGCCGAACGCTTCGATGAATATTATCAGCGGCTGGTCGACAAGGGCGTCGAGGTCACCAGGATCCTCAACCACGACAATTCGCCGACGCAGTCGTCCGACGAGATGAACGACGATGTCTTTGTGCGGTCGGTCTATTTCTTCGATCCCGATGGCGTGTGTCTGGAGTTTGCCGCCTGGACCAAGACCTTCGACGACCGTGACGTTGCGCACGATCCGATGCAGGCCGACGGAACGAAGGCCGCAGGCATGGTTACCGGCCGCGCCGCGGTGCCCGCCGAATAAGGTTCCGATCCGCTGGATCTCCGCTTGCGGAACTCCTCCTCGACCCGGCCATCGGCCGGGTTCCTTTTATCCAAGTACCCAACTGCGCCGGGGATAGCCCTGAGCCCAGAGCAAGGCGGTCAGGTCGTGATGCCGGATCACCGCCGCCGACGCCGCGGCGGCGGCTGGATGCGGATGATAGCCGATGCCGAGCCCGGCTGCGGTTATCATCGGAATATCGTTTGCGCCGTCGCCAACCGCCAGCGTCTCGGCGAGCGGCAGGCCGTGCGCCGCGGCCTCGGCCTTCAGCGTCGCGAGCTTCGCCTTGCTGTCGACGATCGGTTCGAGCACCTTGCCGGTGAGCTTGCCGCCCGCGACCTCCAGCTCGTTGGCGACCACCTTGTCGAAGCCAACGGCTTCGCCCACCGGCCCGGCAAAGGGCATGAAGCCGCCCGACACCAGCACCGAGAATGCGCCATGCGCCTTCATCGTCTGCACCAGCGTCCGCGCGCCGCGCGTCAGTTTCACGCGCTCCATGCGGCATTCGACCAGCGCCGCCTCATCCATGCCCGCGAGCAGGCGGACGCGCTCCTCCAGCGCGGCGCGAAAATCAAGCTCGCCGTTCATCGCGCGCGCGGTAATCGCCGCAATCTGCGGTTTCAGCCCGGCATAATCGGCCAGCTCGTCAATGCACTCGACGGTGATCATCGTCGAATCCATGTCGGCGACGATCAGCTTCTTGGTGCGATCGCCCAGCGGCTGAACGACGATGTCGAGGACTCCATGGTCCATCAGCGCCAGCTCCCTGCGCGCGCTGACCAGGCTGCCGTGAAAGACGATGTCAGCGGCATCACCGACATCCAGCCAGTGCGGCGCGCCGACATCGTGCCCCGTTGCGTCGAGCCGGTCGATCGCCTCGCGAACCACCTCGTCGGTCAGCTTTCCGGCTGCTATCAGGGTCGCGACGAACATGGCATCTCCTTCTTTCTCGACCGCCAGCGCGCGGCTGCCCGTAGCACTTATCGCCGGACCCACCGCCAGCGGCAAGAGCGCTTTGGCGGTCGCGCTTGCGAAAAGGCTTGCCGAAGGCGGCCGCGGCGCGGTTGTGGTCAATGCCGATGCGAGCCAGATTTATGCCGATTTGCACATTCTGTCGGCACGTCCATCCGTCGAGGAGATGGGCGGTGTCCCGCATCGGCTGTTCGGCCATGTCGACGGCGCCGAAGCTTACAATGCCGCCCGCTGGGCCGCCGAAGCGCGCGACGCGATTGCCGACGCGCATGCAGGCGGCAACATTCCTATCCTGGTCGGCGGGACCGGCCTGTATCTTCGCACCCTGCTCGACGGTATCGCCCCCGTGCCCGTCATCGCGCCCGAGGTCCGAGACGCGGTGCGCGCCCTGCCCGTGGCCGAAGCCCATGCGGCGCTGGCCGTCGCCGATCCCGATGCGGCCGCGCGCCTGAACCCTGCCGACGCCACCCGCGTCGCGCGCGCGCTCGAAGTCGTGCGTTCGACCGGGCGCACGCTGGCCAGTTGGCAGCAGGCGCGCGAAGGAGGCATTGCCGACCATGTCGCCCTCGCCCCGATGGTCCTGTTGCCGCCGCGCGACTGGTTACGGCAACGCTGCGATGCGCGGCTTGGTCAGATGTTCGCGGGCGGCGCCATCGAAGAGGTCGAAGCCCTGCTGACCCGCGACCTCCACCCCGATCTTCCCGTCATGCGCGCGATCGGTGTCCCGCAGATCGCGGCCTTCCTCGATGGCACAGCGAGCCGCGACGAGGCGCTGGCGGCCGCGCAGGCGGCGACGCGCCAATATGCCAAACGCCAGGTCACCTGGTTCCGCCATCAGCCCCCGGCGAGCTGGCCACGCTCGACAGAGTCATTAAACAACGAGAAGCTCGATGATATAGTAATAAAATTACGTGATGCTGTGTTGACAAGATAGAATCATGCAACTATTGCCCGCAACCCTGTTGCAGCGCACAAGCGCTGCGTTTTTGTGTGGAAAGGTGTTTCGTCGTGACGGAAATGAGCGGTGCCGACATGGTGGTTCAGGCGCTGGTCGACCTTGGCGTCGATACGGTGTTCGGCTATCCGGGCGGCGCGGTGCTTCCGATCTATGACGCGCTCTACAAGCACCCGACGATCAAGCATATTCTCGTCCGCCATGAACAGGCCGCGACCCACGCGGCGGAGGGCTATGCGCGCTCGACCGGCAAGCCGGGTGTCGTGCTCGTCACCTCGGGCCCCGGCGCGACCAACGCCGTCACCGGCATCACCGACGCTTTGCTCGATTCGATCCCGATGGTCGTGCTCACCGGCCAGGTGCCAACGACGCTGATCGGCACCGACGCCTTTCAGGAGTGCGACACGGTCGGAATCACGCGTCACTGCACCAAGCATAATTATCTCGTCATGGACCCCGACCGCCTGGGGCCGATCCTGCACGAGGCGTTTCACATTGCGACGCACGGCCGCCCCGGCCCGGTGGTGATCGACATTCCGAAGAATGTGCAGGTCGCGACCGGCACCTACAGCGTGCCCGAGTTCATCCAGCACAACAGCTATCGTCCGCAGGTCGAACCCGACGCCGACGCCATCGCACAGGCGATCGACATGATCGCCGCGGCCGAGCGGCCGATCTTCTACACCGGCGGCGGCGTCATCAATGCGGGCCCCGACGCGAGTGCTGCCTTGCGCCAGCTCGTGTCGCTGACCGGCGCGCCGATCACCTCGACCTTGATGGGACTCGGCGCCTTTCCCGCCGATGATCCCAAATGGCTCGGCATGCTCGGCATGCACGGCACGTACGAGGCCAATATGGCGATGAACCGCGCCGACCTGATCATCGCGGTCGGCGCGCGCTTCGACGACCGCGTGACCGGCCGTCTCGACGCTTTTTCGCCCGATTCAAGGAAGATTCACATCGACATCGACCGTAGCTCGATCAACAAGATCGTCCCCGTCGATCTCGCGATCGTCGGCGACGCGGGCCGCGCGCTCGACGCGCTGATCGCGGCGTGGCACGACAAGGGGCACAGGGCGCGCGACCTCGGCGAATGGTGGCGCCGCGTCGATGGCTGGCGCGCGACGCGCTGCCTGGATTTCCCCGAAAAGACGGAAACCGACGCCGACATCATGCCGCAGCGTGCGGTCAAGGCGCTGTTCGACGCGACGCGCGGGATGGACCCGATCATCACCACCGAGGTCGGTCAGCACCAGATGTGGGCGGCGCAGCATTTCGGATTCTTCGCGCCGAACCGCTGGCTGACGTCGGGCGGGCTCGGCACGATGGGCTATGGCTTCCCTGCCGCGGTCGGCGCGCAGATCGCCAACCCGGACCGCCTCGTCATCTGCATCGCGGGCGAAGCCTCGCTCCAGATGAACATTCAGGAAATGGGCACGGTCAGCCAGTACCGGCTGCCGGTGAAGATCTTCATCCTCAACAATGAATGGATGGGGATGGTCCGCCAGTGGCAGGAACTCACTTACGAGAGCCGCTATTCGAACAGCTATTCGGACAGCCTGCCCGATTTTGTGAAACTCGCCGATGCCTATGGCTGGACGGGCCTCAGGATCGACACGCTGGGCCAGCTCGAGGAGGGCATCGCAAAGATGATCGAAACCCCCGGCCCGGTGATCGTCGACTGCCGTGTCGCCAAGCTGGCCAACTGTTTCCCGATGATCCCGTCGGGCGCCGCCCACACCGACATGATCCTTCAGCCGAACGACATCACCGGCACGATGGACGACGAAGCGAAAGCGCTGGTGTGACGATGGAAGCCGACATGATCCTCCCCCATCGGGGGAGGGGGACCATGCGAAGCATGGTGGAGGGGCACGCGGTGTCAAGCGCGGCGGATGCGGGCCTGTACCCCTCCACCAGCTTCGCTGGTCCCCCTCCCCGTGCCAGGGAGGATCAATGAAAATCAAAACCGAAGCCGGCGAGCGCCATGTGCTCGCGATAACCGTCGACAATGAAGCGGGGGTGCTCGCCAAGATCACCGGCCTGTTCACCGCGCGCGGCTATAATATCGAAAGCCTGACCGTGGCCGACATCAGTTCGGACCATGCGCTGAGTCGCATCACGATCGTCACCAACGGCCCGCCGCCGATCATCGACCAGATCATCGCGCAGCTCGACCGGCTGGTCCCCGTCCACAAGGTCGTCGACCTGACCGACGCGGGCGAAACGCATGTCGAGCGCGAGATCGCGCTGGTGAAGGTCGCGGGGACCGGCGACAAAAGGATCGAGGCGCTGCGCATGGCCGACGTCTTCCGCGCCAAGGTCGTCGATACGACGCTGACGAGCTTCATTTTCGAGATCACCGGGACGAGCGACAAGGTCGACCGCTTCATCGCCTTGATGCGCGAGTGCGGGCTGGTCGAGGTCGGCCGCACCGGCGTCGTCGCCATCGCCCGCGGGCCGGAGGCGCTCTAGGGTTTACGTTTAGGGTCTCAACGATCGTCACCCCGGACTTGATCCGGGGTCCCGCTCAGCAACGGTGAGAAGCGGGACCCCGGATCAAGTCCGGGGTGACGAAAGAGGAATAGGGAAGAATGACATGCAGGTTTATTACGATCGCGACGCCGACCAGGATCTGATCAAGGGCAAGAAGGTCGCCGTCGTCGGCTATGGCAGCCAGGGCCACGCCCACGCGCAGAATATGCGCGACAGCGGCGTCAGTGAAATCGTGATCGCGCTTCGTCCCGGTTCGCCCACTGCCAAAAAGGCCGAAGCCGCGGGCTTCACGGTCATGTCGAACAAGGAGGCCGCCGCGTGGGCCGACGTCATCATGATCGCGGCGCCCGACGAGCATCAGGCGAAAATCTATGCCGACGACATCGGCCCGAACATGAAGCCCGGCGCCGCGCTCGCCTTTGCCCACGGTCTCAACATCCACTTCGGCCTGATCGAAGCCCGCCCCGACATCGACGTCTTCATGGTCGCGCCCAAAGGCCCCGGCCATACGGTGCGCAGCGAATATCAGAAGGGCGGCGGCGTCCCCTGCCTGATCGCGGTCGCGCAGGAAGCACAGGGGCCGGGCGCGTCGGGCAACGGCTATGCCAAGGCGCTCGCCCTCTCCTACGCGAGCGCCGTCGGCGGCGGCCGCAGCGGCATCATCGAAACCACCTTCAAGGAAGAGTGCGAAACCGATCTGTTCGGCGAACAGGCGGTGCTTTGCGGCGGTATCACCCACCTCATCCAGGCGGGTTTCGAAACGCTCGTCGAGGCGGGCTATGCCCCCGAAATGGCCTATTTCGAATGCCTCCACGAAACCAAGCTGATTGTCGACCTTCTCTATGAAGGCGGGATCGCCAACATGCGCTATTCGATCTCGAACACCGCCGAATATGGCGACATCAAGACCGGCCCGCGCATCATCACCGACGAAACGAAGAAGGAAATGAAGCGCGTCCTCGCCGACATCCAGTCGGGCCGCTTCGTCAAGGATTTCGTCCTCGACAATCAGGCCGGCCAGCCCGAGCTGAAAGCGAGCCGCAAGGCCGCCGCCGCGCACCCGATCGAACAGACGGGCGCCAAGCTGCGCGCGATGATGCCGTGGATCGCCAAGAATCAGCTGGTGGACAAATCGAAGAATTGATAGCCGAATCTTGACTTTCGTCATCCCGGCGAAGGCCGGGATCCCGCCGTTGCGCTTTACGCGATGGTGAGATCCCGGCCTTCGCCGGGATGACGTGTTTGAGGATAGAATGCCCAACTCTCCCTTCGACACCCACCGCCGCGATCTCGCCGCCCTGTCGGCCCAAAGCCGCCGCCGCGCCCTCGCGCCGCGCACCGGCCGCGATTTCGCATCGAACGACTATCTGGGCCTCGCCAGCTCGGACGCGCTGCGCGCCGCGCTTGCCGCGGGCATCGAACGCGGCCTCCCCGTCGGCTCGGGCGGCTCGCGGCTGCTCCGCGGCAACCACGAAGAGCATGAAGCGCTCGAAGCGCACGCCGCGCGTCATTACGACAGCGAGGCGGCGCTGTTTTTCGCGACCGGATTCGCCGCCAATGCCGCGCTTTTCGCAACCTTGCCCCAGCGCGGCGACCTTGTCGTCCACGACGAACTGATCCATGCCAGCGCGCACGACGGGATGAAGCTCGGCCGCGCCGGGCATGTCGCCGCCGCGCACAATGACGCGCAGGCGTTCGAGGACATCATCGTCCGCTGGCGCGCGGGCGGCGGCGCCGGAACGCCGTGGATCGCGGTCGAAAGCCTCTACTCGATGGACGGCGACCGCGCGCCGCTCACGGACCTCGCCACCATCGCCGACCGTCACGACGCTATCCTCATTGTCGATGAAGCCCATGCAACGGGCGTCTTCGGTCCCGCCGGCGCGGGCCTGTCGCACGTTCTTGCACGCCGCGACAACCTCATCACGCTGCACACCTGCGGCAAGGCGCTGGGCGTCGAAGGCGCGCTGCTCTGCGCGCCCGCAATCGTTCGCGATTTCCTTCTAAACCGCGGCCGCCCTTTCATCTTTTCGACTGCACCGTCGCCGCTGACGGCGTGGCTGGTCCGACAGGCGATCGAGACGGTCGCAACCGAGCCCGAGCGTCAGGCACGCCTCCACGCCCGCGTCCGCCATGCCGCCGAACGCCTCGTCCCGCTGGGCATCCCGGCGAGCGGCACGCAGATCCTGCCGGTGATCCTTGGCGACAATGACCGCACGATGCGCATCGCGGACCAGCTTCAGCGTGCAGGCTTCGACATTCGCGGCATCCGTCCACCCACCGTCGCCCAAGGCACCGCGCGCCTCCGCATCGCAATCACGCTTAACGTCGATGAAGCCGATATCGACGATTTGGCCGACGCCCTCGCCGCCGCGATGGCCGTCGCATGATGCGCTTCGTCGTCACCGGCACCGACACGGGTATCGGAAAAACCATCTTCTCCGCCGCTTTGGCGCAAGCGACCTGCGCGTCCTACTGGAAGCCGATCCAATCGGGGCTTGACGAGGAAACCGATAGCGCGACCGTCGCACGCCTTGCGGACGTCCCCGTCCTGCCCGAAGCCTACCGCCTCGTCACCCCCGCCTCGCCGCATCTCGCCGCCGAACTTGACGGCGTCGAGATCGACGTCGCAACCCTCGTCCCGCCGCCCGGCGACCTCATCATAGAGGGGGCCGGCGGCGCGCTCGTGCCCGTCACGCGTGCGACCCTGTACGCCGACCTTTTTGCACGCTGGCAAATCCCGGTGATCGTTTGTGCGCGGACCAGTCTCGGCACGATCAATCATAGCCTGCTGACGATCGAGGCGCTCCGGTCGCGCGGCGCGCCTATCCACGGGCTCGCCTTCCTCGGCGACGCAGTGGAGGACAGCGAGGCGATCATCGCGGAAATCAGCGGCGTCCCCCGCCTGGGACGCCTGCCGATCATCGATCCGCTGAACAGCGACATGCTGGGGGAGGCGTTCAAAGCGAATTTCGACCTCTCCGACTTCCGCTAGTCTGCGTCATCCCCGCGAAAGCCGGGTTCCCGCTTCGCGGGAATGACGATGGGGTATAGGAGCACACGATGACCGCAAACCAATCCCCCGTCTGGCACCCCTTCACCCAGCACGGTCTCGGCGAGCCGATCCCGCTGATTTGCAACGCAAAAGACGCGAAACTCTACGACGCCGACGGCAACAGCTGGATCGACGCCATCTCCAGCTGGTGGGTCACCACCCACGGCCATGCGAACCCGCGCATCATGGCGGCGATCCGCGACCAGTCGGAGAAGCTCGACCAGATCATCTTTGCGGGCTGGACGCACGAGCCCGCCGAAACGCTCGCCGCCGAACTGGTCCGCATCACTCCCGAGCCGCTCACGCGCGTCTTCTTCTCGGATTCGGGTTCGACGAGCGTCGAGGTCGCGCTCAAGATGGCGCTTGGATACTGGTTCAACATCGGCGAGGCCCGAAGTCGCATCCTCGTGCTCGAACACAGCTATCACGGCGATACGATCGGAACGATGTCGGTCGGCGAGCGCGGCGTCTATAATCGCGCCTGGCAGCCGCTGCTCTTCGACGTCGACACCATCCCCTTTCCGCACGAAGCCATGGAACAGGCCACACTCGACGCGCTCGAAGCCGCCTGCGCCGCCAAACCGGCCGCCTTCATCGTCGAGCCCCTGATCCTCGGCGCGGGCGGGATGCTGATCTATCCCGCATGGGTGCTCGCCGAGATGCGCGCCATCTGCGCGCGCCACGGCGTCCTTTTCATCGCCGACGAGGTGATGACCGGCTGGGGCCGTACCGGCACGCGCTTCGCCTGCGACCAGGCGGGGGTGATCCCCGACATTATTTGCCTGTCAAAAGGCCTGACGGGCGGTGCGATCCCGCTCGCGGTGACGCTGTGCATCGAGCCGATATTCGACGCCCATTTTTCAAAGGACCGCGGCAAGACCTTTTATCATTCGTCGAGCTACACCGCGAACCCGATCGCCTGTGCCGCCGCGAAGGCGAACCTTGAAATCTGGCGGGACGAGCCGGTGTTGCAGCGGGTCGACGCTCTCGCCGAGGCACAGGCCGCGCATCTGGCGCTGCTTTCGCAGCATCCGCGCGTCGCCAACCCTCGCCGGATCGGCACGATCGCCGCGCTCGACGTGACGGCGCCCGATTCGGGCTATCTTTCAAGCCTCGCGCCCCGGCTCGCGGCCTTTTTCCGCACGCGCGGCATTCTCCTCCGCCCGCTCGGCAACAGCGTCTATGTGATGCCACCCTATTGCACCGATGCGACGGAACTGGGGAAGGTGTGGGAGGCGATCGCGGCCTCGCTCGACGAACTCTGACCGGACGCCTGCTCAGCCTAGGTTCAGCGTCGTCCCGCTATCGCGCACCCAAATGGCGCCAAAGGCGGATTGCGCTGGACCATCGGGCGTGTCCGCTGATACGGAGCGTCCGGACTTTCTCGAATAGGGTAAAGATGACCAGATTTTCGACCATGACCGGCCTGATTGCGCTGGCCGCCGCGGCGGTGACTCCGGGGTTTGCGCAGACGGTGGCCGACGACGACGTGCCCGCGACGAGCCTGAACATTCCGGGCAATGTTCAGCTTTACGGTGACAACAAGCCCAATGTCTATCGCCCCTCGGCGACGGTGAATGGCGAGATCATCACCGCGACCGACATCGAACAGCGGATGGCGTTGATCCGCATCGCCAACAACAATGTCGAGCTGCCGCCCGAAGAGGAACAGCGCCTGCGCAATCAGGTGTTCAGCAACCTGATCGACGAAAAACTGCAGATTCAGGAAGCGCGCGCCGCCGACATCACGATCGACGAGAATATCGTCAACGACCAGTTCGCCCGCCTGGCGGCACGCTTCAAACAGACGCCCGAGCAATTTTCGGCCTATCTGGCGTCCAAGGGTTCGTCAGCGGCTGCCGTGAAGCAGCAGATCCGCGGCGAGTTTGCATGGGACCGCCTGCTGTCGCGCAACATCCAGTCGACGACCAACGTGTCGACCGAAGAAGTCGACCTGATCGTCAAGCAGATGGAAGCGGCCAAGGGCCAGGACGAGTTTCACCTCGGCGAAATCTATCTGTCGGCGACCCCCGACAATATCGCCGCGGTCACCGAAAATGCGCGCAAAATCATTCAGGCGCTCCAGGCCGGGGGCAGCTTTGCCGCCTATGCCCGCCAGTTTTCGGAGGCATCGACCGCGGTGGTCGGTGGCGATCTCGGTTGGGTGAAGGCGGCGCAGCTTCCGGCTTCGATGGCTGAAGCGGCGTCACAGATGCAGCCCGGCCAGCTTGTCGGCCCGATCGAGGTGCCCGGCGGCATTTCGATCATGCTGCTGATCGACCGGCGGCAGGTACTGACCGCCGACCCGCGCGACGCCGTGCTCAGCCTCAAGCAGATTTCGCTCGACTTTCCCGAAGGCACGACGCCCGAAAAAGCGTCCGAACTCGCTGGCCGGTTCGCAAGCGCCACGCGCACGATTGCCGGCTGCGGCGCGGCCGACACGGTGGCGCAGCAGCTGGGAGCCTCTGTGGTGTCGCGCGACAATATCGCGATGCGCGCGCTTCCCGCGCCGTTGCAGGCGACGCTCGTCGACCTCCAGGTCGGCCAGACGACGCAGCCCTTCGGCGCCGCGAACGAGGGCATCAGCGTGCTCGTGCTGTGCGGGCGCGACATGCCCGAAACGGCAACCGCGCCGAACGTCGAGCAGATCGAGCAGAAGCTGCTGGAAGAAAAGGTCAACAAGCGCGCCCAGCGCTATTTGCGCGACCTGCGCCGCGACGCGGTGATCGAATATAGCTGATGCAGGCCCATGACACTCGGCGCCCGATCGCGGTCACCATGGGCGACCCGGCGGGCGTCGGCCCCGAAGTCACCGCCCGCGCCTGGGCCGCGCGACGCGAGCATGATCTGCCGCCCTTCGTCGCTATCGGCGACATCGCCGCGATCGAAGCCGTCTGGGAGGGGCCGGTCGCGCGCGTTGGCGACATGGCCGAAGTCGGCCGCACCTTTGCCACGGCGCTGCCCGTCTGGCACCTCGAGGACAGCGGGCCACTGACCCCCGGATCGCCGACGGCGGCGGGGGCGACCTGTGCGCTGCACGCGCTCGAAACGGGCATCGGGCTTACGCGCAACCAGGCGAGCGCCGCGCTCGTCACCGGATCGGTGTCGAAACATGCGCTGCACGGCATCGGCTATACGCACCCCGGCCAGACCGAGTTCATCGCCGAACGCTGCGGCGTCACCGCGACCAACGCGGTGATGATGCTGGCCGGGCCGTCGCTGCGCGTCGTGCCGCTGACCGTGCATATCCCGCTCGCCGAGGTGCCCGAGCGGCTGACGAGCGACCTCATCGTCGCCAAGGCGCGGATCGTCGCGCGCGGGCTGCGCCGCGATTTCGGCATCGCGGCGCCACGGATCGCGCTCGCGGGCAT
This sequence comes from Sphingopyxis sp. FD7, assembly GCF_003609835.1. NCBI lineage: Bacteria > Pseudomonadati > Pseudomonadota > Alphaproteobacteria > Sphingomonadales > Sphingopyxidaceae > Sphingopyxis > Sphingopyxis sp. FD7. The sequence goes on from NZ_AP017898.1 coordinate 1,800,428, forward strand.
GAACCCCCATGCCGGGGAGAGCGGGCAATTGGGCGAAGAGGAGATTCGCGTCATGCAGCCCGCCGTCGCGCAGCTTGCGGACGAAGGCCTGATTGTCGATGGCCCGGTTGCCGCCGACGCGCTCTTCGCGCCGGGCATCCGCAACCGCTATGACGCGCTGCTCTGCGCCTATCACGACCAGGCGCTCGCGCCGTTCAAGGCGCTGCATTTCCATGACGGCGTCAATCTGACGCTGGGGCTGCCGATCATCCGCACGTCGCCCGACCATGGCACGGCGTTCAATATCGCGGGCACCGGCCGCGCCGATCCCGGCCCGACGATCGCCGCGATCGCGATGGCCGCGCGCATGGCCGCGGCGCGCGAGCGCAACTGCGCCCCGGCAAAGTGACGGTGCTGCCCCAGATGCCGCTGCCGCCGCTGCGCGAGACGGTGCGCACCCACGGCCTGTCGGCGAGCAAGGCGCTGGGGCAGAACTTCCTGTTCGATGAGCAATTGCTCGATCGCATTGCGGCCATCCCCGGCGACCTTCATGGCGCGACAGTGTTCGAGGTCGGCCCCGGCCCCGGCGGCCTGACGCGCGCGCTGCTCCGTGCGGGAGCCAAGGTCATCGCGGTCGAGCGCGACGACCGCTGCCTGCCCCTGCTCGCCGAGCTGGCGGACGCGTTTCCGGGGCAACTCGACGTGATCGCCGACGACGCGATGGCGGTCGATGTCGACACCCTGACCGGCGGCGAAGCTTATCATATCGTCGCCAACCTGCCCTATAATGTCGGCACGGCGCTGTTCACGCGCTGGCTGGAGCCCGCGGCGTGGCCGCCGCGCTGGCTGTCACTGACGCTGATGTTTCAGCAGGAGGTCGCCGAACGCATCGTGGCACCGGTGGGCACGAACGCCTATGGTCGGCTCGCCGTCCTCGCGCAGTGGCGCGCGAATGCGAAGATCGCGATGAAAGTGCATCGTTCGGCCTTCACCCCGCCGCCCAAGGTCATGTCGGCGATCGTCCATGTGACGCCCGCCGAACAGCCCGAAGGCATCGACTCGCGCCTCCTGTCGCGCCTCACCGAAAAAGGCTTTGGCCAGCGCCGCAAGATGCTGCGGCAGAGCCTGAAGGGCGTCGACGGTGCCGTCGCCGCCGCCGAGGCGCTCGGAATCGACCCGACACGCCGCGCCGAAACGGTGAGCGTCGGCGAGTGGGTGGCATTGACGCGCGCGCTGGGTCGCTGACGGAAATCGCTTTTGCCTTGTAACGACCGGAGTGTCTGCTTTGGGGTGGTTAGCGGACATTGAGGGGTTGCGCTGGTCTCCCCTCCCGCAAGCGGGAGGGGCAGCGAGACTTACGAACTTTGTTCGTTAGTCGCAGCGGGGTGGGCCATTGCCACGCTGCTGCCCACCCCCGACCCCTCCCGCAAGCGGGAGGGGAGAGAATGGCAGCTTCCGGCCGCTAGCCGCCATTCCCGATTGTACCCGGATAAAAGCGCGCCCTTCGCCGGGGCGGCGATCAATTCTGACCGCTGGCGGGCTTTACCGTAGCGACCACCGGCTTCGGCACCAGCGCTTCGGCGGCAACGACGCGCTTCGATGCGTTCGACGCGATCGTCTTTTCCAGCGCCGCGACCTGCGGGCATTGGCCCTTGCACACCCGCGTCGCCTCGGCCAGTTTTTCACGCGCCAGTTCGAGCGCGCCCTTGTCGGCGAGCGCCTCGCCCTGGCCGGTCAGCGCGACAACATCATTGGGTTCGAGCACCAGCGCTTCGCGATACAGGCCGATCGCTTTTCCCGGCAGGCCCTGCGCGCGCGCGACCTGCGCCAGCGCGATGATCGCCGAACGGTTGCGCGGGTCCGCGGCGAGCGCCGATTCATAATAGTCGATGGCAAGATTCAGATCGCCGGCTTGCTGCGCCTGCTCCCCTTCATGCTGGAGCGCGATCGAGCGCGGGAGAATATCCTTGTCGGCGCGTTGTGCATCGGAGGCGGTCGGCAGGCTGGCCAGAACAAGACCGGCGCCAAGGGCCAGCAAAGTGATGCGCATCGCTCTCTCCCATCGATTGAATGCAGACGATGCTAACATGGCGATGTCAGCCGTGCGAGAAAAAATCCGTCGCATCCATCCTGCGCCGGAGTCAGCAGGAAACCCGCGCCCGCCGCGCGTCCGATGCCGCCGGGAAGATAATCGGCGTCGGCCGTCCAGCCGGGATGCCGGTTCAGAAACTCATCCACCTGTGCCCGCCCCTCGCGCGCGATGATCGAGCAGACAGCATAAAGAAGTTTGCCGCCGGGCGCCACCAGATCGGCGCCAAGGTCGATCAGCTTCGCCTGATCGGCAAGATGGCGTTCGAGCCGCGCCGGGGTGAGCCGCCAGCGCAGTTCGGGGCTGCGCCGCCAGGTGCCGCTGCCCGAACAGGGCGCGTCGACGAACACACGGTCGGCGCGTCCGCGCCGGTCGGCGAGCATCGTTTCTTCCTGCCCCGGATTGAGCAGCCGCGTCTCGATCCGCGTCGCCCCCGCCCGCTCGGCGCGCGGCGGCAATTGTTGCAGGCGCGCGCGATTGGTGTCGCAGGCCAGAATATCGGCGGCGTCGCCGGTGAGCGACGCGATGGCGAGCGTCTTGCCGCCGCCACCGGCGCAAAGGTCGACAATCGCCTGTCCCGGCGCGACATCCAGCGCGGCAGACGCATATTGGCTTGCGGCGTCCTGCACCTCGAATGCGCCCTCGGTGTAGGCGGGGTGCTGAACCGCCGCGGTTTCGGGCGGCAGGCGCCAGCCGTCGGGGGCGCCGGGGATCGGCGCGCCTTCGGGAAAGAGCGTTGCCATATCGTCGCGCGATGCCCTCAGCCGGTTGGCGCGAAGGTCGAGCGGCGCGCGGGCAAGCATTGCGCCCCGCTCGGCTTCGCCGACGAGCGGGTCGAACAGGTCGATCAGCGCCTCGGCGGCAACGCCGGTCCGGGCGCGTGGCTCATCGGCGGCGACGGGAGCGGGACCATAAGTCGAACCGTCGAATAGCGCAGCAAGGTCGGGCTGCGCCTCGGCAAGCGCGAGCATCGCGGCGCGTCCCGATGCGGGGGCCGAGCGCACGGCGCGGATCGCGTCATAGACCAGCGCGCGGATCGCGCGGCGGTCCTTCGACCCCGCAAAGCGGCGCGCGCGCATCGCTTCGGCAAAAATCGCATCGGCGGGCGCCCCGCCCTCGCGCGCGGCGGCGGCGATCAGATCGAGGATTTCGATGGCGGTCTGAAGGCGGGCGGCGGGGGTCATAATTCACAATTCCTCGTCATTGCGAGCGAAGCGAAGCAATCTCCAGCCAGAACCCTTGCGCGACGATCGCTGGAGATTGCTTCGTCGCTTCGCTCCTCGCAATGACGAAAGCTGTTTCCTCAACCCGCCGGATAGTTCGGCGCCTCGCGCGTGATCGCGACGTCGTGGACATGGCTTTCGCGCAGGCCCGCGTTGGTGATGCGCACGAACTTCGCGCGTTCGCGCAGATCCTTGAGCGTGCGGCTGCCCGTATAGCCCATCGCCGCCTTCACGCCGCCGACAAGCTGATGGATCACGTCTTTCGCGGGGCCCTTGAACGGCACCTGCCCCTCGATCCCTTCGGGGACCAGCTTCATCTGGTCCTTGATGTCCTGCTGGAAATAGCGGTCGGCCGAGCCGCGCGCCATCGCGCCGACGCTGCCCATGCCGCGATAGCTTTTATAGGTGCGCCCCTGGAACAGGAAGGTCTCGCCGGGCGCCTCGGCGGTCCCCGCGAGCAGCGAGCCGACCATCACGCTCGACGCGCCGGCCGCCAAGGCCTTGGCGATGTCGCCCGAGGTGCGCAGTCCGCCATCGGCGATCACCGGCACGCCGAGCTTCGCCGCCGCCTCGACGCTGTCGAGGATCGCGGTCAGCTGCGGCACGCCGACCCCCGCGACGACGCGCGTGGTGCAGATCGAGCCCGGACCGATGCCCACCTTTACGCCGTCGGCGCCCGCGTCGATCAGCGCCCTGGTCGCGTCGCCGGTTGCGACATTGCCCGCGAGCACCTGCACGCGGTTCGACAATTTCTTGATGCGTTCGACGGTCTGGCCGACGCCCTTGCTGTGGCCGTGCGCGGTATCGACGACGATCAGGTCGCATTCGGCATCGAGCAGCGCCTCGGCGCGCTCGACCCCGCTGTCGCCGGTGTTGGTCGCCGCCGCGACGCGCAGGCGGCCGCTGGCATCCTTTGTCGCGTCGGGGAAATTGACCGCCTTTTCCATGTCCTTGACGGTGATGAGGCCGATGCAGTGATAATCGTCGTCGACGACGAGCAGCTTTTCGATGCGCCGCTGGTGAAGCAGCCTTCGCGCCTCGTCCTGGCCGACGCCGGGACGCACGGTCGCCAGATTATCGGCGGTCATCAACTCGCGCACCGGCTGGCCCGGATTGTCGGCGAAACGCACATCGCGGTGGGTCAGGATGCCGACAAGCCTGCCACCCGTTTCGACGACGGGAATGCCCGAAATCCGATGCTGCGCCATAAGCGCTTTCGCCTCGGACAGCGGCGCGTCGGGTCCGATGGTAATCGGGTTGACGATCATACCGCTCTCGAACCGCTTGACCTGCCGCACGGCAGCCGCCTGTTCCTCGATCGTCAGATTGCGGTGGAGGACGCCAATGCCGCCGATCTGTGCCATCAGGATCGCCATGTCGGCCTCGGTCACCGTGTCCATCGCCGACGACAGGATGGGAATGTTGAGGCCGATCTCACCGGTCAGCTGCGTCGCCAGATTGGCATCCGACGGCAATATGTCCGAGGCGCCGGGCACCAGCAGCACATCGTCAAAGGTCAGGCCGGTGATGATTTCCATGGGTCGCCACTTTCTGCTGCAAGGCGGTGCCCGTGTCCCGCTTGATCGGGGCCGGCACGCGCGAATCATTTGGTGGCGGCCCATGTAACCAGTCGCGCCCGCGCGCGCCAGTGGGCGGCGACCGATTATTTCGCGCGGCCGTCGGCGCTGGGGGCGCGCTTGGTGACAGGCGCTTCGGGAAGACGGATGTAACCGGTTGCATTGGTTCCGGCGTCCCGTTAGACCCATGGCATAACATAGTTTCGGTGAAGAGGATATCTGCATGGACGTGCCGAATCAGGCGTCCGCCCGGCCCGGCGGGCGATCGACCGCGATGGCGGCCTTTGCGGCGGTAACCGTCCTCTTCTTTGCCTGGGGCTTCATCACCTCGCTGATCGACCCGCTCGTCGCGGCCGTGAAGGGCATTTTCACGCTCAGCGATGCCGAGGCGCAATTGTCGGCCTTTGCCTTTTTCATCGCCTATGGCGTGATGTCCTTTCCAGCGGCCGCGCTGATCGCGCGCTTCCATTCGGTGCCCTCGATCCTGACCGCGCTGGCGACGATGGCTGCGGGCTGCCTCGTGATGCTCGCCGCCGCAAACCTCGCCGTCTATCCGCTCGTGCTCGCGGGATTGTTCATGCTGGCCGCCGGCATCACGATCCTCCAGGTCGCGGCGAACCCGCTCGCGACCGCACTCGGCGATCCGCGGCGGAGTCATTTCCGCCTGACGTTCAGCCAGACCTTCAACAGCTTCGGCACCTTCCTCGGGCCGCTGGTCGGCGCGCACCTGTTCCTCGAAGGCGTCGAGGTGAAGGAAGGCAGCGTCGTGACCGACGCCGCGCGCGCGCAGGCGCTCGCGGGCATCGACAGCGCCTATTTCTGGATCTGCGGGCTGATCCTCGCGCTCCTCATATTTTTCTGGGTCAGCCGCCGGATCGTCGATGCCGCCGTCCCGCCTGCCCCCGTCGGCGCGCGCGCGGGCATGGGCGAACTGGTCAGCGAGGCCTTCGCGTCGCGCTGGGCCTGTCTCGGCGCGCTTGCGATCTTCCTCTATGTCGGCGCCGAGGTCGCGATCGGCACGCAGATGGCGTGGTTCCTCAACAGCGACGCGATCTGGGGCCGGTCCGACGCCGCCTTTGGTGTGCCGCTGCTCGGCTTCGCAATGGGCAGCGACGGCCTCCCCGGCGTGTCGTTGCAGGAAGCAGGCAAGGCGGTCGCCTTCTATTGGGGCGGCGCGATGGTCGGGCGCGCGATCGGATCCATATTGCTCGCGCGCGTGTCGGCGGCGAAGCTGCTGCTTGTCTTTACCGCCGCGGCGTTCCTCATGTGCCTTTATGTCGTGCTCGTCGGCGGGGTCGGCGCGGGTTTCGTCGCGTTGGGAATCGGCCTGTTCAACTCGGTGATGTTTCCGGTGATCTTCTCGCTGACGCTCGAACGTTCGACCGCGCGCGCCGAGGCGACGTCGGGGCTGCTCTGCACCGCGATCATCGGCGGCGCGATCATCCCCTGGCTCGTCGGGCATCTGTCGGAAGCGACCGATTATGGCACGGCGGTCCTGCTGCCGGCGATATGCTATGCCGCGCTCTGCGTCTTCGCGCTCGCCGCGGCGCGAACGCCCGCGCGCCAGGCAAGCGCCGGCGCGACAGTCCACTGAACGGCGGCGCGGGCAGGGGCGAAGGCATGGCGGGACTGACGATCGAGACCGCACGCAAGCGCTTCGGTTCCACCGAGGTGCTGAAAGGCGTATCGATCGAGGTCGCCGACGGTGAGTTCGCGGTGATCGTCGGCCCGTCGGGCTGCGGCAAGTCGACACTGTTGCGCGCGGTGGCGGGGCTGGAGGAGCTGGACGGCGGGCGGGTCGTTATCGGCGATCGCGACGTGACCCGCCTTGCCCCGTCGGAGCGCGGCATCGCGATGGTGTTTCAATCCTATGCGCTCTATCCGCACCTCAGCGTCCGCGAAAATATGGCGTTCGGGCTGCGGATCGCGAAAGTCGACAAGGCCGAAATCGCGCAGCGGGTGCAGCGCGCCGCGCAGATCCTGAATATCGAAGGATTGCTCGACCGCAAGCCCGCGGCGCTGTCGGGCGGGCAGCGGCAGCGCGTCGCGATCGGCCGCGCGATCGTCCGCCAGCCGCAGATTTTCCTGTTCGACGAGCCGCTCTCGAACCTCGACGCCGACCTGCGCGTGCGGATGCGCTACGAGTTCGCCAGGCTGCATCGCCAGCTCGGCACGACGACGCTCTATGTCACCCACGACCAGGTCGAGGCGATGACGCTGGCCGACCGCATCGTCGTGCTGCGCGACGGGCGGATCGAACAGGTCGGCAGCCCGCGGATGCTTTACGAGCGCCCGGCCAATATCTTCGTCGCGCAGTTTCTGGGGACGCCGCGGATGAACATCCTGCCCGCGACGATGGCGGACGACGGGCGCGCCGCGCTCGCCGACGGACGCCGTATCGCCCTTCCCGCGCTCGCGGCGCCGCTGCCGGCGGGGACGCCGCTGTCGGTCGGCATCCGGCCCGAACATGTCCGGATCGGCGACGCTCCCGACGCGCTGGCGTTCACGATCGGTTTCATCGAGCGCCTCGGCGGCCTGGCAACGGTGCATTTGCAGAGCGCGGCGGGCGGCGGGCCCATCGCGTGCCAGCGTCGCGACGACGGCAGCCTCCGCGAAGGTTCGAGCGCTCCCGTGCGTCTGCCGACCGAACATCTCCACCTCTTCGACCCGTCGGGCACGGCTATCGAAACGCGGAGGGAACGGCCTTGATCTTGGGCATTGTAACCGGTTACTCTTTGCAGCTTTCCGTAATGCTCGCGGGGCGGGGCCCGCGAGTCGCAGGCGCGGCGCGGCGCAATGCAAGCGAAAGGGGGGTCTCGGCATGGCCACTTTGAGAGACGTCGCCCGCGAAGCCGGGGTCTCGGTCGCGACCGCTTCGCGCGCCATCAACGGGCTCGGCAATGTCACCGCGCCGACGCGCGCGGCGGTGATGGCAGCGGTCAAGAAGCTCAACTTCGTTCCGCACAGCGGCGCGCGCAGCCTGACGCGGCGCAAAACCGACACCGTCGGCGTCATCCTGCCCGACCTGTTCGGCGAATTCTTTTCCGAAATCATTCGCGGCATCGACCTTGTCGCGCATGAATCGGGGATGCACCTGCTGCTCGGCAACATGCACGGCAGCACGCACGAGACGGCGGCGGCGATCGCGGCGATGCGCGGGCGCGTCGACGGGCTGCTGGTGATGCCGCCCGACCTGAAACCCGAATTGCTCGCCGACTATCTCGACCCCGCGCTGCCGACGGTGCTGCTCAACTATGACGCCGGGCCGCTCGACCTGCCCTTTGTCGCCGTCGACAATTACCAGGGCGCCTATCGGATGACCGAGGCGCTGTTGGCGCGCGGCGCGAAGCAGGTCGTCCATATCGCCGGCCCCAAGCATAATCGCGACGCGCGCGACCGTCAGCGCGGTTTCACCGATGCGATGGCGAAAATCGGCGGTGTCCGCACCCCCGCGATCCTGCCGGGCGATTTTTCCGAGGAAAGCGGCGCGCAGGCGGCGCGGCTGCTGGTGCAGGGCCAGTTGCCCGCCGACGCGGTGTTCGCGGCCAATGACCAGATGGCGGTCGGGCTGATCGCGGGCCTCGCCGAAGCGGGCAAATCGGTGCCGGGCGACGTCATGGTCGCGGGGTTCGACGATATTCCGCTCGCGCGCCACCTGAACCCGTCGCTGTCGACGATGCAGGTGCATATCGACCGGCTGGGATCGACCGCGATGATGCTGCTGCTGCGCATGTTGCGCGGCGAAACGCTGGGCGCGGCGAACGCGACGATTCTGACGCCGGAGCTGACCGTGCGGGGGACGACCGGCGGCCCGATCGCCGACGTCGTGGCGGGCGCCAAGCAGCCGTGATCCGCAAGGGCGCCCGATGCGGTTAGGACGACGCCAGCTAACGGGCGCGCTCGCGGCGTTGCCGCTGCTGCCGATGCTCGGCGGCTGCGGCGCACGGCGCGCCGATGCGCTGACCATCTGGGCGATGGGCAATGAAGGGGCGAATCTTCCTGCTTTGCTAAAGACGCTCGCGCTTCCCGCGGACCTGCCGCCGGTCGAGGTGCAGCCGCTGCCGTGGAGCGCGGCGCACGAGAAATTGCTCACCGGCTTCGCGGGCGGGTCGCTGCCCGCAATCGGCCAGGTCGGCAACAGCTGGATCGCCGAAATGGCGGCGATCGGCGCGATCGTCCCCCTGCCCGCCCCGGCCGCCGCGCTGCTCGACGATCAGTTCGCCGCGGTCGTCGAAACCAATCGGATCGCGGGCACCGCCTGGGCCGTGCCCTGGTATGTCGACACGCGGCTGCAATTTTACCGCAAGGACATGTTTGCGCGCGCCGGCTATGCCGCGCCGCCGCTCGCATGGGCCGAATGGAAGCGGGCGCTGCACCGCGTCAAGGCGCTCGCCGGTCCCGGCAATTACGCGGTGCTGCTGCCGCTCAACGAGTTCGAGCAGTTGCTGACCATCGCGCTGTCGGCGGGCGCGCGGCTTCTGCGCGACAAGGATGCGCGCGGCGCCTTTTCGGACCCCGAGTTCAAGGCGGCGCTCGCCTTCTACAAATCGCTGTTCGACGAAAAACTCGCGCCGCTCGCCTCGGCAGCACAGATTTCGAACATCTGGAACGAATTTGCGAAGGGCTATTTCAGCATCTTCACGTCGGGCCCGTGGACGATCGGCGACATGAAAAGCCGCCTCGCGCCCGATATGCAGGACAAATGGGGTACGGCGCCCAATCCCGGCCCCGACGGCCTCGGTTCGGCCGCGCCCGGCGGGTCGAGCCTGGTCGTTTTCGCCAATCACGCGGACAGCACCGCCGCGTGGGATATCGTCGCGCGCCTGCTTGCGCCGGGCGCTCAGCTCGAACTTCACCGGCTGACCGGCAATCTTCCGGCGCGGCGTTCGGTCTGGCGCGCGGCGGGACTTGCAAGCGACTCCATCGTCGCCCCTTTCGCCACGCAGCTCGACCGTGCGACCGCGCTGCCCAAAGTGCCCGAATGGGAGCGCATCGTCACCGAAATGCAGGTGGTCGCCGAACGCATGGTGCGCGGCGAGTTTGGCGTCGATGCCGCCGCGCGCGAAATCGACCGCCGCGCCGACCGCCTGCTCGAAAAAAGGCGCTGGATGCTCGACCGGGGACGCGCGCTGTGACCGGCGTGGGCCGCCCCCGCGAGGCGCGCGCCGGATGGGCGATGACCGCGCCGGCGCTCGCCGCGATCCTGGCCTTCTTCGTCATCCCGGCGATCGGCTCGCTATTCCTCAGCTTCACCGATTTCGACATCTACGCGCTCGCCGACCTCGACAATCTGCGCTTCGTCGGTTTCCAGAATTACGAAAGGCTGGTCGCCAATCCCCTGTTCTGGAAGGCGATGACGAACAGCTTGCTGTTCGTTGCGATCGGCACCCCCTTTATCGTCACTCTGTCGCTCTTCGCCGCGATGCTCATCAATTCGCGCTGGCTCAAATGGCGCCCGGTGTGGCGGGTTGCCTTGTTCGCGCCCTATGTGACGACGCTCGTGGCGACGGCGGTTGTGTGGCGCTATCTGCTCCACACGCGCTATGGTCTCGTCAACTATCTGCTCTCGCTGGTCGGGATCGCACCGGTCGACTGGCTGGGCAGCCCGACCGCATCGCTGCCCGCGATCCTGCTTTTCGTCGGCTGGAAGACCTTTGGCTATACCATGATCATCTTCCTCGCCGCGCTCCAGACGGTGCCGCGCGAACTCGACGAAGCGGCGCGGATCGAGGGCGCGGGATGGTTGACCCGGCTGCGCCACGTCACCCTGCCCGCGATCGCACCGACGGTGCTGCTCGTGTCGGTGCTGACCGTCGCGGCAATGTTCCAGCTCTTTGCCGAACCCTATGTGATGACGCAGGGTGGCCCCGCGCAGTCGACGGTGACGATCCTCTATTTCATGTATGAGGAAGGGTTCAAATGGTGGAACCTGGGATCGGGCGCGGCGGTCGCCTTCCTGCTGTTCCTCTGCATCCTCGCGGTGACGCTGGTGCAATTGCGGCTGGCCAGACGGAGCGCCGCGATATGAGCCTTCGCCGCTGGACCGTCACGCTGCTCGCGGCGCTCGTCGCGCTGCTCACCATCGCGCCGCTGCTCTGGATGCTGTCGGTCAGCTTCATGGCGCGCGGCGAGGCGGCGCAATTCCCCCCGCCGCTGCTTCCCGGCGATCCGACGCTCGACAATTATCGCGCCCTGTTCGGCTCCTTCGGCGTCGGGCGCTTCCTGCTCAACAGCCTGCTCGTCTCGACGCTCGCGACGCTGCTCGCGCTCCTCTTCACCATCCCCGCGGGCTATGCCTTCGCCAAGCTGCGCTTCAGGGGCCGCGACGCAACCTTCCGCCTGCTCGTCGCCGCGCTTGTCGTGCCGGGCCAGATCGGGATGCTGCCCCTTTTCCTCGAGCTCAAGGCGATGGGGCTGGTGAACAGCTATGCCGGTGCGCTGGTGCCGTGGCTCGCGGGCATTTTCGGCATCTTCCTCGTCCGCCAATACTGCCTGTCGATCCCCGACGAGATGCTCGAAGCGGCGCGCATCGACGGCGCGAGCGAGGCGCAGATCCTGCGGCGCATCGTGCTGCCGCTCCTCACCCCGATCATCGTCACGCTCGCGCTGTTCGTGTTTCTCGGCAGCTGGAACGATTTCATGTGGCCGCTGATCATCCTCGCTGATCAGGAGCTTTACACCCTCCCCGTCGCGCTCGCGGCGATGAGCCGCGAGCATGTGCAGGACAATGAGCTGATGATGGCCGGCGCCGTCGTCACCACCCTGCCCGTGCTCATCCTCTTTCTCGCCCTCCAGCGCTTCTATCTGAGCGGTCTCACCACCGGGAGCGTCAAGGGATGACCCGTTCAACCAAGGAAAGACGCATGACTTACTGGATCGCGGCCTTGCTCGGCCTCGTGCTCGCCGCTTCTCCCGCTGCCGCAAGGACAAAAGCCCCGCCGGTCGTCGAGGGCCAGACACCCCAGCCGCCGATCGCGTCGGACAATTATCCGTACCAGCTGTTCGTGCCACGGGGCTATCTGGCCGACAGGACGAAGCGTTATCCCCTGCTGATCTTTCTTCACGGGTCGGGCGAGCGCGGCGACGATGTGGCGAAGGTCAAGGTCCATGGTCCGCCGAAGATCGCCGACCGCGACGCCGGCTTTCCTTTCCTGACCGTTTCGCCGCTGCTCGGCGCCGGTCAGGACTGGGACATTGCCAGGCTCGACCGCCTGGTCGATCATATCACCGCGACCTATCGCGTCGATCCGGCGCGGATTTACCTGACGGGGCTCAGCCGCGGCGGCCATGCGAGCTGGCGCTGGGCGATCGCGCAGCCGCTCCGCTTTGCCGCGGTCGCCCCCGTCGCGGGGCGCGGCAATCCCGGCGAGGCGTGCCGGTTGATGGACCTCCCCGTCTGGGCCTTCCACGGCGACCGCGACGATGTCGTGATACCCGAAGGCAGCTTCGCCATGGCCCGCGCGATCCGCGCCTGCGGCGGGCGCAAGGTGCGGCTGACCATCTATCCCGACCTCGGCCACAATGCCTGGGATCCCGCCTATGACGACCCGGCGCTTTACGCCTGGCTGCTCGAACATGCGCTCCCCTCTCCGACGATCACGAACAAGGACAAATAATGACGCAGACCATCTTCCCCGACGATTTCCTGTGGGGCGCCGCCACCGCCGCCTATCAGATCGAAGGATCGCCGCTCGCCGATGGCGCCGGGCCAAGCATCTGGCAGCGTTTCAGCCATGATCCGCGGCTGATGGCGGCCAGGGGCGACACCGGTGACATCGCGTGCGACCATTATAACCGGATGCCCGCCGACGTCGCGCTGATGAAGGAACTGGGGCTTCAGGCCTATCGCTTCAGCGTCAATTGGGGCCGCATATTGCCGCAAGGCACCGGACGCGTGAACGAACCGGGGCTCGATTTCTACGAGCGGCTGGTCGACGAACTGCTCAAGCATGACATCGAACCGCTGCTGACGCTCCACCATTGGGATCTGCCCGCGGCGCTCGATGACCGCGGCGGCTGGCTCAACCGCGACAGCGCCGACTGGTTCGCCGACTATGCCGCGATCATGTATCGCCGCCTCGACGGGCGCGTGAAGAAATGGGTGACGCTGAACGAACCCTGGGTGATCACCGACGGCGGCTACCTTCACGGCGCGCTCGCGCCCGGCCATCGCAACATGTTCGAGGCGCCGATCGCCAGCCACAATCTGATGCGCGCGCACGGCGCGGCGGTGCGGGCCTATCGCAGCGAGGGCGCGCACGAAATCGGCCTCGTCGTCAACATCGAACCCAAATATCCGGCGAGCGACAGCCCCGAGGACGTGGCGGCGACGGCGCGCGCGCACGCTTATATGAACCGCCAGTATCTCGATCCCGCGCTGAAGGGCAGCTATCCGGCCGAACTCGCCGAAATCTTCGGCGAAGCCTGGCCCCAGTGGCCTGCCGAGGATATGCAGGCCATCTGCCAGCCGGTCGATTTCATCGGCATCAATTACTACACCCGCAACGTCGTCCGCGCCGACCCGAACCAATGGCCGCTCGGCGCCTCGCCCGTCCGCCAGGATGCGACGCACACGACGACCGACTGGGAGGTATATCCGCCCGCGCTCACCGACATGCTCCTCTGGTTCCGCGACACCTATGGCGACATCCCCGTCTATATCACCGAAAATGGCGCGGCCTTTTACGACCCGCCCAAGGCCGGTCCCGACGGTGTCGACGATCCGCTGCGCTGCGACTATCTGCGCACGCATATTTCGGCGATCGGCGACGCGATCCGCCAGGGCGTCGACGTGCGCGGCTATATGGCCTGGTCGTTGCTCGATAATCTCGAATGGTCATTGGGCTTTTCCAAGCGCTTCGGGATCGTTCACGTCGATTATGAGACGCAGGTGCGCACACCCAAGCGCAGCGCGCGCTATTATTCGAGCGTCATCCGCACGAACGGCGGGAACCTCGGCTGATGCGCGGGCTGGCGCTGCTGCTCGCTCTCGCGCTTGCGCTTCCGGCGGCGGCAAGGGAGCGCGCCGACCGGTTCAGCGCGATGACCTATAATATCCGGCTCGACCTCGCCTCCGATGGCGACAACGCCTGGCCGCACCGGCGCGGCGCGGTCACCGCGCTCATCGCCTATCATGCCCCCGATCTCATCGGGATGCAGGAGGTGCTGCTGCATCAGAAGCAGGCGGTCGAGGCCGACCTGCCCGGCTATCGCTTCGTCGGCGTCGCGCGCGACGATGGCCGGGAACGGGGCGAGTTTTCGCCGCTCGGTTTCCGCCGCGACCGGTTTGCGCTCGTCGCATCGGGCACCTTCTGGCTGTCGCCCACGCCCGGCGTCCCGAGCAGAGGCTGGGACGCCGCCTTGCCGCGCATCGCGAGCTGGGCGCGGCTGAAGGACAAGCGCTCGCGGCTGACGCTGCTCGCCGTGAATACGCATTTCGATCATGTCGGGACCGAGGCGCGCCTTGAAAGCGCGCGGCAGCTCCGCCGCTGGATCGGCGCGAACCGCCGACGCGGTGAAACGGTGGTGCTCATGGGCGATTTCAACAGTCCGCTTGAAAGCCCGCCGCACAAGGCGATCACCGACCCGGCCGTCGGCCCCGACGCGTTGCCCGACACGCTGGCGATCAGCCGCACTCCGCATTTCGGGCCGCTCGGCACCTTCACCGGCTTCAAGATCGAGAAGAACGATCCGAGCCCGATCGACCATATCTTCGTGAACAAGGGCACGGCGGTGCTGCGCCACGCGACACTGACGCAGCAGACGGGCGGCAAGCTGCCGTCGGACCATTATCCGGTGCTCGCCGACCTGTGCGTCGGCGAGGGTTGCTGACGATGGTGCGCTGAACGACAGCTTCGCTCGCCACTATTCGACCTTGTCCAGCCAGCCGCCGGTGAAGCCGATGCGTTTCAGGCCGCGGATGATGTGCGGATTTCTGCGCATCACCTTCCACACCAGCCCGCTGCGGTGATTTTCCATCATCGCGAGGATCGGGCCCTGATCGATCCCGATATAGTCACGCGCGACCCAGCCCTTTTGCGCGTCGACCTCGCCCGACCTCGATCCGAAATCGGTGAAGGTGAAACTGGGGTTGATCGCGTCCTTGAAGCCATAGCGCGCGTAGAGGCGCGGCCCGAACTCGGTCCGCATCGCCATCAGCGCCGGAATCGTCACTTCGGGCGCAAAGGGGATCGAGCCGCCCGCCGCGGTCGGGACGATCGTGCCGTCGTCGACGACGCGGATCGCGCTGACGCCGCGCGCCATATAGCCGTTGAAGTCGCGCGGGATGCCGTTGACGCGATATTGCCCCTTGGAATAGCCGGGGCCGTCCGAAGCGGTCCACCCCCAGATGTCGGCGCTATAGCCCGTCCAACCGTTCGGATTGTCGGCGCCATAGGCGCGCTGCGCCAGCGTGGCGCGGCGGCTGTTCTCGAAATAGTCGATATTCTTGCCGCGCATGAACGCATCGCGGATGCCGCGGAAATCGACCCAGACATGGCTGTACTGATGCCCGAACAACGGCTCGAACTGGAGATGCTCCTGCCCGTAATAGCTGCCCCAGTCCTTTTCGAGGTCGGCCGCCCAGCCCTTGTCCCACGCATCCTTGCCGACGGGATGGGTCGGCGACCCCAGCGCCAGGATATAGACGAGCATCCCCTCATTATAACCGACCCAGTCATGCGTCCCGAAATCGCCGCCTTCGCCGCGTTCGGGATACCAGCCCATCGCGATCGCTTTCTGTCCGCCGCCATTGGCCGATGGAATCCGGCTCCGCTCGCGCTGAACGAAGGTCCAGTCGACGCGGCCATATATCTTTTCCGCAAGGTCGCGGATCTCGGCCTCGACCGGCGTATCGCGATCATAATAGCTTTGCGCGAACAGCACGCCGCCGAGCAGCAGCGCCGTGTCGACCGTCGACAGCTCGGTCTTGCCGCGCCGCGTGCCGTCCTCATTGTTCAGGAAATGATAGAAAAACCCCTTGTGCCCCGTCATGCCGGTGACGGCGGGGCCTTGCGGCGCGGTCCAGTAGAAGCGCAGGCAGTCGCGCGTGCGCTCGGCCGCGGCCTCGCGCGTGACATAGCCGCGCTCGGCGCCGATGCCATAGGCCGTCAGCGCGAAGCCCGTCGCCGCGATCGACGAAAAGGGATTGCTCGGCCAGCGATCGGGCGCGAGGCAGCGCTGGGTGTCGGTGGTGTCCCAGAAATAGCGGAAGGTCCGCCGGGTCAGATCTTCGGAAAAAGCCGCCTCGCTCATCGGCGCGAGCGCCTGGGGTGCGGATGGCCCCGAAGCGGACGGCGCAGGGGTCGCGGTGCAAGCGGCGGTCAGCGCCACCAGGGGCAGGAGCGATGCCCCGATACGAAAAGACATTCGATACTCCACAAAAGATGACGCCCGGCCGGCGGGAGGGGGTGCAGGCCGGGCGTCGCTGTCAGCCGGTCAGAAAGAGAAACCGGCCGAGACCTTTACCGTACGCGGCGGATTGCCGCCAACGCCGATCCCCGAAATCTCGCGATAGATGGTGGGGCTGGACGGCGTGCGCGTGTTGTCCGCCGGATTATTGTTGTAATCGACATAGTTGCGGTCGTTGAACAGGTTGATGATGTCGAGCCGCAGGCGCAGCCGCGATTCGTCGCTGATAAAGCGGAACGGGATATATTTGATGATCGCCAGATCGAACTGGCGCAGGCCCCAGCGGTCGCCATTACCCTTCGCCTCGTTTGAAATGACCGTGCGCGATGGAGTGACACCCCCGGTATTCACGAACGCCTTGAGATAGGGCGGCGACGCCAGAGTAAACTTGCCCGACAGCGTCACCCCGATCGGCAGGTCCACCGAACCCGCGGCGACGAAGCGATGCTTGCGCACCCCGGCCGACCGCGCGAAATTATAATCTTCGACCGACGGGAAATCGAGGCTGAAGACCTCGCCAAAGTTCCGGTTTTCCTCGGCTTCGGTGTAGGTGTAGGTCGCCGCCAGGCTCCACGGCGAGGCCGCGGTATAGTTTTTCACCAGCTTGAGATATCCCGTGTCGGCGCGCGTTTCGAGCCCGTTGGTGCCGATGATGATCGACCCGAAACCCGGCGGCGCAAAGCCGAAGGGCGAACTGGGCGCCGAGGGTGCCGGCGGGAAGAAGCTGCCGTCGGGGCGCCGGTTGCCGAGCAGATAGGCAAAGCCGTCCTTGCTCTCGACATGGCTGTAACCGACTTCGGCCTCGAAAAGCGGCGTCACGCGGGCGCGCAGCCCCAGGCTGAACTGGTCCGAATAGGGAACTTTCAGCTTGTTGGTGATGAACCGCAGCTCGCGCCCGCCGCCCGGCCCGGCCTGCGCCAGGAGTTGCTGTCGGCCGGCCTCGGTCAGATAGACGGGATCCCAGGCAACGCAGGTCGGCCCCGGCGCGCAGGTGTTATAGGGATCGCCCGTGTTGAAGTTGAAGGTGCGCGTCGCGAACGAACCGACGCTGATTTCCTGCTGGAGGAAATCGAACTGGTTGCGGTCATAGGAGCGGCCGAACCCGCCGAAAAGCACGAAACGCGCGTCTTCGTCGAGTTCATAGCTGAAACCGATCCGCGGCTGCCAGGCGCCCTTGAACGCCTTGCGCTCCGACCCCGTCGAAATGAAATCGTTGATGTCGTAATCGGCGTTGACCAGATTGGGGTAATTGGCGGGTGAAGCGGCGTTCACCGCATCGGCGGGGTGGACGAAGTCGAGATAGGACGGCGTCCGCTCATAATCCCAGCGCAGGCCGAGATTGAGCGTCAACCGGTCCGTCACCTCCCAATCGTCCTGAAGATAGATGCCGAACTGCCAGTTATCCGAGCTGACGATCGGGCTGCCGTTACCGGTTTGCGCACCGAACTGGAGGCGATAGGGAATCTCGTCGTTGAAGCTGCCGCCGTTCGGATTGAAAGCGGTGTTGTAGGTGTAAACAGGATTGAAATTGTTGAGCTGGAGCGTGTTCAGCTCGACCCATTTCGACTTCACACCGAACTTGATCGTGTGTCCCTCGAATCCCGTCCAGGTAAAGTCGTTCTGGATGCCCCAGCCCTTCTGCCCCTTGTCCTGATAGTTGGCGCCGCCCCCGATGCGCAGAATGTCGGCACGATCGATAACCGCGGGATTGCTCGCATTTGGCGCAGCATAGGCGAACAGGCTGCCATTGCCGAAGACGACGGGCGTCGGCGCCCAGCGCACATCTTCATAGGTGAGCTTCAGATCGTTGATCCAGTTGTCGGCGGTGTGTTCCCAGCGTGCCGTGCCGCGATATTCGATCACCTTCTGCGCGCTGATCGTGTCGCGCGCGTTGATCCCGCTGCTCAGAAACTCGCCGCTTTCGCGCCGGTGCCGTCCCGACAATTCGATCAGATCGCTCGAAGTCGGCTGAAAGCTCAGCTTGCCGAAATAGAGATCCTCGTTGAAGGTCGCGTTTGTCGGGCCGAAAACGCCCTGATACTCGGCCGGAAAATAGGACACCGGCAGGTTGAAACCGGGCGTGATGTCGCGCGGATTCTCCTGGCGCTTGCCTTCGTAGGTGACGAAGAAATGCAGCATGTCCTTGATGATGGGGCCGCCCAGCGCACCGCCGAACTGAAAATCCTTGGTCTTGACCTTGGTACCGGTGAGTTCGTTGGGGCGACGGTCGCGCAGACTCTGATCGGTATAATCGACAAAGGCTTCGCCATGGAACTCGTTGGTCCCCGACCGCGTCACCGCGGTGATCGCGACCGAGCTTACCTGATCGAACTCGGCCTTGTAGTTCGATGAAATAACACGATATTCCCCAACAGCGAGCTGCGGGAACGGGTTGCCCTGCGTCGAATCCTGGCCCGAAATGCCGTTCTTGAGCACGAAATCCTTTTGCCCGACGCCGTCGATGAAGACGTTCACCGTGCTGCTGTTCTGCGCGCCGCCCTGCAGGCGCGACTGGTCGTTGCCGCCGGTCACGAACTGCACACCGGGAGCAAGGTCGGCGAAGGCCAGGAAGTTGCGATTATTCTGCGGCAGCACCTCGATCTGGCGCTGGCTGATGTTGGTGCCGACCTCGCCGCCTTCCATCGAGCGAAGGCGCGTGCCGGTGACGATGATCGCGCCATCGTCGGCGGAAGCGATGTCGGGTTGCGAGAAATCGAAGTCGAGCACCGCGCTTTGCCCGACCGACAGCGTGAACTCATCGGTCCGGCGCACACCGCCCGGCGTGGTGAGTTCGAGGCGATAGGTGCCGACGGGAAGCGAGGCGATGTTATAGCTGCCGTTTTCGCCGACCGCGACGCTGCGCGTCAGGCCGGTGTCCACATTGATCGCGGTCACTTGCGTCACGCCGCCTTCGGCCTTGACCGTGCCGCGCAGCGAGGCGTTCGACACCTGGGCGTGGGCGGGCGCGGCGACAGCGACCGCCAGGGCGGCGGCCGCGCTGCTCCACGCCAGCGCCGCGGCGAGCGAGCGCGTCCGCGACCGGCGTGCAACCTTATTCCGAACATCATGCGAAAACGTCACAGCATCCTCCCTTTTTTGCCCCGACCTTTCCCGCCCTCGCCCTGCGCGCCGCCCGGCCTTGCCACCGGACCGCGACGAATCGCGGGAAACTCCTGTCGTCGTTTTTTTGATTTGTAACCGGTTTCACGATCACTGTATAGGGGGAAGCGACACAGGATGACGAAATCGGGGACCAGCCGGTTTTTGGCCGTTTTTGGCCAATCCGCGTGAGAATCTATAAAGCCGATAGACTGGGAAGGACGAATCATGCCGCCGATTTCGCGCAATCTGACAAGCGCCACGCTCGCCACCCTGCTGGTGGCCGGCTCGCTGGCCCCTGCCCCGCTGGCCGCCGCCCCCGCGGCGACCGCCAGCGACAAGGCGCCGGTCGATGCCGCGAGCTGGCAGCGCGCCGACCCCGCGATGGACCGCTTCATCGCCGATCTGATGGCGAAGATGACGCTCGACGAAAAGATCGGCCAGCTCACGCTGCTCACGAGCAACTGGGAGTCGACCGGCCCGACGATGCGCGACAGTTACAAGGAGGATATTCGCGCCGGGCGTGTCGGGGCGATCTTCAACGCCTATACCGCCAGATATACGCGCGAGCTGCAAGCGCTCGCGGTCGAGGGAACGCGGCTCAAAATCCCGCTGCTCTTCGGCTATGACGTCATCCACGGCCACCGCACCATCTTCCCCATCTCGCTTGGCGAAGCGGCAAGCTGGGATCTGCCCGCGATCGAAAAAGCGGCGCGAATCTCGGCGATCGAGGCGTCGGCGGAGGGCATTCACTGGACCTTCTCGCCGATGGTCGACATTGCGCGCGACCCGCGCTGGGGCCGCATTTCGGAAGGCGCCGGCGAGGATGTCTATCTGGGCAGCCAGATCGCAAAAGCGCGTGTGCGCGGTTATCAGGGCAGCGACCTGTCGCGTCCCGACACGATCCTCGCCACCGCCAAGCATTTCGCCGCCTATGGCGCGGCGCAGGCCGGGCGCGACTATCACACCGTCGATATTTCGGAGCGCACGATGCGCGACGTCTATCTGCCGCCCTTCAAGGCCGCCGCCGAGGCGGGGGCGGCCACCTTTATGACCGCCTTCAACGAATATGATGGCGTCCCCGCATCGGGCAGCCGCTATCTGCTGACCGACGTGCTGCGCAAGCAATGGGGGTTCAGGGGTTTTGTCGTAACCGATTACACGTCGATCAACGAAATGGTGCCGCACGGCTATGCCAGGGATTTGAAGCAGGCGGGCGAACAGGCGCTGAACGCCGGGGTCGACATGGACATGCAGGGCGCGGTGTTCATGGAAAATCTTGGCCGTTCGGTCGCCGAGGGCAAGGTCGATACCGCGCGCATCGACGCGGCGGTCAAGGCGATCCTCGAAATGAAATATCGCCTCGGCCTGTTCGACGACCCCTATCGCTATGCCGATGCGGCGCGCGAAAAGGCGACCATCTACAAACCCGAGTTCCTCGAGGCCGCCCGCGACGTCGCGCGCAAGTCGATCGTCCTCCTCAAGAACAAGGACAATGTCCTGCCGCTGGCCGCCACCGCAAAGTCCATCGCAGTGATCGGCCCCCTCGCCAACAGCAAGGAAGATATGATCGGCAGCTGGTCGGCCGCGGGCGACCGACGGACGCGGCCGGTAACCTTGCTCGAAGGGTTGCGGGCCGGCGCGCCCACCGGAACGACGATCGCCTATGCCAAAGGCGCAAGCTATCATTTCGACGATGCCGGCAAGACCGACGGCTTTGCCGAAGCGCGCGCGCTCGCCGCCAGGTCCGACGTCATCATCGCCGCGATGGGCGAACATTGGAATATGACCGGCGAGGCGGCAAGCCGCACCTCGCTCGACCTTCCGGGCAATCAACAGGCGCTGCTCGAAGAGCTCGAAAAGACCGGCAAGCCGATCATCCTCGTGCTGATGAGCGGGCGGCCGAACAGCATCGAATGGGCCGACGGCCACGTCGATGCGATCGTCCAGGCCTGGTATCCGGGCACGATGGGCGGGCATGCGGTCGCCGATGTGCTTTACGGACGATACAACCCGTCGGGGAAACTGCCGGTGACCTTTCCGCGCAATGTCGG
The DNA here is from genome assembly GCF_003609835.1 of Sphingopyxis sp. FD7. Classification (NCBI taxonomy): domain Bacteria; kingdom Pseudomonadati; phylum Pseudomonadota; class Alphaproteobacteria; order Sphingomonadales; family Sphingopyxidaceae; genus Sphingopyxis; species Sphingopyxis sp. FD7. The sequence continues at coordinate 1,821,858 of NZ_AP017898.1, forward strand.
ACAGGTGCCGATCCATTACGACATGAAGAACACCGGCCGCCCGATCGAGCTCGGCGCACCGGGCGCCAAATATGTCTCGCGTTACCTCAACACGCCGAACACGCCGCTTTATCCCTTTGGCTATGGTCTCAGCTACACCAGCTTCACCTACTCGCCGGTCACGCTCGACAAGGCAAAGATCCGACCCGGCGAACCGCTGACCGCGAGCGTCACCGTTACCAACAGCGGCGCGCGCGATGGTGAGGAAGTGGTGCAGCTTTACGTCCGCGACCTCGTCGGATCGGTGACGCGCCCCGTCAAGGAGTTGAAGGGCTTTCAGAAGATCAGCCTGAAAAAGGGCGAGAAACGCACGGTCCGTTTCACGCTCACCGACGCCGACCTCGCTTTCACGCGCCAGGATATGAGCTGGGGCAGCGAGCCCGGCGCGTTCAGATTGTGGATCGGCCCCTCGTCCGCCGGAGGCTCCGAAGCCAGCTTCGAGCTGACCGAATAGGGGGCGGGCCGTGACGATCCGCATATCGCTCGCGCTCGCGCTGCCGCTGGCCTTTGTCGCCGCGGCGGGCGCGCAATCCCCTGCCCGGCCGAACATCGTCTTCATCATGTCGGACGACCACGCCTATCAGGCGATTTCGGCCTATGGCTCGGAGCTGTCAAAACTGGCGCCGACCCCGAACATCGACCGGATCGCCAAAAATGGCGCGATCTTTACCCAGAGCTTCGTCGGCAACTCGCTCTGCGGTCCCAGCCGCGCAACCTTGCTCACCGGGCGGCACAGCCATGCACACGGATTCCGGCAGAATGGCAACCAGTTCGACAACAGGGTCTGGGTCTGGCCGCGCGCATTGTCGCAGGCGGGCTACGCCACCGCGATGTTCGGCAAATGGCACCTCAACTATTCGCCCGAAGGCATCGGCTTCGACGACTGGAAGGTGCTCGACGATCAGGGCGAATATTATAACCCCGACATCATCACCCCCAGGGGGCGCAGCATCGTCGAGGGCTATGCGACCGACCTCACCACGCAATACAGCCTCGACTGGCTGAAGAACGGCCGCGACAAGTCGAAACCCTTCGCGATCCTGATCCACCACAAGGCGCCGCACCGCAACTTCATGCCCGCGCTGCGCCATGTGCAGAAATATCAGGGCGTGACCTTTCCCCTCCCCGCCAATTATTTCGACGATTATGCGGGTCGCAAGGCCGCGACGATGCAGGAAATGAATATCTACCGCGACATGTATGAGGGGCACGACCTCAAGATGACCGTCGCGAAGGGATCGGCGCAGCTTCGCTACAATCGCTGGCCCGGCGCCTTCGACCGGATGACGCACGCACAGCAGGCCGAATGGGACGCGCTTATGCAGGCGGACAATGACCGCATGAACGCTGCCAACCTTTCCGGCCGTGACCTCGCGATCTGGAAATATCAGCGTTACATGCAGCAATATCTGGGGACGATCGCCGCGGTCGACGAAGGCGTCGGCGCGGTTCTCGACTATCTGGAGGAAAGCGGCCTGGATCGGAATACGGTGGTCGTCTACACCTCCGACCAGGGATTTTACCTTGGCGAGCATGGCTGGTTCGACAAGCGGTTCATCTATGAAGAATCGATGCGCACGCCTTTCCTGATCCAGTATCCGGGGCATATCCGCTCCGGCACGCGTATTGCGGCGCCGATCCAGAATATCGATTATGCACCGACTTTCCTCGACTTTGCCGGGGTAAAGGGGGCGAAAACGATCCAGGGCCGCTCGATGACGCCGCTGCTGACCGGGCGCACGCCGCCCGATTGGCGCAAGGACGTCTATTATCATTATTATGAGTTTCCGGGTTTTCACGCGGTCCGCGCGCATTATGGCGTGCGCGGAGAGCGCTACAAGCTCGTGCGTTTCTATGGCGAAGACCTGGATGCGTGGGAGTTTTACGATCTGAAGGCCGACCCGAACGAGATGAACAATCGGATCGACGACCCGGCGATGACGGTACCGATCGCCGCGATGAAAAAGCGGCTCGTCGAACTCCGCCGCGAATATGGCGACACCAGCGGGCCCGCGGTGCGTTAGACCCTGTTTCAGTAAGATTGAAGCGCGAGACGAAGGCCTCGCCCGTGCTGACCGATCAGTTCGCTCCTTCGATCGTGAAGCGGCTGTTCGACAATATCAGTTCGTCGCCGCAATGGCTGCACGCCGCAACCATATGAAGGTCATGCCCGCACGGGCGATGGGTGAGCAAAACCGGCGGCCCGCGCTCGTCGGAGAACCATTTGTCGCCCCATTGCAGGAGCGCGAGCAATACGGGATAGAGATCGCGTCCCTTGGCCGTCAGCCGATATTCGACGCGGTCGGCGTGGCTCGAATAGGGCACGGTCTTCAATATCCCCTGCCGCACCAGGCGATCGAGGCGCCCCGTCAGGATGTTCGTCGCCATCAGCGTATCGCGCTGAATATCGTCGAAGCGGTTGATGCGCGTGAACATTGCGCGGACGACAAGCGTTGCCCAGCGGTCGCCGAACAGCTCGATCATCGTATCGACCAGCGGCCGCCCGCCGGGACGCCGCGCAACGACCGCGCCGTTGAAGCGACGGCGCTCGTATCGAGGGACGACCTGCGCCAGCCCTGGCCCTTCGCGCCAGTCGACATCGCGCGGATCGATTTCCGTGCGGCAGTGCGCGCACACCGGAACCGGCTCGGTGGCATGGCCGCAGCTCGCATGGTGAAGCCGGACCTGGAAATCGCGGCTGTCGGCTTCCCATTTATGCTGCCAGCGCAGCATCATCAAAGCGTTGGGAAACTGATCCCGGCCCTTTGGGGTCAGCACATAGTGGAAGCCGCGCCCGCCCTTTTTGGGCACTTTTGCAAGGCAATCCTCTTCGACAAGTTTCTTCAATCGTCCATTGACCACCGAGCGCGCGAGGCCCGTGCGACGGGCGAATTCGTCGAAGCCATGCGTGCCTAGAAACGCCTGTTCCATCAGCAACAGCACCGGCACGTCGCCGACGACATCGAGCGCGCGCCAGATCGAGCAGGCTCTGATGGTGCGGTCGTGTTTCAATGGCTGCCCTCGCTGAATCGGTCACCCCGGCGACGGCCGGGATGACGTCATTAGGACAGGGCGGGCCGGAATTGAAACGATAAGCTCAAAACCGCCCGGTCAGCTGCACCGCGATCGTGCGCGGACGGTCGACAATGCCATTATAGGCGTTGCCCGCCCCTCTGGTGATCGTCGTCGCCAGCGGCATCGAGCTTGCGGTCTGCAATATCCGCTGATTGGTCAAGTTGCGACCGATCAGCGCGACCTCCCAGCGATCGTCGACCTCGGCCAGCGCCAGCCGCGCGCCGAGCTTCACATAACCGTCCTGATGCGTGCGTGGGTCGAGGTTTACCGCGGCAATATAGGAGGAAGAAAAGTCGGCGTTGACATTGAGCGCAACCTTGATGTCGCTCGTCACTGGCGTCGTATAATCGAGATTCAAATTGCCCGACCATTTGGGGCTCAATGCGTTGCGCTTGCCCGAATAGTCGCAAAAACCATTCGGTCCCGGCGTCTGAAGATAAAAGCATTGGCCGTCGGTGAAATTGGTGAACTTGAAGTCGAGATAGGCGACCGCGCCGCTGACCGTCAGCCCCGGAGCAAGCGCGGCGCGGAAATCCGCCTCGACGCCTTGCGTGCGCGCTTCGGCGGCATTGCGGACGTTGAAGTTCAGCGTGCCGTCGAAGATATTGACCTGAAGATCCTTGTAATCGGTGCGATAGAGCGAGACGTTGAACGCGACACTGCGCCCCTTGTATTTCAGCCCCGCCTCGAAATTGTCGGCGCTTTCGTCCTCGAAGATGAAGGCTCCCGGCCGCGCGACGGTCGTTGAGGTCGGGAGCGAGTTCGACCTGATGTCAAAGCCACCCGCCTTCGTGCCCCTGGCATAGGAGGCATAGAGCATCAGCTCGTCGGTCGCGTCATATTGGACGTTGACCATCGGGTTGAAACTGTCTTCGCTGATCTTGCCCGAAATGCTGTGTGCCTCGATATTGAGCGCGCGGAACACCGCCGCAACGACCGGCGCGGGCGCAGTGCTGAGCGGTCCCTGCACGATCGCCAGCCTGCGGCTACCACTTTTCTTTTCATGGTTGAACCGCGCGCCCGCGGTGATGCGCAGCTGGTCGGTTACCGACAATTCGCCTTGCGCAAAGGCCGAAATCAGGTCCGATTTCTGTGTATAGGCGCGATCGTTGCTGGTGTCGCCCAGCGCGCTGAACGGTGCTCCGAGCGCGAGGAAGGTCGGATTGAACAGGGTGAAATCCTGCACGTCGAGCTTGGCGTGCTGGTAATAGACCCCCGCGATATAGTTGAACGCTTCGGCGCCCGGCGATGTCAACCGCAACTCCTGGCTGAACTGGCGGTAATCCTCGCGCAAATTGGTGCCGTCGAGGAAGCTGATGCCCGAAAAATCGACATCGACAATCTCGCGCGTCTTGTAATCGAGCAGCGACGAAACCGAGGTCAGCGTGTGATCGCCTAGTTCGAGATCGGCATTCAATGTCGCGCCGAACACCTTGTTCTTGCTTTCATATCCATTGTCCTCGCGGATGAAATCGGGATCGGTGCTGACAAAGAAGGGGCCCTGGAAAACGGCGTTGTAATTGCCGACCGCGCCGAACACGTCGCGCGGCTGGCCCTTCATCTCGAAATCGGCATATTCGAGCTTCAGCTCGGCGGCGAAGGGCCCGCCCTTGTCGAACTCCAGCTTGCCGCGGACATAATATTCATCGACATTCGGCTCGTCGCGGTCGAGCTCCTGATTATGGAAATAACCGTCCATCGAACGGTGATAACCGACGACGCGCGCTTCGACCCCGTCGCTCAGCGGCCCCGAAAGCACTCCGGTCAGCTGCAATTCCTTGTGGTTGAACTCATAGAGACCGCTCACCGAGCCTTCGAGCGCGTCGGTCGGGCTGCGTGTCGTGATATTGACCGCCCCCGCGATAGCATTCTTGCCAAACAAGGTCGGCTGCGGCCCGCGCAGCACCTCAACGCGCTCCATGTCGACAAGCGGCAGGCGCGACAGCTGGTCGCGCCCGTAATAGACGCCGTCGACGAACATCGCGACCGACTGTTCAAAGCCCTTGTTGTCGCCCGACGCGATGCCGCGGATCGCGATGCGGTTGGCGATCGCGGTCTGGGTGATTTTCAGATTCGGGACCGACGAGGAGATTTGTTCGAGGTTGGTCTGTCCGTAATTTTCGACCTGCTTGCCACTGACCGCCGAGATCGAGATCGGCACGTCCGACAGACCCTCAGCACGCTTTTGCGCGGTGACGATGATTTCCTCGAGCCCCCCCTGCTCGTCGGCAGCGGGCGCCTGCTGGGCAAAAACAGCAACCGGGCTGACAAGCGCGGATGCGGCACACAGCGCCACCAAATGCGTTTTCATAGACACTCTCCCTCCCAAGATCGTCGGTTGGCTCCGCGACGTTTTCTGGCCTTGCGACTCATACCGGCTTTAAGTATCGTTATGCAAGTGAGATAATTTGGGAGAGCATGATAGTGCCGAACCACGGCCTTCCACCCGCCATGACGCGCAATCTGCGGCTGCCCGCGATCGCGGCGCCGATGTTTCTCGTGTCGGGACCGGAGATGGTGATCGCGGCGTCGCGCGCCGGGGTGATCGGCAGCTTCCCGGCCCCCAATGCGCGCACCTCGGCCGATCTGGAGGATTGGGTGGGCCGGATCGACGCGGCGCTGTCGAACGATCCCGACGCCGCGCCATGGGCGGTCAACCTGGTCGTCCATCCGTCGAACAGCCGCCTGCCCGAAGACCTTGCCTGTGTCGTGCGTCACAAGGTGCCGCTGGTCATCACCGCGCTGGGCAGCCCGGCGCGGGTCGTCGAGGACATCCACTCCTACGGCGGACTGGTCTTCGCCGACGTCAATTCGGTCGGCTTTGCGCGCAAGGCCGCCGCTGCCGGGGTCGACGGTCTCGTCCTCGTCGCCGCGGGTGCCGGCGGCCACACCGGCGCAACCGCTGGCTTCGCCTTTGTCGAGGAGGTGCGGCAGTTCTGGGACGGACCGCTGGTGCTGGGCGGCGCGATCTCGACCGGCCATGCGGTGCGCGCCGCAGAGATTCTCGGCGCCGACCTGGCCTATCTGGGCACCGCGCTGATCGCCTGCGCCGAGAGCATGGCCGTACCGGGATACAAGGACATGATCGTTGCGGCGGGCGCCGAAGACATCATGCCGTCGAGGGGCATTACCGGAGTGACCGCCAACTGGCTGAAACCCAGCCTGATAGCCGCTGGATACGACCCTGCGAACATGCCCGAGGACAAACGCCCGAACTTTTCCGACGCGCAGGACGACGCCAAGGCATGGAAGAACGTCTGGTCCGCCGGCCAGGGCGTCGGCGCGGTGCGCGCGGTCGAACCCGTCGCCGCAATCGTCGACCGCCTCGTTTCCGAATATGATGCCGCCGCCGCAAGGCCACGCTTTGCCGCCGCCGAAGGAGCCCTCGCATGACCGCCGAGCTTGTCGAGACGATCGCATCGACGATCCAGCCGAACGACCATCCCTATATGCAGGGCGCGTGGCGACCCACTTATAATGAATGGAACGCGATCTTCGCCAATGGCGATGCCGAGGTGATCGGCAATATCCCGACCGATATCGACGGCGTCTATGTCCGCACCGGCGAGAACCAGATCCACGAACCGATCGGCCGTTATCACCCCTTCGATGGCGACGGCTTCATCCACGCCATCAGCTTCAAGAATGGGCGCGCCAGCTATCGCAGCCGCTTCGTGCGGACCAAGGGGTTCGAGGCCGAAAAGGAAGCGGGCCGCTCGCTCTGGGCCGGCCTCATGGAGCCGCCGCACAAGTCGACGCGCCCCGGCTGGGGCGCGCAGGAGTGGCTCAAGGATTCATCGTCGACCGACGTGGCGATCCATGCGGGCAAGATCATCTCGACCTTCTACCAGTGCGGCGAGGCCTATCGGCTCGACCCCTTCACCCTCGAACAGTTCGGCACCGAAAGCTGGGTGCCGCTCGACGGCATTTCGGCGCATTGCAAGGTCGACCTGGCCACCGGCGAACTCATGTTTTTCAATTACTCGAAGCACGCGCCCTATATGCATTATGGCGTCGTCGGCGCGGACAACAGGCTGAAGCATTATATCCCCGTGCCGCTCGCCGGCCCGCGGCTGCCGCACGACATGGCCTTCACCGAAAATTACACGATCCTCAACGACATGCCGCTCTATTGGAACGAAGAGCTGCTGAAAAAGAACCTGCACGTCGTGCAGTTCCATCCCGACCAGAAGACGCGCTTTGCGATCATCCCGCGGCACGGACAGCCTGAGGATATTCGCTGGTTCGAGGCCGAACCGACCTACACGCTCCACTGGCTCAACGCCTGGGAAGAAGGCGACGAGATCGTCCTCGACGGCTATTATCAGGAAGAGCCGATGCCGAAATCCTATCCGAATGCGCCCGAAGGGCTCGAGCGGATGATGGCCTATCTCGATCAGGGGCTGCTCAAGCCGCGCCTTCACCGCTGGCGGTTCAACCTCGAGACCGGCGAAACGAAGGAAGAGCGGCTCGACGATCGCGATCTCGAGTTCGGGATGTTCAACCATCGCTATGCGGGCAAGCCCTATCGCTATGCCTATAGCGCGATCCCGGAGCCCGGCTGGTTCCTGTTCCGCGGCCTTGTCAAACACGATCTCGTGAACCGCACGAGCGAGGACTATGAATTCGGACCCGGCCGCTTCGGCAGCGAGGCGCCCTTTGCGCCGCGGATTAACGCCAAGGACGAGGACGACGGCTATCTCGTCTCCTTCATCGCCGACCTCGAAACCGACACCTCTGAATGCGTGCTGATCGACGCCAAAAATATCGCGGCGGGACCGGTGTGCCGGATCATCCTGCCCGAACGCATATGTTCGGGAACGCACAGCATCTGGGCGAGCGGCGACGACATCGGCATGGGCGAAAACAGCGTGCTGGCCGCCTGAGATGATCGTCGCGGGAGACGACAAAAGACGACGCTATCGACAAAGCGGCTGGTGGGGCGACCAGAGCTTTGCCGACCTGTTCGCGGCCAATGCGGCGGCGCATCCGGAACGGCTCGCGCTGGTCGATGCGCCGAACCGCGCGGACTTCGCCTTTGGCGCGCCGCAGCGACTGAGCTACGCCGAACTGGCCGCGGAGGTCGACCGACTGGCCGGAGCGCTCGTCGCGGCCGGGATCGGCAAGGACGATGTGTTGCTCGTCCAGCTCCCGAATATCAGCGAATTTGTCGCGCTCTATTTCGCCGCAGCAAAGATTGGCGCGATCGTCAGTCCGGCAGCGGTGCAATATCGCAGCCATGAACTGAAAGGCATGATCGGTGTCGTCGAACCGAAGGCCTTCGTCTGCGCAACGCAGGTCAAGGGTTGCGACCATGTCGGCGTTGCACGGACGTTGCTGGGCGACGTCCGGTTGATGACCTTCGGCCCCGATGCCCCGGCAAATGCGCTCGACCTTTCGACGGCCAGGGACGACCCGCAAGCCCTCGCCGCGCATATCGCCACATACCCCGTCGATGCCGACGACATCTTCACCATCTGCTGGACCTCGGGCACCACCGGCGTGCCCAAGGGCGTGCCGCGCAGCCACAACCACTGGATCGCGGTCGCCGTCGCCGGATATGAGGCAATGAAGGTCGGGCCGGGCGACGTGCTGCTCAACCCCTTTCCGCTCATCAACATGGCGAGCATCGGCGGCATTACAATGTGCTGGCTGACCAGCGCGGGAACGATGGTGCTGCACCATCCCTTCGACCCCGGCGTGTATCTGAAGCAGATCGCGACCGAGCGGCCCAGCCTGACGATCGCCCCGCCCGCGGTGCTCAACATGCTGCTCCAGAATGAGGCTTTGCTCGCGTCGGTCGACCTCTCCAGCCTGCGCGTCATCGCGTCGGGATCGGCGCCGCTCGCGCCCGCGATGGTGCGCGGCTTTCAGGAAAAGCTCGGCATCATCATCGTCAACGTCTTCGGGTCGAACGAGGGGATGAGCTTCATCACCGGAGAGGGCGACATGCCCGATCCCGACAAGCGCGCCAGCCTGTTCCCGCGCCGCGGCCAATATCCGCCGCCCTATGGCACGGGCCGCGCCGCAAACATCGAAAGCCGCCTCGTTTCGCCCGGCGGTGTTGATCCGATCGAGACGGACGGCGTGCCGGGCGAATTGCAGATCCGCGGCCCCAGCCTGTTTGAAGGCTATCATAACGCCCCCGAACAGACCGCCGCCGCCTTCACCGACGACGGCTGGTTCCGCACCGGCGACCTGTTCGAGATTGTCGAAAATGGCGATTTCTATCGTTTCGTCGGACGCTGCAAGGATCTGATAATCCGCGGTGGCGTCAATATATCGCCAGAGGAAATCGACCAGCTGCTCGGCGGTCATCCGTTGCTCGCCGAGGCCTGCGTCTTTTCGCTCCCCGACCCGACGATGGGCGAGCGGATCGGACTGGCTTATGTCCCGCGCGGCGCCGAAGATGTCAGCCTGTCCGACGTGACCGACTATCTGCGCGAAAAGGATCTCGCGGTGTTCAAACTGCCCGAACGCCTGTTTCGCTTCGACGCGCTGCCGCGCAACGTCACGGGCAAGGTGATGCGCAGCGAAGTGCGCGAAGCGGCGCTCGCCATGGCTGATATGGCTTTGGATCACCCCTCCCCTGAAGGGGAGAGACTTTATGACAAACAATAAGGAAGCCTGACATGGCGAAAGACGTGTTCATCCTCGGCGGCGCACAGACCGACTTTGCGCGCAATATGGAGCGCGAGGGCCGCGGGCTGTTCGAATTGTTCCGCGACGTTGCCGAGACGGCGTTCGCCGCGACGGACATCGAGCCCAAGGAAGTCGAAACCGCGCATGTCGGCAATTTCGTCGGCGAGCTGTTCGCGGGGCAAGGCCAGCTCGGCGGTTTCTTCGGCCACGTCCACCCCGACCTCGCGGGCATTCCGGCATCGCGCCACGAAGCCGCCTGCGCCTCGGGCAGCATCGCGATCCTTGCCGCCGCGGCCGAGATCGAGGCCGAGCGCTATGGGCTCGCGCTGGTGCTTGGCATCGAGCTGATGCGCAACGTCCCAGGCCAGCGCGCCGCCGAATATCTCGGCGCCGCCGCCTGGGCAGGTCGCGAAGCGCAGGAGGCGCGCTACCTCTGGCCCTGGATGTTCGCGCGCGTTGCCGAGGAATATGAGGAACGTTTCGGACTCGACCGCGCGCATCTGCGCGGCATCTCCGCCAACAATTTCGCCAATGCCAAGAAGAATCCCTATTCGCAGACGCGCGGCTGGGCGATCACCGACGAGCATCTCGGCGAGAATGACGAGGTCAATCCGCTGATCGAGGGGAGCCTGCGCAAATCCGATTGCGGGCAGGTCACCGACGGCGCCGCGGCGATTTTCCTCGCGTCGCGCGAAGTTGCCGAAAGTTACGCGCAGCGTCGCGGGATTTCGATCGACAGCATTCCGCGCATCAAGGGCTGGGGTCATGCCACCGCCCCCCTGCTCTATTCGACCAAGGTCGCCGAGAGCAGAGGTCAAGACTTTGTTTTTCCAAGCGTTCGCAAGGCAATGATGGATGCGCTGCGCCGCGCCGAGATGCCCGACATCTATGCGTGCGACGGGGTCGAGGTGCATGATTGCTTCTCGATCACCGAATATATGGCGATCGACCATTTCGGGATCACCAGACCGGGTGAAAGCTGGCGCGCCATCGAGGACGGGACGATTGCGCTCGGCGGGAAGCTGCCGGTCAACCCGTCCGGGGGGCTGATCGGGCTGGGGCATCCGGTGGGCGCCACCGGGGTACGGATGCTGCTCGACAGCTGGCGGCAAGTCACCGGGAACGCAGGCGATTACCAGGTCGCAGGGGCACGCAACTTCGCCACCTTCAACGTCGGCGGCAGCGCGACCACGGCGGTCAGCTTCGTCGTCGGCATCTGATGTGACCGACGTATTTCTCTATGACGCCGTGCGCACGCCGCGCGGCAAGGCGCGGCCCGACGGCGGCCTCGCCGGACTGACCCCGCAGGAATTGGTGCGCCAGCAGGCGGCGGCGCTCGCAGCGCGATGCGGTGAGGCCGCAGCAAACCCCGACGCGCTGATCCTCGGCTGCGTGACACAGACCGGCGCGCAGGGCGGGCATATCGCGCTCGTCGCAAAGCTCCACGCCGGCCTACCCGACACCACCGCGGCGCACAGCCTCAACAATTATTGCGCTTCGGGGCTTTCGGCGATCGGCCAGGCCGTAGCAAAGATCGCAAGCGGCGAGATCGAGGTGGCGCTTGCGGGGGGCGTCGAATCGATGAGTGCGGTGCCCTTTTTGAGCGATCGCGCGGGCTTCTACATCAATGACGAACTGCCACCACGCGCGCGCTTCGTGCCGCCGGTGCTCGGCGCCGACCGGCTCGCGCGCGCCGAAGGCATCACGCGCGCCGATCTCGACGCTGTTGCCCTCGCCTCGCAGCGCAAGGCGGCAACGGCCGAAGGCGACGCGGCGTTTCAAAAATCGCGGATAACGACCGGCGCGCTGGCGGGTGAGGAATGTATCCGGCCGCAGACGAGCGCCGAATCGCTCGCGGCCATGCCCGCGGCCTTCGGCGACTTGCAGGCGCAATATGCCGGTGCGCTGGAAGGTGAGTCCTTCGCCCCGCTGCACAGCATGGCCCACGCACCGCCAATCTGCGACGGCGCGGGGCTGGCGCTCGTCGGCGCCGCCGGGCTTGTCCCCCCGCCCCGCGCGCGCATCGTCGCCTTTGCTGAAAGCGGCGGCGATCCCGTGGCGTCACTCACCGCCGGCTTTGCCGCGATGGACAAGGTGCTGGCGCGCGCCGGGCTGACACTCGACGACATGGATCGCATCGAGTTTATGGAAGCGTTCGCCGTGACGATCGCCCAGTTCCTGCGCGACCGCGACGCCGATCCGGCGCGCGTCAATGTATCGGGCGGACATCTGGCCAAGGGTCACCCGATGGGCGCGAGCGGCGCAATCCTGGCCTCGACCCTCCTCGACGCGCTCGATGCGTGCGCGGGCCGATACGGGCTGGTTGTGCTGACCGGCGCGATGGGAGTTGGCGCGGCGATGGTGGTGGAGCGGGTGGAAAGCTGATCTGGACGCTGTTTCGTCATCCCGGCGAAGGTCGGGATGACGAAAAGAAGATGGGCCGCGCAGCCAGAAGGCCGGGACTGCCCCACAACAATTCTCGATTGCACCCGCGCCGCATTCCGCTAAGGGCGGCGCGTGCGGGGCTTGCCCCGCGCATGATCGCGCCGGTGCCCGAAAGGGCTTAATAGGGAACGCGGTGGGCGCGCCGGAAGGCGCACCGCAACCGAGGCTGTCCCTGCAACTGTAAGCGGCGAGCGCGATGCACCGTTCGGGCCCAAGGCCCGGACAGCCACTGGGGCAACTCGGGAAGGCGTGCATCAAGCCCTGACCCGCGAGCCAGGAGACCTGCCGGCGTGGGTCGCTCACTGCCATGGTCCAGGGAAAGGCCGCGGCACGGAGACATCCGTCGAGCGACGACCAAGCGGCTGGAGCCGCTTCGATACCGGCGTCGCGGGACTTTACGCCGCTTGCGACAAAGGCATCGGTCGATCGCAGCCGCGTTTCGACAGGCTCCGCCTTCGTTGCCGGCGTGCGGGAGTCTCCCATGTTGAAATATTCGAGCATTTCTCTTTTCGCCCTTGTCGCCGCGACACCGGTCGCGGCGCAGGAAAACTCCGGTTCGGACGACATCGTCGTTACGGCTTCGGGCATCGAGCAATCACGCGACGAGGTCGGCCAGGCGATCACCGTGATCGACGCCGACACGATCGAAACGCGCCAGACGATCGACATCGTCGACCTGCTCGCGACGACGCCCGGCATTCGCTTCAACCGCACCGGCACCACCGGCTCGGTGACCGGCGTGTCGATCCGCGGCGCCGAAACAACGCAGACGCTGGTTCTCATCGACGGAGTCAAGGTCAACGATCCCAGCGGCATCGGCGACGGTTATGATTTCGGCCATCTGCTGACCGGCAATATCCGCCGTATCGAAGTGCTGCGCGGATCGAACTCGGTCGTGCATGGCAGCCAGGCGATCGGCGGCGTGGTCAACCTGATGACCGCGACACCCGCCGGGGGCTTTGCCGCCGGGGCGTCGGCCGAATATGGCTATAGCGACACCGTGAATGCAAAGGCCGATGTATCGGGCACGGCGGGGTCGGTCTCGGGCGGTGTCGGCGCGGCTTATTTCCGCACCGACGGCATTTCGTCGGCGGCGGTCGGCACCGAGCGCGACGGATATGAAAATATCGCGGCCAATGCGCGGCTGAAAATTGCGTTCAGCGATGCGCTGAGCCTTGATCTGCGCGGCTATTACATCAACGCCGACCTCGATTATGACAGCTTTTTCGGCGCGCCCGCCGACAGCGCCGACGTCGCCAAGCTCGACCAATATGTCGGCTATGCCGGGCTCAACCTCGGCCTCTTCGACGGCCGCTTCACCAGCCGCGCCGCAGTGACGTGGATGCGCAACGAGCGCGACTATTTCTTCGTCCGCGGCACCGCCCCCGACTATGGCTATAAGGGCACCAACCTGCGCTTTGAATATCAGGGGGTCGTGACGCCGGTGGAAACCGCGAAGCTGGTGTTCGGTTACGAGCATGAGCGCCCCGATTATGATTTCTTCGGCTTTGGTTCGGCCGCCAGCCAGCGCGCCAATATCGACAGCGTCTATGCACTGGGCATCGTCCAGCCGGTCACCGGCCTGTCGCTGTCGGGCGGCGTGCGCCACGACGATCACAGCCAGTTCGGCGGCGCGACGACCCTTGGCGCCAACGCCAATTATTCGCCCAACGGCGGCGTCACCAATGTCCGCCTGAGCTATGGCGAAGGGTTCAAGGCGCCGTCGCTCTATCAGCTCTACGACAGCTTCAGCGGCAATGCCGCGCTGCGCCCCGAACGGTCGAAAAGCTATGACGTCGGCATCGACCAGAGCCTCGCCGACGGCCGCGCGCTGGTTTCGCTCACCGCTTTCCTGCGCAACACGACCGACCAGATCAACTTTGACAATTCGACCTTCACTTATGGCAATATCGACCGCACGCGCGCCAAGGGGGTCGAGGCGACGCTGGCGCTGAAACCCGTCGATGCGCTGAACGTCGTCGCCTCATACAGCTATATCGACGCCCGCGACCGTTCGGGGCGGCCCGCCTTCGACGGCAAGCGGCTGCCGCGCCGCGCCGCCCATGCGATCAGCCTGTCGGCCGATTATGACTGGTCGTTCGGCCTGTCGACCGGCGCGACGATCACGATGGTCGGCGACAGTTTCGACAATGCGGCGAACACGGTGCGGCTCGACGGCTATGTGATCGCCGGGGTGCGCGCGTCCTTTGCGGTCACCGAGCGGATCGAAGTCTATGGCCGCGTCGATAATCTGTTCGACGCCGATTATGCGACCGCATTCAACTATGGCACCTATGGCCGCACCGCCTATGGCGGGGTGCGAGCGCGGTTCTGACGGCGCGGCGGGAGGTGAGCATGGTCGGGATGGCGGCATGAGGACGGTGAAGCCGCTGCTGATCGGCGCGGCGCTGCTCGGCATCGCGGGGGCGCTGTCGGCGGCGCCGACAGACCGGAGCCTCCTGCGCCGGGACGGCACGCCGCAGCGCATCCTGTCGCTGAACCTTTGCACCGACCAGCTGCTGCTCGCGCTCGCCGACCGGGGCCGGATCGCGGGGCTGACGCACAATGCGACCGACCCCGGCCTGTCGGCGGTGCCCGCGCTCGCGCGCGGCCTGCCGCTGCACCGGGGTTCGGCCGAACAACTCCTCGCGACCAACCCCGATCTCGTCGTTGGAATGCCCGCTCGCGGCAGCGCCGCCCTCGCGGCGCTGCCCGATGCGCGCTATCCGGTGCTCGACGTGGCGTCCGCCAACAGCCTCGAGGACATTTATCGCGCGATCCGTCAGGTTGGGGCTGCGGTCGGCCATGGCGAACGCGGTGGCGCGCTGATTGCCGACATGCAGCGCGAAATCGCCGCGCTGCCGCGTCGCGGCCGCGGGCGCGTCGCGGCCTATTATCAACGCCGCGGCTATATGACCGGCACCGGCACGCTGGTCGACGACCTGATGACCCGCGCGGGCCTCGTCAATCTGGCGGCAAAGCTCGGCAAGCCGCCGCTCGCGCAGATCAGCCTGGAGGAAATGGTCGCCGCCGACCCCGACTTCCTGATCGTCGAAAGCGCGACCGACACGGTGACCGATCAGGGGAGCGAAATGCTGCACCATCCCGCGCTCGACCATATTCCGCGGATCAGCATTCCGCAGGCGTGGACCGTGTGCGGCGGTCCCGCCTATGCGCGCGCCGCGCGCAGCATCGCGGCGCAGATCGCGCAGCACGACGGTGGCGGCGACGTATGAGCCGCTTCATCCTCCCCCGCTGGTCGCTGATGGCCGGCCTCGCGACGCTCACCGTCGCGGCGGCCGTCGCGTCGCTGCTCCTCGGCCCGGTCGAGCTGTCGCCCGGCCGCCTCTTTGCCGCGGCGACGGGCGGCGGCGACCGCATCGCGGCGATCATCCTGTTCGAGCTGCGTCTGCCGCGCACCCTGCTTGCCCTGGCCATCGGCGCGATGCTGGGGCTCGCGGGCGCGGCGTTGCAGGGTTATTTGCGCAATCCGCTCGCCGAACCCTCGGTGCTGGGCACGTCGAACGCCGCGGCGCTCGGCGGCGTCGCCGCGCTCTATTTCGGGCTGGCCGAGCTGCATCCGGCGATGCTGCCGCTGCTCGCCACCGGCGGCGCACTCGCCTCGCTCGCGCTGCTCGTCGTGCTGGCAGGCAAAGCCGAAAGTCCGCTGACCCTGATCCTTGCGGGCATCGCCGTCGGCGCGCTCGCGGTCGCGGGGACCAGCCTCGCGCTCAACCTGTCGCCCAATCCCTTTGCGGCGATGGAGATCATGACCTGGCTGCTCGGCAGCCTCGAAAATCGTGCTTTCGGCCATCTGTGGATCGCGCTTCCCTGTATCGCGGTCGGCATGGCGATGCTGCTGTGGAACGGCCGCGCGCTCGATGCGCTGTCGCTGGGCGAGGATGCGGCGCAGGCCTTGGGCACCGACCTTCGGCGTACGCGCGCGCGGCTGCTGCTCGGCACCGCGATCGGCGTCGGCGGGGCGGTCGCGGTGTCGGGCGCGATCGGCTTTGTCGGGCTGATCGTCCCGCACCTCGTCCGCCCGTTCACCGACCGCAGCCCGTCGGCAATCCTGCTCCCTTCGGCGATCGGCGGCGCGGCGCTGCTGACGCTCGCCGACATCGGCGTGCGCGTCATCCCGGCGACCAACGAGCTCAAGCTCGGCGTCGTCACCGCTTTCCTCGGCGTGCCGGCTTTCCTTGTCCACCTGATACGGGAGCGGCGGCTGTGGTGACCCTCGCGCTCGATCGGATCAGCGTCGCGCTTGGCCGCCGTGCCGTGCTGCACGACGTCAGCGCCACCTTTGCTCCCGGCACGCTGACCGCCATCGTCGGCCCGAACGGCGCGGGCAAGTCGACGCTGGTGCGGGCGCTGCTGGGCCTTGTTTCCGTGAGCGGATCGGTGCGGGTCGATGACGTCGAGGCCGCCGCGATGCCGCGCGCCGAACGGGCCCGCCGCATCGCCTATGTTCCGCAAGGACAACTTCTGCACTGGCCACTCACCGTCGAGCGGCTTGTCGGGCTCGGCCGCCTGCCGCACCTTGCCCCGATGTCGCGGATCGGCGCGACCGACCTTGCGGCGATCGAACGCGCGATGGCACGCGCCGACGTGCTGCACCTGCGCGACCGGATCGCGACGGAATTGTCGGGGGGCGAGCGCGCGCGGGCGATGTTCGCGCGCGCGCTGGCGGTCGAGGCGGCGGCGCTGATCGCCGATGAGCCGCTCGCCAGCCTCGACCCCGGACACCAGATCGACGTCATGGACCTGCTGCGCGCCGAGGCGGCGGCGGGCGGTACGGTGATCGCGGTGCTGCACGACCTCACCATGGCGGCGCGCTACTGCGACCGGCTGCTGCTGATCGACGGCGGGCGGGTCGTTGCCGACGGCACGCCGGTCGACGTGCTGACGGTGGAGCGGCTGCGCTCTGTCTATGGCATCGACGCGCGCATCGAAAAGGGCGGCGCCTGGCCCGCCATCACCACGCTCGGTCGCGCGCGTCCGAGCGCCTGATGCTCATCGCGCCGGACGCCGGGCCGCGCATCACCCCGGCATATATTGCGGCCAGAAGCCGGGGTCGGGCTCGACCTGTTCGACGACGTCGATCATGACGCCCGCCGGATCGCGCGTCATGAAACGATGCTGTCCCCATGGCTCGCGCGTCAGCGGATAGTCGATCGGCGCGCCCGACGCCGTCAGCCGGTCGTGCATGGCCGCGACATCGCCAACCTCGATCGTCAGGATCATGCCGCGGCCCTCGAAAAGCTCCGGTCCTGGCGGGTTCGACGGATGGTCGGGAGTCATGAAGGCCAGCGTCGCGCCGCGCGCGCCTTCCTCGCCCTCACCGACCAGATAGAGAAACCAGTCGGCCTCGAACGCGACCGCAAAGCCAAAGTGGGTGACATAGAAATCGCGCACTGCCGCCAGCCTGGCCGTCGTAATCAGGGGGTAAAGGTCGCGCACCTTCATATGTCATGTCCGATCCCGGCCGATGGATTTATGGATGCCCGGCCGGTTCGTGCGACCCAGGGCAGACCGGGGAGACGAGGGAGTGGGGAACCGGCCGGACATCCGTTGGCTGTTTAACGGGCGTCGGGGCGCTGGCTCAACTACCTGGCGCGTAATCAAGGTCGCGTGGGACGCGCCCTCAATATCCCGCCTCGACCGCGAGCCGGATCGCATCGGCGGTCGTATCCAGCCCGAGCGAGCGGAGCAGCGCCGAGCGATGCATCTTGATCGTGCGTTCGGACAGGCCCAGCTTCCACGCGATCTGCTTGTTGAGCAAGCCCTCGGCCATCAGCAGCAGCACTTCGCGCTGGCGCTGCGACAGCGCGGCAATGCGCGCGCGCGCCGCATCGCGCCGGTCGCCGGCGCGGTCGTCGCCGCGCTCGACCTCCATCTGCGAGCCGAGGAAATATTCAAGCTCCCCATCGGGGCCGAACAGTGGTGCGACCAGCACCGCGTTGCGAAAGGGCGTGCCGTCCTTCTTGTAGTTCAATATCTCGACCAGCGCCGCGCGGCGGTCGCGGATCGCGCGGCGCAGTTCGGCGCTGAGTTCGGCCTCGGTGTTGGGGCCGGTCAGAAAGCGGCAATTGCGGCCGATGATCTCGTCGCGCCGGTATCCGGTGAGCGCGGCAAAGGCGTCGTTGCATTCGACGATGGGATTGTCGGGAAGATGGGGATTGCTGATTACCGCCGCGATGGGGCTGGTCGCGATCATCGCCTTTAACGTCATTCCGCCTTGACCTCACTCCTGCCACTGTAACCGACCTGCCCGATGGTGCATCTTGTTGCAAGGCGCGTGCGCCGGGCAAATCACGCCGATGCTACCGATGAAGACGTTGCGCGCGCCAGCGCGTTCCACGCGTCCCCCATCCCCCTTGCCGCGCCGCCCCGCGCGGCCGCCTGCCCGGAGCGCGCGATAATGCGCGCCGCGATCGTGGGCGCCGGAATCGCCGGACTGGCGTGCGCCGACGCGCTGCGCGCGGCCGGAGCAAAGGTGATTTTGTTCGACAAGGCACGGGGTATCGGCGGGCGGATGTCGACGCGGCGCGCGACAACCCCGCGCGGCGAGATCGCCTTTGACCATGGCGCGACCCATTTCACGGCGCGCTCGACCGACTTTCGCGCGCGCGTCGCACGGTGGCAGGCCGACGGATGCGCGCGCGCCTGGCCCGACGCCGGGCAGGATGCGTGGATCGGCATCCCAACAATGAACGCGCCGTTGAAACATATGGCGCAAGGCCATGATGTCAGGCTGGGCGCCGCGGTCACCGCCTTGTCGCGCACCGACGCCGGATGGTTCCTGCATCGCGAAAGACGGCGCAGCGGCCCGTTCGACATCGCCGTGGTGGCGATTCCGGGCGAGCAGGCGGCGCCACTGCTCTCGCTCCACGATTTCGGCATGGCGCGCGCCGCAATGGCCGCGCATTCGCGCCCGATATGGAGCGCGATGTTCGCCTTTGGCCAGCCGCTCGGCACAACATCGGCCTTTATCCGGGGCGCCGCGCCGGTCGTCTGTGCAGTGCGCGGCAACGCACGCCCGCAGCGCGCGGCGGCCGAACATTGGGTGGTTCAGGCCGACTGGAACTGGAGCGAGGCGCATCTCGCGGACGATCCGGCGGTCGTCTGCGACCTGTTGCTGTCCGAACTCGGTGCGCTCATCGGCGAACCGCCGCCCGAACCCTGTTTCGCCGCGGCGCAGCGCTGGATGTTCGGCCAGCCGTCCGGGAGCGAGCTTGGCCATCTGTGGAACGATGCGATCGGCCTCGGCGCGTGCGGCGACTGGTTGACGCACGGCTTTGTCGAACATGCGTGGCGCAGCGGTCACGACCTCGGTGCGGCGATCGTCGCCGCGCGCGCGCTGGCGGGCGTCGAACGGTGACGGCGTCGTTGCTCTGGCTGCGCCAGGATCTGCGCGTCCACGACCACCCCGCCCTGCTCGCGGCGATCGCCAATGGCGCGGTGGTTCCGGTCTTCATCCTCGACGACGAAACGCCGGGATCGTGGAAGATGGGCGCGGCGCAGCGCTGGTGGTTGCACCACAGCCTGCGCGCGCTCGACGCGAGCCTTTCCAGGCGCGGCAGCCGACTGATCCTGCGGCGCGGCGCGGCGCATGAGGAACTGGCGCGGCTTGCCCGCGATACCGGCAGTCAGCGCATTCACGCCACCCATGCCTATGAACCGTGGTGGAAGGAAAGCGAAGAGCGCCTGCCCGCCAGCATCGAACTGGTGCTGCACAACGGCAACTATCTCGCCGCGCCGGACCGGATCGTCAACGGCCAGGGCGCGCGCTATCGCGTCTTCACCCCATGGTATCGCCGCCTGCTCGAACATATGCCGCCCGCGCTCCCTCGCGCGGCGCCCCACACTGTTCCCGCGCCGGACCGCTGGCCGTGCTCGGACGATCTGGCCGATTGGGGCTTGCTGCCGACGCGCCCCGATTGGGCGACCGGATTCCGCGCCTGGCGTCCCGGCGAAAAGGGCGCATGGCGCACCGCACGCGACTGGCTGGACGCGATCGGCGACTATAAGGCGCGGCGCGACTTTCCCGCGCAGCCAGCGACCTCGCGCCTGTCGCCGCACCTGCATTTCGGGGAAATCTCGCCCCGCGCGCTGTGGCATGCGATCGGCGAGCGCGACGATGCGGGGGCGGAATCCTTTCGTTCCGAACTGGGCTGGCGCGAGCATGGAATCAATCTGATCGATCAGATGCCCGATTATGCCGACCGCAACGGACGCGACCTGTTCGACGGGTTCGCCTGGCGGACGGGCGCCGAAGCCGATCGCGACTTTGCCGCCTGGACGCGCGGCCGAACCGGCTACCCCGTGGTCGACGCCGGAATGCGCGAACTGTGGCAGACGGGGTGGATGCACAACCGGGTGCGGATGGTCACCGCCTCCTTCCTCGTCAAACATCTGCTGATCGACTGGCGACGCGGCGAACGCTGGTTCTGGGATACGCTGCTCGATGCCGATCTGGGCTCCAACGCGATGAACTGGCAATATGTCGCGGGCACCGGGGTCGATGCGCCGGTCTTTTCGCGGATCATGTCGCCGACGCTGCAATGCGAACGGTTTGCGATGGCCGATTATGTCCGCGCCTTCGTCCCCGAGATTGCGCATTTGTCCGATGCCGAAATCGCGGCCAGCCATGGCCGGGACAGCGGCGCGCCGGGCTATCCCGGGCCGCTGATCGGCCATGAAGCGGCGCGCGCACGGGCGCTCGCCGCGTGGGAAGCGGCACGAAGCTGACATACCGCCCAAAGGACAGGTCGCGGCATCCGCCCGCACGCCCTAGCATTCATCCTGCCCCATCCCCCGGGGCGCGACATTTGGAAGGATGTACGATGGCTATTTCCCGTATCGCGCTCGCGCTCGCCGCGACCACCATGATGGCCGGTGGCGGCGCAGCCCTCGCCAGGAACCCGATGGTCGGCGGCGCGGCGATGTATGAAACCAAGAATATCGTCGAAAATGCCGCCAATTCAAAGGATCACACCACGCTGGTCGCCGCGGTGAAGGCCGCGGGGCTGGTCGACACCCTTGCCTCGCCCGGCCCGTTCACCGTGTTCGCGCCAACCAACGACGCCTTTGCCAAGCTGCCCGCCGGCACGGTCGACACGCTGCTGAAACCCGAAAGCAAGGCGGCGCTGACCGGCGTTCTGACCTATCATGTCGTGCCGGGCCGCCTGACCGCCGCCGACATCGCCGCGCAAGCCAGGGCGAACGGCGGCAAGGCGGTGCTGACCACCGTTCAGGGCGCGACGATCACCGTCTGGGAAAAGGACGGCGCCTGGTATGTCACCGACGCCAAGGGCGGCAAGGCGAAGATCGGCCCCGCCGACGTCATCCAGTCGAATGGCGTGATCCATGTGATCGACGCCGTGCTGCTGCCCGCCTGACGTCTGGAACCGCCGCGGTCGCCTGGCCGCGGCGGATCTGGCGCCGACGCCCGGACCTATTTGGCAAACAGCTGGCGAACGTCGCGGAATGATTTGAATTCGAGCGCGTTGCCCGATGGATCGAGGAAAAACATCGTCGATTGTTCGCCCGGCTCGTCGGCGAAACGGACGGTGGGCTCGATCACGAATTCGACGTTCGCGGCCACGAGTCGGTCGGCGAGCGCGCGCCAGTCGGCGGGCGGCAGCACGACCCCGAAATGCGGGACCGGCACCGCATGGGCGTCGACCGAATTATGGCCGATGATCGCTTCTCGTCTGACCGCGACCCGATGTGCGACGATTTGATGGCCATATAGATCGAAGTCGATCCAGTCGGTGTCGCTGCGCCCTTCCGCACAGCCGATAATCGTGCCGTAAAAATGGCGCGCCGCGTCCAGATCGTGCACAGGAAATGCGATATGAAAGGGCGAAAGCTCGGTCATTTCGATGGCTCTGCATGCCTCGATGGTATCGAGTCAAGTCGGAGCGTGCGCGTCAGGCCTTGGCCATCGCAAGTTCGCCACGCGCCTGGCGGAACACGTCGATGCTGCCCCAGATCGCGAGCGCGGCCATGATCGCCGCCACCGCCAGGTCGGGCCAGCTCCGCCCGGTGCCGAACACGCCCAGCGCGGCGCCCATCACCGCCAGATTGCCGATCGCGTCGTTGCGCGAACAGATCCACACCGAGCGCATGTTCGCATCGCCCGCGCGATAGCGATAGAGCAGCAGCGCCACCGCGACATTGACCGCCAGCGCCAGCGCGCCGATGATGCCCATGGTTTCGGCATGGGGCGCGGTTCCCGCGACGAAGCCCCAGATCGCCGATCCGAACACCCACAGGCCGAAGACCAGCATCGTCGCCGCCTTGAACAGGGCGGCGCGCGCGCGCCACGCCAGCGCCATGCCCGCGACGCCCAGGCTGATCGCATAATTGGCGCTGTCGCCCAGGAAATCGAGCGCATCGGCCTGAAGCGCGCGCGAATCGGCGGCGACGCCCGCGACGATCTCGACCCCGAACATCGCCGCGTTGACGATCAGCGCGATCCACAGCACGCGCCGCCAGCGCGGATCATCGAGGGCGGTCGTCCCGCTTTTGCCTGCACAGCATGGATCGGCCATCGCCAAAGCCTCCTTGGTTATTCGAGTCGGCACCCTATATGCACCCTGTAGCAACTACAGGGTCAAGCGATGAAAATCGGCGAGCTGTCGCGTGCCACGGGCACCAATATCGAGACCATCCGCTATTATGAGCGCATCGGCCTGCTGCCCCCGCCAGCGCGCACCGCGGCCAATTACCGCAGCTATGGCGAGGCGCACCGCGCGCGGCTGAGCTTTGTGCGCCATTCGCGCGAGCTGGGCTTCACGATCGAGGAGATCCGCTCGCTGCTCGACCTGTCGGACGATCCCGCGCGCGATTGCGGCGAGGCCGACCGCATCGCGACCGCGCATCTGGCACAGGTCGAAGCGAAAATTGCGCAGCTCGCGCGGCTGCGCGACGAACTGGCGCGCATCGTCGGCCGTTGCCGCGGCGGCGCCGCCGCCGACTGCCGCGTGATCGAGGCGCTGGGCGATCATCGCCACTGCGAAAGCGCGCACTGATACGGCTACGAAGCCGACTTCAATGCGCTCCGCTCATCTCATTATGCGCCGCGCTGACCAAAAAGGCGCTGCGGGACAGTTTGCGCCGCTTGGCGGCGGCATCGATTGCCGCGAGCGTCGCGGCATCGACGGTGAAGTTCACCCGTACGGTCCGGCCGCCTGAACGCACGAAGGGCACGGCCATCAGCATGGCCCCCTGATCATCCTCCGGCAGGCCGGCTCGAATATCGGTCATATCGCTGGCCGGAAAGGCCTCGACGTCCTCGCCATCCAGAAACAATTCCAGCGCCTCGATCGCATTGCGTTCGAGTTCGGCCAGGCTTTCCCCGGCCGAAAAACAGCCCGGAAGATCGGGAAAGGCGATGCCATAGCTGCTGTCCGCATCCTTGTGAACGACACCGATATAGTGGGTCATTGCATCTTCCTTCAAATCCATCCCGCCATTTTGGCGATCGCACGAGCGGTGCCGACAGGCAGGTCTTTCCTCGGATGCGGGACGATGATCGTGACCGCGCCCTTTCGATATTTATGGTGCGAGCCGCGTGTGGCCACGAGGGTATATCCCTCACTCTCCAACCGCCGGACAATCTTCCTGCTGTCGCGCTCCATATGTATAATAATACGCATACAAGCGCGAAACGTCAAGAATCATGCGCATAATGATGCGTATAAATCGGCGATGGCGGGAAAGGTGGGACGATTCTGTTGCCCGGCTCGTCCCCAGCCGCTGGTATCCGATTCTGTTGCCCGGTTCGGTCCGAACCGCGTTCTATTTGTCTAACCTTAGGCCGTGAGGCTTATCGGTTAGGCAGCAAGAGCGAGTGCTTCGTTATCGTTAGCACTTATTGGTTTTGAGCCTTGAACGGGTTACTCAGCCCGGAAGAAAGCATCGTCTTTGAACACACGTCGATCCTGGTTCGGCCCCGTCAGAAACCCGCGCGCCCTTGCGAAAACGCGGGTTTGTGGTGGAGCCGCCGGGTACTGCCCCCGGGTCCGCTGTGTCTATTCCACGACACCATTTATCCTCATAGTCGGCCGAAACCGACACGACCCATATAGGAAAGCCGCCCGCGCTTGGAAAGGGGGTCACCATAGCCCTATCCACCGTCATCCCGGCGAAGGCCGGGATCTCGCCCTATCCCCTTTACGCACCGGCGAGATCCCGGCCTTCGCCGGGATGACGAAAGCGGTTATTTCCTTCGCAATTCGTCGCGGATTTCGGTGAGCAGATCGACCTCACTCGGCCCCGCGGGCGCGGGTTCCGCCTCCCGCTTGCGAACGACGCGGTTCACCCAGCGGACGAGCAGGAAGATGATGAACGCCAGGATCAGGAAATTGATCACCGCGGTGATGAAGGCGCCATAGCCGATCATCGCCACCCCCGCCTCTTTCAGCGCGGCATAGTCGGTCGCGGACACCCCGTCGGGCACGCGGCCGAGCAGGATGAACTGGCTCGAAAAATCGACCCCGCCAAAGATCGCGCCGACCAGCGGCATGATGACATCCCCGGTCAGCGACGTCGTGATGGTCGCGAAAGCCCCGCCGATGATGACACCGACCGCAAGGTCGATCACATTGCCCTTGGCGATGAATTCCCTGAACTCTCCCAACATGTTGACGCTCCCCGAAAGACAGATCCCGTCCGCAAAGCGTGCCGCGGCGATTGCACAAAGGCAAGCGCCTTCCTATTATGTGTATTGTTGCGGCAAAACGCCGCCGGAGGGAGCCTGATGACCATGACCTATCGCAACGCCCGCTGGTTGATCCTGCCTGTCGCCGCGATGAGCCTGTCCGCGTGCGGCATCAACAGCGTGCCGACCAAGGAAGAGGCCGCCAAGGCCAAATGGGCGAATGTCGAGGCCGCCTATCAGCGGCGCGCCGACCTGATCCCCAACCTCGTCGAAACCGCCAGGGGCGCCGCGCAGATCGAGCAATCGACGCTCGAAGGCGTGATCCAGGCGCGCGCGTCGGCCACGCAGGTCAAGCTCAGCGCCGACGACCTCGACGATCCCGCCAAGGTGCAGGCGTTCCAGCAGGCGCAGGGCAATGTGTCGAGCGCGCTCGGCCGCCTGCTCGCCACCGTCGAAGCCTATCCGACGCTCGCCAGCCAGCAGCGTTTCGCCGACCTCATGACCCAGCTTGAGGGCACCGAAAACCGCATCAACGTGTCGGTGCAGGATTATAACGCCGCGGTGCAGGACTATAATACGACGATCCGCACCTTCCCCGACATCATCGGCGCCAAGATCGTTCATGGCGCCCAGCCGATGACGCCCTATCGCGCGGTGACGCCGAACGCCAACCAGGCGCCGAAGGTCGATTTCGGGCAATAAGGTGGGCACGCCCACCTTTCTCCGTTCGCTGGCGGCAGCGGCCCTTTCGGGGCTGCTGTTGCTTGCGATGCCCGCGGCCGCGCAGACCTTCCCCAAGCTCGCGGGCAATCCCGTCGTCGATCAGGCGGACATCATTCCCGCGGCCGCAGAAGCCGCGCTCAATGCGCAGCTGCTCGACCTTGAAAAACGCACGGGGCACCAGCTTGTCGTCGCGACGGTCAGCGACCTCGAGGGCCGCGATGTGGCCGATTACGGCTATCGCCTCGGCCGCGAATGGGGGATCGGCGATGCCGAGCGTGACGATGGCGTCGTTTTCCTGATCGCGCCGAACGAGCGGCGGATGCACATTGCGGTCGGGCTGGGGCTCGAACCCGTGCTGACCGATGCGATGTCGGGGCGGATCATCCGCGATACCATCACCCCGCGTTTCAAGGACGGCGACTATCCCGGCGGCATCCAGGCCGGGGTGAACGCCATCGCCGAGCAGATCGAACTGCCGCCCGAGGAAGCCGCCGCGCGGGCGCAGGCGGCGGCGGCGCAGGAGCGCGACCGCGCCGACGACGGCAATTTCGGCGGGCTCTTCTTCCTCGGCTTCATCATCCTCATCTTCTTCGTCATCCCCTGGCTGACGAGCCGCGGGCGCGGCAGGAAACGGCGGCGCCGCCGCGACAGCCCGTGGGGCGCGGCGCCGATCATCATCTGGGGCGACGATGACGATTGGGGCGGCTGGGGCGGCGGCGGATCGTCGTGGGGCGGTGGCGGCGGCTTCGGCGGCTTTTCGGGCGGCGGCGGCAGCTTCGGCGGCGGCGGCGCGTCGGGCGGCTGGTAGGGAGCGGGAGCGGAAGAGATGCCACGCAAGGTCAACCATGTGAGCGCCGAGGACCATCGCATCGTCACCGATGCGGTCGCGGCCGCCGAGCGCCACACCGACGGCGAGATCGTCACGATCATCGCCGCACGGTCGAGCGATTATGACGATGTCGCGCTCGTCTGGGCGAGCGTCGGCGCCTTCCTCGCCATGTCGCTCGTCGCGCTGTTTCCCGATTTCTATCGCGGCCTTTACGATGCCTTGCGCGGCGGCTGGGGGCATGAGCCGACCGCGAACGAGTGGCTGGGCACGATCATCGCCTTTGGCGTCGTCAAGTGGATCGGCATCTGGCTGGTCCTGCTGTGGCGTCCGCTGCGGCTCGCGCTGACGCCGCGGTCGATCAAGGCCGCGCGTGCCCGCGCGCGCGCGATCGACCTGTTCAAGGTCGGCACCGAGGCGAAGACGGTCGGCCGCACCGGCGTCGTCCTCTACGTCAGCCTTGCCGAGCATCGCGCCGACATCGTCGCCGACGAAGCGATCGCGTCGAAGGTGTCGCCCGCCATCTGGGGCGACGCGATGGCCGCGCTGATCGAACGCATCCGCGCGGGCCAGCCGGGCGAGGGCATGGCGGAAGCGGTGCGGCAGGTCGGGACTGTGCTCGCGACCCATTTTCCGAAAAGCGACGGCAATCCCAACGAACTCTGCGACCGGCTGATCGAGATATGATTTGCTTCGTCATTGCGCGCGCAACGAAGCAATCCAGAACGGTTTACGCGCGCTGGATTGCCGCGCGGCTGCGCCGCTCGCAATGACCAAACAGGATAGAATATGACCCGCCCCGCCCCCGACACGCCGATCGAGACGCGCTGGGAAGGCCGCTTCGTCACCGTCAAGCAGCAGGGCAATTGGGAATATGTCGCGCGCTCGCGCGGCATCCATGCGGCGGTGATCCTGGCGATCGACGACGCGTCGGACGGACGGCACGTCATCCTGGTCGAGCAATATCGCGTGCCGCTGAAGCGCAACTGCCTCGAACTGCCCGCGGGACTGGTCGGCGACGACAGCGCGGGCGAAGCGGCCGAGATCGCCGCGGCGCGCGAGCTGGAAGAGGAAACGGGTTATCGCGCCGCAACGTGGCGCAATGTCGGCGAGTTCTTCAGCTCGCCGGGTATGGTCAGCGAAAGCTTCACGCTGCTGGTGGCGAGCGGGTTGACCAGGATCGGCGATGGCGGCGGCGTCGATGGCGAGGACATCATCGTCCACCGCGTACCGCTGGACCGCATCGCCGATTTCGTCGCCGCGAAGCGCGCCGACGGCTGCGGCATCGACGTCCGCGTCGCAATGTTGCTGGCGGGCGGCTTGCTCGCCTGACGGCGCCTTCGGTCGAAACGCGGCCGCGCCTGGAGCGTCGTGCGCTAAATCGGCGACGCTTCCATTCCGTTCGTGTCGAGCCCTTCGACTGCCTTGCAGGCGCTCAGGATAAACTTCGACCTTTGGTCGAAGTCGAGACACCCCTCGGCATCGCGCAAGGTCGATGGGTGTCTCGACTTCGCTCGACACGAACGGGGGAAGATGGCTCTGATTAAACGCGCTATACCGCCGGCAGACGCAGGCGCACCAGCAGTCCGCCCAGATCCTCGCTCTCTTCCAACGCGATGCCGCCGCCATAGATTTCGGCGACGTCGCGGACGATCGCCAGCCCGAGGCCGGTTCCCGGCTTGCCGCTGTCGAGCCGTACGCCGCGGTCGAAGATGCGCACACGGTCGGCCGGCGAGATGCCGGGACCGTCATCCTCGACGATGATTTCCGCCATCGCGCCGTCACGCCCGATCGTCACAAAGACGCTTCCGCCTCCATATTTCGCCGCATTTTCAAGCAGATTTCCGACGAGTTCGTCCAGATCCTGCCGTTCGACCTGTACGACCAGCGAGCGGTCGCCCGCGGCGTCGAGCCGGGTGTCGGGATAGAGGGCGAAGACCGCGCGCGACACGCTCTCGACGCTGTCCCACACCACCGCGCGCGCCTGCGCCGCGCCGCGCCGCCCGACCGCGCGCGCGCGCGCAAGATGATGATCGACCTGCCGCTGCATCGTCGCCGCCTCGCGCCGCACGGTGCTCGCGAGCTCAGAATCCGATCCGGTCGCGCTGTTGACGAGCACGGTGAGCGGCGTCTTCAACGCATGTGCGAGGTTGCCGGCGTGCAGCCGCGCCTCCTCCGCTTGCTTTTCATTGTGCGCGAGCAGCGCGTTCAGCTCGTCGACCATCGGCTGCACCTCAAGCGGCAGCGGCGCATCGACGCGGCGGTTATGCCCGCCGCGCATCGCGGCGATCGCGCGCCGGATGTGGCGCAGCGGCCAGAGACCGTAAAAGGTCTGGAGCGCGGCGAGGATGATGAGGCCGAGCCCGAGCAGCACGAGACTGGGGATCAGCGTCTTGCGCACCGCGCCGATCTGGGCGTCGAGCGTTTCGCGCGACTGGGCGATCTGGTAACGCCAGCTGACCTCGCTGCCCGGCAGGATCACATTGCGTTCAAGGATGCGCAGTTCCTCCTCGGGAAACTGGTCGCTGTCATAGGTGTGAAGCTGGTCGTCGACATGCGGCGTCGGCGCCTTCAATGTGCGTTCCCACAGCGAACGCGAACGATAGGGTTCCTGCCCACCGCCGCTGATCTGCCAATAGAGCCCGCTATAGGGTTCCAGAAACCGCTGGTCGCCCAGCGGCTCGATCAGCCGCACCTCCCCGTCCGGCCCGATCTCGGACGAGCGGATCATCGCGATCAGCACATATTCGAGGCTCGAGTCGAAATTGCGCGTGATCGCGCTGGTCAGCACGCGGTCGAGCGCGAAACCGCCGCCGATCAGCAGCACCGAAATCCACAGCGCCGCGATCGCGATCATACGCCGCGCGAGCGAGCCGGTCATGCGGCTGGGGGGCGCGGGACCGACCGGCCCGGAATCGACGACAGTGACGTCTCCGTCCCTCACGTTTCGCGCGTCCGCCTTGGTCGATTGGTCCTGGTCCATTCTCATCGAACCGTCATCCCGGCGAAGGCCGGGATCTCGCCCTCGCGTCGCAATGCAGCGGCGAGATCCCGGCCTTCGCCGGGATGACGGTCAAGGAGGGAGGATGCTGCATTCCGGGACGATCGGGCACTAGGCCGTAAACCCATAAATTGGCCGTTCGAGGCGTCGAAATGGCGAAGATATCGGGTTCGAGCGGGTGCAGCGGGTAGCATCGCTACCCGCACGGCCGCGCGGAGGCGAGATCGAAGCCATTTCGGCGTCCCTTCGGGATTTGACCGGTTTTGCCCATGGCTTCATCGAAAAGTCTTGAAATATCAACATATTCCCGCGCCTTTCCTCCTCGCCCCGAGCAAAATCGCTTCAAACCTCGAACGGCCAATTTATGGGTTTACGGCCTAACCCTGCGGATCGTCGAGCTGGTAGCCGAGGCCGCGGATGGTGGTGATGATGTCGGCGCCCAGTTTTTTGCGGATGCGTGTCACGAACACCTCGATCGTGTTCGAATCGCGGTCGAAATCCTGATCGTAAATATGCTCGATCAATTCGGTGCGCGACACGACCTTGCCCTTGTGGTGGAGCAGGTAGGAGAGAAGCTTATACTCCTGCGCGGTGAGCTTCACCGGCTCGCCCGCAAGCGTGACGCGGCCCGATCGCGTGTCGAGCCGGACATCGCCCGCCGTCAGCTCGCTCGACGCATTGCCCGACGCGCGGCGGATCAGCGCGCGAAGGCGCGCGATCAGCTCTTCGGTCTGGAACGGCTTGGCGAGATAATCGTCGGCGCCGGCGTCAAGTCCCGCCACCTTGTCCGACCAGCTGTCGCGCGCGGTCAGCACAAGCACCGGGAAATTGCGCTTTTCGCGCCGCCAGCGGTCGAGCACGGTCAACCCGTCGATTTCGGGAAGGCCAAGGTCGAGGATCGCGGCGTCATAGGTTTCGGTCGAACCCAAAAAATGCCCGTCCTCGCCATCGGTCGCGAGGTCGACGGCATAACCCGCCCCCTCCAGCGTCGCTTTGAGCTGCGGCCCCAGCGTGGGTTCGTCTTCGACAATCAAGATCCGCATTCAGACGCCTTTCCTTGGCGCGCCGACCAGCATCGGCGGCATGTTTCGACTGTGTATCAAGTCCGCACGTTCATCGCAAAAATTGGTTGCGCGTCGGTGCGGTCCGGGTGCGATGTCAGGGATTGCGACCGACGATCCGGCCCGTGCGCGCGTCGACATAGACGACGACCACCTGGCTGCCGTCCATGAACTTGAGCTTGTAGATCATCCGCCCCGCGTCGAACTGCGGCCCGCCCAGATAGGTCATATCGCTGTAGGGTGGGCGCGCACGGACCTCGGCGATCAGCTTGCCCAGCGGCACCACCTGCCCCTCGGCCGCAGCCTGCCGTAGATGTTCATGGTCGCGATCGCCGCGCGCAACCGCGGGCGCGGCCGCGGAAAGCAGCAACGCAGAGCCGAGCGAAAGGGTCAGGGTGCGGAACATGGCCGTGTCTCTAACGCGAAAGCATTGAATAGCCGATGAATGGCCGCGTCAGCCGCGGTTCGGGTTCGTGACCGGTTGCCATGGCGGCGAGGCCATGGTGGGCGCGACAGGGATTGAACCTGTGACCCCACCCGTGTGAAGGGAGCCAGCCAAATCAGATAGTTAGCTGTTTTGGTTGCAGAAACAGCCTTCTGTACGAGGGTGGCTGTACGCGATTTGTACGAGCGGGCACTTTGAGCCCTCTGAAAACGTGCATGTTTGGTCGAAATAGGCGCGCGACGAAGCCAGTAGGCAGGCCGCCAGACCAGGAACGAAAAACCGCCGGAAGGGCTGGCACCCTTCACAGCGGTCATATCAATAGCGTTGCGGCTATTTGCTTCATTTACAGGACCGGAGAATCGGGCGCAAGGGCAATCCTTGCGGGAGGTGCGTCATGAGCATCTCTTTGGCACACAACGGGCTTCCACCCGGCGTAACCCACTTCAGCCTTGCTGATCTGATCGAGAAGATCGCACCCGGGACTTGCCGGGAAGAATACCTGTCAGCGACCGCAGTGCGGGTTTTGAAGCACTACATCCTCGGCTGCCGATCGTCCGACTTTGAGCATGGCAAGATTTGCGGGGTGTGGGAGCAACCGCAGACCACGGCTCTGACGCTGCGCATCTCGACGAAGGTTTTGCACAACGCTGAAGCCGAGCTGGAGCGCGGCGGGTACATTGAGCGGACTCATGTTCCTCATGCCCGCCGCACCGGTCAGCGCCGTGATGGCGTCATCGTCAGCCTTGCGGGGATCAGCCTACGGCCGCTGATCGATGGCTATAGCCGATGGAAAGCCCGGCTTGAGGCCTTGGAGTTGCATGAGCGTGCGATTGCTTCGCTGCGGCACGAAGTGGTCATGCTCGGCCGCGAGATCCGAGCGACACAGGCAGCTGCGTTGATCGAGGAGGCAGAGCGCATTCTGCCCCGCGGGCGCGTGTCCCGCATCAGTTCCATAGAGAAACTGGGAGCCTTGAAGGGCATGCTCGAGGCGCTGCTGGTGCAACTGGATCTTCCGTCCGGTGACACGAAATCTTCCCACCGGACGGAAGAAATCTTCGCACCCAATATACTTGTCAAAGACTCGTCCAGAAACCGTAAGCGCGCGACCGACGCGCAATTCCGCGCTGATCAGTCGGACGAGGTCTCCCCAGCACTGGCTGCCAGCCTCGCGAGCGCAGACTATCGAAGCCTCCTGCCGTCCGACCGGGCACCGGGCTGGCCAGACATTGTCGAGGCTTCGTCAATCGCCTGCCGTTGGCACAATGTGTCGCAGCCAGCTTGGGCAGAGGCCTGCGAAAAGCTGGGGCGCGAGCGCGCAGCACTCTGCCTCCTCGTCATCGACCGCAACGCCCGGTTGCCAAGTGAGCACCGCTACCGAGCGCGGTCAGGCAGGAAATGCTTGAGCGGGCTGCTGCGGAACGCCTCCAGCCTTTTGCCCATGATCAAGGCTGCCAAGGGCTATCCAGAGGGGAGCTTGCCTGACCGTCAGTTCGAACCTGAGGTGTCAGCTCCCAGAACTGGCCAGAGCTTTGCCGGTGCATGCCTATCGGCCTTGGCGAAGCTCTCCGGGGAGGTGCAGCCATGACACAAGTGCAAACCACACGCCTGTGGGAGGAGCTGGAGGCGGGCAATACCTGGTGGCCGTCCTACAAGCCCGGGCGGGACCCCGTCTTAAGCTGGCGCCATGCCGCCGCGATCCTGATGCGCGACATTGACCCGCAGCCGATCTTCGCTGCCCTGCCAGCAGTATTCGGGGAGATTTATGATCTCACTGCCGACGAGGTTTGCGATCAACTTCCAGTTCCTGACGGCCAGGTCCTTTGGCCTGTGTGGCTGGAAAGCTGGGTCAGCCATTTCGACCATTGGCACGATCCGGTCAGGCAACTGGTCGAGCAGCATTGTGTCACCCCAGATGCCCGGGTCATGGCTGGCATGCTGACGAGGCTGGATGGGGCCGCCTTCTGTGACTTCGTCCTTCACGCCTATGAGAGGGCGATCATTCTGCGGTCACTCGGTGGGGCGCCCATCGGCGATGACCCGCTGCCAATAGTCCAGACGATCGCGAATGCGGCACCGTTCGAGCGGCTCAGCTACGGTTTTTTCCAGCGGTTCTGCGCTGAACTGAACCGGGAGGCGGAGCCTCCAGCGACCCCGATGTCGGGCCTGGATTTCGACCGGGCCGGAAACCCCAACATATTCGGCGGAGACCTCACATGAACCCTGTGCACAACGCGATATTCACGTTCCGGCTGTTCGGCCGGCGGCACCCGGCAGGAAATGCCAAGCCACATCAGGACTCCTCACAATCAGACCGTCAGTATCGAAGCAGCGCATATAGGAGTGCACACTCCACGCTGATTGATTTTTGTCGGTCCCTATCGGCAAACCCGGAGAAATCAGCCATTCTAGGCTCTAGGCGCAGTTCTACGGGCGCCCAAAAAGCACTCCAGAGCTGTGGCGCACAGCAGCGCTGCCTTCTAGAACGATCCTATATCAATCACTTAGCTTCTAGGCCCGTCGATCTCCTTGCTATCCGGGGGAGGGTCTGATGGCACAAGTCAATGTTGCCGTAGAGGACCGTGTCCTTGCCGCCCTCG
The DNA here is from genome assembly GCF_003609835.1 of Sphingopyxis sp. FD7. NCBI lineage: Bacteria > Pseudomonadati > Pseudomonadota > Alphaproteobacteria > Sphingomonadales > Sphingopyxidaceae > Sphingopyxis > Sphingopyxis sp. FD7. The sequence goes on from NZ_AP017898.1 coordinate 1,855,382, forward strand.
ATAGGGTGGCGCAAACAAAATCGCTGAGCCGGCCCGAGCTTTTGCGCAAGGCGATCCAGGAGCTGATCGAGGCACACGACGCCGGTCGGCCGACCTTCCAGACCGAGGCCGCGCCTAAGCTCGATGCGACTGTCAGCGGGCTCGTGCACCAGTTGCGGGAACTGGTGATGGAGCTCGACCGAGCGCAGGCGGACAATGCCCGGATGCTCGGCAAGCTGACCGAGAAATGGAACGGCGGCGAGGAAGCCAACAGGCTCGCCCTGCAGAAGCTGATTGTCGAGCTTCGCGAACTGGATGAAGCCGGCCTCTCGCCGTTCATGACGCAGACTGGTGAGCTGATGTCTGCCTTCGAGGCGCTGGAGCCCAAGCTGCTAGGACTGCTCGGGCCGCACCTGACGAAGATCTCCGCGCAGCTGGATCGATCGATAAAACTGGCCAGCGAACCGCGGCAGATGAGATCCATCTACCTCGGCGACAACCGCTTTCTGTCGCTCAAGTTTCTGTCGGCATGCGGTGGCTTGGCGCTCTTTATCGGCGCGCTCATTGCAACAATCCTGCCTACCCAGTTCGATGGCTGGTCGGTCTGGCAGTCTGGCAAGCTGATCGACCACCCTGCGAAAATGTGTCGGCTCATCACCCGAAAATACGGTGTCACCGATTGCCGAGTGCCTGAGCAGGAACGGGACCTTGGCCTGCGCGTCATTGCCCATGAGGATCGGCGATGATTACGCTCGCCTCGGTCGGATCGGCCTCATCGGCGGCGGAGTATTACTCGGCCGACAATTACTACACCGCCGATCAGACGCAGGATGCCAGCGCGTGGTTCGGCAAGGGTGCGGAAGCGTTGGAGCTGACAGGCAACGTCGAGGAAGCGGCCTTCGCCGCCGTGCTCGAAGGCAAGCTGCCCGATGGATCGGTGATCGCGGGGAAGGACGGCATTCACCGCCCCGGCGTTGATCTCACCTTCTCGGCATCGAAGTCCGTGTCGCTGGTCGCGATGCTGGGCGGCGACAAGCGTCTGGTCGAGGCGTTGAAGGACTCCGTGACCGCAACACTGCGCTGGGCAGAAAAGAACGTTATCGAAGCCCGGGTCTGGGATGCGGCGCAAGGGCGGCAGGTGCCAGAGCGTACCGGCAACCTTGTCGCCGCGACCTTCCTGCATGACGTGAACCGGAATGGCGAGCCGCAGTTACACATCCACGCCGTCATCGCCAACGCGACCAAAGCCTCGGATGGCAAATGGCATGCGGTGCGCAACGACGAACTCTATCGCGCGCAGCATGTCCTGTCGGCGGTCCACAATGCTGAACTGCGCAGCCGTGTCGAAGCCTTGGGCTACGAGACCGTGCCTGCCCGCAACGCCATCGATGGTGCTTTCGAGATCAAGGGTGTAACGCGGGAGGCAGTTGAGGCGTTCTCGTCGCGCCGCGCGGAAATCCTCGCCGAACTGGCCAAGGAGGATCGCGGTAGCGCCCGAGAACGCGAACTGGCGGCGCTTTCAACCCGGCGTGGGAAGGAGCTGGAGCCTGATGCAGCGCGGCAGGTCGCGGCATGGAAAGAGACCGCCCGCGCCATCGGCTTCGATCCGGCCCGGCTGATCCAAAACGCCATGGCACGAGCGGCGGGCGAACAGACCGTCTGGTCGCGCGTCGTTGACGGCATTCGCGGCATCGGTGAGCGCGGCATAGCGATTGCCAGTGCCATGGGGCTGACCCCACGCGATCGTGATCCGCTGGTGCCCGAACGCCTCGGCCGACTTGAACCCAAGGCCTTTGCCGCAGCGCAAGCGGTGGCGTCGGCTGCGCGGGAACTTGGCGAACGCGAAGCCGCCTTTTCCCGCAATGATCTGATCCGCACCGCGCTCGAACGGCAGGGCCCGATCACCGTCGACATGATCGAAGCGCGGATCGATCTGTTGCAGGAACGGGGGTTGCTGGTCGGCAGCGGCCCGGCGGATCGCGACCGCATGCTGACCACCGAGCAGGCGTTGGCCATGGAGACCAAGGTCATCGCTCTGGCGCAGGCGGGCAAGGACTGCGTTCAGCCCATCGCGGACAAGGACGGCGTTGTCGCGCGGCTGCAGGAGCAGGCGCGGGCTATAGGCCTTCGCCGCCTCAATGCCGGACAAGAGCAGGCTGGCGTCGCGATCCTCACATCGAAGGACCGCGTGCATCTGGTTCAGGGCGGCGCGGGTGTGGGGAAGTCGGCGGCCTTGGCTCCGGTCGCAGCCATTGCGCGTGAGGAGGGGCGGCAGGTGGTGGCGCTGTCCCACGTGGGTCGGATCGCGCGGGAGTTTGGGGAGAAGACGGCCAGTCCGGCATCGACCGTCGATGCTTTTCTGGCGCGGTATGCGCGGGTGCTGGATGGCAGTGCGAGCGCGGAAAAGGTGGCAGCGGCGCGGGCAGAGCTCTCCGGTGCGCTGGTGATGGTGGATGAGGCGAGCCAGATCGGCACGGACCGGCTCGCGCGTCTGATCACCCTCGCCAACCGGATGGACGTGGGCAAGCTGGTGCTCGCCGGTGACATCAAGCAGCTTCCGGCAATCGAGGCGGGCAAACCGTTTGCACAGCTCCAGCAGCAAGATCTCAGGCAAAGCCAGATCACCGAGAACCTGCGCGCGCAGACCCCGCAGATGCAGGCCATCAATCACGCGCTCGAACAGGGTGATGTCGCGCAGGCCTTTGCCGCGCTCAAGCCCGCCACTATCGAAGTTGCGCCGGGCAAGATCGCTGGCATCGCCGCCGACATGTGGGCCGACCTGCCCAAGGAACAGCGCGACAATACGATCCTGCTCGCCGCCGGGCGCGCGATGCGCAGTGCAGGCAATGCGGCCGCGCAGGCCTCACTGATCGATCGCGGCCAGATCGGTGTGCAGGGAACCAAGCTCGAGGTGCTCGACCGCGTTACGGTCACCCGTGAGGGCGCGCGGCAATTGAAGGGCTATCAGGACGGGCGCGTTGTCACCTTCGAGACCAACATCACCCGACAGGGTTTTGCCCCTGGCGAGCGGGGAACGGTCATTGGCGTCAAGGACGGTACGGTCGAGCTGGCCATGCCAAACGGCGAAATCCGCCGCTTCGATCCGGACCGACTGCCCCGCAATCTCAAGCACGACGCCGTTACCATCTTCGAGCGAAAGGAAATCGCCCTGCACCAGGGCGACCGCATCCGCTGGACCGCCAAGGATGGCGCGCGCGGGCTGCTCAATGGCGACATCGCCCACGTCGCGCGGATCGATGGCGACACCATCACGGTCAGGGCTGGCGACAGCAAGCTGCATAATCTGCAGCGCGGTGATCCGATGCTCGAACGGCTCGACCTTGCCTACGCTATCAATGTCCATGTCGCGCAGGGGATGACCGCGCAGAACGGCATCATCATGATGTCCGAGCGCGAGCGGATGCTCAACACCTCGGCCTCATTCCTGGTCGCAGTCACCCGGATCGCGGAGAACACGACGCTCGTGACCGACAACTCCGACCGGGTCGAACGCCAAGTCGATACGCGCTCCGGCGCAAAGACCAGCGCGCTCGAGACCGCCCGCGGGGATACGAACGGGGACCGTCCAAATCAGCAAGAGGTCGCGGCCATGTCCGAGGACCTGAAGAAACTCGCTGAAAAGCTCGGCCCAGAGTTCGCGCTGGCAGTGCTCACCAACAAGGAGCGCGACATCACGCTCGAAAAGTCCCTCGACCGCAGCGAACCCAGACGGGGCTCCGGTGACCGAGAGATGGAGCGAGAGCGCGACCTCGAGCGAGGGCGCTGATCATGTCGACGCCTGCACATCACCACAATCGCACAGCCTCACATGCCCACATGTGAACATGAGGACGCATCCACATGACCACGCCTTCACATCCCCACACCCGAACCGTCGCCATCATCAGTCAGAAGGGTGGCGCTGGAAAAACCACCCTCGCCATCCATCTCGCCGCCGCTGCCACGCTTGCGGGACGGGTCAGCTTGCTGATCGATACCGACCCGCAGGCCAGCGCCTCGCAATGGGCCGAGTGGCGACAGGGTGCGCCTCCCGAGGTGATCGACAGCGCCCCGCCGCGCATCCCTGCGAAAATCGCGGCAGCCGCCGCGCAGGGGGCTGAGCTGATTGTCATCGATACCCCGCCACACGCCGATCTTGCCGCCAGCAAGGCAGCCGAATGTGCTGATCTGGTGCTGATCCCCTGCCGCCCCAGCGCGTTCGACCTCGCGGCAATGCGCACGACGATCCGACTGGTCGAGCTACTGTCCCGCCCTGCCTTTGTTGTATTCACTGCCGGACCGCCCCACGCCCCGCACATCTATGCCGATGCCCGCGAGCTGGTGGCAGGGTTCGGCGGTCAGACGTGTCCCATCGTCCTGCCGGACCGCGCCGCCTATCGTCATGCAGTTTCTGGCGGGCAGACCGTGTTCGAGCTCGATCCTAGCGGAAAGGCGGGCAGCGAAATCGAACAGCTTCACATGTGGACATATGAACAACTCCACATGTCCACGCGCCCACAGACCCCGGCACAGCATAGGAAGACCGCATGAACCGCTTTGCCAATCTTGCCGATCGCAAGCCCAAGGATGAGGCGACGGCCCAGATCGAGCCGGCATCGCCCGCCGTCCAGATCCCGACACCGCCAAGCCGCATCGGTCGCAAGGCGATCTCCGGTTACTTCTCGCCCGAGTTATCGCTCGCCCTGCACACCTGCGCCCGACGCCATGGCCTCAGCCTTCAGGACCTGATGGCCGAAGCCTTCGACGACGTCCTGCGCAAGTACGGCGAGAGCCCGATCGGGCGGTAGTCGATCCCAAAGCCGGGAGGGGAGAAAGGGGGGATGTGGCGATGTGAGCGTGTGCAGTTGTGCGCATGTGGACGTGTGAACATGAGGGCAGTGCCACCGCACTCGAGCCGCCGAAGACCTTCAACAACAGGAGAAACCGATGCGATTGTTTCAATGGCTGACCGATCTGTTCGCAGGATCAAGCGACCCGCCGCGGCCCTCCTTCGACGAGGGCGTTTCCATCAACCCTGCGACCGGGCTCCCCATGACCGGGCCGGGCCTCGGCGGCGTCGATGTCGGCGGCAATCCCTTCGGCCAGAATCTGGATCGCTGGGACGACCAACATGCCCATCACAGCCATGATCATCATGCGCCTGGGTCGACCGGCAGCGGGTTCGATCCTTGGTAGATGCTTTAGCGCTGATTTGTTGGTTCGAGGCGGACGAAGCCTCAGCCATCGGTGTCAAACTTGAATTCTAGCGGACGTATCAGTCCTCACTTTCCGATGACCTGGGACCGCCGGCACTTGTCCGAGTTCATGTTTTTGAAAGGCCCATTATGACCACAAACCAGCACACCGCGTCCGGCCTGCCCTTCATCGCGCGTCCGGCGACTACCGTGATTGAGCGGGTCGCGTTTTCCGTTATCCGCCATTGGCGCTGGACCGGAATTGTCGTGTCCAGCATGCTCACTGCCGGCTTGATGGTGTTGTCGATCACGCTGGCAGCAGGGCTTCATGCAGAAGAGCCAATCCGCTCCGGTACCATCGGTTCCCTGTTCGCGATCCCGCTTGTCGCGGCGCCTGTCTGGCACGTGTCTCGCGTCGAACTGCGCGCCGCCCCCGCATGGATGATCCGCGCGGCACTGGCCACCGCCACCGACAACGAGCGTGCCTTCCTATTCGAGCGCCTCCTGCAGCTCGCCACGTCAGAATGGCGTCACGACCCGATAACAAGCGGGGCGTTGTTCGATCTATTCAAGGAAGCGAGATCTGGGATTGGCGATCGCGTGAAGGGCGAGCGTGAGCGGCTGATTGCTGACCGGGAAAAGCAAGTCGACCTGCTGCGGAACTTGGTGAGCATCGCTAGCGCTGACTTCCCAGGATGAAGACCAGCGGAGCCGTCTAGGTCGAAAGTCGAGGTATGGAGATAAAGCGAGGTGGCTCGTAGAGATCACTCGCGGTGGCTGGCAAGACTGGTTCCTCGCCGGGCTCTGTTGACGAACAATTCGGTTTGCCCGATGGTCCTCTTTGGCTTTGTTTAGACGGGCTGTCGTTGCCCCTTCATTGCCAGAGAATACCGAGCCGCGCGTCCATCTGCTTGGCTCGCTATTTGATCCCTGCCAACGCCTTCACCCTGCCATGCACCAATTCGGCCCGGCCATCGGGCCCCCGGATATTTCCATAAAGGAAAATCTCGAAGTCTGGATGATGTAGTAGGGCCTCGAACTGCTCCGACAGGTATCCACGCACTTGGGCTTCTGCCGCCTGCACTTCGGTCAAGAGTGTTGGTCGTCCGTCCACGACATTGAGGATGTCTTCCAGGTCGTGGCTTCCTATGGGGTCATTCGCGCCGCGGCCTGCATAGGCTTCGAGCTTGGTGGCCAGAAAGATCGGCGGTGTCAGGTGCTTGATCACACGCCCACTGGGTAGGGCGTACTTGACTGCCGTGTAGATGCCTTCCTTGTACCATCGATTGCTGAACCCCAGGATATCCGGGTCGTCGGGCATGAAATCGACTTTGAGGTCGCCCAGACGCATTCGGCAAATCACGTCATCTTCCCCCGACACCGTGAATCCCTTCTGGTGCAGAGTTTGCTGCAGCTGCATCCACTGTGCCATTCCGGCTAGGTCAATGATCAGGTCGACATCGTCGGTAGCTCGCACTTCCTGCAACGTGATTTCGTCAGTGATGAGCACTGCGGTCGAGCATCCACCGACAAATACCATCCGCTGGCACAGATCATCACCCAATGCCTGGGCGACGGTTTCCAGCATTGCGAGGAGTTCACCTTGCAGGCTCATGCGTATGCCATCCGTTCCTCAAAGCTGCGTTGGGCAAGACCTGCTTCGCGCTGATTGCCGGTTCTGATTGCATCGATCAGCGCCAGAAATTCGTAGAGTCGGGCGTCCTCGAGAGCTGCGTCAGGGACAGATTTGAACAATGGTGCGATTGAAAGACCTCTCCGACTTCCTTCGGGATGGGGCCAGACATAGATGTCGGCACCGGAGCTTACGAGTTTGCCTTCCAGCATAGGCGCAGCAAAGCCCGTAGCGACGCCGCGCTGCGGAGCGCCCGGCTTTGCGGGGAAGACGTATTTCAGCCCGTGCTGGACGAATTCGATGAGATTGCGCCGATTTACCTTGGCGCGATCATTGGCTTTTATAGCCAAGCTACACGCGACACTGCGCCGGATCGATGCGCTGATCTCGGTTTTGCTGATGCCCAGTTCGCCTTCAAGACTTCGCAATGCAAACGGATCCGAGATCGTCGATTCATCGAGTTGACCATGCTTGATCTGGTCTTCCAAGCTCACCAGCTTGAGCATGATGACGATGTCCTGACTTTTCATACAAACCCCATTTGTCCGCTGTCCTAGGACTAAGGACAGATAGGGTTTTCAGGCCGAATATGTCAAACGCCAAATCATCGGCACCTCCCAGCTTAGGCGTCCCACCAATAATGACCCGCCGCATCGCGGTAAGAGATTTCACCCTGCGACCGTCGCGGATCTCTGCCGCATTGCCCCTTCGTCGGTGGAAATTCGAGCTGCCTCCACGCCCGGCGAGCGCGCGTCTATGGTCTTGCCGCGTTTGATCCGCCCAACAATACCCAAAAAGCGATGTGATTGAAAATGATGAACTTCGACTTCCGACCACCTCCGATTGACGGTAGTCTATTAGCGACTGACCAAGGGGGCACTGACGTTGAATGGCGCGAATCCGTAAGATAGAGATCAGTAATTTCCGGTCTATATGGTGGCTCAGCTGGCTTCCACGGGATGGAATAAATTGTTTGATCGGCCCAGGTGACAGCGGAAAATCGACTGTCTTGGAAGCGATCGACCTTTGCTTGGGCGCGCGCCGATCACTCACGTTCTGCGACGACGATTTCCACCAACTTCAACTTACCCAGCCGATCAAGATCACTATCACGCTTGGGGAGCTTGACAGCCACCTGCGCTCGATGGAGGCGTATGGCCTCTATCTGCGCGGTTTCAATCAGCAGACTGGCGACATCGAAGCCGAACCGGGCACAGGTCTGGATACAGTTCTCACCGTCGAACTGTCGGTCCATGACGATCTGGAACCACAGTGGCGGCTAGTATCCGAGCGCGCCGAGGCGCTGGGGCAATCACGCAACCTAAACTGGGCCGACCGGGTACGCTTGGCGCCCACAAGACTTGGCCAGTCCGGCGAACATAATCTGAGCTGGCGGCGTGGATCCATCCTGAACAAGGTCTCCGAGGAGCGTGCGAGCGCCGCGACGGCAATCGCTCAGGCGGCCCGTGACGCCCGTATCGCCTTTGGCGACAAGGCGAAGGATCAGCTTACCGATGCACTAACTGCGGTGCAGACGACCGCAACGCGACTTGGCGTACCGGTCAGCGGCACCGTTCAGGCGTTGCTGGACGCCCACGGGGTAAACTTTACCGGTGGTACGATTTCGCTTCACGGTGGTGACGGCGTACCGTTGCGCGGTCTCGGACTAGGATCCGTCAGGCTGCTCGTGGCCGGCCTGCAGCGGCATGTCGCTGGCGAGGCACCGATGATCCTCATCGATGAGCTCGAACATGGACTGGAACCCCATCGCATCATCAGGTTGTTGATGGAACTCGGCGCAAAGGAAGCTGCGCCACCTCTACAGGCATTCGTCACCAGCCATTCCCCTGTTGCGGTGCGTGAACTGTCTATTGAGCAACTTCATGTTCTTCGGAATGGACCGCTTGGCCATGAGGCTACCTGGATGGGGCGAGTGGGCGATGTGCAGGGGACCGTTCGAAAGTTTGCCGAAGCGCTCCTCGCCCGTTCTGTTCTGATTTGCGAGGGCGCCAGCGAAGTAGGGCTCATCCGCGGGCTCGACCTTGAGCGCCAGGCTGCGAACCAACCATCACTCACGGCACTTGGCGTGGCGCTCGTGGATGGCGGCGGGGACACCACATTCGCCCGCGCACTGGCCTTCCAAAAGATGGGCTATCGAATTGCAGTGCTACGCGACAGCGACATCGCTGTGCACGGGACAGATGAGGCGACTTTCCTGCAGCAAGGTGGGCAGGTCTTCAAATGGACCGAGGGGCGCGCGCTGGAAGACGAACTGTTTATATCCCTGTCGGTCGAGGGTGCCGCTGAGCTGCTGGAGCATGGTGTCGACCTGAAGGAAGAGAGCCTCGTGAATGAGCATATCCGCACGGTTTCCAGCAACGCTTTCCAGCTAAGCACCATTCGCAGCCAGATCGCCGGTGGTGCGTTGGATGAATCCGCACGGAAGGTCTTGGGGCAAGCATCTCGGGTTAAGAAGGGCTGGTTCAAGAACGTGACCGCGATGGAAGCCGTGGCGGAGGACATCGTTGGACCTGATCTCCGCCGGACGCAGGGCGGCGCCCTACGCCCAACCATCAACGCCATTTTCAACTGGTTCGGCAATGGCTAGCGCCCCCCTCGACCTTCTGGCTATTTCGCGCGGTGCCGTCATCGCCCCTGCGGGATGCGGAAAGACCGAATTGCTTAGCCGTGCTTTGACCCGGCACAGCGGTCACCAGCCAGTTTTGGTCTTGACCCACACGAACGCTGGAGTCGCTGCGCTGCGCAGTCGGCTCGAACGTGCGAACGTGCAGGCCAAACATTATCGTCTCGCCACCATCGATGGATGGGCGATGCGACTCATCAAGACTTTCCCGATGCGGTCCGGGCATGACCCTGCAATTTTGGAAGGCCGGGTACCGGGCTACGTCGCGATTCGAAGAGCTGCGGCGGAGCTGATTGCCTCCGGTCATGTGTCCGACGTCATTCAGGCAAGCTACGCTCGGCTTCTCGTCGACGAGTATCAGGATTGCTCCGTACTGCAACATCAGTTGGTCGCAGCCATCTCGGCGACCATTCCAACGGTTGTTGTTGGCGATCCGATGCAAGCGATTTTCGGTTTTGACCGAAACGACCCGCTCGCTGGTTGGCACACGCCAGTGCTAAACTACTTCGGTGTCGCCGGCACGCTTGCAGATCCATGGCGCTGGCGCAATGCAGGCACTGAGACTTTCGGCCAGTGGCTACTTTATGCCCGGGGTGAACTGGAAGCAGGCCGGAAGATTGATCTGCGGCAGGCAGTACCGGAAGTGCGCTGGATTCAGCTCGATGGCAGTCAGCAAGATCACCAGCGTCAGCTCAGTGCCTGTCAGACCCGGTCTCCTGTCACGGACGGTTCGGTTCTCATCATTGGGGACTCGCGAAATCCGTCCGGGCAGCAGCGGTTCGCCGCCCAGACGCCGGGCGCGGTCACGGTCGAGGCTGTGGATCTGCGTGATCTGGTGTCTTTTGCGGAAGCCTTCGATCTGAAGGGTGCCGACGCGACGGCGCAGATTCTGGAATTCGCCCAGAAGTTGATGACGAATGTCGGAGCCGCCGAGGTTACTCGGCGCCTAGATGTTCTGCGGCGCGGTCAGGCCCGAAAAGAGCCGAACGACGTTGAGCAGGCCGCTCTCGCTTTTGAGGGAGAACGGCGGTTTAGCCGCGTCGCAGACTTCTTAAGTGAACTCAACCGTCAGACTGGTGCACGGGTTTTCCGTCCAGCGGTCTTTAGGGCCTGCATGCAGGCCCTGCAGCGTTGCGACCGAGACGGTACGCCCTTCGCTGATACGGCAATCGCGATGCGAGAGGAGTATCGCCTGGTCGGACGTTCGCTGCCGCGCAGGGCCGTGGGTAGCACTCTGCTGCTGAAAGGCCTCGAGGCCGATGTCGCAGTTGTGCTGGGGGCTGATGACTTGGACGCTCGTCATTTGTACGTCGCCATGACACGAGGATCCCGGCAGCTGGTGATTTGCTCCCGGACACCTCTGCTCGGTTAACCGCGCCGGAGGATAGCGCCAATTAGGATCGCTCCTGACTGAGGCTCGAGAGTGTGCCGGGGGGATGTCAGATCGCTACGGAACCCGGGTTTGCTGCTTCATATTGTTCGAGTTCGACGTCTGACCAGGTGATGTATACAAGGTCAGCGGTACGGTGATCCGTTTGAGCCTTGGCCAGCTGCTCCAGGGAAACGTTCATCGCGAGCACGATTGCCGGACCAGATACCCGCTTCTTGAGTGCGGTCTCCATGTGGAAGCGAACCCCGTTGATCGTAGCCTCGCGGTTCTTCTTGAACGTTTCTGCGGCATGCTTGCCGATCAGCGCAACCAGTGCATCGCCGTCTGCATTTGCAAAGGTTGGCAGCAGATAAATGACGTCCAGTCCAGCGGCGCTCGCCAGTGCTGTTGCCTTCTCAATCCCGCGCTGAAGGGCACCGACATCAACACCGTGCGACCTCGTGTGAAATGGCATTCGAATCTCCAACTAAGATGTTTCACTCGCATCGTGAACAAGCTGATATCGACAAAGCGCACCTTAGCCTAGGAGGCTGCCGCAGCATCGAGGGCACGAAAGATGTGCTCCCCGATTTCCACGACCGTCGCCAGATCACAGATCAGCTGGCCGTGGAACCGTATTGGTCGTGCCGCTTCGCCGTAGGAATGCATGATGTACGGTTCGAATGATCCGAGGCGGTCCTGTAAGGCACCGAGCTCGTCAAAAAGGTGCCAGTCTCGCCGGGCAGCAGCTTCGCTGCGCTGGGCTTCGAGCGAGGCGTATTCATCTTGATCGGTAGGCCCAAGTTGCCGGGGCGGGATGTATAGGGGGACGCGGTGGGCGAGAGCATGCCGGTAGTCCTCAAGGTAGGCGAACCACGCATCGTGCTCTGCAAGATGCGCTTGCAGGTCAGCTGGCAAGGACAAACGGACGAATTCGTTCTTCGGGGTCAGCCCGATCCGCATCGGTGCAAGGGGCCGGCCCTGCTTATCCCTGACTTCGCGTTCGGCGCACCAGATGTGGGCCAGATTGTCGATAGCGCCATAGACATTGATCACGAATGTCTGGATGAACGCCGTGGCGTCCATCAGCGCGGCGGGGGTCGGGGAAGGCTCGTCGGCGGGGACGTCTTCGAATATTCGCCCCATGCAGTGCTCGAGCATTTTGAGCCGCCGACTCAAGCCGTGGGTCCCAAATTCCTTTGCGCGATCGCTAAGATATGTACGGATGATTACTATCGAAGTGAGATCGTTGCAACGGCTGGACCATTCCTGGCGTGCATCGCTGAGTTGTCCCATCTCATCAAGGGTATATGGCACGATCGTCCTTCATTCGCTGTGAACGGCGCTGGCACGAGCGGCTCGAGCATTTCCGCGACGTCGCCCAACTCAATGCGGCAGGTGTCCTCTAAGCCAAAGAAGAACGTGCTGTCGCGGATCTCGTCAAGAATGTGAATGAAAGACATCTCTCCGTGGTGCGCCACTTAAGAGCGGTCAGTCGCCAAGCAACCCAGTTGCTGCCGTCCTGCGTCACACATCGAGCGAACGTTGAAAGGCGGTTTCTGGCAAGAGTGGCCGTCTGACATGTCGGACGCGAACGTCGGGAAAGTTCCGAACCTGGTCACCAAGCCGACGGGTCTCCTTGTGTTCCTTTGGGTGACCGGCAGTTCAATTGTGATGACCGTGAAGTGGGCGCTATGTGCGATTGATCGACAGGGAAGCCGATGCCAAGTCTCACTTCCTCTCATTCCTGCGGCGCAGGCGCAGTCATTGATCCAATCGTCTCGATCTCCGCGATGCGCTGAAATTCAGACAGATATTCCTGCCGATGGTTCGACAGCCAGCGAACGATCCGGGCGTTGCCAAGCAGCTTCGCGACATAGCCGCGCGCGAAGGTCAGGTGGAGGTTGTCGATGCCGTAGCTGTCTTCGACCGACTTGACCTGCGTCTGCAGAGTTGCAAGCTCCCGTTCCATTCGGGAAATCTGCTGGCTCGTCGGACCGGCCAGATCATTCTTCCGCGCCTTTTTCGCTGGCGCTGTCAGCTGATCTTCCGGCGTGGCTGCAAGGAGCGCGCGTGCGAAAATCAGCGAATAATTGTTCTGCCCGATCATCAGGTCCGCAGCCTCAATCTGGCGCATCGGCGACATGCGGCGCAGCATGTCGAACACCCTCATCGAACAATTGGTGTCCTTGAGCATGTCCGCCGTCTCGTCGCAGATGCCATCGAGCAGGCGGAAACGCGCGCGGATCGAACCTACCTCCAGGCCGAGCGCGTCGGCAATCACAGCCTCGGTGACGCCGCGCTCAATAGCCCGAACGATCATGCGATGCTCTTGCACCGGGGGTAGGCGATTGACGCGCTTGTTGTACGTGTAGGTCTCGTCATCATTGGCGACGAGGCACTCGACCGTTTCAACACCGAGCTGCTTGAGCACCTCGATGCGCAAATGGCCATCGAGCAAGAAGTACTGCTCTTCATTCTTCGGATTGGGGACGACGGCAGGGGCTTCGACCAACCCAATGGCTTTGATCGAACTCACGATCTGGGCATATTTGCGGCTCTCCCGCACGCCCTCCCGCAATGATTTCAACGGCACGATCTGATCGATGCGGAGTGTCACAGACTGCCGCTCAAAGCCTAGCCGGACACGATTGTCGGCGCCGGGATCTGCGGGCGGACGTTCTGCTGATGGCCAGTCAGTCATCGATTTCCCCTGCGATCCGCATGGCCAGAGCCCGGGGCATGGTTTCAAGCCCTTCGGCCCTGAGCAGGGTCAGAAACCCGTCGTCGGTGAGCAAATCCTTGATCGCCTCGACAATGAAGAGAAGGCGGGTTTGCGTGAAATCAGATTTCTTCACGAGCAGACGCTGCTTTTCTGCCTCGCGCTGATAGACCTGCATCAGGTCGCCGGCCGTCAGCTTGCGATTGGTGCCTTTCCTTCCAAACTTTCCTGATGTCATAGACTTGCTGCGCCCGCGCATGCGGAGATCGAGAAGTCGGCGAACCGATGCCAGCTTTTTGCCGCGCAGCTTGCCCGTCTCATAGGCATCGAGGAGTAGGTTTTGCGCTTCTTCGCTTTCGGCGCGCGAGATCTCCATCGCAAGGCTGATCGGGATCAGCCCCGTCTCGACCGCTGACAGCAGCCTTTCCTCCCCGCGCTCGAGCAGGCTCACGATCATGCTGACCCACCCACTGGTGATGCCGATTTTGCGGGAGATCTCGGCTTCGGTGTAACCGCGTTTCCTAAGGGCACCGATCTCATTCATTACGTCGATCGGGCGCTGCACCCGGCGGGCAATGTTCTCCACCAGGCTCATGACGAGGCATTCGCTCTCGCTGGCTTCGATCACGACCGCCGGTATCTCGGTCTGACCCAGCATCTGGAAAGCTTCGAGCCGCCCTTCGCCGCAGACCAGATCGTATCGGGTGCCGCCTGGACCATCATGCTTGCTGACCGTGATCGGGCGCTTCAGGCCGATAGCCTCGATATTGTTGACGATCTCGCGGTGCTGACGCTTGTTGCGCGCCCTGGGGTTGAGCACGGTGATCCGTGAAATCGGGATCATCTCGATGGTCTGGGGACGGGTAACGGTCATCAGGCAGCCTCCGCAACTCTGATGGGCGCTGCGTTCTCGTAGAAGAAATCGAGGGCGTCGAACCGGTACGCATCGAGCAAAAGGTCGTTGTCCTCGGCGAGCCGCACACGTTCGGCCGCAACATCCAGCCTCGGGAAGAGATAGTAGTCGAAGGGCTGCCGGTTGCTGGCGTCCATGCGGACCACCAGGGTGATGTCGGGCATCTTGGAGGTGTCGAAACGGATCTTCCAGCGCAGCAGACCCGTCGGCGTCGGCGTGCAACGGACGATGACGACCGACAGGCTGAACTCGTCATTCACGATGACCCGGTCTGTTTCCAGATCCTGCCATGCTTCACTGCCGTGGGCCTTCAGGCCGTCGAGCACCTGGCGGAGGATGTCGGGGTGCAGGCGGCGCAGCGCACGATTGACCGCGAGGTAGCGATAGTCGCGATCCGGTGAATAGCCGACCAGGCTGTAGGCCCGAAGCAAGCTGCCAAACCGCGACGAATAGGCGCTGCTGGAGGGCAGGCCCTCACATTCATCGATGATGATCCCTGAAAGAAGGCCCTTGCTTTCGTAGACCGTGCGCAGCGCATCGATCATTTCGGCATCTGACAGCCTAAAGGACCGTGCGCCAATGAGCGCCTGAGCGGCCTCGAACAAGTCGCGCTCGACGATCGCCTCAAATGCGCCGGGGCTGCGAATCCACATTTCGGGGTCGTTGCGGACCCGCTTCTTCTTCAGCTTGAACGACTGCCGGTTCCACACGTTGTCGCCGACATACTTGCCGTTGATAAGGAGCTGATGGACCGTGCCGCGCGTCCACGGCCTGCCCAGATCGGTGACAATGCCGCGGCTGTTGAGGTCATCGGCAATCTCGCGCTCGCTTAGCCCGTCGTGGACGAAAGCGGCGTAGACGCTACGGACAATGGCGATTTCCTCATCCGGGCCGGGCGTCAAAATCACCCGGTCGGTTTGGATGCTCTTGTGCTCGCCACGCGTGAGCACGCCCTTGGTTGTGCCGGTTTCGTCGATCAATGTCCGGCGAAGCCCAAACCCGGCAGGCCCACCTTGGCGGTATCCCTTCTCGATCAGCCGACCTTGCCCAGCAAATACCTTGGTCGACAGCTCCCGGCTGTACTCCCCGGCCATCGCCCGCTTGACGCCCTTCACGATGGTTGAGACCGGGCTCCCGTCATTCTCGAACTGCTCTGCGCAATACTGAACCGCGATCCCGGCGCGCTTGCAGATGTACTCGTAATAGGCGCTTTCGTCGGCGTCCTGGAACCGGCCCCAGCGGCTGATGTCGTAGACAAGAACCATGGTGTAATCGGCGGCACCGGTCTGAACGTCATCGATGAGCTGCTTAAGAGCGTCGCGGCCCTCGATCTTCAGCCCGCTTTTGCCCGCATCGGCATAGGTCCGCACGATTTCGATCCCGCGTGCGGCGGCATAGTGCCGGATCGCATCGGCCTGGTTCTCGGTCGAGTATTTCTGGTGATCAGTCGACATGCGAACATACTCGGCCGCGCGCACAAGCCGCGGTGCCTGTTCTCTGCTGTCACTGTCGTCGTAGCCCCAGTCCTGCAATTTCCGCCCTTTCGATGACCATGCTGCCGTGGCCAGGGCGACCAACCGCTGCAGCGCGAACCACGGACACTCCGCCATCCCCGCACTTTCAGCAGTGTAGGCCAGAGAGGAGCGGAAGATGTTGCCGAAAAAGGGCAGGAAGTTGCCGAAGTGGGAGGGGGTACTGGCAGGACGACAGATTTATGCCGAAACCATCGCTCAGCTATTGGAGCGGGAGCACGGCGAAACGCACCGTGCGGTCAAACAAGTGATGAAGCTGACGGGCGCCAGCGAGCGAACCGTCAAGCACTGGCTCTCTGGTCAGCACGGTCCCGATACTGTCTTCTTTCTGCGCCTTTTGACCAGCTCACCGGTCATCAGGGCATTTGTGATCGGGCTGATCGAAAGTTCGCAAGGGGCTGGTCATGATCGGCAGGGAGCAGACCAACAGACCGCTCGCCGATCATCAAAAACGCCCGATACTCAGCCGCCACGGCAGGATCGGCGTCAGAATGACCGTATAAATGACCCTAAAACTGACCCTATAAATGACCCAATAACCGCTGAGATAAACGAGCGGCAGCGCTGGTTTCTCGGCCGAGTCGCAGCGGGCCATCGATGCCGCGCGGCGGACATTTGTGGCCACTGGAAGGTCAGTGCAAAAACCGCGCGACGGGATATCGCGGCGCTCACCGAAATGGGCTTGATCCGCTTCACGGGTGCGCGCCGCAATGGACGATATCGACCTGCTTCTGGGGCAGGATAGTCTGGCCCCATCTCAAACCGGTCCTAGAAGCTGAGATCCATAGGAAGTGGAGAGGGAGGGGGGTGTCGAACTCAGTGAAGGAGATCGACATGCCCCTCTATCCCATCGACATCGAAAAGCGCGTCAAGGCCCTGCAGCGCCAGGCGCGGCACGAAGCGCAGGGGGCGCCTTACGTCGTCTATGCCCTTCTCGATCCTGGTGAACCCGGCGTCCAGTTTGAAGACAGCCCTTTCAACGGTATCCCGTTCTACGTCGGCCAAAGTTGCGAAATCGAGAACCGACTGCGTCGGCATTTTCGCAAGCCGCAGAAACTCAACCCGGACTCCCAAATGGTCCATCGGCACATCGCTGGTTTGTTCGCGATCGGCCGATTGCCGCGGCTTGCCATTCTCGAGACAGCACAGACGCGCAGTCAAAGCCTGATGGCCGAATTGCGGTGGGGGCAGCGCCTGATACGTGCAGGGTATGAACTAGCGAACAGCAGCCCGGACATTGGCCAGATTATGGACATCGGCGAGTTGGAAACATGGCTCGACTTCCGTCGCTGCTCTATGCTGGCAAGCGAAGCTGCGCTCGAGGGAGCCGTGATTGTTCACAGTTGCACATGTGGACACGCTGAAAGGTGGGTCGATCCGGCTGTCTACGCAGCAAGCTGGCCCAAGCGGTTGCGTGTATCCAGAATAGCCAAACGAACGCAGCATGTCCGTCGTCAGAACATTTGGCACAACTCGCGGCGTAAATTAGCGGAGTGCGGGCCTCGTCAGGGGCTGGATTTTAAGCGGCGAGCTTGCGGTGTTGCAAGCGCCGATATTCGATGGTCTGTCGTTTGATCCTTTCACGCTGTTTGATGATGGCTGGTGCCCTGCCGAAGTAGGCGTCGGCGGGCGTCACGTTGTTCAGGCTCTCGTGGTAACGTTGATTGTTGTAGTGCTCGACGAAGGCTTCGATCTGGGCCTCGAGGTCGCCGGGCAGGAAGTAGTTCTCCAGCAGGATGCGGTTCTTCAGAGTCTGGTGCCAGCGCTCGATCTTGCCCTGGGTCTGAGGGTGGCACGGTGCACCGCGCACATGACTCATCTGCTGAGCTTCGATGTATTCAGCCAGTTCGCCAGCGATGTAGCTGGGACCGTTATCGCTGAGCAGCCTGGGTTTGTGCAGCACGGTGGCGCTGTCGCAGCCCGAGGCAGCCAGCGCCATGTCCAGCGTGTCGGTGACGTCCTCGGCCCGCATGTTGGTGCACAGTTTCCAGGCGATGATGTAGCGCGAGAAGTCGTCGAGCACGGTCGACAGGTACATCCAGCCCCACCCGATGATCTTGAAGTAGGTGAAGTCGGTTTGCCACATCTCGTTCGGCCGGGTGGTCTTGGTGTGGAACTGATCGGCGGCCTTGATCACGACATAGGCCGGGCTGGTGATCAGATCATGGGCCTTCAACAGGCGGTAAACCGTGGCTTCCGACACGAAGTAGCGCTTCTCGTCGGTGAACCGCACCGCCAGCTCGCGCGGTGACAGTTCGCTGTAGTCCAGGGCCATCTCGACGATCTGGTCCTGGATATCATCGCCGATGCGGTTCCACACCCGGGTCGGCGCCGACGGCCGATCCTCCAAGGCCTCCGGGCCGCCTTCGAGGAACCGGTCATACCAGCGGTAGAAGGTCCGACGGGCGATGCCGAGCTGGTCCAGCGTGCGTTTGGCGGGCAGGTGCGACTGCTCGACGATCCGGATGATCTCGAGCTTCTCCGAGGCGGGATACCTCATTCGTCGTCGCCCCCATCCGCGATCATGCTTTTTTTGAGCAGGCGGTTCTCCAGGGTCAGGTCGGCAACGCATTCCTTCAGGGCGCGGGCTTCGCGGCGCAGATCCTGCACCTCGCCAGTGGTCGCGGCACGGGCGGTGTCGCCGGCCAGGCGGCGCTTGCCGGCTTCCATGAACTCCTTCGACCAGGTGTAATACAGGCTCTGGGCAATGCCTTCCTTGCGGCACAGCTCGGCGATGCTGTCCTCGCCGCGCAGGCCATCCAGCACGATGCGGATCTTGTCTTCGGCCGAGAAGTGCCGGCGGGTTGCACGCCGGATGTCCTTCACCACCCGCTCCGCAGGGGCCTTGGTCGGCGATTTTGCATTGGAGGATTTGGGCTTCATCTTCGTTCCTTCGTCACTACGACGAAGCCCAAATCCTCCTTAAATCACAACCTCAAATCTGTGCCATTGGTGCTGACGGGGAGCAGTCAAGCAGATCCGCGAAAATAGCTTCGACATCCGCGCCACCAGCAAGCTGAACAAGCTCTATGTCGAGTTGCTGAAGGAAAACCCGGATTGGTCGACGGCGGAGCGGCGGCCCGACATGAACCATTTCATGGCCAGGCTGATCTTCTGCTTCTTCGCGGAAGACACCGATATCTTCCGCAGCGAAGGCCTGTTCACCGCCACGGTCGACCAGATGAGCGAGCGGGACAGCAGCAACACGCACGAGATCATTGCCAACATTTTCCGCGCCATGGACATCAAGCCGGGTGACCGGGCGAAGGCGGGCATCCCTCCCCATGCCGACGTCTTTCCGTATGTGAACGGCGCGCTGTTTTCTGGCAGCGTGGAAGTGCCACGCTTCACCCGCATGGCGCGCAGCTATCTGTTGCACATTGGCGGGCTGAACTGGAAACAGATCAACCCCGACATCTTCGGTTCAATGATTCAGGCGGTGGCGGACGACGAGGAGCGCGGCGCACTCGGCATGCATTACACCAGCGTGCCGAACATCTTGAAGGTGCTCAACCCGCTGTTCCTCGACGATCTGCGCGCGCAACTGGAAGAGGCGGGCGACAATGGCCGCAAGCTGCTCAACCTGCGCAACCGTATGGCGAAAATCCGGGTGTTCGATCCTGCCTGCGGATCGGGCAATTTCCTCGTCATCGCCTACAAGCAAATGCGCGAGATCGAGGCCGGGATTAACCGCCGCCGGGGCGAACCTGACCGCAAGAGCGACATTCCGTTGACCAACTTTCGCGGTATCGAATTGCGCGACTTCCCGGCAGAGATTGCTCGTTTGGCGCTAATCATTGCCGAGTTTCAGTGCGACGTGACCTATCGGGGACAAAAGGAGGCTTTGGCCGAATTTCTGCCCCTTGATAGTCAAAATTGGATCACGTGCGGGAATGCGCTTCAGCTTGATTGGGTGGACTTATGGGGAGCAAGCGGCTCGCCGGTTAAAGTAAAGAGTGACGATCTTTTCGGCACCCCGCTCGATCAATCTGAAATCGACTTCGAGCATGAAGGCGGCGAAACTTACATCTGTGGCAATCCACCCTTCAAGGGTACGCGAAAGCAGGAACGACAGGAGAAGGAGGATCTGGAGCGCGTCTTTTCCAAGCTCACCACAAAGTGGAAGAATGTCGATTACGTTGGCGCTTGGCTGATGAAGGCCGCAATGTACAATGAGGTGTGCCGCGCTCCCTTTGCGTTCGTGACCACGAACAGCTTGTGCCAAGGCCAGCAAGTACCAATAACCTGGAAAATACTCTTGGACCGAGGGTTCCGGATAAGGTTCGCACATACCTCGTTCAAATGGGCAAATCTTGCGTCCAACAAGGCCGGCGTTACGGTTATCGTGACAGGTGTCGACAGAGAACCTGGCGGGGTGAGGCGGATTTTCACGGATGGTGTTGTGCGTGAGGTTGCGAACATCAATCCTTATCTGACAGACCACAACATCTCTGTTGTGCCAGCGCTAAAGAAACCAGCGGCAACGGGCGTGCCGATGGAGTATGGTGTATATTATTCGAAGTCTGCTGGTCTAATTTTGGATGCCGACGAGAAAATGAAGCTCTCTCGCGCTGGTGTTCCCGATAGGTTTTTCCGAAGCTTCATAGGTTCAACCGAGTTCATCAACGGTAAGCAACGATATTGCCTTTGGATCGGTGACGATGAATTAGACCAAGCATGCGCCTTTGACGATATTCGTGACCGCATTGAAAGCGTCCGGCACGATCGGACCGAAACCGATGATGAGTCCGTCAACAAACTTGCAGCTCGACCCCATCAATTCCGCGAGCGCAAGGGTGATGATGCTCGGAAAATCTTCGTGCCGATAGTCTCATCGGAGAATAGGGATTTTTTCCCAGCGGGCTTGGCTGACCGATCAATGGTTCCGACCAATAAAGCATTTTACATACCGAATGGACCACTTTGGACTCTAGCGATTATTTCGTCCAAAATTCATCTCGCTTGGATAGACACCATTTGCGGTCGTTTGCGTAGCGACTTCTCATACTCGAATACCCTTGGCTGGAACACGTTTCCGATTCCCAAGCTGACAGAGCAGAATAAGTCTGACCTCACTCGTTGCGCCGAGGATATCCTGCTCGCCCGAGAGGCGCACTTCCCGGCAACCATCGCCGACCTTTATGAGGTAAAGGATGGTGAGCGCAAAATGCCTGAAAATCTTCGCCACGCGCATGAGCGCAACGACGAGGTGCTGGAACGGATCTACATCGGTCGCCGCTTTCGGAATGACACGGAGCGGCTCGAAAAGCTGTTCGAACTGTACACCAGGATGACCAGCGCAAAGGCGGCGTGACCGGAGATGGCTGATCGGGTGCTGTTCCAGATGTGGGGGCCGTTTCGTGATGGCCTGATCGCCAGCCACCGGTTCTATGTGTCCGAGGCCAGAACACGTCTGCTGTCGCAGTTCGGCACCATGAAGGAAGATGCAGACCGGTTCGCGGAGGACTGGCTGGCCAGTCGGGCTCGCTATTTCGATCCCGACCGGGATGACCCCGCCGATGCCTATGAGCAGGCATATGACGAAAGCGTCTCGTTCTACCTGCAACTCGAAGACTTGCAGAAGGCAACGCGATTGAGCGTGATCGCAGGCATGTACCATGAATGGGAAAAGCAGTTGCGTGACTGGATCACGCGCGAACTGGGCCGGGTTATCCATGGCAGCCACACGCGGGCTGCGCTTTGGAAGGCGACTATCGACCAGCTTTTCGATTTTCTGGAATGTTGGGGCTGGCCGGTCCGTTCACGTCCCTATTTTAAGCGGCTGCATGAGTGCCATCTGGTGGTGAACGTCTACAAGCATGGCGAGGGCATATCCTTTGAGAAGCTGCGCAAGGATGCTCCGCAGTTCCTCAAGCGCGATGATTTTCCCGAACCGCTGCTGCGTTTTCCGTCAGACTATACTGACCTCACCGTGACCGACGATGACCTCGACCGGTTCTCGGATGCCATCGTCGCATTCTGGCGGGATGTCCCGGAAAACACTTTCGCATCGCAGATTGACGATCTGCCGAAGTGGCTGGAAAAGGCGATTGAGAAGGATCAGCCGCCCGCTTGACTCTGTTATTTTCTGGCGCGCTGAACGCAAGCCACCATTTTGACATATAGAAATCCATAAATCAGAAAATGAGGTCGAAACTGAAACAAGCTCTTTGTGTCAGCGCGAATCTGACATATGGAAATCCCAATGGCAGATTGAGAGGTGTTTTCTGAGATATGGAGCTTTCAGCCTATCAGGCGGGGCGGCTTGAGGCCCAACTGGAATATCGCAGCTTCCTGCCGGAGCCGATCAACCATGGCTGGGTAATCTCTGACCCGCAGGTGCTGCAACTGCTCGGCCAGGCCGACCGCGCGCTTGGCGAATTGAACGCTTTTGCCCAGCTGATCCCCGACATCGAATTCTTCATCCGCATGTACGTGGCCAAAGAAGCCACGCAATCGAGCCGGATCGAAGGCACCCAGACCAACATCGAAGATGCGTTCAAGGATGCAGAAGACCTGCTGCCCGAAGTGCGCGACGACTGGAGCGAGGTCCAGAACTATATCCGCGCGATCACATTCGCCATCGAGAGCCTGGAACGTCTGCCGCTGTCCAACAGGCTGCTGCGCGATACCCACGCGATCCTGCTCGACGGGGTGCGCGGTGAAACCAAGCGCCCGGGCGAATTTCGCATCAGCCAGAACTGGATTGGGGTAAGCCTGAAGAATGCTGTCTTCGTGCCCCCACACCACGATCATGTGCCAGAACTGATGAGCGACCTTGAGAAGTTCCTGCACAACGCTGATGCCATGGTGCCACCGCTGATCAAGATCGCGATCGCGCACTACCAGTTCGAGACGATCCACCCATTCCTGGACGGCAACGGGCGTTTGGGGCGCCTAATGATCTCACTCTACCTCGCCGCGGAGAAGCTGCTGGTAAGGCCAGCGCTCTACCTGTCCGACTATTTTGAGCGGAACAAGACGGCCTATGTCGACCACCTGATGGCCGTACGCCAGGGCAACCACTTGCGCGACTGGCTGATCTTCTTCCTGCACGGGGTAGAGGAAACGGCGCGGGGCTCCGCGGGTGTCTTCCGCGCGATACTTGCGCTGAAGGAGCGCATCGAGCGCGAAGTGCTCCCGCGCTTCAGCCATCGACGGCAGGAAAACGCGCAGCAGTTGATGCGGTACCTCTATGGCCAACCGGTTACAGACGTGAAGGCGGTGACGACATTGCTCGACACCACGACCAATACTGCCGCATCACTGATCAATGACATGGTCGAACTTGGTGTGCTGGTGGAAATGACTGGCCAAAGACGCAACCGCCTGTTTTTGTTCCACGACTATCTCGACCTCTTCCGAAAGTAGATTCCGCATGGCTGACGACAAGATCATCCCCGCCGTGTCCTTCAAGGCCGCCCATACCGGCGTGTCGACGAAATCGGACGAGCTGGGAATGCGGCCGATGCAGGCGCAGGTCTATGAAAAGCGCGGCGAGCAGTATCTGCTGATCAAATCGCCGCCAGCTTCGGGCAAGTCGCGCGCTCTGATGTTCGTGGCGTTGGACAAGCTGACCAATCAAGGTGTCCGCCAAGCCATCATCTGCGTGCCGGAACGGTCCATCGGTGCGAGCTTCGGCAGCGAACCTCTGAGCAAATATGGCTTCTTCACAGATTGGGTGGTCGCACCGCAGTGGAACCTTTGTAACGCGCCGGGCGCCGATGATCCGAAGGTGGCAAAGTCCAAGGTGAAGGCGGTGGGCGAATTCCTCACCAGCGAGGAAAAGGTGCTGGTCTGCACCCATGCAACATTCCGCTTTGCGTTTGACGAGTTGGGGCCCGAAGCGTTCGACAACCGACTCATCGCGATTGACGAATTCCATCATGTTTCCGCCGATGCCGGAAACCGCCTCGGTGCTCAGCTTGCACAGCTGATCGGACGGGACAAGGCGCATATCGTAGCCATGACCGGCAGCTATTTTCGCGGCGATGCTATCCCCGTGTTGGCTCCGGAGGATGAGGACCGGTTCGAGCCTGTCACCTACACCTATTACCAGCAGTTAAACGGGTACGAGTACCTCAAGACGCTCGACATTGGGTACAGCTTCTACACCGGCCCTTATACGGAGAAGATTTCGGCCCTGCTCGATCCGACAGTGAAGACGATCATCCACATCCCGTCGGTCAATTCCAAAGAGAGTACCCGTACTGGAAAGCATCGCGAGGCTGAGGACATCATGAACCACCTCGGCGATTGGCAGGGCGTCGATCCCGAAACCGGCTTTCACCTCATCCGCACGGCAGGCGGCAAGGTCATCAAAGTTGCTGACCTAGTCGACGATGATCCAGCCAAACGTGACCGCGTGGTGGCCGCACTGAAATCGCCCAAGTCACGTCAGGATCGTGACTTCGTAGACATTATCATCGCGCTGGGCATGGCCAAGGAAGGTTTCGACTGGATCTGGTGCGAACACGCCTTGACGGTGGGCTATCGTTCCAGCCTGACCGAAATCATCCAGATCATTGGCCGCGCCACCCGTGATGCACCCGGCAAGACGCGCGCCCGCTTCACCAATTTGATTGCGGAACCGGCGGCCGACAATCCGCTCGTGGTCGACGCGATCAACGATTACCTAAAGGCGATTGCCGCAAGCCTGCTTATGGAACAAGTGCTGGCGCCCCGGTTCGACTTCACGCCCAAGGATGCGGGCCCCAAGCCCGGATTCGATTATGGCGATGTTGGCTATCAAGAAGGCAAGCTTAATGTTGGCGTGGGCCCGCAAGGGCAGATGCATTTCGAGATCAAGGGTCTGAAGCTGCCAACCAGCATCGAGGCCACACGGATTTGCCGCGAAGACCTCAACGAGGTGATTGCCTCGTTCGTACAGGACAAGGCTGTGCTGGAGCGTGGCATGTTCGACCCTGAGGTCGTTCCCGAGGAACTGACCCAGCTGAAAATGGGCAAGATCATCCGCGAAAAGTATCCTGAGTTGAGCGAGGAAGATCAGGAAGCAGTGCGCCAGCACGCAGTCGCTGCCATGACCCTGACCCAGCAGGCAAAGGCTGCCATTGCGGGCGAGACCGGCGATGGCGAGATCAAAGCGAGCACAGCGTTCATCGATGGCGTGCGCAAATTCGCACTCAGCGTCACAGATCTCGATATCGACCTCATAGACCGGGTGAACCCTTTCAGCGCCACCTATGCTGTCCTGGCCAAGGCCATGGACGAAAAGACGTTGCTGCAGGTCCAAGCGGTGATCAACGCCAAGAAAGACAAGCTGACTTACGACGAAGCCCGCGCCCTTGCCGAGCGTGCCTTGGAATTTAAGCGTGAGCGCGGACGCTTGCCGTCGCTGACATCGCCGGACGCCTGGGAGCGCAAGATGGCGGAAGGCGTGGCCTTCCTCCAGCGTCATGCCACGAAAGCGGTCGGCAATGGCTGAGCTGAGTGATCTTGAACTTCTCGCTGAACTTGGTGTTGAGACCGCGCCCGAAGCGATACGATCCTTTACGCCGCTCCAAGAGCGCATCATCGCAGGATTCGAGGATATCCAGCGGTTCGTCGTCGAACATGGGCGTTTGCCCCAGCATGGGGAAGATCGGGACATATTCGAGCGGCTCTACGCCGTCCGCCTCGATCGCATTCGGAATATGGCCGAAGCGCGCGAACTGCTGGCGACAATCGATCGAAGCGGAATTTTGGACGGCGCCGCTTCGTCGACGCAATCGCCTGCGAGCCTCGATGATGCGGGACTATTGTCTGAACTGGGCATCGACGCAGGCGCAGAGGATGATATCACCAAGCTGCGTCATGTGACATCTCGCGCCGAGAAACGAGCCGCAGAAGAAATCGCCAATCGTGAGAAGTGCGAGGATTTCGATACTTTCAAACCGCTGCTCGAACGCGCTCAAGCAGATCTGAAAGCAGGGACGAGGCAAGCCAAGGTCCTGGGTCAATCAGAAGTGACCCTTGCCGAAATTCAGCCTGGCAATTTCTTCATCGTAGGCGGGCAGCTGGCTTATATTGCAGCGTCGACAGAGGAGTTCGTCACCCAGTACGAACGGAACGACCGCCGTGTTCGCGTGATCTACGACAATGGAACGGAAGCCAGCGTGCTTTCCCGTTCTTTTCAAAAATCTCTCTACCGAGATGGATCCGCGCGCCGCATTACCGAGCAAAGTGCGGGACCACTTTTCGGCAATATTGCCGAACCAGACGACCTCGAAAGCGGCACGATTTACGTTTTGCGCAGCAAATCCCCGCATCCATACGTCGAAGAACATCGCCAGCTGATCCACAAGATTGGCGTGACTGGTCAGACCGTCGTCAGCCGCATTGCGAACGCGCGCAACGATCCAACATTCTTGCTCGCTGATGTCGAAATCGTGGCTGAGTACCGGCTCTACAACATAAATCGGACCAAGCTCGAAAACCTGATCCATCGGGCGCTTGCCCCCGCGAGGCTGGACTTGTCCGCCGGTGACCGCTTTGGAAAGTCCGTGCAGCCACGAGAGTGGTTCCTCGTTCCGTTGAATGAAATTGATTTACTGGTTTCGATGATCAGTGATGGTGGCGTCACGGATTATCGGTATGATCTTGAAAAAGCGCGCTTTGTAAAAGCATAAATGGGCAGTGAATGTGAGTAATGATCAAGCTCAAGGCAGGTGGCCATCTTGGTTGAAGACCACAGTCGTTGCCGGAGGAAGCGCGGTAGCCGGTTCTCTCGCAACGAGTTACGCGCAAACTGGGCGACTCTATGTCGCTCCCGCCAACATCTCCTATCCAGATCTCGCAGCCATTCTCCTGAGTGCTGTCGGCGTAATCGTAGCAATTTTCGGCGGCATTCTGGCGATCTTGGCATTCTGGGGCTTCGAACAGATGAAGCGGGATGCCGTGCGCGGGGCCACGCAAGCGTCCCTCGACGAACTTAAAGAACAGATTGAGAACGGACCAACTAGGGACTATATACTCGCTGAGATTGAACGGCTGATCGTCGATGAGTTCAAATCACGCCGCATGGACCAGCGCATTCAGGAGCGTATCGACAAGATTGCAATGGGTGGCGCAGAGGATCGGTTTGACGAGGAAGTAGAGGAAGACGAAGCATGAGCCCCGAATGGCAACATTTGAATGACGCGAACCGCGCGACTATCGCGGACCATCAGGATGTCGCGCCTGTCCGGCTCTCAGAGCTGGCCAAGGCCTTTGGCGTACCCGTGAAGGCCGCCACGCTTGCGCCCGGCATTTCCGGCGAAATTCGTCCTGACCAAAATGGGTTTGTCATTCGGATCAATCGCCACGACCCTGCAAAACGTCAACGCTTCAGCGTTGCGCATGAGTTGGCACACTTCCTTCTTCATGCCGATCAAATCGGCACCGGGATTGCCGATGACGTGCTTTATCGTTCGTCACTTTCCGACCGACGGGAGGCGCAGGCGAACAGGTTAGCAGCGGACATACTGATGCCGGATGACCTTGTGCGCCAACAGGTCGAAGCTGCACATGAGAAGGGCGTAGGAGACCTTGTCCTGTTCCTCGCTGAGGAATTCGTAGTTTCCGAAGCGGCCATGCGCATCAAGCTCGACCAACTTGGAGTGGCCTATGACGCTTAGGCCGTGGGCGGATGTCGCCTATCTCCCAATTCTCGGCATGCGCCCGGCTGAAATGCGCGCTTTAGAGGAACTCCCCGGCCAGACCAAAGACGCCTTGCTTCCCTTGATTCCGCTCAGGCCTTGGGTCGGTTCGCATCATCTGAAGGGCTCGCTCGACAGGATCGAGAAATCCTACGGTCAGCGCCCGGTCATCGTGTCGGTTGGCGAACGTGAAACGGCGAAGGATAGGCCTGTCTTTGCGGAACTGGATCGGCTTCGCGAGCCAGACGACGGCTTTGCGAACTGGTGCGAATTCATCGAGGCGCATCAAAATTACATCCCCGTCGCGCAACTGGGCATCGACCCAGCGCAAGAGCCCCCACAGATCAGTCAGCTTTACGCGCTCCAGCGTGGTTTGGTCCTGCACCTTGAACGGCCGACATTTGGAGCCTTGGGGGCAATTTCGGCGATTGTCGGCGGCTTGACCGGCGGCGGCGAAGGCGTTTGCTTCATTGTCGACTTTGGTGCGGCCACTGCCGATCACCTGCAAGTCGCTGCTCAGGCATTGGGCTACATTCAGACGCTCAGGGCGCAGTCACCGCTTGCGTATGTCAGCGTGTCGGCATCGTCGTTCCCCAACGGCTTTGCGAACCTGCTAGAGCAGCCAATCTATGAGCGGCAGCTCTTCAATGTGCTGGCAGGAAGTCCTGGAGCGGAAAGACTCATCTACAGTGATCGTGGCAGCGCGAGGGCAGAGCAATTGTCAGGCGGAAGTGGTGTCATCCCCTCCAGGATCGACTATCCGCTTTTCGACAATTGGAAGTTCCATCGGTCGGACGATACGGGCTTCAGCGGCTATGTAGAACAGGCAAGGGCGCTGATCGCCACCGGCGACTGGAATAGCAACCTGCGCGTCTGGGGTACGCAAATGATTGAGCGTACGGCGCGCGGCGATCATTCAGCTATCGACACACCGGCCAAATCGACGGCGGCTCGGATCAATCTGCATTTGCAGTTGCAGACGTTCTATGGACAGGCGGATGAAGTAGAGGATACCGAGGAAGACTGGAACGGCTAAGCCGTGCAGGCCATCGCTTCCATCCCTGCGTAGGCGTTTTGCCAGCGCTGCCAGCGCTCTTCACGTTCTTGGACCACCGCCTGGACTGCAGCGCGGCGTTCGTTGAAACGGCTGAGAAGCCGGACATCGTCCGGCTTAATCTTGCGCCGCGCAACCGACCGCCAAAGGGCTAGGCTGGTTTGCCCATATCGGCGCGTGAAGGTATCGAAGTAGTGCTCACGGACAGTTGCGTCTCCCTTCGCTACCACTTCCTTCTTTTCCTGCCGGGTCATGAGGTCCAGGTAGGCGAGAGGCGAAACGGAGTTTCGCTGGCCTGAAATAAGTGGGTCGAGACCGTCTTTGGTGGAGCGCCAGACTGAGGCACCATGCAGGTCCATTTCTGCCAAATCGGCAAAATGGCAGGGGGCGGCCACAATCACCACATGGTCAAAATATCGCGCGTAAGCTTCAATCTGAGAAGGCAGGCGTCGAAGGCTGTCACGCTCGGTCTTGATTTCCAGTCCGATCAATTCCTCGTCCGAAAGCACGGCGACATCGGCGCGCGTCCCACTCGTCCCCAAGGTCAATTCTGCAGTCAAAATCGGCTTTCGGCGCCCGCTGGCCTGGCGGATGTGGTCCAAAACCTGCGCTTTTACGGCTGCTTCGTCCATGTCGCTCCCTCAGGGCGAGCCCTTTGAGGGGATAACGCGTCA
The DNA here is from genome assembly GCF_003609835.1 of Sphingopyxis sp. FD7. Lineage (NCBI taxonomy): Bacteria > Pseudomonadati > Pseudomonadota > Alphaproteobacteria > Sphingomonadales > Sphingopyxidaceae > Sphingopyxis > Sphingopyxis sp. FD7. The sequence continues at coordinate 1,884,733 of NZ_AP017898.1, forward strand.
AGTCAAGCAATTCGTCAAGGCCGGTGAAGCCTCAGGGTACACCAGCACGCATAAGCCATGCATTTCTGAAACCCGTGCAAACTACTCTGCGGTGGCTGCTCAACGCGTTCCGGCTTTCCGCCGATGTTGTATAGACGCGTGGCTTGCGCGGTACATCCGCTTAAACTCGGGACTTAGCTCCAGGCGCCAGCCTTCCCGCCGGATCCATGTATTTCCACGCAAAACTGGCCGCCCGATCATCTTCTCGAGCGTGAGAAGGATACAGAAAAGGAGGAAAATCATGGCCTCGTGAGGCTCTGGCAGGACCGCTGATAGGCCTAGCGATGACACCCTTAGAAAATATGCTGCAGATGCGAAAAAAACCAGAGCCAGTGTGATGGGCTTTAGCCATTTCATCAAAGACATATAGCTTTGCAGCACGAGCCTCAAATGTTCGCGTCGTGCTCTTTGAAGGATGGATTGGCGAACTATGGTCCGTTGGGCGGCGGCGCGATCAGGATACCGATCGGCGAAGAAGGAATGCAGGCTTCGTTCCGCAGTGCCAAACGCATCATTGTCATTCATTAGCCGCCATCCTTTTGGTCAACACATCCGCCATATCGTCCGAAATTGTGCCGTTCTCTATCAGATATTGGAAGAACAATTTCGCGAGGTTGATCTCGTTTTCGTTGGTCGGGCTTACTTCATACCTGAGGTTAAAATCCTTCGCGAGGCGGATCGCCTGTTCGAACATTTGCAGTAGGTTGTCGCGGAACATGATGCCTGTGCCGGTCAGCAGCCAAGTCGGGTCAACTCGGTATTCTTGGCAGATCTTACCAATGGCAGCAGCAGGAGGGTCGCGATCACCTCGTTCATAAGCGACGAGAGCCGACTGTGAGAGTCCTAGCTTGCTGGCGAACTCGATTTGCGTCGCCTTTTTTGCGCGGCGAACATCGAAGAATCGTTGTCCGATCGTCGTCATATACGAAAAGGCTTGCGAATTATCACGAAATGCATATTATTGTCATATCTGCATAATGAATGGCCATTGGCGGGTGAACACGCAGAATACGGAGGATTTGCTGATATGCAAATGATGACCATCCGAGAAATCGCGCGGCATTCGGGCTGGCCGGAGGGCCGGATCCGCCGCCTCGTGGCAGCACGTCGGCTTCGCCATGTGAAACTTGATGGCTTGCTCCTTCTTCCAGCCAACGCCGTGGATGAGTTCGTTCAGGCCAATATGGTTGAGCCAGATCTTGAATTTGGTTCGCAGCCTACCCCCAAATCGAGGGGACCTTTGCTGTGACCGATCTCACTCCCATCCTCGACCGGTTCAAGACCCCCGAATGTTGGTCCGAGCTGCTAGCGGAGAAAGGAATCATGCTCTCGCCGCGAACCTTGCGCGAGTTGGCGAAACAGTTTGGTGCTTGCCACAAACTGGGCCGGGTCACGCTCATTACTCCTGAGCAAATTGACTTCATCATCGAAAGCAAGAAGATATGCCCCTCGAGCCTTATCCCCGCGGCGCGGTCTGGTGGGCGCGCGGCCGGGTCGAATACAACGGCGCGCCGATCACCGAATACTACCGATGCAGCACTGGCGCATCTGAGGAACAAGGCGCGTGGGACTGGTGCCGGAAGGAAGAGCAAACCGCCATCCGCATCCACCTTCTAGGTGAGGATCCCGAAGAAAAGGCTATCACCTTTGCCGATGCAGTCCTGAGGTACGACGCCAAGCCCAAGGAAGCTGCCTACCTGGTTCCAATCACTATGGAAATCGGCTCGGTCCCGATCCAGGAAATCAGCCCCAAGATGGTCCGTGAGCTAGGCCCGAAGCTCTATCCGAATTGCTCCACAGACACCTGGACTCGTCAGGTGGTGACGCCGGTCAGGGCGGTCCTCAACAACATTAACGACAGCGAAAGCGGGATCGCCTTTCGGGTCAGGGGCTATACCCAGAAAGAGAAGGTCGCGCAGGACAGCAAGCGCAAGAGCACTGGACGAAAGAAGTATCCGCCGGGCAGCTGGGAATGGCTGCTCAAGTTCCGGGAGCATGCATCTCCTCGCTTGGGCGCGCTGGCACTGCTCATGTTCGTCACTGGTGCCCGTATCAGTCAGGCAGTCTCAATGCATCCCCACAACCACATCAACAAGGCGAAGGGCATGATCTGCATTCCCGGCGCCAAAGGTCATGGGGATCGATGGCTGCGTGTGCCCGACGAAATTCTAGCCGAGCTGACGGCCTTGCCAGAGGTCTATCCTCGCGACTGGCCGCGCAAACCGGAGAACCTGCGGCTCTTTGGCTATGCAGACCGTGGCGGACCGCGAAAGCTATGGAACAAGGCCTGCGAAGATGCCGGTATCGAACAGATCCCGTTCCATCCGGCGGGCCGACATGGCTTCGGTCAGGAAATGAACGTCCGCGAAAGAGTGGATGAGAAGGCCGCCGGCGCGTTCGGCGGTTGGTCAGACCTTAATCTGATGCGCAACACTTACACGCATGCCGAGGATGCTGAGATCAAGATCAATCAGGCCCTGCGACGGGGATTGTTGAAAGCCGAGCGCAAGACGCGGCTCAAGCTGAGAAAGGAGCTCTGATGCTGTACGGGATTTGTACGAGCGAAGGCCGATTTCGGCCCCTTTTCGGGGTGAAACGGCGTCAAAAATTGCAAAGAAGAAAAATGGCCATCCATAAATTCCCTATATTTCAAAGGGATTTATGGTGGGCGCGGCAGGGATTGAACCTGCGACCCCACCCGTGTGAAGGGTGTGCTCTACCGCTGAGCTACGCGCCCGTCCCGGCGCGGACCATGATCCGCCGTCCGAAAGCCGGACGTCCATAGCCGCTCATGCGGCGAATGCAACGCCCATTTGCCCGATAATCGGGTCAACGGAATCTGCCCGGCTGAAACGCAAAACGGGCCGCGGCTTGCGCCGCGGCCCGAGATGTTCATGTCAAAAGGCGCGGGCCAACTTAGTTGACGGCGTCCTTGAGGGCCTTGCCGGCCTTGAACTTCGGCTGGTTCGACGCCGCGATGGTCATCGTTTCACCGGTGCGCGGGTTGCGGCCGGTCGACGCCTTGCGCTTGCTGACCGCGAAGGTGCCGAAGCCAACGAGACGGACTTCGCCGCCCTTCTTCAGCGCGCCCGTGATCGCGTCGAAGACGGCTTCGACGGCCTTGCTGGCATCACCCTTGGTCAGGCCGCTCGAATCGGCGACGGCGGCGATCAGGTCTTGTTTGTTCATGCCTAAGGAACCCCTGTATTTTGGTTGGATGATTCTCATGGCCCGAAGCCATGGCGCGTCACTAACGATGTTTGACCCCGGCTTGTCAAAGCAAAAAAGGCAGAAAAACGCCCCAAAACGCCGTTTCTGCGACGAATTTGGGGCGAAGGGCAGTCTGCGGCGACCGACTCAGTGGCGAATCGCGCTCTCCGGGTCGTTGCCGGGACCGTGCGGAGGCGAGGCGGCAAGCTCGTCGGCCTCGGTCCATTCGATCGGTTCGACCGGCGCAACCAGCGCTTCGGCGAGCACCTGATCGACATGGCTGACCGGGATGATCTTGAGCTTTTCGGTGATGTTCGCCGGGATTTCGACCAGATCCTTCTCATTGTCTTCGGGGATGAGCACGGTCGAGATTCCGCCGCGCAGCGCCGCGAGCAGCTTTTCCTTGAGCCCCCCGATCGCGAGCACGCGGCCGCGCAGCGTCACCTCGCCGGTCATCGCGACGTCCTTGCGCACCGCGATGCCGGTGAGCGTCGAGACCATCGCCGTGACCATGCCGACGCCCGCCGACGGGCCGTCCTTGGGCACCGCGCCTTCGGGCAAATGGATATGGATGTCCTTGCGCGCGAAGAGGCTCGGCTTGATGCCATAGGCGGGTGCGCGCGCCTTCACGAAGGACAGCGCGGCCTGCACCGATTCGGTCATCACTTCGCCGAGCTTGCCGGTCGTCCTGACCTGTCCCTTACCCGACGCGGTGACCGCCTCGATCGTCAGCAGCTCGCCGCCAACCTCGGTCCAGGCCAGGCCGGTGACCGCGCCGACCTGGTCTTCGCGGTCGCTGACGCCATGGCGGAACTTTCGCACGCCCGAAAACTCGGAGAGATTTTCAGGCGTGATCGTGATGCTGGCCGCCTTGCCTTCGAGGATCTTGCGCAACGCCTTGCGCGCCAGCCGCGCGATTTCGCGCTCCAGCGTGCGCACGCCGGCCTCGCGGGTGTAATAACGGATGAGGTCGCGGAGCCCCTCTTCGGTCAGCTCGAACTCATGCGGCTTCAGGCCGTGCGCCTCGACCTGCTTGGCAATGAGGTGGCGCTTCGCGATCTCGACCTTTTCATCCTCGGTATAGCCCTCCAGCCGGATGATCTCCATGCGATCGAGCAATGGCTGCGGCAGGTTGAGCGAGTTCGCCGTCGTCACGAACATGATGTCGCTGAGGTCGACGTCGATTTCCAGATAATGATCCTGGAACTTCATATTCTGTTCGGGGTCGAGCACCTCGAGCAGCGCCGATGCCGGATCGCCGCGGAAATCCTGGCCCAGCTTGTCGATCTCATCGAGCAGGAACAGCGGGTTCATCGTGCCGGCCTTTTTGAGGTTGGTCACGATCTTGCCCGGCAGCGAGCCGATATAGGTGCGGCGATGGCCGCGGATTTCGGCTTCGTCGCGCACGCCGCCGAGCGACTGGCGTACGAACTCGCGCCCCGTCGCTTTCGCGATGCTGCGGCCGAGCGAGGTCTTGCCGACGCCCGGCGGGCCGACGAGGCAGAGAATCGGGCCTTTCAGCTTGTTGGTGCGCGCCTGCACCGCGAGATATTCGATGATCCGGTCCTTGACCTTTTCGAGCGCATAATGATCGTCGTCGAGGATCGCCTGCGCCTTGGCGATGTCCTTCTTGAGCTTCGACTTCCTGCCCCACGGCAGGCCGATCAGCGCGTCGAGATAGTTGCGCACGACGGTCGCCTCGGCCGACATCGGCGCCATCGCGCGCAGCTTCTTCAATTCGGCGTTCGCCTTCGCCTTGGCCTCCTTCGACATTTTGAGGCCGTCGATCTTGAGCTGGAGCTCGGCGAGGTCGTCGCCGCCCTCGCCATTGTCGTTGCCCAGTTCGCGCTGGATCGCCTTCAGCTGCTCGTTGAGATAATATTCGCGCTGGCTCTTTTCCATCTGGCGCTTCACGCGGCCGCGGATCTTCTTTTCGACCTGCAACACGCCGAGCTCGCCTTCCATGAAGGCGAACACCATTTCGAGGCGCTTCGACGGCACATCCTCGACGAGCAAGGCCTGCTTGTCGGCGACCTTGATGTTGAGATTGCCCGCGACCGAGTCGGCAAGGCGCGAAGCGTCGTCGATCTGCGACAGCTGCACCGCGGTCTCCGCGGGCATCTTCTTGTTGAGCTTGGCGTAATTTTCGAACTGGTCGACGACCGAACGCATCAGCGCCGCGGTATCGACGCTGTCATCGACTGTGTCGGCAATCGGCTTGACGCTCGCCATCACCGCCTTGTCCTCGTCGGTGAGCGACAGAAGCTTCGCGCGCTCCCTGCCCTCGACGAGCACGCGCACCGTGCCATCGGGCAGCTTCAAAAGCTGGAGCACGGTGGCGATCACGCCGACATCGTAGAGGTCGTCGCGCTGCGGATCGTCCTCGCCGGGATCGAGCTGCGCGACGAGGAAGATTTCCTTGCCTGCTTCCATCGCGGCTTCGAGCGCGGCGACCGAGCGATCGCGCCCGACGAAAAGCGGCACGATCATGTGCGGGAAAACGACAATGTCACGCAGCGGAAGAAGAGGATAAGATTGCGTCATCACGGCTCCTGAACGCGCGCCGCGACCGGGCGCACCGTCCTTCTTATAGGGTATTCAACGCTAATATGGCGTAACTTGCGCGGCGTTCAATGACGCAGTGCTGAACGGCCATCGATCCTCCCTGTGGCGAAGCCATGGGGAGGTGGCAGAGCGAAGCGCTGACGGAGGGGCTTTGGCGCTACCGTCGCAGCCCCCTCCACCACTCGCTTCGCGAGCGGTCCCCCTCCCCATGGCTTCGCCACAGGGAGGACCATTTTGCTCAAAACGGCAGCTTGAAACCCGGCGGCAGCGGCAGGCCGCTCGTCATCTTGCCCATTTCCTCGTTGCTCGCGGCATCGGCCTTTTCGCGCGCGTCGTTGAACGCGGCGGCAAGCAGGTCTTCGAGCATCTGCTTGTCGGCGGGGACGATCAGGCTGTCGTCGATGTGGATCGCCTTGATCCGCCCCTTGGCGGTCGCCTTGATCCTCACCAGGCCGCCGCCCGACACGCCTTCGACCTCGACACTGTCGAGCTTCGCCTGCGCCTCCTGCATCTGCGCCTGCACGGTGGCGGCGGCTTCCTGCGCCGCCTTCATCATTTCTTCGATCGATTTCATGGACTGGACCTATGCTGATTATTGTCGCCTTCGACAAGCCGCGCGTCGGGAAAAGCGGCCAGGGCGGCCTTTACGACGGGCAGTTCGCGGATGCGCGCATCATTGTCGGCAAGCTGCGCCGCCTTCATCTGCCCCAGGCTGGGCCGCCCCTCGCCCACGCCTTCGCGCACCTGCCAACGGCTCCCCGTCTGGCTGAACAGCGCCTCGCCGAGCCGCCGTGCGAAATCGCCGTCGAGCATCGGCGCGGGGGCATAGACGAGGCGGCCGGGTTCGAGCTCCAGAACCTGGACGTCATCATAGACTTGCCGTGCAAGCTGATGGTTTCCGGTGCTTTCGAGCAGATGGTGGATCTGCGCGATGGTGAGTGCGCTCGCCGGAGCTTCGTCTGTCGGCGTCGGCTCGGCCGTCGCACTTTCCGGTCCCGACGCCGCTGCGGGCGGGGCGGCAACGGGCATCGTCGGCACGCCGCCCGATTCGAGCAGCCGGGCCAGCTCGCCCGGATCGGGGAGCGATGCGGCATAGATGACGCGCAGCAGCAGCATTTCGAGATGTTCGAGCGGATTGTTCGCGCGGAGCACCTCCTCATGCCCCTTCAGCAGCAATTGCCATAGCCGGTTCAAGGGTGCGAAACCCAGCTTTTGCGCCCAGTCGGCGATACGCTCGCGGTCGGCGGCGGCGAGCGCGGGATCGTCGTGGCGCGACACCTTGGCGAGCGTGACCGCGTGGGTGAGGTCCATCAGGCCGCGGACCATCGCAACGGGTTCGATCCCCAGCGCATATTGCGCGCGGGCGAGGTCGATTGCGCCGCCACTGTTCCCTTCAAGGATCGCCGCCATCAACTGCGCGATCGACGAACGGTCGGACAGACCGAGCATCGCGCGCACCTGATCGGCGCTGATCCTTCCACCGCCGTCGAGGTCCGCGTGCGCGATCGCCTGGTCGAGAATTGAAAGCCCGTCGCGAACCGACCCTTCGGCCGCGCTCGCGATCAGCCAGATTGCCGGCGCATCGGCCTCGACGCCCTCCTTTTGCAGGATGGAGCTGAAATGCGCGAACAGCATGTCGGGGGTGATGCGGCGCAGGTCGAAGCGCTGGCAGCGCGAGAGCACCGTCACCGGCACCTTGCCCACTTCGGTGGTCGCGAAGAGGAACTTGACGTGCGGCGGCGGCTCTTCGAGCGTTTTCAAGAGCGCGTTGAACGCGTTACGCGACAACATATGCACTTCGTCGATGATGTAGATCTTGTAGCGCGCCGACACGGCGGCGTAGCGCACCGCCTCGATGATCTCGCGCACATCGTCGACGCCGGTGTTCGACGCGGCATCCATCTCGATCACGTCGATATGGCGGCCTTCGGTGATCGCGCGGCACGGCTCGCACACCCCGCACGGGTCGATCGTCGGCCCGCCCTGCCCGTCGGGACCGATGCAATTCAAAGCCTTGGCGATCAGCCGCGCGGTCGACGTCTTGCCCACGCCGCGCACCCCGGTCATCAGAAAGGCGTGCGCGAGCCGGTCGCGCGCGATCGCATTGCCGAGCGTCTTCACCATCGCATCCTGCCCGATCAGCTCGGCAAAGGTTTGCGGACGATATTTGCGCGCGAGGACGCGGTAGGGACCGCTGGCGGCGGCGGGCGGCGCGGTCTCCGGCAGGTCCATGCCCAGCATCGGGGTTTCGTCGTCGGCGGAATCGCTCATGGCCCCGTCTTAGGGCGACGCCGCGGTCTTGTCGAAGGGGAAAGCTGAGCGCATGTTTTCGCGCTCTTCGTCATGCTGAACTCGTTTCAGCATCCATGGTCGGCCCTCGCCATTCAGCGCCGCGCCGAACGAGAGCTCGGGCCATGGACCCTGAAACAAGTTCAGGGTGACGATGCAGGACAAATTGATTCTGAGGGTGGGAGCCGGAACGACCCGCAGCGAATTCGTTGCGGCTGCTTCCTTCCGGACCTGACCGGGTTGGCGAAGACTGCGTCCGCCCGACTCCCGCGGCGCATATGACGGCAGACGCACACAAATGCAAGATCGGCGCCGTCAATCGGGATCAGGTCGGCTTTGGCGTGGGGAGCGGACGTTGAGGGGTTGCGCTGGTCTCCCCTCCCGCAAGCGGGAGGGGCAGCGAGACTTACGAACTTTGTTCGTTAGTCGCAGCGGGGTGGGCCATTGCCACGCTGCTGCCCACCCCCGACCCCTCCCGCAAGCGGGAGGGGAGAGAATGGCCGCTACCGGCCGGAAGCAGTCACCGCGCGCCCTGCATATTCCGGCTTTCCGCCGGGATATGGACCGTCAGCCCGTCCATCGCCTCGGCCAGCACAATCTGGCACGACAGGCGGCTCGTCCGCCGCGCGCCCGCCGCCAGGTCGAGCATATCCTCTTCCTCCTCGCTCGCGGGCGGAAGGCGGTCGAAATCCTCTTTCGCCACGATGACATGGCAGGTCGAGCAGGCCATCTGACCTTCGCACGTGCCTTCGAGCGGCATCAGATGCGCCTGCGCGACGTCGAGCAATATGTCGCCCGGCTGCGCCTCGGCCTCGGTGCGGCCCTTGCCGTCGGAGTGGATGAAGGTGATGCGCATCAATTGACCCCTTGCAGCCGCGCCGCGGCCTTGATCGCATTCAAGCCGTCGCGCAACTCCGCTTCGGTCGTATAGCGTCCCCAGCCGAGGCGGATCGAGGCGCGGGCATCGCCCTCGCTCACCCCCATCGCGCGCAGCACATGGCTGACCTTGCCCGATCCGCTGCCGCACGCGCTGCCGAGCGAAAAGGCGATATCGCGCGCGTCGGACATCAGCCGCAGACCGTTTACGCCCTCGCGCCGGATATTGAGATTGCCGTGATAGCGGCGCTCCGCATCGCCGTTGAGCGTCCATTCGGGGAGCATTCCCATCGCGAGCGACCAGAGCCGCTCGGCATGTTCGGCATCCTTGTCCATCCGCTCGGCCGCGAGCGCCGCCGCCGCGCCGAAGCCGGCGCAAAGCGCGGGCGACACCGTGCCCGAGCGCATCCCCTGTTCCTGCGCGCCACCGACCATCAGCGGTTCAAGGTCCACCCCGTCGCGCACCCACAGCGCGCCGATGCCCTTGGGACCGTGGATCTTGTGCGCCGACACGGCGATCAAATCGGCGCCTTCGGGAATCGCGATGCGACCAAAGCCCTGGACGGCGTCGCAGAGCAGAAGGCTGTTCTTCGCATGGGCGGCGGCGGCAAAGTCGGCGACCGGCTGGATCGTCCCGACCTCATTGTTCACCAGCATCACGGCGACGATGCCGTTTTCGGGGATGAGGGCGGGATCGGGCTGCTGCGCCAGCCCCCTGCCATCGACGGGCAGGATCGTCGCGTTCAACCGCTCCAGACATTGCAGCGACGCCGCATGTTCGATGCTGAGCCCGGCGACGCCCCCCGGCTTCGCTTCGGCGCCGCGAAACAGCGCCCAGTTGAGCGCCTCGGTCGCGCCCGAGGTGAAGAAGACGCGCCCACCCATGGGCAGCAGCGCCGCGACCTGATCGCGCGCGACCTCGACCGCGGCGGCGGCAGCGCGTCCCGCCTTGTGCGTGCTCGACGGGTTCGCGAAACCGTCGCTCCCACCCGGCCCCTCAAGCCAGCGCAGCATCGCCTCGCGCGCCTCGGGCGCGAGCGGCGTGGTGGCTTGATAATCGAGGTAGATCATTCCGGCGGCACCATTTCCTGTTCCGTTCGTGTCGAGCGAAGTCGAGACACCCATCGAAATAGCGCGTCGCCGATGGGCATCTCGACTTCGCTCGATGCGAACGGAGAAGACAGCAAACTGCATCTTATTGCGAGTGATTCGCAAAAGTTGCAAGTCGAGACCTATTTTCTATATAGGCGCCGCTTCCGCTCCGCCACCCCGCCGGTCCGGCGAATCGGGGGCCAGCCCAAGAAATCGAGGTGTGCATTGCCCGACGTCATATTCCCCGGCCCCGAGGGCCGCATCGAAGGCCGTTTTTCTCCGCCGCCGCGTCCGCGCGCGCCGGTCGCGCTGATCCTCCACCCGCACCCGCAGGGCGGCGGCACGATGAACGACCGCATCACACAGGCGATGTACAAGAGCTTCGTCGCGCGCGGCTTCGCGGTGCTGCGCTTCAACTTCCGCGGCGTCGGCCGCAGCCAGGGCACTTTCGACAATGGCATCGGCGAGCTTTCCGACGCCGCCTCGGCGCTCGACTGGGTGCAGTCGATCCACCCCGAGGCGCAGACCACCTGGGTCGCGGGGTTCAGCTTCGGCGCGTGGATCGGGATGCAACTGCTCATGCGCCGTCCCGAAATCCGCGGCTTCCTGTCGGTGGCGCCGCCGGCGAACATGTATGACTTCAGCTTCCTCGCCCCCTGCCCCTCGTCGGGCATCATCGTCGCGGGCGGGCAGGACGAGATCGTGCCGCCGTCGGCGGTGCAGAAACTGGTCGACAAGCTGCGCACCCAAAAGGGCATCACCATCCATCACGACGAGATCCCGCGCGCGAACCATTTCTTCGAGCATGAGCTCGACCAGCTGATGAAGTCGCTCGACAATTATCTGGATATGCGGCTCGCGCCTGATTCGCCGATCCGCTAAACCCGTCATCGCGAGGAACGAAGCGACGAAGCGATCTCCAGCATGCGGCAGTTCACGCCGATGGCTGGAGATTGCTTCGCGGCGCTCGCCATGACGAAATGCTATGTCACCGGCACCAGCCACACCGCGACATTGGCGAACATCACCAGCGCGGCGACCAGCATCAGCAGCGCGCGGCGGCGGTCGCCCCGGCGGAACACATAAGCCGCGCCACCGGTCAGCGCGACGCCGGTGAGCATCAGGATCGAGATGATCGTATCGGACATGGCGCGGCTGTACCCGTGGCGTCACAAATTTGCCACCTCGCTTATGGCAAAGTCCCGCGCCTTCGCCTAAAGCGCGCTCATCGATTCCCTTGAGCCTCTGCGGGAGCCGCACCATGCGCATCGCCATCGCCTCCGACCACGCCGCCTTTGAGCTCAAAGCCCTGCTCGCCGACTGGCTGCGCGAACAGGGGCATGCGGTCGAGGATCTCGGCACCAACGGCCCCGAAAGCGTCGACTATCCCGATTATGGCTATCGCCTCGGCGCTGCGATTGCCGAGGGGCGCGCGGAGCGGGGTGTGGCGCTCTGCGGTTCGGGCATCGGCATTTCCATCTCGGTCAACCGCAATCCCGCCGCACGCTGCGCGCTCGTGTCCGAACCGCTGTCGGCAAAGCTGGCGCGCGAGCATAATGATGCGAACGTCATCGCGATGGGCGCGCGCCTTACCGGCATCGACATGGCCAAGGCCTGTCTCGATGCCTTCCTGACCACCGATTTTGCCGGCGACCGCCACGCGCGGCGCGTCGACAAACTTTCCAATCCTCCCCAACTGGAGACCAGCCGATGACCACAGAAACGCTCGACAAGCCCATCAAATCGGCCGGCTATTTCACTGACGGGGTCGGCACCGTCGATCCTGCGGTCGCGGCGGCGATGCAGCACGAACTCGAACGCGAGCAATATCAGATCGAACTGATCGCGAGCGAGAATATCGTCTCGAAAGCGGTGCTCGAAGCCCAGGGGTCGGTCTTCACCAACAAATATGCCGAAGGTTATCCGGGTCGCCGCTATTATCAGGGCTGCGCGCCGTCCGACGAGGTCGAGCGGCTTGCCATCGACCGCGCCAGGCAACTCTTCGATTGCGGCTATGCCAATGTCCAGCCGCATTCGGGCGCGCAGGCGAACGGCGCCGTCATGCTCGCGCTGACCAAGCCCGGCGCGACGATCCTCGGCATGAGCCTCGACGCCGGCGGCCATCTGACGCACGGCGCGCCGCCCGCGATGTCGGGCAAATGGTTCAACGCCGTCCAGTACGGCGTGCGCGCCGACGATCATCTCGTCGATTTCGACCAGGTCGAAGCATTGGCGAAAGAGCATCGCCCGTCGCTCATCATCGCGGGCGGTTCGGCCTATCCGCGCACGCTCGATTTCGCGCGCTTCCGCGCCATTGCCGACGATGTCGGCGCGCTGCTGATGGTCGACATGGCGCATTTCGCGGGGCTCGTCGCGGGCGGCGCGCACCCTTCGCCGCTGCCATACGCGCATGTCGTCACCACCACGACGCACAAGACGCTGCGCGGCCCGCGCGGCGGCATGATCCTGACCAATGACGAGGCGATCGCCAAGCGGATCAACTCGGCGGTCTTCCCCGGCCTGCAGGGCGGCCCGCTGATGCACGTCATCGCCGCCAAGGCGGTTGCCTTCGGCGAAGCGCTGCGCCCCGAGTTCAAGGACTATGCGAAAGCGACGATCGCCAATGCGCAGGCGCTCGCGAACCGATTGAAGGCGCGCGGCGCCGACATTGTCGCCGGCGGCACCGACACGCACCTTGCCCTCATCGACCTGCGCCCGCTCGGCATCACCGGCCGCGACGCCGACGAGGCGCTCGAGCGCAGCGCGATCACCTGCAACAAGAATGGCGTGCCCTTCGACCCGCTGCCCCCGGTCAAGACCAGCGGTATCCGCGTCGGTTCGCCCGCGGGCACGACGCGCGGCTTCGGCATCGCCGAGTTCGAGGAAATCGGCGATATGGTGGCCGACGTGCTCGAGGCGCTGCGCGACAAGGGCGAGCATGGCGACGCCGACGTCGAGGCCGATGTCCGCCGCCGCGTGCGCGCGCTTTGCGAACGCTTCCCCATCTATCAGGGATAGGGCGATGGCGCGCCAGCACCCCGAGGAGCCGACGCTGATCGAACTCACGATCGAAGAGGTCAAGGCGATGGGCAGGCAGGGGATGGCGCATCCCTCAACGCCCACGGTGCTGACCGGCGGCGTGATCGGTGCGGTGGCGGGCGCGGTGCTGCCGGTTGTGACCTGGCCGGTCGGCCTTTTCGCGGGCGCGGCCATTGCGCTCTATACCCGGGTGAAGCGCTAAGGGTCCGAACTCGATTGCAGCGCCGTCGAGGTTTGAAGCAAAATGGCCCAGTGCGAGGAGAGAAGGCGCAGTAATATGTCAATATTTCAAGGCTTCTCGACGAGGCAATGGGCCATTTTGATCAAATCTCTTCGAGACGCTCAAATGGCTTCCATCTCGACCCGAAAGACGCTTGGAAAGGCAACCAGCCTTCCTGGCGCGTCTTTCGGCCCGTTCTGTTCGCCATTTGGACGCCTCGACGGCGCTGCAATCGAGTTCGGACCCTAACGATGCGCTGCCCCTATTGCGGACATGAAGACAGCCAGGTGAAGGACAGCCGTCCGACCGAGGACGGCGCGGCGATCCGTCGTCGCCGCCAGTGCGAGGATTGCGGCGCGCGCTTCACGACGTTCGAGCGCATCCAGCTGCGCGAAGTCGCGGTGCTCAAGGCGGGCGGGACGCGCGAACCCTTCGACCGCGAAAAACTGATGCGCAGCGTCCAGATCGCGTGCCGCAAGCGCCCGATCGACGGCGCGCGGATCGAACGCCTGGTGTCGGGCATCCAGCGCCAGCTGGAAACCTCGGGCGAGAGCGAGGTGCAGGCGTCGCAGATCGGCGCGATGGTGATGGAGGCTTTGAAGGGCTTCGACAATGTCGCCTATATCCGCTTCGCCAGCGTCTATCGCGACTTCACCGAAGCCAAGGATTTCGAGGAATTCGCCTCGACGATCACCGAGGCGGCGCGACCGAACAAATGAACGTGACATCCCCGCCCCCCGTCATCGTCCTTGTCCGTCCGCAGCTTGGTGAGAATATCGGCAAGGCGGCGCGCGCGATGCTGAACTTCGGGCTTACCGAGCTGCGGCTTGTCAGTCCACGCGACGGCTGGCCCAATCCCGATGCCGGGCCGGCGTCAGCCGGGGCCGACGTGGTGCTTGCGGACGCGAAGGTCTTTGAAACGCTGGCCGATGCGGTCGCCGACTGCACGACCATCTATGCCACCACGGTGCGCAAGCGCGGCGTCACCAAGCCGGTGCTGACCCCCGAAGCCGCGGCGCGGGAGGTTCACGCGCGTGCCGGGCGATCGGCCTATGTTTTCGGCCCCGAGCGATCGGGACTCGAAACCGATGATGTCGCGCTCGCGCACACGATCGTCACCGTGCCGATCAACCCGGCCTTCGGTTCGCTCAATCTGGCGCAGGCAGTGATTCTGCTTGCCTATGAATGGTCAAAGCATGTCGCCGGGATCGGCGAGGGCGTCGCCGCGCTTGCCAGCCCGCCCCAGGTTCCGCTCGATCCCCCCGCGCCGCACGGCGAGCTCGAGGAGTTGATCGGGCATCTGGTGCGCGACCTCGACAAAAGCGGTTATTTCTTTCCGCCCGAACGCCGCGAGGCGACGCTGCGCGCCCTGCGCACGACGCTGACCAAGACGGGCTGGTCGCACAACGACATCCGCATGATGCACGGGGTCATTGTGGCTCTTGGCCGCGGCAGAAAAATATAATAGGCTGGTTCCAATAGATAATTTCAGGAGCCCCTTCCCGTGATGACCCTTCTCCTCGCGGCGGCCTTTGCCGCGTCGGCGCCGACTGACGCCAATGAACAAGCGACCGTGGCAACACAGGCCACGCCCGAAAAGGCAAGGAAGCCCAAGCGGGTTTGCAAAAGCGCTCGGCGGACGGGAAGCAATCTCAGCCGCCGCATCTGCAAATCCGAACAGGAATGGGCGAACGAGAGCGGCGCCGGAATGCAATCGCTCGAATTGATTGATCAAAGTTACAAGGCACAGATTGGAAACGGCGCGGTCGATTAGACCCCGTTTCAGTGAAATTGAAGCGACGAGATCGTGCAGCAAGCTGTGGGCGGTCCCTGTCGCGGTTCGATCAATCCGATCCTTCCTAGCCCCGTCCGTCGACAGACCGACTACCTTGGACGTCATTGTCGCCGACCCGAGCGGCAATTACCGGTAAATACATAATCGCCAAAGGTCCGTCCGGACCACCCCCTCCCAATCCTCCAGGAGTTTTGTTCGCATGATCAGCCTGTTGCTCGCTCTTTCCCTCGCCTCGGCGGCGCCCGAGGTTGCTGCATCGCCGACAGCGACCGACGCCGACAAGCCTGCCAAGCCGGCCAAGCCCAGAAAAATCTGTCAGAAGATCGAAATGACCGGCAGTTCCGTGCCGAAGCGTGTTTGCCGCACGGTATCGGAGCCTGCGAAACCCGTCGGCGACGTGACCCAGGCAGCCGCCGAAAAACCCGCGGCCGACAATATGAACTGAACGGCTCAGTCGCGAGCGCGCACGCGATCCCACTGAACCGCCTCATAGGCGATCGATTGTTCGACGAGTTCATTCCACACCGCGCGCAGCCGCGCGGGTTCGAGCCCCGCGACCTCCGCCGCGCGCGCGACATTGTCGAGCACTTCGGCCTTGCGCGCTTCGTCGCGCACGGTGGCGCGGTCGGTCTTGATCCGCGCCGCGGCGTCCATATAGCCGAAACGCCGGACGAGCAGGGCGACGAGTTCGCGGTCGACCTGGTCAACGCCGGCGCGGACGTCGGCCATGGTTTCGCATTGGTGAGGAAGTTTGGCGCGCGTCATGCGCGCAGCCTTTAGCGGCTTTTTCGCCGCTGTCGAGCGCGCGGCGCGGCGCTTGACTTTGCGCCCCTTCCCGTCTAACCGCCCGCCTTCGCAATGGACTCCGCACCCCGGTGAAGCGGCGGTCGCGCACGGAAACCTCTGTGCGGTGCGATCCGGGAAGCGCCGAAATCCCTCGGCACAGAGCATATTGGAGACGCAAATGTCGAAGCGCCAGAGCGCCAAGTATAAACTCGACCGCCGGATGGGCGAAAACATCTGGGGTCGCCCGAAAAGCCCGGTCAATCGCCGCGAATATGGCCCCGGCCAGCACGGCCAGCGCCGCAAGGGCAAGATGTCGGACTTCGGCATCCAGCTGCGCGCCAAGCAGAAGCTGAAGGGTTATTACGGCGACATCACCGAAAAGCAGTTCAAGAAGAACTATATCGAAGCGTCGCGGATGAAGGGCGATACCGGCCAGAACCTGATCGGCCTGCTCGAACGCCGCCTCGACGCGGTCGTTTATCGCGCCAAGTTCACGCCGACCATCTTCTCGGCGCGCCAGCTCGTCAGCCATGGCCACGTCTATGTCAACGGCGTGAAGTGCAACATCGCGAGCCGCCTCGTGAAGCCGGGCGACGAAATCACCCTGGGCAAGAAGGCGCAGGAAATGGCGCTGGTCGCCGAAGCGCAGAGCCTGCCCGAACGCGATCTGCCCGAATATCTGGCGGTCGACGGCACCAAGGCCACCTATGTCCGCGTGCCCACGCTCGACGAAGTGCCCTATCCGGTGAAGATGGAACCCAATCTGGTCGTCGAATTCTATTCGCGCTGATCGGGCGATTCATCGCGGAAACAAAGGGGCGGTCCGGCAACGGGCCGCCCTTTTCGGTTCGCGCGGTGCCGACGCGCACGCCGCGCTTCAGAACCAGAGCTTCACCCCGGCAACGACATTCAGGCTGTCGACGTCGTCGCCGTCGGCGCGCGCGAGGCGCGCCGTGCCGCCGATCTTGCGCGCCCACTCGATGCCCACATAGGGCGCAAATTCGCGGACGATCTCGTAGCGGAGGCGAAGGCCCAGCTCGATATCGGACAGACCTGCCCCGATTCCGCTCTCGGGCACATCCTGCGCCGCGAAATTGATCTCGGCCATCGGTTGCACGATCAGCCGCTGGGTGATGCGCTGGTCGTAGCTGCCCTCGATGCGCGCGGTGAGGTCGCCCTTGTCGGACAGGAACAGCGCGCCCTCGACCTCGAACCAGTAAGGCGCCAGTCCCTCGACCCCGATCACCGCATGGGTGCGGTCCGGCCCGTGCCCAAAATCCTGCCTCACCCCGGCCTGCGCGTTGAAATAGGGGCCGATCGCGCGGCTGTAGAGAAGTTGCGCCTCGGCCGCCTCGACGCCCTCGCCGAACGCGGTTTCGCCCTCGCTCTTGACCGTCAGCCGATGGATGTCGCCGCCGTACCAGCCCTCGCCTTCCCAACGAAAGCCGTCGCGGCCCTTGCGCGCCTGATATTCGGCGAGATTGAGGCTGACGAAACCCACCCTCTGACCGCCGTTTTCGACCATCATCGCATGGCGCGCATGGTCCATCTCGCTTTTCGGGAAATAGCGGTCGGCATACCAGTCGCCCGGCGGCGGCGGCGCGGGGGCGTCGCCAGCGGGAAGGTCGGTGCCGACGCCCGCTGGTGCTTCGGCGGGCCTATCGTCGGCCGGGGTGCAATGCCCCATGGCCGCATGATCGGGCGTGCAGGCAGAATCGCCCTGCGCGGCCGGCTTCCTGGGTTCGGCGGTCGGCGCATGATGCCCGCCATGGTGCGACTGCGCCGCCGCGGGCGCCGCAAAGGCGGCGAGCGACAGGCCGACCAGCAGCAAGGCGCGCGTCACGCCGCATCCCCCTTCGGACGCACGCTGACGACGCGCATCATGCCTGCGTGCATATGATAGAGAAGGTGGCAGTGGAACGCCCAGTCGCCGAGCGCATCGGCAGTGAAGTCAAAGGTCGCGATGCCGCCCGGCTGGACGATCACCGTATGCTTGCGCGGCGCGTGGTCGCCCTTGCCCGTCACCAGCTCGAAAAAATGGCCGTGCAGGTGGATCGGATGGCTCATCATCGAATCGTTGATGAGATTCACGCGCACACGCTCGCCCTCGATAAAGGGGATGGGTTCGTGATGATCCGACATCTTCACCCCGTCGAACGACCACATGAAGCGTTCCATGTTGCCGGTGAGGTGGATGTCGAGCGACCGCGACGGCGCGCGGACGTCGGGGTTGCGGTCGAGCGCGACAAGGTCGTGATAGGTGAGCACGCGGTGCCCCACATCCTCCAATCCCTGCCCCGGCTCGGCCATCCGGTCGACCGGCATGGGGGAGATCGACTGGACGCTGGGGTCGCGCTTTACCTGCGGGGCAACCGAAAAGTCGCGCATACTATGGTCCATGCCACCATGACCGGCGTGCGCGCCCTCGCCCGCCGGGGTGCAGTGGCCCATTGCGGCATGCTCTGCGGTGCAGGCAGTATCGCCACCCTCGCCATCCGACATGTCGCCCATGCCCATGTCCTTCATCGTCGCGAGCGGGCGGGCGCGCAGCGCGGGAACGGGCGCGACCAGTCCGGCGCGCGGCGTCAGCGTCGCGCGCGCCAGGCCCGACCGGTCGTTCGCCTCGGCCACGAAGCTGTAGGCGCGCTCCTCGACCGGGGTGACGATGACGTCATAGGTTTCGGCGACGCCGATCTGGAACTCGTCGACCGCGACCGGCCGGACGTTCAGCCCGTCGGCCTGCACCACCGTCATCGCCAGTCCCGGAATGCGCACGTTGAAAATCGTCATCGCCGAGGCATTGATGATCCGCAGCCGCACGCGCTCGCCGGGACGGAACAGGGCGGTCCAATTGTCCGCTGGGCCATAGCCGTTGACGAGGAATGTATAGGTCGAGCCATTGACGTCGGCGACGTCGGTGGGGTCCATCCGCATCGCCCCCCACGCCAGCCGGTCTTTCAGCGGCTGGTCCTCGCCATTCAGCAATCCGGCAAGCGTCTGGCGCTGCATGTTGAAATGGCCCGGATTGACCTTGAGCTTGCGAAAGATCTCGTGCGGCGACAGGCGGCTGTGGTCCGACAACACGATTACATGTTCACGATCAAAAGCCACGGGATCGGCATCGGCGGGATCGATGACGATCGGGCCATAATGACCAAGCTGTTCCTGCAATCCCGAATGGCTGTGATACCAATAGGTGCCCGACTGGACGATGGGAAACTCGTAAACGAAGGTCGAGCGGGGCTTGATGCCGGGAAAGCTGACCCCCGGAACGCCGTCCATATGGAAGGGCAGGATCAGCCCGTGCCAGTGGATCGAACTGTCCTCGTCAAGGTCGTTGACGACGGTGAGTCGCGCCTGCTGCCCTTCCTTCAGGCGGATGAGCGGCCCCGGCACCGTGCCGTTGATGCCGATCGCGCGCGTGACCTTGCCGTCGACGCGCAGCGTCTGGCGCGCGATGCGCAGGCGGATGTCGGTTCCCGACACGCTGGGCAGCGGCGGCGCGATCCCCGCCGATACCGGCTGCGCCCACGCCGGATAGCAGGCGGCGAGCGCCGCCAGCGCACCGCCACCGAGCGCCCCGTTCACGAACCCGCGCCTGTCGATATGCATATCCATCCTGGCTTTTGAAATCACTGGCCGCCGCGTCTCGACGGCTTTGGTGCCCCTGGCCGGACTCGAACCAGCACTCCTTGCGGAACTCGATTTTGAGTCGAGCGCGTCTACCAATTTCACCACAGGGGCCCGTGGACGGCGTCGGTGCGGATTTCGATTCCCGCGCCTTCGCCGCTGCGGGGCAGCCGTTGCCACAGAAAGATGCTTTCCGTCTAGTGGATAAGCGGCATCCTGCATAAGAGAGGCATATGACCGAGAAGAACAAGGCATCCCCCGCCCCTTCCGCCCCGTCGGCCAAGACGCCGTCCGCACCCGCTTTCGGTCCCGGCCGCATCGCCATGGCGGCGGTGATCGTCATCGCGATTGTCGGCGTCGCATGGCTCGCGATCAGCCTGACGCGCTTTTTCATGCTGGTGTTCGCCGCCGTCGTACTCGGCGCGGTGTTCGATGCGATCGCGAGCTGGATCGTGCGCCATGTGCGCGTCGGGCGCGGGCTCGCGCTCGCGCTGTCGGTCGCAGGGATGATCGCCGTCTTTGCCGGGGCCTTCATTCTCTTCGGATCGCAGCTCGCGCGCGAGATCGACACGATCCAGCAGCAGGTGCCGCGCGCCTTGCAGGGGGTCGAAGCCTTCCTCGACCGCTACGGCTTCGGCGCACGGGTGCGCGCGCTGGCCGAGGTGGGCAGCGAGGATATTTCGCAGATCGTCTCGCAGGCGGGGGGCTATGCGCTCGCCGCGGGCAGCGGCATCGCCGATTTCGTGCTCGTGCTCGTCGCCGGGATTTTCCTTGCGAGCGATCCCGCCACCTATCGCCGCGGCCTGCTGCTGCTGATGCCCGAACGCGCCGAAGCGACCGCCGCACTCGCGCTGGACGATGCGGCGCGCGGGCTGAAAGGCTGGATGGTCGGACAGGCGGTATCTTCGCTCGTCGTCGCGGCGCTTACCTGGGCTGGGCTTGCGCTGCTGGGCGTGCCCGCGGCGGGCGGTCTCGGCCTCATCGCCGGGTTGCTCGATGTCATCCCGATGATCGGCCCGATCATTGCGGGCATCCCCGCCGTCCTGCTCGCCTTCACCGTGTCGCCGATGACGGCGCTGTGGACACTGATCCTGTTCCTCGTCATTCAGCAATTGCAGGGCAATTTCCTGCAGCCGATGATCCAGAAACAGGCGGTCGACGTGCCGCCCGCGGTGCTGTTGTTCGCGGTCGTCGCGGCGGGATTGCTGTTCGGCTTCCTCGGCGTGCTGCTCGCCGCGCCGCTGACGGTGGTGGTCTATGTGCTGGTGCAGCGGGTGTATGTGAAGACGTTGCTGGGGAAAGCGATCAAGATCGCGGGGGCGGATTAGCTTTTCGCGCTCGCAATGACGGGGCTATTGGCTATTTCTTCAATTCCTTCGCCAGTGTCTTCGCCGTCGCCTTGCCATAGGGCGGCTTGAAACCCGCAAGGCCCGCAACGTCGAGCTTTGGCTGCCGATACACCGCGCGCGCGTGGCTGAAGGTGCGGAAGCCGTCGATCCCGTGGTAATTGCCCATGCCCGACGGCCCGATGCCGCCAAAGGGCAGATCCTCCATCGCATTGTGGAACAGCACGTCGTTGACCGTGACCCCTCCAGAAATAGTGCGGGTGAGCACCCGCTCCTCCTCGCTCCTGTCCTGCCCGAAATAATAGAGGCCGAGCGGGCGGTCGTGGCCGTTCACATAGTCGATGGCTTCGTCGATATTCCGGTAGGTCTTGACCGGCAGGATGGGACCGAAAATCTCTTCCTGCATCACCTTCATGTCGTCGGTGGGATTGCGGACGATGTGGAGCGGCATCTTGTGGCCGTTGGCGCTCGCGAAATCCTCAGCCCCCGGATTGACCTCGATCACCTCGGCGCCCTTGTCGCGCGCGTCGGCCAGATAGGATTGCAGCCGGTCGTAATTGCGGCCGTTCACCACCGAGGTGTAATCGTCGTTGGCGAGCAGCGTCGGATAGAGCGCGGCGGCGCCCCTGGCCACGCTGTCGATCACCTCGCCCTCCTGATCGTCGGCGACGAGCAGATAGTCGGGCGCGAGGCATATCTGCCCCGCGTTCATCATCTTGCCGAGCGCGACGCGCTGGCCGACCAGATCCTTGTTCGCGCTGCGCCCGATGAAAGTCGGCGACTTGCCGCCAAGTTCGAGCGTGACGGGCACAAGATTGTCGGCCGCAGCGCGCATGATATGCCGCCCCACGCTGGTCGCGCCGGTGAAGATCATATGGTCGAAGGCGAGCCTGGAAAAGGCGATCCCGACCTCGGCATCGCCGGTGAACACCGCCATCTCGCTCTCGTCGAAATAGTCGGGAACGAGCCGCGCCATCAGGTTCGAGACATTTTCGGTGAACTCGCTCGGTTTCACCATCGCGCGGTTGCCCGCCGCAAGGATGCCCGCCATCGGCACGAAAACCATCCCGACGGGAAAGTTCCATGGGCTCACGACGCCGACGACGCCCTTCGGCTGATAGACGACCTCGGCCTTCGCTCCGAGCAGGCCTAGCGGAAAGGTGGGCTTCCTTTTCTCGCCCTTTGCCCAGCTCGCCATATGCTTCTTCGCATGTTTGAGCGCACTGACCGAGGGCATGATGTCGGTCATCAGCGTCTGTTCGCGGCTGCGATGGCCGAAATCCTCGCTCACCGCCTTCGCAAACTCCTCGGCATGGTCGACGAGCAGCGCGATGGCGCGGTCGATGCGGTCGCTGCGCACCGCCAGGCTTTCGGGCATGGCGGCGGTAAAGCTCGCCTTCTGCGCCGCGAGCACCGCCTGCATCCGCGCCGTTTCGCCAGCGATGTCCTGCCTGATTGCGGTAGCCATGACCCGTCTCCCTTGTGGTTTCGCGCGATGTTTGACCATGGCGCACGGCGGGTTGCAAGATGAAACGCGCCTCCCATCTTGGCGCTGCCCCTTTCGCAATTGCAGCATTTCCGCTAATCGGGCCGCCGACATCGCTTTCCCTTACGGAGTCTCTGCCATGACCGCCACCGATCCCGTTGTTTTCCTGTCCTTTGCCCGCACCCCGATGGGCAGCATGCAGGGCAGCCTGTCGGACGCGAGCGCGACCGACCTTGGCGCGACCGCGGTGAAGGCGGCGGTCGAGCGCGCCGGGGTTTCGGGTGACGACATCGAGCGCATCTATATGGGCTGCGTCCTGCCCGCCGGGCTCGGCCAGGCGCCGGCGCGCCAGGCGGCGATCAAGGCGGGCCTGCCCAAGTCGGTGCAGGCGACGACGGTGAACAAGGTCTGCGGATCGGGGATGCAGACCGTCATCATGGGCGCCGAGGCGCTGGCCGCGGGCAGCGTCGACCTGATCGTCGCGGGCGGCATGGAGTCGATGACCAACGCGCCCTATCTGCTCAAGAAGCACCGCTCGGGCGCGCGCATCGGCCACGACACCGCCTATGACCATATGTTCCTCGACGGGCTGGAAGATGCCTATGACGCGGGGCGCGCGATGGGCACCTTTGCGCAGGATACCGCCGACGCCTATCAGCTCAGCCGCCAGGCGATGGACGATTATACGCTGACCTCGCTGAGCCGCGCCAAGGCGGCGATCGCCGAGGGCGCCTTCGCCGCCGAAATCGCGCCGGTGACGATCGCGGGCCGCAAGGGCGACGTCGTCGTCGACACCGACGAGGCGCCGGGCAAGGCGATGCCCGACAAGATACCGACGCTGAAGCCCGCCTTTGCCAAGGACGGCACGATCACCGCGGCGACCAGCTCGTCGATCTCCGACGGCGCCGCCGCGGTCGTGCTGACGCGCCAGTCGGTCGCCGACGCCAGGGGGGCGAAGCCCGTCGCGCGCCTGGTCGCGCACGCCGCCCACGCGCAGGAGCCCAAGGATTTCACGGTCGCCCCCGTCGGCGCGATCAACAAGCTGCTGGCCAAGACCGGCTGGAGCATCGGCGACGTCGACCTGTTCGAGGTCAATGAAGCGTTCGCATGTGTGGCGATGTTCGCGATGCACGACCTGGGCATCCCGCACGACAAGATCAACGTCCACGGCGGCGCGACCGCGCTCGGCCATCCGATCGGCGCCAGCGGCACGCGGATCATCACGACGCTGATCGCGGCGCTCCAGCGCCACGGCAAGAAACGCGGCATCGCAAGCCTGTGCATCGGCGGCGGCGAAGCAACCGCCGTGGCGATCGAGCTGGTCTGAAGCCCAATTCCTCCGTCATTGCGAGGAGCGAAGCGACGCGGCAATCCCCAGCTATCGTCCACCAGGGCCGATAACTGGGGATTGGTTGGCCTACGGCCGCCTTCGGCCCGCTTCGCTCGCAATGACGGGGGGACAGTTCCGCTCACCCTTCGCAAGACGTCGCCCTTCCATCGCCCTCCCCGCGACAAATTGCGACACTAATGACCTGAAAATAAACGCGGCATTCCGGGACCGTTCAAGCGGGCGCGCCTAATCCTTGCCCTGTCATCGGGCAGATCGCCCGTCCCTGACGGATGCAAAGGAATGGCACCATGAAGAAGATGCAATATCTCGCGGCCGGTCTGATCGCCGCGATGATCGTCCCGACAGCCGCGCAGGCGCAGACGCGCGAAATCCGTGAAGACCGCCGCGACGTGCGCGAGGAGCGCCGCGAATATCGCGACGCGCTGCGATATGGCGACCGCGGCGACATTCGCGAGGAGCGGCGCGAATATAATGACGCGCGCCGCGACTTGCGCGAAAGCAAGCGCGACTGGCGCCGCGACGCGCGCTACCAGCATTACCGCGCGCCCTTCCGCTATCAGTCGTTCCGCGTCGGCGCGACGCTGCGCCCCGCCTATTATGCGCCCGCCTATCGTCCCGCGTGGGACAGCCGCTGGGGCGTGCCGCGCGCGGGCCGCAACCTGGTCTATGTGCGCCACTATAACGACCTGTTGCTGGTCAATGTACGCAGCGGCAAGGTGATCCGCGTCTATCGCAACCATTTCCGCTGGCGTTGAGTCCCTGCGGATGACGAAGAGGGCCGGGCGGGCGACCGTCCGGCTTTCTTTTTGTCGGCGGCCTTGATGACTGCTTTGGGGTGGATTCCGGCCGATCCTCCCCCGCAGGGGGAGGGGGACCATGCGAAGCATGGTGGAGGGGTACGGGCCCGCATAGGCCGCGTTCGACCGATGGTGCCCCTCCACCACCTTCGGTGATCCCCCTCCCCGTTCCGGGGAGGAGCGCCGCGTCCGCAATCGGTCGAAACCCCCACACCCCGGCGCGGTCAATCGCCCCAGATATGGTCGGTCTGTATCCAGCCCTTGCGACCCTTGACGTCAAAGCGGCACCATCCGTCCTGGCAATCGCTGATCCGGCCGACGACGCCCGGCTCGGCGCGATAGGCAACCGCGGCGGACAGGCTGGGCTCTTCACGCATCGGGCGGACCGCGCCGGTGACGATCGCGGTGCGCGTGCGGCTCAAAAGCCGCGCCGCCATCCAGCCGCGCGCGCCGTCGGGGTCTTCGACGCGGCGCCAGTTCTCGTGGCGCGCGATCACCTTTACCGGCAAGTCCTTGCGGCGATACTCCCACAATACGGGCACGTCGATCGACGGCCCCTTGCGCATCCGCGCCTCGTCGACGCTGATCGACGCCCAATAGGGCAATTCGGGGTCCGACTGCGCCGATGCCGGTCCCGCGGCGGCAAGGCTGAACAAAATCAGGGCAAGTTTCCGGCTGGTCATGGCTTTCCCTTGTCAAAGTCGCCGCCCATTATCAACCGGCCGCATGGCGCACAGGACCGGTCGTCCACAGGCTTCGCTCCGCCTCCCCCCTTGACCCCTCCGCGCGGGCGCGCTCTATCGGCGGCCATGCCCGATTCATCCCGCCCCAAACGCCCGCGCGTCATCGTCACCCGCCAGTTGATGCCACATGTCGAGGCGCGCATGGCCGAATTGTTCGACGTCGCGCTGTCGGCGCACGATCACGCCTTTACCAAGGACGAGCTTAAGGCCGCGGTCGCCGATTGCGACGTGCTCGTACCGACGGTGACCGACACGATCGACGCCGAGGTCATCGCTGCGGCGGGCGAACGATTGAAGCTGATCGCCAATTTCGGCGCCGGGGTCGACCATATCGACCTCGCCGCGGCGCGCGCAAAGGGCATCATGGTGTCGAACACGCCGGGGGTCTTCACCGAAGACACCGCCGACATGACGATGGCGCTGATTCTCAGCGTGCCGCGGCGCCTGGCCGAGGGCGAAAAGCTGATGCGGTCGGGCCAATGGGCGGGCTGGGCGCCGAGCGCGATGCTCGGCCACCGCGTCGGCGGCAAATTGCTCGGCATCATCGGGATGGGACGCATCGGCCTCGCGGTTGCGCACCGCGCGCGTGCGTTCGGCCTGTCGATCCATTATCATAACCGCAGACGCCTGCCCGAAGCCATCGAAGAGGAGCTGGGCGCCAGCTATCACGCCAGTGTCGACACGCTGCTGCGCATCAGCGACGTCGTGACGATCCACTGCCCGCACACCGCCGAAACGCACGAGATGGTCAATGCGGCGCGGATCGGCGCGATGAAGCCGACCGCCTATCTCATCAACACCGCGCGCGGCGAGATCGTCGATGAAAAGGCGCTGATCGCGGCGCTCCAGACCGGTCGCATCGCCGGCGCCGGGCTCGACGTCTATACCCACGAGCCCGCGGTCGACCCCGCGCTGCTTGCGCTCCAGAATGTCGTGCTGCTGCCGCACCTCGGCTCGGCGACGATCGAGGGGCGCGAAGCCTCGGGCGAAAAGGTCATCGCCAACATCCGCGCCTGGTGCGACGGGCATCGGCCGCCCGATCAGGTGCTGGAGGGGTGGGCGTAGCAATCGACGTCCCAGCGAAAGCTGGGATCGCTCGCGGCCTTGAGGAACGATAGCGGCCCCAGCTTTCGCTGGGGCGACGTTTCGGGTCAGTCCCCCGTCAGAATCCGGTCGACCAGCTGTTTCACCGTCGGGGTGAAGTTGTTGGAATAAAAGGGGTCGGTCTTGAAATTGAACGCCGCGTGGCCCGCGAACATCAGATTTTGTTCGACGTCGCCGCCATGCGCGATGTCCTGCAATGTTTTCTGGATACAGAAGCTGCGCGGATCGGCGAGATAGCCGGTCGAATAATCATCATGGTCCTTCCACGCCGAAAAGCCGCAGTGCGACAGGCAGCCCATGCAGTCGGCCTGGTCCTTGCGGATCATCGCCTTGTCGGCCTCGGTGACGAAAACCACCGTATTGTCGGGGGTCTTCAGCGCCTCGGTATAGCCTTCGGCATACCAGTCGCGCGCGCGGTCGCGGTCGTGCGGGGTGACCCAGAAATTCTTGCCCTTCACGCCGACGTCAAGCTGCACGACATGGTCGCCCGCTTCCTGCTTCGAATAGGGAATCTGGCGTTCCGAGCGCGCCTCGAGGTCGCGCAGAAAGGGATTGCGCACCGCGCTGGAATAAAATCCCGTCGGCGAGAAGCGATGGAGCAATACATCGCCTTCGTCGAGCGTGCGGAGGCGATCCTTCCACGCCTGCGGGATCGGGCTTTCCTCGGTCAGCAGCGGGCGCGTGCCGTATTGGAATGCGATCTGGCCGAGTTCGGGATTGTCGATCCAATCCTCCCAGTCGCGCAGATACCAGACGCCGCCCGCCATCACGATCGGCACATCGTCCGATATGCCCTCGGCGCGCATCGTGTCGCGCAGCGCCTTGACGCGCGGATAGGGCGCCTCGGGCTTCAGCGGATCTTCGGCGTTCGACAGGCCGTTGTGCCCACCCGCAAGCCAGGGATCCTCATACACCACCGCCGCCATCAGGTCGGCGACCTTGTGATAGGCGCGCTTCCACAACGCGCGAAAGGCGCGCGCCGACGAAATGATCGGCAGATAATGGACATTGTGCCGTGCGGCGATCTCGCTGAGCTTATAGGGCATCCCCGCGCCACAGGTGACCCCGGTGACGAGGCCCCTGGCGCGTTCGAGCACGCCTTCGAGCACCTGCTGCGCGCCGCCCATTTCCCAGAGCACATTGATGTTGATCGCGCCCTTGCCGCCCGCGATGTCGTGCGCGCGCCGGACCTGCTCGACCGCGCCGTCGATCGCATAGGCGATCAGTTCCTCGTGCCGTTCCCTGCGGGTGAGCGCACGATAGATTTGCGGGATGATCTTGCCTTCGGCGTCATAGCTGTCGGCGTTGACCGCCGACACGGTGCCGATGCCGCCCGCCGCGGCCCAGGCGCCGCTCGACATATGGTTGGTCGCCGACACGCCCTTGCCGCCTTCGACCAGCGGCCACACTTCGCGCCCGCCATAAAGGATGGGCTTCAAACCTTTGAACACTCTAAACCTTCTCTCTCTCCGCCGATGCGCGATCGCGGACCGGCCCCCTTTGCCTTTTCCGTAAGCGGAAATCGGGCGCTTTTGTCAATCGACGCCGATCCGGCGCCCGTTGAACGGGCGGTGGCTTCCAAGCGCGCGATCATAGAGCTTTTCATAGGCGGCGGCCATCGTTGATTCGTCGAAGCGCGCGGCCGCGACCCGGCGGTTTTCGTCGCCGACCGCCTGCCGCAGCGCGTCATCGCCCGCGACACGGGCCAGCGCGGCGCGAAACGCCCCCTCGTCGTCCGCGATGAACGGCCGGTTCGCGTCGGACACCATCGCCGCGACGTCGCCGACCGCCAGGCTGACCACCGGCAGCGCCGCCGCCATGGCCTCGATCACCGCGATCGGCGCCTGTTCGCTGAGCGACGACAGCGCGAGCAGGTCGAAATGGCCGATCCAGCGCGCCGGTTCAGCCATGAATCCGGCCAGGACGACGCGATCCGCGATCCCGCATCGCGCCGCCTCGGCCTCGATCGCACCGCGCTCCGGCCCCTCGCCGACGATCGCCAGCCGGACGTGCGGCGGCAGCGTGGCGACCGCGCGGACCAGCCGTGGCAGATCCTTGACCTTGCGCAGCCCGGCGATGGTTCCGATCACCACTTCGCCCGGACGCCGTTCCAGCCCCGGAATCGCGACCGACGGCGGGGCTGCATAGGATGCCGTGTCGATCCCGTTGCGGATCACCACCGTCTGTTCGCGAGCGCCCCATTCGGCCGCCGCGATGCGCTCCAGCAGGGCCGACGGCACCACAAGCGCCCCGGCCGTCGGGAGCGCAACCCGGCGAAAGAGGTTCCGCTTCCAGTTGCGCCGGATGCTTTCATCTTCGTTGAAGCCATCTTCGTGATGGATCAGCGGGGGCAGGCGCACGAACGGCGCCCACAGGCGATGGGCCATCACCCCGTCCATCGCGCCCCAATTATAGCTGAGCACCAGGTCAAACTCGCCCATATATCGCGCAAGCGCGCGGTAGCGCGCGGGCCCCGGCTTGCCATGAAGCGGCGGTGCATCCTGCGGAAAATCGACGACAATGGAAGGATCGATCGCGTCCCGCGCGCCGAGCGCGTCGGGCACCGCCGACAGGATCGTGTGACGCGCGCGGCCGCCCATCAGGTTCATCAGCCGCACCGCGCGCGCTTCCTTGCCGCCCAGTGAAAAGCTCGAATGGAGGTGCAGGATGCGGATCGGCCGGGCGGCCTCGGGCTGCTCGGCGCTCACGCTTGCGGCAGCTCCGCCACCCACGCGTCGATCGCCGCGCGCGCTTCGGGCTCGTCCAGCGTCGGTGCGTGGCCGATCCCCGGCACCTCGACAAAGCGCGCGTGCGCCAGCTCGGCCGCCATTTTTTCCGCCGCACCGCGCGCCAATATGTCCGACAGCGCGCCGCGCAGAATAAGCAGCGGCACGGCGCCAAGCGCGCGATAGGCGGGCCACAGGTCGATGCCGGCATCGCCGCCGTTGGGAACGCGCAGCGGCGCCGCGATCTGCTTGTCGTAATCGGTGACGATCCGCCCCTCTGGCGTCAGCTTGTGCGTCCGCTTGGTGAGCCGCAGCCAGTCGTGAATGCGATAATTCGGATAGATGGCGCCATTGAGTTCGGCAAAGGCGCGCGCCGCGTGCATCCATGTCGGCTGGCTGCCGCCCGCCCCGATATAGTCGCGAATGCGCTCCAGCCCCGCCGCCTGCAATTCGGGCCCGACATCGTTGAGCACCGCGCCGACGATCCGGCCCGGCAGGCTGGCCGCCATCAGCATCGACACGAGCCCGCCGAGCGAGGTGCCGATCGTCGCGAAGCGCGATATGCCCAGATCGTCGAGCAGGGCCACGACATCCTGCACATAGGTGAGCGGAACATAGGTCATCGGGTCTTTGGCGTAGGCGCTTTCGCCGCGGCCGCGAAACTCGATCACGACGACCTTGCGCCGCTGTGCGACATGCGGAGCCAGATCCTCGAAATCGCGGGCATTGCGCGCGAGGCCCGGCATACACAGGATCGGCGGCGCACCCTCGCTCCCCGCAGGCCCCGGATAGACACGCGCGTGCAGCCGGACGCCGTCGTGCGACCACCAAAAATGGTCGGCCCATTCGCGGCGGCTGTCGTCTCTGGCCAGAATCGATCGTCCCCTTGGCTTTTCACCCCGCTCGCCACGGCGCGCAGGATTCGCGGCAAGTCTATCGCCAACCCGGCCCGAAGGCGCAAGCCATCCGTCGCGAACACGCCCGCCGCGGTTGCCGCCGCACGCATTCGCCGATAAGAGCGGGACGACCATGAGCGAAGAGCTGCTTTCCTTTGAACCCGCCACCGGCGAACAGCTTTGGCGCGGCACGGTGAGCGACGTCGACGCCGAGGTCGAGATTGCCCGTCGCGCCTGGCCCGAATGGGCGGCGAAACCCGTCACCTTCCGCACCGAAACATTGCGCCGCTTCGCCGACCGGGTGAAGGCGGAGGGCGAGGCGCTCGCCGATCTGATCGCGCGCGAAACCGGCAAGCCCTTGTGGGAAGCGCGTACCGAGGTCGAATCGGTCGCCAACAAGGTCGATATTTCGGTCAAGGCTTATGCCGAACGCACCCCCAATCGCCGCATCGAGGGTGCGATGGGGTTGCGGAGCGCGGTGCGCCATAAACCGCACGGCGCGCTGGCGGTGCTCGGCCCCTATAATTTCCCCGCGCATCTGCCGAACGGCCATATCGTTCCCGCGCTGATCGCGGGCAATTCGGTCGTGTTCAAACCCTCCGAAAAGACGCCGGCGGTCGGGGCGAAGCTCGTCGAGCTGTTCCACAGCGCGGGCGTGCCGCAGGAAGCGCTGCGCCTTGTTATCGGCGGCCCCGACACGGGCAAGGCGCTCGCCGCGCACCCCGGCATCGACGGATTGCTCTTCACCGGATCGGCGCGCACCGGGCTGGCGCTGAGCCGCCAGTTCGCAGGCCAGCCGGGCAAAATGCTCGCGCTCGAAATGGGCGGCAACAATCCGATCGTCGCGTGGGATACCGCCGACCTTCGCACCGCGGCGATCCTCATCGTCCAGTCGGCCTTCCTCAGCGCCGGCCAGCGATGCAGCAACGCCCGGCGGCTGATCGTCAGGGACAGCCTGGCCGACGCACTGATCGACGAGGTTCGCGAGCTTGCGAACCGCCTGATCGTCGACCATCCGCACGCCGACCCCGCACCCTATATGGGCCCGGTGATCGACAATGAGGCGGCCGACGGCCTTACCGAAAGCTTCCTCGTCCTGATGTCGAACGGCGGCCAGGTCATCCGCCACATGACGCGGCCCGTCGCGGATCGCCCCTTCCTGACCCCCGGCATCATCGACGTCACGGCGATGGCGGAGCGTCCCGACGTCGAGCTGTTCGGTCCGCTGCTCCAGGTCATCCGCGTCGAAACGTTCGAGGCGGCGATTGCCGAGGCGAACAACACCGCCTTCGGCCTGTCGGCGGCGCTGATCGGCGGCACGCCGCAGCTTTACGATCAGTTCTGGGCCAATGCTCGCGCGGGCGTCATCAACTGGAACCGTCCGACCAACGGCGCTTCGTCGGCGGCGCCTTTCGGCGGAATCGGCCTGTCGGGCAATCACCGCCCCAGCGCCTTCTACGCCGCCGACTATTGCGCCTATCCGGTCGCGAGCGCCGAAAGCGACGCCCTGCGCGCCTCGATCGGCGTAGGTTTGCGCGATCCCGAAGGGTCGCAGCTGGTGACGAAGAAATATCTCTGAATCTCGTCATTGCGAGGAGCGCAGCGACGAAGCAATCTCCAGCCGTCGTCCGGGTGCTGCGCAAGCTGGAGATTGCTTCGCTGCGCTCGCAATGACGCCTAAGGCTGCGAGCGGTGTAATCGCCATGCAATTTTACCTACACCCCCGTCAACAAAGCCTGCTTTGCGCTTTTCCGGCGCGCGAACCATCTTGGCCAGCATGGAAAAGACTCTCCCTTCCGCGGGCAAGCTGTGGCTCGTCGGCGCCGGTCCCGGCGACCCCGACCTGCTGACGCTGCGCGCCGCGCGGCTGCTCGGGTCCGCCGATCTCATTGTCCATGACGGCCTTGTCGGCGAAGGCGTGCTCGCGCTGATCCCGCCGCATATCGAGCGGATCAGCGTCGCCAAGCAGCGCAGCCGCCACACGATGCGGCAGGATCTCATCAACGAACTGCTCGTCAATGAAACGCTGGCCGGAAAGCAGGTCGTGCGCCTGAAAGGCGGCGATCCCTTCATCTTCGGGCGCGGCGGCGAGGAACTCGACGCCGCGCGCGACGCGGGGATCGCGGTCGAGGTCGTCCCCGGCATCACCGCCGCCGCGGGCTGCGCCGCGCAGGCGGGCCTCCCTCTCACCCACCGCGAGGATGCGAGCGCGGTCAGCTTCGTCGCGGGTCAGTGCAAGGATCTGACCGATCAGGACTGGTCGGGGCTCGCCGGCCATGGCCGCACGCTCGTCATCTATATGGGCCTCGCGACTGCACCCGCCATCGCCGACAAGCTGATCGCCGACGGCGTTTCGCCCGGCCTTCCCGTCGCGGTGGTCGAACGCGGCACCACCGCCGACGCGCGCGTCCTGCGCAGCCTGCTCACCGACCTCGGCGACCTCGTCGCGCGCGAGAAGGTGCAAAGCCCGGCGCTCATCATCGTCGGCAAGGTCGCGGCGCGCGCCGACGCGCTCGACTGCCTCCGCGCGCCGGGCGTCGCCGCTCAAATAAGGGATTTTACATGAAACTGCTCACGGGCAACGACCTGAAAAGCGGCGCCGTCATCTGGTGGACCGGCGCCGACTGGTCGATCCATATCGAGGACGCCGCCGATGTCGGCGAACAGGGCGAGGCGATCCTCGCCGTCGAGGAAGCCGCGCGCCGCGTCAACGCCCCCTATATCATCAGCGGCGAAATGACCCCCGACGGCCCGCGCCCCGCGCATATCAAGGACCGCATTCGCGCGCTTGGTCCAACGGTGCGCCCCGACCTGACTTTGAAACCCGCCGACCCCGCGGCCGGCGACTGGGTGATCTGACATGTATAAATATGACGAATATGACCATGCGATGGTCGAGGCGCGCGTCGCCGAGTTCAGCGATCAGGTGCGCCGCCGCCTCGCGGGCGAAATTACCGAGGACCAGTTCAAGCCGCTGCGGCTGATGAACGGCCTCTATCTCCAGCTTCACGCCTATATGCTGCGCGTCGCGGTGCCCTATGGGACGCTCGACAGCCGACAGATGCGGATGCTGGCGCATATCGCGCGCAAATATGACCGCGATTACGGCCATTTCACCACGCGCCAGAATATCCAGTATAACTGGATCAAGCTGGAGGATGCGCCCGCGATCCTCGCCGATCTGGCGTCGGCCCAAATGCACGCGATCCAGACCAGCGGCAATTGCGTCCGCAACATCAGTTCGGACCAGTGGGCCGGCGCCGCCGCCGACGAGATCACCGACCCGCGCCCGTGGGCCGAGCTGCTGCGCCAATGGTCGAGCTTTCACCCCGAATTCAGCTATTTGCCGCGCAAATTCAAGATCGCCGTGATCGCCGCCGACGAGGATCGCGCCGCGATGCGCCTCCACGACATCGGCATCCAGATCGTCGAGAAGGACGGGCAGCACGGCGCCGCCTTTTACGTGGGCGGCGGCATGGGCCGCACCCCGATGATCGCGCCGCTGATCAAGGATTTTGTGCCGCTGGGCGATCTGCTGAGCTACGCCGAGGCGTGCCTCCGCGTGTACAACCGTTACGGTCGCCGCGACAATATCTACAAGGCGCGGATCAAGATACTGATCCACGAGCTGGGCGCCGACGAATATCGCCGCCAGGTCGAGGAAGAGTTCGTCCATGTGAAGTCGCTAGGCATCGACCCCCCGAAGGCCGAGTTCGACCGCATCGCCGCGCAGTTCGCAATGCCGCCGCTCGACGCATCGGCGCCCGACGCCATCGACCGCAGCGATCCCGATTTCGCGCTATGGGTCGACCGGCAAGTCGCCGCGCACAAGGTGCCCGGCCATGCGATCGTCAACATCAGCCTGAAACCCGTCGGCGGCATTCCCGGCGATGCGTCGTCGGCGCAGATCGACCTGATGGCCGACCTCGCCGAACGCTACAGCCACGACGAGCTGCGCGTCACCCACGCACAGAACATCGTGCTGCCGCACGTTCGCAAGGCCGACCTCTACGCCATCTGGCAGGCGCTCGACGAAGCGGGGCTCGCGACGCCGAACCGCGACCTGATCAGCGACATCATCGCCTGCCCCGGCCTCGATTATTGCAGCCTCGCCAATGCGCGCTCGATTCCCGTCGCGCAGAAGATCGCGACGCGCTTTGCCGACCTCGACCGCCAGAAGGAACTGGGCGAACTCAAGCTCAAGATTTCGGGCTGCATCAACGCCTGCGGCCACCATCACGCGGGCCACATCGGCATCCTGGGGGTCGACCGCAAGGGCACTGAAAATTACCAGCTGCTGCTCGGCGGATCGGGCGCCGAAGACGTATCGCTCGGCACGATCACCGGCCCCGGCTTCGACGAGGATGGCATCGTCGATGCGATCGAACGCGTCACCGACAGATATCTCGCCGAACGGACAGAAGGCGAGCGTTTCGTCGACACCTATCGCCGCGTCGGCATGGCCCCGTTCAAGGAGGCGATCTATGGTTGAGCGGGCCGATAATCAGTCCCTTCCGCAAGCGGAAGGGCGGCACGTCGACGGCGAGGAACCCTGCGTCACCCTCGACGCCTTCCTTGAACAATCGAACGCCACCGCCGTGCGGCTCGAACCCGACGAGGACGCGCGCGCGCTGATCCCCTATCTCGACCGATTGAAGCTGATCGAGGTGGCCTTTCCGGCCTTTCGCGACGGCCGCGGCTATTCGTCGGCGCGCATCCTGCGCGAGGCGGGATATACAGGCGAACTGCGCGCGCAGGGCGACGTCCTCGTCGACCAGATCGCCTATATGAAGCGCTGCGGCTTCGACAGTTTCGCGCCCGAAAAGCCGCTCAACCCCGCCGACGTCGAGGCGGCGCTGACGCGCTGGCCCCAACATTATCAGACCGCCGCCGACGGCGCCGTGCCGATATGGAAATTGAGGCATGGCTAAACCTGATCCTAAAATCCCGTTCGTGTCGAGCCCTTCGACTGCCCGCGGGGCGGGCGCTCAGGATGAATTTCGGCCCGTGGCCGAAGTCGAGACACCGAGAGGGCATGCACCCACGATGGGCATCTCGACTTCGCTCGATGCGAACGGAATTGGGAATGATCGTCGGCGCGACCGCATCGACGTCGCGCCGCGTTTCACCCAGGCCGATGTCATCCGCCTCAACAACCTGTTCCGTGGTCAGGACGCGGCGGAGGTCGTCGCGAGCGTGATCGGCGCCGGGCTGCTCGGCGAAACGGCGATCGTGTCGAGCTTCGGCGCCGAAAGCGCGGTGCTGCTCCATCTTGTTTCGCGCGTGGCGCCCGACATGCCCGTCCTGTTCCTCGATACCGGCAAGCATTTCCCCGAAACATTGGCCTATCGCGACGCGCTGGCCGCGAAGCTCGGGCTCAATATCGTCAACCTGACCCCCGATGCCGACGAGCTGGCGAAAAAGGACGCGACCGAGCTGCGCTGGTCATACGACCCCGACGGCTGCTGCGAAATCCGCAAGGTGAAGCCGCTCGAAAAGGCGCTAGCCGATTTCGACACCTCGATCACCGGGCGCAAGGGCTTCCAGTCGGCGACGCGGCAGGGCCTCGCGCGCTTCGAGCTCGACGGCAATACCGGCCGCCTCAAGTTCAACCCGCTCGCCAACTGGACGCGCGCGATGCTCGACGATTATTTCGCGGCGCACGACCTGCCGCGACACCCGCTGGAAGCAAAGGGTTACCCGTCGATCGGTTGCTCGCCCTGCACGTCGAAGGTCAAGCCGGGCGAAGACCCGCGCTCGGGCCGCTGGCGCGGCTGGGACAAGACCGAATGCGGCATTCACGGCGCGGTGACGCCACTGGACGACGATCCGGCGAACGATCCGGCGTTTTGACTAGCTCGTCATTGCGAGGAGCCGAAGGCGACGCGGCAATCTCCAGCTATCGGCGTGCATCTAAGCCGATAGCTGGAGATTGCTTCGCTTCGCTCGCAATGACGGGGGTTATCTATTCATAATCCTCATACGCCATGCTGTCGTCGGCCAGGTCGCTGAACTTGGTCGTCTTCGCCTCGAAGTGCAGGCGAACCTTGCCGGTCGACCCGTGGCGCGATTTGGCGACGATGACTTCGGCGAGGCCGAAGACGCGTTCCATCTCGGCGGCCCATTCCTCGTGCGCCGCGTGGATCTTCACATCGTCGCCCTCGATCGGGCGTTTCGGCTCGCGCGCCGCGACATAATAATCCTCGCGAAACACGAACAGCACCATGTCGGCGTCCTGTTCGATCGAGCCCGATTCGCGCAGGTCGGAGAGCTGCGGGCGCTTGTCCTCGCGGCTTTCGACCTGACGGCTGAGCTGCGACAGCGCCATCACCGGGACATTGAGTTCCTTCGCCAGCGTCTTCAAACCACGCGAGATTTCGGAAATCTCCTGCACGCGATTGTCGCCGCTCCGCGACGATCCCTGCAACAGCTGAAGATAGTCGACGATGATGAAGCCGATGCCATGGCGGCGCTGGAGCCGCCGCGCGCGCGTCCGCAGCCCGGCGATCGTCAGGCCGGGGGTGTCGTCGATATAGAGCGGGAGCGTCTGGAGCGTCTGCGCGGCACGCGAGAGCTGCTGAAACTGCTCCTTGCTGATCTTGCCCATGCGCAGCGCCTCGCCCGACACCCCCGATTGTTCGGCAAGCACGCGCGTCGCCAGCTGGTCGGCCGACATTTCCAGGCTGAAGAAAGCGACCTTGGCGCCCATATTCTTTTCGGGCGGGATTCCGTCCTCCTCGTCGCGGCGCCAGCGTTCGGCGGCGTTGTAGGCGATGTTGGTCGCGAGCGAGGTCTTGCCCATGCCGGGACGCCCGGCGAGGATCATCAGGTCGCTGTTGTGCATCCCGCCGATCTTGGCGTTGAGACTGGCGATCCCGGTGGTGATCCCCGACAGATGCCCCCCCGAATTGAGCGCGCGCTCTGCCGCCTGCAGCGCGGTGAGGCTTGCCTGGCTGAAGCTTTTGACCGACCCCATTTCGGCCTCGCCCCCCGCGACGCGATAAAGCGCGGTTTCGGCCTCCTCGATCTGTGCCTGCGGGTCGACGCGTTCGCTGGTGTCGAGCGCATTGTCGACGAGCGCGCGCCCGACCCCGGCCAGCTCGCGGAGCAGTGCCAGGTCGTAGATCTGCTTGGCAAAGTCGCGCGCACCGATCAGACCCGCGCCGCTGCCCGTCAGCTGCGCCAGATAACCGACGCCGCCGACCGCCTTCATCGCCTCGTCGGCCTCGAAAAAGGGTTTGAGCGTTACCGGGGTCGCGATGCTGTTGCGCTCGATCAGCGCCATCGTCTGCTGAAAGATGCGGCCATGCAGCGGCTCGAAAAAATGCGCGGGCGCAAGCTGGACGGGCAGATCCTCGACGACTCGATTGTCGATCAGGATCGCGCCCAGAAACGCGGCCTCGGCCTCGATATTGCGGGGTAATTGACGCTCCTCCCCGGCCTGCGCCGGGGGCGGGATAAGGGCTAATTCGGGCATGGCGTCATCATGCGCTGATCACCCGTTGCGCGCAACCCGATTGACGATCCTCAGCCGCGTCGGCCGGGGGTGCTTCTGGGGATAATTTCGCTGCAATTATCGCTTGCCTCCTTTGATCGTCATCCCGGCGAAGGCCGGGATGACGATGATGTTGCCACCCCCTTGCCCTTCGCCGCAGCCCAAGTAGAAGCACGGTCAGCATGTCCGACGCCGATCCCTCCAAGCAGCGCATCATTTCGGTCGAGCTCGACGAAGGCTCGATCGTCTGGCGCAATCCCGACGTCGAGCAGGAGCGGCGCGTCGCGATCTTCGACCTCATCGAAGAAAACAAGTTCGTGCCGCAGCGCGGCCACCCCGACGGCTATGCCGGCCCCTACCGGTTGAAGCTGCGTGTCGAGGACGGCCGCCTGATCTTTGAAATATCGCGCGAAGACGGTTCGCCGCTGGAAGCAATCATCCTCGGCCTCGGCCGGTTTCGCCGCCCGATCCGCGACTATTTCGCCATCTGTGACTCCTATTATCAGGCGATCAAGACCTCGACCGCGCAGCAGATCGAGACGGTCGATATGGCGCGCCGCGCGCTGCATAACGAAGCGGCCGAGATGCTGATGGACCGGCTCGACGGCAAGATTGCGGTCGATTTCGACACCGCGCGGCGGCTGTTCACGCTGATCTGCGTACTCCATATCAAGGGCTGACGATGAAGGCGGGGGCAATCAGGGGCGGACAAGGAGCAAAGCGCGGCGGCGACTGGCGCGTTGCGATTGCGCGGTTTCTGCGCCGGATCGGCGCCGCCGTCGTCCTGCTGCTCCTCGCCGCGGGCCTCGCGCTCTGGTGGGCGGCACGCTGGACCCCCGACCGCGCCATCTATCCGGTGCAGGGGGTCACGATCGACGCGGGCAATGGTGACGTCCATTGGGGGTCGATCAAGGCCGCGGGCGCCGATTTTGCCTATATCGCCGCGACCGGCGGCGCCGCGCGCATCGATCCGAAATTCGCGCGCAACCTTGTCGGCGCGCGCGAAGCGGGGGTGCAGGCCGGCGCGATCCACCGTTACAGCCTCTGCCGCCTCGCAACCGATCAGGCCGCCAATTTCATCCGCCACGTCCCGCGCCGCGCCGACATGCTGCCCGCCGTGGTGTGGCTCGACTATGACGACCGCTGCCCCGACAGGCCGACGCGCGCGCTGCTGCTTTCCGAACTCGCGACCTTCCTCGCGCAGATCGAGGCGCATATGGGCAAGCAGAGCCTGATCGCGCCCGGCCCGGCGTTCGAGGCCGATTATCGTGTGACACGCGGCATCGCGCGCACGACCTGGCTGCGGCGCGATTTCTTCGAGCCCGACTATGGCGCCCACCCCTGGGCGATGTGGCAGGCGAACGACTATGTCCGCCTGTCGGGCGCCGACGGCACCGTCGGCTGGAATGTGCTCCGCGCGCGAGGAGAGATAAGATGACCGACCCGACGACCCGCGACGCGCTGATCGCCGCCGCGCGCGACGCCGCGAGCCGCGCCTATGCGCCCTATTCGGGCTTTCATGTTGGTGCGGCGCTGCTGCTCAAGAATGGCGACGTCGTGACCGGCGCCAATGTCGAAAATGCGAGCTATGGGCTGACGCTCTGCGCCGAAACCGCCGCGGTGGCGAAAATCGCCAACGAAGGCTGGATCGGCGAGCTGACTGCGGTGGCCATCATCGGCGGCCGTCCCGACGGCGATGCGCTGGTCGGCAGCGACCCCGTCCATCCGTGCGGGCGCTGCCGCCAGATATTGAACGAGGCGGCCGAGCGGTCGCGGACCGACATCCTGGTGCATTGCGCGTCGGGGGATGGCCGCGCGGTGAAGAGCTATCGGCTGAGCGAGCTGCTTCCCGCGTCTTTCGGGCCCAGGGATCTGGGGCTGATCTAGCTAAATCATCCCGTCATCCCGGCGAAGGCCGGGATGACGAACTTAAAGTGATTATCAGCATCGCCGGGGCTCGCCCCAAACATCGGCTTGCGCGAATCTGCGCGCACCGACAAGACAGCGCCATGGCCATACTCTCCGATCGCTGGATTCGCGAAGCCGCCCGCACGCAGGGCATGATCGAGCCCTTTGTGGAGGCGCAGCGACGCGACGGCTGCATCAGCTATGGCCTCTCCTCCTATGGCTATGACGCGCGCGTCGCGCCCGAATTCAAGATTTTCACCAATGTCGACAGCGCCGTCGTCGATCCCAAGGATTTCGCCTCGAACAGCTTTGTCGATCGCGAAACCGACGTCTGCATCATCCCGCCGAACAGCTTTGCGCTGGCGCGGACGGTCGAATATTTCCGTATCCCGCGCGACATCCTCGTCATCTGCCTTGGCAAATCGACCTATGCGCGGTGCGGCATCATCGTGAACGTCACCCCGCTCGAACCCGGCTGGGAGGGGCATGTCACGCTGGAGTTTTCCAACACCACTCCCCTGCCCGCCAAAATCTATGCCAATGAAGGGGCATGCCAGTTCCTGTTCCTCAAGGGCAACGAACCGTGCGAGACCAGCTATGCCGACCGCGCGGGCAAATATATGGGGCAAAAGGGCGTGACGCTGCCGAAGCTGTAGCCGCGATCCGAGGCAATGGATGACTGCTTCGGGGTAGGGAGCCCCCCTCAAACCTCGTCATGCTGAACTTGTTTCAGCATCCATGGCCTGAACTCTCGTCAAGCGCTGCGTCTAAGGAGATGGCGGGCCATGGACCCTGAAACAAGTTCAGGGTGACGAGAATTGGAAGGTCAGCAACCGCTCGCAACCAGCCAGCCCCCGCCCTCACCCCTTGGCACCGCTTCCCATCTGCGCTAGCGTGCGGACTTGACGTTTACGTAAAGGGAGAGGGTCGATGGCCAACGCGCGCGATCTCGACATCATCATCTATGGCGCAACGGGCTTCACCGGCCGCCTCGTCGCCGAATATCTGGCCCACCACTACAAGGGCCGCAAGGACGCGCCCAGATGGGCGATGGCCGGGCGCAGCGCCGCCAAGCTCGCGGAAGTGCGCGACCTGATCGGCGCGCCCGCCGACACGCCGCTGATCGTCGCCGACGCCGACGACCCCGCGAGCCTCGACGCGATGGCGGCGCGGACGGCGGTGGTGCTCACCACGGTCGGCCCCTATCAGCTTTACGGCAGCGGGCTCGTCGCCGCCTGCGTCCGCGCGGGCACCGCCTATGCGGACCTTTGCGGCGAACCCGGCTGGATGCGCGAGATGATCGACATGCACGAAGATGCGGCGAAGGCGTCGGGCGCGCGGATCACCTTCAGTTGCGGTTTCGATTCCATCCCCTTCGACCTTGGCGTCCTGTTCTTGCAGGCCGAAGCGGTCAGGCGCCACGGCAAGCCCGCGCCGCGGGTCAAGGGCCGCGTGCGCAAGATGGCGGGCGGCGCGTCGGGCGGCACCATCGCCAGCCTCACCGAAACGCTGAAGGCCGTCGCGAAAAAGCCATCGCTCGCGCTGCTGCTCAAATCCTCCTTCGCGCTGACCCCCGGCTTCGAGGGGCCGTCGCAGCCGACCGGGCTGATCCCCGAATATGATGTCGCCACCGGCACCTGGACCGCTCCCTTCATCATGGCGCCGATCAACACCAAGAATGTTCACCGCACCAACTATCTGCTCGGCCATCCATGGGGCGCCGACCTCGTCTATGACGAGATGGTGATGACGACGATCGGCGATGCGGGGAAGGCGATGGCCGAGGCGATGGCCAAGGCCAATCCCTTCGGCGATAGCAAACTCCAGCCCGGCGAAGGGCCGAGCAAGGAAGAGCGCGAAAACGGCTTTTACGACATCCTCTTCATCGGCGAATATCCCGACGGCGCCACGGTGCGCGCGAGCGTGCAGGGCGACCGCGACCCCGGCTATGGCTCGACGTCGAAGATGCTCGCCGAAACGGGCATGGCGCTGCTCGAAAACAAGGGCGCGGGCGGCGTATGGACGCCGGGCGCGCTGCTGGGCCAGGCGTTGATCGACCGGCTGACCGCGAATGCCGGACTGACCTTTCAGATCGAGGAATAAGAACGGGATGACCACCTCTCCCAGCGCGCTCGACGCGCTGCTCGCGACGCTGCGCACCGAAGACGGCGTGGCCAAGGCGCATATCGACGAAGGCTGGATGCAGGGGCGCACCGCCTATGGCGGGATCAGCTCGGCGGTCGCGCTCGCGGGCACGATGGCGCTCCACCCGACCGAGGCGCCGCTGCGCTATGCGCAGATCAGCTTCGTCGGACCCGTCGGCGGCGACTGCACGGTCGAAACGCGCGTGCTGCGCCAGTCGAAATCCTCGCTGTTCATCGATGCCGGAGTGTCGAGCGACATGGGGTTCGGCACCGCGGCGGTGTTTGCCTTCTCCCCCGACCGGCCGAGCCATGTCGACCATGACCGGCTGGCGATGCCGGGCGCCCCCGATCCCGAAACGCTGGCGCCGGTACCCGAACATCACGCGCGCCCCGCCTTCACGCGCCATTTCGACATGCGCCCGACGACGGGACCGCGCTTTGCATGGAAAAGCGAGGTCGGCGAATATCTGACCTGGGTGCGCTTCGTCCAGGAACCGACCTGCCATCCCGCGATTGCCCTGCTGGCGATGGGCGACGCGCTGCCCCCCGCGGCGATGGCGCTGTTCAGCCAGTTCGGGCCGATCAGCTCGATGAACTGGACGGTCAACATGCTGACTGCCGCGCCCACCACCGACGACGGCTGGTGGCTGCTGTCGGCCAGGACCGGCTATGCGCGCCACGGCCTGTCGGTGCAGGACATGATGCTGTGGAACCGCGCGGGCCAGCCGATTCTGAGCGGCAGCCAGGCGATTGCAATCTACGTCTGATTGGGGTTGGAAGCGGACATCGCCGTCTCTTCAATCCGTTCGCATCGAGCGAAGCCTGTCCCGAGCCCGTCGAGGCGGTCGAGATGCCCCTCGGGCCAGGCTTGGCGCCGACGGGTGTCTCGACTTCGCTCGGCACGCACGGAAAGAAGGGAAGGTCTGAAACCGACCGGATCCAAAGCCGTCCCGACATAACCGAAGAAGGCAGCGGCCGCTCAACCCCGAACCGGCAACGCGATCACCGCATCGAGCCCGCCGCCCGCGCGATTGGCGAGCGTCAGCGTCCCACCTTCGCCCTCGGCGATCTCGCGCGCGATCGACAGACCCAGTCCCGCGCCGCCCGTCGCGCGATTGCGCGACTGCTCGCCGCGCGCGAAGGGTTCGACCAGCGCGCCGATCTGTTCGTCGGTCAGGCCGGGGCCATCGTCCGACACGATGATCCGTGCCTCGCCGCCCTCGATCGCCACCGACAGCCGCGCGCGCACGCCATAGGTCACCGCATTGTCGATAAGGTTGCGGATCGCGCGCTTCAGCAGCATCGGCCTTGCCCGTACCGCCGCCTCGGCCAGCGTGCCCGCCGCGACATCCTTGCCGCGCTCGCGATAATCGGCCGCCAGTTCACCGACCAGTTCGCGCAGCGAAACGGCCTCGGCCGCCTCGGTCCCCGCGCCCGATCGTGCGAGCGCCAATATGTCGGCCAGCATCGCAGTCATCTCGTCGATGCTCGCGATCATCTTGTCGCGCAGCAGGTCGTCCTCGACCTGCTCGACGCGCACGCGCAGGCTGGCGAGCGGGGTGCGCAGGTCGTGGCCGACCGCGCCGAGCATCCGGTCCTTGTCCGACAGCATCGCCGCGATGCGCGCCCGATAGGCGTTGAAGGCGGCGATCAGGTCGCGCACGTCCGACGGCCCCGCCTCATCGAGCGGCACCGCCTCGTGCAGTGCGGGACTGGCGCGCGCCGCGCGTGTCAGCTCGCGAAGCGGCGCGGCGACGCGCCATGCGATCACCAGGATCGGGATGAGCAGCAAGAGGTAGAGCGACAGCGTCTGCCAGACCAGAAAACCCTGCAAGCGTCGGCCATCGGGCGCGACCCGCGTGCGGACGCCGTAAAAGCGCCCGCCCACCTCTGCGACAACGAGCACGGTGCGGCCGGGCAGCGGCGTCCGCCCCAGCCGCGGCCGCTGTGGCAAGGCCCATGCGGTCACGCGCGTGGCGTCGATCGCTGCATCGGCGAGCAGATCGTGGACATAGTCGGCCATCGTCGGCATGGCGACCGCGCGCTCGGGCACCGGCGGCGCGCTGGTGCCGACCCAGAGCTTCGGGATGCGCGCACGGCCGAGGCGTTGGCGGCGCTCGGGCATCGCCGCGATCCGGCCGCTTTCGTGGCGGTCGACCGCGTCGATGATCCGCGC
This sequence comes from Sphingopyxis sp. FD7, assembly GCF_003609835.1. Taxonomy (NCBI): domain Bacteria; kingdom Pseudomonadati; phylum Pseudomonadota; class Alphaproteobacteria; order Sphingomonadales; family Sphingopyxidaceae; genus Sphingopyxis; species Sphingopyxis sp. FD7. The sequence continues at coordinate 1,928,446 of NZ_AP017898.1, forward strand.
CACCGCCATGCCGCCGCCGTGCGCCAGCATCTGCTGTTTCTGCCCGCGCACGAGCAGCGCAAAATTGACCGCCTGCGCAACGAACAGCATCACCGCGACCGCGAACACCAGCTGCCCGATCAGGCTGCGGGGCCAGAGCCGCAGCGTCACGCGGCGGGCCCCAGTCGCTTCACCTCGCAGGCCAGCGTATAACCCCCGCCCCACACGGTCTTGACGATTTGCGGGTGCGCGGGATCGGTCTCGATCTTCTTGCGCAATCGGCTGACCAGATTGTCGATTGCGCGGTCGAAAATATCGGCCTCGCGACCGCGCACCAGGTCGAGCAGCCGGTCGCGGCTCATCACCTGTCGCGGGTGGCGCACGAGCGCGTGAAGCAGGTGATATTCGCCGGATGACAGCGCGACCTCCCTGCCGTCGCCATCGACCAATACGCGCTCGACTTCGCGCAGCACCCAGTCGCCAAAGGCATAGCAGGTGCCGCCCGCATCGAGCGCCCGCCCGCCCTGCTGCGTCCGGCGCAGCACGGTGCGGATGCGCGCGACCAGCTCACGCGGGTTGAAGGGTTTGACGACATAATCGTCGGCGCCGATCTCCAGCCCGACGATCCGCTCGGTATCCTCGGCGCGCGCGGTCAGCAGGATCACCGGGATGCTGCTCGTCTCGCGCAGGTGGCGGGTGAGCGAAAGCCCGTCCTCGCCCGGCATCATGATGTCGCTGACGACCAGGTCGACCGATTTGGCGCGCAGCACCGATCGCGCCTCGGCCGCGCTCGCGGCGTCGGTGACCGCAAAACCCTGCGCGGTCAGATATTCGCCCAGCGGTTCGCGAATCGACGGCTCATCGTCGATCAGCAGGATGCGCGGCATGTCGCTATCGGTCATCGGGTTTCCGTCGCTCGAACTGGCTCGCCCACCGGCCGCGAATGGCCGGTGGGCGATAGCTGGCAGGGACCGGCGACAAAGGCAATGCCGGGAGGGGGGGGGAGAGGCATCGCGCCGCCGGTCGCCCCTGCCGGCCGGCTACTCGCCGGTCGCGGCGGCCGCGCGCTTGGCGCGCCATTCGGCGCGTTTCGCCGCTCGGGCGGCCTGGCGTTCCTCGGCAGTCACCTGGCCGTCCTGATTGGCGTCGGCGGCGCCGAAACGCGCCAGCGCTGCCGCCTGGAACTCGGCCTGGCTGATCGCCTTGTCGCCGTCGGTATCGGCCCTGCCCAGCATCATCGCATGATGGCCGCCGCGCTTGCCGCGATGACCGCGCATCGCGTGGCGCTTGCCCTTGCGGCCCTCGCCAGCTTCGGCGCGCTTGGCGGCGCGTTCGGCGCCATGCTGGTCCCATTCGGCGCGGCTGATATTGCCGTCCTTGTCGGCGTCGATCCGCTCGAACATCTTTGCCTGCATCTCGGCGCGCCTGGCGGCGCGGTCGGCGGCGTCGATCCGACCGTCCCCGTTCGCATCCATCCGCGCGAACATCTGCGCCGCATGCGCCTCGGCCTCGGCGCGCGTCAGCGTGCCATTGCCATCGGCGTCGCCGCGCGCGCCGTCGCGGGGCGCGGCGAGGACCGGCACCGCGATCAGCGCGGCGCCCAGCGTCAATAAACCGATCTTCCTGTTCACGTCGCAAACTCCTTCATGGCGATACGGCGGGGTGCGCCGCGCTTCCAGTAAAGGTCATTTAGGCGCGATTTGTCCCAACGCCGTGCCGGGTTGCCGAAAAATTGTCGCAAATTGTCGCAGCGCCGCGCCCTTGTTCATGGCAGCGCAAGCGAAAACGGCCGACTGCGCAGGTGCGCAGCCGGCCATCGTCGCCCGGTCGCGGTGCGCGTCGTCAGGGGCTGACGGGCGAATCCTCGTCATTCTCGGCAACCAGGACCATCGCGGTGATACCGGCCAGCAGGCCGATCAGCCCGATAACCCAGCTCGCATTGCCTTCGAGCTCGCTCGTCCCGCTCGCCACCGATGCGGCGCGTACGCTGCTCGCCGCCGACGCGGCGACTGGCGCCGCGACGACCGACAATGCCGCCAGCGAAATCGCGGCCTTCCTGACCATGCTCATATCAATCTCCGTTGGATGAATTGCACTAGTCCTTGAGAAACCGGCACAATCCCCGTTCGATGCGCATCAGGCCACCGCTCGTCGCGAACGCGCGGCGGCTCATCCGATCGCTGGGAGAGGCAGAGCATGGCGCGCGACAAGAACAAGCCCCGTCGCTTCTCTGCGGCGGGGCTTCCCCGGTTCCATCCGAAAGGAGGGATCCGATTCTGTCGTTGCTTTCGATCGGATGGGCGGGCGAAACGCGGGCAGGCACCAATGGCGCCGCAGGAAGCGATTGTGCGGCGCTTCGACAAAGCGCGGCTGGAGCGGGTAGCGGGAATCGAACCCGCCTAGCTAGCTTGGAAGGCTAGAGCATTACCACTATGCTATACCCGCGTCGCCAAGGCCGCGGCGATTGCCATTTTGATCGGCCCCCGTCAAGCGCGGCGTCGAGCCTGCCATTGAGAACATCGTGGCAACATGATAGAATTGCGCCGTGGACGATCGCGACGATCAAAGGCCCGGTGACGGCGCGGACACCCCGGTCCGCAAGATCATCCATGTCGACATGGATGCCTTTTACGCCTCGGTCGAGCAGCGCGACGCCCCCTCGCTGCGTGGAAAACCCGTTGCGGTCGGCGGATCGTCGCGGCGCGGGGTGGTCGCAGCGGCGAGCTATGAGGCGCGCAAGTTCGGCGTCCGGTCGGCGATGCCCAGCGTCACCGCGAAGCGGCAGTGCCCCGGCCTTGTCTTCGTGCCCCCGCGTTTCGAGGTCTATCGCGACATCTCGCACCAGATCCGCGCGATCTTCCGCGACTATGCCGACGAGGTCGAGCCGCTGTCGCTCGACGAAGCCTATCTCGACGTCAGCGCCGACAAAGCGGGGCTGGGCAGCGCGACCGCGGCGGCGAAGCTGATCCGCCGCCGCATCCGTGAAGAAACGGGCCTCACCGCGTCGGCCGGGGTTTCCTACAACAAGTTCATCGCCAAGCTGGCGTCGGACCAGAACAAGCCCGACGGGCTGACCGTCATCCCGCCGGGCAAGGGCGCCGCCTTTGTTCAGACGCTCTCGATCCGCCGCTTCCACGGCATCGGCCCGGTCACCGCGGCGAAGATGGAAGGTCTCGGCATCTTTTCGGGCGCCGATCTCGCCGCGAAAGATCCGCTTTGGCTCGCGACGCATTTCGGCAACAGCGCCGAATGGCTCTACAATCTCGCCCGCGGGATCGACCATCGGCGGGTCAGGTCGAACCGGCCGCTGAAGTCGCTGGGCGGCGAGCGGACCTTCTTCAACGACCTGATCTCCGACACCGAAATCCGCGAGGCGCTGGCGCATGTCTGCACCGTCGTGTGGGACCGCGCGGCGAAGAGGGGCGCGCGCGGGCGCACCGTGACGCTGAAGCTGCGCTATGCCGATTTCCGCACGATCACGCGTGCGAAATCGGTGGCCACGCCGATCCTCGACGGCGCAAGCCTGCTCGCCGCGGGCGAAGCGATCCTGGCCCCCCTGCTCCCCACCGAACAGGGCATCCGCCTGCTCGGCGTCACGCTGAGCAAGTTCGAGGGCGAGGAGGAAGAGGAGCGGGAGGAGCCGACGGGATCAGCCGATCTGCTCAGCCTCATTTAGCGAGCGCGGGTGCGAAGCGCCGCATCGCCGCCTTCATCTTCGGCGACATCGCCTGATAGGGGCAGCGGATCAACGCCTCATCGGACACCTGGATATCCTCGCGAAAGGGCGCGCCGACGCGATAGAGCGCGCGGTCAACGCCCGTCGGCTTCACCCGGAAATAGCCCGCGCCGTCATAGCCGCCAAACTGCATCTGGGTGAAACCATCCTCGACGGCGCGCGTCTGCGTGATCTGCTGCAACTCGGCCACGGGGCCCAGATTGCCCGACGGCCCGTAATAATAGACCGAGCCCCAGCGCTTGCCGTCGAAAATATAGCCATAGCGCGCTGAGGCGCATCTCTGGTCGTCGTTCGTCCAGAAGCCTGCCGCGATCGGCAATTTGATTGCCGGTTGTGCCATTGCGGGCGCACTGCCCGCGATCGCAGCCAGCGCCATGATCCATCCGCGCATCGACACCCCCATTTTTTGCCCAAGATGACGTCATGGTGGCGGAAGTGGCCGGCGCGATCAACCCGCCCCCGCGAACACCCGCTCCTTGGTCGCGGTAAAGCGGATCGCCGGATTGCGCTGCGTCACATAGCCGACCTCCCACGCGTCCTTCGCCATGAACACCGGTGCGCCGTCGCGATCGGTCGCCGCGCCGGCGCGATTGTCGGCCTGGAACGCCTTGAGCGCCGTGGCATCGTCGCTTGCGATCCAGCGCGCGGTCTCCCACGGCGACTGTTCGAGCTTCGCCTCGACCTTATATTCGGCTTCCAACCGGCTGATGAGCACGTCGAGTTGCAGTTGGCCGACGACGCCGACGATCATGTTCGCGCCGATTTCGGGATAGAAGACCTGGATGATCCCCTCCTCCGCCATGTCGTCGAGCGCTTTCCTCAGCTGCTTGGTCTTGGTCGGGTCGACGAGCGCGACGCGGCGCAGGATTTCGGGCGCAAAGTTCGGCAGGCCGGTGATGGTGATGTCGCTGCGTTCGGACAGCGTATCGCCGACGCGCAGCGTGCCATGGTTGGGGATGCCGATGATGTCGCCGGGGAAGGCCTCTTCGGCCATTTCGCGGTCCTGCGCCAGGAACAGCATCGGGCGGCTGATCGCGATCGCCTTGCCCGTCCCGCCCTGCATCAAGCGCATCCCGCGCTCGAACCTGCCCGAGCAGAGCCGCATGAAGGCGATGCGGTCGCGGTGCGCGGGATTCATGTTCGCCTGCACCTTGAACACGAAACCGGTCACGGCATCGTCGCCCGGCTGCACCGGCGCGGGTTCGGCGGGCTGCGGCTGCGGACCCGGCGCATGGTCGGCCAGTCCGGCGAGCAGGTCGACGACGCCAAACTCCTTGAGCGCCGAACCGAAAAACACCGGCGTCAGGTCACCATTACGGTAGGCCGCGGCATCGAACGGCGCATAGCACGCCGACGCCAGCTCGGTTTCCTCCTTCAGCAGCGCCAGCCGGCCGGCGCTGACCCGGTCGGCGAGCCGGGGGTCGTCCAGCCCCTCAACCGCAATGCGGTCGCCCTCATACATGCGCGACGCATCGCCGCCCGGCACCATCAGCGCGGGATCGGCAAGGTCATAGAGTCCCTCGAACTGCCCGCCCATGCCGACCGGCCAGTTCATCGGGCACACGTCGAGCGCGAGCCGGTCGGCGACCTCGTCGAGCAGCTCGAACGGCGTCCGCCCTTCGCGGTCGACCTTGTTGACAAAGGTGATGATCGGCACCGACCGCAACCGGCACACCTCGAACAGCTTGAGCGTCTGCGGCTCGATGCCCTTGGCTGCGTCGATCACCATCACCGCGCTGTCGACCGCGGTGAGCGTGCGATAGGTGTCCTCGCTGAAATCCTCGTGCCCCGGCGTGTCGAGCAGGTTGAAGATCAGCCCCCGATGCTCGAAGGTCATCACCGACGAGGTCACCGAAATGCCGCGCTGCTGCTCAATCTTCATCCAGTCGGAGCGCGCACGCCGGGCCTGCCCGCGCGCCTTCACCTCGCCCGCGATATGGATCGCGCCGCCCGCGACGAGCAATTTCTCGGTCAGCGTCGTCTTGCCCGCGTCGGGGTGGGAGATGATGGCGAAAGTTCGGCGTTCGAGGTGCTTGGACATGGCGGCGCCGCCTAGCAGGGGTCGCGCCGTGTGGAAAGGGGTCGGAGCGTGCGCCGCGACACGCGCCTGATCCGCCGATGCGGAGAGATTGGGGACCAGGGACGCCGGCTTGGGACCAATCGCCATTCAGAAGCTGGCGAGTCGAAAATGGTGGTTTTCCGTGATCCGGAGCGCAGCGTGCTTTTTGCACGTGAGCAGCGGAAGCGCACAAGGCCGCCATTTGCAGACCGACAGAGCTGAACGGCGATTGGGCCTAGGGGTGAGAAGCGGACAGGGACGCTTCCGCCCCGGAACGGAAAGGAATGTAAACGGCCGCAATCGGGGGTGGAGCGGGGGCGAGCGTGAGCGAGTGTGGCAAGCCTGGCCCCGCCGTCAGCGCTTCGGCTGCCCCCCTCCCACGGCTATGCCACAGCGAGGATCCAATGGCCGCAATTCGCCGAAACCCGCCGCCGGGCCTTGCCGACCATCGCCGTTTCGGGACAATGAAACTCGCTTCATCGTATCTCAGGCACGGTTTGTCAGCCATGGCGTAGCCCTTGCTCCCCCATGCGCGTTCAAGACTCAGCGTTCCAATCCCTATTATCTCAAGGAGACCGTAAGCGATGCGGAAACTCGCAGGCTTTGTTGCAACTCTCTCTCTCTCGATGGCGGCCGCCACCGCGGCGCCCGCGCTTGCGCAGAATGCCGCCGCTGCGGCCGTCGACCTTTCGGTCGGCACCAAGGTTTTCGATTCCGAAGGCGCCGAACTGGGCACGGTGACCAGCGTGCAGGGCCCCAATGTCGTTGTCGATCTTGGCGACAGCAAGCAGATCGCGCTTCCCAGCGCCTCGTTCGGCATGCTGGAAAAAGGCCCGACGATCGGCGCCACCAAGGCGCAGGTCGTCGCCGCGGTCGATCAGGCGGCGGCCGCCAACGAAGCGAAGCTGACCGCGGCGCTTGTGCCCGGCGCCGATGTGCGCGGCGTGAACGGCGAAGCCGTGCTGGGCAAGGTCAAGCTCGCGATGGCCGATGGCGTGGTGCTCACGACCCCGACCGGCGAAGTCAAACTGCCGCGCAATGCCTTTTTCATGGGCCAGGCCGGGCTCCAGACCAGCTTTACGCCTGAACAGTTCGCCGAGGCGATGAAGGAAGTAAAGACCGCCGCCGCGGCCGATGACGCCGCGGTCGCCGCCGCGCTTGTCGCGGGCGCCGAAGTGCGCAGCCTCAAGGGCGCCGCGGTGCTCGGCAAGGTCAAGTCGGCGAGCGCCGACGCCGTGGTCGTCACCACCCCGGCGGGCGAGGACGTCAGCCTGCCGCGCAGCGCTTTCCTGATGTCGCCCGCGGGTCTTGCCGCGGCCTACACCGCCGAACAATTCGCCGCCGCGGTGGCCCAGGCAACGGGCGCCCAGCCGGCCAGCTAAGTCGGTTCGCAACGCCGCATATCGATCGAGGGCGCGGGAGCATCGCTTCCGCGCCCTTTTCTGTCGGGCGAAGCTCACGCCGCGCGCCGCATCCGGTTGCGACCTTCGCGTTTCGCGACATAGAGCGCCTGGTCGGCGCGGTGCAGCAATTCCTCGACGTCGGGCTCGCCGTCATAAACCGCCAGCCCGATGCTGATCGTCGCCTGCGGCAGCCCATCACCCTCGCCGACCCCGCTCTCGACCGCCTTGCGCACGCGCTCGGCGACGATCTCGGCCGCGAGTGCGCTCGATCGCTGGAGGATGCACACAAACTCCTCGCCACCGATCCGGCCCAGCATATCCTCGTCGCGAAGGGCGGCCTTGGCACGCTGCGCGACGCGCTGAATCACGCGGTCTCCCGTCGCATGGCCGTGCGTGTCGTTGATCCGCTTGAAATGGTCGATGTCAAAGATTGCCACCGCCAGCGGCGCGCCATGCGCGCGTGCGCCCGCCATCGCCTGGTCCAGAAAGGTCAGCGTGTGGCGGCGGTTGGGCAAACCCGTCAGCATGTCCGTGTTCGCGATGCGCTCGGCGGCGCTGCGCGCGGCCTCCAGGATGCGTGCGTTTTCGACGGTTTCGGTCACATCCTGTACCGTTCCGAAGATGCCCGTCGCGCGCGCGCCGCGGCCCCTTTCGATCGACCCGTGCGACTTGACGTGACGGACTTTGCCATCGGCGCGCAGGATGCGGCCCTGGAACTCGAACGGTTCGCCCGTCCGCACGGCTGCTTCGAGCACTTTGCGCACTTCGGCGCGATCCTCCGCCAGATATTGCTGGACGCTATAATCGACGTCGACGGGCGTTCCGGGTTCCAGTCCGTGAACCCGATAGGTCTGGTCGGACCAATAGATCGTCCAGTCGACCAGATCGACGCGCCAGTGGCCGACGAGCGCTGCCGCCTCGGCCTGGAGCAGCCAGCGATTGCTCTGCTCGAGCCTTTTGGCCAGCCGCTGGCGCCCGATGGTCAGCGCGGCAAGTGGCAGCGCCGCAAGCAGCAGCGCCAACAGATAGAATTGCAGGAACAGCACCTTGACCTTCGGGTCGCTGTCGATCGCCGCCATCGGGCCATAGCCCTGCCCCGACAGAAGCGACACGATGATCGTCACGATCAGCATCCCCGCCGCCGCGCCGAACGGGCCCAGCCGATAGGCCGCCGCGACCACCGCGATGCACGGCAGGAAGGTCGCCGGGAAATGCGACTGCGAAAAGACGAAGATCGTGACAATGCCCGCGCCGGTCAGGATCGCCGTCGCCTCGACCAGCATCGCGCGCGGCACCTTGCCGAACGCCTTCAATCCCGTCATGCGCGCCAGCATCACGATCGGCGGCGTCACGATCAACATACCGAGCAGCACGGTGGTCGACCAGGACAGGAAAAAGCCGCCCCCGCGCCCGGCGAGCAGCATCGCCAGCCCCGCACTAACCAGGCTGGCGGTCACTGCCGCGATGCAAAAGCTGATGACCGCGCGCGGCGCCATGAACGATAATTCGCTCGGCTCGCGCCGTCGGATCAGCCACAGCGCGACGATGGCCTCGACCATATTGGCGAAGGTGAAGGCCAGGCTTGTCCACAAGGGCGTCGTCGCGCCCAGGTTGGCGGCAACGCTGGCCAATCCCATCCCCGCAAAGGCAGCGAGGCGCGCCCGCGCGGGCATCAGCAGCAACAGCGCCAGCATATATCCGCTCGCCGGCCACACCGCGGCGATGCTGTCGACCCCCCGCGTCGCATAGAGCGACAGGCTCGCGAGCAGATGATAGCCCGTGCCGGTCAACAGGAGCCAGAAGACCGCTTCGACTCTGGGGGACAGCGACCGGGTCATGCGACCAAATAGCCGGAAATAGGAAAATAAACCGCTAAGATCGTCGCGCTTCTTCGGCGCTTCACCCCACGCCGCCAAAGGTCAGCCCGACGACCTCGGCGACGCGGGCTTCGTCCCACTCGATCCGTCGATCGAGGATCAGCATCGCAAGGCCATGGACGAGGGCCCAGGCATGGAGCGCCGCCGTGTCGGGGTCCGCCGTCCCCGGCAGCGCCTCGCCGACCCCGGCGCGCAGCAGATTATACGCCACTTCGCCGCCGTCGCCGCCCGTGCTTCGCTCGGCCATCTGGCGCGTGAAGCTCAGCCGGAACAGCGCCGGTTCGTCGTGCGCGAAGCGGACATAGGCGATGCCCGTCGCCTTGAAGCCCGCGACGCCGCCGCCAGCCTTCAGCCACGCCTGCGCCTGGAGCGCCCCCAGTCGTCGCAATCCTTCGTCGGCGAGCGCGTCGAGCAGCGCCTCCTTGTCGGGAAAATGGCGGTAAAGCGCGGTCGCGCTGACCCCGACATCGCGCGCCAGCGCACGCAGCCCCAGCTCGCCGCCATCATCCTCGGCGAGCCGTTTCAGCCCGGCGGCGATCACCGCCGCGCGAAGGTCGCCATGGTGGTAAGCGCCCCCAGTCCTGGCGCCACGCTCTTTTATGTTGACACTGTTATCTTCGCTGGGCATCATGTTTTCGCTGTAAACATTTCGAGTCGCATAGGCAAGGTTGGAGTTCCCGAATGATCGCATGGTCGGCCATTGCCGCCGGTTTAGCCGTAATTGTCGCGCTTGCCCATTCCGTGATCAGCGAGCGCGTGATCCTGCGGCCGCTGTTCCGGCAACCGGCGCAGGGCATTTTCGATACGGCGCCCGGCCGCGACATCGTTCGCGCCATATTCCATATGCCCTCGGTCGCCTGGGCGGCGCTCGGCCTGGGCGTATGGTTCAACCGGCTTCAGGACGGCCCCGACCTGATCGCGGTCATCGCGATGATCGTGTTCGCGTCGTCGGCGGTCGGCAATCTGGTCGCCTTGCGCCGTCCGCATCCCGGCGGAGTGCTGCTCCTGATCGCGACCGCCGCAACCGCAACCGACCTCTTCGTCAACTGACCGGAAGGAAACGACCATGGCAAGCAATGTCGAAACGCTGATCCGCGGCGCCGTCGTCAAAACCATCGGCAAGGTCGCCGATTTCAACCGCCGCCGCCTTCCCCGCCCCGCCGACGCCCACCCCTTCCTCACCAGCATTCACAAACCGATGACCGAGGAACTGACGATCGAGGCGCTGCGCGTCGATGGCGAAATCCCCGCCGCGCTGCGCGGCCGCTATCTGCGCAACGGCCCCAATCCGGCCGCGCCGCCCGATCCCGCCAGCTATCACTGGTTCATCGGCGCCGGCATGGTCCACGGCATCCGCATCGAAGGCGGCGCGGCTCGCTGGTACCGCAACCGCTGGGTCCGCGGCGCCGAGGCGTGCGCCGCGCTCGGCGAAGACTTGCCGCCCGGCCCGCGCGAAGACCGCAATGATGCGCCGAACACCAATGTCGTGGGGTTCGCCGGGCGGACCTTCGCGATCGTCGAGGCGGGCGGTAAGCCGGTCGAGCTCGATTATGAACTCGGTACGATCGCACACAATCCTTTCGACGGCACACTCGCTGGTCCCTATACGGCGCATCCGCATGTCGATCCCTTCACCGGCGAAACGCACGCGATCACCTATCGCGGCGACGAACCGAACAAGGTCTGGCACGTCGTCCTCGACACCCAGGCGCATGTGGTGCGTGAAGAGCCGATTGCGGTCAGCGACGGCCCCTCGATCCACGACTGCGCGATCACCGAAAATTACGTGCTCGTCTTTGACCTGCCCGTCACCTTCTCGATGAAGATGCTGCTCGCGGGCTATCAATTTCCCTATGCGTGGAACGATAATCACCCGGCGCGCGTCGGCCTGCTCCCCCGCAAGGGCCGCGGCGATGAGGTCGTCTGGGTGCCGGTCGATCCCTGCTACGTCTTCCACCCCGCCAACGCCTTTGAAACCGCCGACGGCAAGGTGATCGTCGATGTCGTCGCGCACGACACGATGTTCGCCAGCTCGAAACGTGGCCCCGACAGCGAAAGGTCGCGCATGGAGCGCTGGACGATCGACCCCGCCGCGCGCACGACGACGCGCGCCGTCATCCACGATCATGCGCAGGAGTTTCCGCGCTATGACGAGCGGCGGACGACGCGGCCCTATCGCTTTGCCTATGCCGTCGCGCTGCCCGATCGGGCGACGACCGAAATGGAAATCGCCGATACCCGGCTATTCCGCCACGATCTGGAAACGGGCACGACCGCCATTCACGATTTCGGACCCGGCCGCCACCCCGGCGAGTTCGTCTTTGTCCCGCGCAGCGCGGCGGGGGCGGAGGATGACGGCTGGCTGATCGGCCTCGTCGTCGACATGAACGACGAGACCACCGATCTCGTCATCCTGAACGCCGACGATTTCACCGGGTCGCCGCAAGCCGTCGTCCATCTGCCGCACCGCGTTCCGCCTGGCTTCCACGGGAACTGGATCGCGGACTGACGGGCGCGGCGCGCTGCATCAGCGCCTCGGTCACGCGCAGCGACCGCTCATTGTCGACGTCGATCGCCGTCGCCCCGTCGCTGACCAGCAACGGGGCGACCTCGACCCCCATGTGGCGCGAGATGCGCCGGAAAATATGGTGGATCGGCCCCAGTCCGAAACGGAAGCGCAGCAGGTTCACGAAACCGAAAGCCTGCATCACGCGCAGCGGCTTCTTGACGAACTGCCCGCCACCGCGAAACGCCTCGGCCGCCTTGAGCGCGCCGCGATGGCCGATCCAATAGGCGTTGCAGTTCGACACGGCGACGTCGGAAAACTCGTAAAAGCGCCGCTGGCCTTGCGGGTGAACCGCGAGCACATCCTCGCGCCGCGCCAGCGCGACCCCCGCCTCGCACCCCAGCCGCGCCGCTTCGCGGCCGATCTCGTCGATCGTCGCCGGAGTCAGCAGGCAATTGTCAGCCGTCGTGACAAAAAGCGGAAACGCCGCGCGCTCGGCGACGCCCAGCACCGAGTCCGCCAGATTGTCCGCTGCCGGCACGACGACCAGCCGCGCGCCCAGCCGCTCGACCACCGGATCGGCCAGCTCGCCCAACAAGCCTTCATGGTGCGTCGAGACGAAAATCTGCTTCGCCGCCGTCGCCGCGGCGCTTTCGAGCACATGCGCGATCATCGGCCGCCCGGCGACGGAAACCAGGCATTTGTCGGCGACGCCATGCGCCTCCGCGAGCGCATCGACCGCGCCCGGCCGCCGACCCGCGAGGATCAGGATCGCCCCGCTCACGCCGCATCCTTGCGCGCAAAGCCGACGAGCTGGCGGATCATGCTTTCGGCGACGATCGTTTCGATCAGGTCGGCCTGGCTGAAACCCGCGGCAACCGCGGCGCGCCCGAACACTTTTTCGGACCACAGGTTGCAGTTGAGATTGACCTCGAGCAGCCGGATCTCGCCGGTCGCGAAATCGACGCGAAACTCGAAGCGGCCATAATCGAAGGGACGGAAAACATCGGCCATCCGCGCGGTATAGTCGATCAGGCGCGCGGCCATCGCCGCATCGTCGAACAGTTTCAGCCTGTATTTCTGGCTGCGGTCGACCAGGTCGCGCTTTTCCTGATAGGTGCGCAAATGGCCGGGATCGGCCTGTTCAAAAATCATCATCGGCAGCATCGCGGGCGCGCCGCGCAACGTGATGACGGGCACCTCGACGTCGCTGCCCTCGATAAAGGGTTCGACGAGCGCGTCATGGTCGAGCGCGTGAACTTCTGCCACTGCGCGCGCCAGCTCGCTCCGGTCGTGCGCGTCGCGCAGCCCCCACGACGCCGAGCTGTTGTTCGGCTTGACGACCCAGCGGCGCGCGGGCGGGCAGCGCGACACATCGACCGGCGCGCCGCGGCGGAACAGCGTCCAGCGCGCGGTCGGCACGCCGCGCGCGGCCGCTTCCAGCTTGGTCAGATGCTTGTCGTCGGACAGGCCGCGCACGATCGGCGAGGCGCCGACATAGGGAAGGCCGAGCCGGTTGCACAGCAGCGGCAGCAGCATCTCCGAATTGAAAAAGCCGCCGCGATTGAGCAGCGGAAAGACAAAGTCGGCGTCCGGCCGCTCGAACAGCGCCTCATAGCGGTCGGCGACGAGCAGCGGCATTCCCAGGCCCTGGAGTATCTCGCGCGTTTCGCGGTGATAGACGGCGTGATTGCCGTCCTCGGGGTGAAGTCCGCCGGTCCAGTTGGCATGTTTGGCGACGAACAAAAGCCGCTGCGTCGCGCGCAGGCGGTCGGGCAGCCTGGTGGGCTCGAGATGATCGGTCTGCATGGCGCCGCGACACCATATCGGGGTTACACCGCGATGACCTTTTGATGACGGCGCTGCAACGCAAACGCCAAATCTCTGTCATGCTTTCCCGGTAAACCGGCCGCGCTCTCCTCCTCCATAGGATGCCCGATGCGTCTCTCTCCCAAAGGTCTCGATGCCCGCGCCCTGCACCCCGACGGGCGCGACGCGGCGCGATTGACCCAGCTACTGGTCAGCGGCGGCGACCGGCGCATCCGGCTCGACGCCGCGGGGCGCAACCAGTATCACGCCAGCGCCGCGCCCAGCGACGCGCTTGCCTATGGATCATCGACGATCAGCAGCATTTCCGATCACGCCTTCGCGGCCTTGCTGCGCCGCTGGCGTCCCCGGCTGGACCGCCCCGTCGCGGCGGACGATTATGCCCGCGAACTCGATGCGATCCGCGACGGTCTCACCCGCTATTTCGGGCTCGATGACGGCACCGCCATCATCTTTGCCGCGTCGGGCACCGACCTTGAATACGCCGGGCTCGCCGCCGCCCATGACGGGCGCCCGCTCACCGCGATCCTGCTCGGCCGCGACGAGGTGGGCAGCGGCTGCGTCCACAGCGCTGCGGGGCGCTTCTTTGCCGAAGAGACGGCGATCGGCGCGCGCGTCGTCGCGCAGGCGGCGATCGATCCGGTTTTCGCGGGCACCGAACTGGTCGACGTGCCCGTCCGCGACGACAGCGGCCAGCCGCGCGCCTCGGCGGCGGTCGCGGGCGAGCTTGCGCGGCATGTCGCGCGCGCCGTCGCCGTGGGGCGCCGCGCGGTCGTCCATGTCGTCCACGGATCGAAATCGGGCCTGACGCTCCCCGCGCTGCCCGATGTCGAGCGGCTGGTCGCGGCGCATGGCGACGCGATGACCGTCGTGGTCGACGCCTGCCAGCTGCGCATCGCGCCCGCTGGCGTGCGTCGCTATCTCGACCTTGGCTGCATCGTGATGCTTACCGGGTCGAAGTTCGCGGGCGGCCCGCCGTTCAGCGGCTTCGCGTTCGTCCCCGCGGCGATCCGCGCGCGCGTCCGCCCCTTGCCACGAGGACTGCGCCGGATCGCCTGTCGCGCCGAATGGCCCGCCGACTGGCCGGGCGTCGATGCGCTCGACGCGCGCGGCAATTTCGGCCTGCTGCTGCGGCTCGAAGCCGCGCTGAGCGAAATCGAGCGCTTCGCCGCCGTGCCCGACGATCGGGTCGCCGCGGTATCGGCGCGCTTCTGTCAGTACGCCGCCGACATGGCAGGACGCCTTGGCGTTGCCGAAGTGCCCGGCGCGGGCGGCGTATCGTGCCTCGCGACGCAGACGCTGCGCACGATCGACCTCTCCGCGCGATGGCCGGACTGCGACCTCGATGCCGCCCGCGCGCTGCACGCGCATATCGCGCGGCACGCGCGCCGCGACACGGGCCGCGAAATCCGCCTCGGCCAGCCGGTCAGGACGCACCGCCTCCCCGACGGGCGCAGCGCGGGGACGCTCCGCCTGTCGCTGTCGATGCCGCTGATCGCCGAGTTCGCGGCCCTCGTTCCCGCGGCGCTCGACCGGCGGCTCGGCGACGATATGGCGCTGATCGAACGGGCGATTGCCGCCGCGGCCGACGTCACGCTCGATCGAAAGACTCCCGTCGCGCTCGCCTGATTGCCCGCGCCGAATCGGATCCCGAACGTCGCCCGGCCGCCGCGCCGCCACGGCTCGTCGCGGAAAATCGTTGCTTTGGGCAGCGTTGTGCGCCGCACGCTCGTTTGTTGTGCCTATGACAAAGAATATCGCCCTCATCCGCCCCGCCACGAGCGCGATTGCCGCACTCCTGGTCCTGTCCGCACCCGCCGCTTTCGCGCAGGAAACGACGATATCGATGACACCGCCGGTCGCGGCTCCTGCGCCCGACACGGCGCCAACGGCGCCCGAAACCGGCCCCGCAATGGTCTCGCCCCCTGCCGTGCAGCGCCCTGCCGCGCAATCGACGCCGCCCGCCGCGCCGCCGCCGGTGATCCGCGTCCCGCTCGACATCGCCCCCGCCGAATCCGCACCGACCGAAGCCGAACCGGCGGCGCCGTCCGCCAGGCGGGCCCAGACACAGGCGCGCAGCGAGCGGAGCGCGCGGCAGGCTCCGGCGACACCCGCTGCCGCACCCGGCGCAACCACATCGACCGCCGAACCGCCGCGCAGCGATCCGATTGCCGGGACGGCGCGCGCCACATCGCCCACGATCGCGCCACCCGCCGCGACGACGGCCCGCGCGGCCTCCGCCGCCGAACCGGCAGCGCCCGACGAGTTCCCATGGGAACTCGTCGGCGCCGCCGTCGCGCTGATCGCGCTCGGCGGTGCAAGCCTGGTCCTTGCGCGCCGTCGCCGCATCGAAGCCGGAGCAGTCGAAAACCCCGAACCGCGGCCGCTGACGATGCCCGCCGCCCGGCCGACCGATCAGCCATGGGTTACGCCTGCTTATGCCGCGACCCCGGTGCGCTCGACCCCGGCCTTCGTGGCGGCGCCGAGCGGCAGCATGGGCCGTCACGAAGCGATGGCGATGACGGGTCCGACGCCGGACAATCCCTTCGTCACGCTATCGAAGCGGCTGAAGCGCGCGCGCTTCTTCGACCGGCAGGAACGCCTTGCCTATGCCGAGATGCTCGGTGCGCAGAAGGACAGGACGCGCAAGCCCGTCGGCGCGTGGGAGATTTCGCCGTACGACATCCCCGCCGCGCCGCAGGAGCAGGCGGTCGGCCGCCCCGCTCCGGCGCGCGGACACCGCGCCCTCCGCCCTGGCTTCTCGCGCTCCTGACCCCCTTGCCCGGCGTGCAACGAAAAAGGGCGGCGCCGCGCGGCACCGCCCTTTTCCTTTTCGTCGCAGCGCGGCGGGAAACCCCGCCGACGGCGAGCCGAATTACTTCAGTTCGACGGTCGCACCGGCCGCTTCGAGCTTCTTCTTCAGCTCTTCGGCTTCGGCCTTGCTGGCGCCTTCCTTGACGGCCTTCGGCGCGCCTTCGACCAGCGCCTTGGCTTCGCCCAGACCCAGGCCGGTGATCGCGCGGACTTCCTTGATCACGTTGATCTTGTTGCCGCCGTCGCCGGTCAGGATGACGTCGAACTCGTCCTTTTCTTCAGCGGCGGGAGCAGCGGCGCCCGCGCCACCCGGCGCGGCAACCGCGACGGCAGCGGCGGCCGAAACGCCCCACTTTTCTTCGAGCAGCTTCGAAAGCTCGGCAGCTTCCAGAACGGTCAGCGCCGACAGGTCTTCAACGATCTTTGCAAGATCAGCCATTTTCATTCTCCATCAGAACCGGGAAAGCCCGGTGAATTGTTTCGGGGTAGGTAAAAGTCTTATGCCGCTTCCTTGGCGCCATAAGCGCCAAAGACCCGCGCCAGCTGACCGGCCGGAGCCGCCGCAATCTGGGCGACCTTGGTGGCCGGAGCCTGGAGCAGGCCGACAAGCTTGCCGCGCAGCTCGTCGAGCGACGGCAGCGATGCAAGCGCCTTCACGCCTTCCACGTCGAGGACCATATCCCCCATGCCGCCGCCAACGATTTCAAGCTTGTCGTTGGTCTTGGCAAACTCCACCGCGATCTTCGCCGCAGCCACCGGGTCGGTGGACGAAGCGATTGCGGTGGGGCCGGTCAGCAGGTCGCCGATGCCGGTGTAGGAAGTGCCATCGAGCGCGATCTTGGCCAGGCGGTTCTTCGTGACCTTGAAGTTCGCACCCGCGTCGCGCATCTGCTGGCGAAGCACCGTCGACTGGGCGACGGTGAGACCGAGGTTGCGAACGATCACAACCGCGGCGGCATTCGACAGCGTAGCATTCAGCGAGGATACGGCTTCGGCCTTTTCAGCACGATCCATGCCTGTTTCTCCACTCATGCCCGGACGCGCGAGCGAACCCGCGCCGCCGGGCGGCTAACACACGCCAGAGCCAGAGGAGCGAAAGCCCGCCTGTCCTTGACGCAACGATGTCCGATGGGGTCGGTCAAGCCGCTGGCGCCTGACGCATCAGGCGGGCGACCGATAAAAGACTGTTCCCCGTCTCGGCTGGAAATTAAGAAGGGCATATCCCCTTCACCAACTGTCTCGGACGGAATTGCCAGAGCAAAGCCCCGACAACACGCGGGCGCTCATAACCCGAATCGTGGCGGAGTCAAGCATGTGGCGGTCCAGCCTGTCGGACCGGCGCCCTTGTCGATCGCCGCCTGGAGCATATCTGTATATGGAACGCCCCGCGCTCCGCGGCGTTGGCGTCCGAGAGGATAGAGAAAGGACCGTCCGTGACCGATGCCCAGGGGCTGCTGTGCCCGACTTGCCGCGTGAACCTTGTCATGTCCGAACGACAGGGGATCGAGATCGACTATTGCCCGCAATGCCGCGGCGTCTGGCTCGATCGCGGCGAACTCGACAAGATCATCGAGCGCAGCGAAACCGCGAGCACGCCCGCCCCGGCACGGCCGCAGGCGGCGCCCCCGCCGCCGCAATATCGCGAACCCGACTATCGCGAACGCGGTTATGACGACCGCTATTATGGCAAGCCCCACAAGAAGAAATATAAGAGTTTCCTCAGCGAATTGTTCGATTGATCGGGACGCGGCGCGTCGTCAGGCGCGCCCCTAAGATGGCGCCGCCGATCAATCCGTCACCGCATGACGGCGCGCATAGAGGAAATAGACCGCAAGCCCCGCGATGTTCCAGATCAGGAACCAAAGCTGCGTCTGCACCGGCAGGCTGAAGAAGAGATAGATACAGCCGCCGATCGCGCCGAGCCCGACCACCCACGGCAGGGGCGCGCGGAAGGTGCGCGGCGCTTGCGGAGCGCGGCGGCGCATGATCAGCATACAGATGGCCACCGCGGTAAAGGCGGCGAGCGTGCCCGCGTTGGCGAGCGCGGCCAGCTCGCCCAGCGGAATGAAACCCGCAAGGATCGCGACGACGATCGCGGTGAAGATGGTGATCCGCACCGGCGTCCCGCGCGACGACAGCTTCGCAAGGCTCGCGGGGAGCAGCCCGTCGCGCGCCATCGTAAAGAAGATGCGGCTCTGCCCATAGAAGAAGGCGAGGATCACCGTCGGCAGCGCGATGACCGCCGAAACGCCAAGATATTGCGCCGCGAGCGGACTGCCAAGCTCGCGCAGGATCAGCGCAAGCGGTTCGGGGCTGTTGGCGAAGCGGGTGTAGGCGATCGCGCCGACCGCGGCGACCGCGACCGCGATATAGATGGCGACGCAGGCGAGCATCGACCCGATAATGCCGATCTTGAGGTCGCGGTCGGGGTTCTTCGCTTCCTCGGCCGCGGTCGCGATCGCGTCGAAGCCGTAGAAGGCAAAGAAGATGATCGCCGCGGCGGCCATCACCCCGCGCTCGACCCCGTCGGGGCCCATATGCTTGGCAAAGCCATAGGGACTGAAGGGTTCGAGGTTCGCGGCGTCGAAAGCGGGCAGCGCGACCGCGACGAACACCGCGAGCGCGGCGATCTTGACCAGCACGAGAATCGCATTGACCGTCGCGCTTTCACGCGTGCCGACGAGCAGCATCCCGGCGACCGCGGCGATGATCGCGATCGCCGGCAGGTTGACGATGCCGCCCAGCTCCGGCCCCTGCATCAGCGCCATCGGCGCGCCGGCCCACGCTTCGAGCAGCGGCGCCGCATAGCCCGACCAGCCGACCGCGACCGCGCTCACCACCAGCGAGTATTCGAGGATCAGGCTCCACCCGACGACCCAGGCGATGATCTCGCCGATCACCACATAGCTGTAGGTATAGGCGCTGCCCGATGCCGGGATCATCGTCGCCATTTCGGCATAGGCGAGCGCCGCGCAGGCGCAGATCAGCCCGGCGACGGCGAATGACAGGATCACCGCCGGTCCCGCCTTGTCGGCGCCGACGCCGATCAGCGTCAGGATGCCCGTGCCGACGATCGCGCCGACGCCCAGCGCAATGAGGTGCGGCCAGCCCAATGTGCGCGCCAGCCCTTGCCCGCCCGGCTGGTCCGGGACGATCGATTTGCGACGCAGCAGGCTGTCGGACATAAAGTGACTCCCCTTTGTTCGATTATGGCTTTTGACGTTGGCCGCTTGTAAGCGCACCGGGCGGCAACGCAAGCTGCGTCGCCCGACCTAGCCAAAGTCGGCCATTGCGCCTAGAGCAATGCCAGCTTCCCCAGAATCGTCATTCCGGCGAAGGCCGGAATCTCACCGTCGCGTGGACAAGCGCGGGTGAGATTCCGGCCTTCGCCGGAATGACGAAACAGGGCTATGTTACCCCGACCCGATGTTGTTTTAGAGACCCGCGATGCACTTTCTGGACCAGGCCAAAATCTTCATCAAGTCGGGCGACGGCGGCCCTGGCGCCGTGAGCTTCCGGCGCGAAAAATATATCGAATATGGCGGCCCCGACGGCGGCAACGGCGGCAAGGGCGGCGACATTGTGTTCGAGGCGGTCGCCGGGCTCAACACGCTCATCGACTTTCGCTACACGCAGCATTTCAAGGCGAAGCGCGGCGCCCCCGGCGCGGGCCGCGACCGCACCGGCGCGGGCGGCCCCGATCTGGTCATCCAGGTGCCGGTCGGCACCCAGATCCTCGCCGACGACGAAGAGCGCAGCCTGCTCGCCGACCTTACCAAAGCGGGCGAGCGCATCCATTTCCTGCGCGGCGGCGACGGCGGGCGCGGCAACGCCAGCTACAAGAGCTCGACCAATCGCGCCCCGCGCCAGCATGGGCCGGGCTGGCCGGGCGAGGAAATGTGGGTGTGGCTGCGGCTGAAACTGCTCGCCGACGCGGGCCTCGTCGGCCTGCCCAACGCCGGCAAGTCGACCTTCATCAACGCCGTCACCAATGCGCAGGCCAAGGTCGGCGCCTATGCCTTTACCACGCTGCGTCCGCAACTCGGCGTTGTCAGCCACAAGGGGCACGAGTTTGTCATCGCCGACATTCCGGGGCTGATCGCGGGCGCGGCCGAAGGCGCCGGGGTCGGCGACCGCTTCCTCGGCCATATCGAGCGCTGCCGCGTGCTGCTCCACCTCGTCGACGCCAATGACGAGGATGTCGCAACGAGCTACCGCATCGTGCGCGACGAGCTCGAAGCCTATGGCGCCGACCTGATCGACAAGCCGGTGATTGTCGCGCTCAACAAGATCGACACGCTCGACGACGAGCTGATCGCTGCGCTGTCGGCCGAACTCGCCGAGGCGAGCGGCCATCCGGTGATGGCGCTGTCGGGCGCGAGCGGCGCGGGGATCGAGCCGGTGCTCGACAAGCTGCTCGAGGCGGTGGGCGAGCCGGGGCCAGGTGCCGATCCCGACGAGGAAGAGGGCGACGGAGGCGACTGGTCGCCGATTTGATCCTCCGAATATTTTGGTGTGCTCCCGCGAAGGCGGGAGCCCATCTGCGGTCCGTGCAAGATGGAACCGACGGGCGATGGATCCCCGCGTTGGCGCTACGCGCCGCCTTCGGCTCCGCGGGGACACACGGTATTTTCATTTAGCGTGGAAGCCTCAGCGCGCCTCGATCACCATGTTGAACGGCCCCTCGGTCGCACGCCGAACGCTGGCGAAGCCGCCCTCGCGCACGATCTGCGACAGCCGCGCTTCACCCGCCTGCGCGCCGAGCGCCTCGCCGACCTCCTGATCGAGCGACGTCGGCACGCAGATCATCGTCGAGGCGTTGTAATAGAGCCGCCCGACCGGGTTCATATTTTCTGCCGGTCGGTCGCCCGCGATCGGCTCGACGATCATCCAGCATCCATCGGGCGCCAGCATCTCGCGCATATGCCGGGCACAGCCGCGCGGATCGCCCATGTCATGCAGACAGTCATACATTGTAATCAGGTCAAAGCCGTCCTCGTCGATTTCCTTTGCGGCCGCCACTTCAAAGCGCACCCGGTCGCCATAACCATGCCCCTCGGCATGACGCCGCGCTTCCGCGATCGACGGTTCGTGAAAGTCGAAGCCGACGAATTCGCTCTCGGGATAGGCGTCGGCCATCAGCAGCGTCGAAAAGCCCACCCCGCATCCGACATCGGCGACGCGTGCGCCTTTTTTGAGCTTCGCCTCAACGCCGCCCAGCGCCGGAATCCAGGCCTGGACGATATTGTTCGCATAACCCGGCCGGAAAAAGGCGCCCGTGGCGCAGAAGAGACAACCGGCATGGTCGCCCCAGCGCACGCCCGATCCGTGACGGAAACACTCCTCGACCTTGCTTTCCGCCTCGATCATCGCCGCGATGATCTCGAACGCGCCCGCCAGATAGACCGGACTGTCCTTGTGCACGAACACCATTGCCTGTTCGGGCGCGATGCTGAAGCGATCCGAACCCGGATCATAGTCGATATAGCCGTTCGCCGCCTGCGCGAGCGCCCATTCGCGAACATAGCGTTCGTGCAGGCCGCCCGCGCGCGCCGCGAGTTCGCCCGCCGTCGCCGAAGCCTGCGCCAGCGCGTCGAACAGCCCGAGCCGGAATCCCAGCCGCACCGTGGGCACGCTCATCCCGCCGCCAACGTCGCCGAGCATCTTGCCGACGAACGCATGCAGCTTGTCTTCATCGATTGCCGTAGCCATTGTTTCGCTCCTCGCCAGTTGGGGGTAGCGCGACTCTCCAGAAGGTCTTGTTGAGACAAGCATCATAGCATATCGGCCGCAAAAGGGCACATAGGCCCGTCGGCTCTCGCTAACCCGCGGCGATCCGCCCGCCCGCGATGCGATAGCGCGTTACCGGCCCCGGCATCGCGTCGAACAGCGCCGCTTCGGTGCCGGTCAGCCACGCCTGCCCGCCCTGCGCCGCCAGCCGTTCATAGAGCGCCGCACGCCGCAGCGGGTCGAGATGCGCCGCCACTTCGTCGAGCAGCAGCACCGGCCGCTGCCCGCGCCGCCGCGCAACGCAATCGCCGTGCGCCAGGACGAGCGACAGCAGCATCGCCTTTTGCTCGCCCGTCGAGCAGCGCGCGGCGGCCCGGCCCGTAACCGCGTGCACCGCCGCCAGATCGTCGCGGTGCGGCCCCGCGGTCGCGCGGCCCGCCGCGGCGTCGATCCGCCGGCGCGCGGCGAACAGCGCCTTCAGCGCCTCGACCGTATGCGGCGCGGTGCGTTCCACGCCCTCGCTGTCGACCAGCGTGAGCAGCGGCCGCGCGAAGGGCGCGTCGGGCTGCCCCGCCAGCTCGGCCGAAAGCGCCGCCAGCGTATCGAGCCGCGCCGCGTCCATCGCCGCGCCATGCTCGGCAAGCTGCGCCTCGAGGCTCGCGAGCCACGCCGCATCGGCGGCGGCCAGGTCGGCGAGCAGCTTGCCGCGCGCGCGCAGCGCCGCTTCATAGCGGTTGCCATGTTGCGCGTGGCGCGGGTCGAGCGCGAGGACGAGCCGGTCGAGGAAGCGCCGCCGGTTGCCCGCGGTCTCGACGAACAGTCGGTCCATCGCCGGGGTCAGCCACAAAATCGCCAGCCATTCGCCCAGCGCCGTCGCGGCGGCGGGCGCGCCGTTGATGCGGACGATGCGCCGTCCGGGCTGCGCGGGCTCGATCCCCGTCCCCAGCGCCACCGGCGGCAGCCCCTCGCCCGCCGCTACCTCGGCAAAGACCGCAAAGCCGCCACGCGCACCGTCGCGCACCATGTCGGACAGCGGCGCGCGACGCAGCCCGCGCCCCGGCGCGAGCAGCGAGATCGCCTCCAATATGTTCGTCTTGCCCGCGCCATTGTCGCCATGGAGCGCGACCAGCCCCGGCCCCGCCGCCAGATCCGCGCCGGCGTGATTGCGAAAATCGGTCATCGAGAGGCGGGCAAGCGTCATGCCCGACCGCGCCTACCGCAGCCGATGCGGCGACGCCAGCGTCGACACGCATCCGCGCCTCGACACGACATAGCGAATTTTCCCGTCTTCCGGCAATTTTTTCGATTTCAATGAAAAACGCGCGCTATCATATTTTTTTCGGAACCAGAAAACCGCGGTTAACCGCCGCTGAATGAAATTGGCACGCCTCCTGCATTACTGTTGGCATCCACCGGATGGTCCGGATGGAAGGTTCAAGGAAGGATAAAATCATGGCCCATTTCAACGTCAACGCCGTCAAGAGCTACGCCCTCGCCGCTTTCGCTTCGCTTTATGCCTCGGTGATGCTGCTCGCCATCGTCGGTCAGAATGGGGCTGAGGTCGGTCAGCTGATCGTCTGATCGGCTGACAACCTCCCCTCAGAAAGAACGCCGGCCTTCCCGGCCGGGATCGAAAGGAAAGAAATGAAACAGGGTTTTCGCAAGAATCGCCAAAGCGGCATCCTCTTCGGCGTGTGCGCCGGGATGGCGGACCACTTCGGCTTCGATGTCTTGTGGACGCGCGTCGCCTTTGTCGCCCTGACGCTTCTCGGCTTCGGCCTGCCGCTGCTGCTGTATCTGACCGTCGCGATCCTCGCGCCATAGGACAGCCAAGGGCCGGTCGCCACAGGCGCTCCGTTCACCGGCCCCCATTCCCGAAATCAGGGGCTCACCGGCCACCGCCGGTGGGCCCTTTTGATTATCCGTGCGGGCGGATCAGATATTTCTCGCCCGTCCGCTTGGCATTATAGGCCTGCGCTGTTTCGACATCGAGCGCCTCGGTCAGCGAGATTTCGTGGCTGTAGTGGCTCTTGAAGGTCGTCGTCAGCTCGTCGACGACGCGCTGGCGCATCCGCCCCACGACCTCGGCGCCCGCCTTCGCCAGGAACGGCGTCAGCAAAAAGCCGCCGAGCGCCCAGGTCAGGCCGAAACTGCGCGCCGAAAAAGTCGTCGGCGACAGGTCGAGCGCGCCATAGATATAGACCTGTTTGAACGTGTCGGAGCCATAGCGGCTGTATGTCGTCATGCGCCGCACCGCCGCCGCCTCCATCGCGGTCAAAATCTGTCCCGCCAGCTTGCCGCCGCCGGTCGCGTCGAAACCGATCGTCGCGCCCGTTTCGGCGATCGCGTCGATCAGCCGGTCCATGAAATCGTCGGCGCTGCTGTTCACGACATATTGCGCGCCGATGCCTTTCAGCAGCGCGACCTGCGCGTCGCTGCGCACGATATTGACCAGCGGGATGCCGTCCTTCGCGCAAATCTTGACAAGCATCTGGCCCAGGTTCGACGCCGCGGCGGTGTGGACGATCGCGCTGTGTCCCTCCATCCGCATCGTCTCGGTAAAGGCCAGGCTGGTGAGCGGGTTGACGAAGCAGGAGGCGCCGTCCCTGGGATCGGTGCCATCGGGCAGCGGCATCGCCATCTGCACCGGCAGGCAGCGATATTCGGCATACATCTCGCCGCCGAGCACCGCGACCGTCTTGCCGAGCAGCGCCTGCGCCTCCGCCGACGCGCCCGCCGCGACGACAATGCCGCAGCCCTCGTTGCCGATCGCCATCGCCTCGCCCACGCGCCCCGCCATCGCGCGCATCCCCGCGGGCGGGACATCGGCGGTCAGCACCGGCAGCCCACCCTGCTCCGAAGCACGCGCCGTGCTCATGTCGGCGCCGCCGAACAGCAGGCCGAGGTCCGACGGGTTGATCGGCGCCGCGAGCAGCTTCACCACCACCTCATGCGGTTTCGGTTCGGGCATCGGCCGCCGCTCGAGCGAGACTTCGAGCTGCCCCTCGGGCTTCACGAGCGTCAGCATGGTCAGATTGGTTTGGGGCAGGTCGGTCATCGCGCATCTCCCGTCGCATTTCAGTTTCTGGATGCAACGGGAATAGGATGATGCGGCAGGGCTGGCAATCGTTCGCGCAATAAATTGTACGCCACAAGCATTCCCCCGAGGGGGCCTTCGCACCTTGTCGAGCAATATCTGTACCCCGGCGAAAGCCGGGGCCCAGGGCGTTGTAGAGCAGCGCTTGGCTTCTCGACGCCCTGGACCCCGGCTTTCGCCGGGGTACCGCGCGCACTTATCGCATTGGGATAAGCGCCAGGGGGCTCATTTCCACCGAACAACCCCGCTACCCCGTCCCGTAAAAACGCGCGAGGCGGTCGAGCGCCAGCCCCAGCACCAGCTTGCCCGACCGCGCGGGCCAGCCGAGCGCCTTTTCGGCGCCGCCGATCCCCTCGCCCGCGCAGATCACGCGCCAGCAGATGTCGGCCAGCCCCGGCCCCGCCGCGTCGAGCGCGCCGTGAAAGCGCCGGTGCGCGTCAATCCGCGCCAGCGACGCTTCGGCCGCGCGCGCGCCGCCGCGGCGCTTGCCCGGCGGCGCCGCGTCCCAGCGCATCGTCACCCGCGCCGCCAGCCCCGCGCGCTCATAATCGGCGCGCAGCCGCTCGCCCGCCAGCAATTGCGCCGGGGTCAGCAGCCCGCGCGAGGCCAGCCAGGCGATCGGGCTTTCGGCGACATTGACGGTCACATGCCGCATCACCTGCGGCCCCGCCTTGCCGGGATCGATCCGATCGTCGGGATGGATACGCGACTCGAGGCGGCGTGCAGTCATATCGGTCTCCTTCTGAAGGAGACGGGCTTGACATTGGATGATTATGTAGGAAAGAAAAAACCGATTTGGTTATCGAAAGGACGCCGCCGTGATCAACAGCATCCGAACCGTCCGCCGCGCCAAGGGGTTGACGCTCGAGGAGGTTGCGCGGCGCTGCGATCCGCCGACGACCGCGCAGACGATCGGACGCCTCGAAACCGGGACGCGCACGCTGTCGCTCGGCTGGATGAACCGCATTGCCGCGGCGCTCGGCGTCGACGCCGCCGAACTCGTGCGGTTGCCGCAGGACGCGCAGCTGACGATCACCGCGCTGCTCGGCGCCGACGGCGCGCACGCGCCGACGCGCACCGAACAGGCGCTCGCCGCGCGGCCGGGCGAGGATATGGTCGCGGTGCGCGTCACCTCGTCGATCGGTGACTATCGCGCGGGCGACGAAATCTGGTGCCGCCGGATAGAGGGTGACTGGGCGCAGGCGCTCAACCGCGACCTGCTCGTCCCGCGCCCGGCCGGCCGCTTCTTCTTCGCGCGCCTGCTCAACGTCGACGGCGAAAAGCTCCACCTGCTCCCGCTCGGCACCGGGCAGCGGCAACAGGTCGTGAGCAATCCGCCCTGGGCCGCGGTCGCGATGCGTTTGATGCGCAGTCTGTGATCGCCAGCCCCGTCATTGCGAGCGGATGAGAGGACAGGCATGACCGCCCCGCTGCGCATCCTCTCGATCGCCACCCTCTTTCCCGACGTCGCGCGCCCGAACTTCGGCCTGTTCGTCGAAAAAAGCCTGCGCGCGCTCGCCGCGCAGCCGGGCGTCGAACTCACCGTCGTCGCGCCGGTCGGCCTGCCGCCTTTCCCGCTTTCGCTGCACCCGCGCTACCGCGCGCTGCGCAGCCTGCCCCGCGCCGAAATATGGCACGGCCTCACCGTCCGCCGCCCACGCTTCACGCTCATTCCGCGCTATGGCGCGCGCTTCAATCCCGCGGCGATCGCACGCGCCGTGCTCGGCGCGGCCCGGGACCGGACGTTCGACGTCGTCGACGCGCAATTCTTCTACCCCGACGGCCCCGCCGCGATGCGCGTCGCGGATGCACTCGGCCTGCCTTTTTCCGTCAAGGCGCGCGGCGCCGACATCAGCCATTTCGGCCATGCCCCGGCGTCGCGCGCGCAGTTGCTCGCCGCCGCCGCGAAAGCCGCGGGCCTGCTCGCCGTCTCCGAAGCAATGCGCCGCGACATGGCCGCGATCGGCATCGACCCGGCAAAGGTCGCGGTCCATTATACGGGCATCGACACCGCGCGCTTCCATCCCGGCGACCGCGCCGCGGCGCGCGCGGCGCTCGGCTTCGACGACGCGCCCGCGATCCTCTCGGTCGGCGCGCTGATCGAACGCAAGGGGCAGGCGCTCGTCATAGCGGCGCTGCCCGCGCTGCCCGGCGTGGATTATTGGCTCGCTGGTGCGGGCGAAGCGGAAACCCGCTACCGCGCGCTCGCGCGAAGGCTTGGCGTCGAGGCGCGCGTGCATTTCATGGGGCCGGTCGCCCATGCCGACCTGCCGTTATTCTATCGCGCCGCCGACGTCGTCGTCATGCCCTCGGCCAGCGAGGGCCTGGCCAATGCGTGGGTCGAGGCGCTCGCCTGCGGCACGCCGATCGTCATCAGCGACGCGGGCGGCGCCGCCGAACTCGTGCGCCTGCCCGCCGCCGGCCGCATCGTGCCGCGCACGCCGGGCGCGATCGCCGAAGCGGTGCAGGACATCCTCGCCGCCCCACCCTCACCGGCCGACGTGGCCGCGAGCCTCGACGGCCGCTTCGACTGGAACCGCAACGGCCGCGAGCTGGCGGACCATCTGCGGCGCTGCGCGGGGTTTTGAGGTGTGCAGATAATTGGAATGTCGGTTTTCGGCCGGTAGCGGCCATTCTCTCCCCTCCCGCTTGCGGGAGGGGTCGGGGGTGGGCAGCTGCGTGGCAATGGCCCACCCCGCTGCGACTAACGAACAAAGTTCGTAAGTCTCGCTGCCCCTCCCGCTTGCGGGAGGGGAAGCCAGCGCAACCCCTCAATGTCTGCTCCCCACCCCGAAGCGGAAGCCCGCTGGCGCCGTCAAACCACCGCGCCGTCGTCGTTCTTGCTCGACACCCGCTCGGCGCCTTCGGTCGCCGCCGTCGTGCGCGGCACGAAACTGTGGGGACCGACCTTCAGCCACACCAGGATCGGCGCCGACATATAGACCGACGAATAAGTGCCGACGAAAATGCCGAGCAGCATCGCGGCGGTAAAACCAAAGATCACGTCCGGCCCGACCCACAGCAGCACCGCAAGCGCGATCAGCATGGTAAAGCTCGTCATCACCGTGCGCGCCAGCGTCTCGTTGATGCTGAGGTCGAGCAGCGGGATGATCTCCATCTTGCGGTATTTCTTCAGATTCTCGCGAATCCGGTCGAACACGACGATCGTGTCGTTGAGCGAATAGCCGATGATGGTGAGCAGCGCGGCGACGATATTGAGGTCGAACTGCATCTGCGTCAGCGCAAAGAAGCCAAAGGTCAGCGTGACGTCGTGGAACAGCGCGAACAGCGCGCCGACGCCGAACTGCCATTCAAAGCGGATCCAGATATAGATGGAGATCGCGATCATCGCGAGGATCAGACTGAGCGCCCCGGTGCGCAGCAGTTCCTCCGACACCTTGCCCGACACGGTTTCGACCGATCCGGTCTTCGCGGTGGGGAACGCCTTGGCAATGCCCGCGACCAGTTGTTGCCCGGCGCGCTCGGCGGCCGCCTTGTCGCCTTCGGGCAGCGCGGTGCGGATCGACACCGCCTTGTCCGATCCGAACTGCTGGATCGTCGCTTCGCCAAGGCCGATGGCGCCCACCTTTTCGCGGATTTCGTCGATCGGCGGCATCGCCCCGGTGAACTCGACGCGCACCGACTGGCCGCCGACAAAGTCGACGCCAAGGTTGAGCCCGCGCACCGCGACGAGCGCGATCGACGCGACGATCATCAGCAAACTGATCGCCATCGCGACGTTGCGCCATTTCAGGAACTGGATGTTGGTGTCGTCGGGGACGAGTTTCAGGAGACGCATGACCGGTCCCTCCTCAAATGGTCAGCGACGCGGGGCGCGTCTTGTGCAGCCAGCGCGCCGCGAACAGCCGGGTCACGGTGACGGCGGTGAACACGCTGGTGATGATGCCGATCGTCAGCACCACGGCAAAGCCCTTGATCGGGCCGGAGCCGAACCAGAACATCAGCCCCGCCGCGATGACATTGGTGATATTGGCATCGAAGATCGCGCGGCTCGCTTCCGAATAGCCAAGCTCGACCGCCTGGAACACGCGCCGCCCGCGTTTCAGCTCTTCGCGGATACGCTCGTTGATGAGCACATTCGCATCGACCGCGGCGCCGATCGTGAGCACGAAGCCCGCGATGCCCGGCAGTGTCAGCGTCGCATTGAACGCCGCCATGATCGCGATGATCAACCCGATGTTAAAGACCAGCGCGACATTCGCATAAATGCCGAAACGGCCATAGACGATGATCATGAACACCAGCACCGCAACGGTCGCGATGATGCCCGCGATCGCGCCCTTGCGGATCGAATCGGCGCCAAGTTCGGGGGTGACCGTGCGTTCCTCGACCACCGTCATTTTCACCGGCAGAGCGCCCGACCGCAGCGAGATCGCCAGATTGTTCGCGCTCGCGACGCTGAAACTGCCCGAAATCTGGGCGCTGCCGCCCAGTATCGGCTCGTTGATCGACGGCGCCGACAGCACCTTGCCGTCGAGCACCATCGCGAACCGCTTGCCGACATTCTGCGCGGTCACCTTGGCAAAGGTGCTCGACCCCGCCGAATCGAAACGGATCGACACCACCGGCTCGTTCGTCTGCGGGTCATAGCTTTGCTGCGCATTGATGAGCTGTTCGCCGCTGATCATCACCTGGCGGCGCAGCACCTCGAACGCCGCGCCATTGCCCTCCCCCTCGGCATAGGGGACGATCTCGCTGCCCACCGGCACGCGGCCCGCGGCGGCTTCATTGGGATCGGCGTTGGCGTCGACCATGCGAAACTCGAGCCGCGCGGTCTTGCCGATCAGTTCCTTGAGCGCTGCCGGATCCTGAAGCCCCGGAACCTGCACGACGATGCGGTCGGCGCCTTCGCGGATGATCGTCGGCTCGCGCGTGCCGAGCGCGTTGACGCGCTTGTCGATGATGTCGCGCGCGGTGTCCATTGCATTCGCCACCGCCTGCGTCTGCCCGGCGCTGGTCGGCGTCATCACGATCCGCGTCGAATCGACGACGTCGATATTCCAGTCGCGCTGGCCGGTCAGCCCGGCGCCCTGAGTCTCGCTGAACAGCCGCTCGCGCGCTTCGTCCAGCTTCGCGGCATCGCGGACAAGGAAGCTGATGCGGCCGCCCGTCGTCGACAATTCACCGATCGCAATATCGTCGTCGGGTCCGCTCTGCCCGCGCATCGCCGTGCGCACCGTCTTTTCCATATTGGTGAGCTGCGTCTTCCTGAGGTCGTTGATGTCGGCCTCGAGCAGCAAATGGCTGCCGCCGGCCAGGTCGAGCCCCAGATTGACCTTGGCCTGCGCAAAGCCGGGCAGGCTTTCAAACGCCTTGGGCGGCAAAAAGCTGGGAATGGCAAAAAGGACGCCGAGCAGCAGGATGATGCTGATGCCGATGGTTTTCCAGCGCGGGAAATCGAGCATGTCTGTGATCCGATTGCAAAAATGGGGGCCGCGGACACCCGCCCGCCCCGTCGCGTCAGTCGTTCGCGGGCTTGCCGCCGGGCTGCAGCACGTCGGCCAGCGTCGCCTTGACGACCTTGATCTTGACGCCCTGCGCGATTTCGACGTCGGCATAATCGTCGTCGACGCGCGTGACCTTGCCGACGATGCCGCCGCCGGTGACGACCTGGTCGCGCGGCTTGACCGCCGCGATCTTGGCGCGATGCTCCTTCGCGCGCACCTGTTGCGGGCGGATCAGAAAGAACCAGAAGACCGCGAAGATCAGGATATAGGGCACCAGCATCAGGAAACCGGCCGCCCCGCCGCCCGATCCGGCCGCCTGGGTCAGAAGCAATTGCATCGACATGGATGAAAGACTTTCGTTCGAAAGCGTCGCGCGGCCCACCGGGACCGGCACGCAAGGATGGCGCGGCGCCTATCACACGAGGGGCCGCGCGCGCAACCGGTCGCGCGCGCCGTGCCCCCGGCGGCAGGCGTCGGCAGAAAATGGGAAGCAGGCGGCGAGGATCAAGGGCGCCGCGCCGAATACGCCGCGGGCGACGTCCGCGCCCCTCCCCGGAACGCCGCTCAGGATGGCCTTGCATCGCCTGCCAAGGCGCGCTAGGGGCCTCGCCTGCCCAATCGGGCCGGTCGGGACGTAGCGCAGCCTGGTAGCGCATCACACTGGGGGTGTGGGGGTCGGAGGTTCGAATCCTCTCGTCCCGACCAATTTACCGGAAAATCCATCCATGGCCCGTCGGCGTGCAGATCGGCCGCGGTCGCCGACCGGCTGGTGGATTGCCGGCTCCGGGGTGGGGAGTGGACCTTGCCCTTATCCGTCATCCCGGCGAAGGCCGGGATCTCGCCGGTGCGGCAAACCGAAAGGGTGAGATCCCGGCCTTCGCCGGGATGACGATGGAATAAAGGTCCGCAAACGGCCGAAACGCGGCATTGCCCTCAAGCGGCCACCCAACAGTGCCTAGGGCCGCAGCACGACCTTGCCCACCGCCTCGCGCCGCTCCAGCATCGCGAACGCCTTGCGCCAGTCGGCGAGGTCGAGCGCCGCATGGACATGCGGCCGGATCCTGCCTTCGGCCGCGAGCGCATCGATTGCCGCAACATTTTCCGCTCCGCGTTCGGGAAAGCGGCGCCCATATTCGCCCGCGCGTACGCCGACGACCGAAAATCCCTTGATCAGCGGCCTGTTGACAGACAGTTCGGGGATGCGCCCCGACGCAAAGCCGACGACGAGCAGCCGCCCGCCAAAGGCGATGCAGCGCGTCGATTCGTCGAATATATCGCCGCCGACGGGATCGACGATGACATCGGCGCCCTGCCCGCCGGTCAGCGCCTTCACGGTATCGCGAAAGCCCGCCGCGCCATCGATCACGGCTTCGGGCGCATAGAGCCGTTCCAGCGCCGCGCGTTTATCCGCGCTGCTCGCCACGGCGATCACCCGCGCGCCAAGCGCCATCGCCAGATCGACCGTCGCCAGCCCGACGCCGCCCGCCGCGCCATGGACCAGCACCCATTCGCCCGGCGCGACGCGCGCGCACCGTACGAGCGCAACATAGGCGGTGAGATAGGCGACCGGATAGGCCGCCGCGGCCTCCCAGCCCAGCGCCGCGGGCTTGGGCCGCAGCGATGCCGCGGGCACGACCGTATAGTCCGCCATCGCGCCGAACCGATTGCCCCCCACCACCGCATCGCCGACCGACCAGCTTTCGACCCCCTCGCCCACCGCGTCGACCTCGCCCGAAAACTCAAGTCCGGGCACGAACGGCAGGTCGGGTTTGAGCTGATAGGCGCCGCGCGTCATCAACAGGTCGGGAAAGTTCACCGCCGCCGCGCGCACGCGCACGCGCACCTCGCCCGGCCCCGCGTCGGGGACGGGCAGGTCGACAAATCCCGCGCCCGCATGATCGGGCCGCAATTCGCGCACCTGCAACGCCCGCATGGCGAAAATCCTTTCCTACATTGTTCCTATATGGTTCGTTGATTGCCTCAACATAACCAGAAGGAGCGAATCATGGCTTTGTCCCTATCACCGGCCTCAGACGTCGACATGCTGATCGACGCCGTCATCGACCGCGAAGGCCGATATGTAAACCACCCCGCCGACCGCGGCGGCGCGACCTGTTGGGGCATCACCGAAGCGGTCGCGCGCGCCGAGGGCTATGCGGGCGCGATGCGAACGTTGCCGCGCGACACCGCCGCCGCCATCTATCGCCGCCTCTATTGGCTGCGCCCCGGCTTCGACAAAGTCGCACTCCGCGCCCCCGCGATCGCCGCCGAACTGTTCGACACCGGCGTCAACATGGGCACCGGCACCGCGGCGGGCTTTCTCCAGCGCGCGCTCAACGCGCTCAACCGCGCCGCGCGCGACTATCCCGACATCGCGGTCGACCGCGCGATCGGCCCGCGCACCCTCGCCGCGCTCGACGGTTTTCTCAAGACGCGCGGCAAGGGCGGCGAGACCGTCCTCCTGCGCGCGATGGAGGCGCTGCAGGGCGAACGCTACATCGCGCTCGCCGAACGCCGCCCCAGCCAGGAGGCCTTTCTCTACGGCTGGCTCGCCAACCGCGTGGGCGACGCAAACCCCTGATTTCCAACGCCTCCAGGTGACAAGTTTGACAAGTTAAGGATGGAAGGAACGCGCATATGAGCATTATCGAAGGCCTGATCGGCCCCATCGCCAGGCTGATCGACAAGATCATTCCCGACCCCGAAGCGCGCGACCGCGCCAAGCTCGAACTGCTGAAACTCGAAGGCAGCCAGGAAATGGAGGCGATCCGCACGCGGATGACCGCAATCGTCGCCGAAGCGAACAGCGCCGACCCCTGGACCAGCCGCGCGCGGCCGAGCTTCCTCTATGTCATGTATGCGCTCTTGCTCTGGGCCATCCCGATGGGCCTGATCGCCGCCGCGCGCCCCGAAATGGCCAAAAGCATCGCCGAGGGCATGAACGCCTATCTCGCCGGCATCCCCGAACCGCTCTATGCGCTCTTCGGCACCGGCTATCTGGGGTACACGGCGGCGCGCGCGTGGGGGAAGGCGAAGGGGGTGGAGAGTTGAGTTAAACCGTCGCCCCCGCGCAGGCGCGGAGAAGAAGATATTCGCGCAGAGACCGCAGAGCGCGCAGAGAAAAGAAAGGGCGGCAAAAGCCGCCCATCTCTCTCTTCCTCCGCGCCTCCGCGTGAACAAATCCTCGGCGACCTCTGCGACCTCTGCGCGAATCCAAACAGGAACCTGCGCTATCCCGCCACCACCCTCGCCAAATTCGCCAGCGACGAGTTCAGCCCCGCCACATGATCCTTCGCCGAAATCCCCGGCGGCACATGGTGCGCGTCGACCGTGACCAGCGTGCCGCCGCCCTGCCGCGACAGATACCAGTGCATCGCCATCGTCCCCGAAAAGCGCGGGTCGTCGGATTCGAACGCGACCTCCCACACGATCAACCGCCCGTCGTCGAGCACCGGAATATGCACCGCGACGACGTCGCCGTCCTCGTCGCTCTTTGTCTCGACCTCGGCATCGTCGAAGGTCAGCCGCATCCGAAAGCCGCCCCCGGCCCGCAGGTCGACATGCTCGAACGCACCGGTCGCCCCTTCGGGCGGCAACCAGCGCGCCAGCGTGTCGGCGCTGGTGAAGGCCGCAAACACATCGACCAGCGGCGCCGCGATCAGCCGCTCGGCATGATCGGTGCGCCGCGTCTTTTTCGTGGGCTTCAAGCGAGCGCGGCCTTCACCGCCGCCACCGCATCATTCGCCGCGCCGCCGTTCGGGCCGCCGCCCTGCGCCATGTCGGGCCGCCCGCCGCCGCCCTGCCCGCCCAGCGCCGCGACCGCGGCCTTGACCAGATCGACCGCGCTGTGGCTGCCCGCCTTGTCGTCGGTCACCCCGACCGCGACCGAGGCGCGCCCGTCGTTGACCGCGACCAGCATCGCAACGCCGCTGCCGACCTGTTTCTTCAGCCCGTCGACCGTGCCGCGCAATTCCTTGGGGTCGAGTCCGTCGACAATCTGCGCGAGGAAGGCGACATCGCCGACCTGCTCGACCGCCGGACCCGCCGCCGCGCCGCCGCCCATCGCCAGCGCCTTTTTCGCATCGGCGAGCTCGCGCTCGGCCTTCTTGAGCTGCTCGGCCAGCTGCGCGACGCGCGCCGGCACCTCGTCGGGCGATGCCTTGAGCGCCGCCGCCGCCGCCTTCAGCGCCTCGTCGCGGCCGTTCAGCCATTGCCGCGCCGCTTCGCCGGTCAGCGCCTCGATGCGCCGCACGCCCGACGACACCGCGCTTTCGCTGACGATCTTGAACAGGGCGATGTCGCCCAGCGCCCGCACATGCGTGCCGCCGCACAGTTCGACCGAATAGCTTTTGTCGTCGGCCGTCCCCATGCTGAGCACACGCACCTCGTCGCCATATTTCTCGCCGAACAGCGCGAGCGCGCCCGCCGCGACGGCGTCGTCGGGGGTCATCAGCCGCGTCGTCACCGGCTCGTTGCCGCGGATCTGCGCGTTCACCTCCGCCTCGATGTCCGCGATCTCCTGGGCCGTCAGCGCCTTGGGGTGCGAAAAGTCGAAGCGGAAACGGTCGGCGGCGACCAGGCTGCCCTTCTGCGTCACATGCCCGCCGAGCCGGTTGCGGAGCGCCGCGTGCAGCAGGTGCGTCGCGCTGTGATTAGCGCGGATGCGGTCGCGGCGCTCGGCGTCGACGGTCAGCTGCACCGTGTCACCGACCTTCAGCGTCCCCGCCTCCAGCTTGGCCTGATGCGTGTGCAGGCGGCCGAGCGGCTTGCCGGTGTCGCTCACCGACGCCTTCGCGCCTTCCAGCGTCGCGATCGTCCCCGCGTCGCCCATCTGTCCGCCGCTTTCGCCATAAAAGGGCGTCTGGTTGGTGAGCACCACGACTTCGTCGCCCGCGCTGGCTTCGTTCACCGGCGCGCCGTCCTTGATGAGCGCGATCACCGTCGCCTCGCCCGTTGTCGAGGTATAGCCGGTGAATTCGGTGCTGCCGTTCGCCTCGGCGAGGTCGAACCAGATATCGTCCGACGCCTTTTCGCCGCTGCCCTTCCACGCCGCGCGCGCCGCCGCCTTCTGCTGCGCCATCGCCGCGTCGAAACCCGCGCGGTCGACCGAAATATCCTGCGCGCGGAGCGCATCTTCGGTCAGATCATAAGGGAAGCCATAGGTGTCATAGAGCCTGAACGCGACCTCGCCCGCCAGCATGTCGCCCTTGCCCATGCCCGCGGTCGCCTCGTCGAGCAGCTTCAGCCCCTTGTCGAGCGTCTGCCGGAACTTGACCTCCTCGCGCTCCAGCGTCTCCGAAATCAGCGGCTGCGCGCGGATCAGCTCGGGGTAGGCGGCGCCCATTTCGGCTGTCAGCGAGGGCAGCAGCCGGTGCATCAGCGGGTCTTTGGCGCCGAGCAGGTGCGCGTGACGCATCGCGCGGCGCATGATCCGGCGCAGCACATAACCGCGGCCCTCGTTCGACGGCAGCACGCCGTCGGCGACGAGGAAGCTCGACGCGCGCAGGTGATCGGCGATGACGCGGTGGCTCGCCTTGTGCGCCTCGTCGGCCGGAACCCCGGTCAGCTCGACCGACGCCTCGATCAGCGCCTTGAAGGTGTCGGTGTCATAATTGTCATGGACACCCTGAAGCACCGCGGCGATGCGCTCCAGCCCCATGCCGGTGTCGATGCTCGGCCGCGGCAGGTCCACGCGCTCGCCGCCCGGCATCTGCTCATATTGCATGAACACCAGGTTCCAGATTTCGACGAAGCGGTCGCCATCCTCCTCCGGCGATCCAGGCGGGCCGCCCCGGATATGATCGCCATGGTCATAGAAGATTTCGCTGCACGGGCCGCACGGCCCGGTATCGCCCATCGACCAGAAATTGTCGCTCGTCGGAATGCGGATGATGCGCTCGTCGGGCAGGCCGGCGATCTTCTTCCACAGGTCGAACGCCTCGTCATCGGTGTGATAGACGGTCGCGGTCAGCTTCTCGGGCGCCAGCCCCCAGGTCCTGGTGATCAGCGTCCACGCATGGTCGATCGCCTGCTCCTTGAAATAGTCGCCAAAGGAAAAATTGCCCAGCATTTCAAAGAAAGTGTGGTGGCGCGCCGTATAGCCGACATTGTCGAGATCATTGTGTTTGCCGCCCGCGCGCACGCATTTCTGCGACGAGGCGGCGGTGCTGTAGGGGCGCTTTTCCAGCCCCGTGAAGACATTCTTGAACGGCACCATGCCTGCGTTGACGAACATCAGCGTCGGGTCGTTATACGGCACCAGCGGCGCCGACGGTTCGATATGGTGCCCCGTGCCCCCGAAATAGTCGAGGAACGAGCGGCGAATGTCGTTGGTCGATGTCATGCGCGCGAATTAGGCATTTTGCGGCGGTGCGACAAGCCGCTTCGTCGCGATGACGCCGATCGGCAGCGCCGGTCAGAAGGCCGTCGCGATTCCCTTGCCCAGATAGCAGGGCAGCTGGCGCAGCACATCGGCCTTGGGCACGCCGTCTTCCATGAATTGCGGCGGCACTTCGGTCGTGTCGGTCCGGACAATGGTGAAGGACGCGTCCGGTCCGGCGCGATGGACGGCAACATAGCCGCAATCCATGGTGCCATCCGTCCGGTCGCCGCGGAAGTCAAACGCCGCATAGAGGCCCGGTGGTTGGCCCGCCGGGTCCGCGTACCAGCTCAGCCGCAACACGCGCAGCGTCCCGTCGGCCCACAGCACCGGGCGCTTGCGAATATTCATCTCCCATTCGAGCCGCGGACTCGACGCCTGAAACGACAGGCGCAGCATGGCATAGGCCGCGTCGAAGTCGCGCCGGGCCAGCGCCATCGTATAGGCGGCGAAACGGTCCATCGCAGCAGTTTCATCCGCTGGTGTCGGCTCGAACATCCGTCCCGCTGCCACGTTGACCTCGCGCTCGAGGTCGGGGCCGAGGAGCGGCGTTTGCGCCGTGGCCGTGCAGGCCAGAAATGCCGATACCGCGAGCGCCAGCCCACGCCCCTCAATAGCCATAATAAGCGCCGCCCTTCTCTCGCGCGCGCTGCCACGCGGGACGCGCGTGGCAGGCGTTCACAAAGGCCGCGAGCCTGGGATAGCGCGGCGCCATGCCCTGCATGACGGCGATCTCCGCCGGAAAGCTCAGCATGATGTCGGCCGCCGACAGGCTGTTGCCGATGAAATGGCCGCCGTCGCCGATGCGGCTTTCCATATAGGAGAAATGCGAATCGAGCTGCTGACTGATCCGCGGTTCGAGCGGCGCCGCCGCTTCGCCGAGCCGCGCCGTATAAATGCGCAGCAGGATCGGCGTCATCGCCGAACCCTCGGCGAAATGGAGCCATTCGAGATGGCGGACATGATCGTCGGTGCCGCGTTCGGGGACGAGATGCCCGCCGCCGTGTCGCTCGCACAGATATTCGGTGATCGCGCCCGATTCGATAACCACACGGCCGTCATCCTCGATCACCGGCGACTTTCCGAGCGGATGAACCGCGACGAGTTCGGGCGGCGCGAGGTTGGTCACCGGATCGCGGTCGTAAAATCGGATCTCGTACCGCGCGCCGATTTCCTCGAGCAGCCACAGGATGCGCTGCGAGCGGCTGTTGTTCAGATGGTGGACGATCAGCGTCATGATCTTCTCCTCAAAGAATCAGGTCTGGCAGCGGCCGTTGCGGTCGATCAGCGCCGCGACTTCGCGCACCAGCTTGGCGCCGAGGATCGCGGTGACGCCGCCGACGTCGCGGCCGGGGTGATGCTCGACGATGTCGGCGCCGACGATCGGCGCGGTCTGCTTGTGCAGCACCGCCAGCACTTCGCGCGCGGTCAGCCCGCCGGGCTCGGGGTGCGCGACGCCCGGCGCCTCGGACGGATCGATCCCGTCGAGGTCGATCGAGATATAGAGCGGGCCTTCGAGGACGGGGACGCGATCGGGGCTGAAATCGGCCATCGGAATGACCTCGACCCCGAAGCGCGTCGCCTGCTCGCGGCAATGGCGGGTGAGCGTGCGGATGCCGACCTGCACGAGCCGCGCCGCATGACCCGCCTCGCAGATGCGCGCAAAAGGCGAGGCATGGCTGCGCGGGTTGCCGCCGAAATCGGCGTAGAGGTCGGGGTGCGCGTCGATGTGCAGGATGTTGAGCGGCCCGAAACAGGTCGCGGCGGCCTCGACGAGCGGAAAGGTCACCGCATGATCGCCGCCGAGCGCCAGCGGCACCTCGCCATCCTCGCACAGCATCGCGACATGGCGGCGGATCGCGGCGTCATCCTCAGCGGTGCGTTCGGTGAGCGGCAGGTCGCCATCGTCGGCGAAGGCGATGTCGGTGCCGATTTCACCACCAAGCTCGCTTGCCATATTGCCGCGGTCGCTCCACAGCGCCGCGCGGATCGCGGCCGGACCAGCCGCCGCGCCGCGCTCGAAGCTGCTGTTGATATCGGTCGGCAGGCCGAAGAGGCGGATCGCGGGCATGGACCATCTGTAGCCGTTGCCGACGGGCGCGCAAGACGCCGCCGCCGAGGATCGCGTCGGCGCCGAACGGGTTGCGTCATGCCGATGGCGGCAGACGACCGGTTGCGGACCTATCAATCATCGTCACCCTGAACTTGTTTCAGGGTCTATGGCCCAGTCGTTTCGTTCGGCGCTGCGTGGAATTAATGGGCAGGCCATGGATGCTGAAACGAGTTCAGCATGACGGAGTTATAGGGCTGCTCCCCACCCCAAAGCCGCCTTATCGTGCACACTCAACAAATAACGTACCAGACGACCGATCAACGGCAGGCGGGCCCACCCGCGGGGGAGAGGGGCATGCAGGTGTCCGCGGCTACAAGGAGGCCGCGAGGCCCGCCGCCGTTTGCCCACCGGGTCGCACAAACGCGCGAACCAGCGGGACGATCGTCAGATGTCGTCGCCCGCGTCGTCGTCGGGACCCGCCATCATTTCTTCGGCGACCGCGTCGGTGCGGCCGCGGATCGCGGCTTCGAGCCGTTCGCGAAGTTCGGGATTTTCGGTCAGGAAGTTTTTGGCGTTCTCGCGGCCCTGCCCGATGCGGATCGAGTCATAGCTGAACCAGGCACCCGATTTTTCGACCAGCCCGGCCTTGACGCCGATATCGAGAATCTCGCCGATCTTGGAAATGCCCTGCCCGTACATGATGTCGAACTCAACCTGCTTGAACGGCGGCGCGACCTTGTTCTTCACCACCTTGACGCGCGTGGTGTTGCCGACGATCTCGTCGCCATTCTTGATCTGGCCGGTGCGGCGGATGTCGAGGCGGACCGAGGCATAGAATTTGAGCGCATTGCCGCCGGTCGTGGTTTCGGGGTTGCCGTACATCACGCCGATCTTCATGCGCAGCTGGTTGATGAAGATCACCATGCAGCGCGAGCGGCTGATCGAGCCGGTGAGCTTGCGCAAGCTCTGCGACATCAGCCGCGCCTGCAGGCCGACGTGACTGTCGCCCATCTCGCCCTCGATCTCGGCGCGCGGCACAAGCGCGGCGACCGAGTCGACGACGAGCACGTCGATCGCGTTCGAGCGCACGAGCGTATCGACGATCTCAAGCGCCTGCTCGCCCGTGTCGGGTTGCGACACAATGAGTTCGTCAATGTCGACGCCCAGCTTGCGCGCATAGACGGGGTCGAGCGCATGTTCGGCATCGACGAACGCCGCCGTGCCGCCCATCTTCTGCGCTTCGGCGATGCAATGCAGGGCCAGCGTCGTCTTGCCCGAGCTTTCGGGGCCGTAGATTTCGATGACGCGGCCGCGCGGCAGGCCGCCGACGCCCAGCGCGATGTCGAGGCCGAGCGACCCGGTCGAAATCGCCTCGACCTGCATCGCTTCCTTCGACCCCAGCTTCATCACCGAGCCCTTGCCGAAGGCGCGGTCGATCTGCGCCAATGCGGCGTCGAGCGCCTTCTGCCTGTCCGTTCCGTTCACTGATTTCCCCGATTCGACGAGTGACAATTGTCCGGCCATTTGCCGTCCTTTCCTGCTCTAGAGCGACCGCGGACGCATCGCAACGCCGGACCCGTGTGCCACATTTGTTCTATGGGAACAAGAGGGGAACGATATATTTGCGCTACGCGCCGAACTCCCGCAGCGCCGCCTCGATATCGCCGATCCGGAACGGCTTGCTAATCAACCGGCGGCCCGCGTGTGCGGCCGGAATGACATCGCCGCCGCCTGAGGTGAAGGCGAAAGGTATTCCCATGGCGGCGAGCGCGTCGGCGACGGGCCAGCCCTTTTCTTCGCCGAGGTTGATGTCGACGAGCGCCCCCGCGAGCGGCTCGGACGCGATCAGCGCCAGCGCCTCGTCCTTGCCCGTCGCCTGCGCGGGTTCGGGCAGGCCGAGCGCGTCGAACATGTCGACCAGCATCATGCCGATCAGCACATCGTCCTCGACGATCAGGATGCGCGGATCAGCCATCCTGTCCCCCGCGATGCGCCGCCTCGTCGAGCGCTGCCGACGTCGCCTCGGCGAGCTGTGCGACCGAAAAGGGTTTGGGCAGGAAGGACACGTCGTCGATGTCGATCGACTGGCGCAGCTGTTCCTCGGCATAGCCCGACATGAACAGCACCGGCAGGCCGGGGCGCCTGGCGCGCATCGCGCGCACCATCGCGGGCCCATCCATCGTCGGCATCACGACATCGCTGATGACCAAATCGACCTTCTCCAACTCGTCAAAGCGTTCGAGTCCCTCCTCGCCCTGCGCGGCGGTGACGACGGTATAACCCGCGCGGGCCAGTGCGCGTTCCGCGACCGCGCGCACCATATCTTCATCCTCGACGAGCAGGATCGTCCCGCTGCCCCACTGGCTCTTCTTGGCCTTTGCGGTCGGCTGCGGCACTGCCGGAGCCTCGCCCGCGACGCGGTGAACCGGCAGGTAGATGGTGAAGCTGGTGCCCTCGCCCGGCTGGCTGTCGGCAAAGATGAAACCCGCCGACTGTTTGATGATGCCATAAACGGTCGACAATCCCAGCCCCGTTCCCTTGCCCACATCCTTGGTCGTGAAAAAGGGCTCGAAAATCTTGGGCAATATATCGGCGGGAATGCCCGTGCCCGTGTCGCTGACCTTGAGCGCGCAATAATCGGCGGGCGGCATGAACTCATTGCCCATCTGGCGCACATCGGCGGCCGACACCGGATAGGTCTCGATCGTCAGCGTCCCGCCGCCGGGCATCGCGTCGCGCGCGTTGTCGGCCAGGTTGATGATGACCTGTTCGAGCTGGCCGGGGTCGGCGCGCACCGCGCCAAGGCCGCGGCCATGGTGCACCGACAGTTGCACCGTCTCGCCGATCAGGCGCTTCAAGAGGTGCGACACTTCGGAAATCACGTCGGGCAGCTGCAAAATCTGCGGGCGCAACGTCTGTTGCCGCGAGAAAGCGAGCAATTGCCGCGTCAGGCTGGCCGCGCGATTGGCGTTACTGCGGATCTGTTGAATGTCGTCATAGTCGCTGTCTCCGGGTGTGTGGCGCATCAGCATCAGGTCGCACGCGCCGAGCACCGCGGTCAGGATATTGTTGAAATCATGCGCGACGCCGCCCGCGAGCTGACCCACGGCCTGCATCTTCGATGCCTGCGCGACCTGGCGCTTCAGCCGCGATTCCTCGCTCGAATCCTTGAGACTGAGCAGCACCGCCGCTTCGCCGAGGCCGCGCACGCCGACGATGCGCATCGACACAGGTTCACCGCTCTGCCCCGCGAGCCGGATCGACAGGTCGCCGCCCACCTGTTGCCCGCTGCTGTGGCGGCGGATCATGTCGGCGAGCGGCCCCTTGTCCTCGCCGACCACGATGTCGCCCGGATAGCGCGGTTTCTTGCCGTCGGGCAGGTTCGCCGCGCGGACGAACGCACGGTTCATGTACAGAAAGCGCCCGTCGCGATCGACCAGCGCCAGCCCGAAGGGCAGCAGCGACAGCAGCGTCTCGACATAGGTTTGCGCGGTGCCACGGTCGGCCGGTCCCATCTCTTCGTCGAGCATCGCGAGCAGCACGGGTGTCGTGCTGTCGGCGGGCGCCAGCGGGATCTGGATCAGCCGCACCGGCGTCGCGCGATCGCCCTCGCGCGCGAAATAGAGCGCGCCGCCATCATCGAGCCGCAGCATCGGCGCAACGTCGCGCCCGGCGAAATGGCGCGCGTCATCCTCGCCCAGCGCACGCAGCAGAAAGGCCTCGTTCGCCGCGCGCAGCCGCCCCTCATGGTTGACCAGCGCCGCCATCACCCCGGCATGACCCAGCGTGCGCCCCACCGGGCCGCCGAGATGTCGGGTGAGTTCGGCGACCAAATCGAAGCGCTCGACGGCCGCAAAGCGCCAGACGAGATAATCCTCGGCCTGCCCGGTGCGCGTCACCTGCGCGCGCAATTGCAGGGGGCCGATCGCGATATCGTCGGCGCGCCCTTCGCCGTCGCGCCACGCCGCGCGCCCGGCGTTCTTCAAAAGCTCGGCGCCGCGGCCGTCGAGCGGCAGGCCCGGCGGCGTGAC
Source organism: Sphingopyxis sp. FD7 (assembly GCF_003609835.1). Lineage (NCBI taxonomy): Bacteria > Pseudomonadati > Pseudomonadota > Alphaproteobacteria > Sphingomonadales > Sphingopyxidaceae > Sphingopyxis > Sphingopyxis sp. FD7. Next base: position 1,971,405 of record NZ_AP017898.1, read on the forward strand.
AAAGCCGCCCATCCATGTCGCGAACAGGTCGTTGGCGCATACCATCCGCCCGGCGCGATCGGTGACGGCGATCGCGATATCGTCGTGATTGACCGCCTGACGCAATATCGTCCAGTCGGGCGCCGCCGCCTCGCCGCGCGTCGCCGCGGGGAACAGCCGGCGCGCCAGCACCACGCCGCCCGCCGCCACCGCCAGGCCCGCAGCAAAACCCGCGGCAAGGATCGCGCTGCCCGTCGCCCAGAACAGCAGCGCGGCCGACACGAGCGCCAGCCCGACGAGCAGCGCCAGATCGACGCGCGACAAGTCGGTGGGCGGCGCGATCGTCCCGGCAGGGCCCGCCCCCCTGATGACGTCACCATCAGCGGAGGGCAGGCTTTGCGCGGTCAAATCACGGACTTTCTATCGTTTTGTCACCAGATGCGGACACGCTCTTCGGGTGTCAGGTACAGCTTCTGGCCGGGCTTAACCTGAAACGCCTTATACCAAGGGTCAAGGTTGCGCGAGACCCAAGTCCGCTGAATCGAGGGCGCGTGGGGATCGGTGGTGATCCGCTGCGACAGATTCTGCTCGCGGTAATTGCGCCGCCACACCTGCGCCCAGCCGAGGAAGAAGCGCTGGTCGCCGGTCAGGCCGTCCAGCACGGGCGCCTCCTTGCCGCCGAGCGACTTCTTATACGCCTCATAGGCGACGGTCAGGCCGGCAAGGTCGCCGATATTTTCGCCGAGCGTGAAGGTGCCGTCGAGCTTTTCGCCGGGCAGCACTTCATAGGCGTCATATTGCGCGACCAATGCCTTGCCCGCCGCCTCGAACGCCGCGACGTCGGCGGGGGTCCACCAATCGGCGAGCTTGCCCGTCTCGTCATATTTCGCGCCCTGGTCGTCGAAATGATGGCTGATCTCATGGCCGATCACCGCGCCGATGCCGCCATAGTTGATCGCCGGGTCGGCGTGCGGATCGAAAAAGGGCGGTTGCAGGATAGCGGCCGGAAAGACGATCTCGTTCATGCCGAAATTGGCATAGGCGTTGACCGTCATCGGGGTCATGCCCCATTCCCAGCGGCGGATCGGCCCGCCGAGGCGGCTGATATTGTCGTCGTGCGCAAACTGGTTCGACCGCAGCGCGTTGCCGAACAGGTCGTCGGCCTTGATCTCCAGCTTGCTGTAATCCTTCCAGCGGTCGGGATAGCCGATCTTGGTCGTGAAATTGGCAAGCTTCTTCTTCGCCTTGACCTTGGTTTCGGGCTGCATCCAGCTCAGCCCGTCGATGCGGTCGCCCATCGCCGCCAGCACATTCCTGACGAGCTGGTCCATCGCCGCCTTGGTTTCGGGCGGGAAATATCTGGCGACATAATCCTGGCCGACCGCCTCGCCCATATTGTTCGTGGTGAAATCGACCGCGCGCTTCCAGCGTTCCTGCATCTGCGGCGTGCCCGACAGCGCGGTGCCATAGAAGGAGAAGGCTTCCTGCGCGACCGCATCGGGCAGCACGTCCGAAAAGCCATCGAGGCTGCGGACGATCAGCAGGTCGCGGATGACGCCGATCGGCGCTTCGGCGAGCAGCTTCGCTTCGCCGGTGAAGGCGCTCGGCTGCGACACGAGCAGCGAATCCTCCTTGACGCCGATGCCGCGAATGAAGGTCTGCCAATCGAAGCCAGGCGCCGCGGCCGCCAGCTCGGCGATCGTCATCTTGTTATAGACTTTGGTGGCGTCGCTGCTGTCATTCTTGTCCCAGTGGACGGTCGCGATCTGCTTCTCGAAATCATAGATTGCCTGCGCACGCGCCGCGGCGTTCGCCTCGCCGACCAGCGTCAGCACATTTTCGAGATGCTTCAGATAGGCGGCCTGGAGCCTGGTATTGCGCTCATTCTCTTTCAGATAGAAATCGCGGTCGGGCATGCCGATGCCGCCCTGGAACATCGTGTAGATGTAAACGTCGGGATTTTTGTCGTCCTGCCCGACATAGCCGCCAAAGAAATGCCGCACTCCGTTGCGGTCGGCCTCGGCGAGCAGCCTGGCCAGCCCCGCCTTGTCGACGGTGCGGATCTGGTTCAGCCACGGCTCGATCGGCGCCAGGCCCTTGGCCTCGACCGTCGCCGCGTCGAGATAGGCGGCATAGGCGCGGCCGATCATGCTGTTCGGATCGGTCCTGGCCGCCTCCAGGATTTCCTGCGTGCGCGTCTGCGACAGATCGGCCAGCACGGTGAACATGCCGAAGTTCGATTTGTCGGCCGGGATCTCGGTATTTTTCGCCCAGGTGCCGTTGGCATAGGCGTAAAAATCGTCACCCGGCTGGACGCTCTTGTCCATGCCCGAAAGGTCGAAGCCGAAGGTGCCGAGTTCGGGTTTCGCAGCGCTCGCGGCGGCGGACGCCGCTGCGGGCTTTTCCTCGGCCGCCGCCGGAACGGCGGTCAGCATCAGCGCGCCGAGCGCGGCGCTCGCCATCAGGCGCGAAGTCTTGGGCAGGTGGATCATGATATTCCCCGGTTATCAGAATGAAGCGGCAACCCGTGCCGCGTCGGTGCGGAACGGGTCGGCGATGGATCAGCTATACGCCTGCGAAGGGCCGGTTCAACCAGCCGCCGTGTCGCTCGTCGATGCCTCATGTCGTTGGTCGCGTGCGCGCGCCAGCTTGCGCCGCCAGCGTAGGCGAATCCAATTGTCCCAGAAGATCGCGGCCAGCACATAGCCGACCGCCGCCGCGACGACGGAAATCACGAACAGCCCCGCGAGCATCGCCGGCGCGGCGTCCGAAAAGGTCCAGCGCACCCACTCGCCCGCCGATGCGCCATGCTCGATCATCGCCGAAAAGGTCGCGCTGTTCGCCTGAAGCCCGAACAGCCAGTCGCCGAGCCATACCGAGGCGAGGATGATGAACGGGGTCGTCACCGGGTTCGACAAAAAGGTCATCGCCGCGCCGATCGGAATGTTCGCACGCACCGGCAACGCGAGCAGCGCGACGCCCAGAATCTGGACGCCGGGAATGAGGAAAAAAATGCCGACAAACAGGCCGAGCGCCGTGCCGCGCGGCACCGAGGTGCGCGTGAAGCGCCACAAATGGCTGTGCGCGACCCTATGGGCAAACGGCTTGACGAAACGGCTCGCGAGCAGTTCCTCGCGCGTCGGTGAATTGCGGCGGATCCAGTTCATCACCGCGGCCTTGTCGCGGGATTTGCTATCCTTTGGCGTGCCGCCGCTCATCCGCGGTCCTTCAGCAGTCGTTGCTTGTCGCGCTTCCAGTCGCGTTCCTTGATCGACTCGCGCTTGTCGTGCGCCTTCTTGCCCTTGGCGAGCGCGAGTTCGACCTTGGCGCGGCCGCGGCTGTTGAAATAGACGCTGAGGGGCACGAGCGTCATCCCCTGCCGCATCACGCCCGCGTGCAGCTTGTTGATCTCGCGCCAATTGAGCAGCAGCTTGCGCGGCCGCCTGGGCTCGTGATTGAAACGATTGCCGTGGCTGAACTCAGGGATATTGGCGTTGATCAGCCACACTTCGCCGCCGTTCACCTCGGCATAGCTTTCGGCAATCGTCCCCTCGCCGAAGCGCAGCGACTTGACCTCGGTGCCCTGCAGCGCGATCCCCGCCTCGAAAACCTGCTCGATGGCATAATCGAAGCGCGCGCGCCGGTTCTCGGCGACGATCTTTTTCTTGTCGAACTCGGCGGCGGACTGCGGACGGGCCATGACGAAAGCTTAAATCACTCCTGCCGACGACAATGCGGCATCGACGGTCGCGCGCGATGCGGCGGACGCCGGGATGATAGGTAGGCGCACTTCGGGCGAAAACCAGTCATGGACGCGCGACAGCGCATATTTGACCGGCCCCGGCGAGGTGTCGGAGAACATCGCCTTGTGCAGCGCGAACAACCGCTCGTGGAGCATCAGCGCCCGCGTCCAGTCGCCCGCGGCGCAGGCGGCGGCGAAATCGGCGCAGAGGCGCGGCGCGACATTGGCGGTGACCGAAATGCACCCCGCGCCGCCCATCGCCGCGTGCGGCAACCACAGATCGTCGTTGCCCGACAGCTGGCAGAAATCACGCCCCGCTCCTGCGCGGTGGATGGTCACGCGGGCAAGGTCGCCGCTCGCATCCTTGACGGCCACGACGGTCGGGATCTCGGCCAGCCTGCTCATCGTTTCGGCACTGATGTCGGCGACGGTGCGGCTGGGGACGTTATAAACGACGATCGGCAGGTCGCTGGCATCGGCCAGCGCCTTGAAATGCGCGACCATCCCGTCCTGGCTCGGCCGGTTGTAATAGGGCGCGACGATCAGCGCCGCATCGGCGCCCGACGCCTGCGCGTGGCGCATGTGACGAATCGCGGTCGCGGTGTCGTTCGATCCGCAACCCGCGATCACCGGCACGCGCCCCGCCGCCGCTTCGATGCAGCAGTCGATCACGCGATAATGTTCGTCAAATCCCAGCGTCGGGCTTTCGCCCGTCGTCCCGCACGGCACCAGCGCGCTCGATCCTTCTTTGACTTGCCAATCCACAAGCTGCGCAAAGGCGGGCGCATCGAACGCCCCGTCGCGAAATGGCGTCACCAAGGCGGGAATGGAACCCGAAAACATGCTCCGCTCCTTTACAAGGACATGGCCGACCCGATAGAATCCGGGCTGCGCGCCGCTATTGGACGTCTATTCAGCGACCCGCAAGGAGTTTGGCGTTACGATGACCGCCATGTTGTCGATATCTTCCCTCTCCCGCCTCGCTCTCGCGCTGGCGCTCGCCTTTCCCACCGCCGCCATCGCCAGCGAGCTTACCCCCGAACAAATGGCCTGGTATCGCGCCCAGATGGGACTGGCCTCGGTATCGGGGCCCCCGCCCGCTCCCAATATGGTCGGCGAAGCGGTGCTGGAATGGCGCCGCCTCACCGCGAACAGCGGCGCGTCCTTCGATCAGCTCTCGCGTTTCCTGATGGCGAACAAGGGCTGGCCCGATACGGACAAGCTGCGCCTGCGCGCTGAAAAGGCGATCGCGCTCGACAGTTTCGATCCCGCGCGCACGCTTGCCTATTTCGCCGCCTATCCGCCGCAGACCGCCAGCGGCCACCTGCGCATGGCGATGGCGCTGAACGCCTCGGGTCGGCGCCAGGAAGCCCATGCCGCGGTGCGCCGCGCGTGGACCAGCGGACCGCTCGACGATTATGAAACCAGCCGCGTGCTCGGCATGTTCCCCGGCGCGCTGACGCTCGCCGACCATGACGCGCGCATGGACAGGCTGCTGTGGATGGGGGAAACCTCGGCCGCCAGCCGCCAGCTCGGCTATACGTCGCCCGAAAAGCGCGCGATCTTTGCCGCGCGCCTCGCGATGCGCAGCGGCGCGGTCGATGCCGCGCTCCAGGCCTCGGCGGTCGAAAGCGTCCATCCGTCGCTGGTCCGCACCGACCCCGGTTATATCACCGACAAGGCGACCTGGCTGCGTGCGTCGGGCCGCGTCGGCGAAGCCCGCGCGCTGCTCGCCGCGCCCCGGTCGCTGACAAGCGCGCCGACCGACGCCGAGGAGTGGCTGGAAACCCTGCTCACCAACGCACGCCTCGCCGAGAGCGGCGGCGACAAGCTCACCGCCTATAATATCGCGCGCCAGCTGGGCGACGCGCTGCCGCCCGGCACCCTGGTCCGCGAAACCCCGCTCGGCGTGCGCGACGATTATACGTCGCTCGCCTGGCTGGCGGGGCAGCTCGCCTTCAAGGATCTCGGCCGCCCCGCCGAGGCCGCAAAGCTCTTCCGTGCCTATGGCGAGGCGGCGCGCTCGGCGCAAACGCGCACCAAGGGATTCTACTGGGCGGGCCGCGCCGCGCTCGCCGCGGGCGACCGTGCGGCGGCGAACGCACATTTCGCCGATGCCGCGCAACATTATGACCAATTCTATGGCCAGCTGGCGCTCGAGCGGCTGGGCCGTCCGCAACCCAAACCGACGCCGAACCCGACCATCGAGATCAGCGCCGACGAGCAGCGCGCGTTCGAGGACGACCGGCTGGTCCGCGCCGCGCGCGCGCTTGGCGAAATCGGCGCGTGGCGCGAGCAGTCGCTCTTCCTCCGCGCGCTCGCGCAACGGGCGAGCACGCCCGCCGACCATGTGCTCGCAGGCAGGCTCGCGTCGCAGATCGGCCGCCCGGACCTCGGCGTGATGATCGGCCGCAGCGCGCAGGCGAACAGCCTCGACGCGGTGGAGGTTTCGGGCTTCCCGACCGTGCGCATCCCCGCGGGGCATGAGAATAACTGGACCTTCATCCACGCGATCACGCGCCAGGAAAGCCAGTTCGACCGCGCCGCGATCAGCCACGCCGGCGCGCGCGGGATGATGCAGCTGATGCCCGGCACCGCGCGCGAAGTCGCGGGCAAGCTGGGCCTCAGCTATGACGGCGGCGCGCTGACCACCGACACCAATTATAATATGACGCTGGGTTCGACCTATTTTCAGCAGATGCTGCGCTATTATGGCGGCAGCTATCCGCTCGCGGTCGCCGCCTATAACGCCGGGCCGGGCAATGTGAACAAATGGCTGCGCGCCAACGGCGACCCGCGCACCGGCGCGATTGACATCCTCGACTGGATCGAGGCGATCCCGATCTTCGAGACGAAAAACTATGTCCAGCGCGTGCTGGAAAATGCCGTCGTCTACGACACGCTGCGCGACGGCAAGACGCTGCCCAACGCGCCGCTGAGCTTCTATCTCGGCAAGCGCACGCCGGGTTGATGCTCCCTCATGGTCGTCATCCCGGCGCAGGCCGGGACGACGATATAGGTTCTGGACGGATGGCGGCGGATAAAACGAACATCATCAGCCCCGCGGGCTTTGCCGCGCTGCGCGCCGAATATGACGCGCTGCTCGGGCAGGAGCGACCGAAGCTGGTCGAGGTCATCAGCTGGGCAGCGGGCAATGGCGACCGCAGCGAGAATGGCGACTATATCTATGGCCGCAAGCGCCTTCGCGAAATCGACCGGCGCCTCGGCTTCCTCGCGCGCCGCATGAAGACCGCGCGCATCGTCGACCCCGCCGAGCAGCCCGACAAGAGCCGCATCTGGTTCGGCGCGACGGTCGAGCTGGCCGATGACGACGATGCGCGGCGCACCGTCACGCTGGTCGGCGACGATGAGGCCGAGGCGGGCGAAGGCCGGATCGGCTGGAACAGTCCGCTCGCCCGCGCACTGCGCGGCGCCGCGGTCGGCGATCTCCGGACGGTGCAGCTTCCCGCGGGGCCGAAATTATGGGAAGTGATCGCGATCCGCTATCCGTGAGCGTCACCCGCCGATGCCCGCGATCAGCTCGCGCTGATCCTTGCGCAGTTCGGGCAGGTCGCGCGCCAGCCGCGCCCAATGCGCCGCCTCGCGGGCGTCGGCGGCAACCCCCGTTCCCTTGGCATAGGCATGCGCCAGGATCGCCCGCGATCCCGCGAAGCCCGCGCGCGCCGCGAGGGCGCAATCCTCGATCGCCGCCGCCAGCGTCTTGTCGGCGAAATGCGCCTCGCACAGCCAGTGATTGCCTTCGGGATTGCCCGCGTCGGCGAGGGCGCGAAGCCGCGCGAGGTTCGCGGCGCGCGTGTCGGGAAAAAAGGTGAGCGCAAAGATCGCCGCGGGATGTCCCTTCTCGGCCGCCTCGGCATAGAGCGCCTGCGACCGCGCAAAATCGGGCGGGCCAAAGCGTCCCGCCGTCAGTTGATAGGCGAGGTGCGTCTTCGCCTTTGAAAAACCTGCATTCGACGCCGCGACATACAGGTCATAGGCGCGCTTGACGTCGGCGGGCGACGGATCATTTTCGAGAAGCAGATAGGCGAGTTCCTGCTGCCCCGCCGGGAACCCCTGCGCCGCCGACTGTTCAAGATAGGCGCGCGCGCGGGCGACATCCTTCTTCACCCCGACCCCCAGCGAGAACATATAGCCCACCAGCTGCTGCGCGAGCGGATGGCCGCCGTCGGCGAGCGCGACGAGCTTCGCCGCGGGATGGCGCGACAGCACATCGGCGATCAGCACCGGCTCGTCCTCGATCGCCAGCCGGTCGAGCGAAATGTCGGCGAGCGGATCGGCGGCGGTGCCGCGGACGGCCGCCGTCGATGGCGGCGGGGGCGGCGCCGCCAGCGGCCTGATTCCGCCGGTCAGTGCGGCCCGCACCGGTATCTCGGGCGGCGCGACCAGATAATAATCCTCGAACCAGCTGCCATAATGAAAGGGCTGTTGCGGCCCCAGCTCCATTCCGTGCGTCCGCTTGTAAACTTCGCGCGAGACGACCTTGAAATAATCGCCGATCTCGAGCCCCGGTATCGCCAGCTCCTTGACCACGGCCGCGGCAAAAGGGCTGACCGGCGACCCTGGCGGCGCGAAATCGAGCGCCGGGCGTCCCTTTGCGGTGGAATAGAAAACGGCTCCCTGCGCGATGTCGAGCAGGCCGAGCGGCGCCGATCCGGCCTCGCCGCGCGCGGTGTCGACGTCGGCGATTCGCACGACCGGTTCGGCGGTGCGGCACGCATCGACAAAGACCAGCGTGAACGCGCCGTCGGGAACGATGCGCTCGACCGCCGCCTCGATCGACAGGTAACGCTTTTCGATATCGGCGCGGCGCGTCGCCGGCGGCGCATCCATCGGGACCAGCCAGTTGCGCCCGCCATATTCAAAACCGTGCCCCGCATAATAGAGGATGACCGACTTCGCGCCCGCCGCTTCGGCCGCGAAGCGCGTCAGCGCGGCGTCGAGCGCGCCCATGTCGGCATTGCGAACGATCCGCGGCGCGATGCCGGCCTTTTGGAACGCGGCACAGACATGATCGATGTCGTTGACCGCATTCTTCAACGACGGCCATTCCCAATCATTATAAGCGCTGTTGCCGATCAGCAGCGCGACGCGGTCGCCCCGCAGGGGCGCGTCGCCGCATGGGGAAGTTTGCGCGGACGCGGTAAGTGCGCCGAACAGGGCCGCCATAACCGCCGCACCAAAAGCGCCCAAGCGCATTCGCTCGCCCATGCTTACCCCCCGTGACACGCGCCTAGACACTGCGAGGCGCCAAACCTAAAACGGCAGAAATCTGCGCAACTTCACACTGAAATCGCACCACCCAGCGTTTTTCGACCTGCCGGGACGACGGTAAGGGAGCGACCCGATGTAGGAAAGCGGAAACTCCGCGGCGTCAGGGTTGCAGCAGCACCGGAATGATCCAGATCGCCGACAACACGATCACCACGGCGATCAGCGAAAACGCCAGCACATAGCGGACATTATGCCCTTTGACTCCGCCGCTCGCTTCGGTTTCGTCCACTTCGACATGATCGTCGACGACTTTCATCGCGTGTCTCCCTTCTGCTTCGCCTTAGAACGCAGCCTTTTGCCGCGCGGTTCCCCGCGGCCGGGTGTCGGGCGAGATGCCAGAGGGTCTGTAAGCCGGGTTCTGTCCACCCCGTTGCCGGGGATGGGCGATCATTCCTCTAGGCGGACGGTTACCCGACCGCTCAAGCAGTCAACCCGGACGGCGGGGCCGGAACCAGCCCTGGTTTCCCGTGCCATCCCTATTCGACCTTGCTCCCGGTGGGGTTTGCCGTGCCGCGTCCGTTACCGTCCGCGCGGTGCGCTCTTACCGCACCCTTTCACCTTTCGCCGGGCCGAAGCCTTTGGCGGTCTGCTCTCTGTGGCACTTTCCCTGACCCCTTTTGGGGGGGCCGCCGGACGTTATCCGGCACCGTGGTTTCCGTGGAGCCCGGACTTTCCTCCCCTTCCTTGCGAAAGCGGCGATCGCCCGACCCTCTGGCACGCTCCCAATATAGCGCGAATGATGGGGGATGGCGAGCGAATGTGGGAGGACGCCTTGGGGTGGGGAGCGGTCCCATACGTCCGTCATGCTGGCTGCGGCGATGGCCTCGCTGTTTCAGCATCCATGGCCCGACCTCTAATCGGGCACTGCGCCGGAGGAAACAAATGGGCCATGGACCCTGAAACAAGTTCAGGGTGACGATGAAGCAAAGGTGCGCTGTCGCTCGCTAACGGCCGCTCAATTCCCCTCGGGCTGCGGCAGCAGCAGCGCGAGCAGGATCGCCCGGCATTCGCCGTCGATCGTCCCGTCGATCAGTTCGGGGCGAAAGCGCCGCTGGAACGCGACCGTCGCCGCAAAACCGTCGGTCACGTCATAGCCGAAGCGTTCGAGCGCGAGCAGGAAGCCCGCGTCGGTCCACAGCGGATCGGTCAGCTTCTTGGTCGGGCGCGGCAGCGCGAGGCGGCGGCGCGCGAGTTCTTCCCACGGGAACAGCTCGCCCGGATCCTGCTTGCGCGTCGGCGCGATGTCGGAATGGCCGACGACATTGCCGCGCGTGATCGCATAACGGTCCTTGATCAGATGAACGAGCCGCACGACCGAAGCGATCTGGGGTTCAGGAAAGGGGACATAACCATATTCGTGTCCCGGATTGACGATCTCGATCCCGATGCTCGCCGAATTGATGTCGCTGACGCCGCGCCAATGCGCCTTGCCCGCATGCCACGCACGTTTGTCCTCGGGCACCATATGGGTGACCTGGCCATCCTCGCTGACGACATAATGGGCGGATACCTTTGCCGCAGGATCGGCAAGCCGATCAATGGCTTCGGCGCCGGTCTTCATGCCCGTATAATGAAGGACGATCATCGAAACGGGCAGCGCGCGCTCGTCGAAATTGGGAGACCAGCGTTCGACAAAATCGCTCATGCGCCTTTTTGGCCCGTCCTGTGGCTGCCTGTCCGTCGCTTGCGCCAGCGGGGGACAAAAAGCAAGGTCAGGCGGCGACCGGCCGCCCGGAACCGAGGCGCCGTGCCTGCTGGTCGGCGGGTTCGTAAAGCCCGCGCAGTCGCGGACTGGCGACGAACTGGTCGGTTTGCCCCAGCACCGTTTCGCCCGCGCCGAGCACGAGGAAACTCTGCGGCGCCGCCGCCGCGCGCAGCCGCGCAAACGCCTTCTGCCGCATCGGCAGCGAGAAATAGAGCAGCAGATTGCGGCAGAAGATGAGGTCGGCCGGCGAGGCCAGCGGCGGCCGGTCGGTCAGCATGTTCTGCACCGAAAAGTCGATCCGGCGGCGCAGATCCGCCTTGGCGAGCCAGCCGCTCTCGGTCTGGTCGAACCAGCGCACCATGCGCTGCACGGGAAGGCCGCGCTGGATCTCGAACTGACTGAACAGCCCCACGCGCGCGCGGCCGATCGCCTGATGGCTGACGTCGGTTCCGACAATATCGACCTGCCAGCCCGCCCATGTCGCGCCCTGTTCGGCGATCAGCATCGCCATCGAATAGGCTTCCTGCCCCGTCGAAACGCCGCAGTGCCAGATGGTGAGCCGCCGTCGCTCGGCATTGATCGCACGCAACTTTTCAAGTGCTGTCGCAGCAATGTCATCGAACACACTATGTTCGCGATAAAAATATGTTTCATTGTTCAACATCGCGTCGACCGTGTCGTCGAGCAGCTGACGGCTGTTCGCGGTGACAAGCGCGCCAACGAGCGCATCGAGGTCGGCGATGCCATGGCGTTGCATCACCGGCTTCAGCGACATTTCGATGCGCCAGATGCGGCTCGGCGACAGCGTCTGGCCGGTCCGTGATTCGAGCACCCCCATCAGCACACGATAGGCCGATTCGCTGGCGCTCGCCCCCATCATGCTTTGTGGCGCCCCGGCGCCCGGCCAGAGAGGAAACTGCCGAGCATCAGCGCAATCGCATCGGGATTGAGCGTCGCCGCGGCGATCCCCGCCTTTGCCACCGCGCCCGGCATTCCCCAGATGACACAGCTTTCGGGGGCCTGGGCAAAAACCGTGCCCCCCGCCGATTTCAGCCGCGCCGCGCCCACCGCCCCGTCGCGCCCCATGCCGCTCAGGATCACCGCGACGCCGCCCTTGCCATAGGTTTCGGCAACCGAATCGAGCATCGGGTCGGCCGACGGACAGCAGCCATTGTCGACGGGGCGGCGGTCGAGCGCGATTTCGCGGCGCGCGCCATTGGCGACGACGAGCAGATGCGCGTCGCCCGGCGCCAGATAGATATGCCCCGGCTCGACCGCCATTCCCGCCGCGGCGACATGCACGCGCCGACTTGTCATCATGCCGATCTGCCGTGCGTAGAACGCCATGAAGGCGTCGGGCAAATGCTGCGTCAGCAGGATCGGCGCGGTCACCCGCGGATCGAGATGGGCGAGGAAATTGGTAAAGGCCGGGATGCCGCCCGTTGAAGCGGCAACCGCGATGCAATCGATCGGCTGGTCGGTGTCGACGATCATCGAAACCGGCGCAGGGGCCCGCCGTTGCGCAACGGGAACGGGCGCGGGAAACTCCTGCTGGTTGCCCAGCGTGAGGATGCGATCGGTCAGCACCTCGGCAAAGCGCCCCGAAAAACTGCCGCGTCCCGGCTTCGCCAAAGTATCGCTCGCCCCGAGCGCCAGCGCCTCGACCGCTGCGGGACCACCTTCGACGCAGTTCGACGACAGGATGAGCACCCGCGCCCGCGCCGCCCGTTCCAATATATGCGGCAGCGCGTCGATCCCGTTCATGCCCGGCATCTCGATATCGAGCACGACGACGTCGACGGGTTCGCGCGCCAGATAGTCCAACGCATCCTTTGCAGAGGCAACCGAAGCGCAGACGCAAAGACCCGGCCGCTGTTCGACGATGCGTTCAAGGATGCTGCGCACGACAAGGCTGTCGTCGACCAGCATCACCCGCACCGTCCGCGTCGGCGGATCGGGGTCGGGAGCCAGGGGTTGCGCAAGCGCCATCGAACCGGACCTTTGCGTCAGGCGACGCCGACGAGCTGCAACTTTCCTTCGAGCGTTTCGCGGTCGAACGGCTTCATCACATATTCGTCCGCGCCCGCCTCGATTGCGGCGCGAATATGGTCGATGCTGTTTTCGGTGGTGCAGAAAACCACCCGCGGGCGCTCCTCATGGCCGTAATCCAGGTCATTGAACGCGCCCAGAAACTCCATCCCGCTCATCACCGGCATGTTCCAGTCGAGCAGGATCACATCGGGCCGATTGGCTCGGCAATAGGTCAGCGCCTCTTGTCCGTCGGCAGCTTCCTCGACCGCAAAGGACATGCTTTCAAGGATATGGCGCGCGACCTTGCGAATGACTTTGCTGTCATCAACGACCAGACAGGATTTCGACATCAAATTAACTCCGACCCCCGGACATATCGCCACGCTAATGGCAAGACGTGTGCAGCGCGTTAATGAACGGCACGATTCACGCCGCCTTTAGGCCGGGCAAATGAATGAGATGCGACGGATCGACGACGAGCAGCGAAGCGCCGTCATGTTCGATCATCGCGTCGGCGACGCGCGCCCATCCCGGAAGCAGCTTTCCGGCGATGCGCGTCTCGGGTGCCTCGATGAAGCAGACATCCTCGATCTCGTCGGCAAGCAGCGCATAGCCATGTTCGGCGACTTCGATCACGATCACCCTTTGCCCGGCGACGACGGGGACCGCAGGCAGGCCGATCACGACATGCGGATCGATCAGCGTGAAAACGCGGCTGCGCAGAGCGAACAGCCCCGCGACGTGCGGCGGGGCGGCCGGCACCTCGACCGGCGTTCCGACGGTCACGACCGAGTGGATGGTCCGGCTCCGCAACGCGACACGCGTGTCGGCGATGCGGGCGATCAGATAGAGTTTCTCCATCATGGCCGTGCCCCCCCCACGCGGCGGCGCATCGCGGCGAGCAGCGCCTCGCGGTCGTAACGATAGACGCTCTGGTCGTCGGGCGCCGTCGCCTCGATCGACGATCGCAGGCGGATCACCGGCACCTCGCCCGCGCCATGGTCGCAAAGCTCGCTCTCGTCCGACAGGCAGAGCAGCAGGTCGGGAGTTTCGTCGGCGGTCTCGCCCGCGAGCGTGACGCGATACCCCGCGCCGCGCAGGATCGGCGCCAGGAAATTGGCGCCCCAGCCGTCATGGTCGTCGGCCAGATGGCAGAGCGGTTCGCGCAGCGGCAACGGGGCCGGGCGAACGGCCTGTTGTTCCATCAGCCAGAAGGGGTCGATCAGCTCGACCGGTTCGCCGCCAATCAGTGCGACGCCCGCGATCAACCCCGGCGTCGGCGATGGCTGGATCGCATCGGGCAGCCGAACGATGTCGATGACTTCGGCGATCGGGTAGCACAGCACCGATCGGCCGTCGTGGAGGCGGAGAAGCTTGATGTTGCCCTCTCCGGCCGGCGGCTGGGCGGTGTGGACCGGGAAAATCGCCTCGCCGATCTGCGCCTGCACGCGGCCCGCACTTTCGAACAGCGCGGACGCCGGGACGTCCTCGACGCGCTCGATCACCGACAGGCGGATGCCGCGCACCCGCTTGTTCAGATCGCGGAACAGCAGCAGCTGCGTCGCGTTGCGCGTCGCCAGCGCGTCGGCCTCGGCGTCGGCCAGCCCGTCCTTGCTGCGCCCCGCTTCGCTGGCGTCGATCCCCGCGACCGCGAGCAGCCCCTGCACGTCGAGGAGGAGCACCGGGCGGCCGTTGTCGGGCAGCGTCGTCCCCGCATAAAGCCCCGTCGCCATGATCATCGGCGCCGCGGGCTTGATCACCAGTTCCTCATGGTCGTGGATCGCCGCCACGCTCAGCGCATAGCTTTGCCCCTGCCCCGGCCGCACGATCACCAGCGCGCGGTCGTCCGCGTCATCGTCGCTGCCGCATTCGCAGCCGAGAATGGTCTCCAGGCGCAGCAGCGGGAATTGTTCGCCGCGCACCGTCGCCAGCTCGCCGCCGCCGACGCGGTCGACGCGCACCGTGTCGCCGCTCTCGAGCAGGATTTCACGCACCGCGCCGCGCGGGATGGCGAAATACTGCCCCGCCGCGCGCACCATCAGCCCCGAAATGATCGTCAGCGTCATCGGCACGCGCAACAGGATGGCGAGCCCGCGTCCCTCGTCATTGCGCAGCTCGACGATGCCGCCGATCTTCTCCACATTGGCCTTGACGATGTCCATGCCGACGCCGCGGCCTGACACCGCGGTGACCTTTGCCGCGGTCGAAAAACCGGGGCGGAAGATGAGCTCGAGCTTTTCCCTGGGCGACAGCGCGCGGGCGTCGGCCGCGGTCAGCAGCCGCGACGCGATCGCTTTCGCGACCAGCGCGTCGGGCGACAGGCCGCGCCCGTCGTCGCGCACCTCGATTTCGATCTGGTTGCCCGACTGGCGCGCCGCGACCGAAATCGTCGCCGTAATATCCTTGCCCGCGGCGACCCGGTCGTCCAGCGTCTCGATGCCATGATCGATCGCGTTGCGGACGATGTGGATCAGCGGATCGCGGATATTTTCCATCATCTCGCGGTCGAGTTCGACTTCGCCGCCGCTCGTCTGGAACGCGACCTTCTTGCCCAGTTCCTGCGCCAGATCGCGGACGATGCGCGGCAGCGGCGCGAACAATTTGTCGATGCGCTGCATCCGCATCTGGCTGACCGACTGGCGCATCCCGGCGATCGAATCGGACAGGCGGTCGAACGCGGCGATCGTCGCGCTGTCGGCGCCCGATTCGCGCAGCATCCGGGCAAATTCGTTGCGCGCCAGCACGATGTCGGTAACCCCGGTCATCACGCTGTCGAGCAAGGGCAGCGGCACGCGGATCGACCGCCAACCGTTGACGTCGGCGCCGACATCCTCTTCGCGGCGGAGCGGGACACCCGCCACTTCGACAGGCGCAGGCGCTCCCGCCTCCTGCCGTGCCAGCGCGCCGATGACGTCGCTGTCGTCGCCGACGGGCTCGGCGCCGTCCTGCCCCAGCGCGGCGCACAGCGCGTTCAGCCGGTCGATGACCGCCAGCACGCCCGACACGAGCGCGGCGTCGGCGGCGCGGTGGCCGCGACGCACCTGGTCGAGCGCATCCTCGGCGGCGTGCGCCAGCGCGGTGACGCGCGGCAGCGCCAGAAAGCCCGAACTGCCCTTGATCGTGTGGACGAGGCGAAAAATCGCGTCGAGCTGCGCGCGGTCGGCGGGGTCCGCCTCCCACGCGACGATCGCCCCGCCCGCATCGGACAGGATTTCGGCCGTTTCGGCCAGAAAGTCGTTCAGCAGATCGTCCATCGCCGTATCGGTGCGCCCCATAAACTTGCGGCGACACCATGGCGGACAATGGTTAAAAGTGGCTTTACCCGCGCCCCCGCAGCACCGCGCCGACGAGCAGCGAGGTCGGCGTTTCGCGCGCCAGCATCACCCTGCCCTCGCTCTGCCGCGCCACCGCCTGCACCAGCACGGCGGGTGCGGTGCGCGACGTCATCGGGCTGGCGTCTTCGCCCTCGGCCAATATGCGCTCAACGTCGGCGTCGAGGAAGATGCGCTCGGCCTCGACGTGCAGCGCAATTTCGATGCCCTCTCCCTGCTTTTCACAGCCGACGTCGAGCCGCCCGCCGCGCACCAGCGCATCGATCAGCAGCAACGCGAGGTTGAGGACGATCTTGACCGCGGGTTTGGGCAGCGGGTCGGCGCCGATCATCCAGTTGAGCGTGATCGCGCGGTCGCCGATGATCCCCTCGATCGCCGATTTGGCTTCCTCCGGCGGAACGAGCTCGCCGAAACCGCCCGCCGACCCAAAGGCCAGACGAAAGAATTTGAGCTTGTTCGCCGACGTCCGCGCGCTCTGCTCGAGCAATTCGACACAGCGCGCACGCATTTCGGGGTCTTTCTCGTCGGCGAGCAGTTCGAGCCCGTTGGCGAAGGCGCCGACAGGGCTGAGCAGGTCATGACACAGGCGCGAGGCCAGCATGGAGGCGAAATCGACGCGGTCGTCGGACATGGATGAACAGGCTCCCCAGCGCAGCCGCCGGATTTACCCGGCGTGCGCCGCTCCTAGTGCAGCCAGGGGGGAAAGGGCAAGCGCGATGCGGGCTGCTTCACCGCCATTCGCCCTTCCCCATTTTGCCGTCATCCCGGCGCAGGCCGGGATCTCGCCGGTGCGTCAGGTTGTGAGGGCGAGATCCCGGCCTGCGCCGGGATGACGAAATGGTGGCGCGCGCGACGCCCCGGTCCCTTGAAAATCGGCGCGCCAAACACACATCCCCGTCAATGTTGGGGGACGACGAGATACTGACCGTGACGCTCGATGACGCGGCGGCGGGGCTGCGGCTCGACCGGGCGCTTGCCGAAGCGCTCCCCAGCCTGTCGCGTGAGCGGTTGAAAAGCCTTATCAAAGGCGGCCGCGTGCTCGACGTTCACGGCGCAATCCTGTGGGATCCCGCCGCGAAAACCGTGCCGCCTGCGACGATCGAAATCCGCCTGCCCGCTACGCTGCCCGCGCACAATGTCGCGCAGGACATGGGCCTCGTCATCGCCTATGAAGACGAGCATCTGATCGTGATCGACAAGCCCGCGGGAATGGTGGTCCACCCCGCCGCGGGCAATCTCGACGGCACGATGGTCAATGCGCTGCTCCATCATTGCGCGGGGCAGTTGTCGGGCATCGGCGGCGTCGCGCGGCCGGGAATCGTCCACCGCATCGACAAGGATACGAGCGGGCTGATCGTCGCCGCCAAGCATGACAAGGCGCACGAAGGGCTCGCAAAACAATTTGCCGCGCACAGCATCGACCGCCGCTATCTGGCGATCGCGACCGGACGCCCGATGCCCGCGAACGGCACCGTCGACGCCGCGCTCGGCCGGTCGGCGACCAACCGCAAGAAGATGGCGGTCGTCGCCGCGGGCCGCGGCAAACATGCGATCACCCATTATCGCACGATCGAGCCACTCAAGGGTGCGACCTTGATCGAATGCCGGCTGGAGACCGGACGCACGCATCAGGTGCGCGTCCATATGGCGCATATCGGCCATCCGCTGGTCGGCGATCCGGTCTATGGTCGCGCCCGAAAGCCGCTTTCGGATGTGTTGAAGGCCTGCAATTTCGCGCGGCAGGCATTGCACGCGGCCCATTTGGGCTTTATTCATCCGGTGACCGGTAACAGCATCGCGCTCGACAGCGAACTCCCAGCGGACATGCGGGAACTGATCGATGAACTGCGCGTTTAGGTTTCGAATAAAAATCTATTTTGACCGCCGGAGCCAACCGCGGCAAGATGATTTCAGGTTTTAGGGAAGACACTCTCCATGGCTAACAAAAGCAATGTTCCGGCAGTGGTGCCCGCGCTCGGCGGTGAGGCGAGCCTGAACCGCTATCTGGCCGAAATCCGCAAATTTCCCCTTCTGACGCCCGAGCAGGAATATATGCTCGCCAAGCGTTTTCAGGAGCATGGCGACAATGAGGCCGCCGCGCAGCTCGTCACCTCGCACCTCCGCCTCGTCGCGAAGATCGCGATGGGCTATCGCGGCTATGGCCTGCCGGTCAGCGAGCTGATCAGCGAGGGCAATATCGGCCTCATGCAGGGCGTGAAAAAGTTCGACCCCGAACGCGGCTTCCGCCTCGCCACCTATGCGATGTGGTGGATTCGCGCGTCGATCCAGGAGTTCATCCTGCGGTCTTGGAGCCTCGTGAAGATGGGCACCACGGCGGCGCAGAAAAAGCTGTTCTTCAACCTCCGCCGGATGAAGAACAATCTCGAAGCCTTCGAGGACGGCGACCTCAGCCCCGAACATGTCGCCAAGATCGCGACCGACCTCGGCGTCACCGAGGAAGAAGTCGTCAGCATGAACCGTCGCATGGCGATGGGCGGCGACACGTCGCTGAACGTCCCGATGGGCGAAGATGGCGACAGCCAGTGGCAGGATCTGCTGGGCGACGAAGGCCCGTTGCAGGACGAGCGCGTCGCCGAGGCGCAGGAGCGCGACGTGCGACATGAGCTGCTGACCGAGGCGCTCGATACGCTGAGCGAGCGCGAGCGCCATATCCTGACCGAGCGCCGCCTGACCGACGATCCCAAGACGCTCGAGGATTTGAGCCAGCTTTACGACGTCAGCCGCGAGCGCGTGCGCCAGATCGAGGTGCGCGCCTTTGAAAAGCTGCAAAAGGCGATGCTGAAGCTCGCCGGCGACCGGCGCCTCCTCACCGCCTGACGCGGCACGGCGCCGGGCACCCGACGATGATCCGTCCGCGCGCGCCCGTTACCCGCGCCGGATGGAGCGGCCTGACGCTGGCGGCATGGACGCTGGTGGCGCTCGCACAGGCCGGGCAAGGCTATTTCGTCGCGGCGTATCGCGGCCATGCGCAGGACTGGTGGCCGACGCTCGGCTATGTTGCGGCCATCTATTCGATCTGGGCGCTGCTCAGCTGGCCGGTCGTCGGCGCGGCGCTGGCCATCGAACGCCGGATCAGGCCGTGGTGGGGGCGTATCGCCGCCTATCTGCTGCTGTGGCCCGTCACCGTTTACGCGCACGTCCTGCTGTTCGGGCTGATCTATTGGCCCGTCTATCGCAGCGCGCGCGTCGCAACGCGGGGCGCGATGGCCGACATCATGTTCGTACGCAATTTCGACACCAACACGATGCTTTACGCGGGCGTTGTCGCACTGACGATCGCCTGGACGCGTTGGCCGCGCCGACAGCGGGAGGACGGCTCTCGCGCCGATGCCGTCATCGAGATACGCAGCCGCGGACGGCTGACGCGCATCCCGCCGGACACGATCGACTGGATCGGGGCCGCGGGCGACTATGCCGAAATCCATGCGGCGGGACGCACGATGCTGATCGAGGAATCGCTGACCTCGCTTGGCCAGCGCCTGCCCGCCGCCGAGTTCGCGCGCATCCACCGCGGCGCGCTGATCCGTATCGACCGGGTGCGCGAGATCGCGCCGATCGGGCGCGGCGACGCGCTTGTCCGGCTGATCGGCGGCGAACAATTGCGGCTGAGCCGTCGTTTCCGGGACAATCTCGCCGCGCTGCTCGACCCCCGGCCCGCTCGTCCGGGCGAATAGTCCCGCTCGCCGATTGGCGATCGTCCGCGGCGCCCTTTCCCACCATGACGGCCTCCCCTTCATCGTGGAGACCCGTCTATGCCGTTCAGCCTCTTGTTCCTCCTCCTCTCCGCCGCGCCCGATGCTCCGCCCGCGATGGCCGAGGTGCGGCCGTTTCAGTCGCTGCATCTCACCGTCCCGCACAGTCCGCCGGTCGCGCGGATCGACGGCGAGGACCGGCTCGTCTACGAGCTTCATGCGACCAATTTCGCCGCGCAGACGCTGACCGTCACCGCTGTCGAGCTGCGCGCGGCTGACGATGGCGCGATCATCGCCCGCATCGACCCGGCCCGAGTCATGCGGCGGATCGGCGCCCAGCCGGGCGGCGCGCACGACCTTGCCCCCGGTCAGCGGGCGATCTTCTATCTCGCGGTGCCGTGGCGCCGCTGCGACGTGGAGCCGCTGACCCACCGGATCGGCCTGGTGCCGCAACGCGCGGATGCTCCGGGCGATCCGGTCGCGATCGAGGGGGGCGCCTTCGCGCCGCAGCCCGCAACCGACCTCGACATCGGCGCGCCGCTGCGCGGGGGGCCGTGGGCCGCGGTGGCGCTGCCCGAACTCGATAACGGCCATCGCCGCTATCCCTATGCCGTCAGCGGGCGCGTCCGCCTGCCCGGACGCCACGCGATCGACTGGATGCCCGCGGCG
Organism: Sphingopyxis sp. FD7; assembly: GCF_003609835.1. NCBI lineage: Bacteria > Pseudomonadati > Pseudomonadota > Alphaproteobacteria > Sphingomonadales > Sphingopyxidaceae > Sphingopyxis > Sphingopyxis sp. FD7. The sequence continues at coordinate 1,991,868 of NZ_AP017898.1, forward strand.
GGGTTCGACCGCGCCTCGGCGGGGAGCGATGTCGCCGCCGACGGATCGGGCGCCGACGTGCTGGCGGTCGCCGATGGCGAAATCCTGGTCGTCAAGGATCCGGCTGCCCCCGAAGCGCGCGCCAGCGTCGAGGACGAGACGGGAACGATGATCGTCCAACGGCTGCCCGGCGCCCGCTATGCCTTTTACCAGCATCTGATGCCGGGCATCCCCGTCCGGCAAGGCGAGCGCGTTCGCAAAGGGCAGGTCATCGGCCGGGTCGGAGCGACCGGCCATGTCACCCAGCCGCACCTGCATTTCCACGTCGCCGACGCCATCGCACCGCTCGACGGCGAAGGCCTGCCCTATCGGCTGGCCGCCGGGCGTGTTGTGGGGGCCTATGCGACCCGCGAGGATTTTGGGGAAGGAAAGCTCTGGCGCGCCGAAACCCAACGCCCCGTCGACGGCCTGCCCGCCCCCTATGCCGTGATCCGCTTCGACCCCTGAACCGGCGATTTGACTCGGCGAGACAATCGGCTAGCCTGCCCGCCGGGTCGCGTTTACCGTGAGGGGGAAACAGCATGTGGAAATGGATCCGGATTCCCAAGGGCATCGCCCTCGTCGCCTTCCTGCTGCCGTGGATGACGATCAGCTGCTCCGAACAGAAGATCGCCGAAGCGACGGGCTTTGGCCTTGCCTTTGGCAATGTCACGACGATGGGGCGCGCGGCGTCGGCGGGCGATGGCGCGGCGATGAACCTGTGGCTGATCCTGGCGCTGCTGGCGATTGCGGGAGGTCTGTTCCTGCTCTTCACGCGCGGGCGCGAAGCGGCGAAGCTGGTGCTCGGCACGTCGGTCGCCGCGCTGGTGCTGATCTTCCTCGGCACCTGGCGCTACAGCAAGGATGCGATCATGGCCGAGGCCGCGAAAAACGGCGGCGGCGGCGACATGGACCGCGCGGCGATGGCGATGATCCAGGTCAATTGGGAAATCGGATATTGGCTCGCCCTGTTCGCGCTGATCGCCGCCGCGGCGATGGCGTGGGTCGTGATGAGCGGCAAGGAAGCCGAAGCCGAGGCGAAGATGCGCTCGCTCGCGTCCGACGCCGCCGACGCGGCCAGGGGCGCCGCCGCTAAGGCGGGCGAGGCGATCGACGCCGCCACGGACAAGAAGGACGGCGACAAGAAGCATGGCGACGGGCCGGGCGGCGAACCGCCCAAGGCCTGACGCCCCTCCCGACACCAAACAGCCGCTTGCCGCGCGTCGGCAAGCGGCTAATGAACCATCATGCCCACTGCGAAATCGACCCGGCGCCGTAAATCCCATTGGCTTCTCCGTCCGCTCAAATGGCTGTTATGGCTGATCGCCTTTTCGGTGCTGTGGGTGCTCGTCTATGCCGTGGTGCCGCCGCCGGTGACCTTCACCATGCTGGCCGACCGCAACGGCATCACCAAGGACTGGACCAGCCTGTCGGACATCGACCGCAACATGGTCCGCGCGGTGATCGCGGCGGAGGACGGGAAATTCTGTAGCCACAGCGGCTTCGACACCGAGGCGATCGAGGAAGCGATCGAGCGCAACGCCAGGGGCAAGCGGCTGCGCGGCGGATCGACGATCAGCCAGCAGACCGCGAAAAATGTCTTTCTGTGGCAGGGCAGCGGCTGGACGCGCTATGTCCGCAAGGTGCCCGAAGTCTGGTTCACCTTCCTGATCGAGACGATCTGGGGCAAAAGGCGGATCATGGAGGTTTACCTCAACGTCGCCGAGACGGGGATCGGCACCTATGGCGTCGAGGCGGGGGCGCGGCGTTATTTCAAGAAGGGCGCGGCCAAGCTGACCCCGCGCGAGGCGGCGCGCATCGCCGCCATCCTGCCGCTGCCCCGGAAGCGCGAGGCGGTGAGCCCGTCGGGCTTCACGCGCCGCTATGGCAACACCATCGCCGCGCGCATCGGCCAGGTCCGGCGCGACGGGCTGGATGCGTGCGTTTACGATTAGGCGCCGGATGTCCGCTTCGGGGCGCGGAGCGGTCGGCACGGCCCCGGCGCAATCGGTCCAAAGGTCAGGAAAGGTCAGCCTTGTGCGGCTGGTGTGGGGTGGATTCCGGCCGTTCCCCGACAATTCCTCCTCTGTCCCCCTTGCCTTTCGCCTCGCCCCTTGCTTCGCTCCCCTTATGACCCTCAAACCGACTCATCTCGACGACAGCGGCGCCGCGCATATGGTCGATGTCGGCGCCAAGCCCGCGACGCAGCGTCGCGCCGTCGCCGGCGGACGCATCGCCATGTCGGCGGAGGCTCTCGAAGCCATCCGCGGCGGCAATGCGCCCAAGGGCGACGTGCTTTCCACCGCGCGTATCGCCGGCATCATGGCAGCCAAGCGCACCGCCGACCTCATCCCGCTCTGCCATCCGCTCGCGCTCACCAAGGTTGGCGTGGATTTCGCGTGGGAGGACAATGGCATCGCCGTCACGGCGGTCGCGCAGACGACCGGGCCAACCGGCGTCGAGATGGAGGCGCTGACCGCCGCGTCGGTCGCGTTGCTCACCCTCTATGACATGGCCAAGGCGCTCGACCGCGCGATGGTGATCGGCGACGTCCGCCTGCTCGAAAAGAGCGGCGGCCGCTCGGGCGACTGGCGCGCCGAATGAGCGCGCTCTTGCCCGTCGAGGAGGCGCAGGCGCGCCTGATCGGGCTGCGCGCGCCGCTCGCGGGCGAAACGGTCGCGCTTGCCGAAGCGCATGGCCGCTATCTCGCCGCCGACGTCCTCGCCGGGCGCGACCAGCCCGCGGCGCCGCTGTCGGCGATGGACGGCTATGCGATCCGCTTCGACGACCTGCCCGGCCCGTGGGCCGTGACCGGCGAGGTCGCCGCGGGTGCGGCGCCCGACCGCGCGGTCGGCGTCGGCGAGGCGCTGCGCATCTTCACCGGCGCGATCGTCCCGCCCGGCGCCGACACGGTGATCGTGCAGGAGGATGTCGCGCGCGAGGGCGACCGGCTGGTCCTGACCGGCGACGGTCCGGGGAGCCGCGGTCGCCACATCCGCGCGCGCGCCGCCGATTTCGCGGCCGGCGACGCGCTGCTCGCGGCGGGCTCATGGCTGACGCCCGGCGCCATCGCCACCGCGGCGATGAGCGGCGCGGGCACGCTTCCCGTCGGCGCCCGACCGCGCGTCGCGATCCTCACCACCGGCCACGAACTTGTGGCCCCAGGCCGCGCGCTCGGCCCCGGCCAGATCCCCGACAGCAACGGCGTGATGCTCGCCGCGATGCTCGCGGGCGAGGTCGCCGTGCCCGTGCAGCCGCTCCACGTCCGCGACGACCGCGCGGCGCTGGCAGGGGTTCTCAAGGATCTGGCGCGGCATCACGACGTCATCGTCACCGTCGGCGGCGCGTCGGTCGGCGATCATGACCATGTCCGCGGCGCGCTGGTTGATGCGGGCGGGCGGCTCGATTTCTGGAAGATCGCGATGAAGCCCGGCAAGCCGCTGATCGCCGGAACGCTGGGCGATGCGATCCTGCTCGGCCTGCCCGGCAATCCCTCGTCGGCCTTCGTCACCGCGACGCTGTTCCTACTCCCGCTCGTTCGTCATCTCGCGGGTGCGCGCGCACCCTTGCCGCCGGTGCAGCGCGCGCCGCTCGCCGCGCCGCTGGATGCGGGGGGAACGCGCCGCGACTATCTGCGCGCGCGGGTCGAGCGCGGGCTGCTCACCCCGCTCGTGGGGCAGGAAAGCGGCCGCACCCTCCCGCTCGCCGCGGCCAATGCGCTGCTGATCCGCGATATAGACGCCCCGGCGCGCAGCGCGGGCGATGCAGCGGACTATATCGCCATCGCTTGACAAGTTCTGCTTTGTTCCACTATCGTTCCCGCTATGTCCGGCCTGACGCTCCAGGCCTTCATGGAGAATGACCGATGTTGACCGCGAAGCAGCATGAACTGCTCCACTTCATCCAGCAGCGCCTCGACGCGAGCGGCATCTCGCCCTCGTTCGAGGAGATGAAGGAGGCGCTGGGCCTCAAGTCGAAATCGGGCATCCACCGTCTGATAAGCGCCCTGGAAGAAAGGGGCTTTCTCCGCCGCCTGCCCAATCGCGCGCGCGCGCTGGAGGTGCTGAAGCTGCCCGAAGCCGCGAAGTCCGTGGTGAACAACAATCGCGACAATGTCGTCGCGCTCCGCAAGACGCCCCCCGCACTCAAACCGATCGCCGCGAACGACATTATCGAAGTGCCGCTGCACGGCAGAATCGCCGCGGGTGTCCCGATCGAAGCGTTTGAGGACCATGAGCAGCTCGCCGTTCCCGCGGCGCTGCTCGGCGCGGGCGAACATTATGCGCTCGAAGTGTCGGGCGACTCGATGGTCGAGGCGGGCATTTTCGACGGCGACTATGCGCTGATCCAGAAAGCGGATACGGCGCGCGAGGGTGACATTGTCGTCGCGCTTGTCGACGGGCAGGATGCGACACTCAAATTTTTCCGCCGCGAAGGCAAGATGATCCGGCTCGATCCTGCGAACAGCGCCTATGAACCGCAACGCTACCCTGCCGAGCGCGTCATTGTGCAAGGGCGTCTGTCGGGATTGCTTCGTCGTTACCACTGACCTGCTGCGGGCGGCGCCACGGATGCTCGGCGCCGGATCGCAATGCGGCGACGGCTTTGGGCCGTTCGCCAAGATAGAGCGCGAGCCCGCCCGTTTCGGCGAGGCTGTCGCGCTCGATCGTCAGCCAGCGGCCGACGCATTCGCGCGGCAGCCAGCGGTCGCTGATGACAATATCGGCGGCGGCGCACGCCGCGGCCATGTCCGTGCCCTCGACCCGGTCGCGCCCGCGCGAGGCGAGGATGATGCGCCGCGCCGTCCCCGCGCCCTGCACCCAGCGGCAGAAATCGCGGTTGCACTCGACATGATCGAGATCGGCGAGCGTGGCGAGCGGGGCGTCGATTCCGGCGGCTTCGGCCATGCTGTCGCGGACATAGTCGCCCGCGCGATCGCGGAGCAGCGCGTAACCGCCGTCGGGCAGGGCCGCGGCGATGTGCCGTCCGTCGCCGGTGACCAGCAGGTCGGGGCGCGGCTGCGCAAACAGCACGGCGGCGCCCGCCGCGAGCGGAATCATCCCCCATCGGCGCCAGCGCGTCTTCCACAGCAATATCCACAGCCCGCCGAATAGCGCCAGGCCAAAGCCCCATGGCGGAAAGCTGGGCAGCGTCGTCACCGCCCCCGGCGCGCCCGAAACGGCGTGGGCGAGCGCAATCAGCAACCGCAGCGCCTGTTCGGCGACCCACCAGAAGGGCGCCCCAAGTCCGACGCTGTCGAACAGTAGCGCCAGTGCCTCGGCAGGCATGACGACAAAGGTTGTGAGCGGGATCGCGATGACATTGGCGAGCGCGCCGTACAGCCCCGCCTTGTGGAAATGGAAAAGCGCGATCGGCGTGAGCGCGACCTCGACGACGAGGCCCGTAATCAGCAAGCCGATGACGCCGCGCCCCAGGCGAAACGGCCACGATTCCTCACGGCGCGCGAGGAACGCCTGCATCGCCGGGCTTTCGTGGAGGGCGACGATCGCGGCGACCGCGGCAAAGCTCAGCTGGAAACTCGGCCCCGCCAGCGCCTCGGGCCGCCACAGGAGCACGATCAGCGCCCCCGCCGCGACGAGCCGCAAGGTCAGCGCCTCGCGTCCCATCAGGAAGGCGACGAGCACGAGCAACGCGGCGATGAACGAACGCAAGGTCGGCACTTCGGCCCCGGCGAGCCATGTATAACCCCCGCCCGCGAGCGCCCCCGCCGCCGCCGCGAGCGGCAAGACAAGGCCCGCGAGCGCGAGCCGCTGGCTCAGCGCGAACAGCCGCATCGCCAGCAGCATCGCGAAACCGACGACCGCCGTGACGTGCAGCCCGCTGATCGACAGCAGGTGCGCGAGCCCGCTCCGCCGCATTGCCTCTTCGTCGGCCTCGGCAATCGCGCCGCGGTCGCCGGTCACCAGCGCCGCCGCGATGCCGCCCGCCGAGCCTTCGACCTCACCCTGAATATGCGCGCTCAGCCGTGCGCGCAGCGGCGGTTCGGCATCCGCCCGGCCTGGCACGCGCGCGACGTCGCCGAGCACCGTTCCCACCGCGCCGATGCCGTCGAACCACGCGCGCCGCGCGAAATCATAGCCGCCGGGCAGGCTGGCGGTCGGCGGCGGCATCAGCCGCGCGCGCACCCCGATCGCCTCGCCCGCGGCCAGGTCGCCCGCCTGTTCGGTGCGCAGGGTCAGGCGGATGCGCGGCGGCAGGTCGGCGCGCGCGCTTGGCCGGGCAAGAATCCGCACCTGCCCCCTGGCGGGCCGCGGCTCGACGCGTTCGACGATGGCGGAAAATTCGGTGACGACCGGCTGCACGAGCACGGGCGCTGCAACCCACAGCGCGCGGCCCCAGATGAGCAGCATCCCCGCCGCCATCACGCCGCAGCCGACCGCGACCGCTCGGCCGGCGCGGCGGCGCCAGCCAATCATCAGCCCGCCGAGCACCCCGGCGGCGAGTAGCAGCAACGACCCGATCCAGTGCCCCCTGGTCGGCAGTGCGAGCCATGCGGCGATGCCCGCCCCCAGCGCGACGGGGAGCCAGAGGCCGATGCGTTCGCGCTCCGCCTCCAGTCGCGTTTCGAGCGCCGCGACGAGCGCTTTCCAGCGGGCGGCGCGGCGGGGTGCAATGGGCGTTTGAAGCGGACTTGTCGCCATGCTAGGGGCACCCCCGATCCCGCCCGACCGGGCGGCAAAGTGAGTGAAAGAGGCCGTGGTGGCAACCGAAAACCCAACCAAAGTGGCAGAAGCGACGCCCGAGGCGACCGGCGCCGACGTGGTGACGCGCTTCGCGCCCTCGCCCACCGGCTATCTGCACATCGGCGGCGCGCGCACCGCGCTGTTCAACTGGCTGTTCGCCCGCCATCACGGCGGCCGGTTCCTGCTGCGGATCGAGGATACCGACCGCGCGCGGTCGACCGACGCGGCGATCGACGCGATTCTGGACGGGATGCGCTGGCTGGAGCTCGACTGGGACGGCGAGACGGTGTTCCAGTTCGCCCGCGCGCCGCGCCATGCCGAGGTCGCGCACGAACTGCTCGCGCGCGGCGCGGCCTATCGCTGTTACCTGACGCCGGACGAGCTTGCCGCGATGCGCGCCGAGGCGCAGGAAAAGCGCCAGCCATTCCGCGTCCGCAGCCCGTGGCGCGACCGCGCCGACGGCGACCCCGCGGCGCCGCACGTCCTTCGCCTCCGCGCGCCGCAGGACGGCGCGGTGACGATCGCCGACCGGGTGCAGGGCGAGGTCACGGTGCAGAATGCCGAACTCGACGATTTCATCCTGCTGCGCAGCGACGGCACCCCCACCTATATGCTGAGCGTCGTCGTCGACGATAACGACATGGGCGTCACCCATGTGATTCGCGGCGACGATCACCTCAACAACGCGTTCCGCCAGCTGGCGCTGATCCGCGCGATGGGGTGGCGCGAGCCGGTCTATGCCCACGTCCCGCTGATCCACGGCGCCGACGGGGCGAAGCTGTCGAAGCGCCACGGCGCGCTCGGCGTCGATGCGTACCGCGACGCGATGGGATACCTCCCCGAAGCGGTGAACAATTATCTGCTCCGCCTCGGCTGGGGGCATGGCGATGACGAGATCATCAGCCGCGCCCAGGCCGTCGAATGGTTCGACCTCGACCATGTCGGCCGCTCGCCCTCGCGCTTCGATTTCAAGAAGCTGGAGAATCTCAACGGCCATTATCTCCGCGAAGCCGACGACGTCCGCCTTGCCGGCCTCGTCGCGCCGCGGGTCGAAATGCTGGTCGGCCGCGCGCTGGACGATGGCGACCGCGCGCTGCTGACCCGCGCCATGGCGGCGCTCAAACCGCGCGCCAAGACGCTGGGCGAGATCGCCGAGGGCGCGACCTTCCTCTTCGCCCCCGACCCCATGCCGGTGGACGAAAAGGCCGCCGAAGTGCTAGCCTCTGCCCCCGAAGGCCTGCTCGCCGCGGTGACGCAGCGCCTCAGCGGACTCGGCGACTGGACGAGCGACGAGCTGGAAGCCGCGGTGCGCGCCGAAGCCGAAGCCGCCGGACTGGGGCTGGGCAAGCTGGCGCAGCCGCTGCGCGCCGCGCTGACCGGCCGCACGGTTTCGCCCGGCATTTTCGACGTGCTGCTGCTGCTCGGACGCGAAGTCAGCCTGGCGCGACTTGACGCAGCGCAACATTATCCGGCAGGGGCGTAGCCGCAACATTCTCCCGCCGTCAGAACAGGGAAGCTAATATGACCGACACCGCAAAAATCACGCTGGGCGACAAGACCGTCGACAGCCCTGTCCTGTCGGGCACCGTCGGCCCCGACGTGGTCGATATCCGCAAATTCTATGCCCAGACCGGCGCCTTCACCTACGATCCCGGCTTCACATCGACCGCGAGCTGCGAATCGAAGCTGACCTATATCGACGGCGACGAGGGCGTGCTGCTGCACCGCGGCTATGCGATCGGCGACCTCGCCGAACATTCGTCGTTCATGGAGGTGTGCTACCTCCTGCTCAACGGCGAGCTGCCGACCGCCGACGAGCTTCAGGCGTTCGACAATACCATCACCCGCCACACGATGCTGCACGAACAGCTCGCGACCTTTTACCGCGGCTTCCGCCGCGACGCGCACCCGATGGCGATCATGTGCGGCGTCGTCGGCGCGCTCAGCGCCTTCTATCACGACTCGACCGACATCCAGGACCCGCACCAGCGGATGATCGCCAGCCACCGGCTGATCGCCAAGATGCCGACGATCGCGGCGATGGCGTATAAATATTCGGTGGGCCAGCCGTTCATCTATCCCGACAACAAGCTCAGCTACACCGGCAATTTCCTGCGCATGACGTTCGGCGTTCCGGCCGAGGAATATGAGGTCGTGCCCGCCGTCGAGCGCGCGCTCGACCGCATCTTCATCCTCCACGCCGACCATGAGCAGAATGCGTCGACCTCGACCGTCCGCCTGGCGGGTTCGTCGGGCGCCAACCCCTTTGCGTGCATCGCCGCGGGCATCGCCTGCCTGTGGGGCCCGGCGCATGGCGGCGCGAACGAGGCCGCGCTCAACATGCTGCGCGAGATCGGCCGCCCCGAACGCATCCCCGAATATATCGCCCGCGCCAAGGACAAGGACGACCCGTTCCGCCTGATGGGTTTCGGCCACCGCGTGTACAAGAATTACGATCCGCGCGCGACGGTGATGCAGAAAACGGTGCGCGAGGTGTTCGACGCGCTGAAGGTCAACGACCCGGTGTTCGAGGTCGCGCTGCAACTGGAGGAAATGGCGCTGAACGACGATTATTTCGTCGAGAAAAAGCTGTTCCCCAATGTCGATTTCTATTCGGGCGTGATCCTGTCGGCGATCGGTTTCCCGACGACGATGTTCACCGCGCTCTTCGCGCTGGCCCGCACCGTCGGCTGGGTCGCGCAGTGGAACGAGATGATTTCGGACCCCGCCCAGAAGATCGGCCGCCCGCGCCAGCTTTACACCGGCCCGGCGCACCGCCCCTATGTGCCGGTGAGCCAGCGCTAAGCCAAGCGCCGCACAGTAAGGAATGTGAGGAAGGGGCCGCGCTTTGCGGCCCCTTTTTCGTGGGCGGCGGCGGGGCGAACGGCGCATCCCCCCTTCCCGCCTGAAACGTCATCCCGGCGAAGGCCGGGATGACGGGATTGGGAGGCGATGCCAGACCCGATCGCGCGCTTAACTTGTCAAACTTGTCACCTTCATGCGCCGGAAATCAGGGGCTTGCGAAGAGCGCGCGGACGGTGGCGGACGTCGGCAAGGCGCGCGGGCTGCGGCCAAAAGTCAGTAAAGGTCAGCCCTGCGCGCTGTCCTGCGTGCTCCCCCGTGGCGCGGGAAAAGACGGCCGGGCGCGCCGCGTCCACAGCGGGGCGACGAGCATTATATCCATGATGCGAAAGAGCCAAATCAAAGGCTGGCACAGCGGCGCCATGTAGGACAGCGTTTTTATGAAGCCCCGCTTCCATTCGTCACGCCGGACCCGATCCGGGGTCCATCGACACCAGCGATTAGGGATGCCGGATCGAGCCTTGCCTGACCCTGTCCGGGTGGGCGGGAATAAAATGGTCTCACGCAAAGGCGCGAAGGCGCGAAGAAGAAGAGAGATTTTTCACACAAAGACACAAAGATGGCCGTTTCGGCCACTGTCGTCGGCGTGTCAGACGAGCGCCGGTCGGTTTCGATGCCGGACGAAGTCCGGCCTCAAGCCATCCGACGCCCGATCGGCATCCATGACTTACCAGCCCAAACCGCCATCTTTGTGTCTTTGTGTGAGACCCGACGCCGCCAGTAGGCAAAAGCCGCCCGCGACAGATCACCAGCCCGTCTTTGCGCCTTTGCGCCTTTGCGTGAGATTATTCTTTCTGCACCGACACCAGCGTCGCGGTCATATCCTCCGCCGCATAAATCCGGATCACCGGCGGTTCGGGCGACAGCGCGCGCATGTCGGCCACGAAGGCGCGCGACACGGGCAGCGCAATCCCGGATCACGTCCGGGATGACGGCGCGCGCACGGCATCGACGCTCTCCCACTCCTCGACGAACATCAGCCGGTCGGAGTTCTCGACATCGATATCGCAATTATGCGCCAGACACCCCGGCTCGGAACGCGACCGCGCGCTATGCTCGGCGCCGAGCGCGATCATGCGGTTGCGGTGGTCGAGGGTGAGGATGATGTGGCCGGTGATGAGGATCATGCATCCTCCAATTGTTTGCTTGACAGAAATTTGGAGAAAGACACATTACATGCTCATTTGATCGAAATAGTCGCCCGTTTCGTTAGCCTGCAAGCCTTGGATAAAGCAAATGAGCATGCCCGTTAAAAACATAAAATTTGGCGAGATAGACGCGAAGAATGAAGTATTCGAGCAAGGGCGAACTGGAAGTCACGTTTTCAAAAACTCATTTCAGATACCGCCAGGCATTGAAATGCACAAACTCACCAGCGGCGCGAAGTACTTTATTCACGGTCAAAAGGGGTGCGGAAAGACCGCATTACTTTTATATCTGAAATCTATTTTAGATGAGAGTAACTGCAAGACAAAAACTATACTTTTCAAATCTGGAATAACTGAGCCGGAGCGGCAAAAAATTGCCGCAGGTCAAGGCTTCCAGATTGTACAACAAAACGACATTCCGGTCGTTGAATACGATTATAAGATCAACTGGCTCTGGTACATATATAGGAATCTTCTTAGAGAGGTTTCTGAAGACCAAGTGTTTGAAGGGAAAGACACTCTTTCATCTCTAAAAAGGCTCCTAGGTATCCACGCCGAAACCAGCACCTCCTTCTTGTCAGACCTAACCACAAAGAGAATCAAAGCCCATGCAAAAGCCGGCATTGGAGCAGGCCCCTTCTCAGGCGAAATTGGAGCCGAAATCGAAGCAGTTAGCCAAAACGATGAAAATATAGAAATAGAAATAATAGAAATTGTTGAAAGACACTGACGTGACCCCCTGGTTTCCACCAGCGGGGATTAGAGCCCAGCAGCTTTGTTGCGCATGAGCGCAGTGTAAGCAATGGCCTGTGCAGCGGAGCCCGAAGGGCGTAGCTGCACAGGCCATTGCTTATGCAGTTCGGCGGCGAACGCCGCCGGTGTCTCATATCCAAGGGCCGAGTGTGGCCGCGCCTGGTTGTAATCTTCGGCCCAGGCCGCGATCACTGTGCGGGCATGATCGAGGTCGAGGAACAGCGTCTCGTTCAGAAGCTCATCGCGCATCCGGCCATTGAAGCTCTCGACATAGCCGTTCTGCATCGGCTTGCCCGGCGCGATATAATGCCACTCGACCCCGACCTCACCGCACCATGCGAGCACCGCGTTCGATGTCAGCTCGGTCCCATTGTCGCTGACGATCATCCCCGGTCTGCCGCGCTCCTCGATCAGATCGCTGAGCTCGCGCACGACCCGGCGCCCGGAGATCGACGTGTCGGGCACCGCGCGCAGGCACTCCCGCGTGACATCGTCCACGATGTTGAGCACCCGGAACCGCCGACCTGACGCCATCTGATCATGCACAAAGTCGAGGCTCCACCGCTGGTTCGGCAGCGCGAGCACCGGTGCGGGCGCCCGCGCACCGATCGCCCGGCGCCGGTTGCGTCTTCGTCGGACCATCAGCCCCTCCTCTCGATACAGGCGCTGGGTCTTCTTCCTGTTGATCATCACGCCCTCCCGGCGCAGCAGGATATGCAGGCGCCGATAACCGAACCGGCGACGCTGCTGCGCCAACTCGCGCAGCTTCTCCCGAACCTCGGCATCGTCGCCACGCTGCGACCGGTAGCGCATGCTCTTCCGATCGGCGCCTGTGACACGGCACGCCCGCCGCTCGCTCATCCCATGGCAAGCCTGGAGATGGGCGACCGCTTCCCGCTGAACGGCGGGCGTCACCATTTTTTTGTGAGAAGATCCTTCAGCGCCGCATTGTCCAGCATCGAGTCCGCAAGCAACCGCTTCAGCTTCGCGTTCTCGTCCTCGAGCGAGCGTAGCCGCTTCGCCTCCGACACCTCAAGGCCGCCATACTTGGCCTTCCAGTTGTAGATCGTTGCTTCCGACACCCCGTGTCGCCGCGCCAGCTCGCCGGTCTTCGCGCCCGCCTCCGCTTCCTTCAACACCCCGATGATCTGCTCTTCCGAAAACCTCAAACGCTTCATCTGTCCGTCCTTCCTTCAAGACCGGACTCTAATCACTGTTGGAGGAAAATCAGGGGGTCACGTCAACACATAGGTAAAGTTAAAATTTATCCCAGGCGTCGAACAGCACTGCTGTTTGATGAGTTGGAATTATTTTGGAATAAAACAGATCAAAGATCAAGAGATTTATTTCTTATTCGAGATTTGTTATATGCTGTATCTCGCTGCAACCAAACATTTGGAATGGATACGGCGGCCCTCATGGTTGTAGCCTGCGTTCGGTCGGAGGTTCTTCACGAAGTTAACAGAGTAGGTCCCGAGATTAGCAGAGACGTGGACGATTTTGGTGTCCGCGTGAACTGGAACGTTACAATCGAAAACGAAAATCAGCCCATTTTACGCATCGTCGAGGCAAAGATAAATGCGTCCGAAATCGAGTCCGATGAAGAACCAACCCATCCGGAAGAAATTTGGGTAAAATATTTTCCAAGGAGTGCGTTTGGTAGGAAGTTCAAGCAGTATATTCTTGATAATGCGATGTTTAAGCCAAGAAATATAGTTAATATGTTGACACTGGCGCGCGATCTGAGACCAGATGATCACTCAATATCATTTTCATCTATTGATCAAGTTCAGTTAGAATTCTCTAAGAGAACTTGGCGGGAAATTGAAGAAGAACTTTCCGGAGAATATTCATCTGATGAAGTTGCGGCGATAAAATCTACACTCATAGGATTCGCGTCAGAGTTTGATATTCCAAAACTACAAAAGAGAATAGATCACCTTTCCAAATTCGATCCAAACGTTCATTCTTTTTCATCAAAGTATAAAGCATTTGATATGATAACTTCTCTGTACAGAGTTGGAGCGATTGGAAATCTGTATTTTGTTGGAAGCGCCAAGAAGGAGATCCGTTTTGGATGGATATTCCGCGATAACTACGATCCACTCTACGACAAGAAATTCATGGTTCACGAGTCTCTAAGAAAATTTCTGCAACTCTCCTTTAGGGCTGAGGGGAAAAAGTGACGTGGTCTTTTACATGACACTTCCATGACACTCCCTGTCACAAACACGTCACACAAAACCCCCATTGGGCGCTCAGCGAGTCGCCGCGGGGGTGGCGGCTTGGTTCGGTAACGACCCCCGACAGGACTTTTTCATGTTCAAGACATTCGCTCCCAAGATGCTTGGCGTCGCTGGCGCCGCGACGTGCGCGCTGGCGCTTTCCGCGTGCCAGGATCAGGCGTCTTCGGGTGGCGGCGCGCGCGATTATATCAGCGCGGTCGGCTCCTCCACCGTCTATCCCTTTGCCACCGCGGTCGGCGAACAATTTGCCGAAGCGACGGGCAACAAGACGCCGAAGATCGATTCGACCGGCACCGGCGGCGGCTTCGAGCGGTTCTGCGCCGGCGTCGGCGGCGACACGCCCGACATCGCGAACGCATCGCGCCGCATCAAGAAAAAGGAATTCGACACCTGTCAGGCCAATGGCGTGAAGGACATTGTCGAAATCCAGATCGGCATCGACGGCATCGCGCTGGGCGAAGCGACACGCGGCCCCGGTTTCAAGCTGACCGAAGAAGACGTCTATAAGGCGCTGGCCGCCAACCCCTATGGCAAGCCGAACACCGCGAAGACGTGGAGAGACGTCAACCCCGCGCTGCCCGCGGTCGCGATCTCGGTTTTCGGCCCGCCGTCGACCAGCGGCACCTATGATGCGTTCAAGGAGCTGATCCTCGGCCGCGGGTGCGACGCGAACCCCGAAATGAAGGCGCTGAAGGCCAGCAACGCCGACGAACATGAAGCGACCTGCACCACGCTGCGCGGTTCGCCCTATTATGTCGAGCAGGGCGAGAATGATAACCTCATCATCTCGAAGCTCGACAAGAATCCGACCAGCCTTGGCATATTCGGCTTTTCCTATCTCGATGCGAACAAGGACAAGATCAAGGCGGTGCCGATCCAAGGCGTCGCGCCCACTTACGCGGCGATCGCCGATGGCAGCTACCCCGGTTCGCGCCCCCTCTTCATCTATGTGAAGAAGGCGCATGTCGGCGTCGTCCCCGGCCTCGCCGAATATGTCGCCGAGTTCCTGAAGGGCGCGGCCGACGGCGGGTATCTGAACGCCAAGGGGCTGATCGTGTCGCCCAAGGCCATCGCCGACAAGGCGCGCGCCGCGGGCACCGCGATGACCCCGCTGGATGGCAGCGAGCTGAAATAGGTTCCTCCCGCAAGGCGGCCGGGCGGGTTCGCCCGGTCCGGCCGCCGGTTTTTCCCTTCGTCGAGAGGCAAGAACGATCCACTATCCCGTTCGCATCGAGCGAAGTCGAGATGCCCATCCGGCATACACTCCCGAGGGGTGTCTCGACTTCGCTCGACACGAGCGGGGAATGGAGCGCTCGACACGAACGGGGATGTGGGTGAGAAATAGGACCGCGAGTCACGAAACTGCCATCCCGCCCCGCTTTGGGTCGGCACGGGCATGATGATAACGGGGATCAAGTGACCTTCAACGCCGCCGCCCTCTTGCTGTTGATTGCGGGCCTTGCGCTGATCGGCTGGCTGGCCGGGCGCGCGCGGTCGAACCTGCTCGCGGGGCGCGCGGGGACCAAGCTGCATTCGCGGCCGCAATATCATGGCTGGTATGTCGCGCTGTGGCTGTTCGCCCCCGCGGCGATCTTTCTCGCCGTCTGGTCGTCGGTGTCGCCCGCGCTGATTACCAATCAGGTGCTGGCGAGCGAAGCGGCGCAGGGCCTGCCGAGTTTCGGGTTCGAGCGCGGGGCGATCCTGTCCGACGCGCGCGACGTGGCGCAGGGGCGCGCCGCCGAGGTGCGCCTGCCCGCCGCCGAACCGCTGGTGAAACCCTATGCCGACGCATCCCGCAAATATGCGTGGATCGGCATCGCGGCGATGCTGGCGCTGGCGCTGGCGGGTGGGCTCTATGCGTTCACGCGCATCCGCCCCGATTTCCGCGCGCGAACGCGGGTCGAGCGGATCGTCATGCTGGTGCTGCTGCTCGCGTCGCTCGTCGCGATCCTGACGACCTTCGGCATCGTGCTGTCGCTGCTCTTCGAATCGATCCGCTTCTTCCGCCTCGTCTCGCCCGCCGAGCTATTGTTCGGCACGACCTGGGCCCCGCAGAGCGGCGCGCCGCAGCCGGGTACCTTTGGCGGCATTCCCTTGTTCTGGGGCACGGTGCTGATCGGCGCGATCATCGCGATGATCGTCGCGATCCCGATCGGGATGATGACCGCGGTATATCTGACCCAATATGCCGCGCCCGCGGTTCGCCGCTGGGTCAAGCCCCTGCTCGAGATCCTCGCGGGCGTGCCGACGGTGGTTTACGGCTATTTCGCCGCGCTGACCGTCGCGCCGGCGCTGCGCGAATTTGCGGTGATGCTGGGCATTCCCAACGCCTCGACCGAAAGCGCGCTGGCGGCGGGGATCGTGATGGGGGTGATGATCATCCCCTTCGTCTCCTCGATGGCCGACGACAGCATCAACGCGGTGCCGCAGGCGATGCGCGACGGGTCGCTGGCATTGGGCGCGACGCCGAACGAGACGATCCGCCAGGTGCTGATCCCCGCGGCGCTGCCCGGCGTGATGGGCGGCATATTGCTCGCGGTCAGCCGCGCGATCGGCGAGACGATGATCGTCGTGATGGCGGCGGGCCTGTCGGCGAACATGACCGCCAACCCCTTTGCCAGCGTCACCACGGTGACCGCGCAGATCGTCAAGCTGCTGACCGGCGACCAGGAGTTCGACAGCGCCAAGACGCTCGCCGCCTTTGCGCTGGGGCTGGTGCTGTTCATCGTCACCCTGCTGCTCAACATCGCCGCGCTGCGGATCGTGAAAAAGTATCGTGAAGCTTATGAATAGGGACACCGCCCCCACCGACTGGAAAGCCGCGGCGATGCAGAAACGCATCGCGGGCCGCTATGCCGCCGAGCGCCGGTTCAAGATGATCGGGCTGGGCGCGGTGCTGCTGTCGGGCGCGTTCCTGGCCTTTCTGTTGTTCGTGATGGTCGGCAATGGCGCGCGCGGCTTTACCTATACGCATGTCGCGGTGCCGATCGATTTCAAGGCGATGCCGCTGACGATCGACGCATCGCGGCTCGACGATCCCGATGCCGACCAGCTGATCGCGAACGCGGGGCTGGCCGACATCGTCGCCTTTGCCGCCGAGGAGGCGCTGGGTGACGACGGGGCCGAGCTGATCTCCGAAAATGCGTGGAAAGAGGTGCGGAGCGCGATCAAGGCCGATCCCGAGTTGCTCAATGGCAAGAGCGTGTTCGAGCTGCCAGCTTCGTCCGAAGTCGACATGATCGCCAAGGAAGGCGGTCGCGGCGAACTCGGCGCGCGGGTCGAGGCGCTGGAAAAGGCCGGCAAGCTGGGGACCGGCATCCACTGGCCCTTCTTCCGCAACGCCGACGCCACCGACCCGGCGGTCGCGGGCATCTGGGGGGCGCTCAAGGGATCGGTGCTGACGATCATCATCGCCTTCCTGATCGCCTTTCCGACCGGCGTGCTCGCGGCGCTTTACCTTGAGGAATATGCGCCGAAGAACCGCTGGACCGACCTTATCGAAGTGTCGATCAACAATCTCGCCGCAGTGCCCTCGATCATCTTTGGCCTGCTCGCGCTGGCGGTGTTCATCAACTGGTTCGGCCTCTGCCAGGCGAGTCCGCTCGTCGGCGGGCTGACGCTCGCGCTGATGACGATGCCGGTGATCGTGATCGCCAGCCGCAACGCGATCAAGTCGGTGCCGCCGTCGATCCGCGACGCGGCGCTGGGCGTGGGCGCCAGCCCGGTGCAGGTGGTGTTCCACCACGTCCTGCCGCTCGCGCTGCCCGGCATCCTGACCGGCACGATCATCGGCATGGCGCGCGCGCTGGGCGAAACGGCGCCGCTGCTGCTCGTCGGGATGCGCGCCTTCATCGGCGACGTGCCGGGGGGCATCTGCTCGCCCTCGACCGTGCTGCCGATGCAGATTTTCCTCTGGTCGGACGAAGTCGACCGGGGCTTTGTCGAGAAAACCTCCGCCGCGATCATCGTGCTGCTTATCGTGCTGCTGTCGATGAACGCCTTTGCGATCTATCTTCGCAACAAATTCGAAAAACGCTGGTGACCATGACCCCCTCAACCATGACAAACGACGATCTTACCATCGCCGATCCCAAGATGCGGGCGCAGGGCGTCAACGTCTTTTACGGCGAGAAACAGGCGATCAACGATGTGTCGATCGACGTCGGCACCGACCTGGTCACCGCCTTTATCGGCCCGTCGGGGTGCGGCAAGTCGACCTTTCTGCGCTCGCTCAATCGCATGAACGACACGGTGGCGAGCGCGCGGGTGACGGGCACCATCCTGCTCGATGGCGAGGACATTTATGCGCCGTCGATGGACGTCGTGCAGCTGCGCGCGCGCGTCGGCATGGTGTTCCAGAAGCCCAATCCCTTTCCCAAGTCGATCTATGACAATGTCGCCTATGGCCCGCGCATCCACGGCCTGGCGCCGTCGAAGGCCGACCTTGACATGATCGTCGAACGCGCGCTGGTCCGCGCCGGCCTGTGGGAAGAGGTCAAGGACCGGCTCAGCGAAAGCGGAACCGCATTATCCGGCGGCCAGCAGCAGCGCCTGTGCATCGCGCGCGCGATCGCGGTCGACCCCGAAGTCATCCTGATGGACGAGCCCTGCTCGGCGCTCGACCCGATCGCCACCGCGAAGATCGAGGAGCTGATCCACGAACTGCGCGGCAAATATGCGATCGTGATCGTCACGCATAACATGCAGCAAGCGGCCCGCGTGTCGCAGCGCACCGCCTTTTTCCACCTCGGGACATTGGTCGAATATGGCAAGACCACCGACATCTTCACCAACCCGAAGCAGGAACGGACCAAGGATTATATCACGGGTCGCTATGGGTAGAGATTTTCACGAAAATGCGGCGCTCCCACTTCCTTCGTCATGCTGAACTTGTTTCAGCATCCACGGCCTGCGCTATCCATCAGCGCGGCGCAGGTGGAGAGGGCCGGTCATGGATGCTGAAACAAGTTCAGCATGACGGGTTAGACAAAAGCTGGGCTCCCGATTTCAGGGCAGCCGCCAGGATAGGACAAGTAGGATGGCATTAACGAACGATCATACGGTCAAAGCCTTCGACGAAGACCTCAACCGCCTGCGCGGGCTGATCAGCGAGATGGGCGGTCGCGCCGAACAGGCGCTGCTCCAGGCGATGACCGCGCTGAAACAGGGCGACCTCGACCTTGCCGCGCAGGTGGTGCGCGACGACAGGAAGATCGACGCGCTGGAAGCCGAGGTCGAGCAGCTGGCGGTCCAGACCATTGCCCTCCGCGCCCCGATGGCCGACGATCTGCGCGAGATGATCGCGGCGCTGAAGATCGTGTCGGTCGTCGAGCGGATCGGCGATTATGCCAAGAATATCGCCAAGCGCGTCGCGCTGATGGACCAGACGCGCTCGATCGAGGCGATCCCGCTGCTGATGTCGATGTCGTCGAACGTCGCCGAACTGGTGCATGACGCGCTCGACAGCTTTGCGGCGCGCGACGCCGAACTCGCGGTGCGGGTGACCGTCCGCGACAAGAATGTCGACGATTTCTACAACAGCATCTTTCGCACCCTCGTCACCTTCATGATGGAAAATCCGAAATATATTTCGGAAAGCGCGCACCTGCTGTTCGTCGCCAAGAACCTCGAGCGCATGGGCGACCATGCGACCAACATCGCCGAGATGGTCTATTATGTCGTGACCGGCGAACATATGGAGGAGCGCGAGCGCGGCGAACAACCCGAAGATGGCGCCGCGGAGCGGGAGCAAGGCTGATGCCGCAGCCCGACCTGCTGCTGATCGAGGATGACGAGGCGATCGCCGAGCTCATCGTCTGGCATTTCGCACGCGAGGGTTTTTCGGTCCGGCAGACGCCCGACGGCGAACAGGCGCTGGTGCTGGTCGAGGAGCGCGTCCCCGACATCGTCCTGCTCGACTGGATGATCGAAAGCCTGCCCGGCATCGAAGTGTGCCGCCGCCTGCGCCGCAACCCCAAATCGGCGAACGTGCCGATCATCATGCTGACCGCGCGCGGCGAGGAAGAGGACCGCATCCGCGGCCTCGAAACCGGCGCCGACGATTATGTCACCAAACCGTTCAGCCCGCGCGAACTGGTCGCGCGCGTATCGGCGGTGCTCCGCCGCCTGCGCCCCGCGCTCGCGGGCGAAATGCTGAGCTATGCCGACATCGAACTGGATTCGGTTGCGCACAAGGTCGTGCGCGGCGGCCAGGTCGTCGCGATGGGACCGACCGAGTTCCGGCTGCTGAGGCATTTCATGGAACATCCCGGCCGCGTCTTTTCGCGCGGGCAATTGCTCGACAGCGTGTGGGGCCAGGACAGCGACATCGAACTGCGTACCGTCGACGTCCATATCCGGCGGCTGCGCAAGGCGATCAACCTGCCCGGCACCGCGGACATCATCCGCACCGTGCGATCGGCGGGCTATGCGCTGGATGCGGGGAAGAGCATCTGAGGGACACGCCCGGGTTGGGGCACCGCAGGGGACGTTCGGCGCCTCCCCGGAACGCGGCGGCGCGGATGATGACAGCTTGCTTCCCGAAGCCGCGCTTCGTTCCGCCGTCGCCCCTACCGCGCGCCGAAACGCCAGCGCAGCAGCGGCCGCGCGAGGAACAGTCCCGCGAGGAAACCCCCGACATGCGCCCAGATCGCAATGGCGCCGAACCCGGCCCCGCCCGCGAAGCCGAGGAGTATCTGCACGCCGATCCACGCCGCCGCGAGCCAGAGCGCGCGCACCCAATGGCCGGGAATCGGTCCGATCGCGGGCGCCTGGCTGCGGCTGAAGATCAATGCGAACACCGCAATCAGCGCCGAAATCGCGCCGCTCGCGCCGATCATCGGCGCGGCCGAGGCGGGATCGGCGAGATATTGGGCGAGCGCGCCGCCATAGGCGCCCGCCACCAGCAGCACCGCCATCGCCCTGGCCCCCAGTGGCGCTTCCAGCTGGCGGCCGATGAACAGCAGCACGACCATGTTGAAGGCGATGTGCAGCACCCCGCCGTGCAGGAATGCCGACGTCAGCGGCGTGAGAACAAAGGGAACCAGCGTCCCCGGCGGCACGATCAGCTCGCCGTCGAGGCGCGCGGGAATGAAGCCCGCGCGCACGATCGCGTCGATCTGGAATCCGGTGATCCAGAGCAGGACGAAAAGGATGACGCAGGCCAGCGCATAGCCCGTGACCAGCGGCGCATCGCGTTTCATCGACCCGATCCGACCCCGGCCGCGCGTCAGATGAACTCGATCTTGGTCACCAGATAATATTTGTCGCCCGACGGCACGGTCACTTCGACCTCGTCGTCGACGCGGCGCCCGATCAGCGCGCGGCCGAGCGGCGAATTATAGCTGATCTTGCCCGCCTTCGCGTCGGCTTCGGCCTGCCCGACGATCTGATATTTGACCGGCTTGTCGTCCTCGTCGGCAAGGGTGACGGTCGCGCCGAACACGATGCGGTCGCCCGACAGCGTCGTCGGGTCGATCACCTGCGCGCGCGAAAGCTTGTCCTCGAGGTCGCCGATCGTCGCTTCGACCTGGCCCTGGCGCTCCTTGGCGGCATGATATTCGGCATTTTCCGAAAGGTCGCCATGCGCGCGCGCTTCCTCGATCGCATCGACGATCAACGGTCGCTCGGCTTTCAGCGCCGCGAGTTGCGCGGTCAGCTTTTCATAGCCTTCTGCCAGCATCGGAACCTTTTCAACGCTTGCCATTATCCTGTTGTCCTTCGTCAATAATCCTGCCCCGGCGGTTGCGCGCCGGGCGGCTGAGCCGCTGTTTCCGTCGATGTGGGGAGGTGGAGCGGTGGTTCAATAATAGTCCTGAAGCGGCTTTACTTCAAGGGAGTGCGCGCGCAGCGCCCCGATCGCCTGCGTCGCGGCATCACTGG
The DNA here is from genome assembly GCF_003609835.1 of Sphingopyxis sp. FD7. Taxonomy (NCBI): domain Bacteria; kingdom Pseudomonadati; phylum Pseudomonadota; class Alphaproteobacteria; order Sphingomonadales; family Sphingopyxidaceae; genus Sphingopyxis; species Sphingopyxis sp. FD7. Next base: position 2,013,480 of record NZ_AP017898.1, read on the forward strand.
CGGCAGCCGTGGTGTAATAGGCGATGTCGGCGGCAAGCGCCGAAGCGCGGATCGATTGCGAATCCTGCAAGCTCTGCCAGCCTTCGGTGGTGTTGAAGATCAGCTGCACATCGCCATCCTTGATCCGGTCGACGATGTGCGGGCGGCCTTCGGCGACCTTGTTCACGCGCTCGACGTCGATTCCCTCGCCCGCCAGATAGTCGGCGGTGCCGCCGGTCGCGATCACCTTCCACCCCCAGGCGCGAAGCTGTTTGACCGCGCCGACGATGCGCGGCTTGTCGCTGTCCTTCACCGACACGAAGAGGCGGCCGTCGGTCGGCAGGCGGTCGCCCGCGCCGAGCTGCGCCTTGGCAAAGGCCAGGTTGAAATCACGATCGATTCCCATGACTTCGCCGGTGGACTTCATCTCGGGCGACAGCACCGGATCGGTGCCGGGGAAGCGCGCGAAAGGAAACACCGCTTCCTTGACGGCGACATGCTTGATGTCGCGGTTGATCCGCGGCAGGTCGGCGAGCTTTTCGCCCGCCATCACGCGCGCGGCGATCTTGGCGATCGGCGAGCCCACCGCCTTGGCGACGAAAGGCACCGTGCGGCTCGCGCGCGGGTTGACCTCGATCAGATAGACCTCGCCGCCCTGCACGGCGAACTGGATGTTCATCAGCCCGCGCACTTGCAGCGCGCGCGCGAGCGCGTCGGTCTGCCGCTCGATCTCGGCGATAATATCGGCGGGCAGGCTGTAGGGCGGGATCGAGCAGGCGCTGTCGCCCGAATGGACCCCGGCTTCCTCGATATGCTGGAGCACGCCCGCGACAACCACGTCGGTGCCGTCGCAGAGCGCATCGACGTCGACCTCGATCGCGTCGCGCAGATAGCGGTCGATCAGCACCGGCGAATCCCCCGACACCTGCACCGCGGTCTCGATATAATGTTCGAGCTGCGCGGAATCGTCGACGATCTCCATCGCGCGGCCGCCGAGCACATAGGAGGGGCGCGTCAGCACCGGATAACCGATGCGCGCGGCGACCGCGACGGCTTCCTCGCGGCTGCGCGCAATGCCATTTGCAGGCTGCTTGAGGCCGAGCCGGTTGACGAGCGCCGCGAAACGCTCGCGGTCTTCGGCGAGGTCGATCGCATCGGGCGACGTGCCGAGGATCGGAATGCCGGCCTCTGCCAGCGCCTGCGCCAGCTTGAGCGGCGTCTGCCCGCCGAACTGGACGATCACGCCCGCCAGCGTGCCCCGCGACATTTCGACGTGCAGGATTTCCAGCACATCCTCCGCGGTCAGCGGCTCGAAATAGAGGCGGTCCGACGTGTCATAGTCGGTAGACACGGTTTCGGGATTGCAGTTGACCATGATGGTTTCATAGCCCGCCTCTTCCAATGCGAAGCAGGCGTGGCAGCAGCAATAGTCGAACTCGATCCCCTGCCCGATCCGGTTCGGGCCGCCGCCCAGGATCACGACCTTCCTGGCGGACGAGGGGTTCGCCTCGCATTCGGGTTCACCGAAGGTCGGCACTTCATAGGTCGAATAGAGATAGGGCGTCTTGGCCTGAAACTCCGCGGCGCAGGTGTCGATCGTCTTGAACACCGGGCGCACGCCGAGCTTGTGGCGCAGCGCGCGTACCTCGGCCTCGGTCACCCCGCCGGTCATCGCCTTCACCGCTTCGTGGATCAGCCCGCTGCCGCGCGCGGTCGCGCGGCGCGTGCCGGGTTGAAGGTTCGCCGACTGGAGCGCCAGATAGGCAAGGCGCTTGTCGGAGAAGCCCATGGCTTTCAGCTTGCGCAGCCCTGCGGCATCGCGCGGCAGGCCGTTTTCGCACACCTCGCGCTCGGCCGCGACGATCTCGGCGATGCGCTCGAGGAACCACATGTCGTAACCCGCGACGCGGTTGATCTCTTCGAGCGGCAGCCCCTCGCGGATCGCCTGGGCGGTGTTGAGCAGCCGGTCGGGGGTCCGCTGCGCCAGCTCGTTGCGCAGCTGCTCATGGCTCGCGCCGACGAGCCGGTCGACGAAATTGAAGCCCGACAGCCCCGTTTCGAGGCCGCGCAGCGCCTTCTGCAGGGACTCGTGGATCGTCCGCCCGATCGCCATCACTTCGCCGACCGATTTCATCGCGGTCGACAGCGTCGCTTCGGCGCCCTTGAACTTTTCAAACGCAAAGCGCGGGATCTTGGTGACGACATAATCGATCGTCGGCTCGAACGACGCCGGGGTGACCCCGGTGATGTCGTTCATGATCTCGTCGAGCGTGTAGCCGACCGCGAGCTTCGCCGCGACCTTGGCGATCGGGAAACCCGTCGCCTTCGACGCCAATGCCGACGAGCGCGACACGCGCGGGTTCATCTCGATCACGATCAGGCGGCCGTCCTTGGGATTGACCGCGAACTGGACGTTCGACCCGCCCGTCTCGACCCCGATCTCGCGCAGCACCGCGATGCTGGCGCTCCGCATGATCTGATATTCCTTGTCGGTCAGCGTCAGCGCGGGGGCGACGGTGATGGAATCGCCGGTATGCACGCCCATCGGATCGACATTCTCGATCGAGCAGATGATGATGCAATTGTCCTTGCGGTCGCGCACCACCTCCATCTCATATTCTTTCCAGCCGAGGAGCGATTCCTCGATCAGGACTTCGGTGGTCGGCGACGCGATCAGCCCGCCGCGGACGATATGCTCGAACTCCTCGCGATTATACGCGATCCCGCCGCCGGTGCCGCCGAGCGTGAAAGACGGGCGGATGATCGCGGGCAGCCCGGTGCGTTCGAGCACCGCGAACGCCTCGTCCAGCGTGTGCGCGACGCCGCTGCGCGCGCTTTCCAGCCCGATCCTGTCCATCGCGTCGCGGAACTTCTGCCGGTCCTCGGCCTTGTCGATCGCCTCGGCATCGGCGCCGATCATCTCGACGCCATATTTCGCGAGCGTCCCGTCGTTGAACAGCGCCAGCGCGGTGTTGAGCGCGGTCTGCCCGCCCATCGTTGGGAGCACCGCATCGGGGCGCTCCTTCGCGATGATCTTCGCGACGATCTCGGGCGTGATCGGCTCGACATAAGTGGCGTCGGCGAGGTCGGGATCGGTCATGATCGTCGCCGGGTTGGAGTTGACGAGGACGATGCGATAGCCCTCCTCCTTGAGCGCCTTGATCGCCTGCGTCCCCGAATAGTCGAACTCGCACGCCTGACCGATAACGATCGGGCCGGCGCCGATGACGAGGATGGATTTTATGTCGGTTCTTTTGGGCATGATTGACTTCTATGCTTTCATTGCATACATTGATTGCATTGGAGACATCGCATGGCGACGCTGACGGTCCGGAACATTCCCGACGATGCCAAACACCGTTTTCGGCAAATCGCGGCTGCGCACGGGCGCTCGATGGAAGAACATTTGCGGCAACTCGTGATTGAGGCCGATTTCGGCGAGAGCGCATCGCCTCCGAGCAGCGTTAACGATGCCCGCCGCAATTTCCGGCGCGAGCCGACAAGGGAGGAATGGGTGCACGAGCTGATCCGAAAGGCCGACGGTGCAGGCGAAGGCGTGTTCGACCGCGGGAAATATGCCGATATCCGCTTTATGTCGGCAAAGGACGCGCTGGCCGAATTGCGCCGACTCGCGAATGGCGTCGGCCTCGACCTGCCCCCGCGGCTCAACACCAAGCGTGAAGCGCCCGACTTTTGATTTTGGTCGATACCAATGTGTGGAGCGAGTTGGCAAAGCCCGACGGCGATCCAACCGTTCTCGCATGGCTGGAGGCGAACGATCACCAGCTGGCGCTGTCCACGCTGGTGATGGCCGAAATTCAATATGGCATCGAGCTGCCCAAAGCGGCGCGGAAGCGCCCCCACCTGACGCTGTGGCTGCGCGGGCTGGAGGAGCGCTATTGGAGCCATGTGTGGCATTTCGATGCGGAGGATGCCCGTGCCTATGGCCGCCTTGCGGCCAGCAAGGAAGCCAACGCCCGCGATCCGCAAATAATCGACCTGCAACTGGCCGCGCAGGCGCTGGCACGCGGCGCATCGCTCGCGACCCGCAATGTGAAGGATTTCGCATGGACCGGGGTGCCCGTGATCGACCCGTGGGAAAATGAACCGCAGCAGAACCCACAGCATCCGTCGCAAATGCCCGACCGATAACGATCGGGTCCGCGCCGATGACGAGGATGGATTGGATGTCGGTTCTTTTGGGCATTTCTAGCCTTTGACTAAATATTCAATGTAGAGTTCGAGCAGTTTCGCAGCCGCCATGCCCAAGGCAGTTTTTCCATAAGTTGAAATTAGTCTTGAAAGCACTTCAACGACCAGTTGGTAGAACAGATATGCACGAATAGATTCCGAGCGAACCAACTCTCTGGCGGCGGCCAATTGCGCCAAAAAGCGCTGACGGAGAGGCTCGTCGCCATCTACGGCGTTAACCCGTTGGAGCTCACTGATTAATTCCGTCGATACACCATCTAGCGCAGCCTGCTGATTGTGATTTAGATTAACAATGCGATCAGATGCAGGAACCGGAACATTTGCGCTATGGCCTGGAGCAAGCCTCTGCTCCTCAATCAGCCTGTAACCTTTTTCGGTGATTATATAAACCGGCGGGTTACGATGATATTGCCCTTCTAGACATTCATCATTCGCCAATCGCTGCACCGCCATGCGAACTCTTGCATTAGGAAGGGCTAGAGCCTCTGCAATCTCCTCATAGTTCAGCCATTGTCCTGACGAATTCGCTTCGTCAAAGAAAGCAGACAATACTGAATCTTGAATGGAGTTTTGAGTAATCTCTTGCGCCATTAACGAAGCCCACCCACAAACTTCTCGAACAGATAGAAGCTGTCCTGCGGCCCCGGGCTCGCCTCGGGATGGTACTGCACGCTAAACGCATTCTTCCCCGTGATCGCGATGCCGCAGTTCGATCCGTCGAACAGGCTCTTGTGCGTCTCAACGACGCCCGCGGGCAAGGTCGCCGCATCAACCGCGAAGCCGTGGTTCATGCTGGTGATTTCGACCACGCCGTCGGCGAAATCGCCGCCGACGCGCTGGACCGGATGGTTCGCGCCGCGGTGCCCCTGGTGCATCTTCACGGTTTTCGCCCCCGCGGCGAGCGCGAGCAGCTGGTGGCCGAGGCAGATGCCGAAGATCGGGACGTTGCGGTCGAGCAGCCCCCGGATCACCGGCACCGCATAGTCGCCCGTCGCGGCGGGGTCGCCGGGGCCGTTCGAGAGGAACACGCCCGCGGGCTCCAGCGCCAGCACTTCGTCGAGGGTCGCGGTCGCGGGCACCACGGTGACGCGCGCGCCGGCCTTCACCAGATTGCGGAAGATATTGTCCTTCGCGCCATAATCGATCGCGACGACGTGGGGGCGATCATCTCCCTTCCCGCTTGCGGGAGGGGTCGGGGGAGGGCCTGTTTCGGTCGAGGATGGCGACATGCCCTCCCCTAGCCCCTCCCGCAAGCGGGAGGGGGACTGATAGCCCTGCCCCAGCACCCACGTTCCCGCATCCCACGCCGCCGTATCCGTACGGCTGACCTCTTTCGCAAGGTCCAGCCCCTCCAGCCCCGGCCAGCTCCGCGCCAGCGCCAGCAGCTCGTCGATGTCGAACCTGCCCTCCGCGCTGTGCGCGATCACCCCGTTCGGCGCGCCCGCATCGCGGATGCGGCGGGTGAGCGCGCGCGTGTCGATGCCCGCCAGCCCAATGACGCCCTGTTCCGCCATCCATTCGGGCAAGGTCTGGACGCTGCGAAAATTGCTGGGCTGCGTCGGCAGCTCGCGCGTGATGCACCCCAGCGCGCCATGCACGCCGCGCTCCATATCTTCGGGGTTCGCGCCGACATTGCCGATGTGCGGAAAGGTGAAGGTGATGATCTGCCCGGCGTAGCTCGGGTCGGTCAGGATTTCCTGATAGCCCGTCATCGACGTATTGAAACAAATCTCGCCTACTGCCGCACCCCCGGCGCCATAGCCGACGCCCCACAGGATGGTGCCGTCGGCAAGGACGAGCACGCCGGTGGCGCCGGACGGCTGGCTTCTGGGCGCGACTGATGGGTTGGCCAAAGGGCTGGCAAGTGCCATTTAACATGCTCCGGACGGGGGGCTAAACGGCCGACCAATTAGGCGGCAAAAAAGTGATTCACAAGCTATCGGATTTGGAATCTTCCCGCTAGAGAGGGCCTTTCCGAAATTTGAGAGCCATGGGGACACGCATGATTCGCGATGACATCAAGGCTGCGCAGGTTGCCGCGATGAAGAGCGGCGACAAGGCGCGCCTGGGCACGATCCGGCTGATGCTGGCCAAGATCAAGGACAAGGACATCGAGCTGCGCACCGGCACCGCGCCGGCCGACGACGATGTGCTCGTCACCGACGTCTTGCAGAAGATGGTCAAGCAGCGCCGCGAATCGATCGCCATGTACGAACAGGGCGGGCGGCAGGAACTGGCCGACATCGAGGCGGCCGAGGTCGCGGTGATCGAGGATTTCCTGCCCGCGCAGCTGAGCGACGAGGAGGCGGTCACGGCGATCAGGGCGATCGTCACGGAACTGGGCGCGTCGAGCCTGAAGGATATGGGCAAGGTGATGGCCGCGGTGAAGGACCGGTTGGGCTCGCAGCTTGACATGAGCAAGGCGAGCGGGTGGGTGAAGGCGGCTTTGTCGTAAGGGGACAGGCCCTCCCCTAGCCCCGCCCGCAAGCGGGAGGGGAACTGGACGGTTGCGATCCCGCTTCTCCCCTCCCGCTTGCGGGAGGGGTCGGGGGTGGGCATACGCCCTATGATGGACGGACAGTTTCAGCCCCGCGACACGCAGCGTGCAAAAGAGCTGCGAAATGCCGCAGCGCCAGCAGAGCGAACCCTGTGGCGTTGCCTGTCGGGCCGGAAAGTCGGCGGCTGGAAATTCAGCCGCCAGATGCCTGTCGGTCCCTATTTCGCAGACTTTCTTTGCCGCGAAGCGCAATTGATTGTCGAACTCGACGGATGTTCGCACGATATGCGCCAAGCCTACGACGATCGTCGGGATCAATGGCTTGCAGAAAACGGGTTTCGAGTCCTTCGTTTCACGAATGGCGACGTGATGGCGAACATCGACGGCGTCGTGAGCGAAATCGAGCGCAGCCTTGCCCTTCTGCCCACCCCTAACCCCTCCCGCAAGCGGGAGGGGGACATATGAACTCGAACACGGATCCTTTCCCCTCCCGCTTGCGGGAGGGGCCGGGGGTGGGCATGGCACACCCATGACCCTAACCCCGCAATGGCTCGACGAACTGCGCTCGCGCATCACGCTGTCGACCCTCATCGGCCGCACGGTGAAGATCACGCGCGCGGGGCGCGAGTACAAGGCCTGCTGCCCCTTCCATAACGAAAAGACGCCCAGCTTCACGATCAACGACGAAAAGGGATTCTATCACTGCTTCGGCTGCGGCGCGCATGGCGATGCGATCCGCTGGATGACCGACCAGCGCGGCCTGTCGTTCATGGATGCGGTCAAGGAACTCGCGGCCGAAGCCGGGATGGACGTCCCCGCCCCCGACCCGCGCGCCGCGAAAAAGGCCGAGGAGCAGGCGAGCCTGCGCGACGTGACGCAGGCCGCGGCCGAATGGTTCGCACAGCAGCTCGAGAGCAGCAACGGCGCCCCGGCGCGCGAATATCTCGCCAAGCGGGGCATTTCGGAGGCGACGCGCAAGGCCTTCGGCTTCGGCCTCGCCCCCGACAGCCGCACCGCGCTGAAGGAGGCGCTCAAGACGTTTCCCACGGCGATGCTCGTCGAGGCAGGAATGCTGATCGCGGTCGACGACAAGGAGCCCTACGACCGCTTTCGCGGCCGTTTGATGATCCCGATCCGCGACGCGCGCGGGCGGGTGATCGCCTTCGGCGGCCGCATCCTCGGCGACGGCGAGCCCAAATATCTCAATTCGCCCGACACGCCGCTCTTCGACAAGGGGCGCACGCTCTACAATCTCGACAAAGCCTCGCCCGCCTCGCGCCAGACCAACCGCATCATCGTCGTCGAGGGCTATATGGACGTGGTCGCGCTCGCCGAAGCGAGGATTGCCGATGCGGTCGCGCCGCTCGGCACCGCGCTCACCGAAAACCAGCTCGCGATGCTGTGGCGCATGGTGCCGGTGCCCATCCTCTGCTTCGACGGCGACAGCGCGGGGCAGAAGGCGGCGATGCGCGCCGCGACGCGCGCGCTGCCGCTGCTCCGCCCCGGCTTCAGCCTCGCCTTCGCGACGCTGCCCGCGGGGCAAGACCCCGACGATCTGGTGCGCGCCAAGGGCGCCGACGGTTTCGCGGCGATCCTGGCCGACGCCCAGCCGCTCGTCGAACGCCTCTGGGCGCATGAAGTCGCCGCCGGCCCGCTCGCGACGCCCGAGGAGCGCGCGGCGCTCAAGACCCGGCTGCTCGCCCATGCCGATGCGATCGAGCATGCCGATGTGCGCCACCATTATCGTGAGGCGTTTCGCGAAAGGCTCGACGCACTATTTGCAAGGGCGCGGCCCGACCAGGGGCCCCGCGTGCCCTGGGCGCCGCAGCCGGGGCGCGGCGGCCGCCGCTTCGCGCCCGACCCGCGCCTCCAGCCGCCCGCCGCGGAAACGCGCGCGCTTGGGCAGGCGGGGATTGCGGGACCGCTTGTGGCGGCCTTGCTCGGCGGCCTGCTCCGTTATCCGGAGGCAATCCGGCGCAACGAAGAGGCGCTGGCCCGCCTCGCGATCCCCGATTCCGGCGACGCCGAACTGCTCGGCCTGATGCTTGACATCGCAAATGCCCGCGAAGGGCTTGATTGCGAGGGGTTGCTTGCCATATTGGAGCCGATGAAAGTGTATAATAGGGCGATGACATTGCTCAGAGCCGATGGAATGCACTTCTCGTTCAATCGACGGCTCGAAGGCGAAGAGGTTGATGCGGCACGCGAAACCGCGCTGCGCGACCTGGACGAATATATCGGCGTGCTCGTGACGCAGCCCGAAATCCGTGCCCGGCTTGCCGAGGCGACCGCGGATTATATGCGCACGATGGACGACGAAGGCCATGCGCGGCAGCAAAAGCTGCGCGCGATGGACGAGGATCTGACCCGCCGCCTGGCCGCGCTGTCCGACAGCCGCAGCCAGTAGCGACCCGTAAATGCCCCCGCAGGCAAGGAACGAATATGGCCACGAAGAACGAAGCCGACACCGACGCCCCGCTGATCGACCTCAACGAGGCCGACGTCAAAAAGCTGATCGCGCGCGGCAAGAAGCGCGGTTACCTGACCTATGACGAGCTCAATGAGGCGCTGCCGCAGGACCAGATGTCGTCGGAGCAGATCGAGGACATCATGTCGGCGATTTCCGACATGGGCATCAATATCGTCGAAAGCGACGAGGATGTGCAGGAAGAGGCCGAGCAGGAAGCCGACGACGACATCGACGTCAGCGCCGGCACGGGTTCGGTGTCGAACCCCGCAATCGAGAAAAAGAAGGAAACGGTCGATCGCACCGACGACCCCGTGCGCATGTACCTGCGCGAAATGGGCGCGGTCGAATTGCTGTCGCGCGAAGGCGAAATCGCGATCGCGAAGCGCATCGAGGCCGGTCGCGACACGATGATCCTGGGACTGTGCGAAAGCCCGCTGACCTTCAATGCGATCATCGAATGGTCGAACGCGCTCAACAATGGCGACATGCAGCTGCGCGAGATCGTCGATCTGGAAGCGATGCTGTCGAAGGATCCCGCACCCGAAAATCTCGACGAGGAAGGCGCCGAGGACGACGGCGAAATCAGCGAAAAGACCGCCGGCGTCTCGTTCAAGGACGAGGACGAGGTCGAGGAAGAGCCGTCGGCCGATTCGGATGACGAGGATGGCGAAGGCGCGTCGGGCAAGCGCGAAAGCTTCGACGATGACGATGAGGACAATACGCTGAGCCTCGCGGCGATGGAGGAATTGCTCAAACCCGACGCGCTCGAGAAGTTCGCGAACATCACCAAGAGCTTCAAGGCGTTCCAGAAGCTTCAGGAAGCCCGGCTCGAAGCGCTGTCGGGCGGCGAGGAGTTTCCGGCGGCGTCGGAAAAGAAATATCACAAGCTGCGCGAGGAACTCACCGCGCAGGTCGAGAGCGTGCAGTTTCATGGCACCAAGATCGAATATCTGGTCGACCAGCTCTACAGCTACAACCGCCGCCTGACCGCGCTCGGCGGCCAGATGCTGCGCCTGGCCGAGCGCCACAAGGTGCCGCGCAAGTCGTTCCTCGACCATTATGTCGGGCGCGAGCTGGAGGAAAACTGGCTCGAGGAAGTCGCGGGCATCGACAAGAAATGGGCGGCCTTCGCCGAAAATGAGGCGGCAGCGGTCGACCGCATCCGCATCGAAATCAGCGAAATCGCGCAGGCCGCGGGCATGAGCCTGGCCGAGTTCCGCCGCGTCGTGAACATGGTCCAGAAGGGCGAGCGCGAGGCGCGCATCGCCAAAAAGGAGATGGTCGAGGCGAACCTGCGCCTCGTCATCTCGATCGCCAAGAAATATACGAACCGCGGCCTGCAGTTCCTCGACCTCATTCAGGAAGGCAATATCGGGTTGATGAAGGCGGTCGACAAGTTCGAATATCGCCGCGGCTACAAGTTCAGCACCTATGCGACCTGGTGGATCCGCCAGGCGATCACCCGCAGCATTGCGGATCAGGCGCGCACGATCCGCATCCCGGTTCATATGATCGAGACGATCAACAAGCTGGTGCGGTGCAGCCGCCAGTTCCTCCACGAGAGCGGCCGCGAGCCTACCCCCGAGGAAATGGCCGAGCGGCTGTCGATGCCGCTCGAAAAGGTCCGCAAGGTGATGAAGATCGCCAAGGAGCCGATCAGCCTCGAAACGCCGATCGGCGACGAGGAAGACAGCCACCTCGGCGATTTCATCGAGGACAAGAATGCGGTGATCCCGGTCGACGCCGCGGTGCAGTCGAACCTCAAGGAGACCGTCACCCGCGTCCTCGCGTCGCTCACCCCGCGCGAGGAGCGCGTGCTCAGAATGCGCTTCGGCATCGGCATGAACACCGACCATACGCTCGAAGAGGTCGGCCAGCAGTTCAGCGTGACCCGCGAACGCATCCGCCAGATCGAGGCGAAGGCGCTGCGCAAGCTCAAGCACCCGTCGCGGTCACGCAAGATGCGCAGCTTCCTCGATCAATAGGTGCGAGCCTGTAACCCGCTGACGACATTCATCGAATTTTGACGGCGGCCGGTCTAACCGGCCGCCTTTTTTTCGCGCGACCCTTGTAGGGAAAAGGCCGCCGCCCATATTCGGCGGCGCTCTCCCCCGAGTTCACGCCATGAAAAATGATACAGTATGATGGTGACATTTCCCGACTGATGGGACAATTTTCCAACTCATGCGCCGTTCGCTCGACAGCGCATGGGTCGAATCGGCCGGAAATCCACGCATCTGAACAATTGGCACGCCCTTTGCGAAGCATGGGGCACGAGCGCGGGGCTGAGCCCGCAGCCAGAGGAAAGACGCAAAAATGCAGAATGAAACCACCAATCTCTTCCGCCGCCGTGACACCTTCTTCGGTATCTGCGAGGCCGTGGGCCAGGATTTCGGCTTCAACCCGCTCTATCTGCGCCTGGCGTTCATCGCGCCGCTCTTCTTCTTCCCGGTGCAAAGCTTTGCCGCCTATTTCGGGCTCGGCCTCGTCGTGCTCGTGTCGCGCCTGCTTTTTCCGGCCAGGGTCGCGCCGACGGCCACCCCCGCGCTCAGCATGACCGAGGGCGGCGCGCAGTCGGCGTCCAAGGCCGACGAGCTCGCACTCGCAGCTTGAGCCGAAGCGGCCGGGTTCTCCCTCTCCCCGAGTCCGCCGTTTCGCTCCGATGGCGCGTTTCGCGCGCCATATATGGGACCGCCGAGCCTCTTCCCGGGGCTCGTCGGTCCCTTTATCCTTTGCAGGCCCACCGGCGCTGTCCCCCCCTGAAACAATCGCGCCGCAAATCCGTCCGCCCATATAAACGCGTCGTTTACGACGTTCGCCTATGACGGATCGCGAGCCATTCCATCGGCTTGGCCCCGGTCAGGCTCCAGAAAGGAACCCGCGTTGAGTCAGTCGCCGCAAATCCGAATGCCGACGCGCAGCGCCGCCGAACTGCTCGACGCGCTCGTCGCGCGCGAAGGCACCGGCGCGCATCCGCACATCCGTTCGGGCGCGCTGTCGAGCGGCGCCGACGCGATGCGCAACCTTGCCGATGCGGTCCACTTCCTCTGCCTGCTCCACGGTCGCCATCCCGGCGTGATCGACAGCGCGGCGCGCAAGGCGGTCGATCCCGCGGCGCGCGCATGGATGGACCAGGCCGCCGCCGCCTTTGTCGATGAGCGCGCTTTCCTGTCGAAAATTGCCTCGGCGGCCGGCCCGGTGCCGAGCACAGCGGGTCAGGCGCAATGCGAGGCCGCGGTCGCCGCGCAATGCAAAGCGCTCGACATGCTCGCCGAATCGGACCGTCACGGCTGCGCGCTCGGCGCGGCGATCGCGCTGACGCTCGACTGGCGGACGATCCGCGTGCTGCTCGACATCAGCGCGCTGCGGCTCGACCTCGCGCCGCCTGCCTGTTCGCTTCCCGACCTTCCCGGCACCGCGCGGCTCGCCGCGAGCGCCGCCGATACGCCTGCGGTCGAACGCGCGATGCTGTTCGGCGCGCAGCAGCTGATCGCGCAGCACAGCGGCCTGTGGGATCTGCTGGCGGCGCGCGCCGCCAGCCGCGCGCACAGCTGAATCCCTCTCCCGCAGGCGGGAGGGGAGACAAGCTTGCGCCCTCTCCCTCCCCCCGCTATGCCCGCTTGACGTTCACGTTAAGGGAAAGGCAGCCAGCCGATGCGCTTTGAAGGAACCAGCGCCTATATCGCCACCGACGACCTCAAGGTCGCGGTCAACGCCGCGACACTCCTCCGCCGCCCCCTGCTCGTGAAGGGCGAACCGGGCACGGGCAAGACCGTGCTCGCCGAGGAGATAGCGAAAGCATTCGACGCGCCGCTGATCACCTGGAACATCAAATCGACGACCAAGGCGCAGCAAGGGCTTTACGAATATGATGCGGTGGCGCGCCTGCGCGACGGGCAACTTGGCGAAGAGCGCGTTCACGACATCCGCAACTACATCAAGCGCGGCAAATTATGGGAAGCCTTCACTTCGCCCAGGCTTCCCGTGCTGCTGATCGACGAGATCGACAAGGCGGACATCGAGTTTCCGAACGACCTGCTTCAGGAACTCGATCGCATGGCCTTCCACGTCTATGAAACCGACGAAACGATCAGCGCGAAGGAACGCCCGATCGTCGTCATCACCTCGAACAATGAAAAGGAACTGCCCGACGCCTTTCTGCGCCGCTGCTTCTTTCACTATATCAAGTTTCCCGATCGCGACACGATGGCGGCGATCGTCGAGGTCCATTTCCCCGGCATCCAGAAGACGCTGGTGAGCCGCGCGATGGACATTTTCTATGATGTGCGCGAGGTGCCGGGGCTCAAGAAAAAGCCGTCGACGAGCGAACTCATCGACTGGCTCAAGCTGCTGCTTGCCGAGGACATGCCGCTCGAAGTGCTTCAGAACCGCGATGTCGGCAAGGCGATCCCGCCCTTGCACGGCGCCCTCCTCAAGAATGAACAGGATGTGATGCTGTTCGAAAAGCTCGCCTTCATGGCCCGGCGACAGGGGGGCTGATGGCGTATAGCGGCGAATGTTCGTGCGGTGCGGTCAAGGTGCGCATCGACGCCGAGCCGTTGACGGTGCGGCAATGCTGGTGCCGCCGCTGCCAGAAGATCGCCGCGGGCGGGCCGACGCATAATGCGATCTTTCCGACCGAAAGCATCGTCGCCGACGGCCTTCTGGCGTCGGACAGCTATATCGCCGACAGCGGCAACACCCTGACCCGCTGGCATTGCGCGGCGTGCGGCACGCCGATGTTCAGCGCCTCATCGGCGCGCCCGCAGCTGCGCGTCGTCCGCCTGGGCGTTCTCGACGGATCGCATGGCTTGAAGCCCACCGTCGCGATCTGGACGAGCGAAGCGCCCGATTGGGCGATCATCGATCCGTCGATGGACCAGTTTCCGGAGCAGCCGCCCGCGCCGCCACCCCAGAATTGCCGGAATTGATCGCGGCGCGGGCGTAACCCTCCCCCGCGCGGCCGTCCGTCGTCAAAGCTGGTATGCCACCTCGACATCGCCCCAGCGGCGTCCGCCGATGATCGCGGGCATATAGACGTTGCGCACGGTCAGATAATTGATCCCGTCGCCTTCCTGGCGATAAACCGTCATGAAAAAGGGCGCCGTGCTGCGTTTCGCCGCGGCGTCGGTTTCGTCGAACAGGATGCGCCCGTTGCGGCAGTGCGCCGTGTCATGTTCAAGGTCGCCGGTCGGCGTGCGCGAACAGTCGGTGATGTGGGTCGGCAGAAAGCCGTTCATGTCGCCCGCCGACGACATCTTGATTTCGGGATGCTGCGCGACGACGCGGTCGAACAGCGGGCGCCAGTTGGCGTCGGCCCAGTCGCTGAGCGTGGTGCGAAAACGTTCGGGGTTCGAGTTCGGTACACGCACATAATCGGTGTCGAACAATTGCTCCATCGTCAGCTCGCCGCGCGCGAGCGCATGTTCGGCGATTTCGACGAACTCATCGCGCACCTTGGCCGCGAGCGCGACGATTGCCGAATCCCGCGGGCTGACCCCGGCGGAAATCACCGCATTGAACATGCGGTTCGATACATGCTCCATCGTCAGGATCGAATCGCGCGTGCCGATCAGGGTCGAACTATTGTCGCGCACCGACGCGACGACGCGGTCGAGCGCCTCGCGCACCTTGGCCCCGTTTGCGTGGACCATCGCGCTCGACTGCGCGATGCGGTCGCTCTGGTCGTCGAGCAGCGCGACGAGGTGCGTTGCATCGTGAAGCGCATCGGTGATCGTTTCAAACTGCGCCTCGGCGCGGCTCGACTGTTCGACCCCCGACTGGATTTCGGTGACCAGCCCGCTCGCTTCGACGGCGAGGCTGCCGATCGAACGGCGGATTTCGTCGGTCGCGCCGCGGGTATTCTGCGCCAGCTTCTTCACCTCGGCGGCGACGACGGCAAAGGTGCGCCCGGCGTCGCCCGCGCGTTCGGCCTCGATCGCGGCGTTGAGCGCGAGCATGTTGGTGGTCTTGGCGATCGACTCGATCGACTGGCTGACCTGCTGCACCTGCTCCATCACCGCGGCGAAATTGGTGACATGTGCGCCCAGTCGCGCGATGAGGTCGATGACCGACCGGAACTCGCTGACCGCCGCGTTGACGCGCTCGGCCCCGACATCGAGCTGTTCGCGCGCGCGCGCCGAGAGCAGCTTCGCTTCGTCGGTCGAATCGGCGATCTGGCGCTGGTCGGCCTCGAGGCTGACGACGTAATTTTCGAGCCGCCCAAGCTCGGCGATCTGGCGGTCCATCTGGTCGGTCGCGCGCTTGATGCGCCCGGCGGCATCGCTGCACCCAACCGCCAACTCGCCGCAATCGCTGGCGACCGACTGGTCGAGAATCGGCGTCGCCGGATTGATCGGATCATATTTCATTGGCTTGCCCACATCCCGGAATGATCGCAAAGCTATGCCCAACATTGGTTAACGGGGCGTCAATGGGTGCGCGGCGGCGATGACGGCTTTGGGGTGGGGAGCGGACGTTGATGGTCCTCCCCCGCAGGGGGAGGGGGACCACCCGAAGGGTGGTGGAGGGGTACAGGCCCGCATAGGCCCGTTCGACCGATGGTACCCCTCCACCATGCTTCGCATGGTCCCCCTCCCCGTTCCGGGGAGGAACTTACAGGTCCGCAACCGGCCGAACGGCGCCATCCGAAAATCGACCTTGCCCCGGCCGCCCATCACTTTCCGTAAACGTAAAGTGATTGCACCCGCCGCGTCGACAGGTTACCCCTGCGTCCATGTTTTTCGGTTTCCTCGACGAGCTTCGCGCCGCGGGCATTCCCGCCAGCCTGAAAGAGCATCTGATGCTGCTGGAGGCGCTCGACCGCGAGGTCATCGACCGTACCCCCGAACAATTTTATTATCTATCCCGCGCGATCTATGTGAAGGACGAAGGCCTGCTCGATCGTTTCGACCAGGTGTTCAACAAGGTTTTCAAGGGGTTGCTTGCCGATTACGGTCAGAATCCCGTCGACATTCCCGAAGAATGGCTGAAAGCCGTCGCCGAGAAATATCTCACCGCCGAAGAGCTGGAAGCGATCAAGTCGCTGGGCGACTGGGACGAGATCATGGAGACGCTGAAAAAGCGGCTCGAGGAACAGCAGAAGCGCCACGAGGGCGGCAACAAATGGATCGGCACCGGCGGCACCAGCCCCTTCGGCAATTCGGGCTATAATCCCGAGGGCGTGCGGATCGGCGGCGAGAGCAAGCACAAGCGCGCGCTCAAGGTCTGGGAAAAGCGCGAGTTCCAGAATCTCGACAACACGAAGGAACTCGGCACCCGTAACATCAAGATCGCGCTCCGCCGCCTGCGCAAGTTCGCGCGCGAGGGCGCAGCCGACGAGCTCGACATAGCGGGCACGATCGACGGCACCGCGCGGCAGGGCTGGCTCGACATCAAGATGCGCCCCGAGCGGCGCAATGCGGTCAAGCTGCTCCTGTTTCTCGACGTCGGCGGATCGATGGATCCGTTCATCAAGCTGTGCGAGGAATTGTTCAGCGCCGCGACGAGCGAGTTCAAGAATCTGGAGTTCTTCTATTTCCACAACTGCCCCTATGAGGGGGTGTGGAAAGACAATAAGCGCCGCTGGTCCGAACGCACGCCGATGTGGGACATCCTCCACAAATATGGCCATGATTACAAGGTCGTCTTCGTCGGCGATGCCTCGATGAGCGCCTATGAAATCACCCATCCGGGCGGCAGCGTCGAGCATTTCAACGAGGAATCGGGCGCGGTGTGGCTCCAGCGGATCACCCATGTCTATCCTGCCGCGGTGTGGCTGAACCCCGTGCCCGAGGCGCATTGGGGCTACACCCAGTCGGTGAAGCTCATCAAACAGCTGATGAACGACCGCATGTACCCGCTGACCCTCGCCGGCCTCGACGACGCGATGCGCGAGCTGACGCGCAAGCATTGACGTAGCGCGATCGGGCGATGGCAAGAACTCTGTTGGCCCGTATCGGCCTGGTCCTGACGGGATTACTGCTGTTTCTTGTCGCCGCGCTGCTCTGGCCGCCAGCGAACGCGCCGCTGCCAGCACGACACGCCAGCCTGCTGATCGACGGAGCGCGGATTATTGATGTCGAAAGCGGCACGGCGGGCGACCCCACCCGCATACTGGTGCGCGGCGGGCGGATCGCGGCGATTGCGCCGGACCTCGCGCCGCCCACGGGCGCCCATCGCGTCGACGCGCGCGGCCGATGGCTGATGCCCGGCCTGTGGGACATGCACAGCCACAGTTTCAAGGTTTCGCCGCAACTCCATCTCCCCTTGCAGCTGGCATCAGGGATAACCGCGGTGCGCGACATGATGGGCTGCCCCGAAAGGACCGATCCGCTGCTCGCCTGCCATGCCGACAAGCGGCGCTGGTCGGCGGCGGCGGCGGCGGGGACGATGGCGAGCCCGCGCTTCATCGCCGATGCAAGCTTCTATTATGAGGATCCTTCGCTGACCCCCGCGACGGTCAAGGCGCGCGTCGCCGAAGATCGCGCGCGCGGTGCGCGCTTGCTCAAGGTCTATAACAATCTGCCGCTCGCCGCCTATCGCACGCTTGCAGGCGAAGCCCAGGCCCAGGGCATGTCGCTGGTGGGTCATGTCCCCAAGGCGGTCCCGCTCGCCGAAGCGGTTGCGCGTGGCCAGCGCAGTTTCGAGCATGGCCGGATTTTCATCGAGGGTTGTTTCGCCGACGCCGCTCGCTGGCGCGCCGGACATTATGACAAGCTGCCCCGCCCGCAACTGATCGCGCATATGCTCGGCGCGCGCAATCGCGCTGGCTGCGAGGCGATCATGGGCGGCATGGCCGCGCGCAATATCGCTTTCGTTCCGACGCTGGTGACGCGCGAGGAGGATGCACGGGCGCATGACCCCGCCTATTTGCGTGACCCGCGTCTCGTCTATGCTGATCCGCTGTCGCGCTGGGCCTTTGGCGACGATGCGGCGGGAACCGCAGCGATATATGCCGCGCCCGAGGATCGCGCGCTGCTTGCCGGGGTGCTGCGACAAGCGCAGGCCGACACGCTGGCCGCACATCGCGCCGGCATGCCGGTGCTTGTGGGCAGCGACACGATCATCGCCGGCCCGAAGTTTCACGACGAGATGGGGCTGCTGGTCGACTCCGGGCTGACGCCCGCCGAAGTGCTCCGCGCCGCCACCCTCGACGCCGCGCGCTTCGCCGGACTCGATCGCGACTATGGCAGCGTCGCGGTCGGAAAGCATGCCGACCTGTTGCTTCTCGACGCCGATCCGCTGGCCGACATCGGCAACAGTCGGCGAATCGCGGCCGTTATTCTGGGCGGCCATCTCTACGACCGCGGGGGCGTCGCAGCGCTGCTCGATTTCGTGCGCGCGCAGGCCGCGCATCCCGGCAACGGTATTCGGCTTATCTGGGGCTTTCTGACCAGCCCCGCCAGCGCGGACCTGTGAGTATTACGCAGCGACCGGGCGTGTCGCACAGCCGCTTCCACGCGGTCCGCACGCGGCTGGAGGCGATGGCGGTCGCGCCGGGACCGCGCGGCTGGTTCCTGGAGTTTCTGGTGTTCGGGTTCAAGCAGGGCTGGGCGTGCCTGTTCGGCGGCCTGATGCTCGCGCTGCTCCTCGGCACGCATGTCTTCTGGCCCGACGATGCGCCGCTCCATCGCTACGACGCGATCACCATCGGCGCGGTGCTCATCCAGCTCGCCATGCTCGCCTTCCGGCTCGAAACGCCGAAGGAAGCGCTGGTCATCCTGCTCTTCCACATCGTCGGCACGGTGATGGAGCTGTTCAAGACCGCCGCGGGATCGTGGCAATATCCCGAAGCGAGCCTGCTCCACATCGGCGCGGTGCCGCTCTTCTCGGGTTTCATGTATGCCGCGGTCGGCAGCTATATCGCGCGCGTCTGGCGCATCTTCGATTTTCGCTACACGGGCTATCCGCCGGTCTGGACGAGCTATGTGCTCGCCGCCGCCATCTATATCAATTTCTTCGCGCACCATTGGACCTATGACATCCGCTGGTTGCTGTTCGCGGCGACCGGCCTGCTCTTCTGGCGCTGTCAGGTGTGGTTCCGCCCGCTCCACGTCCATCGCCGGATGCCCCTGCTCGTCGGCTGGGGGCTGGTCGCGCTGTTCATCTGGTTCGCCGAGAATATCGGCACCTTCGCCCGTGCCTGGACCTATCCCAGCCAGAATGACGGCTGGCATATGGTCGGGCTGGAAAAGCTCGGCAGCTGGTATCTGCTGATGATCATCTCGTTCGTGCTGGTCAGTTTGGTGCAGCGGCCGAAGGAGCCAGGTCACTTGTAGCGCGGCCGCCTCACTCTCCCCTCCCTGAAAGGGAGGGGTTGGGGGTGGGTACCGCCGAGGCACTCGGCGGCTTCTTGGAGGATCAGCCGGGCGACGCCTTCTGGATTAGAGAGTGCGTCGTTGTTCCAAATCCGCATGACTCGCCAGCCTTCGGACTCGAGAAACTTCGTCCGGCGATCGTCATAGTTTTGCTGCTCAAGATGCTGGCTGCCGTCGAATTCGATCGCCAACTTTGCTTTGCGGCATGCGAGATCGACTATGTACGAACCCACCACGAGCTGCCGAGTGAACGATGGCCGATAATTGGAAAGCAGCTGCCACATGGCCCGCTCAGCAGGCGTTGCCTCGTTACGCAACCGGCGCGCACGATCAGTCATTTCTTTCGGCACGCGACGCATGATCGATAGGTAGCGCGGCGAGCTTCGCTCGCCAACCCACCCCTAACCCCTCCCTGAAGAAGGGAGGGGGACTTAGGCAAAAGGCCTATCGATCGACGGCGGCGGTTCGCTGAACCATGTCGGCCCGCTGGCGGTCATGTAAAAACAATCCTCGAGCCGGATGCCGAACTCGCCCGGAATATAAATCCCCGGTTCGTTCGAAAAACACATGCCCGGTGCCAGCTTCACCGTCTCGCCGCGCACCAGATTGACCGGCTCATGCCCGTCGAGACCGATGCCGTGCCCGGTGCGATGCGACGTGCCGGGCAGCTTGTAACCCGGCCCCCAGCCGAGGCTTTCATAATAGGCGCGCACCGCGTCATCGACCGCGCCCGCCGGGGTGCCGAGCTTCGCCGCGGCGAAGGCGACGTCCTGTCCCTTGCGCATCTGGTCCCAGACCTGCCGCTGGCGCGGGCTCGCCTTGCCGTAAACGAAGCTGCGCGAAATGTCGGACTGATAGCCATGGACCGAGGCGCCGCAGTCCATCAGCACCACCTCGCCCGTCTTCACCGCCTGTGGCTTGCCGCTTCCATGCGGATAAGCGCTCGCCTCGCCGAGCAGAATCAGCTCGAACTCGCTCTTGCCGCCGAGCGCCACGGTCGCGGCGCGCATGATCGCGCCGATCTCGGCGGGCGTCATCCCGGCCTCGATCCGCGGCGCCGTGTAGCGATAGGCGGCAAGCGTGATGTCGTTTGCGAGCTGCATCAGCGCGATTTCGGCGGGCGACTTGTGCATCCGGCACCCGCGCACGACGGGCGCGCCATTGACCACGGTGGCGTCGGGCATGGCTTTCTCCAGCCCGTCGACCGCGAAATACCGCACCGTTTCCTCGACGCCGATCTTGCCCTTCGCCAGCCCGCGCTTGCCAAGCCAGGCCGCGACGGCAGCGAGCGGGTTCTCATCCTCGTTCCACGTCAGCACCTCGGCCGCGATGCCCAGACTTTCGCGCACCGACGGTTCCTCGAAGTAGGGCGTGACCACCGCCACCTCGCCCTCGCGCGTCAGCACCGCGGCGGTCAGCCGCTCGCTGCGCGACCAGCGCACCCCGGTGAAATAAATGAGGCTCGACCCCGGCTCGATCAGCAGCGCGCCCATGTCGTTCGCGGCCATCAATTCCCTGGCCTTGGCGATCCGCGCCATGCGCTCGGCGGCGGTGATCGGAATCGCGGCTGCGGCAAGGTCGGGCAGGTCCGCCGTATCGGCGGCCAAGACCGATACCGATCCCGTTAGCGCGAGCCCAGTCAGCGCCGCTGTCCCCATGAATTGCCGCCGGTATATCACCACGCTCTCTCCTGTTCCCGTTCGTCCTGAGCTTGTCGAAGCCTGTCCTGAGCGACTGACAAGTCAGTCGAAGGGAGCCGTTCTTGTTTTCGATGTTCAAAGAAAAGAACAACCCTTCGACAAGCTCAGGGCGAACGGAGATGGAGGGATATCGTCAATAAAGCAAAAGCCCTTCCACCTCGCCTCTCCATCCCGCCTCGTCAGTCAGCGCCAGCGCGTCGAGGTCGCCCGCAACGGCGCCCGCATCGTCGACCCACTCGCGCAAGCCCGGCCCGCCGTTGATGACATCGATCGCCAGCACATCGTCGGTATATTCATATTTGAAATCGAGCCCGCGCCAGATCGGATAGTCGGGCCAGAGCGAGCGGATCGCCTTGAATCCCAGCGCCTGCACGCGCCACGGGCGAAAGGCGGCATGGGCGTACCACGCACCCTCGGCATGGATATGGACGCCGCTGCAAAGGTGCCCGACATGCTTGTGGAAGGTCGGCTGGAACCAGATGTCGCGCAGCTTGCATCCGGCCAGCCATTCGGGCGCGAGCCGGTACATTTCGGCGATCACCGCCTTGGCGTCGATGTCGGGCGCGCCAAACAGTTCGAGCGGGCGCGTCGTCCCCCTGCCTTCGCTGAGCGTCGCACCCTCGACCATCACCGTCCCGGCATAGGCGCGGGCCATGTTGACGTTCGGCGCATTGGGGCTGGGGTTGATCCAGACGCGATCCGTCGGCCAGCCGAAGCCGGGGCCATCGGGTTCCCATCCCTCCATCTCGATGACGCGATAGTCGACATCGAGGTTGAAGTGGCGGATGAACCAGCGCCCCATCTCGCCCATCGTCAGCCCGTGGCGCATGACCATCGGCCCGGCGCCGACGAAGCTTTCCCAGCCGGGGCGCAGGCGCGTCCCTTCGATGGGTCGCCCCGCCGGATTCGGCCGGTCGAGCACCCACACCGCCTTGCCATGCTGCGCCGCGGCTTCGAGCACATAGAGCAGGGTCGTGACATAGGTGTAGATGCGACAACCGAGATCCTGGAGATCGACCAGCATGACGTCGAAACTGTGCATCGACTGGCCCGTCGGGCGGCGCACTTCGCCATATAGGCTGAAACATGGAACCCCATACACCGGATCGGTGAAATCGGGTGATTCCATCATATTGTCCTGAAGGTCGCCGCGCACCCCATGCTGCGGGCCGAACACTGCCGTGACATTGACCCCCGCGGCAACGAGCGCGTCGAGGCTGTGCGTCAGATCGGCGGTGACCGATGCCGGATGCGCGAGCAGCGCGACGCGCTTGCCCTCAAGCGGTTTGCGCAGGTCGGGGTCGGCGAGCAGGCGGTCGATACCGAAGGAAATGGTCATGCCCGCCCGCGTGCCTCAAGCGTCAGGGCAAAGCAATCGGGATGATGGAAGTCGGGCTGCCCCGGCGGATGCGCGAGCGCCCAATAGCTTTTGGTGCCGTCGAGTTCCTCGATCACCGCGGACAGGCCGAGCTTCGCGCCGACGTCGGGAAAAATCCCCGGCTCGACGCGCAGCGCATAGCTTTGCTCGCCGCGTTCCGCCGCGATTTCCCACGGCGCCAGATCGTCGGACCGCAGCAGCGAGCGATAATCGTCGAACTGGTAACAGGCCCAGCGCCCGTCGGGCGCATAGTTGAATTCGGTATAATCCGGCTGCCCCTCTTCGGTCAGGAACGCCTCGAAACAGGTGCTTTCCCACAGGCCGTCGGTGGCGCTGTCGGCGATGACCAGCTCGCCCTCGCCCACGGGCAGCACCAGATCGGCGATCGCGCCGTCGATCAGGAAGCGCAGCGCAAAGCCATCGTCGAACGACAGGCTGACCTCGACCGCAACCGACCGCACGGCGCGCGCGGGGGTATCGGGGTGACAGATCAGCTCCTTGCGCATGCTATCCAAATATCAAACCCCATGCTAAGCGCCCGCCCGCTATGACCAACTATAAATCCGACCTGCTGCGCCTTCTCGACGAGCGAGGCTATATCCATCAGATGACCGACGCGGAAGGGCTTGATGCGCTCGCCGCCGCGCAGATCGTCCCCGGATATATCGGGTTCGACGCCACCGCGCCCTCGCTCCACGTCGGCAGCCTCGTTCAGATCATGATGCTGCGCCGCCTGCAACAGACGGGTCACAAGCCCATCGTGCTGATGGGCGGCGGAACGACGCGGATCGGCGACCCCACGGGGCGCGACGAAAGCCGCAAGATGCTCTCGGACGAGACGATCGCCGCGAACATCGCGTCGATCTTCAGCATCTTTCAGCAGTTCCTGATTTTCGGCGACGGGCCGACCGACGCGGTGATGGTCGACAATCAGGACTGGCTCGGCAAGCTCGGCTATATCGAGCTGCTCCAG
The DNA here is from genome assembly GCF_003609835.1 of Sphingopyxis sp. FD7. Lineage (NCBI taxonomy): Bacteria > Pseudomonadati > Pseudomonadota > Alphaproteobacteria > Sphingomonadales > Sphingopyxidaceae > Sphingopyxis > Sphingopyxis sp. FD7. The sequence continues at coordinate 2,037,008 of NZ_AP017898.1, forward strand.
GAAGTGGGCACGCATTTCACGATCAACCGCATGTTGACCTTCGATTCGGTCAAGCTGCGGCTCGAGCGCGAGCAGCCAATGACCTTCCTCGAGTTCAATTACATGATCCTCCAGGGTTATGACTTTCGCCACCTGTCGCGCGAAATGGGCGTGCGGCTCCAGATGGGCGGGTCGGATCAGTGGGGCAATATCGTGAACGGCATGGAGCTGGGCCGCCGCATGGACGGCGCCGACCTCTATGGCCTGACGACTCCGCTGCTCACCACCGCCGCGGGCGCCAAAATGGGCAAAACCGCCGCCGGCGCGGTGTGGCTTAATCCCGACCAACTGTCCCATTTTGACTATTGGCAATATTGGCGCAACTGCGACGATCGCGATGTCGGCAAGTTCCTGAAGCTCTTCACCGACCTGCCGCTCGCCGAGATCGCGCGACTGGAAAAGCTCGAGGGCGCCGAGATCAACGAGGCGAAGAAGATCCTGGCGAACGAGGCGACCGCGATGTGCCGCGGTGCCGACGCGGCAAAGGCTGCCGCCGAAACCGCCGCGCAAACCTTTGAAAAGGGGCAGATCGGCGGCGACCTTCCGCACGTCGCTGCGCCCGCCGAGGGGATCGGCATCGTCGATGCCCTGCGCGAACTCGGCTTCGCCGCGTCGAACAAGGAAGCGCGCCGCAAGCTCGAAGAGGGCGCGGTGAAGGTCGGCGGCAGCGTCGTTCGCGATCCCGCCTATCGCATCGTCCCGTCCGACGGCGACGTTCCGCTGAGCCTCGGCGCCAAAAAACACGGGCTTGTGACCCGTTAAGGCGGCAAAGATCATTTACCACTTCTTCAGCATTCCGGTGGAACGTCATGCCCAAACCAACAAGGTCCACGAAAATGCGCAAGATTGACATGAGCAAGGCCCATTATGTCGGCCTCGACCAGCGGATCGCTCCGCGGAGCGACGTCTATTGCCGCCTGCCCTTCGTCATGCCCGATGGTCGCCAGGAAATGTGCACCTGCGTCAACATCAGCGCCGACGGTTTGCTGATGCGTTTCGAGCGCGGGCTCGAGCCCGGCGACCTTGTCGTGTTCCGGATGCCGATCATCGGTCGGGCGGCCGCCAAGGTGGTCTGGTCGCTGGGCGGCAAGACCGGTGTGCAGTTCGAAAAATCCATCTCCGCCGAGGATTATCTGCCGATGATCCGCGCGATGGGCGCGCGCGGTGACGTGAACTAGGCGACGTTTAGCCGCTCCTGAGCAGCGGCACCGCCGCATCGCGCTCGAAGAGGTAGAGGCAGAGCCGCACCGCCTCGCCGCGTGCGCCCTCCATGCCGCCGTCGCGTTCGACGAACAGCCGCGCATCGTCGTGCGCCACGGGCAGCAGCCGTACCAATTGTTCGGGAGCAGCAAGCCGGTAATCGGCTTCCCCCGACTGTTTGAGGCCCAGAAGCTCGCCGCCGCCGCGCAGTTCGAGATCCTTTTCGGCAATCACGAACCCGTCGTTCGTCTCGCGCATCAGCGCCAGCCGCTCGCGCGCCGTATCCGACAGGGTCGGCGAACGCAGCAGCAGGCACACCGATTTCGCCGACCCGCGCCCGACGCGGCCGCGCAGCTGGTGCAGCTGGGCCAGCCCGAAATGTTCGGCATGTTCGACGACCATCAGGCTGGCGGCGGGAACATCGACGCCGACCTCGATCACCGTCGTGGCGACGAGCACGCCGATCTCCCCGGCCTGGAAGCGCGCCATGACATCGTCCTTGTCGCCCCCCTTCATCCGGCCATGCACCAGCCCGACACGGTCGGCGCCCAGCCGCTCGCGCAGCAACGCCGCACGTTCTTCGGCCGCGGCCAGCTCGCTCGCCTCGCTCTCGGCGACAAGCGGGCACACCCAATAGGCTTGCGCGCCGGTCGCAAGATGGCGTTCGAGCGAGGCGACGACCTCGTCCAGCCGCTCGACCGACACGACGCGCGTGTCGACCGGCGTGCGCCCCGGCGGCATCTCGTCGATCCGCGACACGTCCATCTCGCCATGATTGGCGAGCAAAAGCGTGCGCGGGATCGGCGTCGCGGTCATCACCAGCAAGTGCGGCGGACGGTTGGCCTTTTGGGTGAGCATCAGCCGCTGCGCGACGCCGAAACGATGTTGTTCGTCGACGACGACCAGCGCGAGATCCCTGTATGTCACCGCCAGCTGGAAAATCGCGTGGGTGCCGACGAGAATGTCGATGCTGCCGTCGGCCAGCCCCATCAGCGTCGATTCGCGCACCCGCCCCTTGTCGCGCCCGGTCAATATGGCGAGGTTCACCGGCAGCCCGGCAAGCATCGCCTGCAAGGTCGAAAAATGCTGGCGCGCGAGGATTTCGGTCGGCGCGAGCAGCGCCGCCTGCGTCCCTGCCTCGACCGCCGTGAGCATCGCGCGCAGCGCGACCAGCGTCTTGCCCGATCCGACATCGCCCTGCAGCATCCGCAGCATGGGCGTGTCCCGCGCCATGTCGCCCGCAATCTCGCGCCCGACGCGCTCCTGCGCGCCCGTCAGGCCAAAGGGCAGCTTCAGCGCGCCCGTCAGCCGCCCGTCGCCGGCGATCGCCCGCCCCTTGCGGTTGCGCAGCCCCTGGCGGATCAGCATCAGCGCGACCTGGTTCGCGAAAATCTCGTCATAGGCGAGCCGGTCGCGTGCCGCCTCGTCGCGGGGGCTGGCATGCGCACGCGCGAGCGCCTCGCGCCACGCGGGCCAGCCCCGGCTGGCGAGCAGGGGCGCGTCGATCCACTCGGCAAGCTCGGGCCGCCGTTCGAGCGCCACCGCCGCAAGCTGCGACAGGCGCGCGTTGGTCAGCCCCTCGGTCAGCGGATAGACAGGCTCATGCTCGGCTATCGTACCGCCATCGCCCGGCTCGGCGACATGGTCGGGATGGACGATCTGGCGCATGTCGCCATAAAGATCGAGCCGCCCCGACACGCGGCGCGTCTCGCCGAGCGGGAAGAGCTTGCGCGCCAGCCCCGACGTCCGCCCGAAATAGACGAGCCGCACATGGTCGCCCGCACGGTCGAACGCCTCGACCCCGAACGGCGCACGCGGGCTGCGGCCGGGGCGATAATCCTGCGCGGTCACCTCGACGATGATCGTCTGCCCCGGCTGCGCGTCGTCGAGCCTGTCGACGGGGATGCGCGAGATGAGCCCGGTCGGCAGGTGGAAGAGCACGTCGACCACCCGCTCCAGCCCCAGCCGCGCCAGCGGCTTGGCCAGCTGCGGCCCGACGCCTTTCAGGTCGGTGAGCGCGGCAAAGAGTGGATTGAGGATTTCGGGTCGCATGGATCATCATGTCTAACGCTCGCCGCGCAAAGTTACACCCCCTCTCCCCTTTCGGGAGAGCGCGGCGAGAGTTGGTCCAGCTTCCGACACGCTATCCCCCTAGCTCGTCATCCCGGCGAAGGCCGGGATCTCGCCGGTGCGTAAGAGGGCGAGGGCGAGATCCCGGCCTTCGCCGGGATGACAAAATCGGGCAAGGCGCTTCTCTTGATACATCGCGCAACCGCTCTAAAAGGCCCGCCATGATCGACCGCCTCAAACGCCTCCGATTCCGCGCCTGGCACCGCGGCACGCGCGAGGCCGATTATATGATCGGCGGCTTTTTCGATCGTTATTCGCCCGTCTGGGGCGAAACCGAGATTGCATGGTTCGAGGCCATGGTCGAGGAGGACGACGTCGACATCATGGCGTGGGCGCTCGGCACGGCCGCGCCGCCCGCGCATCTCGACAGGCCCGACCTCATCGCGGCGATGCGCCGGCTCGACTATATCCCGCTGCCATGACCCGAAGTGCTGCCGATATATCTGCCGCGATCGCATCGGCCGCGGCGCCGCTGACGCTCGCGCGCGCCGCCGACGGCTTCCTGCCGCTGCTGCTCGCCGACCTCGCGCGCGCGAGCGACAGGCGCCTCGTCTATATCGCGACCGACGATGCCGCGATGCAGGCGATCGCCGACGCCGCGCCCTTTTTCGCCCCCGACCTCACCGTCCACCGCTTTCCCGCGTGGGACTGCCTCCCTTATGATCGCGCCGGGCCGTCGATGCGCGTCAGCGCCGACCGGTTGGCGACACTCTCCGCCTTGCAGGCGGCACCGAAGCGCGGCGAGCTGATCCTGACCACCGTTGCCGCGATCACCCAGCGCACGCTCACCCCCTTCCGCATCCGGCAGCTCGCGACGACCTTGGCGCCCGGCCAGCGGATCGACCGCGATGCGCTCGCCGAGCTGCTCGTCGCCAACGGCTTCAGCCGCGTCGATACGGTCGCCGATCAGGGCGAATTCGCGGTGCGTGGCGGCCTGCTCGACCTGTTTCCGGCGGGCGATGAGACGGGGCTGCGCGTCGATTTCTTCGGCGACGAGATCGAAAGCATCCGCCGCTTCGACCCCGCCGACCAGCGCAGCCTGGGGCCCGCCAAGGCACTGCAACTGCTCCCCGCGTCCGAAACCCTGCTCGACGACGCGACGATCAAGCGCTTCCGCTCGGCCTATCGCGAATTGTTCGGCGCGCAGGCGACCGGCGATCCGCTCTATCAGGCGGTCAGCGACGGGCGGCGGCAGGCGGGCATGGATCACTGGCTGCCGCTGTTCGAGGAGCGGCTGGCAACGCTGTTCGACCATGTCGACCCGGCGACGCCGGTGCTGCGCGGCCACCGCACCGATCAGGCCGCCGAGACGCGCTTCGCCGCGATCGCCGACTATCATGCCAACCGCGTCGCCGCCGAACGCGAATCGCCGGGCAGCTACCGCCCGCTCGCGCCCGAGGCGCTCTATCTGACCGAGGGCGAATGGACCGAAGCAGCGGCGAGGCGCCCGATCCATGTCGTCACGCCCTTCGATGTCCCGCCCGCCGCATCGGTCGTCGATCTCGAAACCTTTGCCGCGCGCGATTTCACCCCCGAACGCACCGCCGACCTCAACGTCTATCACAAGGTCGCCGACCATCTGTCGGACGAGCGCCGCAAGGGACGTCGGACGATCATCGCCAGCTATTCGGCCGGCGCGCGCGATCGCCTGTCCGGGCTGCTTCGCGAGCATGGCGTGACCTCGCTGGTTCAGGTCGAGACGTGGCAGGAAGCGCTGGGCCTTTCTTCCCCCCTCCCGCTTGCGGGAGGGGTCGGGGGTGGGCCGACTTCTGCACCGACGTCTGAGAATTCGCCCACCCCTAACCCCTCCCGCAAGCGGGAGGGGAATCAGGTCGCCCTCATCGTCCTCCCCCTCGATCATGGCTTCGCCAGCGACGCGATCAGCCTGCTCACCGAGCAGGACATTCTCGGCGAACGCCTCGTCCGGCGGCAGAAGCGCCGCAAGAGCGCCGACGCCTTCCTTGCCGAACTCGCGACGCTCAGCGTCGGCGATCTGGTCGTCCATCTCGACCATGGCATCGGCCGCTATGAGGGACTGACGTCGATCCCGGTCGGGAGCAGCCCGCACGATTGCGTCGCGCTGACCTATGCGGGCGGCGACAAGCTCTACGTCCCCGTCGAAAATCTCGACGTCCTCTCCCGCTATGGCGGCGAGAGCGACGGGGTCGCGCTCGACAAATTGGGCGGCGAGGCATGGCAGCGGCGCAAGGCGCGGATGAAGGAGCGTATCCGCGAGATTGCGGGCGAGTTGCTCGCCACCGCGGCGCAGCGCGCGCTCCGTCCCGGCGAGATACTCGCGCAGGACGCCGCCTATCCCGCCTTCGCCGACCGCTTCCCCTATCAGGAAACCGACGATCAGGACCGCGCGATCGGCGAGGTGCTCGCCGACATGGCGTCGGGGCGCCCGATGGACCGGCTGGTGTGCGGCGATGTCGGCTTCGGCAAGACCGAGGTGGCGCTGCGCGCCGCCTTCGTCGCGGCGATGGCGGGGGTGCAGGTTGCGGTGGTGGTGCCGACCACCCTGCTCGCGCGCCAGCATTTCACGAACTTCGTCGAGCGCTTCAAGGGCTTTCCGGTCAATATCGGCCGCCTGTCGCGCCTCGTTCCCGCCGCCGAGGCGCAACGCACCCGCGACGGCCTCGCCAGCGGACAGATCGACATCGTCGTCGGCACCCACGCGGTGATCGCCAAATCGGTCGTGTTCAGGAATCTCGGCCTCGTCATCGTCGATGAGGAACAGCGGTTCGGCGTCGTCCACAAGGAGCGGCTCAAACAGCTGAAAGCCGACGTCCATGTGCTGACGCTCACCGCGACGCCGATCCCGCGCACGCTCCAGATGGCGATGTCGGGGCTGCGCGAGCTCAGCGTCATCCAGACGCCGCCGGTCGACCGGCTCGCGGTGCGCACCTATGTCGCGCCGTGGGATCCGGTGGTGATCCGCGAGGCGCTGCTGCGCGAGCATGACCGCGGCGGGCAGAGCTTCTTCGTCACCCCGCGGATCAAGGATCTGCCCGACATCGAGGAATATCTGCGCACCCGCGTGCCCGAGATCAAATATGTCGTCGCGCACGGCCAGATGGCGCCAGGCGAGGTCGAGGAACGGATGGGCGCCTTTTACGACCGCAAATATGACGTGCTCGTTTCGACCACGATCGTCGAATCCGGCCTCGACATCCCCAGCGCCAACACGCTGATCGTCCACCGCGCCGACCGCTTCGGCCTCGCGCAACTCTACCAGCTGCGCGGCCGCGTCGGACGGTCGAAGACGCGCGCCTATGCCTATCTGACCACACCCGAGGGCGGCGGCATCACCGACACGGCGGAAAAGCGCCTCAAGCTGCTCGGCGATCTCGACACCTTGGGCGCGGGCTTCCAGCTCGCGAGCCACGACCTCGACATTCGCGGCGCGGGCAATCTCGTCGGCGACGAGCAGTCGGGGCACATCCGCGAGGTCGGCTTTGAACTCTATCAGTCGATGCTCGAGGAGGCGATCCTTGTCGCCAAGGCCGAAGGCGCGGGCAAGCTGCCGCCGCGCGAGGCGCTGTCGCCCGTCATCACCATCGATGCGCCGATCCTCATTCCCGAGGATTATGTCCCCGACCTGCCGCTGCGCATGGCGCTCTATCGCCGCCTGAACGAGGCCGAGGATCGCGCCGCGCTCGACGCCTTCGCCGCCGAGATGATCGACCGCTTCGGCCCCCTGCCCCCCGAAACCGCGAATCTGGTGCAGTTGATGGAGATCAAGGCGAACGCCAAGGCCGCGGGCATCGCCAAGCTCGACGTCGGCACCAAGGGCGCGCTGGTCAGCTTCCACGGTGACGAGTTCGCCAACGTCCCCGGCCTGATCGCCTATGTCGAACGGCTGAAGGGTCGCGCGCGCATCCGCCCCGACAACAAGCTGTCGGTCAGCGGCGAGTGGGCGAGCACCGGCGCAAGGCTCAATGGCGCTTTGCAGCTGTCAAAGGGTTTGGGGAAGCTGGCGCGGCAGGCGGCATAGCGGGATCGTCATTGCGAGCGGAGCGAAGCAATCCCCAGCTATCGGCTCGGCTCGAACCGATAGCTGGGGATTGCTTCGTCGCTACGCTCGTCGCAATGACGAGCCTTATTCCATCAACCCCGGCAACTGATCCCCCGGCACCGGCCCCGATTTCAGGAACCCCTGCCACGTCGCCACCCCGATTTCGGCCAGCCGCGCGAGCTGGCGTTCATTCTCGATCCCCTCGGCCACCACCAGCAGCCCCAGCGCGCGCGCCAGGTCGACGATCGCGCGCACGACGATGCGGTCGCGGTCGCTGCCGTCGATCGTGCGGGTAAAGCCGCTGTCGATCTTCAGATAATCAATCGGCAATCGCGCGAGCAGCGAGAGGCTGGAATAGCCGGTGCCGAAATCGTCGATCGCGATGGCGCAGCCGAGCGCGCGGATCTGCGCCAGCTGTTCGGCGGCGCTCGCGGGGTCGCTCAGCATCGCCTGTTCGGTAAGTTCGAGCGTCAGCCGGTCGGGATCGACCTTCGCGTCCCTGGCCATCGCCGCGAACCGCGCGGCGAAGTCGGGGTCGCCAAGGTCGGCGGCGGTGATGTTGAGCGACACGCGCAACCGCCCCAGCTGCCGCGGCCAGCGCGCCATTTCGGCGAGCGCGACGCGGTGCGCATGTTCGGTCAGTTCGCATTCGAGCCGCGCCGCGCGCGCCGCCGTCACCAGCGGCCCCGCGCCGAGCAGGCCAAGTTCGGGATGCTGCCAGCGCAGCAGCGCCTCCACCCCGGTCATCGCGCCGGTCGCGACGTCATATTGCGGCTGGTAATGGATCACCACCTCGTTCCGCGACAGCGCCGCATGGACCATCACCCCGTCGCGCGCCGACGCCGGCCGCGCGAGCTGGTCGCACGCCTGCAACAATTGTTCGGCGACCGATTCGTCGCGCACGATCAGCGCCGTGGCGATGCGGATCGACAGGCGGCCGTGCGGGTCGCCGACGATCGGTTCGGCGAGCGCGACGTGCAGCGCGCGTTCCTGCGCGCGCAGCGCGCCGAGCGCGAGCGGCGTCGCCGGCACGATCAGAAAGCGCGGCCCGTCGAGCCGCTCGACGCACGAACCGGGTCCGAACTCGTCTCCGGCAAAGTTTTCGAGTCGTCGGCCGATTTCGTCGAGCACCGCGTCGCCCGCGGCGGTCCCCGCGCTGTTGTTGATACGCGCCATCTGGTCGACCTGCACCAGAATGACCCCGGCATCCTCGTCGTGACGATCGTGCTGGGCTTCGATTTTCCGGGCACAGGCGGTCAGCGATTCGGACAAGCGATTCATCGGATTTCCCTAGCAGGCTTTGCTTGCCAAACGCTTGTCTTTTGCATCACAAGATGCAGGTGGCTGTCATAAAATCTCCCCCCATCGCGGCGGCAGCGCCGCTGATCGACGGTCATGGCCGCCGGATCAGTTATTTACGCTTGTCGGTGACCGACCGGTGCGACCTTCGCTGCCGCTATTGCATGGCCGAGGATATGCAGTTCCTGCCCAGATCGGCGGTGCTCAGCATCGAAGAAATGACCGAACTGGCCGAGCGATTCGTCGCGCGCGGTATCCGCCGCATCCGGCTGACCGGCGGCGAACCCTTGGTGCGGCGCGGAATCGACACGCTGGCCATGCGGCTCGGCGCGCTGATCGGCAAGGGGCTCGACGAGCTGACGCTCACCACCAACGCGATGCGGCTCGCCGATCATGCCCCGACGCTCGCGGCGGCGGGCGTTCGGCGCGTCAATGTCAGCCTCGACACGCTCGATCCGGCGGCTTTCCGCCACATCACGCGCGTCGGCGACCTCGCCGTTGCGCTCAATGGCATCGCCGCGGCGCGGCAAGCCGGGCTCGCGGTCAAGATCAACATGGTCGCGCTTGCCGGGCTGAACGAGGACCAGTTGCTGCCGATGCTTCGCTGGTGCGCCGACAATGGCTGCGACCTCACGCTCATCGAAACCATGCCGCTCGGCGAGGTCGCGGACGACCGCAGCGACCATTATATCCCGCTGCACCAGTTCATCGCCCCGCTCCGCGCCGCACACGCCCTCTATCCGATCGACAAGCGCACCGGCGGTCCCGCGCGCTATTTCGCGATCGAGGACAGCCCGGTGACCCTGGGCCTCATCACCCCGCTCAGCGACAATTTCTGCGCGACGTGCAACCGCATCCGCCTGACGGTCGAGGGGCGCGTCTATATGTGCCTGGGACAGGATGACCATGTCGACCTGCGCGCGGCGCTGCGCGAAGGCGGCGACGTCGACGGCTTGATCGACCGCGCCCTCGCTGGCAAACCCCGCGCGCACGACTTTCGCATCGAACGCGAATCCACACCGGCGGTCGCGCGTCATATGAGTGCAACGGGCGGCTGACGCGGCGGCCGCGAGGGGGAACCGGACATCATGTTTCGCAAGATCGCGCTTGTCGCATCGAACGCGCCCGCCGCAATGGAGGCCGAGGCCGAACTGCGCCCGCTCTACGACTTCGTCGACATCGGCGAGGCCGATCTGCTGATCGCGCTCGGCGGCGACGGATTTCTGCTGCACATGCTCCACCAGCTGCTCGACCAGCGCCGCAGCCTGCCCGTATTCGGGATGAACCGCGGCACGATCGGCTTTCTGATGAACGAGTTTCGCGTCGAGGGGCTGCTCGACCGCGTCGCCGCGGCGCGCCCCTATCTGATCCACCCGCTGTCCGGCGACATCGTGACGGTCAGCGGCGAGCGCCACATATTGCCCGCGATCAACGAGATTTCGCTGCTGCGCGAGACGCGCCAGGCCGCCAAGCTGGAGGTGATGATCAACGAGCGGACGATGCTGGAGGAGTTGGCCTGCGACGGCGTGCTCGTCTCGACCCCCGCGGGATCGACCGCCTATAATCTCAGCGCCAACGGCCCGATCCTGCCGCTCGATTCGGCGATGCTGGCGCTCACCCCGATCAGCCCCTTCCGCCCGCGGCGCTGGCGCGGCGCGCTCGTGCCCGAATCGACGAGCATCCGCTTCAACGTGCGCGAAGCGGCCAAACGCCCGGTCAGCGCGGTCGCCGACCAGCGCGAGATCCGCGACGTAAAGACCGTCCTCGTCACCACCGACCGCAGCCGGCCGCTGACCCTGCTGTTCGATCCCGACCAGGGCCTCGACGAACGCATCGCGATGGAACAATTTATCGTTTGAGGGCTTGCAAAATCCGGCAAGCGGCGGCAAAGGAGCGCCTCGCCCGCCACGGCGGGATGTTCCTCGGTAGCTCAGCGGTAGAGCAATCGACTGTTAATCGATTGGTCGCAGGTTCGAATCCTGCCCGGGGAGCCATTTTCCTTTCCATTGTCCGGCGTTCCGCCTTCTGCCCCTGCCTCGGTGAGCATGGGGGCGGCGGCTGTGCCGATACTGACGGCGATGGCGCTTTGCGCCCCTTGTGCGTCGCGGCGACGCCAGGCGTCGCGCGGTTCGCGTCGGAGACGCTTGCCAGGTAATGTCGGCCGCTGATGCCGGCGCCGAACAACGCCCGTTCCCCGCAAGGATGGGACATCGCTCCGTCGCGGCGCCGCGCTTCAGTTCAACCGGTCCAGCAGAATCCCGATGTCGGCGACGGGCATGCAATGCCGGGCGATAAACGCATCAAGATCGTCGATCCGCGCCATTTCGCCGTCGTCCCGCATGATCGAACAGATGACCGCCATGTCGCCCGCCCCCGCCAGCGTGCATAGTTCGATCGCAGCTTCGGCGGCGGCGGCCCTTTCCCTGACGCCGCCCGGCGCGCCGATCAACGGGAATATGTGGCCCGGCGACACAAGATCGTCACCCGATGCGGTCGGGGAAGCCGCGACGCGGACGGTATGGGCCCGGTCCGCTGCCGATATACCCGTTCCGACGCCCTCGCGCGCCTCGATCGACCGTCCGAAGGGGCGGCCCGACTGACGGTCGGCGCCGGGATTGATCAGACTGATGCCCAGCCGCACGGCGCGTTCCGGCCGCATCGCAAGGCAGATAAGGCCACGGCCGTGGTTTGCCATGAAATTGAGCGCCTCGGCTGTTGCGTGCCGCGCGGCGAGCGCGAAGTCTATGTCGCCTCCGCGCAACCGATCGCCGGTGATGACGATGATCTCTCCCCGTCCAAGCGCCTCGATGGCCCGATCAATATCCGGCATTCACGCTGCCTTTCGTGCCGCGGCGAAGCTGCTGGCGCCGGACACAAGCTGGTCGGCGACAAGCTCGAGCTGAAATCGCGCCCGATCTTCAAGGCATTCGCCATCGGGCGAAAAAAGCCCGCGATAGGTGCGAACAGTCGCGCCCATCGGCGTCGGCCAGCCGCGGAGCGCATGGACGATGCTGCGGAGCGTCTGCATCGTGCTCATTGTCGCCTGGTCCCCATATGCCGTCGCGATCAGGCCGACCGCACGCCCATCGAGATAGGGCCGTGCATCGCCCGCCAGTTCCTCCAGATAATCGAGCGCGTTTTTCACAAGGCCGGAAATCGTGCCGTGATAGCCGGGGGCCGCGATCAATACGCCGTCGGCGTCCCGCACCGCCGCGACCAGCCTTGCGCCGTCGTCGGGGGAGTGCAGCGGCCCGCGATAATGGGGCAACGCCCCCAGATAGGCGCCGCCGAAGATGTCCACATGCGCGCCCTTTGCCCGCGCCCGCGCCGCCGCGACGCACAGCGCCTGCTCGGTCGCGCTGATCGGCGATACCGTGCCGCCGATCGCAACGATATTGATCTTCACGCGCATTCCCTTTCTTCAAAAGCAGCGGCGAGTGAACGCCGGGCCGCGGTGTCGATATGCAGCCCTAGCTTGGTGCGCCGCCAAAGAAGATCGTCGACCGTACGGCACCATTCCCGTTCGACGAGATAGGCAATCTCGCGGTCGGTGAGCCCGAAGCCATAATGCCGCCCGCAATCATCGAGCCGTCCGACACCATCCAGAATGTCGAACGCCCTGGTCCCGTAACTGCGCGCGAGGCGATCGGCCCACGACGGCTGAAGAAAAGAATAGCGACCGCCGAGCGATTCGACGAGCCCGGCGTAGCCGTCGATCGCAAAATCGCCGCCAGGAAGCGGCGCATCGCCGGTCCACCGGCTCCGCGCCAATGCGGGCAGGCGCGGCGCAAGCCGATCGACGACCTCTTCGGCAAGGCGGCGATAGGTGGTGATCTTGCCGCCGAAGACCGAAAGCAGCGCCGCGCCGTCGCTCATCGGCGATAGCTCCAGACAATAGCCGCGCGTCGCCGCCTCGGGCCGCCCCGATCCATCGTCGACCAGCGGCCGCACCCCCGCATAGCTCCAGACCACATCGGTCGGCGTGATCGACCTGCGGAAGAAGCGGTTGGCGCCATCGCACAGATAGGCGATTTCCTCTTCGGTGGCGCGCACATCGGTCAGAGCGCCGTCATGGTCGCGATCGGTCGTGCCGATCAGCGTGAAGTCCCGCTCATAGGGAATCGCGAAGAATATCCGCCCGTCGGGAAGCTGGAAGAAATAGCTGTAATCATGGTCGAACAGCCTGCGCACGACGATATGCGACCCGCGCACCAGCCGCACATGTCGGCGCGTTGCCGCGTCGTTCAGTTGCGATACTTCGAGTGCCGCGGGGCCCGCCGCATTGACGATGGCGCGCGCGTGAAACCGTCCTTCCGGCGTATCGAGCGTCCAATGGTCGCCGGTCCGCGCGAAACCTGTGACGCGGCAGCGTGTGCGAATGTCCGCCCCGCGATCGGCCGCATCGCGGGCATTGAGAACGACCAGTCGTGCGTCGTCGACCCAACAGTCCGAATAGGCAAAGCCCGAGACAAACCGATCCTTCAGCGGAGCGCCCGCGACATGATCGCGTAATGCGATCGTTTCGGTAGCCGGCAGGCGCTTTCGCCCGCCGATATGGTCATAGAGGAAAAGCCCCAAGCGAAGCAGCCAGCGCGGACGCAGTCCGTCGACATGGGGCAGGATGAACCGCATCGGGCGCACGATATGGGGGGCGATCGCCCACAAGCGTTCACGCTCGACGAGCGATTCCCGCACGAGCCCGAATTCATAATGTTCGAGATAGCGAAGGCCGCCGTGGATAAGCTTGGTCGATGCGGAGGAGGTTCCGCTTGCCAGATCATTCGCCTCGAGCAACAGGACGCGCGCGCCGCGTCCCGCCGCATCGCGCGCGATCCCGCAACCATTGACGCCGCCGCCGACGATGGCGATGTCGAACATTCGCAAGCCTCTCCCTCCCTCCGGGCTGGAACCTAGAACGCCAGCGGCGCGTGCGCGATGTGCGGAAGGACATGGCGCGCGAACAGGTCTGCTTCCTGCGCGTGCGGATAGCCCGACAGGATGAAGGCTTCGATGCCTTCGGCCTGATAGGCGCGAAGTTTCGCAAGAACCTGGTCGGGGGTGCCGACAATCGCGGCGCCACAGCCCGAACGCGCGCGCCCGATCCCGGTCCAGAGATTCTCCTCGACGAAGCCGTCGCCATCGGCGGCGCTCCGCAATTCGGCCTGACGCTGAACCCCGTAATTTTTGGCGTCGAGCGATTTTTCGCGGATCGCCGCGCCCATCGCCTCGTCGAGCTTCGAGAGCAGACGATCGGCATAGGCGCGCGCTTCGTCCTCGGTTTCGCGCACGATGACATGGACGCGGTAGCCGAACTTCAACCGACGCCCGAACCGCGCCGCGCGTTCGCGCATGTCGGCGATCGTTTCGCGAACCTTGCCCATCGTATCGGGCCACATAAGATAGACGTCGCAGCCCTCGGCCGCGCATTCGCGCGCCTCATGGCTCAGCCCGCCGAAATAGAAGGGCGGACATTTGCCCGAAATCGTGGTGATGCGGGGCGGTTCGAGCTTCAGTTGATAAAATTCGCCGTCATGGTCGAGCGCCTCGCCGTTGAGCAGGGTCCGCACAATCTTCATGACCTCGGTTGCGCGTGCATAGCGTGGCTCGCCGGCCAGCTGCTGGCCGGGCATATCCGAGGAGATGATATTGACATTGAGCCGTCCCCCGGTGCCGAGCGCGTTGGGCCCCAGGATCTGGTCGAGCGTCGCGATGCGGCGCGCGAGCTGCGGAGGCCAATCTTCGCCGATGCGCGTCGCCCAGAGAAGTTTCATCCGCCGCAGCTGCGTCGCGACAGCGGCCGCAAAAACGGTCGTGTCGAGCCCCAGTTGATAGCCCGAAGGAAGCAGGATGTTGTCAAAACCTCCTTCTTCAGCGCGTAGAACGATATTGCGACAATGTTCCCAGCTCGACCGCAGATAGGGATCGGGGACGCCCAGAAACTCATAGTCGTCATCGCAGAGCGCCGAGAACCAGGCGATCTCGCATTGTTGTTGGGTCATGTATCTTCCTCTCCATGCCCTGGGACGCCTCGTTTCGCAGGGTCTTGTCGTGCGCGGCCGAACAGGCCGCAAGCTCAGGGGAGGGCGGCGCCCCGCGCGGCGACAAACACGTCATACCATTCGGACCGCGTCCACCGGACGCGGAGCGCGCTTGCCGCCTCCCCAATTCGTTCGGCGCGCTGCGACCCGACAATCGGCACGATGCCCGCCGGATGCGCCATCAGCCAGCTGTAAGCGGCAACTTCACGCGACACATTTTGTGCGGCGGCCACATTGTCCAGCGCGGCGGCGACAGCCTGGTCGCGGCCGCTTTGCGGCGCCAGCAGCCGTCCCCCGCCCAGCGGCGACCAGGCGAGCGGCACGAGCCCCATCGCCATGGCCTGGTCCAGTTCGCCATTTTCAAAGCAATCGATGCGCAGCGGGCTGATCTCGGGCTGTGTTGCAACCAGCCTGTTACCAAGAAACCGGTTGAGCGCCTCGGTCTGCGCGACGGTGAAGTTGGAGACGCCGAGCGAGCGGAGCTTGCCCGCGGCGATCGCGTCATCCAGTGCCCGCGCGACCTCCTGGGGATGCGCCAGAATGTCGGGACGGTGAATCTGCCAAAGGTCAATCCGGTCGGTGCGCAGGCGCCGCAACGAAGCATCGATCGCCTCGGCGAGATAGTCGGGGCTCTGATCATATGGAAGCGGCGGGCGAATGCCGCCTTTCGTCGCGAGCACCATGCGATGGCGCAGCGGCGGGTCGGCCGCCAGCACCTCGCCCAGCAACGCTTCCGCGTCGCCGAAACCCTTCGCGCCATCGAACCCGTAAATGTCGGCGGTGTCGAGCAGGGTGATTCCCGCGTCGAGCGCGGCGTACACCAGCCGCGCCGCTTCGGCGACGGTGCGTCCGCCCTCGGCGAGCCGCCACATTCCCCAGGCGATGGGCGAAACCGACATTCCGCTGTTTCCGAGCGGGCGCGACGCAGGCGGGGCAGGCAACAGGCTCATAGAGGATTCCTGGCTGGCGGCGCGACCGAAGCGCGCTCGACAAGGGTGTGGGGAAGCCGGTGGTGACTGATGTCGCCACCTTCGATCAGAATTCGCGTCGCGGTGCGGGCCAGCTCGGCCATCGGCTGGTGAATGGTGGTGAGCGGCGGCCACACCGTCCGCGACAAGGTCGTGTCGTCGAAGCCCGCAACCGAAAGCTCCGAAGGCAGGTCGATACCGCGGTCATGCGCGACCGCCAGCACGCCGGCCGCCATGTCGTCATTTGCGGCAAAGATGGCTGTCGGCGGATTGTCGAGGCCGAGCAGGAAGCGTCCGGCCACCACGCCGCTGTCGAAATCGAACTCGCCATCACACACGAGGCCCGGCTCGAACGCGATGCCGGCGCGATCGAGCGCCCGGCGATATCCATACAGGCGGTCGTCGGACGCGCGATGGCTTGGATGACCTTTGACGAACCCGATGCGCCGGTGGCCCACGTTGATCAGATGCGTCGTCATGTCGTCCGCGGCCTGGACGTCGTCCATGAACACCGAACTGGTGAGCGAATGGTTCGTTCCCGGTGAAATGCGAACGAACGGGATGTCGAGCGTTTCGAGCGCCGCGAGCACGGCTTCGCAATCGGTCACGGGAGACGACAAAATGATGCCGTCGACGTGGGTTTCGGTGACCAGCCCGCGCACCTGTTCGCCCACGCCGGGATCGGCCACATCGACCGGCTGCGCCAGCAGGCGGATGCCTCGTTCCTTGCACGATTGCCAGCACCCCGTCTGGATCTGAAACATATAATAGGGGCTGTGATTGTCATAGATCAGCGCAATCTGGTTCGATTTCGCTCCCGACAAAATGCGCGCCGCGACGCTTGGACGGAAATCGAGTTCCGCCATCGCAGCCTCGACGCGACGCCGCGTTTCTTCGCTGACATAGGGATGACCGTTGAGCACGCGGCTCACCGTCTTGACTGCCACCCCCGCCTTGGCGGCGACGTCCCGGATATTGGCCCGCTCGCTCATTGCTTCCATACCTCCGCCAGTCGGCCGAACAGCGGCGCAAAGACGCTGTCCGGCCGGAAAAATACGGGTGGCGTGCCAATCGGCGCGGAGATCTGGTGAACACCGGGCGCAAAATCCTCGCCCGTCCAGCAGTGGCGCCACGGCCCCTTGCCGGGAAGGACGACATTGCGTCGCTCGACCCCCTGCTCGACGACTGGCGCCACCAGGAGGTCCGCACCGTAAAGATACTGATCCTGCACAGTAAAGAGCGTCGGATCGTCCGGGTAGTGGAGGAACAGCGGTCGCTGGGCGGGTAGTCCCCTCTCCTGCGCCTCGTCGCACAGATGTCGGACATAGGAAGCAAGATGCGCATGGACCCGGCTCCAGCGCGCGAAGCAGGCGAGCAGGTCGGGCGTCGAATCATATTGCAGATTGTCGTCGGGGCGGTTGCCCTCATGGCTGCGCATCACCGGTGCGAAGGCCGCCAGTTCGCACCAGCGCTGCATCAGCTCCTCGCTCCGCACATTGCCATGCAGCGATGTATAGCCGCCGCAGTCCGAATGGCTGTAGGCGTTGCCGACCAGACCCGCCGACAGGGCCGCCGTCAATACCGTCCCGATGCCATCGTGGCGGGAGAAATCGACGCTCTGGTCGCCGGCCCACAGCAGCGGGCAATACGCCTGAACGCCGGAAAAACCCGCACGCATGAAAAACAGCGCCTCGCCCGTCTTGCCCCGCGACGCGACAGCCAGGGCGTTGACCTCGGCCCAAAGGACCGGCCAGCGATTATGCGCCTCCATCGGGTCCGACCCGTCGGCGAGCCGGACATCGGTCGGCAGATATTCCCCGAAATCGGCCATCCATCCCGAAACACCGATGTCGAGCAGCTCGCGACCCAGAATATGCTCGGCGAACCAGTCGCGGGTTGCGGCGCGCGTGAAATCGAGAACGCCGCAATAAAATTCCCCGAAATCGACGAGATAGATCTCGTCGCTGTCCCGGCGCAGACACAAATGCCCATCGGCTTTCGCCCGGTCAAAAAGGGTGCCGTCGACCGCCAGATAGGGATTCACATATGCAAGGAAGCGAATGTCGCGTTCGGCCAGCGCCGCGATGCGCGCCCGAAGGTCGGGATAACGCTGTTCGCTGCGCGCGCCGTGGACCCAGTCCCAGAAAAGCCGACGACCAAAGCTCGTCTCGCGAACACCCGCCCAGTCCTCGCACCATAATCCCGACACGGCGGCGCCGGCGTCGAGAAATCGCTCCAGCCGCTCGAAGCTCGACGCACCCGATTTGAGCCCGACGATCGCGCCGCCGATGGCCCAGTCGGGCAACGCGGGTTGTCGGCCAAATCGTGCCGACAATTGCCCGACCAGCGCCGCCGGATCGTCGGCGGCGAAAAACTCGAACCGCGCCCGCGTTCCCCAATATTCGACGCGATGCACGGCCGGATCCGAAAAATCGAGGACGCTATAGCCAAAATCGTCCAGATGAATGGCGATCCATCGGGAGGTCAGGAACGTCGGCTGCGGATAATTGCTGTTCCAATAATCGCCCCCGGCCATCCCTTCGGCATCCATGATGCGGGTCAGGTCCGTCGACTTGTCACGCCCGACGCCGGGTTCGCTCGTCCAGATCGGGAATCGGCGGCCCGCCAGCATCAGATAGCTCATCTGCTCGCCGCCACCCCAGACCGCTTCGCCCGGCTCGGCATGGAAATGCGTCGTTATCCGGTCGTAGCCGCTCCGCAGAAGCTCGACGCGCAGCGTGCTGCCCGCAATGCCCAGCCGCACCGCCGGCTCGCCCGCGTCGAGCAGGAGCATGTCTGCGCCGTCGGCGCGCCAGTCGGTGCACAGGATCGCGCCTTCCGGCGAGTCGTCGATCCGGAAATTGCCGCGATACATGGCGATGCTGGGAGCGCCGCGTGCAATGGCCACCGCAGGACAATCGAAAGCGTGCCGCAGCACAAGATGCGAGCCGAATCGAAGCTCGAACCCGTCATCTCGCTCATAAAACCGCAATATCACGCTTTGCTTCCTCTCGCCGCGCGATTTTTGAACCATAAATCCGGTCTCGCCGCAAGCTCAATGTGACACCGCTTGACATATAGGGTCGACGGGAGCATGCAATGGCGAAACAAGAGGCGCTTTCCCTGTGGTCGGCCGCGGCCGCGGAAACGCGCCCGAACCGCTTGTGGGAGGAGAATGCCATGCGTGCGTCCAGCTTTACCCTTATGCGTGCCGTGCCCGTCACGGTCAGCGCGATCGCGATCGCCTTCGCTACATCCGCCCAGGCGCAGGAGGTCGAAGAAATCATCGTCACCGCGCAAAAGGTCGAGGAAAATGTCCAGAAGGTTCCGATCGCGATCACCGCGGTGTCCGGCGACCGCCTCGAAGCAACCGGCACGACCAGCCTGGAGGGGATCACGCGCATCGTTCCGTCGGTGACCTTCCGCAAGGGCACGACAAGCGCGAACAGCGCCATTGTGATGCGCGGCGTCGGGACGATCACTTTTTCGATCGCCGCCGAACCGAGCGTATCGACCGTGGTCGACGGCATCGTGCTCAGTCGCTCGGGCCAGGCCTTCATGGACCTCGTCGATGCCGAACGTCTTGAGGTGCTGCGCGGGCCGCAGGGAACGCTGTTCGGAAAAAACGCGTCGGCGGGGCTCGTCAATATCGTATCGAAGGGCGGCACGGATCAGCTCGAAGCCGAAGCCAAGGCCGAATGGTTTGAAGGCGACGAGTATCGCGCGCGCGCGTCGGTGGCGGGACCGCTCGGCGGCGACTGGAGCGGCCGGGTCACCGGATTCTATGGCAGCTACGACGGCAACATCACCAACATCAACGGCGGCCGCAACCGCAAGGTCAACGGGTACGAACATTGGGGCGCGCGCGGCATCATGGACTATCGCGGCGATGGCGCACGCCTGCGCTTCATTGCCGACTATTTCAAAGCCGACGACGATTGTTGCGCCGACGTGACGGGGGCCAGCCGCGGCGCGGTGCTCGATGCCGAACTCGACCTGCCCCGCGGTGTGGCGCTCGGCGAGAAGCAGCGCTTCATCAATCACAATCTTGTGACGCAAACGCGCGACAAGCAGTGGAGTCTGACCGCCAGCGGGGATTTCGACCTCTCCGACACTCACACGCTCAGCGTCGTCGCCGGCTATCGTAATTGGGAGAATGAAGAGATTCGCGAGGGGGATTTCCTGCCTCGCGCGATCGTGGGCACGGCGGAGCTGCACGACGACGGCCTCGTCAAAACGCAGCAATTCTCGGTCGAGGCGCGCGTCGCTTCCGACCAGTCAATGCCCTTTTTCTATCAGATCGGGGCCTTTGCCTGGCATTCCGACAACAAGCAGGATTTCACACGTCGCGACATCAGCTGCGCCACCTCGACGCTGCCGGTCGATCCGGCGACGGGTGCGCGGCCCTGCAACGTCAACGATACGGTCAACACGCTGTTCCCGACGGCGACCTCCAACAGCGACGTCAATTCGACCAACTTCGCGCTGTTCGGGCAGGCGACCTATCGCTTCAGCGACCTGATCGCGCTGACGGGGGGGCTTCGCTACACCTGGGACGATCTGAGCTTCACGCACGTCCGCGCACCCGGCGTCAACGCGGCGACGGGTCTGCCGGCGACGGGTCCGGGCATTTCGGGCAGCCCCGCGGGCGGCACCGTCGCATCGGGCGGCACGGGGCTGAACACCTCGAGCGGGTCGAGCAGCAACGGCAATCTGTCGGGCAAGGCCGTGCTCCAGTTCACCCCTTCCGACGACATCATGCTCTATGGCAGCTACACGCGCGGCTACAAGGGACCGGCGTTCAACGTCTTCTTCAACCATACGGCGCCGACCAACGCGGTTCCGATCGACGAAGAAACGTCGGATGCGTTCGAGATCGGCGTCAAATCGCGCTTCCTCGACAACAAGGTCCAGCTCAACCTTGCGGGCTTCAGCGTCGAATATGACGGCTTCCAGGCAAACAATTTCGTGCTTTTGAACGGAGCCGTCGTCACGAACCTGACCAACGCCGGCACGGTGAAGAGCGAGGGGTTCGAGGCGGACCTCACGGCTGTCCCGGCGGACGGGCTGACGCTGCGCGGAAGCGCCGCCTATGCCGATGCGAAAGTCAAAAGGTTCAACCCCAACCCGTTGACCAACGCGCCCGATGCGCGTGATGGAACGCGGCTCCCGCTCGCACCGAGGTTCACCTACACGCTCGGGGCCGACTATGAAGTTCCTGTTGGCGGCCTGATGCTCTATCTCGGCACCGACTATCGCCATGTATCGAAGCAGTTTTCCGATCTCGGCGAACAGGGCGTTATTGACGCCTATGGCCAATGGAATGCGTCGATCGGCATTTCGGATGCCGAGGACCGTTATCGCCTGACCTTCCATGCCCGGAACATCAGCGACGAAAGCTACGTTCTGCTCAACGTCTCGAACGGCCAGCGCCTGCAGATTCCGCGCGACGCCGACCGCTATTTTGGCGTGAGCTTGCGAGCGCGCATGTAACCGGCTGCGCCCGCCGCCTCCGGCGGGCGCCGCTTCCCGGCGTCTTCCGGGACCACCCTCCCGCGATCATCGCGGGAGGTTTTTTTGTGGCTTGCCGACGAACGCCGCCGCGCGTCGGCAACCGGCGTGCGCCGCCGGCGGCGCTGCGCCGGCGCCGATTTATTCGTGCGCCTGCGCAAGTTCCAGCCGGGGCACGATAAGATGGATCACCAGCAGCGCGGCAAGATAGGCAAGGCTGCAGATTGCAAAGAGCGGTCCATAGCCGAGCCCGTTTCCGAGCGACCAGCCGGCGAACTCGATGATCGCGGTGCCCGACAAATTGCCGGCGACCGCCCCGAGCGCGATGACGGTCGCGACGCGGAGCGGCGGGATGATGTCGGCGGTCATGCCAAAGATGTTCGTCGAAAAACCCTGATGCGCGAACAGTCCGACACCGACGAACAACGCGGCGACCCAGGGATTGGCAGTGTACATGGCAAGCGGCATGACCAGCACCGCAAGCGCGAAGATGAACATCGACAGCTTGCGCGCGCGATTGACCGAGAAACCGCGACCGAGAAGGATCGGATAGAGCGCTCCCGACATGACGGCGCCAAGAGCTGCGAGCGTGAAGACGATCGCGATGGGCAGGCCGAGCGAGCCTTGACTCATTCCGAACTCGCGATTGAAAAAGTCCGGCATCCAGAAAAGCACGAACCACCAGACGCAATCGGTGCAGAATTTGGCACCCACCACGGCCCAGGTCCGTCGGTCGCGGAGCAGCGGGCGCCAGGCGACCTTGGCGCGTTCGGGAAGGTCGCCCAGCGGCCGCATTTTGCGCATCGCGGGAAGCCAGAACGCAAGCCACACGAACCCCAGCGCCCCCGTGACGATGAACGCCGCCTTCCAGCCGAAGGCAAGCGCCAGCGGCGGGATCAGAAGCGGCGTGACTATCGCGCCGATGTTCGGTGCGGTATTGATCAGTCCGATCGCCATATTGCGCTGCCGCACGGGGAGATAGGTCGCCGCAGTCTTGATACCGGCAGGCGTGCTGACCGATTCCCCGACCGCCAGCACGACGCGCGCCGCAACGAACTGCTGGACGCTTTGCGCAAGCGCGTGCGCCATCCCGGCCAGGCTCCAGACGGATATCGCGATCGCATAGGCCCAACGCACGCCCAGACGATCGACGAACCACCCCACACCGAGAAGCGCCGCGGCCGCGGCAATCTGGAAGGTCGAGCCCAGATGCGCATAATCCGAATCGCTCCAGCCGAATTCGGCTTCCAGCGTCGGCTTCAGAAGGGCAAGGACCTGCCGGTCGACATAGTTCAGCGCATTTCCCAGGAAAAGCAGCGTGACCAGCACGATCGCGATCCGCGTCGAACGGTCCCCCTGCGTTGCTGCCGTCGTCATGGCCTCTCTCCCTTGCCATTTTGCTGTTTCGACTTGCAACCTAGCGCGCGCTGCCGATAAGGGAAGGAAAATATGACACCGTAGGACATAAGGTGAAAGACTGCGAAGCGATGTTGCGCGGCCCCGCCCCTGCCGAGCCGTATTGCGGGGATTTATTCGGCGAAATCCACCTGGCGGACATGGCCGACGCCGCTCCGGGGCCGGGAATCGTCCAGTATTTCCCTGGTCTGGCGATCTGCGCCGTGGCTGCCGGCGCGGCCGGATGGCTTTCGGACCATTATGGCGTCCCCGTCATCCTGCTCGGCCTGCTCATCGGACTTGCCCTGAACTTCATCGCGCGCGACCCGCGCACCCATCGCGGACTCGACCTCGCCTCGCATGGCTTTCTGAGGATCGGAATTGTGCTCCTTGGATTTCAGGTCAGCATTGCGCAGATCGTCGCGCTGGGCGTCCTGCCCTTTGTCGCGCTGCTGATTATCATGGCGGCTGCTTTCGCGGGAGGCCTTGTCGGCGCCCGCATCGCGCGTCAATCGCGATACGCGGGTCTGCTCGCCGGCGGGGCGACGGCAGTTTGCGGCGCCAGCGCGGCGCTCGCCCTCTACGGCATCGTCGGCAAGGAACGGCTCAGCCAGGCGCAATTTGCACTGACATTGGTGGGTGTGTCGATGGCGAGCGCGCTCGCCATGTCGCTCTATCCCGCCATTGCGGCCGAGCTGGACCTCAGCGATGCACAGGCCGGCTATCTGATCGGCGCGTCGATCCACGATGTCGGCCAGGCGATCGGCGGCGCCTATACCATTTCGGATGCCGCGGGTGCCGATGCCACGATCGTCAAGCTGGCGCGCGTTACCCTGCTGGCGCCCGTCGCGCTGCTTGTTTCGCTGATGATCGGCCCGGCGCGCGCCGGCTCGCCGCGGCCAAGTTGGCGGCGCCTGGCCATGCCGTGGTTCATCACGCTCTTCCTTGCCTTCGTCGTGCTCAACAGCCTGGTCGACCTTCCCGCCGTTGCGGCGACCAATGCGCTTGCCGCGTCCAAGGCGCTGCTGCTGCTCGCCGTGACGGCCACCGCCATGCGTTCGCGCACCGACCTCCTGCTCGACCTCGGCTGGCGGGCCGCCGCTCCTGTGGCGACGGCTTCGCTGGCAAGCTTTGCCGCCGCGCTGGCCCTGGTGATGATCGGGGCGAACGGCTGAGGCGTCGCCCCTCGGAAGGTCAGAGCCCGTCGACGGGTCGGATCGCACCCCTGACGCGGTCGAACTGGGCCGCAACGTGGCGCGCATAGGGGAGGCCTTCGTCGCGGATCACCAGTTCGTTCCCGGCCCATTCGACGATCGCACGGCGCTCGTAATCGGCCAGCGCCGCGCGCGCGGCCATCCGCCACGTCTTGCCGACAGAAGTTCGCCCGCGACACAGAAGGTCACAAATATGCGCGGCGCGCAACCGCTCCGCATCGGTGACGGCTACACCGCGCGCTGTCGGCGGTCGCCCTTCGCTCACCCTGTCGCGATAGGGGCCCGCGCGCTTCTCATTCTGGACAAGAAGGTCCGGAAAGCGACTGATCGCGCTCGCGCCGAAACCGAGCAGCACGGGAGCCGTATCTTCGGTAAATCCCTGGAAATTGCGGCTGACGCGTCCCTCGCGCGCCGCGATCGCCAACGGATCTTCGTCGCGCGCAAAATGGTCGAAGCCGATGGAGGCATAACCCGCGGCGGTCAGCCGGTGGAAGCCCAGCTCGGCCTGCTCGAAACGCAGCCGCTGGTCGGGGAGGGTCGCTTCCTCAATCTGTCGCTGCCGCGGGATCATATCGGGCAGGTGGGCATAGCCGAACAGCGCGATCCGGCTTGGCGCGAGTCGGATCGTTTCGTCGAGGGTCGCATCGAGATCGTCCAGCGTCTGCCCCGGCAGCCCGTACATCAGGTCGAAATTGATCGCCTCGATGCCGCGGAGGCGAAGCCCGGCGACGACACGCTCGATGTGCGAAAGCGGCTGGATGCGCCCGATCGCCTGCTGAACATGTGGGGCAAAGGTCTGGACGCCCAGGCTGACGCGCGTAACGCGCGCGGCGGCGAGCACCAGCGCCCATTCGGCGTCGAATCCGCGCGGATCCAGCTCGATCGAGATGTCGGGGCGGTGGCAATCGAAAACGGTCAGGATACGATCGAGCAGGCGGACCAGTTCGACGGGCGCAATCGCATTGGGGCTGCCACCGCCAAAGGCGATGCGCTGCACGCGCCCGCGCCCGCCGAGCCGCTTCGCCACAAGCGCAATCTCGGCGCGAAGCGCTGCCAGATAGTCGGCCAGCCGCTGCCTGCGCCCGGCCGCACCGGTATTGCAACCGCAATACCAGCATATCTGTTCGCAAAAGGGGATATGGACATAAAGCGAGATCGGCGTCGCCGCCTCGACCCGGTCGAGCGCGCGCAGATAATCCTCGGCGCCGACGTCGCCGGTGAACTCCATCGCGGTGGGATAGCTGGTGTAGCGTGGCACCGGTTTGGCCAGCAGTTCGGAATGATAGGTCCACATGCCCGCCTCCTAATCGCGCTGGCCCGGTGTGGCATTGATCGGAATCAACAGCGCGTGCATCCGCGGCGCCTCTCCTTGCTCGCCGCGCCCTTTCCGCGCCGGTCGGTGGCGACATGGCAGACCTTGGCGCAATCGCGGTCCCGGTCGGGATTGGCGGGATCGGTTGGCTCGCCGAGCAGCATCGTCCGGGGTATCCCGCCGCCGCACGACCGCACGATCAGCGCCCGCGCCTCGACCGCGGCGGGTGGCTGCATCATCGCCGCGGCGCCGAGCAGTGCTGCGATCCTTCGCGCCATCATGGGGACCGCGCCTCTTCATCCTCGACGAAGATGCGCAGAGCGGCGCCGTCGAGATCGTCGAACTGCCCCTTGCCGAGCGACCAGAAAAAGGCCGCAAGCCCCAACAGGCCGAGCCCGAGCGCGATCGGGATGAGGAAGGCCAGCCCGTTCACCGGATAGCCTTTTTTGAGCGTTTTTCGATCATTTTGGATCACCGTGATTGCGCTGTGAAGCCCGCTGGCGAGGAGCGGGGCGCCGCGTGGGCCGGAAGCCCGTGCAAGACCCGCGACGAAGTCCGGCGGGCTTCACAGCGCAACCCCGAAGGGGCGGGCCGATTTTGGCCCATTGCTGCGTTGCTCGTCGGGCACGATGGTCCGCATCGCGCCTCTCCTCGCGCCTTGCACCGGGCCAGAATCGGCTCCGTCACGGTGACCCAAAATGGTCGAAAACGCTCTAAGCCGCAGCGCGTTGCCGACCACGATCAGCGACGAACCTGACATGGCGATCGCGGCCACGAGCGGCGTGACCAGCCCCATGAAGGCGAGCGGCACCGCGACGATATTATAGCCTATCGCGAACAGAAGATTCTGCCGCACGACGGCCTGCGTGCGCCGCGCCATGCGGATCGCCTGGACCACCGCCATCATCCGGTCGCCAAGAAAGACACAGTCGGCGGCATTCTTGCCGACATCGCTTGCCGATCCCGGCGCCATCGACGCATGGCCGGCCGCAAGCGCCGGACCGTCGTTGAGCCCATCGCCGATCATCAGCACCTTGCGTCCTCGCGCCGCCTGCCGTGCGATCGCCGCCAGCTTGTCCTGCGGGCTCATTCCCGTCTGCGCCGTCAGGCCAAGGTAGCGGGCAACGGGGGCGACCGCTTCGGCACGGTCGCCCGACAGGATCATCGCCGGGATTCGCTCCGCCCGCAGCGTGCGAACCGCGTCGCGGGCGTCGGGACGCAACTGGTCGGCGAAAGCGATCGTCGCGACCGGGCGACCGTCGATCGCAAGCTCGGTCGCGAGGATATCACCGAAGTCAGCGCCCTGCGGCCGTCCGAGCGTCACGACGCGGCCGCGCCAGCGCGCCTCCATCCCGAATCCCGGCTTTTCCCGGATCGCGCCGGTTTCGGCGGCGCGCACGCCGGCCGCCAGAAGCTCACGCGTCAACGCCGCGCTCAGCGGATGGCGGCTCGCCCGCGCCAGCGCGAGGATCAACGATCGCGCGTCTTCGTCCAGCCGCTCCAGCCCGATCGCTTCGGGACGGCCGAGCGTCAGCGTGCCCGTCTTGTCGATCAGCGCCAGATCGACCTCGGCCAGCCGTTCGAGCGCCGATCCGTCCTTTACGAGCACGCCCGCGCGCATCAGTTCGCTCGCCGCGACGATCTGCGCCGCCGGCACCGCGAGCCCCAGCGCGCACGGACAGGTGATGATGAGCACCGCAGCGGCGATCAGCAGGCTGTGATGCCAGCCCGCGCCCGCGACCATCCATCCGGCACAGGCGAGCAGCGCAAGCACATGGACTGCCGGCGCATAGAGGCGGGCGGCGCGGTCGGCGATGCGGACATAGCGCGACTTGCCCTGCGCCGCTTTGCCCATCAGCCGCGCGATATCGGCGATTATGGTGCCGGTGCCCGCGGCGGTGACGCGCACGTGGATCGGCGCGTCGAGATTCAGCGTCCCCGCATGGACGCGGTCGTCGGCGCGCGCGGGCTGGGGCGCGCTCTCGCCCGTCAGCAGCGACAGGTCGATTCGGCTCGTCCCGCCGGTGACGACACCGTCGGCGGCAAGGCGTTCGCCCGCTGCCACCAGCATCTCCATGCCCGGTTCGAGCGCCGCGGCGTCGACCCAGCGGCTGCCCCCCTCTGCATCAAGCACCATCGCTCCCGTTCCCATATTGCGCAGCAGCGCCGTCACCCCGTCCCGTGCGCGGTCGCGCATCACGCTGTCGAGCCAGCGGCCGGTGAGCAGGAAAAACAGCAGCATCACCGCGCCATCGAAATAGGCGTGCGGGCCGCTCGTCGCCGTCTCATGGAGGCTGATCGCGCAAACGAGCGCGACACCGATGCTGATCGGCACATCCATGTTGGTGCCCCCCCGGCGCAGCGCTCGCCACGCCGAGCGAAAAAAGGGCCGACCCGCATAGGCAACGGTCGGCAGTGCGATCGCCGCCGACAGCCAGTGGAACAGGTCGCGCGTCGCCCCCGCTGCGCCCGACCACACCGATACCGACAGCAGCATGATGTTCATCATCGCAAAGCCCGACACCGCGACGGCACGCAGCAGCTCGCGGCTCGTTTCCGCCCCGGCTTCGGCCTGGCCGGAATCCTCGCCGATCGGGTGCGCGTCGAATCCCAGGTTTGAAAAGGCGTCGATCAGGTCGGGCATGTCGGTGTCGGGCGCGCAGGACAGGCGCACGCGTTTTTCGGTGAAATTGACGCGCGCGGCGGCGATGCGCCTGTCACGCACCAGCCCCTGCTCCAGCTTGGCGATGCAGCCGACGCAGCGAATGTCGGGCACCGCAAAGTCGCGTTCGACGACGACGGCCGCGCTCATCGCACGTCCCTGCGATAGCGCGCTTCGTCGGCGCCGCGCCGGACGGTAAGGTCGAGCCGCCAGCGCCCCACCGCCAGCGGCTCGACCGAGCGCAGCGCGCCGCCCGCCGCGCGCTCGAAACGAAGCGCGGCGGACGCGGTGCGCCCGACGGGATGATGGATCGTCGCCGCAACCCGAACGCCGTCGAGCGCAACCCCGTCCTTGCGGATGGTCAGCAGGACGCGCCGGGTCGCGTCGAGCGCGATGATCGCGTCCCATCCGAGCCGGTCCTGCGCGCGGGCGCGTTGCAGCCATTCATTATAA
The DNA here is from genome assembly GCF_003609835.1 of Sphingopyxis sp. FD7. Taxonomy (NCBI): domain Bacteria; kingdom Pseudomonadati; phylum Pseudomonadota; class Alphaproteobacteria; order Sphingomonadales; family Sphingopyxidaceae; genus Sphingopyxis; species Sphingopyxis sp. FD7. The sequence continues at coordinate 2,065,247 of NZ_AP017898.1, forward strand.
TGCTGGCTCGCGACATAGCTGTTTTCGACCGTCTTGCCGCCAAAGGTCGACAGGGCGAAGCGGGCCATGGTGACGTTCACCGCGATCACGACCGCAAAGAAAGCGACGAGGATCACGGCCATATGTCGGCCGGTGAAGCGCCGGGGCGTCGGTGTGTCAGTCATTGTCCTGTCTCCGGCCGGTCGAACTGGATGGTGTCGCTGTCGCCGCGCGGATCGCCGTCGAGGCCGCGCGTGCTGATCGTGAAATCCTGCCGCGCCGGTCCCGCGCCGGGCGCCGCGACGAAAAGTCGGACGCGTGTGACGCTGTCAGGGGGCAGCGTCAGCTCGATGCGCCGCGCCGCATTTTCGCGCGAACCGGCGTGGGTCCACAGCACGGCGCCGGGCAGGCCGCTGACGCTCACCGCGGCCTCGCGCGGGCGCGTTTCCATATTGCGCAGCTTCAGCGTGTAATTGTTGCGGATATGGCCGTCGGACAGCTGGACATAGAGCGGGCTGCGTTCGTGCTGGACGGCAAGATCGAGCCGCGTGCGCTGGCCGAGCGAAAAGAGCATCGCCGCGCCGATCGCGGTCCAGACGCCGAAATAGATCAGCGTGCGTGGGCGCAGCAGCGTCCTGCGGATCGGCCGCCCGGCGCCGCCCGCCCTTTCGGTCGCCGCATCGTCGAGCGTGCAATAGTCGATCAGCCCGCGCGGGCGTCCGACCTGCGCCATCACCCCGTCGCACGCGTCGATGCAGAGCGCGCAGGTGATGCAGCCGATCTGCGGCCCCTCGCGAATGTCGATGCCGGTCGGGCACACCGCGGCGCACTGGTTGCAGTCGATGCAGTCACCAAAGGCACCCGGGTGCGCCTGCGCCTTCTTGACGCTGCCGCGCGGTTCGCCGCGCCAGTCCTTGTAGGTCACCAGCAGCGATTTTTCGTCCATCATCGCGGTCTGGATGCGCGGCCAGGGGCACATATAGACGCACACCTGTTCGCGCAGGAATCCGCCAAGGATGAAAGTCGTCGCAGTCAGCACGGCGACGGTGCCATAGGCGACGGGGGCTGCCTGGCCCGTCCAGAAGTCCGCCGTCAGCGCCGGCGCATCGGCGAAATACATGATCCATGCGCCGCCGGTCCAGAAGGCGATGATCAGATAGATGCCATATTTGACCGCCCGCTTCGCAAACTTTCGGGCTGTCCACGGACCGTTCGCCAGCCGCAACTGCGCGTTGCGGTCGCCGTCGACCAGCCGGTCGACATGCTGGAACAGGTCGGTCCACACCGTCTGCGGACAGGCATAGCCGCACCATGCGCGCCCCACCGCGCTGGTGACGAGGAACAGGCCGATCCCCGCCATGATGAGCAGCCCGGCGACATAATAGAATTCGTGCGGCCAGATCTCGATCTGGAACATGTAGAAACGCCGGTTCGCAAGATCGACGAGCACGGCCTGATCGGGCGCATAGGGGCCGCGGTCCCAGCGGATCCAGGGCGTACCGTAATAGATCGCCAGCGTCACCGCCATGATCGCCCATTTGAAACGGCGGAAGGGGCCGTTCACCGCCTTTGGGTAAACGCCCTTCCGCGCTTCGTATAGCGGCGCGGACTGGCCGGAGAGGCCTTCAGGGCTGGCCATCGGCTCCCACCCCTTCGGCGGCCGGCGCCAGCCCCTTTTCGCCGCCGCCCAGCGAATAGACATAGGCCGACAGCATCTTGATCGTCACCCGATCGAGCCGGTTGTTCCAGCGCGGCATCACGCCGTTGCGCGGCTGGTTCACCGTCGCGGTCAGGCTGTTGCGATCGCCGCCGTAAAGCCAGATCGCGTCGGTCAGCTTCGGCGCGCCCACCTGCCGCCCGCCCTCACCGCCCGCGCCGTGGCAGACGGCGCAATTGGCGGCGAACAGCGTCGCGCCGCGCGCCGATGCGGCGCTGGCCGCTTCCTGCCCGCTGATCGTGCGAACGAAACTGACGACATCGTCGATCTGCTTTGCGTCGAGAATGCCGTCGCGACCGAAAGCCGGCATCAGGCTGGTCCGCGTTGCCTTGTGATCGGGGTTCCGGATGCCATGGGTGACCGTATATTCGATGCTTGCAAGGTCTCCGCCCCACAGCCAGTCGTCGTCGGTCAGGCTGGGGTAAAGATTTTTCACCCCTGCTCCGCCTGCGCCATGGCACTGCACGCAATGGACGCGGAACGCCGCGCCGCCGCCCTGCACCGCCGCCTGCATCAGCTCCGGCCTGTCAGGCAGGTCGGTGATCGCGGTCGCGGCGATGGCGTTGACCGTCGGCGCGCGGCGCCGCGCGTCGGCGGCTATTTCCTTTGCCAGGTCGCCGCGGCTCGACCAGCCGAGCACACCTCTGGTCGCGCTGTCGACCATCGGCCAGGCCGGATAGAGGATGACATAGGCCAGCCCCCAGACAATCGTGGCGTAAAAGGTCCACAGCCACCAGCGCGGCATCGGCGTATCGAGTTCCTCGATCCCGTCCCATTCGTGACCGACCGTGCTCGTGCCGGTCGCTTCGTCGATGCGCTGTTTGGGATCAGCCATGCTCGTCATCCTTGAAGATCATGTTCGCGGCCTCTTCGTTGCGCGCGCGGGCGCTTGGCCGGAACGGCCAGGCGATCAGCGTGAGGAACAGCAGGGTCATCGCGAGCAGCCCCCAGCTGTCGGCAAAATGCCTGAGGTCGTCATAGGTCATCGCGCCGCCCTCATTTCGGAGGGCCGCTCCTGCGCCGCCGCCTTGTCGACATCGACCAGCGTGCCGAGCATCTGGAGATAGGCGATCAGCGCATCCATCTCGGTCACCCGCGCCGGATCGCCATCGAAGTCGCGCACCTGCGCCTTCGGATAACGCTTTTGAAGGTCGCCCGCCCCGGCGTCGGGGTCGGCCTGCGCGCGGATGTCGTCGTTCGCCTTTTCGATATCGGCCGTCGTGTAGGGGACGCCGACGCGGTAGAGCGCGGTCAGGTCGTTCGACATATCGCCAGCGGCAAGTTCGCGCTCGGCCAGAAAGGCATAGGGCGGCATGATCGATTCAGGGACCACGCTGCGCGGGTCGATCAGATGCGCCTTGTGCCATTCGTCCGAATAGCGACCGCCGACGCGCGCAAGATCCGGCCCGGTGCGCTTCGACCCCCATTGAAACGGATGGTCGTACATGCTCTCGGCGGCAAGGCTGTAGTGACCATAGCGTTCGACCTCGTCGCGGAACGGACGGATCATCTGGCTGTGACAGGTGTAGCAGCCTTCGCGCATGTATATGTTGCGCCCGGCGAGTTCGAGCGGGGTGTAGGGGCGCATCCCCTCGACCTTCTCGACCGTATTGTCGATCCAGAAGAGTGGCGCGATCTCGACGATACCGCCGATCGCCACGGTGAACAGGGCAAGCGCGCCAAGCAGCGTCACATTGCGCTCGATCCTCTTGTGGCTCATGCGATTTTCGGCGGGTTTTGCGGTCATGGGCCGGGCTCCTTATTCGGCGGGCACGGGCGCGAGCGGACGATCCGACGCAGCATGGTGGGGGGTTTCGGTCATCGGCTTTTCGGCGCGGCTTTTCCCGGCGAGCGTCGCCCAGACGTTGACGATCATGATGAGGAAGCCGGCGAGATACATCGCCCCGCCCGCCGCGCGGATCAGGTACATCGGATGCATCGCCGCGACGCTCTCGGCAAAGCTGTAGACGAGATAGCCGTCGGCGCCATATTCGCGCCACATCAGGCCCTGCATGATCCCCGCCACCCACATTGACGCGGCGTAGAAAACGATGCCGACGGTCGCGAGCCAGAAGTGCCAGTTGACCATGCGCAGGCTATAGAGGCGCGGACGGCCCCACAGGCGCGGCACCAGATAATAGACGCAGGCAAAGGTGATCATGCCGTTCCAGCCGAGCGCGCCCGAATGGACATGGCCGATCGTCCAGTCGGTGTAGTGCGACATCGAGTTGACCCATTTGATCGACATCATCGGGCCCTCGAAGGTGCTCATGCCATAGAAGGCGAGCGCCATTACCATCATGCGGATGATCGGGTCGGTGCGGATCTTGTCCCACGCGCCGTTCAGCGTCATCAGCCCGTTGATCATCCCGCCCCAGCTCGGCATCCACAGGATCACCGAGAACACCATGCCCAGCGTCTGCGCCCAGTCGGGCAGCGCCGTGTAATGAAGGTGGTGCGGTCCGGCCCAGATATAGAGGAAGATCAGCGACCAGAAGTGAATGATCGACAGGCGGTAGCTGTATACCGGCCGCTCGGCCTGCTTCGGGACGAAATAATACATCATCGCGAGGAAGCCGGCGGTCAGGAAAAATCCGACCGCATTATGCCCGTACCACCATTGCGTCAGCGCATCCTGCACCCCGGCGAAGGCGGCGTAGCTTTTCGATCCGAAAAGGCTGGCGGGCATCGACAGATTGTTGACGATGTGCAGCATCGCGATGGTGATGATGAAGCTGAGGTAGAACCAGTTCGCGACATAGATGTGCGGTTCGCGGCGCCTGACGATGGTGCCGACGAAAACGGCCAGATAGGCCACCCACACGACCGTCAGCCACAGGTCGACATACCATTCGGGCTCGGCATATTCCCTCGCCGCGGTGACCCCCATAAGATAGCCGGTGGCGGCGAGGACGATGAAGAGCTGATATCCCCAGAAGACGAAGCGCGCGAGGTTCGGAAAGGCGAGCCGCGCGCGGCAGGTGCGTTGCACGACGTAAAAGCTTGTCGCGATCAGCGCATTGCCGCCGAATGCAAAAATCACCGCCGACGTGTGGAGCGGTCGCAGCCGCCCGAAGGTCGTATATTCGAGATTGAGGTTGAGCGCCGGAAAGGCGAGCTGGAGCGCGATGAACAGCCCCGCCGCCATTCCCGCTATCCCCCAGAACAGCGTCGCGATGACCCCCCAGCGCACCGGATCGTCGTCATAGGCGCCCTGGTCGGCGGGCATCTTCAGCAGACCACGCGCGATGGCGCCATAGTCGGCGCGACTGATCGTCGCCCACAGCATCGCGAGGCAGGCGAGCGCGACGATGACCATATGCGCCGCGAAGGGCGCATCGACCGCAAGCGCCGCCATAACCAGCGCAAACAGGGCCAGCGCCAGCCAGCCTCCCGCCTTCGTCACCAGACCATCCATATCGCTTGTCCCTGCCTGGCGCGGCGGGGTCGCCGCGCGGTTCGCGCCCGCCATGAACGCGTGCGCGCGGCGAAACATTGATCGGGATCAACGAAATTGTTGCGCCGCATCAATGCCCCGCGACCGGGCCCGACGCAGGGATGCGCCGTCCAAACAGGAGGATCATTGCATGAAGACCAGAACGCTTCCGCTCATCGCGCTCGTCGGCGCGCTTGCGCTGCCCGGCCAGGCATTTGCCAAGGCGGGCGACGTCCAGTTCAAGCTGCTCGCGACCTATGTCGCCCCCGACGGCAAGATCAGCGACGTCAAGACCGACCTGATCGGCCTGCCCGCGGGCACGCAGGCCAAGGCCGACGACAATGTCACGCCGACGGTCGCGATCGAATATTTTGTCTCCGACGCCATCTCGCTCGAAACCATCGCGGGGGTGACGCAGCATGACGTGGACGGGCGCGGCGCGCTGGATGGCGCAACGCTGGTGTCCGACGCAAAGATCGTTCCCGCGACGCTGACGCTCAAATATCATTTCGGCAAGGACGGCGGCGTGCGGCCCTATGTCGGCGTCGGCCCCAGCTATTTCATCTTCATCGACGAAAAGCCGGGCGCGACGACGCGCGCGCTGGGCGCGACGCGGCAAAAGATGGGCGACAAGCTCGGCGCCGCGCTCCAGGCCGGGATCGACATTCCGCTGGGCGGCAAGGGGCTGGCGCTGTCGATCGACGCCAAACGCTATTTCCTGCGTCCGACCGCGACCTGGTATGCCGGCGGCACCGAAGTGCTGAAGACGCGGCACAGGCTCGATCCGTGGGTGATCAGCACCGGGGTCGCCTTCCGTTTCTGAGCGGAAAGCCTATCCCGCCATGACCTCCATCGCCGCGCGGTCGTGGATCACGATCTCGCGGCGTGAGGGCAGATCGAGCAGACCGTCGGCGCGCATCCGCGTCAGCTGGCGGCTTGTCGTTTCGATCGTCAGCCCCAGTATGTCGGCGATCTGCTGGCGTCCGAACGGCAGTTCGAAGCCGTCGCGCGCGCCCGACCGGCACCCCTGCCCCGCCAGGCGCTCGGACATTTCGAGCAGGAAGGACGCGACCTTCTCCGACGCCGATTTCCGCCCGAGCAGCATCATCCAGTGCCGCGCCCGGTCGAGCTCGTCGAGCGTGCGACGGAGCAGCTTCTGCTGCAAATCGGGATGCGATCCCGCAAATTCGTCGAAATTGTTGCGATTGAAGATGCAGACTTCGGCGTCGGTCATCGCGGTGACGCTATAGGGGCTTTCCTTGCCGAACGGGCGACCGATGAAATCGGACGGAAAGACGACGCCGACGATCTGCTCGCGCCCGTCGGCAGTCGAGACGACGAGCTTGAGCACACCTTCGAGCACGTTGGCGACCACGGGCGCGCCATCGCCTTCCCACAGGAGCGTCTGGCCGGCGCGCACCTTCTGCTTGCGCCCCATCCGGCTCAGCGCAGCCAGTTCCGCGGGGTTGAGGCTCGCGCAGATGGCGCGGTTTCGGACAATACAGGTCGCACAATCGGACACCCCGTCGCCCTACAGCAAGGCTGCGGCTTTGGAAAGCGTCGCGAATCGAAACCTTCGGGCGGGTCGACATTCGGAAGATGGCGCGTCGGAGTCGAAGACGGTCACCGGGCGAAATGCGGCTTCTCCGTGACCCGCATCGCGGCGGGCTTTCGGCGCCTGAGCACCGGAAGCCCGGACAGCCGACATTGGCAGACCGCCAGAGCGGAATGTCGATTCAGCCTAGTGCATGAGCAGCAGGGGCGCGGGCGCGACGTCGAGCATGAAACGCGTGACGCCGCCGAACAAGGTTTCGCGCAGCCGCGACCGGCCAAAGGCGCCCATGACGACCAGCCCGGCGCCGATCTCGTCGGCGACGCGAACCAGCACTTCTTCGGAAGCATCCATTCCCTTCGCCTCGCGGCGCAGCTCGCCGTGGACGCCGTGCCGCGACATATAGCGCAGCGCATCCTCTGCCGCGACGCGGCCGTCGTCGTCGCCAACCGTCACCAGCGTGACCGAGGCGGCGTCACGCATCAGCGCCACGCCGGCGCGCAGCGCGCTCGCCGCCTGCGGACTGCCGTTCCACGCCACCATCACCGGCGCGTCGAGGTCGATCGGTGGCGCTTCAACGGGCAGCGCAAGAACCGGCACCGGGACCGTAAGCGCCAGGTCGGCGGCGATGGTCGACGCATGCCGCCCTCGCCGGTCGGCCGCGCCAAGCGAGACGAGGGAAAGATCGGCCAGCGTCGCAGCAAGCGCCATCGTCGACAGCGCATCGCCGTCCGCCACCGCAATGTCCCATGGCACATCCTCGCGCTCGAGCTCGGCGCGCAGTCGCTTTTCCAGCTCGGCATCGGCGATCTGGGCCTGCGCCAACTGCTCTTTTGCCAGATAGACGCCGCCGAACGGATCGGCTGCGATAAATTGCTGATAGGGCGAACTGATCAGAAAGCTGAGGTGCGAGCCAAAGCGGCGACCGATCGCCAGCGCGCTTTCGATCCGCGTGGTCAAGCCTTCGTCGCCCGCGGCGTGAATGAGGATATTCTTCATCGTCCAGTCTCCTGCGAGGGGATGAGATTGGATCATTTGCGGGATCGTATCATTGATCCGCGTCAACCCGCGAGCGACTTTCGCGGCGGGGTGGTCACCGCGGCAGCCGTCGCTTGCCGGGGGTCGCCTTTATGCGCGATCGGTCAGGAAATGTCGACCGCGTCGTTCCAGCGCAGATATTGCCCGCGAAAGTGAATGCCGATGAGACGGCCGGTCCGGACGTCGATCACCGGCGATCCCGAATTGCCGCCCAGCGTCGAGCTGTCGTGACGCAGCAGGTAATTGGCGGTGTCACGCAGCATGATCCGTCCCGGCTGCACACGCTTCACATTATAGATGCCGCGAAAGATGCGGTCCATGACGGCGGCGTCGTTGCGGCGCGAGTCATAGGCGGGATAGCCGATGACCACGACATCACGCTGCGCCGCCAGATTGGCGAGGCCCGCCGGGATCGGGCTGGGACACAGGCCGGGTCGCATCTGCAGGATGGCGATGTCGAAGCGATCATGGACGCCCCAGATACCCGTCACCGGCACATCGGCGACCGCGGTGCTGCCGATCTCCTGCCGGAAATCGGCGCGCACCGCGACGCCGTCGTGGATGCGCCAGCCGCGGCCGGGTTCGTAGGACGCGAACTCCTGCACAACATGGCGATTGGTCGCGACGAGGTCGGGCGCGACGACAAAGCCGGTGCCGACCCAGTCGAGCGCGATGCCGCCCTCCGTTTCGATCCGGCATGTCCGCGCAATCGCCCGGTCGATCCCCGCGCGATAGGTTTCAAGATGCCGCCATTCTTCCGGCGGCGGCAGAAAGGTGCCGTCCTGCACCAGCAGCGCGGGGCGCAATTCGGTGTGGACGATCGCCTCCAGCGTATCAACCTCGCCCGGCGACAGCGCGGCGGCGGGCAGTTCGGGCGACAGGCGTTCGGTCAGCGCGACCAGTTCGTCCTGCGCGATTCCGGCGGCGCCCACCGATTCCTGCGCCTTCGTCACTTCGCGCCGCGCAATCGTTTGGCCGTGCTGCAACCAGCGGGGCCGGTCACGCCGGACGAGGTCGAGCAGGCAGCGGGACCGTTCGTCGCTTTGCATCATGTTTCTCCCGGATCGAGCGGCGCGATCAGCTCGGCCAGGACGCGCGCCGGCCTCAGACGGGTTCCGAGCCACTGCCGCAGGCTCGGCGGACAAAGCCCCGCTTCGATCATCCTTGCCTCTTCGCCGCCCAACGCGCGGCGAAACCCGCCAAGATCGAGAAAGGACTCGCCCCGCGCGAGGTGGATCAGCGCGAGCAGGTCGGGCCGCAGAAGCTCGCCGCCCGCCACATCGGGGGGCAGCTTGCGAAACGGGCGCCAACCGAGCAGCGCGGCGCCGCGCTCTTCGATGCTCAGCGGACAGCGGGCAACCGGCCGAGCGAGCGGCCGCCGGTCGATGACCGGCACCGCCATCGCGTCGCGCATCCAGTGGAGCAGGCCAAGCGAGGCATGGATCGACCCCGCTGCGCCGTTCGTCGCGCGATGCCCGACGCCGCGGCTCAGCCACAATATGTCGCCGGGGACGAGCGCGATGTCGGCGGCGCCCGCATCGCGCTCGACCGCAAAAATCTTGGCGCCCGCCAATTGCAGGATCAGTACGTCGTGCGGGTCGCGGTGCCATTCCAGTCCCGGCGCGCCCGGCGCGCCCGCATAGACATTCACCTGGGCGGGCTGGCGCGCCGCCCCCTCGAACGCGCGCGCCAGCCGGTGCCAGTGGAAATCGAGGCTGTCGACTTTCTGGAACACGACGGTGCCGCCGCTGTCGATCGTCTCGGCCACGCGGTCGGCGTCGACGATCGCTTCGCCCAGATTGCGCGCGGCGACGGTGCCCGCGCAGCTGTCGAACGCGCGTATCTCGTCGCGGCCGGGCCGGGGTCGCAGCGTGGCCGCGAGCCGCTTGGCGACCGCTCTGGGTTGCCCGCGCCAGACCGCCCCGCCACCGCGCAGCAGGCGCACGCCTGCGGCAACCTCAACCGCCGACGCAGCCGCGTCGAGCAGTGGGGCGACGGCACGCGCATCGCTGCCGCAAAGCAGGCGCACCCGATCGACGGCGGGCGGCGGCGCCATGTCAAGCATCGGCGGCCCTCTCCATCGCGCGCACGACCCATCCGCCCGCCGCCGCGATATCGCCCGGCGTCAGGTCGGCAAATGCGAACTGGCGCGCCAACGCCCCGCGCGATGACGGAGGCGGCACCATGGCGCCGCGGCGCCGCGCCACGGGCCATTCGGACAGCGGAAGGTCGGCGAGCGGCCCCAGCAGGGCCGCGCCGTCCAGCCCCGCGCCCGGCAGCACCGCTCCTCGCGCGACCAGCCAGCCGAGCGCCGCCTCGCGCCGCGCCGCGATCAGCGCCGCATCGATTCCGGTCCTGGCCGCCGCCCCGGCCGCCACGATCCGGCCGCTTCCGTCGGCGACCAGCACCAGCGCGACGGGCAATGGCGCCGCGATGCGGAAACCATGCCCGGAAAGCTTGCCGATCCGCACCGGACCCAACGGCTTTGCGCGGCGTGGCCCGCCCCGCGCCAGCGCGTCGATCGCGCTTCGTTCGATCATCTCATGCGCCGCCGCGCGCAGCGCGCGATTGCGGTCGAACGCAAAGCCGAGTCCCCTCGATGACGCGGGAAGCACTGGCCGCCCGCGCCGGTGAAAGGGCAGCCACGCCGCCGCCGCATCGCCATGACCGCAGGGCGTGCCGCGCCAGTCGGTCAGCGCGACGCGCTCACCACTGCCCGGCGGCACAAGCGCGGCGCCATAGCGTTCGAGCATCTCGCCGGTCGCGCGCGCCACCGCGTCGCAGCGGCGCCATCCCGCGCCAAGCCCCAGCGCGACGTCGGCGGCCGCTCCCAGCGCACGCACGTCGCACCCTTTGGCCACCGCGATCCAATGCCGAACCTCGGCGAAATAGCGCGTCGACAGTTCGGCGAGCGGCCCGGCGCCGGGGACGAGCAGCCGCTTGCGCCGCTCGCCCGACGGCAGCGTCTGGCAGGTGCAGCCCGGAAGCGCGAGCAACGCGCCGCGCGGCGCAGCGGCCACGCCGAGCGAAGCGCGGCGCGCGGCCGCACAGGCACGGCAGGCAACCGCGGCGGCACTCATGCGCTCAGCCTTTCGGCGGTCGCGAGCGCCGTGAAATGATCGAACACCGGAGCCAGCCCACAACAGCGCCCAGTCTCGCCGCGCAGCGCGGCGATATGGCTCTCGTGCGGACACCAGCCTTTGCAATGGCCATACCAGGCGCACGACCGCAGCCGCAGCCAGCGCTCGGCCTCGCGCTGCTTCAGCGCCGCCATCCCGGCGCTTGCGCGAATATCGGCAAAGCTGCGCTCGGCCAGATTGCCGAGCGCGTGGCTGGCCGACCCCAGAAACTTGTCGCAGTGGCGCACCGTGCCGTCGGGCTCGATCCCGAAATAACCGCCAAGGCAGGGGCCGTTGAGCTCGCAGAAACCCGTCGGCTGGCGCTGCCATGCCGCGTGCAGCGCGTCGATCTCGCGGACGTCGAAGCGCAGGTCGGGGCGTGTGCGGAGCAGGTCGAACAGACGAATCAGGAAATCGGAAAAGGCGGCGGGCGGCAGATAGGGGCCCTCGCCGGTCCCCGCGTCGGGCCGCACGGGCAGGAATCCCGCTGCGTGGACACCCGCGTCGACCAGTTCGCCGACCAGCCTTTCGATCGGATAGGCCGCGATCTCCGGCGTCACGACGATCAGCACCCCGGCAAAGATGCCCGCTTCGCGCAGCCGCGCGATCCCGTCGATGACGGCATCGAACGATGCGCCTCCGCGCGCCGTGCGCCGCTGGCGGTCGTGGATCGCGCGCGGTCCGTCGAGGCTGACGCTGACCTTGAAGTCGAACAGCCGCCACAGCGCGACCGCCCGGTCGGGCAGCGCGGCGGCGTTGGTCTGGATCGAATTGGTAAATATCTGCCCCTGCCGCCGCAGTCGCGCCTGTAGCCACAGAAAGCCCAGCATCTTGCGCACGCCGAGCAGGCTGGGTTCGCCGCCGTGCCAGATGAAGCGCGCCGCCGCGATCGACCGGTCCTCGGCGACGCGCCGCACCATCAGCGCCTGCGTCGCCGCGGTCATCTGGTTCCCCGGCCCTTCGCGCCAGTCGGTGCAATAGGTGCAGCGCAAATTGCAATGCCGGGTCAGCTTCGCGATCAGCACGAGACTGCCCAGGCCCGTCGGCGGCCCCTCGACGGGCATCGGTTCGGCCGCCGCGAAGGCCGGGTCGGTAAGGCCGAGCGCGGGCGCGGGAATCATCGCCAGCCCGCTCGCAGGCGCAGCGCCCAGATGGATCAGCCGGTCGAACGCCCGTGCGTCATCGGGCGCCAGCCGGGCGCGCAGCCAGCGGCGCGTTTCATTGAGCGCAGCAAGCGCCGCGGCGCCGTCGCTGCCCGCGGGACGCAAGGCGGGCTTGGCGCGCGGCGCCTGCCCGACCTCGGGCGGCAGTTCGTCCGTTTCGGCGCAAGCCGGCGGCACCGACGCCCCCGGCCGCAGGAAGGACAAGAGGTCACGCGCGCGATCGAGCAGCAGCGCCGCGACCGCATCGCGCTCCGGCCGCAGCATGGCCGCGAGCCGCGCGGGCCTCTCGGCCCCGATCCCCGCTTCGGCGGCCTCGATCGTCGCGGCGTTCATCGCCGCCGCGCCGGCAGCGCCAGCGACAGATGCAGCCCGCCTTCGCTCGCGATCAGCCCTTCATGGCTCAGCAGGCGCAGCGAGCGCTCGACGCGCTGGAGCGGTTCGTCGATCAGCTCGGCGACACGCCCGGCGCTCAGCGGCTTTTCGAGCAGCGCCTGGAAAATGCGCGCGTCGCGTCCGGTCAGGCGCGTCAGCCGCGGTTCGGGCGCGTGGCGGCTGTCCTCGACGGTGACGACGCCGGGCGACGAGAAATAGCGCAGTTGCGGGCGCCAATCGCGCATCCACGCCTCTTTCCAGACCCCGATCGCCTCGGCCATGCCGTCGAAATCGCGGTCGGCCAGCGTGTTTTCCAGCTCATATTCAAAGAAATAGGCGATTGCCTCCTTGTCGATCCGCGCGGGCACGATGAAGTCGAGCGAGCGTTCGGGCTTGCGGCATGTCTTGGGAAAGCTCGCTTCGTCCTTGAACAGCGGGCTATAGCGTTCGAGCCACACGCGCAGCCCCGCCGAGGGTGGCTGCAAATGGTGCAGATGGCGGAACAAATCCGCCTGTTCGGCATAAAATTCGGTTTTTTCGCCCGGAAAGCCCCACAGCACGTTCCAGCTCACCGCGACGCCATAATGGGCCGACCAGCGCAGCAGGTTGACATTGTCGAGCCCGCGCACGCCTTTGCGCATCAGCTTCAGCACCGGGGTCGACAGGCTTTCGATTCCCGGCTGAATCGTGCGGATTCCCGCATCCGCCATGTCGCGAATCTCGTCGGGTTTCAGGTTCGATTTGACCTCATAGAAAATGTCATAGGTCGCATCCGCCGCCGACAGCCTGGGCAGCAGCGCGCCGCGATAATCGCGATCGATGATGTTATCGACAGCCTCGAAATGATAACTCCGATGCCGCTCGGCGAGCTCGGCAAGCTCGGTCCACACCCGGTCAGGCGACTTCGACCGGAACTTCATCGTCAGCGCGTTGAGCCCGCAAAAGACGCAGTGGCTATGCTCACCCCACCAGCATCCGCGCGCGCTTTCAAAGGGGATACGGACGTCGTTGCGCAGCCCGATCTGGACGAGGCCCAGATATTCGGCGCGATCGAAATATTCGGTGTAATCGGGGGTCGGATTGCAATCGAGCGCGGTGATCATCTTCGCGGGTTTGTTCTGCCGCACCGTCCCGTCATCGTCGCGCCAGCTCAGCCCGGTGACGCGGTCGATCCCCTCGCCCGCGTCAATGGCACGGAGCAGCGCCGGAAAGCTGTCGTCGGCCTCGCCGCTCAGCACCAGCTCGACCTCGGGCACATGCGCGATCCATTCGGCCGCCATGTCACGCTCGAAATTGGCGCCGCCGAACAGGAAGCGCGCCCGCGGCAGCATCGATCGCAGCCGCCGGGCAATCGCAATCGCCGCCGCAGTCTGTTGAAAGGTCGAGGTGAAACCGACGACCGTTGGGTTCGATCGCGCAATCTCTTCGGCCGCCAGCCGGACGAAGCGCGGCACCACATCGCGCCGGACGATCAACAATTGCTCGGCGTCCTTGAGGTCGAAAGCCGCGAGCATCGCGCGTCCGTCGGGATCGGGCGCATCGGGACCGAAAGCCTTGACCGAAAACAGCCAGTCGCCCACCGCCACGCCGCGATCATTGGCGATCCGCTCGTAAAATTCGCTGCCGATCATCACCGCAAAATCGAGGAACAGATGGTGCGTTCGCGCACTCCAGCCGCACTGGCGTGCGAGCGCGGCGAGCAGGCCGACCTGGATCGAGGGGCGGCGAAAGGAGTTGAAGGGGGCGGCGACCAGCGCGATCGAATGAACCGATCGCGCCGACGCCACTTCCTTCGCCTCTGGCGCAGCCTCCTGCGAGACGGCCGCGCGGCGGCGCGACCTCTTGACGGGGGCATTCATGACGAACCTTCCGGCTTAACGCCCGAATCCCCCGGGCAGGCCGCCCAACGGCCCCGGATTGACAACCGCACCGCCAAAGGCCGGGTTGGTGCGCCATCCGCCAAGCTGGTCGGTCGCCAGATCCTTCGACCAGTCGACGCCGACGCAGGCGACGCCGACGCCCACACCGACCGAATCCATCACGTCGCCTCCAGGTGACAGGATACTGCCGAGCCGACCCTGCTCGACCTTGGTAAGCCCCTGGAAAGCGTCGGACAGTTTAACATCGCGAATGCGCGCCGCATTGGCGACCTTGATCGTGCGGATATTCTCGATCGACGGCCCCTCGGTTGCCAGCACCTGCTGGAAATGATGCGCCGCCGCCCCCAGAATGCCGAGAAAATAGAGCCGCTGTCGGTCGGTCAGGCGGCTGTCAAGGTCTTCCAGCGCATCGCCGATCTTGTCGAGCTCCTCGCCTGTGAGTTCGATCGTCGTTGAAGGTCCGGACATGCCGCCCGAACCGTGAAGCGCTTCAATTATCTGCTTGATCTGTGCCTCGATCGCATCGAGGCGGGCGGCCACCGAAGTGGATGATTTTGACTCTGCCACGTGTCGTCTCCTGCAAGCAACGGACGCGACCCAGGCATTTTCTGTTTTGCTAACAGTCGGTAATAAAGATTTCGGTCGAGTTGCCGGACGTGGTTAATTGATGATTGCCCCTGCTTGCCGCTTCACCGCACCGCCGCCGGGTCACGTCCCGGCGTTGAATTCGGCGACGAGGTCGAAACGGTCGCCGCGGAACAATTGCCGGACGTGAGTGACGACGCGGCCAGCACGCCAGGTGGTGCGATCGAGCTCGAGGCAGGCGGCGCGCATCGTCACGCCGAGTTGCGCCGCCTCGCTCCGCGTCGGCGTCACCGCCCGGATCACATGGCGCGCCTCGGTCCACGGAATATGGCCAAGCAGCCAGGTGCCGGGCGCTTCCGCCCGAAAGTCGGCATTCGCCGCATCGGGCACCTCGTCGAGCGCGATGAAGCGCGTTTCCAGCGCGAAAGCTTCGCCCGCTGCGAAATGTATCCCCTCGACGCGCAGCGCAGGCGGCGGGCACTGCGCCACCCCGTCCGATTCGATGCGCATCGCGTTCAACGACCAGCGATAGGCTTCACCCCGCGCGGCGATCAGTTCGGCTAGGTCGGGCACCGCCATCACCGCCGAATGGACCGGCGGGTGCGCGACGAAGGTGCCCGCCTTGCGGCGGCGCTCGACCAGCCCGGCCGCGGCGAGTTCGCCCAGCGCCTTGCTCACCGTCGCGCGCGCACAGCCATGGCGCGCGGCAAGTTCTTGTTCGGTCGGTACGCGGTCGCCGGGGCGCCATTCGCCCGAGCGGATCGCCGCGGCGATCTCGTCGCGAATGCGCCGCGCGGGGTTCATGCGAGCAGCCGGTCGAGGCAGGCGCGATAGGCGGCGGCGATAGCGTCCGCCGCGATATGGCGCCCCTTTTCGACGCGCTTTTCGCCCGCGCGCCACACGCAATCGATCGCCCCGCCGCGCGCCGCGAAGATCCAGCGGTCGAGCAGGGTCGCCTCGTCGGTCCCGGCGAAGGAAGGATGATCGAGGTCGAGCGATACGATGTCGGCGGCCTGGCCGACGGCGAGCCCCGCGGGCACGCCGAGCGCCTGCGCGCCGCCGTGGACGGCACGGCCGAACAGATTGGCGCCGACGAAGGGCGCGGCTTCATCCGCCAACAGCGCCCGCGCGCGATGCGCCAACCGCTGTGAGTATTCGAGCGCGCGCAGTTCGCCCGCCGCATCGATCAATATGTTGCTGTCGGTGCCGACCCCGAAGCGCCCGCCTGCCGCGAGATAATCGACCGCCGAGAAGATGCCGTCGCCAAGATTGGCCTCGGTGATCGGGCACAGCCCCGCCACCGCACCGCTGGCGGCAAGGCGCAGCGCTTCGCTCTCGTCGAGATGGGTCGAATGAATCAGGCACCAGCGCTCATCGACTCCCGCGTTGTCCAGCAACCATTCGACCGGTCGCGCACCGCTCCAGGCGATGCAATCGGCAACCTCCTTCACCTGCTCGGCGGCATGGATATGCACCGGCCCGGTCGGTGAGATTTGCAGCAGCGCCGCCAATTCGCCCGGCGTCACCGCGCGCAGCGAATGCGGGGCAACGCCGATATTGGCGTCGCCGACGAGCTTTGCCCGCGACGCGTCGAGCAGTGAGGCAAAGCCGTCGATGTCATTGAGGAAACGCCGTTGGCCGTGGCTCGGCGCCGCCGCGCCGAAATTGCCATGCGCGTAAAAGACGGGCAGCAGCGTCAGGCCGATGCCCGTTACCGCGCTCGCCTCGACGATCGCGCCCGCCATCTCGGCCCGGTCGGCATAGGGTGCCCCCGCCGGATCGTGGTGGAGATAGTGGAACTCGCCGACGCGCGTGAAGCCGCCTTCGAGCATCTCGGCATAGGCCTGCGCGGTGATCGCCGCGACATCCTCGGGCGTCAGCCGGTCGAGGAAGCGGTACATGATCTCGCGCCAGCTCCAGAAATTATCGTCCGGGCGGCTGCGCCGTTCCGAAAGCCCCGCCATGCCGCGCTGGAAACCGTGGCTGTGGACGTTGCACAGGCCGGGCAGCGCGGCGCGGTGGCGCTCTTCGCCCGCCACCGCCGCAACCCCGGTTTCGATCGCTTCGATCCGCGTGCCCGCGATGCGGAGCCGCACGTCCTTTTCCAACCGATCGCCGATCCACGCGCGCTCGAACCAAAGCGAAGCCATCATCCGTCCTCATATTATGTCTAGACATAATGACGCATCGGCGCGAGACTGTCCAGATGGAGCAACGCTGGACGAACGCCCGACTCGCGACGATGGCCGGAGACGACCTCGGCCTGATCGACGACGGCGTGGTCGCGGCGAAGGACGGGCGGATCGTTTATGCGGGGCCTGCCGCAGACGCGCCGACGACCGACGCGAAGGTCCATGACTGCGAAGGCCGCCTGATCACGCCGGGACTGATCGATTGCCACACCCACCTGGTCCACGGCGGCAACCGCGCCAACGAATGGGCGATGCGGCTCAAAGGGGCGACTTACGAGGAAATCGCGCGCGCCGGCGGCGGGATCGTCTCGACGATGCACGCAACGCGCGAAGCCAGCGAGGCCGAACTGGTCGCGAGCGCCCTTCCCCGCCTCGACGCGCTGATCGCCGAGGGCGTCACGACGATCGAGATCAAGTCGGGTTATGGACTTCGGGTCGATGATGAACTGAAGATGTTGCGCGCCGCGCGGGCGCTCGGGGAGCATCGCGCGATCCGCGTCGAGCCGACCTTCCTCGGCGCCCACACGCTGCCCCCCGAATATCGAGGCGACGGCGACGCCTATATCGACCTCGTCGTGGGCGAGATGATCCCGGCCGCTGCATCACTTGCCACCGCGGTCGATGCCTTTTGCGAGGGCATCGGCTTTTCGCCGGAACAGTGCGAGCGCGTCTTTGTCGCCGCGCGGGCCTATGGGCTCAAGGTCAAGCTTCACGCCGAACAATTGTCGGCGCTGAGCGGCAGCGCGCTCGCGGCGCGGCATGGCGCATTGTCCGCCGACCATCTCGAATATGCGACCGAAGAGGATGTGCGCGCGATGGCCGAAGCGGGCACCGTCGCGGTGCTGCTCCCCGGCGCCTTTTATTTCACGCGCGAGACGAAGCTGCCGCCGGTGGACGCGATGCGCCGCCTCGGCGTGCGGATCGCGCTCGCAACCGACAACAACCCCGGCACCTCGCCGACGACGTCGCTGCTGCTGATGCTCAACATGGGCGCGACGCTGTTCGGGCTGACGGTGGTCGAAGCGCTGCGCGGGGTGACGGTCAACGCCGCGGCCGCGCTCGGCTTGTCGGAGGAGATGGGGACGCTCGAAGCCGGCAAGGCCTGCGATCTTGCGATCTGGAACGTGAACGACCCCTCCGAGCTTGTCTACCGCGTCGGCTTCAATCCGCTTCACCAACGCATCAAGGATGGACAATGATCATCAACCCTGGCGCCATGACACTCGCGGACTGGCGTGCGATTTACGAAGGCGCCAGCGCAAAGCTGAGCGCGGATGCGTGGGATGCCATCGACGCCAGCGCCGCGGCCGTGGCGCGCATCGTCGCCAAGGGCGCGCCCGTCTATGGCATCAACACGGGCTTTGGAAAGCTCGCGAGCGTACGCATCGCCGACGACGAACTCTCGACGCTCCAGCGCAACATCGTGCTCAGCCATGCCGCGGGCACCGGCGCGCCATCGCCAGCGAAGATTGTTCGCCTGATGATGGCGCTGAAGCTCGCGAGCTTCGGTATCGGTGCGTCGGGTGTGAAACGCGAGACGGTCGCAATGCTCGAAGCGATGCTGGCGAAAGGCCTGACGCCCGTCGTCCCGTCGCAGGGGTCGGTCGGCGCGAGCGGCGACCTGGCGCCGCTGTCGCATATGGCCGCGGCGATGATCGGCGTCGGCGCAATCGAGGTTGGCGGGCAAACCCTGCCCGCCGCCGAAGCGCTTGCGCAGGCGAATCTCACACCGATCGAGCTTGGCCCAAAGGAAGGGCTGGCGCTGCTCAACGGCACCCAATTTTCGACCGCCAATGCGCTGGCGGGCCTGTTTCGCGCTGAAACGCTGTTCCGGTCGGCTCTGATTACGGGCGCGCTGTCGACCGAGGCGGCCAAGGGTTCCGACGCGCCGTTCGACGCGCGCATTCACGCGCTGCGCGGCCACGCGGGGCAGCGCGAGGTCGGCGAGGCGCTCCGTCGCCTGATGGCGGGATCGGCGATCCGCGCGTCGCACGCGGTCGACGATCCGCGCGTGCAGGATCCCTATTGCCTGCGCTGCCAGCCGCAGGTGATGGGCGCCGTGCTCGACCTGCTCCGGCAGGCGGCGGCGACGCTGGCGATCGAAGCCAATGGCGTCTCGGACAATCCGCTGATCTTCGCGGACACCGACGAGGCGCTGTCGGGCGGCAATTTCCATGCCGAACCCGTCGCCTTCGCCGCCGACATGATCGCCATGGCGCTGTGCGAAATCGGCTCGATTGCCGAGCGCCGCATCGCAATGCTCGTCGACCCCGCGCTGTCGGGCCTCCCCGCTTTCCTGACGCCGCGCCCCGGCCTCAACTCGGGCTTTATGATCCCGCAGGTCACCGCCGCCGCGCTGGTCAGCGAGAACAAGCAGCGCGCTTACCCCGCGAGCGTCGATTCGATCCCGACCAGCGCCAATCAGGAGGATCATGTGTCGATGGCCGCCCACGGCGCGCGCCGCCTGCTCGACATGGCCGACAATGCGAGCGCGGTGATCGGCATCGAATTGCTCGCGGCCTGTCAGGGGATCGACTTCCACGCCCCGCTCAAATCGAGCGATGTGCTGGAGTCCGCGCGCCAGCATCTTCGCGCCGCTGTCCCGACGCTCGAGGACGACCGCCATTTCCATCCCGATATGGAAGCGGCGATGGCGCTGATCCGCGACGGCAGCCTGGTCGCTGCGGTTCCCGCCAATCTGCCGGGAGTCGCCTGATGGACTGGCTGCGCGTCCATCGCGGCGACGCGCCGCTCGTCATCGCCTTCCCGCACGGCGGGACCGACTTGGCGGGGCTCGACGAACAATTCGTCTCGCCATGGCACACTCAGATCGACACCGACTGGTGGATTGCGGAGCTTTACGCCTTTGCCGCCGATATGGGCGCGACGCTGGTTGCGACCGACGTTTCGCGCAGCGTGATCGACATGAACCGCGACCCGTCGGGCGCGTCGCTCTATCCAGGTCAGGCGACGACCGAACTCTGCCCGACAACGACCTTCGATGGCGAACCCCTCTATCGCTTCGACCAGCCCGACGAAACATCCATCACCCAGCGGCTTAATCTTTATCACCGCCCCTATCATGAGGCGCTGACCGCCGAGCTCGACCGGCTGAAAGCCGCGCACGGTTGCGTCGTCCTCTACGATGCCCACTCGATCCGCAGCCATGTCCCGCGCCTGTTCAACGGCGAATTGCCGCAATTCAACATCGGCACCAACGGGGGCGCGACATGCGCACCCGAACTCGAAACCATCGTCGCGAACATCTGCGCGGCGAGCGGCCACAGCCATGTCGTCAACGGGCGTTTCAAGGGCGGCTGGACGACGCGCCACTATGGCTGCCCCGACGATGGCATCCATGCGATCCAGATGGAGCTGGCGCAGCGCGGCTACATGGCCGAGCCCGCCGCGATCACTCACGCCAACTGGCCCTCCCCCCTCGACCCCAATCCCGCGATCCGGCCCGTTCTGGAGCAAGTGATCGCCGCGACCCTCGATTTTGCGAAAGGACGTACATGACCCGTCTCGACAACAGCCGCGTGATCCGCCCGGCAACCGGCGCCGAAATCACCGCCAAAAGCTGGCTCACCGAAGCACCGATGCGGATGCTGATGAACAATCTGCACCCCGACGTGGCCGAGGCGCCGCACGAGCTGGTCGTCTATGGCGGGATCGGCCGCGCCGCGCGCGATTGGGAAAGCTATGACCGCATCGTCGAGACGCTGAAGCGATTGAACGACGACGAAACGCTGCTGATCCAGTCGGGCAAGCCCGTCGGCGTCTTCCGGACGCACGAGAATGCGCCGCGCGTGCTGCTCGCAAATTCGAACCTCGTCCCCGAATGGGCGAATTGGGAGCATTTCCACGAGCTCGATCGCAAAGGGCTGATGATGTACGGCCAGATGACCGCAGGCAGCTGGATATATATCGGCAGCCAGGGCATCGTGCAGGGCACGTACGAAACCTTCGTCGAAATGGGCCGCCAACATTATGGCGGCGACCTTTCGGGCCGCTGGCTGCTCACCGCCGGGCTTGGCGGCATGGGCGGCGCGCAGCCGCTCGCGGCTGTGATGGCGGGCGCAAGCTGCCTCGCGATCGAATGCCAGCCGAGCCGCATCGAGATGCGCCTGCGCACGGGCTATCTCGACAAGCAGGCATCGAGCATCGACGAAGCGCTGGCGATGATCAAGGCAGGCCATGCCCAGGGGCAGCCCGTGTCGGTCGGCCTGCTGGGCAACGCCGCCGAAATCCTGCCCGAGATGGTCCGCCGCGGCATCCGCCCCGACCTGCTCACGGACCAGACCTCGGCGCACGATCCCGTGAACGGCTACCTCCCCGCGGGCTGGAGCCTCGAACAATGGTTCGCGAAGCGCGAGAGCGATCCCGCCGCCGTCGCAAAGGCCGCGAAGGCATCGATGGCGGTGCATGTCCGCGCGATGCTCGACATGCAGGCGGCGGGCGTGCCGACGACCGACTATGGCAACAACATCCGCCAGATGGCAAAGGATGAGGGGGTCGAAAATGCCTTCGACTTTCCCGGCTTCGTCCCCGCCTATGTTCGCCCGCTCTTCTGCCGCGGCATCGGCCCCTTCCGCTGGGCGGCGCTGTCGGGCGATCCCGAGGACATTTACAAGACCGACGCCAAGGTGAAGGAACTGCTTCCCGACAACAAGCACCTCCACAACTGGCTCGACATGGCGCGCGAGCGCATCCGGTTCCAGGGCCTGCCTGCGCGCATCTGCTGGGTCGGGCTTGGCGATCGCCACCGCCTCGGGCTCGCGTTCAACGAGATGGTGGCATCGGGCGAACTCAAAGCGCCCGTCGTCATCGGCCGCGACCATCTCGATTCGGGCTCGGTCGCCTCGCCGAACCGCGAGACCGAAGCGATGCGCGACGGATCGGATGCGGTCAGCGACTGGCCGCTGCTCAACGCGCTGCTCAACACGGCGTCAGGCGCAACCTGGGTGTCGCTCCACCATGGCGGCGGCGTCGGCATGGGTTATTCGCAGCACGCCGGGATGGTGATCGTCGCCGACGGCACGCCCGAAGCGGCAAAGCGGCTCGAGCGAGTGCTATGGAACGATCCGGCGTCGGGCGTGATGCGCCACGCCGACGCGGGTTATGACATCGCCATCGCCTGCGCCCGCGAGAACGGCCTCGATCTTCCGAGCATTTAGATGACTCGTCGCCCCCGCGAAGGCGGGGGCCGCAATCGGCCTGTTCCTAAGTCGCTGCGTAACCCGACAGCGGCCCCCGCCTTCGCGGGGGCGATGGATCTCTTCATCCGTCATCCCGGCGAAGACCGGGATGACGATCAAACGAGGGGGAACAGTGTGTGACGCCCCGATAGGGCTTGGCGCCCAAAGCTTCGCATCCTAAGGCTGTCCCCAACGATCAGGGAGAGCCGAACACCGATGTCCGAAGTCCAGCCGCCAAGCCATCCCGAAATCCGCGAGGCGGTGCGCCGCCTGTGCGCCGATTTTCCGGGCGACTATTGGCAAAGGCTCGACCGCGACCGCATCTATCCGACCGAGTTCGTCCGCACGCTCACCCAAGCGGGCTTCCTGTCGGTGCTCATCCCGGAACAATATGGCGGGTCTGGCCTCGGCCTTGGCGCGGCGACCGCCGTGCTCGAGGAAATCCACCGATCGGGCTGCAACGGCGGTGCGTGCCACGCGCAAATGTATACGATGGGCACGCTGCTCAAGCACGGGTCGGAGGCGCAGAAGCAGAGCTGGCTGCCCGCGATCGCGCGCGGCGAGCTGCGCTTGCAGGCCTTTGGCGTCACCGAACCGACCGCCGGCACCGACACGACGCGCATCCGCACCTTTGCCAAGAAAATCGGCGACAAATATATCGTCAACGGCCAGAAAATCTGGATCAGCCGCGCCGAGCATTCGGACCTGATGATCCTGCTCTGCCGCACCACGCCGCGCGAGCAATGCACCAAAGCCTCCGACGGAATGAGCGTGCTGCTCGTCGACATGCGCGACGCGGTGGGCAAGGGTCTGACCATCCGTCCCGTCCGCACGATGCTCAACCATGCGACGACCGAGCTGTTTTTCGACGACCTCGAAGTCCCCGCCGCCAATCTGATCGGCGAGGAGGGCAAGGGGTTTCGCTATATCCTCTCGGGCATGAACGCCGAGCGCATCCTGATCGCGTCCGAATGTATCGGCGACGGCCGTTTCTTCGTCGACCGCGCGGCCGCCTATGCCAGGGACCGCTCGGTCTTTGGCCGCGCCATCGGCGAGAATCAGGGCGTCCAGTTCCCCATCGCGCGCGCTTATGTCCAGATCGCCGCGGCTGCCGAAATGGTCGACAAGGCCGCGCGGCTGTTCGACGCCGGAACGGATTGCGGCACCGAAGCGAACATGGCGAAGATGCTGGCGTCCGAAGCCAGCTGGTACGCGGCCGACATGTGCGTCCAGACGCACGGCGGCTTCGGCTTTGCCGAGGAATATGATATCGAGCGCAAGTTCCGCGAGACGCGGCTCTATCAGGTTGCGCCGATCAGCACGAACCTGATCCTGAGTCATGTCGCGACGCACGCGCTGGGCCTGCCCAAGAGTTTCTGATGGACGATTATTCCGCCTGGGTCGGTCGCAGCGAGACGCGCGAGGATGTCGCGACCGCCGCGCCGCTTGCGGGCCTTGCGGCGCTTCTCGACCACGATATGCCGCCATGGGCGCCGGGTATGGTTCCGCCGCTCGGCCACTGGCTCTATTTCCTGCCGACCGCGCGCCAGTCGGCGATCGGCGAGGACGGCCACCCGCGCCGCGACGAACACGGCCTGCTGCCACCCGTGCCGCTCCCGCGCCGCATGTGGGCAGGCAGCCGCATCGACTTCCTGGCGCCGGTTCCGATCGGCGCTGCGCTGACGCGCGTGACGACAATCGACGCGATCAGCCCCAAGCGCGGCAGGGGCGGCGACCTCTTGTTCGTGACGCTGCGTCACGAGATTTTCGCGAATGGCATCTCAGCGATTCGCGAAGAACAGGATATCGTGTTTCGCGAGGCCGCGGGATCTGCTCCCGCCGCAGCACCGCCCGCGCCCGTCAGCCCCGAACCCGCCGATGCCGTCCGCAGCATCATGGCCGACCCGGTGCTGCTCTTCCGCTACTCGGCGCTGACATTCAACGCGCACCGCATCCATTATGACCGCGACTATGCCCGCGATGTCGAAGGTTACGCCGGGCTCGTCGTCCACGGCCCGCTGATCGCGACGCTGCTGATGGACCATGGCCTGCGCGCCGGACTGATCCCCCGCAGCTTTGCCTTTCGCGCCGAGGCACCGCTCATCGACGGGGCGCCCTTCGACCTCTGCCTTGCGCGCGACGAACAGGATACCCGGCTATGGTCGCGCGACGCGACCGGACGCCGAACGATGCGTGCGACGCTGACCTGAAGCGAATGCCGAAGACCCGAGGCCGATAATCCGGTTCATCTCCAGCGTCGTCGAACCGCGGATGCGATGGTGCGCCCGACAGGATTCGAACCTGTGGCCCCCAGATTAGGAATCTGATGCTCTATCCTGCTGAGCTACGGGCGCGCCGGGGTCCGTGTAGCGGGGCCGCGCGTTCAGCGTCAATCAACTTGGATCAATTAACGGCATCGGGCGGCACGATGGGGACAAGCAGAGGCATGGCGGCGATGCCGTCTTCGCGCAACGCCTCGGCCTCCTCAGGCGACGCCTGGCCGTGGATCAGTTTTTCCGCCACACGTCCCTCGTGCATCGCGCGCGCCGCGGCAGCGAAATCGCGGCCGACCCAGCGCGAATGCGGCAGCATCTCGGCCTGCCGGGCGGCGATTTCGGCAATCACGCGGCGCATAAGCGCGGGCGACGGTTCGCCGTCGACGGGCTCCGCCGCCGGGGGTTTCGATACGATCTGCTGGTTCGACTTTACCCCGACGCGCGGCGCCATCACGGCCTTTCTGACGTCGCTGTCACCACAAACCGGACAAGCGATCAGCCTCCGCGCCTGCTGATCGACAAAGCTGTCGCTGCTCGCGAACCAGGCTTCGAACCGATGATCGCCAGCGGCGCAGCAAAGATCGAACACGATCATGGCTGCGTCTCCTAGGCGCGTCCGATCAGCGCGTCGAGTTCGCCCTTCGCCTCGAGCGCTGCGAGGTCGTCGCTGCCGCCAACGTGTCGGTCGTCGATAAACACCTGCGGCACCGTGCGCCGCCCGCCCGCGCGCGCGACCATGGCCTCGAATCCCGCGCGGTCCATCGTCACGTCGATTTCGCTGAAATCGGCGCCCTTGCCATCGAGCAGTCGCTTGGCCCGCGTACAATAGGGGCAGAATGCCTTGGTATATACTTCGATCTTGGCCATGTGCCTATCCTGTCATCCTGCGGTCCATATCGGAATCCAACGAGGCAATGTCAATTTCGTTGCCGGTTGCCGCATCGGGCACGACACGCGCCCAGGTGAGCGCCGACACGCGCGCCGCGCCGCTGCGGCGCAGCGCGCGCGCGGCGGCGCGCAGCGTTGCGCCGCTTGCATGGACATCATCGACCAATATCAGGTGGCGGCCCGCCGCCCGCGCGCTGGCACCGTCGGCGAGCGCAAAGGCCCCTGCAACGACGCGCTCGCGTTCGCGCCGCCCCTTGCCGCGGAGCGAGGCCGTCGCCTTGACGCGCCGCAACAAGTGATGATCGTGCGGCACTCCGGTCAATCGCGTCAGTGCGTCGGCGATAAGCGCCGCCTGATTGAACCCGCGCGACCAGAGCCGCCAGCGATGCAGCGGCACCGGGACGAGCAGCATCGCGTCGATCGGTCCCAGCGTCGCGAGCGACCGCGCCATCAGGCGCGCCATCAGGCGGGCGTGCCCCGTCCGACGACCATATTTAAGGCGCAGCGCCACCGTCCGCGCCACCGGGCCATAAGCAACGGCGGCCGGCGCGCCCGCGAACGGCGGCGCGTCAGCCAGGCAGGCGCCGCACATCATCCGCTCGCCGGGCAGCGCCAATGGAAGCGGCAGCGAACAGGAGGCGCAGCAGGGGTCACCCAGAAAATCGAGCGACGACCAGCAGGCGAGGCAAAATTGATGATCCTCGCCAACGACCGCGCCGCATCCGGCGCAACGGGGCGGCAGCGCATAATCAATGATCGCGCGCGCGGTGACACGGAGAAGCTGCCACGCGGTGCCATTCGCAACGTCCGATATTGTCCCATCCTCCGTCGCGCTCGTCATCGTCCGCTTGTGAAGCATCGCCGGGGACGGCACAAGCGGCGCATGTCGCAGCCGCCCCGTCCACTTTTTTCCCCTGCCCGCCACCGCGCACAGCGGGACCGCCTGGCGCGCCTGCCCGCCAACGCCAATTTCCTTGCACCGATCGTCGCCGAAACGCTGCTCGACCGGCTGGCGATGGTCACGCGCGCCTTTCCGCGCACGCTGGTCGTCGGCGCGCACGATGCGGCGCTCATCGACCGGCTGCGCGCGACCGGCACCGACCTTTGCATCATCGAAGCTGCGCCGCGGCTCGCCGCGCGGATGGGTGCCATTCCGGTCGAGGCCGACGCGATCGACCTGCCTTTTGGAAGCTTCGAGCTGATTGTCTGGCCGGGCGGGCTCGACAGCGTCAACGACGTGCCCGGCGCGCTGCTGCGCCTGCGCGCGCTGCTCGCGCCCGACGGGCTGCTGCTCGGCGCCTTCGTCGGCGACGGCAGCCTGCCGCGCCTGCGCCGCGCGGTGATGGCCGACGGGGTGCGCCCGATCGCGCGAATGCACCCGCAGATCGACCTTGCCGCGATGGGCAATCTGCTCCAGCGCGTCGGCTTTGCGCTGCCCGTCGTCGATGTCGAGGCCCTGAGCGTGCGCTATGGCGACTGGTTCGCGCTGGTGCGCGACCTGCGCGCCGCGGGTCTGTCGAGCCGTCTCGACCCCGCGCCGCCGCCGCTGACGCGCGACGAGGCGGCGCGCATCGCCGCCGCCTTCGCCGCCGCCGCCAATCCCGATGGCCGCATCGCCGAAGCCTTCCGCATCGTCCATTTCAGCGGCTGGGCGCCGCACCCCGACCAGCCGCAGCCCGCGCGGCGGGGCAGCGGCACCGCGTCGCTGGCGGAGGCGTTGAAGCCGCATGAGGGAAGGGAGAGATAATCTCTCGCGAAGGCGCGAAGGGAGTAGCCGTCGATGCCAGGGTGTGGCCACCATTAATTGAAAAGACCATGTACCCCCGCGAAGGCGGGGGTCCATCTCCCGTCGGCTCAGCATGGCACCGATCGGAGATGAACCCCCGCCTTCGCGGGTACACACAGTTTTTCCGTGCAGCGCTTGGATTCTGTCACTCGCGCGATCGACCCATTTGTCAGATCAACGCCTCCAGCAATCCGATCAGCGGCTTGTCGGCGGGCGGCATCGCGAGGCCGTGAAGCTCGACCGGGCGCACCCAGCGCAGCGCGCTTGCGTGGCGCGCCACCGGCGTTCCACGCCATTTGCGGCAGACATAAAGCAACAGGAGCAAATGTCGGTCGCCGAGCATGTCGCTCGCGAAGCAGGCGGGCGCGAGGCACGCCTGATCTATGTCGATACCCAGTTCCTCGTCGAGCTCGCGGATCAATCCCGCCTCGGGCGTCTCGTCGGGTTCGATCTTACCCCCCGGGAACTCCCACAGCCCCGCCATCGCCAGCCCCTCGGGCCGCTGCTGGACGAGCAGTCGGCCGTCGCGGTCGACGAGCGCCGCGGCGACGACGAGAAGCGAGGTTTTTGGCGGTTTTCCGGGATCCAGCACGGACAAATTGTTAACCTTCCTATGCAAATATCGGCATCCTCGGGAACTATATGTCAGCGAGGGGTGGAACAATGCGCAATCTTTACAGGCTGATGCGGTCGACCAGGGCCGCAACAGCCGTCGAATATGGGCTGATCCTGGCCCTTATCTTTCTGGCGGCAGTAGTCGCCGTAGGCAATGTCGCAACTTCAACCAACAACATGTGGAACAATGTATCGACCGCCGCGGCGGAGAATCTTTAAGGCAAGGCGTTCCATCTTGGGGCCCGGAAGCACCGGTCCCTACAAGGCCGTTAAGATTTTCAAAACCTATTAGACCTAAACCGCCAATGTTGACCCAGACCAGACCGTCAACAGGGTAAGTGAAATCAGGAGACCAGTCATGAAGTTCATCAAGAAGTTCGTTCGCGACACCAAAGCCGCCACCGCCATCGAATATGGCCTGATCGCGGCCCTCATCGCCGTCGCCGGCATCACGGCGATGACCGCTGTCGGCGAGGGCGTCGGCAACACCTTCAACGCGGTTTCGAACGAACTCAACTAATCGCGTTCAGTCACGCAACAGGCGTGAAACGAAACAGAACAGGGCGGTGGGTCATCCCACCGTCCTTTTCTTTGCCATCGGCGTCGGCGACCTACCGATTGGCGTAGACAATGATTTTCACCTTCTGCCCCGGCGTAAGGCGACTCGATGCGGTCAGCCGATTGAGAACCTGAAACCGTTCGGTCTGATAATCACTGTAGGCCATCCGTCGCGCGAGGCTGGCCACCGTGTCGCCGCGCCCCACGGTGACGACATCGACGCGACGCGGCCGGATCGCGGCGGCTTCGGACGTGCTCA
The DNA here is from genome assembly GCF_003609835.1 of Sphingopyxis sp. FD7. Taxonomy (NCBI): domain Bacteria; kingdom Pseudomonadati; phylum Pseudomonadota; class Alphaproteobacteria; order Sphingomonadales; family Sphingopyxidaceae; genus Sphingopyxis; species Sphingopyxis sp. FD7. The sequence continues at coordinate 2,093,860 of NZ_AP017898.1, forward strand.
GTCGCCGCACGCTAGCGAACATCGGGTCAAAGACGCTGCTGCGCCCCGCTTGCGTTAGCGTGACGAAATGAAACGCCTGGCTGGGCGAAAACTCATAAGCGAAAACGGTGACATCGACCTGCCCCGACTGGCTGTTGACGCGCGCGGTCGAATAATAGGCCGGAATCCCGTTCACCGTCGTGCGCTGGATCGTTCCCGGGCTGATCGCCATATTGCCCGCGACGGCGCGAAACACCGACGCGATATAGGCGTTCATGTCACCGCTATAGGGGGCGGTCGAAAACTGCCCCTGGCCGCCATTGCCGCTGATCGACACCGCCGCCGTGCCATTCTGCATCACATAACCGCTGGGGACGGTAAAACGGAGGCGAAGATCAGGGTGCAGGAAATTGCGCCCTTCGACCACGCCTTGCGCGGGATCGTCGCCGTAGAGCACGCCATCGACCGACGCCAGAAAGGCGTCGGCGTTGCGCATGCCGCCAGCGCCGACGCGATTGGCGAGCGATTGCGCGTTGCGCACGCGCGACGCAGGGTCGGGGTGTGTGCTCGCCCATTCGGGCAGCGAACGGGCATTGCCGCCTGCAAGGCGGGCGTCGAGGCTGGTCTGGTTGGCGAGACTCGCGAGCATCGTCGACAAGGCCATCGGATCATAGCCCGCACCGCGCAGATACTGGACGCCCAGCTGGTCGGCCTCCAATTCCTGGCTGCGCGAAAAGCCCAGCGTTGCGAGCTGCGCGATCCGCATCGAATTATTCTGGAGCAGCCCGCCAAGCCCACCGAGCAGCCCGCCATTGTCGCCGATCGCGCTCCCGAGTACGGCGCCGAGAATGCCGAGGATCGAGTTGCGCGTCGCCGCCGACTGGCGCTTCTTGCTGTGCTGCGCGGCGACGTGGCCGACCTCGTGCCCCAGCACGCCCGCCAGTTCGGCCTCGTCGTTCATCAGCGCCATCAACTGCCGCGTCACATAGACATAGCCGCCGGGGATCGCGAAGGCATTGTTCACCGGCGAATTGAGCAGCGTGACAGTAAAGTCGCTGGGCGAACGCGACAGGCCCGACTGGACGGCGATATTCTGTCCGACACGATTCACATAGGACGCCTGCGGCCCGCTATAGGCGCCGCCAAACTCCTGCAGCAGTTGCGGATGCGCCTCGTCGCCCTGCTTGCGTTCGGCGGGCGAGATGCTCGTCGCCGTCTTGATCGGTTTCGTCCGCGCGTCGGCCGTGCCGTTCATCCCGCCGCCGCCCGCTGCCGCACAGCCCGCCAGAATCGCGGCGATCGTCGTCACTGTCGTCAACCGGCCCATGATCGCGCCTCCCACCTTTGTTGCCATCGTCCAGAATATCCCTATCGTTCCATAGGACAAGCGTGGGCCAGGGACCGTCGCTTGCCCGTTATGCAAAGAGGGAACGCCGGCGGGGTGGATCGGGTTCCGCGCTCGTCAGGCGCGGCCCATCGCGAGAAACTTTTCCTCGCGCGCGGCGAGCAAAGTGTCGCGGGGAAGGCCCGACAGACCGTTCAGTTCCTGTTCAATCGCATCGCCAAGCGCGGCGATTGCGGCTTCGGGCGCGCGGTGTGCGCCCCCGACGGGTTCGGGAACGATCCGGTCGATGATCTTGAGCGCCAGCAGATCCTGCGCCGACATCTTCATCGCCGCCGCTGCCTCCGCCGCCTTGTCCGACGTGCGCCACAGGATCGAAGCGCAGCCTTCGGGCGAGATCACCGAATAGACGGCATGCTCGAACATCAGCACGCGGTTCGCCGCAGCAAGCGCGATCGCGCCGCCCGAACCGCCCTCGCCGACAATCGCCGCGACCATCGGCACGCCGAGCGCAAGGCATTGTTCGGTCGAACGCGCGATCGCCTCGGCCTGCCCGCGCTCTTCGGCCTGGATGCCGGGAAAGGCGCCCGATGTGTCAACCAGAGTCACCACCGGCAGGCCGAAACGGTCGGCAAGCTGCATCAAGCGGATCGCCTTGCGATAACCCTCGGGCTTCGCCATTCCGAAATTATGCTTCATGCGCGACGGGATGTCGTCGCCCTTTTCATGGCCGATCACCATGACGCGGCGACCCCGGAACCGGGCCAACCCGCCCAGGATCGCCTGGTCGTCGCCGAAGTTGCGGTCACCCGCGAGCGGCATCCAGTCGTCGAACAGCCCCGCGACATAATGTTTGAAGTGCGGCCGGTCGGGGTGGCGCGCAACCTGCGTTTTCTGCCACGGCGTCAGCCGGGCATAGATATCGCGGAGCAGCTTGGCGGACTTGTCCTCCAGCCGGGCGATATCGCCCTCGATATCGAGCGTGGGATCGTCCCCCATTTCGCGCAGTTCGGCAATCTGTCGATCGAGCGCGGCGACCTGTTTTTCGAAGTCCAGAAAGGCTGTCATGCGCCGTCGCTAGGCCGAAGGCGTCTTCAGGTCAACGCCATCCATCCGCGCCAGCGGGTGCCGACGGTTGACCAGTTCGACGAGGCGCCGACTGTCGACATGTGTGTAAATCTCGGTCGTCGCGATATCGGCGTGGCCGAGCATGAGTTGCAGCGCGCGCAGGTCGGCGCCGCCTTCGAGCAGGTGCGTCGCGAAGGCGTGGCGCAGGACGTGCGGGCTGACCGCCGCCGGGTCGACGCCCGCGCGCGCGGCAAGTTCGCGCAGCATCTGGAACAACCGGACGCGCGAGATATGCGCCTTGCCCGACGGAAACAGCCATGGCGATCCGCCGCCGAGCAAAGGCAACCAGCGATCGAATGCCGCGCCCGCGCGCGCCGACAGCGGCACCAGCCGCTCCTTGTCGCCCTTGCCGCGGACGATCAGATAGTCGCGCTCGCCCGCCACGGCGCGGCGCGGCAGCGACACCAGTTCGCTCGCCCGCAGCCCCGATCCATAAAGGAGTTCGAGGAACAGCAGCATCCGCACCGCCGCGAGAGGGGGCGCTTCGCCTGCGGCCTCGGTAGCCGCTTGCTCGAACAGGCGTTCGACATCGTCGTGATTCAATATGCGCGGCAGCGGGCGCTGCGTGGTCGGCCGCGCAATGTCGAGCGCCGGATTGTCCGCGCGCTCGCCTTCGTCGAGCAGGAAGGCAAAAAATTGCCGCAGCGCCGACAGCTTGCGCGCCGCGCTGCTCGCCGCCAATGCGCGATATTCGGCCATCAGTTGCCGCAGCACCGCGGAATCGGCCCTGGCCAGCGGCCCCTTGGCCCACTCGGCCGCCTGCTCCAGATCGCGGCGATAGGCGGCGAGCGTGTTGCGCGACGCGCCACGCTCGGCCGCCATCATCTCCAGAAAACGGTCGATGAGCGCCGCGTCAGACATCGCTGAAAACGGCACCGGCCCGCTCCCCCACCCGGCCTCCCCGACGATAGTAACCTATGGGAGGCCGGGTGGGGGAGCGGGCCGGTGCCGCTGCGTTCAAAGGACGCTCAGACACGCACCAAAGCTTCGGCGGCGATCATCCGCGCTTCGGCGGCCAGCCCCACATCGCGCAGCGCGCGGACGATATGATAGAGATGATAGGGCGGCACCTTCGACCAGTCACCCTGCATCCCCGCCGCCGCGAGCAGTGCGACCATGCCGGGCTCGCGCCGCTCGGCCGCTGCCATCATCGCGCGCGTCCAGCGCGTCTGCCGTCCCAGATCGACGTCAAGGTCGCGCGCCGCCGCGGCTGTGGCATTGGCGTCGAGCCGCCCCAGCCCGGCCAGCCCCGCAAGCAGGAACTTCGAGCGCAGATAATCGGCGCTGTCGTCATCGTCCGAGAACCGTTCGACCGCGCTCGCGCTCATGTCGCCGAGCGCGCGCGGCGAGCCGACCGCAAGCACGCCCCAGGCGCGGCTGCCCGCTTCGACACGGGGCACCCACGCCAGCGCATTGGCATCATAGCCTGCCGCGAGCATCGAACCCACGAGCTGCCACGGATCCTCGCCGACGTCGGTGCCTGGCGGCAGCGCGGCGGCCGCGCGCGCGGTCGCGATCATCGCCGCATAAGCCTCGACAGGCGTGCTCGCCGCGCTCCACAGCCCCTCCATCGCCGCATAGCGATCGGCCCCGGCCGCCGCACCGAACGCCGCGCGCAGTCGGTCGGTCTGCGCCACCAGCCCTTCGCCGGGTTCTTCCTCACCCGCCGCGGCGCTCAGCAGCGACACATAGGCTTCGCTCGACAACACGCCGCGCGTCGCGGCTTCGGGCGCTGCGGCGACGCGCTGCGCCATATCGGTCATCGGCGCGAGCACGGTCCAGCCTTTCATATAGGCGGGTGCGGCGCCACGCAGCGCCTCCGGCACCGGAATGGCGGTGGCGGTCGCCATGCCGAAGCGCCAGCTCGTCAGCCGCTCGACATTATCCCATTCGATCGTCGTCGAGCGCCGCCCGGCGCCCGTCGCGCCCAGCACGCGCTCGGCGAGCAGAATGTCGAAGTTCGACAGTCGGCCGCTCGACCGCACGCGGCCGATCGCCCAGCCCGCCGGCCCCGCTTCGCCCGACAGGCCCGCACAGATCGCCGACGCGAGCCGCCAGCTGTGCTCGTCGCCATGCGCCAGCCCCGCGGGCACATAAGGACAGAGGCCCGCCGGGTCAGCCGTGGCAAGATAGGCCTGCTGCGCCGCGGCGACGAGGCGCGGGCTCGCGCGATCATAGTCGACCGACTGCACGATTCGCCGCGCCGTCGTCGATTCGCCCATGCGAAGCAACAGCGACGCGCGCTCGGCGGCCAGGTCGGCGCCGTTGATCGTCGGGGGCGTGTCGATCGCCGAGGCGAGTGCGCGGCGCAGCAATATCTGGCCCCAGCGCGATGCAAGCTGGCCATTCGTTTTGCGCATGATCGCCGCGGCATATTGGCCGCGCACGCCAAAGGCGTCGGGCGCCAGCCCGCCGGTTTCGGGCGTGAGCGGGCCGATCCGCGTCAGCAGACGGCGCGCGCCGGGTGGCAGATCATATTTGAGCCCGCCCGATTCAACCGCTTCCTCTTCCGTATCCTCGTCTTGGTCAGCGCCCGCCGCATCGCTCGCGCTGCCGCCGATCGTCGGAACGACCGCAGGCGGCGCGCTGCCATTCGTCGGCGGCGACGTCGGGGTCGGCGATGGCGTCGGGGCGGGCCGCGGCGCAGGCGTGTCGACGGGGTTGCCGAACCCTTCGGGCAGCAGCGATTCCTGCGCGATCGCGGGCAGCACCAGCGCCGCGGCCGACAGGCCCAGCGCCAAGGACAATGTCGTTCGCTTCATACTGCGGCGCTTTCGGCCATCTTGTCGTTCCCATCCACCTCGATCGTCGGGCGCGCCATCTCGCGCCAGCTCGCTATCCCAGTTGCCGCGCAGCAAAACCATTGTCCCCTGCGGTTCGGGCGGTATAGCCGCGCGCACCATGTCGCGAAACCCGAAAAGCCCGGCGCGTCCGTCGCCCGACGCCATCCCCGCGTCGATTCGCGACCGATCGATCGTGCTCGTCGGCCTGATGGGGTCGGGAAAATCGACCATCGGCCGCCGCCTCGCGCAGCGGCTGGGAATGCGCTTCGCCGACGCCGACGACGAGATCGAGCGCGCCGCGGGCATGACGATTTCGGATATTTTCGCGCGGTTCGGCGAGGCGCATTTCCGCGACGGCGAGCGCCGCGTCATCGCGCGCCTGCTCGGCGGCAGGCCGATGGTGCTCGCAACGGGCGGCGGCGCCTTCATCAATGACGAGACGCGCGCGCTGATCCTGAAGGACAGCCTCAGCATCTGGCTCGACGCCGACATCCCCACGCTCGTCGAGCGCGTTGCCCGTCGCAGCCACCGTCCGCTGCTCAAGGATCGCGATCCCGGCGAGGTGCTCCGCGAACTGGCCGCGGTGCGCAATCCCATCTATGCCGAAGCGCATATCCGCGTCAGCTCGGCGAGCACGCCGCACGAACATGCGGTGCGCGCGATTCTGGAGGCCCTCAAAAAATGGAAAAACTGATCGTCGAGCTGGGCGCCCGCAGCTATCCGATCCTGATCGGCGACGGGTTGATCCGCGACATGGGCGCGCATGTTGCGCCGCTGCTCAAACGCCCGCGGACGATGATCGTCACCGATACGCATGTCGCCGATCATTATCTGCTCCCGCTCGGCACTGCGCTGGCGAAGGAGAATATCGCCTTCTCCTCCTTCGTCCTCGACCCCGGCGAGGCGACGAAGAGCTGGGCTGGGCTCGCGCGCCTCACCGAATGGCTGATCGGTGAAGGCATCGAACGCAGCGACCATGTCATTGCGCTTGGGGGCGGCGTGATCGGCGATCTCGTCGGGTTCGCGTGCAGCATCGTCAAGCGCGGCTGTTCCTTCATCCAGGTGCCGACGACCCTGCTCGCGCAGGTCGACAGCAGCGTCGGCGGCAAGACCGCGATCAACGTGCCCGCGGGCAAGAATCTGATCGGCGCCTTTCACCAGCCAGCGATGGTCGTCATCGACCCGACGACGCTCGAAACCCTGCCGCGCCGCGAACTCGGTGCGGGCTATGCCGAGGTGGTCAAATATGGGCTGATCGACGACGCCGGTTTTTTCGCCTGGTGCGAAGCGAATGGTGCAGCCTTGCTCGCGGGCGACAGCGCCGCGCGGGCCCATGCGATCGCGCATAGCGTCGCCGCCAAGGCGCGGATCGTCGCCGCCGACGAGCGCGAGACGCAGGATATTCGCGCGCTGCTCAACCTCGGCCACAGTTTCGGTCACGCGCTCGAGGCCGAAACCGGCTATTCGGACCGGCTGCTCCACGGCGAGGCGGTCGCGGCGGGCATGGTGCTCGCGCACCAGTTTTCGGCCGCCAACGGCCTCTGCCCCGCCGCCGACGCGGCGCGCGTGCAGGGCCATCTGGCGAGCGTTGGCCTGCCGCACAGCCTCGCCAGTGCGGGCATCAACAGCGGCGGCGCCGAACTCGCCGCGCATATGGCGCACGACAAGAAGGTGCGCGGCGGCAAGCTGCCCCTCATCCTGACGCGGGGGATCGGGCAAAGCTTCGTGACCGAGGATTACGGGCTCGACGCGGTGGCGGCGTTTCTGGACGGCGTTCGGACGCAGGGCGCTGGCACGTAACAAAGCAGCCGCGTGTCCCCGCGGAGCCGAAGGCGGCGCGAAGCGCCAACGCGGGGGCCCATCATCCGACGGTTCAAAATCGCACCCACAGCAGATGCGCCCCCGCCTTCGCGGGCGCGCACGCTCTTATCAAACCGTCCCCGGATCAGCCGCCTGCATCGCTTCCTCGTCGCGCGCCGCCTTCGCCGCGCGGCGGCGCTGGCGGAAGGTTTCGATCACGCTGTCCGCCTCGCGCCCGCCGCCGGGCTTGAAGCGATGGTCCATGCCCGCGGTCAGGTCGCCCTCGTCGATCTGCGCCGCCAGCCGCGTTTCGTCGAGCTGGCGGAACGCGGCTTCGACATCCTCGATCTCGCGCGGGTCGACGTCGAGCTCTGCGAGCGCCTTGAGGCCAAGCGCGACCGAGCTTTCAAACACCTCACGCACCGCGCCCGCGACGCCCGCGCCGTCGATCGCGATCAGCTGGCGGCGATCGAACACGCGCGCGAGCACACGCGCCTGCGGAAAGGCCTCGACGATCGGCCGCATCGTCGCGGCGTCGAACGCGGCGTCGTCGATGCAATAGATGATGAGCCTTGCATCGTCGGCGCCCGCGCGCCGCAGCAGATCGAGCCGCAGCCCGTCGCCATAATAGACTTTGGTGTCGAACCGGCCCGACCGTTCGATCTGGCTCGGCTTCTTGTCGATGAGCGTCACCGAACAATCGACCGCGTGCAGCATCTGCGCCACCGTCTGTCCGAACCGGCCGTAGCCGATCACCAGCGCCGAACCGCGCGGCGCATGTTCGGGGCCGTCCATCGCGGGGCCGTCGCGGTCGGGCGCAAACTCCAGATTGCGCGCGAACAGCATCAGGAAGGGCGTCGAGATCATCGACAGCGTGACCACGGCGCTGAACAGGCTTGCCGCCTCGGGCGCGATGAGCAGCGCCTGCTGCGCCTGCGTGAACAGCAGAAAACCGAACTCGCCGCCCTGGCTCAGCAGCAATCCCAGGCCGAGCGCTGTCTTCCACGATTTGCCGAACGCGCGGACGATCAGCGTCAGCACCGCGAGCTTGACCACGACCAGCGCGGCCGCGAGCCCGACGACGCGCAGCGGGTCGGCAAGCACGACATTGACGTCGAGCACCATCCCCACCGCGAGGAAAAAAAGGCCGAGCAGGATCAGGCGGAAGGGTTCGACATCGGCCTCGATCTCGTGCCGATAGGGCGAATCGGCGAGCATCACGCCCGCGATGAAGGCACCGAGCGCGGTCGACAGGTGCAGGCTGTGCATCAGCGCCGCGCTCGCCAGCACCGCGAGCAGCCCGACCACCACGAACAATTCGCGCTCGCCATAGCGGCCGATGAGCCTGAGCAAAGGATTGAGAATGAACCGCCCCGCGAGCACCAGCCCGATGATCGCGCCGACCGTATAGAGCGCGAGCATCGCGCCCGGCGGCGCCGACGGATCGGCAGGCGCGCGCGACAGCGCGGCAACGATGGTAATCATCGGCACGATCGCCAGATCCTGAAACAGCAGGATCGAAAAGGCTTTCTCACCGAAGGGCGAATTGATGCGACCCGAGCTTTTGAGGCCGGGGAGCACCTGCGCGGTCGACGAGAGCGCCAGCGGCAGGCCGAGCGCGATCGCCGCGGCGGGGCTGAACCCGAGGATGAGATAGATGAGGCCGGTGAGCACCAGCCCTGTGACCACCACCTGCGTCATGCCGAGTCCGAAGATCGCACGGCGAAGCTGCCACAGCCGCCGCGGGTGGAGTTCGAGCCCGACGAGGAAGAGCAGGAAGGCGATGCCGAGTTCGGCGATCGCCAGCTTCGATTCGCCGCCGCCCACGAGCGCCAGCCCGTGCGGCCCGACGATCGCCCCGGCAATCAGGTAGCCGAGCACGGCCCCCAGGCCGAGGCGGCGAAAGATCAGCACGAACAGCGTCGCAACGCCGAGCAGGATCGCGCCTTCCAGCAGCGCGGTGTCGGTCGCGGTCTCCGCTGCTTTCTCGGCCGCCTCGGTCGTCGCGGCGGATAGCGCGAGCAAGATCATGCCGCCGCTGCCCGCTGCTCGAACGCGGCGATCGCGGCATCGAAGGGCAGCAGAATTGCGCCGTGCCGCGCCGGATAATCGCGCGCGGGGGCGAGCAGATCGAACCCCGGCCAGTCGGGTTGCGCGCCGGTGCCCGCGAACCAGCCCGCGATGCCGTCGCGCGCGCGGCGCAGGTCGGCGAGGCCGCGGCCGGGCGCATGGCGCGCGAGCAGCGCCGCCGACGCCTGCCCCAGCGCGCACGCCTCGACATGCAATCCCACGCGCGTCACAAGCCCGCCCTCGTCGGTGTCGAGATCGAGGATGATCGCGCTGCCGCAGAGCGGCGCACGCTTGCTCGCCCGGTATCGCGCGTCGGGGTTGGGCAGATAGTCGGCGGTGGCGATCGCCAACGCCAATATGTCCCGGTTATAAAGCGGGGCGCTCATGGTGCGACCGCCTTTGCTTCGGCATCGCGCGCCTCGGCGCGGCGTTCGGCGATCACCTTGCTCATCGCCGCGCCACTCGCGCTGAGCGCGGGGTAGGTCCGGCTGGCCGTCATCCATTCGGGGCGCGGTGCGGTGCCATAGCCGATGTCGTAAAGCAGCGTCAGCAGCATGAAGCCGATGGTGGCGATCAGCAGTCCCTTGATCGCGCCGAACCCTGCGCCCAGCCCGCGGTCGAAACCGCCGACGATCGACGCGCGGCTGCGCCGTCCCATCGCGCGCGATCCCCATTTGGCCAGCGCAAAGACGCCGCCGAACAGCAGGACAAAGGCCAGCACCGCCGCCCCGCCGCCGGCGCCGACCCAGCCGCTCGTCAAATCCGTCACCGGCGCGTGAAAAAAATAGACCGCCGCGATCGCCAGCACCCAGGCGAGCAGCGTCGTCACTTCCTGCACCAGGCCGCGCATGAAACCGAGCACCGCGCTGCCGCCGACGAGCGTCAGCACGATCATATCCAGAGCCGTCAAACTTCCCATGCTCGCGGGGCTAGTCGCGCCCGAGCATCAGGTCAACGAGTTCGCCGACCCGCGCAAAGCCCGTGACGCCGATTCCGTTCACGCGCTTCATCCCCTTCGGCCCCCAGCCGCTTGAGAATCCAAGCTTTGCCGCTTCGCGAAGCCGCAGCGCGTCGTGCGCGACAGGGCGCACCTCGCCCGAAAGCGACAATTCGCCGAAGACGATCGCATCGGCGGGCACCGGTCGCTCGCTGAACGCCGAGATCAGCGCGGCAGCAACGGCGAGATCGGCGGCGGGATCGGTGAGCCGGTAGCCGCCCGCGATGTTGAGATAGACTTCGGCCGCCCCCATTTGCAGCCCGCAGCGCGCCTCCAGCACCGCGAGGACCATCGCGAGCCGCCCGCTGTCCCAGCCGACGACGGCCCTGCGGGGAGTCGCGCCGCTCGCGAGGCGCACGGTCAGCGCCTGCACCTCGACCAGCACCGGGCGCGTGCCTTCCAATGCGGGGAACACGACCGATCCCGGCACGTCGCGGCTGCGGTCGGTCAGGAACAGGCTCGACGGATTCGATACCTCGCCCAGCCCCTCCTCGCCCATCGCGAACACGCCGATCTCGTCGGTGCCGCCAAAGCGGTTCTTCACCGCGCGCAGGATGCGATATTGGTGGCTGCGCTCGCCCTCGAACGCCAGCACCGTGTCGACCATATGTTCGAGCACGCGCGGCCCGGCGATCGTCCCGTCCTTGGTCACATGGCCGACGAGCACGATCGCCGCGCCGCTATCCTTGGCATGGCGGATCAATTCCTGCGCGCTCGCGCGTACCTGGCTCACCGTCCCCGGCGCGCTGTCGATCAGGTCGCTGTGCATCGTCTGGATCGAATCGATCACGACGAAATCGGCGGTCTGGCGGTCGAGCGTCGCGAGAATGTCGCGCACCGACGTCGCGCTCGCGAGCGCCACAGGCGCATCGCCCAGCCCCAGTCGCTGCGCGCGCAGCCGCACCTGCGCCGCGGCCTCTTCGCCGCTGATATAGACGACCGACCTGCCCGCCTTGGCGAGCCTTCCGGCGGCCTGGAGCAGCAAGGTCGATTTGCCGATTCCCGGATCGCCGCCGATCAGCGTCGCCGAACCCGCAACGAAGCCGCCGCCGAGCGCGCGGTCGAACTCGGCGATCCCGCACAGCATCCGTTCGGGCATCGAGCTCGCGGCATCGAGCGTTTCGAGCGCGAGCGTGCGTCCGCCTTTGCTCAGGTCGTGCTTGGCCGAAAAGACGGTTTCGGCGGCCTCTTCGACCAGCGTGTTCCACTCACCGCAATCGGCGCACTGCCCCTGCCAACGGTAAGATACGCCCCCGCAATTCTGGCAAACATATTGACGCTTTGCTTTGGCCATGATCAGCGCTTAACGTGAACAAAGGACGAACGCCAGCCTCTTTCCACATTCGTCACCCCGAACTTGATCCGGGGTCCATTCAGCGCCGCGGCTATGGATGCCGGATCAAGTCCGGCATGACGAAAACAGGCGAGCACGGTTCATATTTGACGTTCATTGCTCTAGGGCGATGGCCAAGCCGAATCACCTGCCCGCAAGAAAGCCCATCCCATGAAATTCTTTGTCGACACCGCCGAAATTGACGCCATTCAGGAGCTCGCCGCGACCGGCCTGCTCGACGGCGTCACCACCAACCCGTCGCTGATCGCCAAGTCGGGCCGCGACTTCAAGGACGTGACCAGGGAAATCTGCGCGCTGGTCGACGGCCCCGTCTCGGCCGAGGTCGTCGCGCTCGATCATGAAACGATGATGAAGGAGGCCGAAATCCTCCGCAAGATCGCCGACAATGTCTGCATCAAGGTGCCGCTGACGATCGACGGCCTCAAGACATGCAAGGCGCTGACCGGCGACGGCACGATGGTCAACGTGACGCTTTGCTTTTCGGCGGCGCAGGCGCTGCTCGCCGCCAAGGCGGGCGCAACTTTCGTCTCGCCCTTCGTCGGGCGCCATGACGACAATGGTTTCGACGGGATGCAGCTGATCGGCGACATCAAGCTGATCTACGACAATTATGATTTTAAGACCGAAATCCTCGTCGCGAGCGTGCGCCATGGCATTCACGTCCTGCAGGCCGCACAGATCGGCGCCGACGTGATGACTGCGCCGCCCGCCGTCATCAAGGGGCTGTTCAAGCATGTCCTTACCGACAAGGGCATCGAAGGCTTCCTCGCCGATTGGGCCAAGACCGGCCAGTCGATTTAAAGCGCCTCGTCATTGCGAGGAGCCGAAGGCGACGCGGCAATCTCCAGTTGTCGGCGTCGCTTAAGGCCGATGCCTGGAGATTGCTTCGCTGCGCTCGCAATGACGACGAGAGCGGCTGCATCCTTTCCAGTTGACGTAAACGTCAACCACCCGCGATACTCGCCCGAAAGGGAGAGATTCGCGATGACCGACACCACCATCCTCACCGAACGCCAGGGTCACATATTGATCGTGACGATCAACCGCCCCGAGGCGCGCAACGCGGTCAACGCCGCCGTCCATGTCGGACTCGGCACGGCGCTCGAAACCGCCGAAAACGATCCCGAAATCCGCGCCCTCATCATCACCGGCGCGGGCGACAAGGCCTTTTGTGCGGGCGCCGACCTCGTCGCCCTGTCGCGCGGCGAAAGCCTTTATCCCGACGACCCGGCGCAGCAGGCATGGGGCTTTGCGGGCATGGTGGCGCACCCCATCTCCAAACCGATCATCGCCGCTGTCAATGGCTTTGCCTTTGGCGGCGGGTGCGAGATCGCGCTGATGAGCGACATCATCATTGCCGCAACCCACGCGCAATTCGGGCTGCCCGAGGTCAAGGTCGGGCTGTTCGCGGCGGCGGGCGGCGCCTTCCGCCTCGCGCAGCAAATCCCGCGCAAGCTCGCGATGGAATATATGCTGACCGGCGACCCGATCCCCGCCGCGCGCGCCGCCGAATATGGGCTGGTCAATCATGTCGTCCCGCTCGCCGAGCTGATGCCCACGGCGATTGCGCTCGCCGAAAAGATCGCCGCCAACGCCCCGCTGGCGGTGCAGGCATCGAAGCGCGTCGCGCTCGGCATCCAGGACGGGCGGATTGCGGCGGACGCGCCCTATTGGGAGCATAACACGCTCGAGCGCAGCGCGCTGATGCGCAGCGAAGATGCGCGCGAGGGCCCGCGCGCCTTTGCGGAAAAGCGCAAGCCCGAGTGGAAAGCGCGTTGACATGACCACTGATCCCGAACGCATTCCCGTCATCATCGGCGTCGGACAGGTCAACGACCGCCCCGCCGATCCCGACGACGGCCTGGATTCGCTCGGACTGATGGTCGCCGCGCTCAAGATTGCGGCCGAAGACGCGGGCGTGCCGCTCGCCGACATCGACAGCCTCGCGATCGTCGACCAGATCAGCTTTCACCACCTCGGCAAGCTGTGCGAACCCCTTGCCCAAGCCATCGGCGCCAACCCCGCGATCAACTATCAGTCCGCCGCGCCGCACGGCGACACGCCCGTCCGCCTGCTCAACGAGGCCGCGAACCGCATCGGCGCGGGCGAGGTCAGACTTGCGGCCATCGTCGGCGGCGAGGCGCTGCGCACCGCCGCCGGGCGCGCCGCCAAGGCCGCAAGCGGCGAGGACAAAAGCTATAATGCAATTCGCAAGGTCGCGACACGCCGCGAGCCCGACTATGCCCAGAAACATGGCCTTGCCGCACCGGTCGATGTCTATCCGCTCTACGAAAATGCGACCCGCGCCGCGTGGGGGCAAAGCCTCGCCGACGCGCAGCTCGAGAGCGCCGAAATCTGGTCGCGTTTTTCCGAGGTCGCCGCCGCGAACGACGGCGCGTGGATTCGCAAATCCGCTTCGCCCGACGACATTCTCGACGTCAACGAACGCAACCGCCCGATCGCCTTTCCTTACTCAAAGCTGATGGTCGCGAACTCGTCGGTGAATCAGGGCGCAGGCTTTATCGTCGCCAGCCTCGCCGAAGCGCGGCGTCGCGGCATCGCCGAGGACCGCCTCATCCATGTCGGCATGGGTGCCGCGGCGAAAGAACCACCGACTATCCTCCACCGCGACCGCTACGATCACAGCGTCAGCATGGAGGTGTCGATCACGCGCACGCTCGCGCTCAATGGCATGACCGTCGACGATTTCGACTGCGTCGAACTCTACAGCTGCTTCCCCTGCGTGCCCAAGATGGCGCGGCGCATCCTCGGTTGGCCATGCGATCGCTCCGCGACGGTATTCGGCGGGCTGACCTTCGGCGGCGGGCCGATCGCCAATTATATGAGCCATGCAATCGTCTCGATGGTCGAAAAACTGCGCCGTGAAGGCCGCTATGGCTTCCTCTTCGCCAATGGCGGCTTCGCGACCGACAATCATTGCATTGTGTTGGGCAGCCAGCCGATCGCGGCGGCAAGCTTCCCGCAGGATTTCGACTATCAGGCCGAAGCCGAAGCCAAGCGCGGCCCGGTGCCCGACCTCGTGGAGGATTATGCGGGGGTGGCGACGATCGAAAGCTATACGGTCTTTTACGGCCGCGACGGCGCGCCGAAGGCGGGCGTGGTGGTGGCGCGGACACCCGATGGACAGCGCACGCTGGCGCATGTCGATGTGGGCGATGCCGCGATGCTGGCGTTTTTGACCGACGGAACGCGGGAGCCGGTGGGGACCGAAGGGCAGGTGGTGCAGCTTGAAGAGGGGTTCGGGTGGCGGGGGGTCTGATCCTCCCCCAACGGGGGAGGGGGACCACCCGAAGGGTGGTGGAGGGGTACAGGCCCGCATACACCACGCTCGACTGCACGTGCCCCTCCACCATGCTTCGCATGGTCCCCCTCCCCGTTCCGGGGAGGATCGCTAAATCTCGAACGAAACCCCCTGCGCCAGCGGCAGCGCATCCGAATAATTCACCGTATTCGTCGCGCGCCGCATATATTGACGCCAGGAATCCGACCCGCTCTCGCGCCCGCCGCCGGTCTCCTTCTCGCCGCCGAACGCCCCGCCGATCTCGGCGCCGCTCGTGCCCAGATTGACGTTGGCGATGCCGCAATCGCTTAGCGCCAGGAAGCGTTCGGCTTCGCGCATGTCGGTGGTGAAGATCGCCGACGACAACCCCGCGGCGACATCATTGTGCAGCCGGATCGCGGCGTCGAGTTCGTCGTAGCGCATCACATAGAGAATCGGCGCAAACGTCTCCTCCAGCACCGGCCCGACCTGTCCCGGCATCTCGACAAGCGCGGGGCGGACATAGTAGCTCGCTCCCTCGCCCACGCGCGCGCCGCCATGCACCACGCCGCCTGCCGCTTTCGCAGCCGCCAGCGCCGCCTGCATGGCATCATAAGCTGCGCGGTCGATCAGCGGTCCCACGAGCACGTCGCCTTCCAGCGGATTGCCGACGCCGACGCTGGCATAGGCCGCCTTCAACCGCGCGATAAAGCCGTCATAAATGCTGTCGTGGACGAACAGCCGCCGCGTCGTCGTGCAGCGCTGCCCCGCCGTCCCCATCGCGCCGAAGGCCACGCCGCGCAGCGCGAGGTCGAGGTCGGCCGAGGGCGCGACGATCACGCCATTGTTGCCGCCGAGTTCGAGGATCGCGCGCGCAAAACGCTGCGCGAGGCGCGGTGCGACCGCGCGGCCCATCCGCGTCGATCCGGTCGCCGAGACCAGCGCCACGCGCGCGTCGTCGACCAGCGCCTCGCCCGCCTCGCGCCCGCCGATCAAAAGTTGCGACAGGCCTTCGGGCGCGTCGCCGAACCGCGCCGCCGCCCGCTCGAAAATCGCCTGCGTCGCCAAGGCCGTCAGCGGCGTCTTTTCCGACGGTTTCCACACCACGCTGTTGCCGCACACCAACGCCAGCGCCGCATTCCATGCCCACACCGCCACCGGAAAGTTGAACGCCGAAATCACGCCGACAACACCCAGCGGATGCCACACCTCCATCATCCGGTGCCCCGGCCGCTCGGTCGCGATCGTCAGGCCGTATAATTGCCGCGAGAGACCGACCGCGAAATCGCAGATGTCGATCATCTCCTGCACCTCGCCCGCGCCCTCGGAGGGGATCTTGCCCGCCTCGATCGTCACCAGCCGCGCCAGATCGTCCTTCGCTGCGCGCAGTTCCTCGCCGAACAGCCGGACGAGTTCGCCTCGGCGCGGGGCGGGGACGTGGCGCCACGCGCGAAAGGCCGCGGTCGCCTTGTCCAGCGTCGCGTCGATCGCCGCCGCGTCGGCGACCCGCACCATCGCCACCTGCTCGCCGGTCAGCGGCGTGAGCGACGGCATCGACCCGTCGGTCCACAGAGCGCGGTCCACCCCCAGCCCGTCGAGCAACCGCCCGACATCATCGCCGATCCCGGCCATTGCTTATCCTTTCGCTCTCGTCATTGCGCCGCCCTCTAATCCCCTTGCCCCGTTCGTGTCGAGCGAAGCATGTGCCGAGCATATCGAAGCGTGGCGACGCGCCGAAGGCGCGCGCGAAGAATGGGCATCTCGACTTCGCTCGATGCGAGCGGCTAAGGGGAGCGAATAAAGGAGAGTCCAACGTGTCCGAACTGCCGCCGTCAGAGCCCCTTGTCCCCGTCCCCGCCGACGCCGCCGCGAACACGCATTGCACCGCCGCCGATTACGACCGGCTCTATCGGCAGAGCGTCGAGGATCCCGATAGTTTCTGGGCCGAACAGGCGAAGCGCATCGACTGGATCACCCCGCCGACCAGAATCGCGAACTGGTCGTTCGATCCCGTCGACATCAAATGGTTTGAAGACGGCGTCCTCAACCTCTGCCACAATGCCATCGACCGCCATGTCGCCGCGGGACATGGCGACCGCACCGCGATCATCTTTGAACCCGACGCGCCCGACGGCGAGACGCGGCACATCAGCTATGCCGCGCTGCTCGCCGACGTCGTGCGTTTTGCGAACACGCTGAAGAAGCTGGGCGTTCAGAAGGGCGACCGCGTCACCATCTATATGCCGATGATCCCCGAAGGCGCGGTGGCGATGCTCGCCTGCGCGCGCATCGGCGCGGTGCACAGCGTCGTCTTCGGCGGCTTTTCGCCCGAGGCGATCCTCGGCCGCATCGAGGATTGCGGCAGCGACTGGGTGATCTGCGCCGACGAGGGGCTGCGTGGCGGCAAGACCGTTCCCTTGAAGGCCAATGTCGACAAGGCGATCGAGCGCGTCGATGTCAAAGCCGTGCTCGTCATCGCGCACACCGGCGGCGACGTCGCGATGAAGGAAGGCCGCGACCATTGGTACGACGCGTTGTCGGCCGATGTCGGCGACGAATGCCCATGCGAGCCGATGAACGCGGAAGACCCGCTGTTCATCCTCTACACATCGGGATCGACGGGCAAGCCCAAGGGGGTGCTTCATACCGTCGGCGGCTATAGCGTGTGGACCGCCAGCACCTTCTATTATGGCTTCGATTATCGCGCGCTTGAGATTTTCTGGTGCACCGCCGACATCGGCTGGGTCACGGGACACAGCTATGTCGTTTATGGCCCGCTCCAGAATGGCGCGACGACCTTGATGTTCGAGGGGGTGCCGAACTATCCCGACCACGACCGCTTCTGGCAGGTCGTCGACAAGCATCGGGTCAACATCCTCTACACCGCGCCGACCGCGATCCGCGCGCTGATGCGCGAGGGTGACGATTATGTGACGCGGCATAACCTCTCGACGCTTCGCCTGCTCGGCAGCGTCGGCGAACCGATCAACCCCGAGGCATGGCGCTGGTATCATCAGGTCGTTGGCAAGGGCCGCGTGCCGGTGATCGATACCTGGTGGCAGACCGAGACCGGCGGCATCATGATCACCACCCTGCCCGGCGCGCACGCGATGCAACCGGGGAGCGCGGGCAAGCCCTTCTTTGGTATCCGTCCCGAACTCGTCGATGCCGACGGCAAGACCCTGGCGTGCGAACAGACCGGCGGCGCAGCCGAGGGCAATCTCTGCATCACCCACAGCTGGCCGGGGCAGGCGCGGACGATCTACGGCGATCACACCCGCTTCGCCGACACCTATTTCTCGACCTACAAGGGCAAATATTTCACCGGCGACGGCTGCCGCCGCGACGGTGACGGCTATTGGCGCATCACCGGGCGCGTGGACGACGTCATCAACGTGTCGGGGCACCGCATGGGCACCGCCGAGGTCGAAAGCGCGCTCGTGCTGCACGAGGATGTCGCGGAAGCCGCGGTCGTCGGCTTCCCGCACGACATCAAGGGCCAGGGCATTTACGCCTATGTCACCCTGAACGCCGGGGTCGAACCCACCGACGCCATCGTCGCGGCGCTCAAGCAGCAGGTCCGCAAGGAAAT
This sequence comes from Sphingopyxis sp. FD7, assembly GCF_003609835.1. Classification (NCBI taxonomy): domain Bacteria; kingdom Pseudomonadati; phylum Pseudomonadota; class Alphaproteobacteria; order Sphingomonadales; family Sphingopyxidaceae; genus Sphingopyxis; species Sphingopyxis sp. FD7. The sequence continues at coordinate 2,112,185 of NZ_AP017898.1, forward strand.
CGGCCCGATCGCAACCCCCGACCATATCCACCTGACCCCCGCCCTGCCCAAGACGCGGAGCGGCAAGATCATGCGCCGTATTTTGCGCAAGATCGCCGAAAACGACTTTGCTTCGCTGGGCGACACCTCGACGCTCGCCGACCCGAGCCTGGTCGACGGGCTGATCGAGGGGCGACAGAACAGGTAAGTCAATTTCGCATTTGGGGCTTGATCGGCAATCATGACGCTCGCGTTCTTAGGCGTCATTGCGAGCGCAGCGAAGCAATCTCCAGCTTGCGTAGCATCCGGACGATAGCTGGAGATTGCTTCGCTGCGCTCGCAATGACGGAGTGGCGTCTACAATGATGAACAGCTTATCGCCGGATCAGAACCGGAAGTCCGGCAATTCCGCCAGCGCGATCCCCAGCGCTTCGGCCCAGCCTTCCGACACGCGGCGGAAATAGGGGTCGTCGCGCTCGAAGCGGCGCTCGCGCACGGTGGTGAAATCGTCGCGCTCGTGGATCTTGAGGTCGATCGGCAGGTCGACCCCCGCGTTCGCGCGGATTGTCGAATCGAACGAGACACAGAGCAATTTCACCGCATCCTCGAACGACATCGCGGGGTCGTACGACCTGACGATGATCGGACGGCCATATTTGGTCTCGCCGATCTGGAAAAAGGGATTGTCCTCCCCCGCCTCGATAAAATTGCCCTCGGGATAGATGAGGAACAGCCGTGGCTCCGAACCCTTGATCTGGCCGCCGACGATCAGCGAGGCGCGAAACAGCGACTCCGCCGCGGGGCCCTCCTCGCTGTGACGCATCACGACGCTGCGCAGCGTTTCGCCAACGATCGTCGCGACCTGAAACATCGACGGCGCTTCGAGGATCGAGGGATGACGGTCCTCGGGCGCCTTGGTGCGCTCGTCGAGCAGGCTGACGACCGCCTGCGTCGTCGCCAGATTGCCCGCCGACATCAAGGTGATGACGCGCTCGCCCGGCACGTGCCAGCTGCGCATCTTGCGCACCTGAGAGATATCGTCGACGCCGGCGTTGGTGCGCGTGTCCGACATGAACACCAGCCCCTTGTTCAGCCGCATTCCCACGCAATAGGTCATTTCGTCCCGTAATCCCCGCCCCGGTCGCCCTGAATCGTCCCCGCCCGCTTATTGCTGGACCTGCAACTGGACAACCAGATTTTCCTGCCCCGCGCCATAGCGCATCCCGCGCACCGGCGCGGCATCCCGATAGTCGAGGCCCGTCGCGACGCGGATATAGCGCCGGTCGGGCGAATGGCCGTTGCTGACGTCGAAGCCGATCCAGCCGATATGGTCGAAATGCGCCTCCGCCCAGCCGTGCGTCGCATCCTGGTGCGTGCGGTCGTCCATCATCAGATAGCCCGACACATAGCGCGCCGGATGCCCCAGATGACGCATCGCGGCGATGAAGATATGCGCATGGTCCTGGCACACCCCGCCCTCGCCGCCGAGTGCCTGTTCGGCGCTTGTCTCGGCATCGGTGACGCCAATGCGATAGGGCAGCTTGTCCAGGATGAGCGCCGACAGCGCGTGCGCGCGTTCGATGTCATTGGCATGATCGCGGCCCAGCTCGGCGGTCAGCGACCGCACCCCCCGCCCCGCGCGCGTCAGCGGTGTGGGACGCAGGAAGGTCCAGAGCGGCATCGGCCCGCGGTGCGACCCGATCACCCCGTCCCAGGTGATGAGTTCGACCTCGCCGGTGCAGCGAATGACGAGTTCGCTCGCACCGCCATCGACCGCGACGAGATCGACGCCATTGCCATGATGGTCGGTGTAATGAAGCTGCTGCGCGCCGCCCTCGATCTCGATCCGCCAGTCATGGATCAATTGCTGCCCCGGCCGCTCCTTGGGCGTCAGCTTGAGCTGCTGGAGCGCATAGCGAACCGGGCTGTCATATTGATAATGGGTGATATGTTCGACGCGCAGCCGCATCTTCACTCCACAAAGCGGTAATCGCGCTCGATCTGCCGCGCGAGCGCGGCGTTGGCGCGAAGGAAGTCGGTGATGAATTCGTGCAGGCCGCCGTCAAAGATCGACGCGATCGGGCGCGACAACCGGTCGTGGCAGATGGACGCGCCCATCCGCACCGCCTCGGTCTCTTCCCCATAGGCGCGCGCCAGCCAGCCGAGATTGTCGTTCATCTTGTCGCAGCAAAAGGCCAGGCTGCGCGGCATCTGTTTATAAAGGATCAGAAACTCGGCGATCTTCAGCGCGCTGATTTCGGTGCCGTACAGCCAGTGATAGGCGCGGTGCGCCGACACCGACCGCAGGATCGTCTCCCACTGCACATTGTCGATCGAGGTGCCGATATGTGCCACCGAAGGCAACAGCAGATAATATTTGACGTCGAGGATGCGCGCGGTGTTGTCGGCGCGCTCGAGGAAGGTGCCGAGGCGCGAGAAATTATAGCCGTCGTTGCGCAGCATCGTTCCCGCAAAGGCGCCGCGCACCAGCCCGCTCTGCTGGCGGATCGCCGCAAGCACATCGGGCAGATCATCCTCGCGCACCTGCCGCCTCAGCAGGCTGCCCAGCGTCATCCAGCTCGTATTCACCGCCTCCCACGCTTCGCGCGTCAGATAGGTGCGCGCGGTGCGGGCATTGTCGCGCGCCTGCTTGATCACCGACAGGATGCTCGACGGATTGGCGGGATCGCGCAGCATGAAATCGACCACGCGCTGCGAGTGATAGTCCTGATGCGCCTGTCGAAACGCATAATCCTGTCCCGCGGTCACCAGCACCGACCGCCATTCGTCGGCGGCGGTGTTCGACCGCGTCAGCGCGATGCGAAAGCCTGCGTCGATCAGCCGCGCGTTGTTTTCGCTGCGCTCCAGATAGCGCGCCATCCAGTAAAGCGCCCCGGCGGTCTTCCCTAGCATGGGCGCGCCCTCCTCCCCTCCCGCTTGCGGGAGGGGTAGCGAGGCTTGGCAGCTTGCTGCCTAGCCGCAGCGGGGTGGGTCTGCGGCGCTAAGCGAATACCCACCCCGCTGCGACTAGCGAACAAGCTCGCAAGTCTCGCTGCCCCTCCCGCAAGCGGGAGGGGAGTGGAAGGGCTTCGCCGGATGACAATCAGGCCCATCAATCCTCCAGCACCCACGTATCCTTGGTCCCGCCGCCCTGGCTCGAATTGACCACCAGCGATCCCCTGGTCATTGCCACGCGCGTCAGCCCGCCGGGCGTGATGCGAATGCCCTGCGGCGACATCAGCACGAAGGGGCGCAGGTCGACGTGGCGCGGCGCCAGCCCCGCCTTGGTAAAGATCGGCACGGTCGACAGCGACAACGTCGGCTGCGCGATATAATTGCGCGGATTGGCCTCCAGCTTGGCGCGGAAGGCCGCGATCGCCTTCTTCGTCGCCGCCGGGCCGACGAGCATCCCGTAACCGCCCGACCCATGCACTTCCTTGACCACCAGTTCGGGCAGGCGGTCGAGCACTTCGCGCAGATGCTCCGGCTCCGAGCAGCGCCAGGTCGGCACATTGGGCAGCAACGCCTTCTCGCCCGTATAAAACTCGATGATGTCGGGCATATAGCTGTACAGCGCCTTGTCGTCGGCGATCCCGGTGCCCGGCGCATTGGCGATGGTGATCCCCCCGGCGCGATAGACGTCCCAGATGCCCGGCACGCCGAGCAGCGAGTCGGGCCGGAAATTGAGCGGGTCGAGGAAGTCGTCGTCGACGCGTCGATAGAGGACGTCGATCGGCGTATAGCCCTGCGTCGTGCGCATCGCCACCCGCCCATCGACGACGCGCAAATCATGCCCCTCAACCAGCTCGGCGCCCATCTGGTCGGCAAGGAAACTATGCTCGAAATAGGCGCTGTTGTGGATGCCCGGCGTCAGCACCGCAACCGTCGGAGTGCCCCCACAGGCGGGCGGCGCGCAAGCAGCGAGCGATTTCAAAAGGTTGAGTGGATAATCGCCGACCTCGCGAACCGAAATCTTCGCGAACAGCTCGGGAAACATCTGGAGCATCGTTTCGCGATTTTCGAGCATGTAGGAGACGCCCGACGGCGTGCGCGCATTATCCTCGAGCACATAAAATTCGTCGGCGCCGGTGCGCACGACGTCGATGCCGCTGATATGCGTATAGACGCCGCCGGGCGGGTCCATGCCCATCATCATCGGCAGGAAGGCCTCGTTGCGCGCGATAAGTTCGACGGGAACGCGCCCGGCGCGCAAAATCTCCTGCCGGTGATAAATGTCGTGAAGGAAGGCGTTGAGCGCGCGCACGCGCTGCTCGATGCCGCGCGACAGCCGCCGCCATTCGCTCGCCGAGATGATGCGCGGGACGACGTCGAAGGGGATCAGCCGCTCGTCGGCCTCATCCTGGCCATAGACGTTGAAGGTGATGCCCGTGGTGCGGAAAAAGGCTTCGGCCTGCTGGGCCTTGCGCTGGATGCGCGCTGCGTCTTCGCGGTCGAACCAGTCCGCATAGTCGCGATAGGGCGCCCGGACCGCGCCATCCTGTCCCGTCATCTCGTCGAAAAAGGAAATGCCCCAGCCCTTTCCACGCAACATGCCGTCGGCCCGGTCGCGCGCGCTGGTCGGCGTGCGCGACCCCAATTTCCTGCCTGCTGCGTCGCTTGTCTGGCTACGCGGCCGCCAAGCTTATGATGGCGATGCTAATCGCGCGCCCGCGCCTTGGCAAGCGGGCTTGTAAAGCCCGGCGCTGCCGTAACTTCATGGAGTAGGCCGGTTATTCCCTCGTCACCCCGGACTTGATCCGGGGTCCATGGCCTCGCCGCAGTCATGGATGCCGGATCAAGTCCGGCATGACGAAGGAAGACCGAATCAAATCGCCCCGTGGCAATGCTTGTATTTGCGCCCCGATCCGCACGGGCACGGCGCGTTGCGGCTGATTTCCAGCGCGGCATAGGGGTTCTCGCCCTTGGCGATGTCGTGCTTGGGCACCTGCATCGGCGGCAGGGTGTTCGCGATCACGCCCAGCGATCCCGCGTCGACGTCGGCGCTGTTGTCCTCACCGGTGAACGGGTCGATGTGCGTCGTCAGGAAATCGGGAAGCTCGGGAAGCGGGAGCGGCTCTGGCTCCTCGAAGCGCAGGTCGAGGCGGGCGACGGTGCGCGTCACATCCTCGCGGATGTTCGACAGCATCCGCTCGAACAGCGCGAACGCCTCCTGCTTATATTCGTTGATCGGCTGTTTCTGCGCATAGGCGCGCAGGAAGATGGCCTGACGCAGCGCGTCGAGCGTCGCAAGATGGTCCTTCCAGTGATGGTCGAGCGTCTGGAGCAGGATCGACTTTTCGATCCCCTTCCAGGTTTCGGCATCGACCAGCGCCGCCTTTTCGGCCGCGGTTGCATCGGCCATCTGCTGAAGCCGTTCCTCGAACACTTCCGGATCGACGGCGTCCTCCTGCATCCAGTCGTCGATCGGCGGGTTGAGGTTCAGGATATTCGCCACCCGCTCCTTCATCGCCTCGACATTCCATTGTTCGGGATAGCTTCCCGGCGGGCAGGCGTCGGCGACGATCGCATTGACCGTCTCGGCGCGCATCGCCGCCATCACCTCGTCGACGGTCTCGCTGTCGATGATCTCGCCGCGCTGTTCATAGATGACCTTGCGCTGGTCGTTCATCACATTGTCGTATTCGACGACCTGCTTGCGGATGTCGTAATTGCGCGCCTCGACCTTCTTCTGTGCGGTCTCGATCGCCTTCGACAGCCATTTCGACCCGATCGCCTCGCCATCCTCCAGATTCTTGTTCATCATCTTGGCGAAGAGCGTGTCGGGGCCAAAGATGCGCAAGAGGTCATCGTCGAGGCAGAGATAGAACTTCGACAGGCCGGGGTCGCCCTGGCGCCCCGAACGGCCGCGCAGCTGATTGTCGATGCGGCGGCTTTCGTGGCGCTCGGTCGCGAGCACGAACAGCCCGCCCGCGGCCTTCACCGCCTCGCGCTCGGCGGCGACTTCCTCACGGATGCGCGCCTCGGCGGCGTCGCGCTCGGGGCCCGCGGGCATGTCTTTGAGCTCATCCTCGATGCGGAACTCTTCGTTGCCGCCCAGTTTGATGTCGGTGCCGCGACCCGCCATGTTGGTCGCGATGGTCACCGCGCCGCGACGCCCCGCCTGCGCGACGATATGCGCCTCGCTTTCATGGAAGCGCGCGTTCAAAACGCTGTGCGCGACGCCTTCCTTTTCGAGGAAGGAGGAGAGCAGTTCGGACTTTTCGATCGACACGGTGCCGACGAGCACCGGCTGGCCGCGCTCCTGCGCCTCGCGGATCGTGCGCGCGATCGCGCCGAACTTGTCGGTGATATTCTTGTAGAACTCGTCTTCCTCGTCGATCCGCGCGATCGGGCGGTTGGTCGGGATGGTGACGACGTTCATCTTGTAGATGTCGAAAAACTCGGCCGCCTCGGTCGCCGCGGTGCCGGTCATGCCCGAAAGCTTCGGATACATGCGGAAATAATTCTGGAAAGTGATCGATGCGAGCGTCTGGTTCTCGGGCTCGATCTGCACGCCCTCCTTCGCCTCGACCGCCTGGTGCAGGCCGTCGGACCAGCGGCGCCCCTCCATCATCCGGCCGGTGAACTCGTCGATGATGACGACCTTGCCGTCCTTGACGATATAGTCGGTGTCGATGCGGAACATCTGGATCGCCTTCAGCGCCTGGTTGACGTGATGGACGATCTGGGTGTTCTCGATGTCATAGAGGTTGCTGCCCTGGAGCAGCCCGGCGGCTTCGAGCAGCCGCTCGACATGCTCGGTGCCCTCTTCGGTCAGGCTGATCGACTTGGACTTCTCGTCCTTCTCATAATCCTCGTCGGTGAGCTGGAGCACGACCTCGTTGACGCGAACATAGAGTTCGGACTTGTCGTCGGTCGGGCCGGAGATGATCAGCGGCGTGCGCGCTTCATCGATCAGGATCGAATCGACCTCGTCGACGATGCCGAAATTGAACGGGCGGTGGACCATCTGCGCGCGGTCGAACTTCATATTGTCGCGCAGATAATCGAACCCCAGCTCGTTGTTCGTGGCATAGGTGATGTCGCTGTTATAAGCCTCGCGCCGCTGCGTCTCGTTGAGATTGGGGACGATCACCCCGGTGGTCAGCCCCAGAAAGCCATAGACGGCCCCCATCCATTCGGCGTCGCGGCGCGCCAGATAGTCGTTGACGGTCACGACATGGACGCCCTTGCCCTCGAGCGCGTTCAGATAGCAGGGCAGCGTCGCCATCAGCGTCTTGCCCTCGCCCGTCGCCATTTCCGCGATCTCGCCACGGTGAAGCACGACGCCGCCGATCATCTGGACGTCGAAATGGCGCATGCCCAGCGTGCGCACCGCCGCCTCGCGCACCGTGGCAAAGGCTTCGGGCAGAAGGTCGTCGAGCGTCTCGCCCGCAGCCAGCCGTTCGCGGAACTTTGCCGTCTGCGCCTGCAATCCCGCGTCATCGAGCGCCTGCATCGCAGGCTCGAAGGCGTTGATCTTGTCGACGATCTTGCGGATCGAATTGACGTAACGGTCATTGGACGAGCCGAACAGGCTCTTGGCAAGGCCGGAGAACATGGAAATATCCTTGGAATATCAGTTGGATGTGCGGCGACGACAGACGCGCGCATGTCGAAAAAGAACGCCCATGGCGGGGCGGCGCCCAGGTCAGGGACGAGGAACGGAGCGCTATTCGAGCGCGCGGTCGCTTCCGGTGAGCAGTCCGGGAAGGTGCGGCGGCGCCGCCTTGCGCGGCTTGGTGCAACTCGTCGCGCTGCGCCGCGTCGGCGCATTGGTCGCGGGGCGGCGGACGCTGTCGCCCGCCTCGACCTTGGCCGAGCTTTCAGCGAGCAGCACGAGCGACCCCATCGCCGCCGGCATGGCGGGCGCGGCAACCGCCCGGTCGGCACTCGCCAGACCGGTCAGCAACGCCAAAAGGGTCAACAACAACCGCAAGAATCGCCCCTCGTTTTTCGTGACGGAGCGGAAATTATTGCGCCCCGTTCGCTGAACATAGGGTGAAAGCGGGACGGCGTCTAGGGGTGAGCGGAATGCCCGCATTGGGGTGGTGAGCTTCCGGTCCTCCCCCGCAGGGGGAGGGGGACCATGCGAAGCATGGTGGAGGGGTACGGGCCCGCATAGGCCGCGTTCGACCGATGGTGCCCCTCCACCACCTTCGGTGGTCCCCCTCCCCCTGCGGGGGAGGATCGTAACGGCCACTTCCGGTCGTTAGCGGACATTACCCCAATTGCGGATTCAGCTCCTTCACCTCCTGCAAGAAACTCTTCGGCTTCTTGAACAACCTGCTCTTCCGGTTGACCTTCAGCCCCACGACCTCGGCCAGCTCCATCACGAAATGGACGCAGTTGCGCTTGTTCAGGCTGTAACTCGGCTGCTTGCGGTCGCGCCATTCGGCGACCTTGGCCAGAATGCGCGCATAGGTCGCGTCGTCGACGACGACATCGAACTGGTGGTCGCTCTTGGCGATATAGTCTGGCTTCGACGATTCGACCTTGCCCTTCACCGATCCGAACAGGATCGCCGGGCTCACCGACACGGCGGTAAAGCCGTAATTGGCATCGACCGCCTCACCCGTCGCATCAAGCTTGCCCTTCATCACGATGAAGGCGTGCGGAAAGCGGTCGCCGAAATCATGGCTGTAGAAGCTGACCGTCACCGCGGCCTGCGCCGACGCGAAACAGAGCAGCAACAGCGAGGCGAGCATCAGGGGAAAGCGCAGCATCTTGAGGCTGATACCGGCCGCGCGACGCTCCGCCAAGCCGCGATTGCCGCTTGACGGACATGTCAACTTCGCATCTTGTGAAACTGACACAAATGTCAGGAGGGAGCGGATGACGCGGAAGGCGATTTTCATCACCGGCGGGGGTTCGGGCATCGGCCGCGCGGTTGCGCGTCATTTCGCGGGCCAGGGCTGGTTCGTCGGCATCGCCGACGTCAATGCGCAGGGGATCGACGAAACCGCCGCGCTGCTTGCCGACGGCGCCGCGTCGCGGCACGTCATGGACGTGCGCGATCGCGACCAGTGGAAGGCCGCGCTCGCCGACTTCGGCCGCGCCAGCGGCGGTCGCCTCGACGTGCTGTTCAACAACGCCGGCATCGGGTCGGGCGGCCAGTTCATCGACATGGCGCCCGAAGAGGCCGACCGACTGATCGCGATCAATTTCGGCGGCGTCGTCAACGGCATCTATATGGCGCTGCCGCTTCTGCGCGCGACGCCGGGATCGGCGATCCTCAACACCGGGTCGGCGTCGGGATTCTATGGCGTCGGCGGGCTCGCCGTCTATTCGGCGACCAAATTCGCCGTGCGCGGGCTCACCGAAGCGCTCGAAATCGAGTTCGCCAAGCATGGGATCAAGGTGCGTTCGCTGATGCCGGGCTTCATCGACACGCCGCTGCTCGACCAGGTCAGCGCCGACAGCAACGAACCGGCGCGCAACCGGCTGTCGGCGAGCGGGTTCGAGATTTCGCCCGTCGAGGATGTCGCGCGCGCCGCATGGGATGCGGTCCACGGCGACCGGGTGCATGTGCCCGTCGGCAAGATGGCGCGCCGCCTGTCGCGCCTCGCCCGCTGGTTCCCCGGTCTGATCGCGCGCCAGTCGAAGAAGGTCGACGGACTGGGCACGGCAGGACATTGACGGCGGACGGAGCGACATGCGCGAGCGACTGGCTCGTCATTCGCGCAGCCCCCGCAACGCCGCCCCCGCCGCGAACGGCCCGATCGCGGTGAGCAGCAGGCTCGTCGCCGCCAGCAGCTTCACCGCGCCGCGCCCCGACGGGTCGAGCATCCCGGCGCCAAAAATCAGCAATGGCACCGCGAGCGGCAGCACGAGCAGCCCGCCGATGGCGCTGCCGCCCTTGTGGCCGGCGGTCAGCGCGGCGCTGAGCACCGCCAGCGAGGCGAGCGCCGGAACCGCGACGGCGATGCCCGCCGCGAGCGTTTCGACGCGCGCGCCATCCTGCGCGAGCAATGCCGATGCGGGGAGCAGCGCGATCAGCAAAGGCAGGCCGAAACCAATGGCATGGGCGCCGATCTTCACGGCCGCGATCACCTCGTCGGCGAAGCCACGCACCGCGAGCTGATCGAGCACGCCCGCTTCCTTGTCGGGCTTCACCAGGCGGTCGATCGGCAGCAGCGCGGCGAGCAGCGCCGCCACCCACAGCATCCCGCCTCCCGCACGCCGCAGCAGCGGCGCATCGGGGCCGACCGCGAAGGGAAAGGCGGTCGCGACGAGCAGGAAGAAGAGGACCGGCAGCCACAGCGCCCCACTGCCCCACGCGCGGCGCAGGTCGCGCAAGAAAAGGGCGATGAGCGCGGTCACGCGAGCGCCCCCATGTCGAGTTCGGCCAGATCCGGCACCCCCAGCGCAAAATGCGACGCGAGCAGCACTGCCCCGCCATTCGCCCGATGCGTCGCAATCGCGGCCATCAGCCGGGCCGCCGCGGCTTCGTCCATGCCGTTCGCGGGTTCGTCGAGCAGCCAGATCGGCGCGCCGCCGGCAATCACGCGCGCCATCGCCGCGCGTTTGCGCTGGCCGGTCGAGAGCATCGCCACCGGCACATCGGCCAGAGGATCGAGCGCCATCGCGTCCATCGCGCGATCAACCGCGTGGCCGTCGACCGTATCGACCCGCGCCCAGAAATCGAGCGCGCGGCGCAAGGGGAGTTCGGGATCGAGCGCCGCCGCCTCGTCGATCAGCGCCACCCGTCCGCGGCGCACGACCGTTCCCGCGGCGGGGCGCAGCAGCCCGGCGGCGAGGCGGATCAGGCTCGACTTGCCCGCGCCATTAGGCCCGCGCAGCCACAGCGCGTCGTTGCGGCTGAGCGCGAATGACAGACCTTCAAACAACAGCCGGTCGCCGCGAATGCACGCCACGCCGTCGAGCGCGAGCAGAGTCGTCACGACATATCCTCGAGCGCGTGCATATCGTCGTCCGAAAAGCCGAAATGATGCCCGATCTCGTGGATCAGCACATGACGCACCAGCCAGTCGAGCCGCTCGCCGCCCTCGATCCATTCGACGAGGATGGGGATGCGATACAGCGTCACGCGGTCGGGCATCCCGCCGCTTTCGCCGATGCTGCGTTCGGTGAGCGGGCGCCCTTCGTACAGCCCCGTGAGATCGTAAGGATGCTCGATGTCCAGCGAGGCGAGAATCTCGTCGCTGGCAAACTCCTCGATCGAAATGACGAGATTGCGGATATGCGGCTTGAACACATCGGGCATCGCGCCAAGCGCCGCCTCGGCCATCGCGAACAGCGCGTCGGCGTCGGGGGCGGCGCCGGTCCATCCGGCGGGCAGGTTGCTCTTGTCGCTCATCGCGCCCTTCCTTATGGGCCGGGCACGATATTGACCAGCGGGAGAAAGACAATGGTCCGGAAACTTGACGATGCTCAGCGCAGCGCGCTGCTCGCCCGCTTTCCTGAATGGACCTATGAACCCGTCCGCGACGCGATCTCGCGCCAGTTCAGGTTCGCCGATTTCGCGCAGGCGTTCGGCTTCATGGCGAGCGTCGCGATCATCGCCGAAAAGATGGATCATCACCCCGAATGGTCGAACGTCTACAATCGCGTCGACGTCCTGCTGACGACGCACGATGCGAACGGACTTTCGGAGCGCGACGCGAAGCTCGCCGAAGCCATCGAAGCGCTGCTCTGAGCCCCGCTCAGAGGATTTCGCGCACCTTGTCCTGCGGACGGCACAGCCGCACGCCCTTGTCGGTTTCGACAAGCGGGCGTTCGACATAGGCGGGGTTCGCCGCCATCGCCGCGATGATCGCGTCGGGGTCGGCATCGGGCAGGCCGCGCTCGGCCGCGTTGGTGCCGCGCAGGCGCAGCGCGTCGCGCGGGGCCAGCCCGGCGTCGGCGAACAGCTGGCGCAGCTTCGCCGCGTCATAGGGATTTTTGAGATATTCAACGACGGTCAGTTCGACGCCCGGCGTCTCCTGAAGGATCGCCAGCGTCTTGCGCGAGGTGCCGCAGGCGGGGTTGTGCCAGATGGTCGCTTTCATGTTCATGGGCCGCGTCCTAATGCCGCCTTACCGCAGCGTAAACCCGCTATTCATGGCATATATGGCACAATTGCCCGCATGAAGGGGAACCACCAGCTTGCCTTTCGCGGCGGAACCACGATTTATGCAAGGTCGAGGGACCGTCAAAGGGCGGCCGATGCGGGGTTGCTGTCAAAGTGAGTGAATTGATCGATCGCAGGGCATTGCTGGCCGGGCTCGCGGGCGCGGGGGCACTGGCCGCCCTGCCGGCGCGGGCGCAGCTTCCGAACTGGGTCCAGCAGCCGATGGCGCCGCCGCCGGTCGACTATCTGGCCGTGGCGAAGAAGCAGCTTGCGATGCAAGGGCGCAACATCCCGCAGACCGACCGCGTCGGGGTGGTCGATTTCGGCCTGCCGTCGTCGCGCCCGCGCTTTGCGCTGGTCGACATGGTCGCGGGCACGGTCGACCTGTTTCCGGTGACGCACGGCCGCGGGTCGGACCCACAGCATGACGGCTGGCTCAAAAGCTTCTCGAATCGCGTCGGCAGTCTCGCGACCTCGCGGGGCGCCTATCGCACCGGCGACTATTATTGGGGCGCCAACGGGTCGTCGATGCGGCTCGCGGGGCTGGAACCCGACAACAGCAATGCCGACGTCCGCGCCATCGTTGTCCACGGCGCCTGGTACGCCGACCCGGCGCTCATCGCGACGCAGGGCAAGCTGGGGCGGAGCGAGGGGTGCTTCGTGTTCGGCGAAGAGCTGTTGCCGATGATTCTCTACAAGCTCGGCCCCGGACGGCTGCTCTTCGCCGACCGGCTAAGCGCGCCACCGCCGCTGCCCGCGCCATTCGACCTGCCCGCCGACCCGCTGCCCGGCATGGAGAATCTGCGCCGCGCGAGTTCGGTGAACGGACCGCTGCCGACGACGGCCGATTGAGCGAAAGCCGAACCAGGCGCCGTTCACCAACCATCGCCATCCCGGATCAAGTCCGCGATGACGATGAAACAGTGACCTGCTTTCCGGCCGCGACGGGCCGTCGGCAACCTAATCCCCCGTCCCGCAGGACACCGACCCGCTGCCGACATTGCGCACCGTGCAGACCGGCCGCCCCAGCACGACCGTCCGCCCGATCCCGCGCGCCGTAATCGCGGCGCTCTTGACCGCGCGCAGCCGATGATCGCCCGCGCCTTCGCTGTCGCTGACCAGTTCGTCGACCGCGAGCGCGCCCGCATCGACCATGCCCGCGCCCGACAACGTCATTTGCGCCTTCTTCGCCTTGCCGCCGAGCGTCATCGTGCCGTTGCCGATCATTGCGACCTGTAGCCGGTCGGCCGCCACCGCCTCGACCGTCAGCCGCCCCGGCCCGCGCAGCCCGACCATCGCACGCTGCCCCGCCAGCCGGTCGATGGCAAGCGATCCCGCGCCCGCCAGCGTCGCGCTCCGCAGATTGGCGGCGTTGACCCGCACGATCACCGGCCCGCGCGGTCGCCCGCGCTTCTCATCGCCCGCAAACTGCCGCTCGCTGATCACCAGCCGACCGTCGCGCGCCTCGACGCTCAGCCGGTCGAGCGCATCCTGTGGCCCCGTCGCCACCGCGCTCACCGGGGCGCGGCTGACGACCTCGACCGCCACATCGGCCTGCACCTCGATCGCCTCGAAGCTGGTGAGACCATAGCGTTTCTCGGCGCCCGATGCGGGTGCGGCCAGAAACAGGGTGCTTGCCGCCCATGCGGCCCAATACAGCGGGCTGGTCATGGCGCCATCCTATCGCGTCGGGCGGGACGGCGCCATAGCCGCGTCATTTGCAGATTGCGTCGCCCGATCCCAGCGCCCGCGTCGAACATTTGGCGCCGCCGCCGATCGTCGCGTCGCCCGACCCCAGGATGTTGATGTCGGCGCTGTCGCTCGCTTGCGCATCGACGTCGCCCGATCCCGCAATCGACACGTCGAGCGTCGAAGCCCTGAGATCGCTCGCCGCGATGCTGCCCGATCCCGTCACGTCATAATTTCCCGTGCCGATCGCGCCGCCGCCGACCGCGAGGTCGCCCGACCCGGTGATGGCGAGCTTGGCGCGTTTGCCGTTCATCGCCGCGATCTTGAGGTCGCCCGATCCGGTCACCACCGCTTCGACCGCGTCGCCCTCGACCGCATCGGCGTCGATCGCGCCCGAACCCGTCAGGCGCACTGCCCGAAGCGCGGGCATCACGACCGTCACCTCGACCGCCTGATCCCCGTCGAAACGGAGCATCGAGTCCTTGCGGCCGATCGACAGCATGTCGCCGTCGAGCTCGATTTCCAGTTCGTCGATCACCGCCTGCGGCCCGCGCGCGACGATCGAGAAATTGTCGCCGCGGCGGATCGTCACGTCGTCGGGGCCCGTCACCTTGACGCCGGTAAAACCGGTCAGGTCAAAGCCCTGCGACTTCGTCGGCCCCGCTTCGACCGTGCGCTTGCCGTCCTTGCTCTCGTTCGCCATCTCGGCGCTGCACGCCGTCACCGTCATCGCAAGCATCAGCGGCAGCGCCGCCATCGTCCAGTTCCGCATCGAGAATCTCCTTTGTGTATTATTTGCATAACACACGCCCGGCGGGCCTGTCCAGAGGCGCCGCCATCTTGTCGCCACCTTCCTGCGCCAGAGCCGCGGCATGAAAGACCGGTTCGAACGTCACAAACAGCCGTGGACCGCGGCCGAAATCGACAAGCTGCATATGCTCGCAAAGAAAGGCATGGCGCTCAAGGCGATTGCAAAAGCGCTCACGCGAAGCGAGGAATCGGTGAAAACTCGCGCCAAGGCCGACGGGCTGTCGATCGCCAGGCTGCGCTGAGCCGTCGATGGGCCTCGCCGAATATGACGCCATCGTGCTGGGTGCCGGCGCGGCCGGGATGATGTGCGCCGCGGTCGCGGGGCAGCGCGGGCGGCGCGTCCTGCTGCTCGACCACGCCGATCAGGCGGGCAAGAAGATCCTGATTTCGGGCGGCGGGCGCTGCAACTTCACCAATATCCACACCGCCCCCGACCGCTTCCTGTCCGCCAACCCCCATTTCGCGAAGTCGGCGCTCGCGCGTTACACCCCCGCCGACTTCATCGCGCTCGTCGAAAGATATGGCATCGCCTATCACGAAAAGACGCTGGGCCAGCTTTTCTGCGACGGGTCGGCCAAACAGATCGTCGCGATGCTGCTCGACGAATGCGCAAAGGGCGGCGTCGACGTCCGCTGCGGCCAGCCGGTCGGCGCGGTGGACCAT
The DNA here is from genome assembly GCF_003609835.1 of Sphingopyxis sp. FD7. NCBI lineage: Bacteria > Pseudomonadati > Pseudomonadota > Alphaproteobacteria > Sphingomonadales > Sphingopyxidaceae > Sphingopyxis > Sphingopyxis sp. FD7. Next base: position 2,127,399 of record NZ_AP017898.1, read on the forward strand.
GCCGACGGGCGATTCCGCATACGCTTCGGCAGCGCCGACTTTGCCGCACCCAATCTGGTCATCGCGACCGGCGGCCCTTCCATCCCCAGGATGGGGGCGAGCGGCGTCGCCTATGAGCTTGCGCGTCAATTCGGCCTCAAGGTCGTCGAGCCGCGCCCCGCGCTCGTCCCGCTGACGCTCGGCGGAGACGATGTGTTGTTCCGCGAACTGTCGGGCGTCGCAACCCCCGTCGATGCGCGCGCGGGCAAGGCCGCCTTCCGCGAAGCCGCGCTCTTCACGCACAGGGGCCTGTCGGGGCCCGCGATCCTTCAGATCAGCAGCTATTGGCGCCACGGCGAACCGGTGACGATCGACTTTCTGCCCGATGCCGCGCCAGGCTGGCTGCTCGAGGCGAAGCGCAAAAGGCCGCGCGCGACGCTGGCGTCGGTGCTTCCCCTGCCCGACCGCCTTGCGCAGACGCTCGCCGACCGCCTCGCGCTGTCCGGCGAACTCGGCGCGCAGACCGACCGCAGGCTCGCCGACGCCGAAGCGCGCCTCAAGCGCTGGATATTCCATCCCAACGGCACCGAAGGCTTCGCCAAGGCCGAGGTCACCGTCGGCGGCATTGCGACCGCGAACCTCTCCTCGCAAACAATGATGGCCAAAAGCGTGCCGGGACTGTATGCGGTCGGCGAAGCCGTGGACGTCACCGGGTGGCTGGGCGGCTATAATTTTCAATGGGCCTGGGCCAGCGGACACGCCGCGGGTCAGGCGCTTTAGGAAAAGATCAACCTATCATTCCCGTCATGCTGAACTTGTTTCAGCATCCATGGCCTGACGCTGCGACCTTGGGCCATGGACCCTGAAACAAGTTCAGGGTGACGACATATTTGGCGGCAAAGCAGCGCCGCACAGGACAAGAAGAGCAATGCCTTTCGACCATCTTTCGCCCGTCCTTGCGGACGCCCTCACCACGCGCGGCTATGAAGCGCTCACCCCCGTCCAGGCGCAGGTCACCGAAGAAGGGGCCAAAGGCCGCGACCTGCTCGTCTCGGCGCAGACCGGATCGGGCAAGACCGTCGCCTTCGGCCTCGCCATGGCCGACGAGTTGATCGAGGACGACCGCCTGCCCTTTGCCACCTCGCCGCTGGCGCTGATCGTCGCGCCGACGCGCGAACTCGCGCTCCAGGTCAGCCGCGAGCTCGGCTGGCTCTATGGCAAGGCCGGCGCGCGCATCGCAACCTGCGTCGGCGGCATGGATGCCAGCCGCGAGCGCCGCAACCTCAACCAGGGAGTCCATATCGTCGTCGGCACGCCGGGGCGCCTGCGCGATCATCTCGAGCGCGGCGCGCTCGACCTTTCGGCGCTCCGGGTCGCGGTGCTCGACGAGGCCGACGAAATGCTCGACATGGGCTTTCGCGAGGATCTGGAGGAAATCCTCGACGCGACGCCGCAAACGCGCCGCACTCTCCTTTTTTCGGCGACGCTTCCCAAGCCGATCGTCCAGCTCGCCAAGCGTTACCAGCAGGGCGCCCTGCGCATCTCGACGGTCGGTGAAGACCGCGGCCATGGCGACATCGCCTATCAGGCCGTCACCGTCGCCCCCGCCGACATCGAAGGCGCGGTGGTCAATCTGCTCCGTCTCCACGACGCCGAAACCGCCATGCTTTTCTGCGCGACGCGCGACAATGTCCGTCGCCTCCACGCCAGCCTTGTCGAGCGTGGATTCGCCGCCGTCGCGTTGTCGGGCGAGCATAGCCAGAATGAGCGCAACCAGGCGCTCCAGGCGCTGCGCGACCGCCGGGCCAAAGTGTGCGTCGCTACCGACGTTGCGGCGCGCGGTATCGACCTGCCAAGCCTCAGCCTCGTTATCCACGTTGAAATCCCGCGCGACGCCGAAACGCTGCAGCATCGGTCGGGTCGCACCGGACGCGCGGGCAAAAAGGGCACCGCGGTGATCATCGTCCCCTATCCGCGCCGCCGCCGCGTTGACGGGATGCTGCGCGGCGCGCGGATCGAGGCCGAATGGATGGACGCGCCGACCGCCGCCGACGTGCGCGCGCGCGATCAGGAACGGTTGATCGAAAAGCTGCTCGAGCCACAGGATCATGAGGCCGAGGATATGGAGCTCGCGCGGCGGTTGATGGCCGAGCGCAGCCCCGAAGACATCGCCGCCAGCCTGGTGCGCGCGCACCGCGCGCTGATGCCGCCGCCCGAAGAGCTTCTCGACAGCGGCCCACGCCCGCGCGGCGAAGCGCGCGACCGCAAAGACCGCCCGGATCGCGGCGAGCGCCGCGACCAGTTCGACGACAGCGTCTGGTTCCGCCTCAACATCGGCCGTCGCCAGAACGCCGACCCGCGCTGGATCCTGCCGCTGCTCTGCCGCCGCGGCCATGTGACGAAGCACGAAATAGGCGCGATCCGCATCGGCCCGTCCGAAACCTTGTTCAACATCCCCATCGCCATCGCCGACCGTTTCGCCGAAGCCGTGCGGCGCACCGCGAATCAGGATGGCGAGGATGATGCGGGCGTCGCGATCACCCCGGCGCCGGATGGCCCGACCTGGCCGCCGCGCCGCGACAAGGGCGCTCCCAAGGGCGGCCCGCGCGGTTCGCGTGGTCCCGGCGGCAATACCGAACGCTACAAGCCCAGGCCCTATGGCCAGCGCAGCCCGCGCCGTCCGGCGAAGTAAAACCCCCGGATCCCCGAGCGAAGACGAGGGGCCCGTTCGAGCGAAGCGAGACCGTCCGTCACCTGGTCCGCCTCGACTTCGCTCGGCGCAGTCCCTCGTCTTCGCTCGGGAAATCGGCGGTTGAGGGTTGCACCCCTCCCTGCCTCACCCCAGATGGGCCGGACAGCAGGAGCGCGCGCCATGAAAGCCATCCAAGCCTTCATCGAAAACCAGGGCGGACCCGAGGTCATCGACTGGCGCGAGGTCAGGCTGGACAAGCCCGGCGCCGGACAGCTGCTCATCCGTCAGACGGCGATCGGGCTCAACTATATCGACATCTATCACCGCGACGGCACCTATCCGGTCGACCTTCCCGGCGGGCTGGGGCTCGAAGCGGCGGGCGAGGTGATCGCGGTCGGCGAAGGCGTCCACGGCTTCAAACCCGGCGACCGCGTCGCGACCTTCGGCCCCGAGCGCAGCGCCTATGCGAGCGCGCGGCTAGTCAAGGCGTCGTCGCTGTTCAAGCTGCCCTCGGCCATCGACGACGAGATCGCCGCCGCCGCCTTACTCAAGGCCTGTACCGTCGAGGCGCTCGTCGAGCGCTGCGCAAAGGTCGAGGCTGGCTGGCCCGTCCTCGTCCATGCCGCGGCGGGCGGGGTCGGGCTGATCCTGGTCCAGTGGCTCAAGGCGATCGGCGCGACCGTCATCGGCACCGTCAGCACCGAGGCGAAGGAACAGGCCGCGCGCGAGGCCGGCGCCGATCATGTCATCCGCTACAAGACCGACGATGTGGCCGCGCACGTCCGCGAGATCACCGACGGCCAGGGCGTTCCCGTCACCTTCGACGGCATCGGCATGGCAACGTGGGACGTGTCGCTCAAGGCCACCGCACGACGCGGGCTGATCGTCAGCTATGGCAATGCCGGCGGCCCCGTCACCGGCGTCAACCTCGGCATTCTCGCGCAGCATGGCTCGCAGTTCGTCACGCGGCCGACGCTGTTCGATTATTATCTCGACCCCGGCGAACGCGCCGCGGGCGCCGAACGCGTTTTCGGGATGATCGAAAGCGGCGCGGTGAAGGTCACGGTCGGGCAGCGCTATGGCTTGCAGGATGCGGCACGGGCGCACGCCGATCTGGAGGCTGGACGGACAACGGGGTCGAGTTTGCTGATTCCCTGAAAGCTCCCCTCCCGCAGGCGGGAGGGGAGCAATTACGCCTTCAACCGCTCCGCATGCCACGCGACATGCTCGGCCATGAAGGTCGAGATGAAATAATAGCTGTGGTCATAGCCCGGCTGCATCCGGATTTCGGCTTTCTGGCCGTTCCGCTCGCACGCCGCGACGAGCAATTCGGTCCTGAGCTGCTCGGTCAGGAAATCGTCGGCGTCGCCCTGATCGACGAGCAGGTCGGGGACGCGCAGCCCGTCGTCGAGCAATGCGCACGCATCATAGGTGCGCCACGCCTCGCGGTCGTCGCCCAGATAATGGCCGAGCGCCTTTTCGCCCCAGGGGCAGTGGATCGGCGACACGATCGGCGAAAAGGCCGAGACAGAGCGGAAACGGTCCTGATTGCGAAGGCCGATGGTCAGCGCGCCATGCCCGCCCATCGAATGGCCGGTGATCCCCTGCCGCGTCAGGTCGGCGCTCGGGAAATTGCGCAGGATCAGCGACGGCAGTTCGTCCTCGACATAGGATCGCATCCGATAGTGTTTTGCCCAGGGCTCTTCGGTCGCATCGACGTAGAAACCGGCGCCGAGACCAAAGTCCCAGCCGCCGTCGGGGTCGTCGGGGACGCCCTCGCCGCGCGGGCTGGTGTCGGGTGCGACGAAAATCACGCCATGCTCGGCACATGCCGCGCGATACTCGCCCTTTTCCATCACATTGGCGTGGGTGCAGGTCAGCCCCGACAGATACCAGAGCATGGGCAGCTTCGCACCCGGCGCGTGGTCGGGAACGAAAACCGCAAAGCTCATGTCGGTGCCGGTCGTCGTGCTCGCATGCCTGTACACGCCTTGCGTGCCGCCGTGGCTGCGAATGGTGGAGAGGGTTTCGAGGGTCATGGCTTGTCCTGAACGGGGATGGTCGCGGCGCGGGGAACATGGCCCCAATGACGGAGGAGGTCCAGTATCGCCGCGCCCGACAGCCCCAGCGTCGCGGTGTTGCGCAGCGGGTGGACGTTGACGCGCTCGGCCGTCGCGAGCCCCGCCTCGATGACGACGGCGATGCTTCCCGGCTCGGCATTGATCGCGGCAAGCGGCGTCACCGACCCCGGCGCGATACCGAGCAGCCGCTGCATGTCGTCGGCCTTGCCGAAGCTCACACGCTTGCAGCCGATCGCGCCTGGCAGCGCCTTCAGGTCGACGCGCGCGTCCGACGGGACGGTGACGAGCCAAAAAACGCCGCCCGCGTCCTTCAGGAACAGATTCTTCGTATGCGCGCCGGGAATATCAGCATTCACCGCATCGCTTTCGGCGACAGTGAATACCGCAGCATGTTCATGCGCGGTGAAGGGGATCGCCAGCGATTCGAGGTCGGCCAGCAAGCCCGCTTCACCGCGCATCGACACCCCGGTTCAGGCGACGCGGTGGAGCGCGCAGAGCTTGTTGCCCGACGGGTCGCGCAGATAGGCCAGATAGAGCTGACCGAAACCGCCTTCGCGAATGCCCGGCGGATCTTCGATCGCGGTGCCGCCATTTTCGACCCCCGCCTTGTGCCAGGCATCGGCCTGTTCGGGCGTGTCCATCGCGAAACCGACGGTGCAGCCATTGCCCGCGGTCGCCGGCTGGCCGTCGATCGGTGCGGTCACCAGGAACAATCCGCCCTTGTGCATATAGATCAGCCGCCCCTTGTCATCGACGATCCCCGGCTTGCCGCCGATCGCCTGAAAGGTCGCGTCATAGAATTTCTTCGATGCCTCAAGGTCGTTCGATCCGACCATATTATGACTGTACATGCTTCCGCTCCTGCTGTTTTTGGTTGCGATTCGCTACCTATCGCCTCTTTGCGACTAACGAAAGACCACCGTCTTGCGCCCGTCGATCAGCACCCGCTGTTCGGCGACCCAGCGCACCGCTTTCGCGAGCACCTGCGCCTCGACATCGCGGCCGATGCGGATGAGGTCGTCGACGCTGTCGCGGTGATCGACGCGCTCGACCGCCTGTTCGATGATCGGACCTTCGTCGAGATCGCTCGTCACGAAATGCGCGGTCGCGCCGATCAGCTTGACCCCGCGCTCGTGCGCGCGGTGATAGGGCTTAGCGCCCTTGAAACCGGGCAGGAAGCTGTGGTGAATGTTGATACAGCGCCCGGCGAGCTTCGTTGACAAATGCTCCGACAACACCTGCATATAGCGCGCGAGCACCAGATAATCCGCGCCGCCGCGCGCCATCACGTCGAGGATCGCCGCTTCCTGTTCGGCGCGGTTTGCGTCGCTGACGGGCAGATAGTGAAAGGGCACGCCGTGCCATTCGGTCAAGCGGCGAAGATGTTCGTGGTTCGACACCACGCCGACGACGTCGATCGCGAGATTTCCCGTCGACCAGCGGTGGAGCAGGTCGTTAAGGCAATGGCTGCCCTGCGACACCGCGATCACGAACCGCGGCTTGGCGCTGCAATCGCTGATCCGCGCATCCATCTGGAAGCGATGGGCGACAGGCGCAAAGGCGTCCTGCACCCCGGCCAGGTCGCCCGGAAAGCGCGGCCCCGCGCCGCGAAACGCGACGCGCATGAAGAAGCGCCCCGAATCGAGGTCGGCATATTGCTGGCTGTCGAGGATGAAGCCGTCGCGTTCCGCGAGCAGCCCCGTCACCGCCGCGACGATACCCACCGCGTCGGCGCAGCTGAAGGTCAGGACATAAGGCCCGGTCACATTCTTGTACCCCTCACTCGGCAATTCCGTGTACCCCGCGAAGGCGGGGGTCCATCACCCGCCCGCGCCAGCTGGCACCGTTCGGAGATGGATCCCAGCCTTCGCGGGGACACACCAGCTTATGATCGCTTCGGTGCGCGTATCAGTACACGACGACGCTGCGGATGCTTTCCCCCGCGTGCATCAGGTCGAACCCCTTGTTGATCTCTTCCAGCCCCATCACATGCGTAATCATCGGGTCGATCTCGATCTTGCCCTGCATATACATGTCGACGATCTTCGGCACGTCGGTGCGCCCCTTGGCGCCGCCGAACGCCGTGCCGCGCCAGTTGCGCCCGGTGACGAGCTGAAACGGCCGCGTCGATATCTCCTTGCCCGCTTCGGCGACACCGATGATGATCGAGGTGCCCCAGCCGCGGTGGCAGGCTTCGAGCGCGATCCGCATGACCTCGGTATTGCCCGTCGCGTCGAAGGTGTAATCGGCGCCGCCGTCGGTCATCGTAACGATCGCCGCGACGACATCCTCGCGGCTCATGCCCTTGGAGTGCAGGAAATCGGTCATGCCGAACTTGCGGCCCCATTCCTCGCGCGCCGGATTGATGTCGACGCCGATGATCTTGTTCGCGCCGGCAAGCCGCGCGCCTTGGATCACGTTGAGCCCGATGCCGCCGAGGCCGAAGACAACGACATTGTCGCCGACCTGCACCTTCGCCGTGTTGATGACCGCGCCGACGCCGGTGGTGACGCCGCAGCCGATGTAGCAGCTCGTCTGGAATGGCGCATCCTCGCGGATCTTTGCGACCGCAATCTCGGGCAGCACGGTGAAGTTCGAGAAGGTCGAGCAGCCCATATAGTGAAAGATCGGCTGGCCCTTATAGGAAAAGCGCGTCGTGCCGTCGGGCATCAGCCCCTTGCCCTGCGTCGCGCGGATCGCGGTGCAGAGGTTGGTCTTGCCCGAAAGGCAGCTTTTGCACTGGCGGCATTCGGGAGTGTAGAGCGGGATGACATGGTCGCCGGGCATTACCGACGTCACGCCCGCGCCGACCTCGCGCACGATCCCTGCGCCCTCATGCCCCAGCACGCTCGGAAAAATCCCCTCGCTGTCGAAACCGTCCAGCGTATAGGCGTCGGTGTGGCAGATGCCCGTCGCCATGATCTCGACCAGCACCTCGCCCGCCTTCGGGCCTTCCAGATCGAGTTCGACGATTTCGAGCGGCTTTTTCGCTTCGAACGCAACGGCGGCGCGGGTCTTCATCGGCGGTCTCCTTCTCGGCGCTCCCAATCAGGCAAATGGATCGGCAATGCAAGCATGTGATCCTGCCCGTGCCGGCCGGACAAGCGAGGGCCGCTGGTCAGCAAACGTCGATGCGCTCGGCCGGCGCTGCCCGCCATGCCATCAGCATCCGACCGGGACGCTGGCCCGGCCGCCCCGTCGACACGAAGCCGACGCGGCGCAGCAGCGCGCGCGAGCGCTCGTTGTCGGGGTGGCATTCCGCGACGATCGAACAGTCGGGCCGCGCCGCACCGAGCGCCGCAACCACCGCGCGCACGGCTTCGGTCGCGATGCCCTTCCCCCGCGCCCGCGCCGCGAACCAGTAACCGATCTCATATTCACGGCCTGCGCGGCGGTGTACGCCGACGACACCATAAAGCTCGATCCCGCGCCTGTCGCGCACCGCATGGAACACGTCCCCGCCGCCCGATCGCGCGATGAGCGCGCGCGCATCGGCCTCGGTGAAGGGGGCGGGCAGAAAATGGACGCGCGACGTCACCGTCTCGTCCGTGATCGCGGTCAGCGCGCGCGCATCGTCGGCGGTCAGCGGCGCGATGCGGCAATGGTCGGTCGACAGGGAAAGCAGCGTATCGGTCATGTCGCGTCTTCTCTTCAAAAGCGCGCGCCGCGACCGAAAGTGGGCTTGGTGATGTGATGACAACCATTCGCCTTCCGGTCACGGCGGCGATGGTCACAGGTGATGCCATGCCGCTCCTATGTAAAGGAGCGCCAATACGCCTTGAATCGGGTGGATCGGTCGTTGGTCATCGCGCGCGGCTGTATCAGCCGTCCGTCGCGCGATCAAGCGTGCGATACAGGACGAGCGCATCGACAAAGCCCAGCTCCGGATGCGCGAACGCCCCCGGCAATCGCCCGACGATCGCGAACCCCAGCGATTGCCACAGGCGCACCGCGCGCGCGTTGGTCGCGACGACGAAGTTGAACTGCATCGCGCGAAAGCCGCGGTGGCGCGCTTCGGCCAGGCTGTGCTCGGCCATCGCGCGCGCAACGCCGCGACCGGTCGCCGCCGCGTCGGTGATATAGCCCGCATTGCACACATGCGCGCCGCCGCCTGGCTGATTGGCGCGCAGATAATAGGTGCCCAGGATCGCGCCGTCGGCCTCCGCCACGAACACCGCCTTGTCAGGGGCGAACCAATAGGCGAGCGCCGCCGCCTCGGTCATGTCGCGGTCGAGTGCATAGGTTTCCCCCGCACGGATCGTCGGGCCGATGATCGCCCAGATCGCGGCGGCATCGGCGGGCGTCGCGGGGCGGATCATCATCTCAGAAACGGCGCGACGATAGCGTCGGTCACGCGCAGCGGCCGCCCGCTCGCCTTGTCGAGCAGCGCCCACACCGTCCGCGCGCGGACATGCAGCTTCCCGTCCGCGCCGGCAAACTCCATGAAGCGGTCGAACTTCGCGCCCTGCGGCCTATCGGCGACCCAGGTGCGCGCGGTCACGGTCTCGCCGGGACCAAGCGCGCGCAGATAGTCGATCTCGTGCCGAACGACGACCCAGATATACGCATCCTTGTGGCTCTGCGGCGCCACCGCATCCCAATGGCCGGTCGCGACCTGCTGGATCCACTGGACCCAGACGGCATTGTTGACATGCCCCAGTTCGTCGATGGCGTCGGGCGTGGCGGTGAGGGAGAGAAAGAAGTCTTTCATTTCGCAATCATAGCAAGTCCCTCCCGCTTGCGGGAGGGGTAGTGAGACTTGCGAACTTGTTCGCTAGTCGCAGCGGGGTGGGCATAACGTGACGTCGGACTGCCCACCCCGCTGCAACTAGGCAGCAAGCTGCCAAGTTTCGCTGCCCCTCCCGCCTGCGGGAGGGGATTTGGTCACGCCAGTTCCACCGTCGTCACCATGTAGCCCGCATCGCGCAGCGCCGCGACGAGGCTGTCGAGATGCTCGCGGTCGCGCGCTTCGCATTCGATGTCGGTGATCAGTCCCTTGGCGGGCAGCGTCGTGAAGATGCGCTGGTGATAGATTTCGATGATGTTGACCTGTTTCTCGTCGAACAGCTTCATCACCTTGAACAAGGCGCCGGGGCGGTCCTGCAGCCGGATGCGCAGCCGCGCGATGCGCCCCGATCGCGCCAAATCCCGAAGCAGCACGTTCGCGAGCAACCGCGTGTCGATATTCCCGCCGGTGAGCACCAGCCCGACCTTGCGCCCCGCAAATTCTTCGGGATGCGCGAGCATCGCGGCGAGACCCGCCGCGCCCGCGCCCTCCACGACCGTCTTTTCGATCTGGAGCAGCAGGCTCACCGCGCGTTCCAGATGCCGCTCGGCAACCAGCACGATGTCGTCGTTGAGTTCGGCGACGAGTTTGCGCGTATAGGCTCCCGGCTCCTTCACCGCGATGCCCTCGGCCAGCGTGTCGCCCTCGCACGCCATGTCGACGCCGTTCAATTCGGCGTACATCGAGGGATAGAGTTCCGCCTGCACGCCGACGAGGCGCATGTCATTCTTGATCCCGCGCGCCGCGGTGCCCATGCCCGCGAGCAGCCCGCCGCCGCCGATCGGCACGATCAGCGTGTCGAGTTCGGGCACATCCTCGAGCATTTCGAGCGCTACAGTCCCCTGCCCCGCCGCGACATGCGGATGGTCAAAGGGATGGACAAAGGTAAGGCCGCGCTCCTCCTCCAGTTCGCGCGCATGGGCATAGGCGTCGTCGAACTTCTCGCCATGAAGCACGATCGTCGCGCCGTGACTCGCGGTCTGCGACACCTTCACCTGCGGCGTCGTGCTCGGCATCACGATGGTGACGGGCACGCCGAGGCGCTTGCCGTGATAGGCGAGGCCCTGCGCATGATTGCCCGCCGACGCCGCGATCACGCCGCGCGCGCGCGCATCGTCGTCGAGCAGCAGCAGCGCGTTCAAGGCCCCGCGCTCCTTGTACGCCGCGGTGAATTGCAGATTCTCGAACTTCAGCCACACATCGGCGCCGACCAGCTCGGACAGCGTCTGCGAATGCAGCGTCGGCGTGCGCACGACCGCGCCGTTAATTCGCCCCGCCGCCGCGCGCACATCGTCCAATGTGATCGCCGGTAAATCGGCGGCGGAGGTCAGGGTAAGGTGATCGGTCATAGCGATAGGCCCCCTACCCCATCTGGCGCGCCGCGCAAACCATGGTTATGGATCGCCCCATGAGCGAACAAAAATTGCGCATCGGCTTCATCGGCACCGGCGTCATGGGCGGACCGATGGCGGGCCACCTCGTCCGGGCGGGTCATCACCTCACCGTCTATAACCGTACGCGCGCCAAGGCCGATGCGTGGGTGGCACAGCACGGCGGCGCCGCGGCATCGACGCCCGCCGACGTCGCTCGCGACGCCGATGTCGTGCTGACCTGCGTCGGCAATGACGATGATCTGGCGCAGGTGACACTGGGCCGCGACGGCGCGTTTCGGGCGATGCGCAAGGGCGCGCTGTTCATCGACCACACCACAGTCTCGGCGCGCATCGCACGCCAGTTGTCGGTCGAGGCCGAAAGCCTCGGCCTGCTCTGCCTCGACGCGCCCGTGTCGGGCGGCGAAGCGGGGGCGCAGAAGGGCGCGCTGTCGATCATGTGCGGCGGGACCAAGGCGGCGTTCGCGGCGGCCGAGCCGGTGATGCAGGCCTATGCCGCGCGCATGGTCCATATCGGCGGCCCCGGCGCGGGACAGACGACCAAGATGGTCAACCAGATCGCGATCGCGGGAGTGCTGCAAGGCCTTTCCGAAGCGCTGCGTTTCGCGCAGGCGTCAGGGCTCGACACCGACAAGGTGTTCGAGGCGGTGTCGGGCGGCGCGGCGGCGAGCTGGCAGATGCTCAACCGCTGGAGCACGATGGCAAAGGACGAGTTCGACTTCGGCTTTGCCGTCGACTGGATGCGCAAGGATCTGGGCCTCGCGATCGACGAAGCCCGCGTCAACGGCGCGACCTTGCCCGTCGCGAGCCTCGTCGATCAATTTTACGCCGATGTGCAAAAGGCCGGCGGCGGGCGCAAGGACACGAGCTCGCTCGTGACGCGGTTGCCGAAATGAGCGGTGCAATCGAACTTACCCCGCCCCTCCCGCTTGCGGGAGGGGCAGCGAAACTTGGCGCGGCGAAGCCGGGCCTAGTTGCAGCGGGGTGGGCCTCCAACGCTCGCCGTCTGCTGCCCACCCCGCTGCGACTAGCCAGCAAGCTGGCAAGTCTCGCAGCCCCTCCCGCTTGCGGGAGGGGAGCGATTGCCGCCGCCCTCACCCTCACCCTCACCTCCCCCGCGTACGCCGATACGCTGGTCGACAATGTCAACGGCATCACGCTCGACAAGCAGGGCAAGCTCGTCCGCTTCACCGGTCTCGTGATCGATCGCGACGGCAAGGTGAAACAGCTGCTCGACCGCAAGGACAAGCGCCCCGAACGCCCCGATTTCAAGGAGGATGGCAAGGGCCGCACGCTGATCCCCGGCCTGATCGACGCGCACGGGCATGTCATGGGGCTGGGCTTCCAGCTGATGCTGCTCGACCTCAGTGACACGAACAGCCTGGCCGAAGCGCAGGCTGCGATCCGCCGCTATGCCGCCGAGAATCCCGAAATGCCGTGGATCATCGGGCGCGGCTGGAATCAGGAAAAATGGGGTCTCGGCCGTTTCCCCACTGCCGCCGATCTCGACGCCGCGGTGCCGGACCGTCCCGTCTGGCTCGAGCGCGTCGACGGCCATGCGGGCTGGGCGAACAGCGCGGCGATGGCGGCGGCCAAGGTCAGCGCGGCAAGCAAATCGCCCGAAGGCGGTCGCATCGAAATGGCGGGCGGCAAGCCGTCGGGCGTGTTCGTCGATGCCGCGATGAGCCTGATCGACAGCGCCAAGCCCAAACCGCTCGCGCGCGACCTCGACCGCGCGCTCTATCTGGCGCAGCAGAAACTGCTCGAACAGGGGATCACCGCGATCGCCGACATGGGCACGACCATTCAGGACTGGCAGGCGTTTCGCCGCGCGGGCGACAAGAAACAGCTTGCCGTGCGCATCATTTCCTACGGCGCCGACATCGACAATATGGCGATCATCGCCGGGTCCGAACCGACGCCGTGGCTCTATGACGACCGCCTGCGCATGGTCGGGGTGAAGCTCTATCTCGACGGCGCGCTGGGTTCGCGCGGCGCGTGGCTGAAGGCGCCCTATGCCGACGCGCCGGGTCAGAAGGGACTTCCCCTCCTCACCCCGGCGCAGCTTCGCAACAAGATGGTGCGCGCGTCGATGGACAAGTTCCAGGTCGCGATCCACGCGATCGGCGACGCCGCCAATGCCGAGGCGCTCGCCGCGATCGCCGACCTCGACGCCGACCTGCCGGGCGAGCGGCGCTGGCGCATCGAACATGCACAGGTGATCGACCCCGCCGACATGGCGCGCTTCGCCGAATTGAAGGTCATCGCCTCGATGCAGCCGGTGCATCAGACGAGCGACCGGCTGATGGCCGAAGCGCGGCTGGGGCCGGATCGCCTCGCGGGTGCCTATGCGTGGCGCAGCCTCCAGAATGCGGGCGTGCGCCTCGCCTTCGGCTCCGACGTGCCCGTCGAGAGCGCCAATCCCTTCGCGGGCCTCGCCGCCGCCATCGCGCGCACCGACGCAAGGGGCGAACCCTTCGGCGGCTGGCGGCCCCAGGAAGCGGTGAACCGCGAAACCGCGCTCGACGGCTTTACGCGCACGGCGGCCTATGCGGGGTTTGCCGAGGACCGCATCGGCACGCTGATGCCCGGAATGCGCGCCGATTTCCTGATCGTCGATGCCGACCCGCTGCTCGCCAGCCCCGACGAGATCCGCCGCATGACCCCGCTCGAAACCTGGATCGGCGGCTATCGCTATTACAAGCAGAAGGAAGGTGCGACGATTGGCCGCTGATAGCCCCTCTCGCCGCGCGCTGCTGACCGGCCTCGCCGCGCTGCCGATTGCGACAAGCACCGCCGCGGCCGAGCGCAAGGAACGCCGATCGAAAAGGCGCAAGGCGCCGCGGCCCAAGGTCCAGCATGTCGACGTCGCGATCATCGGCGCGGGCGTGTTCGGCGCGTGGACCGCGTGGCACCTTGTCCGCGCCGGAAAGAGCGTGCGCCTGTTCGACGCCTATGGCGCGGGCAACGCGCGGTCTTCCTCGGGGGGCGCCAGCCGCGTGATCCGCATGGGCTATGGCGCCGACAGCCTCTATTCGGACCTGGCGCGCGAATCGCTGCCCTATTGGAAGGCGCTGTCCGACACCGCCAGCGCGCCGATCTTTCACAACACCGGCGTGCTCTGGTTCGCGCCGCAGGGCGAGGCCTATACCGCGCAGTCGCTCGCGTGGCTCCAGGCGAACCGCGTCGGGCACGAGCATGGCGACGTAACCTGGCTCCAGACCAAATATCGCCAGATCCAATTCTATCAGGGCGAAACCGGCATCCTCGAAACCGAGGCCGGCGCGCTGATCGCCGCGCGCGGGGTGCAGGAAGTGATCGCCGAGGCCGGGGTCGAGGTCGAGCGCGTCGTGATGCCCGCACCGCTCTTTTCCAGGCGGATCAGGCGCCACACGCTTCCCGACGGCGGCACCGCCGACCATCTGGTCTATGCCGCGGGCCCCTGGCTCGCCGAACTTTTCCCGCAGCAGTTGATGGGACGGATCGTCGCGACGCGGCAGGAGGTCTATCATTTCGGCGCGCCGCAGGGCGACACACGCTTCGCGCCGCCCGAACTCCCCGTCTGGGCCGATTTCAACAACGGCCGCATCGTTTATGGCATTCCCGATCTCGAAGGGGCGGGGTTCAAGATTGCCTTCGACACGCATGGCCCGGTGATCGACCCCGACACGATGGAACGCGATCCGACCCCCGCCGGAATCGCCGCCGCCCGCGCCTATGTCGCGCGGCGCTTTCCGGGGCTCGCGGGGGCGCCGCTGATCGGCGCGCGCGTGTGCCAATATGAAAACAGCGCGAACGGCGACTATCTGCTCGACCGTTTTCCGGGGCAGGAGCGCGTGTGGCTCGTCGGCGCCGGATCGGGGCACGGGTTCAAGAATGGCCCCGCGGTCGGCAAGCGCGTCGCGGCGCATATCCTCGACAAGGATCTGGCGGTCGAACCGCGCTTCAGTTTCGCGAGCAAGGGCACGGTGGCGGGCCGGACCGTCTTCTAATTTCTCGTCATTGCGAGGAGCGAAGCGACGAAGCAATCTCCAGCCATCAGCCTTGCGCGAGATTGAGGACTGGAGATTGCTTCGCTACGCTCGCAATGACGGGCTTAAAGCGGGGCAAAAATGAAACTCACCGACTGCCACAACATCGACGATTTCCGCGCGCTCGCGCGGCGCCGCCTGCCCTGGCCGGTGTTCGATTATATCGACGGCGCCGCCGACGACGAGGTCACCCGCCGTCGCAACCGCGACGCCTTCGACAGCTGCGACCTTATCCCACGCGTGCTCGCGGGAGTCGAAAGCGTCGATATGCGCACCACCCTGTTCGGGCGCGAAATGGCGATGCCGCTGTTCCTGTCACCCACCGCGCTGCAACGCCTGTTCCACTGGCAGGGCGAGCGCGCGGTCCTGCGCGCTGCCGCGAACGCAGGAACGATGGCGGGCATATCGAGCCTCGCGACGATCGGCCTCGCCGAAGCCGGCGCGCTGACCGATGGTCCCAAGCTGTTCCAGCTTTACGTCCACCACGACGAAGGGCTCAACCAAGCGATGCTCGACGCCGCGCGCGAGGCGAAATTCGATGCGGTCGCGCTCACGGTGGACACGATCGTCGGCGGCAACCGCGAACGCTGCCTGCGCTCGGGCTTCACTTCGCCGCCGCGCTTCACGCCGCGCAACATGCTGAGCTACGCCGCCAAGCCCGGCTGGGGGCTCAACTATATGCTCCGCGAAAAATTCAGCCTGCCGAACCTGGCGACGCATGTGTCCGAAGGGTCGAGCGTCCCTAAATCGGTCGCCGAATATTTCACCTCGATGCTCGACCAGAGCCTCGACTGGAAACGCGCCGAGGCGATCCGCAAAAAGTGGGACGGCCCCTTCTGCCTCAAAGGCATCGTCGCGGTCGAGGATGCGAAGCGCGCCGCCGACATCGGCGCCACCGCGATCATGGTGTCGAACCATGGCGGACGCCAGCTCGACGGCAGCATCGCACCCTTCGACGCGCTCGCGGGAATCGTCGATGCGGTCGGCGACCGGGTCGAGGTGATCTGCGACGGCGGCATCACGCGCGGCACGCATGTGCTGAAAGCGCTGTCGGCCGGCGCCAAAGCCTGCTCGGGCGGCCGCCTCTATCTCTACGCGCTCGCCGCGGCGGGCGAGGATGGCGTCGCGCGCGCGATCGCGCTGCTGCGCGCCGAGATCGAGCGTGGCATGAAGCTGATGGGGGCCCGGACCCTCGCCGATCTCGGCGCCGATAATCTGCGCTGGCGCTGACCTTCCCCCTTCGTCATCCCCGCGAAAGCGGGGACCCAGTTCCAGCGCCGCATGGACAACCAACTTGGCGGAGGGTTCCCGCTTTCGCGCGAATGACGATGGACGAATCCTGCCGTCGCTCCCAGCTTTCGCGCAACAAAGGGGACGGCCTCCCCCGAAGCCGTCCCCTTCGCGTGGCCGCGGACCCGCTAGGTCGTCAGAAGGACGCGCCGAGTGTGAACACCACGGTCGGATCGTACAGCGTATCGACCGCCTTCACCCCCGTCTTCGGGACGTCGGTGTCGATATATTGCGCCGAGAAAGTCAGCGGCCCCGCGGCGAAGGACGCGCCGAGCGACCAGTCGACATATTGGCCGTCGGGCGACACGAGGCCGAGCGAGCCGTCATTATAGCCGATCCCCGCGGTCAGCGTGACCGGGGTGTTCGGAATGCCAAAACCGGCGCCGAGGTTCAGATAGATATTGTCCTGGTCGCCGAGTGAATCCTGCTTGGGCGCATAAGCGACCATGCCGGTGATCGAGACGGGGCCGATGTCGTGCGACAGCTTGCCGATGCCCTCGAAATAGTCGGTCGGCGCGCCGCCATCGTCGCTGCCGGGATAGGTATACCAGGTCACGCCGATGTCGGCGGTCGTGCCCGGCGCGATTTCGGTGTTGAAACCGCCATAGACGTCGAGCTCGAACTTGCCATAGGCCGGGCTGTCGGGAAGCGACGAGCCCCAGACGCCGGCATAGAAGCCGCTTTCATGCGAAACGGTCAGCGTCGGCTGCACCGCGACCTTTTCGTTCGACAGCGAAATGCCGCGGAAGCGATAGTCGCTCGTCACCGCAATGCCGCCCGAAAGCGTGAAGGGGCCGCTGGCTTCTGCTTCTTCTTCCTGAGCGAAGGCGGGCGTCGACATTGCCGACGCGGCGAGCAGCATGCCGAAACACGCTTTGGTAAGAAACTTCATGGGTGATCCCCCTAAATGGTCAAACGGATCGTCCCAGCCTGCCGGACGCGTCCACACCTCTTTTTGCGGGTCTGTGACGGCGAACGATTCGAAATTGCCGATTTTGCTGCGACGCACAAACGAAAATTGCTCGAATGTTACGAATCGCTATCAAACTGTGTCTTTCCAGCAACAATCCGTCCCCCACGCGCCGGGCTTTGCCAAGCCGCGCGCAGCCAGCTAAAGAGCGCGCATATCCCCCTCTGCGAGCCATTAGCAATGAGCGATCATAATCCCGGCCTGCGCCCCTGGCGCGACATTGCACGGCGGACGAGCCGCCAGATCATGGTCGGAAACGTCCCCGTCGGCGGCGGCGCGCCGATCAGCGTGCAGACAATGACCAACACGCTGACGAGCGATCCGGCGCAGACGATCGACCAGATCCGCCGCTGCGAGGACGCCGGCGCCGACCTGATCCGCGTCTCGTGCCCCGACACCGATTCGACCGCGGCGCTCGGCAAGATCGTCCGCGCGGCGCGCATTCCGATCATCGCCGACATCCATTTCCACTATAAGCGCGCATTGGAAGCCGCCGACGCCGGCGCCGCCTGCCTGCGCATCAACCCCGGCAATATCGGCTCGTCGGAACGCGTCGGCGAGGTCGTGCGCGCCGCCAAGGCGAACGGCTGCGCGATCCGCATCGGCGTCAACGCCGGCAGCCTCGAGAAGGACCTGCTCGAAAAATATGGCGAGCCCTGCCCCGAGGCGCTCGTCGAAAGCGCGCTCGACCATATCAAGCTGCTGCAGGACCATGATTTCCACGACTACAAGGTCGCGGTGAAGGCGAGCGACGTCTTCCTCGCGGTCGCCGCCTATGCGCAGCTCGCCGACGCGGTCGACTGCCCGCTGCACCTCGGCATCACCGAGGCGGGCGGGCTGATCGGTGGCACGGTGAAAAGCGCGCTCGGCATCGGCAACCTGCTCTGGGCCGGGATCGGCGACACGATCCGCGTTTCGCTTTCGGCGGAACCCGAAGAGGAAGTACGCGTCGGCTACGAGATACTGAAATCGCTGGGCCTCAGAACCCGCGGCGTGCGCGTCGTCTCCTGCCCCAGCTGCGCACGACAGGGTTTCGACGTCATCCGCACCGTCCAGGCGCTCGAGGACGCGCTCGGCCACATCAAGACGCCGATGTCGCTCTCGGTCCTCGGCTGCGTCGTCAACGGCCCCGGCGAAGCGCGCGAGACCGACATCGGCATCACCGGCGGCGGCAACGGCAGGCATATGGTCTATCTCTCGGGCGTCACCGACCACCATGTCGAGGACGCCGACATGATCGCGCACATCGTCAGGCTCGTCGAAGCCAAGGCGGCCGAGATCGAGGCGGGCAACGCGGTAAGCATGGACGTCGCGCACGGCAAGGCGGCGTAGCGCGGAATCCTGCGAAGGCGGCCTTGGGGTGGATTCTGGCCTTCCCTTATCCGTCATCCCGGCGAAGGCCGGGATGACGATATTGGCATGTCCGCCTTCGGCCGAAACCTGCCGTTCCGGAAGCCATCACCGACCGTTTACATCGCTGTCAGTAAAGGCTAGTCTCCCTCCATCCTGAACCGGGGGGAGGATGCCGATGCTGGGCAAGTTCGACGCGCTGGACCGCCTCGTCCAGCTCCTGCTGCTCGCCGCCGGGCTTGGCGCGCTTGCCAATGGCGCCTTCATGCTCGTCGATCCGCTCGAATGGTATGTTTTCATCCCCACGGTCGTGACGACGGGCCCGCCCAACGCGCATTTCATCCGCGACATCGGCCTCGCCTATCTGGGGTCGGGCGCGATCCTCGTCTATGCCGCCGCGCACCCGATTCTCCGCTGGCGCGCCGCGCTCGTCGGCGGGCTGTGGCTGACGCTGCACGGGCTGCTCCACATCTATGAGGTGCTCGCGGGTATCTGCGGTCCCGCGACCTTCTGGGCCGATGCGCCGGGCGTCGTCGGTCAGCCTGCGATGGTGATCGCCGCGCTGGCAATTCTCTTCGCGCGCCAGCGGATCGCTCCGGCGGGCATTCCGCCGCATCTCTTCGCGCGCGCCGCCGACAAGGCGACGCGCGGCAACAGCCCCTATCTCGCCGACCTGATCGCCGCGCCCGGTCACGCCGCCGAAAAGTTCCAGCATTTGATGCCTGCGACCGCGCATCGGCACGCCGCGCCCGCCGACGCCTTTCACGCCGCGCGCATCGGCGCGACGCTCGCCGCCGACTGCGGCCCCTGCGCACTGATTGCGGCCGACGCGGCGATCGACGACGGCGTGCCGCGCGCCACCGTCAACGGCCTGCTCGCCGGCACACCGCCGCCCGCGCTGGCCGACGCCTTTGCGTTCGGCCGCGGGGTCGCCGCCCACGATTTCTCGGCTGATGAGGCAGGCGCGCGGATCGAGGCCGCGCTCGGCCGAACCGTCCGCTTTGAGCTGGCGCTGACCGCCGCGACCGTGACAGCCTATCCCGCGCTCAAGCGCGGGCTCGGCTACGCCACCTCCTGCGCGCTTCACAAACTTGAGGTTTGACAGCGGACCGAGCGCCCGACAGAGCCGCCCCATGACCCTCGCCATCCGCCCCGCCACCCGTGCCGACCTGCCGCTGATCGCCGAGTTCATCCGCGACCTCGCCGAATATGAAAGACTGTCGCACGAAGTCCGCTTCGACGAAGCGAAGCTCGGCGAAAACCTCTTCGGCCCGCGCCCCTATGCCGAGGTCGTGATCGGCGAAATCGACGGGACGCCGCAGGGCTTCGCGCTTTTCTTCCACAATTTCTCGACCTTCGAGGGGCGCCCCGGCCTCTATCTCGAAGACCTGTTCGTCCGCCCCGAAGCGCGCGGGTCGGGGCTCGGCAAGGCGCTGCTCGCGCATCTCGCCCAGCTCTGCGTGACACGCGACTGTGCGCGGCTCGAATGGTGGGTGCTCGACTGGAACGCGCCGAGCATCGGCTTTTATAAAAGCCTGGGCGCCAAAATGATGGACGAATGGACCGTGATGCGCGTCGATGGCGAGGCGCTCAAAATGCTCGCGGGCGTCTGACCTTGGCGGCGGCACGCCGCCGCGTCAGCGCCGCCGCGCGAACCAGATCAGCACGACGCCGACCACCGCGGCGACGACGCCACGCAGCGTCCATGTCGTGTCGCCGAGCATGAAGCTGCTCGCGGGCCAGCGCACAATGTCCAGCCCCTGCAACGCCCACAGCGTCCCGACCAGCACCAGCGCGACGCCGACCACCGCCAAAATCCCCTTTACCGCTCCCATCGCGTCTCTCCCCTATCGCCTTTGCAGGCCGATCAGCGGCCGCAGCCAGCCGATGCTGCGCCCGATCGCATAGAAAAGCCAGCACCCCGTCCCCGTCGCCGCGACCAGGATCAGGAAAGCGGGCAGCGCCGCGGTCCCCGCGCCGAGCAGAACCCAGCCGACGACGACGATGATCGTCTGGTGGATGATGTAAAAGGGAAAGACCGCCTCGGCGAGCATCGCACGCTTCGGATGGTCGCGGTTCGCATAACGGTCGGCGATCCCGACGAGCGCGACGATCGCCGCCCAGCCCTGCACCAGCCGCGCGACATCGAACGGCAGCCTTGCCCAGTCGGGCGGATAGACCCCCTGCTGCCAAAGCCACAGGATCGCCGCGACGATGCCATAGGCGCCGATCGCGACCAGCAGCGCCGCGCGCCACCAGCGCGCCACGCTCGCGAACAGCCGCTGCCGCACGCGAAGCAACCAGCCGATGCAGAAGGGCATCAGATAGTGAAGATGCGCCGGCCCATCGTCGAGCAGCGCGTGCGTCGGCGCATGACCATCGGACGCGGCGAGGACGAGCAGCCACCACAGCAGCGGGACGATAAGCAGTCCCGCCCCGCTCAGCAGCCGCGCCGCGCCATCGGCGATCCGGCCGCGCACCACCGCTGGCACCCACGCCAGCACCGCAACGGCGAGCATCGTATAGACCCACAGATAGGCGACGAACCACAGATGCTGCCACGTCGGCAGCACGATGCCGTCCAGCGTGCCGAAGCGGAAATAGTCGCCGATCCAGAAAGCGCCGAGGCTCTGCGCATAGCCGTGCTGGGTGACCAGCTCCACCCACGGCTGCGGCGGAATGATGACGAGGACGCCGAACAGCAGCGGGATCAGCAACCGCGCGCTGCGCGAGCGCGCAAAGGCCCCGCTGCCGCCAAGCTTGGCAAATAGCGCCGCGCTGGCATAGCCCGACACGAGGAACAGCAGCGGCAGCCGCCAACCGTTCGTCGCGAGCATCGGAAACTCGGCCCATTCGAGCGGCTCGGCGATTTTTACGTGCCAGCCCCATGGCACGAAAAACATGCCGATATGATAAAGGATGAGCAGCGCGAAAGCGCCGATGCGCAGCCAGTCCATGCCATAATGGCGTCCGCCCGTCATTGGCTCCCGTTTCTTGTCATTCTATCGTACTCCCGGCGAAGGCCGGGATCTCAACATCTCGTCCTGACGCACCGGCGAGATCCCGGCCTTCGCCGGGAGGACCAATAAATCCTAACCGAGCACCCGCCACGCCAGCCCGGCAAACTCGCACAGGAGCGGCCGCGTCTCGCGCGGGTCGATGATGTCCTCGACCCCGAATCTCTCGGCGGTGCGGAACGGCGAGCGCACGCGATTGAGCCGTTCGCGGATCGCCTCCAGATGCGCCGCCGGGTCGTCGGCTGCCTCCAGCTCGCTCTTGTACGCGACCTCGACCCCGCCCTCGATCGGCAGGCTGCCCCAGTCGCCCGAGGGCCAGGCGAAGCGATACTGGA
The DNA here is from genome assembly GCF_003609835.1 of Sphingopyxis sp. FD7. Taxonomy (NCBI): domain Bacteria; kingdom Pseudomonadati; phylum Pseudomonadota; class Alphaproteobacteria; order Sphingomonadales; family Sphingopyxidaceae; genus Sphingopyxis; species Sphingopyxis sp. FD7. Next base: position 2,149,321 of record NZ_AP017898.1, read on the forward strand.
AGCGCTCGGCGTTCGACATCGCGCTGCCCGCGATCCCGTAAGCGCGCCGCACGACGACCGACGCGAGGGGGACGGTGGCGCGGTAGATCGCGTTCATCGCCTGCACGCCGTAGCGGATCGTCCCGGTTCGCTCGGCCTCGCCGCCGATCATGAAGCCCGGATTGTCGACAAGGTGGACGATCGGCAGCCGGAACTGGTCGGCCAGCTTGACAAAACGCTCGGCCTTCTCGCTCGTCTTGGCATCCCACGATCCGCCAAGGTACGACGGATCGCTCGCGAGCACCGCGACCGGCCAGCCGTCCAGTCGCGCGAACGCCGTAATGACGGCCCGCCCCCAGCGCGCACCCATCTCGAAAAAACTGCCCTTGTCGAACACCGCGTCGGCAATCCGCCGCATCGAATAAACCTGCTTCGCCGCGCGCGGCACGATCGACAGCAGCGCCTCCTCGCGCCGATCGACCGGATCGGCGCATTCGGTGCGGAGCGCGCGATCGTGGATCGACGAGGGCAGGTAGGACAGAAAACGCCGCGCCGCCGCGAACGCTTCGGCTTCGCTCGCGACTTCGTCGTCGACGACGCCGTTGCGCGTATGTACGTCGCTGCCGCCCAGTTCTTCGCGGTCCAATGTGTCGCCGATCGCCGCCGCGACCGCCGGACCCGCCGCGAACAGCTGCGACAGCCCGCGCACCATCACGCTGTAATGGCTCGCGACGACGCGCGCCGCGCCCAGCCCCGCGGTCGGCCCCAGCGCGAGCGCCACGACCGGCACCGTGTCGAGATTGGCGATGATCTGATCCCAGCCGGGCACGTGCGGGATATAGGTATAGCCCATATCCTCAAGGCTTTTGACCGACCCGCCACCGCCGGTGCCGTCGATCATGCGAATGAGCGGCAGGCGATATTCATGCGCCATCGCCTCGCACTGCACGAACTTGCGGTGCAGCGCCGCATCGGCGGCGCCGCCGCGCACGGTAAAATCGTCGGCCGAGGCGACGACCGGCCGCCCGTCGATATTCGCGCGGCCAAAGATGAAATTGCTTGGCGCGAGGTCTTCCAGCGCGCCATCGGGCGCATAGATGCCGCGCCCGGCGATCTTGCCGATCTCGCGAAAGCTGCCCGGATCGACGATCGCGGCGAGCCGCGCCCGCGCGTCCATCTTGCCGCGGCTGTGCTGCCGCGCGACCTTTTCTTCCCCGCCCATCTTCTCGGCCATCGCGCGGCGCTGACCCAGCTCATCCACTTCCTTTTTCCAGCTCATGCGCGAAAGCTAGCTTACGTTGACGGAAACGTCATTCCCAAATTCTCCCCTCCCGTATACGGGAGGGGCAGATGGGAGAGAGAGATGACCGACAGGAATCTTGCAGGGCGCGTCGCGCTCGTCACCGGCGCCTCGCGCGGAATCGGGCGCGGCATTGCGCTGGGGCTGGCGGAGGCGGGCGCCGACGTCGCGGTCAACTATACGCGCGGCGCCGAAGCCGCCGCCGAAACCGTCGCCGCCATTCAGGCGCTCGGTCGCAAGGCCAAGGCCTATCAGGCCTCGGTCACCGACGAAGCCGCCTGCGCCGCGATGGTCGCTGCCGTCGAAGCCGATTTCGGCCCGATGTCGATCCTGATCAACAACGCGGGCATCGCCAGCCGCGGGCTGTCCGTCGCCGACACCGACCCCGCCGAGGTCGACAAGCTCTTCGCCGTGCACGCCGCCGGCCCGCACCGCCTCTCGCGCCTTGCGCTGCCGCAGCTCCGCACCCACGCCCGCAGCGACATCATCATCATCTCCAGCATCGCGACCTATGTGAATGCGCCGAACGGCGCCCCCTACACGATGGCGAAGGCCGCGAGCGAAGCCCTCGCGCTCACGCTCGCCAGGGAGGAACTGAAAAACGGCGTCCGCGTCAACATCGTCGCCCCCGCGCTCACCGTCAGCGACATGGGCGAGAAACTGTCGCGCGCCGTCACCGGCCAGGACGACATTCACCACCTCGACGCCAAAATGCCCTTCGGCCGCGTCGCCGTCCCCGCAGATGTCGCCGCGGCGGTGCTGTGGTTCGTCAGCGACGCGAACAGCTATTGCTCGGGGCAGAAACTCAACATCGACGGCGCGGGGCAAGCGACGTTTCGATAAAACTTTCCGGGGCGATGGCAGCTAGCGACCGGTAGTTGCCCTCAACTTTATCGTCATCCCGGCGCAGGCCGGGATCTCACCCTATCGGTTTGCCGCACCGGCGAGATCCCGGCCTGCGCCGGGATGACGGATAAGGGAAAGGCAGGAATCCACCCCGAAACCGCCGTTCACCCCGCTCTGCGTCGCGCACCGTATAGGAGGCGCGATCAATGCGCCAAACTCCGCTACAGCCCCCACCATGCGCCCCGATTCGCCCTCGCCCGTCATCCCCTTCCTGATCGCCTGCGCGGGCATCGCGACCTTTTCGGCGATGGACGTGCTGATGAAGGGGCTGTCGATCGACATCGGCGCCTATAACGCCGTGCTGTGGCGCACCGGAGCGGGCACGCTGCTGAGCGGGCTCCTTTATTTCGCGAGCCGTCCCACATGGCCCGGCAAGGCGACGATGACGATCCACGCCTGGCGCTCGGTTTTCGTTGCGGGCATGGCGCTCTGTTTCTTCTGGGCGCTCGCGCGGCTGCCGATCGCCGAAGCGATCGCGCTCGCCTTCGTCGCACCGCTGATGGCCCTCTACATGGCCGCGATCTTTCTGGACGAGAAGATCGGCCCGCGTTCGATCGCGGCGTCGCTGCTCGGGCTTGCGGGGGTGATCGTCATCGTGGCGGGCAAACTGGACGGCGATTATTCGGACGAAGCGCTGCTCGCGGTCGGTGCGGTGTTCCTTTCGGCGGTTTTCTACGCCTACAACCTCATCCTCGCGCGGCGGCAGGCGAAGATGGCCGAGCCGCTCGAAATCGCCTTTTTCCAGAACGCGTTTGTGACCGCGATCCTCGCGCTGGGCGCGCCCTGGTTCCTCGCCGTCCCCGCCGCCAGCCACGCGCCGCACATCGTCGGCGCCGCGGCGCTCGCCACTGCGTCGCTGCTGCTCTTGAGCTGGGCCTATGCCCGCGCCGAGACGCAGATCCTCGCGACGACCGAATATACCGGCTTCCTCTGGGCGATGCTCTTCGGCTGGATGTTCTTCGACGAAGCGGTGACGCTGCCGACCTTCGCCGGTGCGCTGCTGATCGTTGCCGCCTGCCTGATCGTCGCCCGCAAGGCGCCCCACGGCGACCCGATCGAACCGGCGGCGGCTTAGCAAATCATCTCACGCGGAGACGCGGAGATTTTGCATTTGCCGCGAAGCGGCGCTCCATTTCGGCGGAGCGTCATCCGCAACGCCCGAATAAAATGGGGCCTATCGGCCCAGCGCTCTTCTCCGCGTCTCCGCGCGAACAACATCACACCGCCGCGCGCGCCAGCCGGTCGTTGATCGCCGCGCCCAGCCCCTCGAACGGGATCGCCGCCACCGCGATCCTCGGCTTCGCGCTCGCCGCCCCCGCATGCAGCGCGTCGAACAGGCGCGCCGCCGCTTCGGTGAGATCGCCCGCCATGCTCAGATCATAATCGCCGCGAACCGCGCCGAACCCGATCCCATATTCGTCGTCGGCAAACGCACGTGCACCCAGCCGCATCGGCTTGCCCGGCGCATAATGGCTCGCGAGCATCCCTGGCGCGATGATTTCAGACCCCTTGCGCTCGGTCACCGGCAACCCGCTCGCCTCGGCCAGCATCGCCGCCGTCACCGGCCCCGGCCGCAGCACTTCGACCGCACCGTCCTTCACGCGCGCAATCGTCGATTCGACTCCCGCGCTCGTCGGCCCGTCGTCGATCACCAGCGCGATCCGTCCGCCCAGGCTCGCGAGCACATGGCTTGCCTTCGTCGGGCTCACGCGTCCGCTCGCATTGGCGCTCGGCGCGGCGAGCGGCGCGCCCGACGCCGCGAGCAGCGCCTGCATCGCGCGATGCCCCGGCACGCGCAGCGCAATCGTCCCCAACCCCGCGGTCGCGATGCTCGCGACCGGACACCCTTCGGCACGCGGCACCACCAGCGTCAGCGGCCCCGGCCAGAAGCGCGCCGCGAGCGCGCGCTCGGCCGCGCCGAACTCACCCAGCGTCTCGGCGACCGCCAGCGTCGGCACATGGACGATCAGCGGGTTGAAATCGGGCCGCCCCTTCGCGGCATAGATGCGCGCCACCGCCTGCGGATCGCGCGCGTCGGCGGCAAGCCCGTACACCGTCTCGGTCGGCACGGCGACCGGCTGCCCGGCGGCGATCAGCGCCGCCGCCTCGGCGATCGCGGCATTATCGAACGCGCGAACATCAGTGGACTTTGTGCCTTCGGCCATGCCGCGCTATAGCGCCCGCGCAACGAGATTCACCAGGAAAGTCGGCACCCGATATGACCTATACGCCGCCCACGACCGAACAGCTCTTCGTCCTCAATCACATCGCGCGCATCGACGCGATGGCGCAGCACGATCGCTTCGCCGCCGCAACCCCCGACATGGTCGAGGCGATCGTCGCCGGCATCGGCGAGTTCGCAGCCGAGGTCTACGCTCCGCTCAACCGCGTCGGCGACACGAACAATCCCAAATGGGACAATGGCAAGGTCATCATGCCGCCGGGCTTCAGGGAGGCGTATAAGGCGTTCGTCGAAGCGGGATGGGGCAGCATCGACGGCCCCGCCGAATATGGCGGACAGGATCTGCCCTTCACCCTCGCGACCGTCGTGATCGAGGCGCTCGGCAGCGCGAACATGGGCTTTTCGCTGTGCAGCATCCTCACCCCCGGCGCGATTCATGCGCTGATGGCCTATGGCACCGAGCAGCAGCGGCAGACCTGGCTCCCCAGGCTCGTCACCGGCGAATGGAACGGCACGATGAACCTGACCGAGCCCGCCGCGGGCAGCGACGTCGGCGCGCTGCGCTCGACCGCGGAAAAGGTGACCGAGGGCGAGCACGCCGGCCTCTACAAGATCAGGGGCCAGAAAATCTTCATCACCTTCGGCGAGCATGACCTCACCGACAATATCGTCCACCTCGTCCTCGCGCGCACCCCCGGCGCGCCCGAGGGGACGCGTGGCATCTCGCTCTTCCTCGTCCCCAAATACCGCCTCGACGCCGAGGGCAAGCCGACGATCAGCAATGGCGTCCATTGCGCCTCGATCGAGCATAAGCTCGGCATCCACGGCTCGCCGACCGCCGTGATGGTCTATGGCGAGGATGAGGATTGTCTCGGCGAAATCGTCGGCGAGGAAATGGGCGGGATGCGCGCGATGTTCGTGATGATGAACAACGCCCGCCTGATGATCGGCTGCCAGGGCATTCAGATCGGCGAGCGCGCGACCCAGCAGGCGCAGCGCTTCGCCGCCGAGCGCGTCCAGTCGGCGCTCGCGGGTTCGCCCGACCGCACCCCGGTGACGATCGACCGGCATCCCGATGTCCGCCGCATGTTGTGGCGGATGCGCGCGCAGACCGAGGCGGCGCGCGCGCTCGTCTATTATGCCGCGGCGCAGACCGACTTCGGCAAATTGGGCGACGAGGCGGCGGCGATGCGCGCCGAAGTGCTGATCCCGCTGGCAAAGGCGCACGCGACCGACATCGGCTGCGAGGTCGCGAGCCTCGGCATTCAGGTCCATGGCGGCATGGGCTTTATCGAGGAAACCGGCGCCGCACAGCATTATCGCGACGCGCGCATCGCGCCGATCTATGAAGGCACCAACGGCATCCAGGCGGCCGATCTGGTGGGTCGCAAGCTGGGCATGGCGGGCGGCGACCTCGTCCGCGGCCTGATCGACGACATATCGCACGGCGCCGCCGATTTCCCCGAATTGCAGCAGCTTGTCGATGCGTGCCGCGCGGTCACCGACTGGATGGTCGGCGCAAACACCGCCGACCGGCTGGCGGGCAGCTACCCCTATCTCACCATGCTCGCGACCGCGACGTGCGGCTGGCTGATGGCGGTCCAGCACCGGGCCGCGCGCGCCGCGCTCGATGCGGGCGAAGGCGACCGCGCCTTCCTCGAAGCCAAAATCGCCTCGACGCGCTTTTACCTTGAACAGATCGTGCCCGCGGCCACGGGCCTCGCGGCGTCGGCGCTCGCCGGCGACGCGGCGCTCGAACCGCTGCCCGCGATCGCCTGACCCGTCTCGTCGCCCCGCCAAAAACCGCAGGATTCCCTCCATGATTAACGCGATGATAACCATCTGGGACTAGACGCGACCGGCAATTGCTGGAGACGTGCGTGCCCATCCCGGTCAAGAGTCTGATCATCAGCTGGCGCAGCATCGGCTTGTCGCTGTTGCTGGCGCTCGCGGTGGGAATAACCGCGGCTGGCGAAGTGGCCGATCGGGTTCTTGATGCTGTAGTGGGTCGTCTTGCGACACGCCCGGTGAGCGGGGAAATAGTGATTGTGGCGCTGGACGAGCGCACGATGGCGCAATCGCCAAACCGCAATTTCTCGATGACCCAATATGCCAATGTCGTCGAAGCAGTGGACAAAGCTGGCGCGAAGCGGCTTTTCGTCGATTTCTACTTCGACCGACGCGAAGGCGATCGTGATTTCTCCCGTTTCGTCAATGCAGTGAAGAATATGGGCGACCGCATAGTCCTGGCGGTTTCGACACGTCAGGTTCCCGGCCGTGAAGACAAGGTCACGACGTTCCCGAGCAAGAAGTTCGGCCCCGACGTTCCCATTGCGAGCATCGCTGTAGAAAGCGAGTTTTGGCAGGTATGGCGCGCGCCCATTGCCTATCGCGCCGAAGGGCGGCTGCTGCCTAGCTTTGCGGCTATCATCGCGGGAAAGAGCAGCGACACTCCCGAAAGTTTTCGTCTGGATCTGAGCTATGACACCGGCACGATCACGGAATATAGTGCCGCAGACTTGCTTTCGGGCAAGATCGGAGCGCGCGAACTCGCTGGAAAGGACGTTATATTCGCGCCAACCGCACCGAGCTTTCAGGACTATTTCTATTTGCCCGGTCATGATCGGGTTCCCGGCGGATTCATTCACGTCATAGCGGCGGAAACGCTGAAGCGAGGCGACCCAATCGACATCGGCTGGCTGCCCCCCTTGCTCGTCGCGATCGTGCTTACGGGAATAACACTTATTCGGCGCTTTCAACGAGCCGTTATGGCCGCCATGATCGGCTCGACCGTTATCTTGATCGGTGGCAAGATCGTTCTTGGAACGATGCTTGTGACGTCCTGGATCGGTGCAGCGCTGGTCTATGTCGCAGCGATCGCCATCAACGTTTCTCGCACCCGCAGGCGTAGTTCGGCGCAGCGCGAGAACCCCCTCTCGGGACTGCCCAACTTTGAAGCGCTCCGTTCACTGCCGCCTTTTGGCAGCGCGACGGTGATTGCCGCCAAGGTGGTCAACTTCGAGGATCTTGCCGCCTTCATTCCGGGCGACGGCATTGACAGGCTCGTCGAACAGGTGACGCGCCGCCTCCAACTCGCTTCGCAGGGCACCACGCTGCACCACGACCTCGACGGCACCTTCGCCTGGCTTGTGCCCTATTATCAGCACAGCCAGATCGAAGGGCAGCTTGCCGGGCTCGCCGCACTTTTCAACGCGCCGCTCACGATCGGCGACCTGCGCGTCGACGTCGCCATCGCGTTCGGGGTCAACGACGAGTTCGAGGGGTCGAACGCGCAGCGGCTCGCGGCCGCCCTTGTCGCCGCCGAGCGCGCGATCCGCACCCGCGCGCTTTGGACCAAATATACGCCGCGGCAAAAGGACGACGCCGGCTGGCAGCTCTCCTTCCACTCACAGCTCGAGGACGCGCTGACCGGCGGCGACATCTGGGTCGCCTTCCAGCCTCAATATGAAATCGCAACCCGTCGGCTTGTCGGGGTCGAGGCGCTCGCGCGCTGGACGCATCCGACGCGCGGCCCCATTCCGCCTGACGAGTTCATCATACAGGCCGAAAAAAGCCAGGACATCTATCGCCTCACGCTGTTCGTGATGGATCAGGCGATCCGGTCGGCGGCGCAGCTGCGCGAGCGCGGCGTCCACATCAACATGTCGGTCAACCTGTCCGCGACGCTGCTCGACCACAGCGACCTTGTCGGAACGATCCGCGTCATGCTCAACGCGCATCATCTGCCGCCGGAGGCGTTGACGATCGAGATCACCGAAACCGCACAGATCGAAAACAGCCGACAGGCGCGCCAGACGCTGGCGCAACTCCGCCGCACGGGGATTCGCCTTTCGATCGACGATTATGGCACCGGCCAGTCGAACCTCGAATATCTGACCGAGATCGAGGCCGACGAAATCAAGATCGACAAGCGATTCGTTTCGACAATGCGCGATTCGCAGCGCAACCGCGAAGTCGTCAAATCGACCGTCGATCTGGCGCACCGTCTCGGCGCCGTCGCGGTCGCCGAAGGCATTGAAGATGCAGAAACAATGGCGCTGCTCGTCGGCCTCGGTTGCGATGTCGGCCAAGGCTATCATCTTGGAAAACCGCAATTGTTTTCCGATCTCGTCGCCGCCCTGACGACCCCGCCGCACAGCCGCACCGCATAATCGCCAAAATGGCGGCAATCTTTATAGTTAAGAGCCTGATCCGAAATTAAGTTGAGTGGTGCCAGCGGGTTAGCTTGACGCGAGCCCAAGTCGCTGATTCACGGGGTTTTGCAACAAACTTCGGGAGTTCAACGATGTGGACCGACACCACCCGGGCGCAGTATGCCCGTGCCGACCTGGCTTTGCCAAGCGATTTGACCGATGCGGAATGGGCCGTGCTGGAGCCGTTACTTCCGGGCCCTTGCTGTGTAGGGCGACCGCGCAAATGGCCGCTGCGGCGGATCATCGAGGCGATCCTGTATCTGCTGCGCGGTGGGCTGCCCTGGCGGATGTTGCCGCCCTGCTTTCCTCCGGTCTCGACGGTGCGGCGCTGGTTCTATCTGTGGCGCGACAATGGTCTGTGGCTCTCGCTCAATCACGCCCTGCTGCTGATCGGGCGGGAAGCCCTCGGGCGCGAGGCTTCTCCGAGCGCTGGGGTCATCGACAGCCAAAGCGTGAAAACCACGGAAAGCGGCGGGCCTTGCGGCTATGACGCAGGCAAGAAGATCAAGGGCCGCAAGCGACACATCGTGACCGACACCGAGGGCAATCTCGTTCATGCCGTGATCCACACCGCTGACGTGCAGGATCGCGATGGCGCGCCGTTTGTTCTGGCCGAGATCATCCGCCGTCACCCTTGGCTCAGGCACATCTTCGCCGATGGCGGCTATGCTGGCGACAAGCTTCGCCAGGCGCTGCGCAAGATCGGGAAGTGGACGGTCGAGATCATCAAGCGATCCGACCATGCCAAGGGCTTCGAGGTCCTGCCCAGACGCTGGGTGGTCGAGCGGACCTTTGCGTGGCTCGGTCGCAACCGCCGCCTCGCCAAAGACTTCGAGCAGACCATCGCATCGGCAACCGCGTGGCTGTTCATCGCCTCAATTCAGCTCTTCGTCCGCCGTATCGCAAGAGCATGAAATCTATCGCGATAATTTTGAATCAGACTCTAAGACTCGATTTACCTTACTAATTAAGGTATATGCCCTGTTAACTGTTCTGCGTGGGCAGTCTTATCAGGAGATTTGTCATGGGTTGGTTTTGGCGCTTCCTGGGCGGCGGTGGCACTGACAGTGCTGGCGGCCAGGCTTAATCTGGAACGAAATTAAGACAGGGGCTCCGGCATCGCCGGGGCCCTTTTCTTTTGCCCTTATGGCCCGCACGGATGCACCGACCAGAGGCCACTTCGGGGTGGATTCCGGACCTGCCCTTATCCGTCATCCCGGCGAACCCTTATCCGTCATCCCGGCGAAGGCCGGGATCTCGCCGGTGCGGCAAACCGAGAGGATGAGATCCCGGCCTTCGCCGGGATGACGATTGAATAAAGGTCTGCAACCGGTCGTTAACCGCCACAGGCGTGTAAATCTCCTCTCCTCCCCGCCACCGACTTTCGCCGCCGCATATTTTTCGGCGCCGCGCCCCCGGCATGGACCGCGCCGGGGGCCGCAGAAACGCTGGCAACGCGCGTCGCCGACGCGCATGACCGTCGACCAGTCGAATCAAAATATCGACGAGTTGAGTCCCCGATCCGTCATTTACTCTCTTGCATCGTCGCGCCGACGTGGCACTATGGGTGGTGGGTCGACCACGGGGGCACCCCAATAAATTGTATCAGGCTGGAAGTGGCGGATTTCCGTCGCCCATCGCATATGGGCCCGGAAAAACCCTGCTTGCGTCCAAAAAAGGGTGCCCATGCGGGCGGGTAAAGATGCTAAGGTCAGGGCTTCGCCCTGAGTCGAACAAGACAGGAACATGCACATCTTTGTGCGCATATGGATCGGGGGGCGAACAGGATGGATTTTCGGGAAAGCGAACGGGTGGAGACGAACGACGTGGCGACGGTGGAACTGACGAAGAATGATGCGCCCGCAGCGCCGGAGGCGAAGCGCGAATCGACGCCCGCGCCCGCGGCGACGCCGGGCGACGGCGGCGAACCCAAGGTTCATGCACGCCGATTCGCTATCGTCACCGATGCGACCCGCGACGCGCTGCTCACCGATTTCGGCAAGGAAACGCTGCAGGACCGCTATCTCCTGCCCGGCGAATCCTATCAGGATCTCTTCGCGCGCGTCGCCGACGCCTATGCCGACGACCAGGATCATGCCCAGCGCCTCTATGATTATATCTCGAAGCTCTGGTTCATGCCCGCGACCCCGGTGCTGTCGAACGGCGGAACGGGGCGCGGCCTGCCGATCAGCTGCTACCTCAACTCGGTCGACGACAGCCTCGAGGGTATCGTCGGCACCTGGAACGAGAATGTCTGGCTCGCTTCGCGCGGCGGCGGCATCGGCACCTATTGGGGCGCGGTGCGCGGCATCGGCGAACCCGTCGGCCTCAACGGCAAGACCAGCGGCATCATTCCCTTCGTCCGCGTGATGGACAGCCTGACCCTCGCGATCAGCCAGGGTTCGCTCCGCCGCGGCTCGGCCGCCTGCTATCTCGACATCTCGCATCCCGAGATCGAGGAGTTTCTGGAGATTCGCAAACCGTCGGGCGACTTCAACCGCAAGGCCTTGAACCTCCACCACGGTGTGCTCGTGACCGACGAGTTCATGGAAGCCGTCCGCGACGGCGCCGAGTTCAACCTCAAATCGCCCAAGGATGGCAGCGTGCGCGGCACCGTCGACGCGCGCAGCCTCTTCCAGAAGCTCGTCGAAACGCGCCTCGCGACGGGCGAGCCCTATATCATCTTCATCGACCAGGTGAACCGCATGATGCCCAAGCATCACCGCGATCTGGGGCTGAAGGTCACGACCTCGAACCTGTGCAGCGAGATCACGCTGCCGACCGGCCGCGACCATCTCGGCAACGATCGTACCGCGGTCTGCTGCCTCTCGAGCCTCAACCTCGAAACCTGGGACGAATGGAACGGCGACAAGCGTTTCATCGAGGATGTCATGCGCATGCTCGACAATGTCCTCCAGGACTATATCGACCGCGCCCCGCCCGAAATGGCGCGCGCCAAATATAGCGCCAGCCGCGAACGCAGCGTCGGCCTCGGCGTCATGGGCTTTCACAGCTTCCTGCAGGCGCGCGGCCTGCCGTTCGAGGGCGCGATGGCGAAATCGTCGAACCTCAGGATCTTCAAGCATATCCGCGCGCAGGTCGACGCCGCCTCGATGCTGCTCGCAAAGGAACGCGGCCCCTGCCCCGACGCCGCCGATCAGGGCGTGATGGAGCGTTTCAGCTGCAAGATGGCGATCGCGCCGACCGCGTCGATTTCCATCATCTGCGGCGGCACCAGCGCGTGCATCGAGCCGATCCCGGCGAATATCTACACGCACAAGACGCTGTCGGGCAGCTTCTCGATCCGCAACCCGCACTTGGAAGCGCTGCTCGTCGACAAGGCGAAGAACAGCGACGCAGTGTGGAACTCGATCCTCGAACGCGGCGGCAGCGTCCAGCACCTCGACTTTCTGACGCAGGACGAAAAGGATGTGTTCAAGACGAGCTTCGAGATCGACCAGCGCTGGCTGCTCGAACTCGCCGCCGACCGCACGCCCTATATCGACCAGGCGGCGTCGCTGAACCTGTTCATCCCGGCGGACGTCGAGAAATGGGATCTGCTGATGCTCCACTATCGCGCATGGGAACTCGGCATCAAATCGCTCTATTATCTCCGCTCGAAAAGCGTCCAGCGCGCCGGCTTCGCGGGCGGGGTCGAGGCCGACAACACGCCCGAGGCGGCGAAATACGAGCTCGCGACCACCGATTACGACGAGTGTCTGGCGTGTCAGTGACGCCCAAAATCCCTCTCCTCCCGGGAGAGGGAGGGAGGCGCGAAGCGCCGGAAGGGTGAGGGTGAGGGCGACGACGAGGATGCGAACCTATCGCCACCAACCCTCCGGCACCGTCACCCGCGCCCGGACCTTGCGCAAGGACGCCACCGACGCCGAAAAGCGGATGTGGCGCGCGCTGCGCGAAGCCTTCCCCGCCGCGAAATGGCGGCGGCAGGTACCGATCGGCCCCTATTTCGCCGATTTCTACAGCTTCGCCGCGAAGCTGGTGATCGAGGTGGATGGGGGCCAACATGCCGAGGCGGCGGCCTACGACGCCCGCCGCACCGAATTTCTGCAGGCGCAGGGCCTGACGGTCCTCCGCTTCTGGAACAACGACGTCCTCGCGAACACGAAAGGCGTCCTCGAACAAATATCCCTCTCCCTCCGGGAGAGGGAAGGAGCCGCGAAGCGGCGGGAGGGTGAGGGCGGCAACGCGCCATCATCCAACCGCCGAACACCCTCACCTTCCCAAGGCTGACGCCTTGGGCCCCTTCCTCTCCCGGTGGGAGAGGAGATATAGAAGCCAGTCTGGAGACCGTAGATGCCCCTTCTCGAAGCCCGCAAGACCTACAAGCCCTTCGAATATCCCTGGGCCTATGACTTCTGGAAGCGCCAGCAACAGATCCACTGGATGCCCGAAGAGGTGCCGCTGGGCGAGGATTGCCGCGACTGGGCGCAGAAGATTTCCGAACATGAGCGCAACCTGCTCACCCAGATCTTCCGCTTCTTCACCCAGGCGGACGTCGAGGTGCAGGATTGCTACCACGACAAGTATGGCCGCGTGTTCAAGCCGACCGAGATCAAGATGATGCTGACCGCGTTCAGCAACATGGAGACGGTGCATATCGCGGCCTACAGCCACCTGCTCGACACGATCGGCATGCCCGAGAGCGAATATGGCATGTTCCTCGAATATGACGAGATGCGCGCGAAGCACGACTATCTCGGCACCTTCGGCGTCGACAGCGACGAGGATATCGCGCGCACGCTCGCGATGTTCGGCGGCTTCACCGAGGGGCTGCAGCTCTTCGCCAGCTTCGCGATGCTGATGAACTTCCCGCGCTTCAACAAGATGAAGGGCATGGGCCAGATCGTCAGCTGGTCCGTGCGCGACGAAAGCCTGCACTGCGAGGGGATCACGCGCCTCTTCCACGCCTTCGTCAAGGAACGCGGCTGCCTGACCAAGTCGGTGAAGGAGGACATCATCGACTGCTGCCAGAAAACGGTGCGGCTCGAGGATGCGTTCATCGACCTGGCGTTCGAACAGGGCCCCGTCCCCGGCATGACGCCCAAGGAGATCAAGCGCTACATCCGCTACATCGCCGACTGGCGCCTGGGGCAATTGGGTTTCCAGCCGATCTACATGATCGACGAACACCCGCTGCCGTGGCTTGCCCCGCTCTTGAACGGCGTCGAGCATGCCAATTTCTTCGAAACGCGCGCGACCGAGTACAGCAAGGCCGCGACGCGCGGCGACTGGAACACCGTGTGGACCAGCTTCGACAACCGCAAGAAGGCCAAGACCAGCGACGACGCCGCGCCGGCGGGCGACGCCGAAAACGACGGCGAGGACATGTTCGCGAAAGCGGGGATCGCGGCGGAGTAATGACCTCCCCCTATCGCCCCGAGTTCGAGGCGGCACTTCGCCTCTTCGCTCGGGTGAGCGAGGCGATGGCGGCACGGGGCCTGTCCCGTCCGGTGCTGGTGGGAGGGGCGGCGGTCGAATATTATTCGGGCAGCGCTTTGATGACGGGCGATTTCGATATCTGCTCGCCGTGGCAGGATGCGCTGGACGAGGAACTGCAAAACGCCGGGTTCATCCGGCCATCCGGCGTCGGGCAACTGGCGCGCGGCTGGGTTCACCCCGGACTCAAACTCGGCTTTGAAATTGTCGGGTCGGTTCCGATGGACGGCAACATTGATCACGACCATATTCTGCTCGTCGAGGACACGGGCGACGGATCGAGCTTTGCCATCATTTCAGTCGAGGATCTGATCGCCGACCGCATGGGTCAATATGCCTCCGGATCGGCGCAAGACCGGCTGGATCAGGCGCGGATTTTGTTTGCCCTTCACCCGAATGTCGATCTCGACTATCTGGAAAGGCGTATCAGACAGGAAACGGTCGGAGACTATGGCATCGCAGCGCTCAAAGCCTGAACTGGCGCCCGACTGGACGGGGCCACGCATCAACTTTGCCCGCTTTTCGGCCGACCTCGCCGCGCGCCGCGCCGCACTCGGCAATCCCGAACTGCCGCGCAATGCGGGCAAAAACCGCTCCAGCAGCAAAAAGGCGCTGCTCAAAGCCATCGACGCCTTGGGCGGAAAATGGTGAAATCCAGCCAGCGCAACCGATCGCGTCGCGGCAAATCAACAGGATTACGAAAAACAAAATGACCGAAAAGAAAAAAGAAAAACTCCTGATCCTCAGCCAGCCGCAGCGCGCCTGCCTGGAGCGCCTGTCGAACCGCCACCCCGGGCTCCCCACCGATCCCGTCCGCGACGAACTCGCCGCGCTGGGGCTGGTGGTGCAGCAGGGAGCCAAATGGGCGCTGACCCCGCAGGGGAAGAAGGTGTTGGCGGCAAGCTCGAACCGGCGGAACGCTGGGGGGTTTTCGGTTTGAACGATTTCGCTCTCGGATTTGGTAGCTTTCTATGGGGATTTATAATCCGCGGGTCTTCTTGACCAATGACGACATTGAACTTCTGGGTCTGATGGCCGCGCTTCTGCTCGATTGTGATAACAGCCAGACCTATTCAAATTACCCAGCCGGAGGAGCGGTACTATCGCAATCCGAGGCACATAAGCTTTTAATACTTCTTGAAGAATTCGCGTCGTCGAAGAAATTCGTTGAAGGCGCCTATTTTGTCGAACGATTGGCTGGGGGAGCAGACGTATATGACCCTTCCATTCGTGAAATCTATTTAAGTTGGCGGAAGCGACAAGGTCGATCGCGAGCCATGGCCTCCGTGCATTGGAGAAATTTCATTAATCGACTGGGAGTCGTTCGCGAGCGAAGCGGCTATTTAACAGGAGGCCACCTAATTCAGGCAGAAAGAATGGAACTTGATTATTTTATCAAGATGGAACGGAAGCTACTCAGTTCCACTGGCTTGAAACCTAGGGTTGTCGAACTGCTAATGAGCTTTGTTGAAGCGAGAACACAAGCTCTAGAAAAAATACGTGATCGGGACTATCGCCAAAATCAGATATCTCTCAAGATACCTCTCAATGAGATCATCCACAAAATACGATCTTCTAGAAATAAAATGGACTCCACGCCCCCGCTAAGTGCCAATCAGATCTCTGCCGTAATGATTATAGTAGCGGACTTCTCGGTGTTATTTACTACGCGCGACTGGGATGTGTGCGGAACAATGTCCTCGATTGCGGGGGCCATTCCACATTCAGCCGGTTTGCCATGAAGCACATCATTAAGTCCAAGGTGACAATTCGTAGAAAGGCATCCGCTCCGCTCTGACGTTCGGGGACTACGGTGATAGACAACAATACCCACTTAACCCCAGACCGTATGGATGCCGGATCAAGCCCGGCATGACGAGCGGGAGGGAAGCATCCGTTCCGCACCAATCTTCGTCACCCCCGACTTGATCCGGGGTCCATCGCCGCCCTAGCCTCCACCCCATGCACGCCGACTTCCAACCCTGTGCCTATATCACCGCCAGCGCGCGCCACGGCACGCTCTACACCGGCGTCACCTCGCACCTTATCCAGCGCATCTGCCAGCATCGGGTCGGCAGTTTCGACGGCTTCACCAAACGCTATGGCGTCAAGATGCTCGTCTGGTTCGAACTCGCCGGGACTATGCACGCCGCGATCGGCCGCGAAAAACAGATCAAGAACTGGCAGCGCAAGTGGAAGATCGAGCTGATCGAGGCGGCCAACCCCGACTGGCGCGATTTGGCCGAGGAATTGGGGTTGCCCCCGCTGGGAGCGTGACCCCGCGCGCCCACACCTGCCCTTTCTTCGTCATGCCGGACTTGATCCGGCATCCATTCCAGCGGCGCCGCATGGACCCCGGATCAAGTCCGGGGTGACGAAGGAGGGGGGCACTGTTTGTCTTCTTCTCTTCGTGCCTTCGTGCCTTTGCGTGAAATCAAAATAGCCAGCACCCGACCCTCAAATCACCCGGCACCCCAACGCGCCCCCAAATCCCATTTCGCACCCCCAAAAAAACGCTTTCCCACTTGTTCCTTTTACGTTCCATACTGCCCAATGAGCAGCACCCTCCCCTCACCCGCCCCTGAAACCACCCCCGCACGCGACGCGCACGGGCATGATCCCGCCGCCTATGACTGGGTTCCCGTCCTCAAAAAGCCGCGCAAGGATGGCTGGTCGCCCGCCAGGCAGCGCGCCTTTATCGAGGCGCTCGCCGACACCGGCTCGGTCGTCACCGCGGCGCAGCGCGTCGGCATGTCGGAAGCCTCCGCCTATCGCCTGCGCCGCTCGCCCGGCGCCGAAGTGTTCGACCGCGACGGCAACCGCGTCGGCCGCCGCACCCCGCGCGCCCTACCCGCGGTCGATCCGCGCCAGCGCGCGATAGGCGGGAACCGCGACGACGACGAGCGCCAGCGGCGCCAGCACGCCGAACTCGCCCGCCCAATAGGGCGTCACGCCCGCCTTTTCCCCGACCAGCGCGCCAAAGACGCTCTGGATGAACAGATTGTGGCTCGCGTGCCACGCGACGCAGGGCCACAGGCTGTCCGATCCCAGCCGCAGCCACATCGCGACGATGCTTCCGGCAAAGACGAGCACGGTAAAGCAGCCGAGCGCGAAACCCGGCTCGACGCCATTATTATAGCCGCCCGCGATCAGCAGCGGGACGTGCCACAGCGTCCAGATGCCGCCAAGGATCAGCGCGCCGCCGCGCGCGCCGACCTGCCCCGCCAGCCGCGGCGCCAGAAAGCCGCGCCAGCCGATTTCCTCGCCCAGCGCGCTCGACGCGGCGACGATAAAGCCGGCGGTCGCCTTGATGAGCAGCGTGCCCGCAATCAGCGCCGCCGGGTGCGCGCCCTGCCAGCCAAAGGACGTCGCCAGCGCATCGAGCGCCTCGGGCGGGGCAAAGAGCGCGAAGCCGCCCAGCCAAAGCACTGCGTAAGCCGCCGCCGCATAGAGGAGGGGCAGGCCATAGCCCCACGCCATCCAACGGCCGCGCGGCCACCGCCACCCCAGCGTCGCCAGCCCGATCCCGCAAATCCGGCACGTCAACAGCGCCGCGACCCCCGGCGACCACATCAGCAGCAGGATATAATGGCGCCGCGCGCTCACTCCCGGATCGATCGCCAGCAACGGGATATAGGCGATCGCCGTGAAAATCGCGGTCAGCACCAGAAAGACCGCGATGTCGTTCGACGCGATCGGGGCGCGCGGCGCCGTGCCGGCGGCGGGGGGCGCCGTGCCGGTCATTCGTCCATCTCCATTCCCGGCGTCCACCCGCTGCCCGCAAGGAACGCCTGTGCATCGTCGATCGCCAATATGTCGAGCAGCGCCTGCCGCTTGTCGGTCGCCCGTGCATAATGGGCTTTGACGATCCGGTATCCGACCCAATAGCCAAGGTCGGCGGTGTCGCCCGCGGCGACCGACCCGTTGAACACCCAGGCCGATCCGACCGCAGGCCGGTCGACGTCCTTCAGGAACGCCGCTTCGATCGCGCCCTCGCGCCCCTTTGTCGCGCGCTGCAAATGGCCATAGGCGATCGACCCGGTGAGCAGCTCGGTCAGGAACTCCGCCGTCCCCTCGACCAGCGCGGCGTGCAGCACCGTCGCCTCGTCGGTCCGCTCGGCCAGCCCCCGCTGTCTTGTATGCACCAGTTCGTGAACGATCACCCGCACCATGCGATTCGCGATATCGGGATCGGGGGCTTTCCACGCGCACAGCGCTTCCAGCCCGATATAGGCGCCGCGCGCTTCGCCCACCGCGACGGGGCGTCCGCGACCGATTGCGACCGTAACCGGCGGAAAGCTTGTCCCCGGCACCAGCTCGGCGAACCGCCGCGCGCTTGCGTCGACCCGCGGCAACACGCGCGGGAGAGCGTCGGCGCACTGCCGCGCTTCGACGTAAAAGCCGGGGTTTTTCGCGATCGCCGCCGCGATCGCCTCGCCGGTGATCCGGCGCAGCTCGGCGAAGCGGGCAAGGCCTGCGCTGCCGCGGCCCAGATAGTCGCGCTGGAGCGTGGCGCCGTCGGGGGCGCCGCCCGCGGCATCGTAAACGCGATAGAAAAGCGCGACGTCGTCGGCGCTGACCTGGGGCGCCTGCGCCGCCGCGGGCGCCGCGGCCTGGGGCCCGGCGAGCAAGGCCAGCGCGGCGAGCATTCGGATCATGGTCATCGATATGTCCCTTCCCGCCGCTTCTCTAGCAGCGGCACAAGGCCACGCAGCTACCTTGGGGGTAATAAGCGCTCAATGCACCGTAACGGGCGCTACGCCGCCTCCGCGCGCCGCCGCGAACATCACGCCGTCGCGCACCGCCTCGGGCGCATCCTCCAGCATGTAGAGCTTTACCAGCTCGCGCGTGACCTCGCTGTCGTCGTCGACGACCAGCCGCAGCGCCTCGATCCCCAGCGGTCCGCGCGCGATCACGACGCCGCGCACCAGCGACAGCGGCCAGCGCGCGCTCGCGCCGCGATAGAGCATCACCCCGTCGTGGCGGACATAATCGCGCCGCCGCCTCCACAGGCGGATCGTCGCGGTCCACAGCATCAGCACCGCCGCAACGCCGATCAGCTCCAGCGGCTGCGCGAACATCATGGTCCACATCGCACTCGCGGGATCGTCGCCCCAGTCGAGCCGCGCGGCGAGAATGCCCAGCAGCACCGCGCAGGCAAATTGCCACCCCACCAGCGGGGCCACACGCAGCCGCGCAATCACCACCATCTTCCTGTCCGTATCCGTCATTGCGGCCTGAATAGGGCGGACAGCGACGCCGCGCTACCCCGCGCCTCGGCGGCTGCGGGGATGCGTGTCGATGGCGTGTATGTCGTGAACGCGCCCGTCGGCGAGGGTTATCCCGTGCCGCGGACGAGACGCCCGGTTGGCCGCGACTCGCATCGCCATGCTATGCTGCGCGTCGAAAGGAGAAAGCCCATGCAGGCCGTAACCGAAGGCGATCGCCGCAAGGAGGTGCGCGTGCTCCTCGACCGGATTCAGGCGCATCCCGAACGCGACTGGACCGAAGCGCGTCGTCGCCTCGCGACGCTCAACAAGCTGATCGCCGGACCGCCGCGCCCGCGCGCGCACTGACGCGCGCGCCTCAGCTGCCGGGAAAATCGGCGCCCGCGGTGACGTCGATCGCCGTTTCGCCGCCGGTCGGGATGACCGTGCGCCCGAACCAGACGAAGCGCGCGGTCGGCTGCGTCAGATCGCGGTCATAGCGCGCCGTGACCGCCGCCGGATCATATCCCATCCAGATCAGCGTCGCGGGGAAAATCTGGCTGACCGAATGGCCCTCGCGCGGTGCATCGGCATAGCGCGCCGCGATTCGCGGCGGCAGAAAGGCGAGCAGCGGCACGCGAAACTCGTCGGCCATCGCCTCGCGGCTGCAATGTGGCAGCGCGCCGGGCGTCAGATTCTGCCCATGGTCGGACGTATAGATGATCGCCACCTGCTCGCGGTCGACCCCGGCGAGCAGCCGCCCGAAAAAGCGCGCCTTCGACCAGCGGAGCGCGGTCGCATATTGCTGCGCGACGGGGGCGTCCGGGGGGATGGCGCCCGCGGGATAATGATCGCGATACTGGAAATGGACGCCGCGCAGCACGGCATAGCTAAATGTCTTCGCGTCCCCTTTCAGGCCTCGATTGATCGCGTCGGCCATTTTCAGGTCGGTGTCGATCCCGCCCGGCATC
Organism: Sphingopyxis sp. FD7; assembly: GCF_003609835.1. Taxonomy (NCBI): domain Bacteria; kingdom Pseudomonadati; phylum Pseudomonadota; class Alphaproteobacteria; order Sphingomonadales; family Sphingopyxidaceae; genus Sphingopyxis; species Sphingopyxis sp. FD7. The sequence goes on from NZ_AP017898.1 coordinate 2,169,537, forward strand.
GGCCGATAGGCGTCGATCAGCGCGCGCTCGGGCGGTAGCAGCAGATTCTGCGGCGCCCCCGACGTCTGCCCGTCCATCATCACCGTCCGATATCCCGCAGCCTTCGCATAGGCCCAGATCGACGGCGTACGGCGCAGGTCGGCGCCCGCATCGACGCGGCGCACGTTGACCCCTGAGCGCAGCGCCACCTGCGCGGGCGCGCTGCAATGCCCCATCGCCGCTGCAACCCCGAAGTCGAGGTGCGGCGTGTCCGCCAGCGTCGGTGCGATCAGTCGCCGAAAGGGCGCTTCGGCAACGCTCTCGTCGATCACCCACAGGATGTGCCGCGGCGTGCCGGCGGAAGCGCGCGCCACGATCTCGACCGCGCCGCGTGGCGGCGGCGGCGGCGCTGCCGCAAGGTCGGCAACCAGCCCATAGAGGCTGCGCTCGGCACCCTCGGGCCACAGCGCGGCATGGCGATAAACGATGCTCGGCGCGATAAGCAGCGCGAGCGTCGCCACCGCCAGGCCACCGCCCCATGGCCAGCGCACCGCGCGCCGCGCGAGCCGCCGCGCCGCGACGAACAGCGCCAGTGCGGCCGCGACCTGCGCTGCGGCCCACAGCAATTCGCCGCTGAACTCGCCTGCGGCATTTCCCGCCTGCCGGACTTCGGCGAACAGCCAGGCAAGCGAGCCCGCATCGAGCAGCTCGGCAACAAGCTGCGCGTAACCCAGGTTCACGGCGATCGAGACGCCCGCGAGCAGAAGCAGCATCGCGGCCCAGCGACGCGGAAAAAGCCACAGCGCCGCCATCAGCGCCGCCGCCTGAAAGACGAGGAAAAACAGCGCCGTCGCGGCGCTCGGCGCGTCGCCCGCGGCGAACCGATAGGCGACACTGTGGATCAACTGAAAGCGGTTGGCGATAATATAACCGCCGCCGAACAGCAGCAGCGCGACCGCCAGCTGCACCATTGTGGGCGCGCCAAACCTCCGCCCGACCTTCACCCCGATCCCCCTCATCCGCCGCTCTGGTCACCCGAATCCAAAAGTTCGCCACATTGATGTCGTCACCCCGGGCCCGACCCGGGGTGACGATGATGAAACAAGCGTCGATTCCACCACAATAGGCCGTAAAGCTTGAAAAATCTCAAAGGAATGGCCCACACGCGGCCACTCAGGCGGCGGGCGCCAGGATCTTCTTTTCGATCACGCGGATGAACAGCTCGGCATCCTGCGCTCCCGGCACCAGCATCTGGCCGCCCAGAATGAAGGCGGGCACCCCGGTGATGTTCCGCTCCGCCCACCAATGCTCTTCGGTCCGCACCATTTCCCCGAACTCGTCCGATGCCAATATGGCGGCCGCGCGCTCGCGGTCGAGCCCGACCGACGCCGCGACATCGGCGAGCACGTCATGGTCGCTGACATCGCGATTGTCGGTGAAGTGCGCGCGGAACAACGCCAGCTTGAGCGCCGTCTGCACTCCCGTTGCCGCTTGCTGGTCGGACGATTCCATGGCGCCAGCCCAGGTCAACAGGCGGTGCGCATCGAAACTGTTGCGCATCCGGAAATCAGGGCCACGGTTGAAGGCAAAGCCCAGCTTGTCCGCGATCGCTGCAAGTCGCCCCGTGTTGGCGCGGCTCTGCTCGGCACTGATGCCATATTTGCGCATCACATGCGCCGCGGCGTCTTCGCCATCCGGCGGCATGTCGGGATTAAGCTCGAAGGGATGCCACTGAACGCGGAAATCGAGCCGCCCTTTGAAATGATCCATCACCTGCCGGAACTTCAGCCAGCCGATGATGCACCAGGGACACATGACGTCGGACACGATGTCGACACTCAGGCGCGGTACGTGCGGCTCCGTCAATTGTCTTCTCCCGTTGGCGCTCGCCGCAGCGCTCACTCGTCCGATCGGCGGTCCCTGCCTGTGCGCCGGTCGCCCTTGCGGCGATCCGGCCCCTGAAAATCGGGATCGTCGGCAACGCGGCGATCGCCAGCCCGCCGATCCGACTTCGCCCGTTTGTTTCCATCATTTTCCATACGCTTCCTCCCCACCACAAGGACGATGAAGCGACCCGGCGCCAGTTGCTCACAAAATGCTGTTCCTGACAAGCGGAGGCGGCAAAGCCGCTCCGTCGCACGGTGCGGCCGCCCGCCTGCGTCAAAGCCGCGCTTCGAGCCGCGCGAGCAATTGCTGCACCGGCGTCGCCGCGGGCGCGTTCCAGCCCGCCTCGATCAGCGCAATCCGCTCGAACAAGCGCTCGCTTGCCGCGATGATCCGGCGAAGCGACGCATCGAATCCGGCGCAGATCGCCCAGTCGGCCGCCACCGGTTCGCCGATCCGCGCCGCGCTGTCGTGCGGGCCCGCGCCCGGATCGCCCGCGAGCATCGCCCGGCGGTGGAGCAGCCAGGCGATGATGTGCATCAGCCGCGTCGTTGTCTTGAGCGATTCGCACGCCAGCGAAACCTGCGCCAACGCGTCGCCCTTTGGCGCGCCGTCGTTGCGGAGGCTGAGGTCGCGCTGCGCCGCAAAGGCCGCGTGCGCCTCGTCGGCGAGCAGCATCGCCTCGACATAGAGATTTTCGACCTGAGCGCGCTGCACCGGCCGCCCCTGCGCATTCAGCTCTGTTCGTTCACCGTCCATGCCGGCGGAAATGCCATGCCGCGCATGGACTGGGCAATGCCGCTAACCATGAAATCTGAAGACGCCGCTGTCCCGCTTTGATCGAGGCGTTCAGGCGATGATGTCGGGGAGCAGTTGATCCTCGCACCAGGCGATTTCGTCGCGCAGCTTGAGCTTGCGCTTCTTGAGCCGCGCGAGTTGAAGCTGGTCGGCGACCGCGGCGCTGCCGAGCGCGATGATCGCCGCGTCGAGGTCGCGGTGCTCGATCCGAAGCAATTCGAGGCGCTGGCTGATCTCTTCGGGGCTCACGCGCCAACCCTGCCACGTTCACCACTGGTCCGCAACGGGGACCGACTGGCCGAATCGTGACGACATTGCGCCCGATTCATGATTTACTCAGGCCTGTCCATCGAGTCGAAAAGGAGAATGCCATATGAGCAGGTCGCACCTTTCCACCCTGAAGTCCCGCCACGCGGACCTCGATGCGAAAATTGCGAATGAAGAACGTCGCCCCGCCCCGGATACCGGCGTGCTGGCGCAGCTCAAGAAGCAGAAACTGAAACTCAAGGAAGAGATGCTCGCGATCGGCTGATCGCCAGCGCTATCGCCGGCGGATGCCGCCCCTTGTGGGACGCATCAGCGTCGGCGATAGAAGGGGGCGCCAACGGCCCCCTGGTGCCGCAGATGCGGCGGCAGATCGGACCGCGATACCAGCTGACGGCGCACCGCCTGAGGATCGACCAGCCGATCGAACGCAATTCCGAACTTGCCCTCGCCGGTCCAGATCACGCGCCCCGCAACCGGCCCGATGTTGCGCAGCTCGACCTCGACCGCCGCGCCCTGTTCGACCGCCAGCTTCGCTTCGGCGAGCATTCCGCCCGGCGACAGGTTGCGCACACGCACGGTGATCCGGTCGGGCCGTCCGGCCAGCGCCAGTTCGGCCTGCATGAACAGGCTGTCGCGATCGGCGCTGCGCGACAGCGCCGCGACCTCCTCGTCCACTGTTGCCGGTCGTTGCGAATCCATGGCTGCGCCCCATTTCGTGTCGTTGCGGCACGGAATCTAGGGCGGCGCGGTTGCCGAATCGTAAATGGGGTGCGTGCGCGCGATCAGTCTTCGCGCGAAATCCGCTCGTTACGCTCATGGCGCTCCTGCGCTTCCAGCGTCATCGTCGCAATCGGCCGCGCCTGGAGCCGCGCGAGCGAGATCGGCTCGCCGGTCACCGCGCAATAGCCATATTCGCCCTCGTCGATCCGGCGGATCGCGGCGTCGATCTTGGCGATCAGCTTGCGCTGGCGGTCGCGGGTGCGAAGCTCGATCGCCCAGTCGGTCTCGCTCGACGCGCGGTCGGCGAGGTCGGGTTCGCGCAGCGGGCCGTCCTGCAAATGCGCCAGCGTCGATTCGGCTTCGCTGAGGATCGATTTCTTCCAGGCGATGAGCAGGCCGCGGAAATACTCCTGCTGCCGCTCGTTCATAAACTCTTCGTCGTCGCTCGGGACATAGTCCGAATCGAGATTGGATTTGGCTTCGCGAAGCGCGTCAGCGCCAACATCGGCAATCTTGGTCGGCATGAGGGGCTCTCGCGTCCTTTCCTGTCACCGGCGCGCCGCCAAAGCGGCTCGGGGAGTGGCGCGCCTATAACCAGCCGCTTGCGACGATACAAGCGCCGAAGCCGCCGATAGCGATATGGCGTGAAGCCGCGATGAACCGGCGGCGATTCTCGCCGCTCGTCGCATCTGCCCGCCACGGCCGCGCCAACGATCATTTAGGTCCGAAGATTAACCAATCATATAGAATCATTGCCTTTTACGTTCCGTTTTGGGACAGATGCAGCGATTTGGATTGATTTCGCGCTCCCTTTCCCACTGTCGGACAGGCAAAAGCGGTTAACGCGATTGCCGCGTTCACAAAGCTTTGGCCTTTCTGCGTCTAGCGAATAGCGAAAGCGGATTGGGCGTGCCGGGTCGCTGGCGCTTCGCACCTGCAACGGGAAAGAGAGAAGAACCTATGTCTGTCCGGATGGCTCTCGCCAAGCTCTGTGCCTGCACCTGCGGCGGCGCGATTATCGGCAGCGGCGCGATGCAGGTCGCCGATGTCCCCTCGGCGCGCGCGCAAACCGTCAAATGCTCGCCCTGCGCACCCAAGAAGGTCGTGCGCAAGCGCCACGCCGCGCGCAAGCCGGTAAAGCGCGTGCGCCGCGTCGTGACGACGAAGAAGGTGATCCGCACCGCAACGCCGCAGCAGCAGGTGGTGACGCAGACCATCCCACTGCCCCCGATCCCCTATGCCCCCTTTCCGCAAGCGGGCTGGGAAGGCGGCGGCGGTAGCGGCGGCGGCGTCACCGTGATCGGCGGCGGCTTTGGCGGCGGCTTCGGCGGCGGTTTCTTCGGCGGCTTTTTTGGCGGCAGTTCGGGTGGCAGCAGCGGCAGCATCGTCGTGACCTCGACCACCACGGGCGGGCTCAGCACGACGAGCAGCAGCACCTCCGGCGGCGTGTCGACCTCGACCGGGGGCGTCAGCACCTCGACCTCGACGGGCGGCGTATCGACCTCGACCGGCGGCGTATCGACCTCGACTTCCACCGGTGGCATCAGCTCGACGACCTCGACGGGTGGCGTCTCGACCTCAACCGGCGGCGTCAGCACCTCGACTGGGGGCGTGAGCACATCGACCGGCGGCGTCTCGACTTCGACCGGCGGCGTCAGCACCTCAACCGGTGGGGTCAGCAGCACGTCGTCGAGCAGCAGTTCGTCGTCGAGTTCGTCCTCATCTTCCTCCTCGTCATCCTCGTCCTCGTCGAGCTCGTCGTCGGGCGGCAGCTCGTCGAAGGGCGGCTCGTCGCACGGCAGTTCGAGCTGGGGCGGGTCCAGCGGGTCGAGCGGCAGTTCGGGCGGATCGAGCAGCAGCTCGTCGGGCGGTTCGGGAAGCTCCTCGTCGAGCAGCAGCAGCTCGTCGTCATCCTCCTCGTCGAGCAGCACGTCGAGCGGCGCGACCTCGTCGGGCGCCACTGGCGGCAGCAGCAGCTGGGGTTCGACCGGCAGCACCGGCTCCTCGTCCTCTTCGTCGTCGAGCAGCAGCTCGTCGTCGAGTTCGTCCAGTTCCTCCTCGTCGAGCTCGGGCGGCAGCACGAGCAGCTCGTCGGGTGACCCGACGCCGGTTCCCGCGCCACCGATGCTGCTATTGTTCGGCGCCGCGGCGGCGGCACTCGTCGCGCGCCGCCGCGCCGCGAATCGCAACGACGACAAAGCCGACGCGGCCTGATCCGAATCCACTGGCGGCCAGGGGGGCTAGCCCTGACCACCGAACTGAGGGCCGCTCTTTGGAGCGGCCCTTTTTTACGCGCGCCGCGTCCGAGCAACGGGGTTGCGCGCGCCCGGCGGTAACGCCATAGCGCGTGGCCATGCACGATATCCGCCTGATCCGCGATAACCCGCACGCCTTTGACGCCGGCCTCGCGCGGCGCGGCCTTGAGCCCCTGTCCGCCGAGATTCTTGCGGCCGACGCCGCCCTCCGCGCCTTGCAGACCGACATCCAGGCATCGCTCGCGCGCCGCAACGAAGCCTCGAAACTGATCGGGCAGGCGATGGCCGCGGGCGACAGGGACAAGGCCGAGGCGCTGAAGGCCGAGGTCGCCGACCTGAAAGCCGCGCTCCCGGCGAAGGAAGAGGCCGAGCGTGCGCAGCTTTCGGCGCTGCACGACCGCCTCGCGGCGCTCCCCAACCTCCCCGCCGACGATGTTCCCGATGGCGAGGATGAGGCAGCCAATGTCGAAATATCGCGCTGGGGCACCCCGCGCAGCTTCGACTTCGCGCCGCAGGAGCACGCCGATTTCGCCCCCGCGCTCGGCCTCGACTTCGAGACCGCGGCGAAGATGTCCGGCGCGCGCTTCGCTTTCCTCAAAGGCCCGATGGCGCGGCTCGAACGCGCGCTCGGCCAGTTCATGCTCGACAAGCAGACGATCGAGGCGGGCTATAGCGAATGTGCGACCCCGCTGATGGTCCGCGACGACGCGGCGTTCGGGACGACGCAGCTCCCCAAGTTCCGCGAGGATCTGTTCCAGACCACCGACGGCATGTGGCTCATCTCGACCTCCGAAATGAGCCTCACCAACGCGGTGCGCGAAGAGATTCTCGCCGAGGCCGACCTGCCGATCCGCATGACCGCGCTTACCCCCTGTTTCCGGTCGGAGGCCGGGTCGGCGGGGCGCGACACGCGCGGCTATATCCGCCAGCATCAATTCTGGAAGGTCGAGCTGGTGTCGATCACCCGCCCGGAGGACAGCGACGCCGAGCTCGAACGCAAGACGCGCGCCGCCGAAACCATCCTCGAGGCGCTGGAGCTGCCCTATCGCAAGATGCTGCTGTGCGCCGGCGACATGGGTTTTGCCGCGCGCAAGACCTATGACCTCGAAGTCTGGCTGCCCGGCCAGAACGCCTATCGCGAGATTTCGAGCTGCTCGAACTGCGGCGATTTCCAGGCGCGGCGCATGAACACACGCTTTCGCCGCGAGGGCGCCAAGGGCAATGAGTTCGTCCACACGCTGAACGGATCGGGCCTCGCGGTCGGGCGCACGCTCGTCGCGATCCTCGAAAATTACCAGCAGGCCGACGGCAGCGTTGATATTCCGAAGGCGCTGCTGCCCTATATGGGCGGGATCACCCGGCTGACACCCTGACCCGTCATTGCGAGCGCAGCGAAGCAATCTCCAGCCTTCGACCAAGCGCATCCCGATAGCTGGAGATTGCTTCGTCGCTGCGCTCCTCGCAATGACGCTGAACGGACGGTCAAATGCGCATCCTCCTCACCAACGACGACGGCTATCACGCCCCCGGCATGGCGGTGCTCGAAGCGATCGCGCGCCAGCTGTCGGACGACATCTGGGTCTGCGCCCCCGCCGAAGAGCAATCGGGCGCCGGCCATTCGCTTACCCTGTCGCGCCCCGTGCGCATCCGTCAGCATGGCGAGCGCCGCTGGTCGTGCAGCGGCACGCCGACCGATTCGGTGATGATGGCGATCGGCAAGCTGATGCCCGAAAAGCCCGACCTGATCCTTTCGGGCGTCAACCGCGGCGCCAACCTGGGCGACGACATCACCTATTCGGGCACCGTTTCGGCGGCGATCGAGGGGGCGCTCGCGGGCATCCGCGCGATCGCGCTCAGCCAGGTCTATGCCCGCGAAGGCATGGGCGACAGCGTCCCGTTCGAGGCGGCTGAACAATGGGGTGCCAGGGTGCTCGCCCCGCTGATGACGATGGACATGGCGCCGCGCACGCTCATCAACATCAACTTCCCCGCGATCCCCGCCGCCGAGGTCAGGGGCATCCGCGTCACGCGCCAGGGTTTCCACGACTATGGCCGCGGCTCGATCGTCGAAGGCACCGACCCGCGCGGCTATCCCTATTACTGGTTCGGCCTCCACGGAATCGAGCATAGCCTGGGCCACGACAGCGACCTTGAGGCGATCGACGACCGCTTCATCTCGGTCACCCCGCTCCAGCTCGACCTGACGCACGATCCCTCGCTCGCCGCGCTGCGCGCCGCTTACGGGGCTGACAAAACGTAAGCCTCACGGTCATCCCAGCGAAGGCCGGGATCTCGCCGGTGCGGCATGGCGAAAGGTCGAGATCCCGGCCTTCGCCGGGATGACAACACGGGAACTGGCTTTCCGCTCGCGGCTTTGGCACAAGGGCCGCGATGAGCAAAAGGACCAAACCCCGGCTGCATATCCAGGGCAGCTTCCACCTGCTCAAACGTGCGAGCAAATGGCCGATCTGGGCCGACGTCGTCACGCGTCTCAGCATCGCCTTCGCCCTGATCGGCGTTGTCGTGCTCGTTCACTGGATCGACCGCGACGGATTGATCGACCATCATGATGGCCACATCAGCTTCCTCGACGTCGTCTATTTCACGATGATTTCGGTCACGACGACGGGGTTCGGCGACATCGCGCCGATCTCCGACCGCTCGCGGCTGATCGAAGCGGTGATCGTCACGCCGATCCGCATCGCGGTGCTCTTCATCTTCGTCGGCACCGCCTATAATTTCGTCATCAAGCGCACATGGGAAAAATGGCGTATGGCCCGCATCCAGTCCAAGCTCACCAATCATATCGTCGTGCTCGGCTATGGCGTCAGCGGCGCCGAGGCGGTTCATGAGCTGATCCAGCGTGGCACCGACCCGTCGTGTATCGTCGTCATCGACCAGTCGCCCGCGCGCATCAGCGCCGCCGAGGCGGCGGGATGCAATGTGCTCGCGGGCGACGCCTCGAACGACGAAACGCTCGTCGCCGTGCGCGTCGCGGAGGCGCAGTCGGTGCTCGTGTCGGCGGGGCGCGACGATACCTCGATCCTCATCGTGCTCACTGTTCGCCATCTCGCCCCGAAAGTGCCGATCAGCGTCGTTATCCGCGCACAGGACAATGAACTGCTCGCCCGGCAGGCGGGGGCGAACAATGTCATCAACCCGGTCAGCTTTACCGGCCTGCTGCTCGCCGGATCGGCACAGGGCGCGCATGTCGCCGACTATATGGCCGACCTTGCCAGCATCGGCGGCCGCGTCCAGCTTCGCGAACGACCGGTCGCCGCCGAGGAGGTCGGGCGCAGCCTCGACCAGCTCGCAAGCGGCGGGCGCGGGCTGCGCGTCTATCGCGCGGGCACGCCCTATGGCTTTTGGGAGCCCCAGGCCCAGCGGCTCGAACATGGCGACTTCATCGTCGAAGTCGTCCGCTGTGACGACAATGAGGCGGCCGTTCCCGCCGCCTGACGGCTCGATCGATCAGCCGAGAATGACGAACACCGCACCCATCGCGGCATAGAAGAGCAGCCAATATCCCGCGTCGATCGCGAACAGCCTGCCGCTCGCGCGGCTGAACAGATAGTTGGTGCCGATCGCCGGAACGACAAAGCCCAAAGCAACGCCCACCGAAATCATCATCGTCGATCGCGCGCTCATCTCGCCGAAATGCGCCAGCAGATGGCCCAGGAAGACCGCCGACACGATGCTGAGCAAAAAGGTCGTGCCATAGATCAGCGCGAAATTGCCCTGCTTCAGCTCCTCTTCGGTAAAGCCATGCTCTTTCATCCACAGCTTGCCGAACAGCGGCCCGTACCAGATGCCGCCGACAACGAAGCCCGCCGCCGCCGCGACGATGATTGCGATCCAGCTCAGATTTGCCATTTCATCCTCCCCTTCCGGCGCGCACCATGCTCCGTCTCGCCGCGCGTGACAAGCGGCGCAAAATCGACTATGCGCGCCGCCGATCATGACAACCAAGACTCTTCCTGCCCAGCCGAAAGTCGGCATGGTGTCGCTCGGCTGCCCCAAGGCGCTCGTCGACAGTGAACGGATATTGACCAAGCTGCGCGCCGACGGTTACGGCCTGTCGCCCGACTATGCGGGCGCCGACGTCGTGCTCGTCAACACCTGCGGCTTTCTCGACTCGGCGAAGGAAGAAAGCCTCGAGGCGATCGGCGAGGCGATGGCCGAGAATGGCCGCGTCATCGTCACCGGCTGCATGGGCAATGAGGCCGAAGCGATCCGCGCGCGCTTCCCGAACGTCCTCGCGGTCACCGGCGCGCATCAATATGAGCAGGTCGTCGATGCCGTCCACGACGCCGCACCGCCGACGCAAGGGCCGTTCGTCGACCTCGTTCCCGAAGGTGGGCTGAAACTGACGCCGCGCCACTACAGCTACCTCAAGATCAGCGAAGGCTGCAACCACAGCTGCGCCTTCTGCATCATCCCCGACCTACGCGGCAAACTTGTCAGTCGCCGCATCGACGCGGTGCTGCGCGAGGCCGAAAAACTCGTCGCGGCGGGAACGAAGGAGCTGCTGGTCATCAGCCAGGACACCTCGGCCTATGGCGTCGATATTCGCCACGACCCGCGCCAATGGCACGGCCGCGAGGTGCGCGCGCACATGACCGACCTCGCGCGCGAACTCGGCCGGCTGCGCACCGGCGAGGGCCACGCGCCGTGGGTGCGCCTCCACTATGTCTATCCCTATCCGCACGTCGACGCCGTCATCCCGCTGATGGCCGAAGGGCTGCTGACGCCTTATCTTGACATCCCCTTCCAGCACGCGAGCCCCAGCGTCCTCAAGCGCATGAAGCGCCCCGCGAACGAAGCGAAGGTGCTCGAACGGCTGAAGAATTGGCGCGCCATCGCCCCCGACATCGCAATCCGCTCCAGCTTCGTCGTCGGCTTCCCCGGCGAGACCGAGGCGGATTTCCAATATCTGCTCGACTGGCTCGACGAAGCGCAGCTCGACCGCGTCGGCGCCTTCCGCTTCGAGCCCGTCGCGGGCGCGCAGGCGAATGCCCTGCCCGACCCCGTGCCCGAAGAGGTCAAGGAGGAACGCTTCCAGCGGATCATGGCAAAAACCGCCGCGATCAGCGCCGCCAAGCTGGAGGCCAAGATCGGCCGCACCCTCCCCGTCATCATCGACGAGATCGGCGACGCCGACGAAGAGGGCAGCATCGGCGCGACGGGCCGGTCACAGGCCGACGCGCCCGAAATCGACGGCCACGTCTACCTCCGCGACGTCGCGGCGACGCTGAAGGCGGGCGACATCGTCGACGTCGTCGTCGAGGATGCCGACGAACACGACCTGTTCGGCGTGGTGACCTGAACCCAGCCCTGCCGAAAATCGCTGTCCTACAGGACGCGGCTCCCATAGCCTTGCGGGATGGTCATCGCCCGCGCCCTTGAACAGCGATTTGCGAGTGAAGTTGCGCAGTTTTCTGCGACTTTCCGAGAATCAGGCTTTCTTTCACGTCGTCATCCCGGACCTGATCCGGGATCCAGGGGCGATGCTGAGGGGTTCCCGGATCAAATCCGGCATGAAGCACCTGCTGGGCAGCAATGCAAAACGCGATTTGCGAGTGAAGTTAGGCGGATTTCCGCCACTTTCGCCGCGGCCATTCCATCCTTAAAACAGCCGCGTCAGCGCATAGAAGAGCGCCGCCACCGCCGCGCTGGCCGGAATGGTGATGAACCACGCCGCGATGACATTGCCCGCGACGCCCCAGCGCACCGCGCTCGCGCGCCGTGCGACGCCGGCGCCTATGATGCTGCCGGTAATCGTGTGCGTCGTCGATACCGGGATACCGAGCAGGCTGGCGGTAAACACCATGATCGACCCGCCGGTCGAGGCGGCAAAGCCCTGATGATGCGACAATTTGGTGATGCGCCCGCCCATCGTCTCGATAATCTTCCACCCGCCCGACAGCGTGCCGAGCGCGATCGCGATATAACAGGAAAATGCGACCCAGTGCGGCACATGGAACTCGCCCGACAGATAACCGGTCGAATAGAGCAGCACCGCGATGATCCCCATCGTCTTCTGCGCATCATTGAGCCCGTGGCTCAGCGAATAGGCGGCAGACGAAAAGAGGTGGAGATAGCGAAAGGTCGATTCGGCGAATTTGGCGGTCGCGCGGTGCAGCGCCCAGCTGCTGGCCAGCATCACCAGCATCGCCAGCAACATGCCGAGCATCGGCGACAGGAAGATCGCGATGACCGTCTTGTTGAGCCCGCTCCACTGGATACCCTCGAACCCCGCATGGGCGACCCCCGCGCCGACGATGCCGCCAACGAGTGCGTGACTCGACGAGGACGGGATGCCCTTCAGCCAGGTGACGACATTCCAGACCATCGCGCCGACCAGCGCCCCGAACACGACCGCGGGCGTCACCAGATCCTTGTCGATCAATCCCGCCCCGATCGTCTCGGCAACCTTGTGCAGCGCCGGGAAGGCAAGGCTCAGGAAATAGGCGGCGAAGTTGAAAAAGGCCGCGAACACGACCGCCTGCACCGGGCGCAGCAGTCGCGTCGCAACGACGGTCGCGATGCTGTTCGCCGCGTCGTGCAGGCCGTTCAGGAAATCGAACGCCAGCGCAAGGATGACGAGGCCGACGAGGAGCGGGAAAGCGAGTTCGTGCATGGAATGGCGCCCCGCCTAAGCGTGGTCGATGACCAGGCCGTCGATTTCGTTCGCGACATCCTCGAAACTGTCGGTCACGCGCTCGAGGTGACGGAACAGCTCGCGCGCGATCAGGAAGCGCGTCGGGTTCGCCTCGCCATGCTCGCGGAACAGCCGCTTGAGGCCCGATGCGTGGATTTCATCGGCATGGCCCTCCATCCGCACCAGCCGCTCGGTGAGTTCGTGGAGCCGCGAACCGTTGGCGCCGATGTTGCGGAGCAACGGCAGCGCTTCCGCCGTCAGGCGCGCGGCATCGACGATGATGCCCGCAATGTCGCGCATCTCGGGCTCGAACTCGGTAACGTCATAGAGGTCGACCGCGCCCGCGGTCTTCTGCATCTCGTCGATCGCATCGTCCATCGACGCGATGAGGTCGGTGATCGCGCCCCGGTCAAAGGGGGTCAGGAAGGTGCGGCGAACGGTCTGGAGCACCTCGCGCGTGATCGCGTCGGCGTCATGCTCGCGCTCGATAATCTCGCGCACATGGTCGGCCATGCCCTCGCCGCCCTGCAACATCCGCGACAAAGCGTTGGCGCCCGCAACCAGCGTCGCCGCATGGCTTTCGAACAACTCGAAAAAATTGCCCTGTCGCGGCAGCAGCCGCTGAAACCATGCGAACATCCGGCTTACCCCCGTCTTGTCATCCCCGTTCGGCACCGCGCCGCGCGGCTGCGCGACGGCACGGAAGCCGCCATCGCCGAAGGACCGGATCAACGCCTGCAGATCGGCCTCATCGACCGCCGCTGCCGCGTCGGCGAAGGAGAACCATTTGCGTTCGCGCTCGTCCATTTCCTTCCACTCGTTGAGCTCGCTGGTCACCGCGAGCGGAAAGACTTCGACATGATACATGATCGACGCGCCGTTCGCGCGACGCTTGCGATACTGATAACTGCCGATCGGGGTGGGGCAGACCGCGCCGACCACCCCCGCTTCCTCTTCGGCCTCGACCGCTGCTGCGGCGTGGCGCTCCATCCCGGTCAGCGGATTGCCTTTGGGTATGACCCAGCGCTTCGTCTCACGCGAGGTGATCAGCAGGATTTCGGTCGGACCATCCTGCGCCGGACCACCGAATCGGTAGGGAAGGACGGCGATTTGACGCATAAGGCTCCATCCTTTCCGGGGGTTGGCGTGACCGGGTGGTCAAAAGATGACAGATTGGTTTCGCGCCTATGACATTTTTGTGACAGCTACAAGTTGAGCTGCACCAATTCGTCGCGGTTTCCGTGAACGTCAATTCGATTGCAAAATGCAACGCGGTGCGTAAGCTGCCTGCAAACGACGACTGGGAGATGACATGATGGTGAACAGGGCGAGCCCCGTGGATCAGGATGTGCTGATCGTCGGCGCGGGCATTTCGGGCATCGGCATGGCGGTTCACCTCCAGATGCACTGCCCCGACCGCAGTTTCGCCCTCGTCGAGCGCCGCGCGCAGCTGGGCGGCACCTGGGATCTGTTTCGCTATCCCGGCATCCGTTCGGACAGCGACATGCACACGCTGGGCTTTATCTTCGAGCCGTGGAAACATGAAAAATCGATCGCCGACGGCCCCGCGATCCTCGAATATCTGAACCGCATCGTCGACGAACGCCACATCCGCGAGCGCATCCGCTTCGACCGCAAGGTCGTCGGCGCCGATTGGGACAGCGCCGCCGCGCGCTGGACGGTGAGCATGGAGGACAGCGAGGGCCGGGTTTCGACGACGACCGCGCGCTGGCTCTATCTCGGGGCGGGCTATTATGACTATGACGAGCCGTTCGACGCCAATTTTGCCGGTCGTGAAGATTTCCAGGGCCAGATCGTCCACCCGCAATTCTGGCCCAAAGACCTGGATTACAAGGACAAAAGGGTCGTCGTGATCGGATCGGGCGCCACCGCGGTCACCATCGTCCCCTCGATGCAGGAGGCGGCGCATGTCACGATGCTCCAGCGCACGCCGACCTGGTATTTCATCCGCCCGGCGAAAGACGGCCTGGCCAATTTCCTGCGCAAGATCCTGCCCGAAAAGCTCGCGTACAAGATCACGCGCTTCAAGAATGTCCGGCTTCAGGACATCGCGTTCCGCCGCGCGCGCGAAAAGCCCGAGAAGGTCAGGGAGTTCCTCACCAGGAAACTGAAAGCGACCCTCGGCGACCATTATGATGCGGAGGCCTTCACCCCGCCCTATAACCCGTGGGAACAGCGGCTCTGCCTCGTCCCCGACGCCGATTTCTTCGAGGCGATGAAGGCGGGCAAGGCGTCGGTCGTCACCGATCATGTCGAGCGGTTCGACGCGAATGGCATCCAGCTCAAATCGGGCAAGCATCTGGACGCCGACATCATCATCACCGCGACCGGGCTCAAGCTCGCGGTCGCGGGCAAGATCCCCGTGCGCGTCGACGGCGCGCGCGTCGATTGGCACGAGCATTTCTATTACAAGGCGTGCATGTTCTCGAACATCCCGAACTTCTCGGCGGTGTTCGGCTATCTCAACGCCAGCTGGACGCTGCGCGCCGACATTGTGTCCGAATATGTCTGCCGCGTGCTCAACCATATGGCGGCGACGAACACCCTTGTGGCAACTCCGGTGCTCGCCGACCCGTCGAGTCTCGAAGAAGAAAATGTCTTCGACTTCTCCTCGGGCTATATCCAGCGCTCGCTGCATATCATGCCCAAAAGCACGGCGTCGCTGCCGTGGCGGCTCAGCCAGAACTATGTCCAGGACCGCATCGACATGCGCACCGGCGCGATCGACGACGGCATTTTGACCTTCACCAACGCGAAGGCGAAAGCAGATCCGGCGCCAACCGAACTGGAAGCCGCGGAGTAAGGATCAATCGACGTGTTCGGCTTTACGCTTGCCAATTCATGCGTCGGCTCCCTCGCTCAGTTGAGCGGCAGGACGTCGCGCGTAAACTCGTCCTTCACGGCTTTCGCGACCGCGCCGGTCATCGGCACGTTGATCCGGTAGCTGCCCTCGGCATAGGGTCCGACTTCATAGGGGGCGATCGCGATCGTCAGGCGGTCGAGATAGCGGCCGTCCGACGAACCGATCCAGACCGTTTGCGTCGATGCCGGCGGGCATTCGGCAAAGGGGCTGTCCGGCGCCTCGTCGACCGTGATGCCCTTCGCGGCTTTCGCGCGCTTTATCCCGGCGCAAAAGGCGTCGCGGACCGCCGCGTCGAAGGCGGCGCTGCTCTCGAACAGGTCGAGCGGCTTCATCCGCTTGCGCCGACCCCGATCCCACAGCAGCGTGTCGAAGACCTCCATCCCGTGCGCGCCGCCCGAATATGTATCGATTTCGGCCGACAGGCTGAGGAAGCGCGGCGTGTCGGTCACGCGCTGCCAGGTCTGCCGATGGCTGTGCGGGCGATAGGGATAGCCGTTCTTTTCGGCCGCGGCCTTGTCGCGCTCCGCCGCCGCGACCAGCGCCGTGCGCTTGGCCGCGCGGTCGCCATCGAGCGCCTTTGCGAGTTCCGGGATGCGCGCGGCCTCGGCCGGATAGCTATAGCTGAACTCGATCAGGTCGTTGCTTTCGCTGACGTGCGATGCCGGGGCATTTTTGGCCGCTTCGTCGGCGGCGCCATGGGGCGGCGCACCGGGAACGGCGGCCGCGGCCGCCTTTTCCGCCTGCGTCGGCTGGTCTTCGGAACAACCCGCCAGCAGTAATGCACCGGCAAGCAACGGAAGCGTGGTTCGCCATGGTCTTTCGATCGTCATGTCCGCATAACTCCGGGAATCGACAAAATATCCCGAGCAGCCTAGCACCGCCCGCATGACCGACTATTCCGACCTGATCCAACCCGACAAGGGGCAGGACGCCCGCCCGATCCATCTCGTCGACAAAAAGCGCTATGACCAATGGCTGAAAGGCCGCAGCGCGCGCGAACGCGCGCATCTGGCCGCGGTCGGTTTCAAGCCCGATGCCTATGTCCACGCCATCCTGCCCGGCGACGATCCCGACAAATGGTCGGTCGTCACGACGGTGGCCGATGTCGAAAGCCTGTCGGCATGGTGCCTCGCCAAGCTGGGGCAGATCCTGCCCGAAGGCCGCTACCGCGTCGAGGGCCGGCAACCCGGCAAGGCAATGTTCGGCTGGATGAGCGCGCAATATCGCTTCGATGCCTATAAATCGAAAGCACCCGCAAAGGGGCCGCGCGCCCTGCTCACGACGGACGTGGCCGCGATCGCCCCGATGGTCGCCGAGGCGCGCGCGGTGGCGCTCGTGCGCGACCTCGTCAACACGCCCGCCGCCGACATGGGCCCGGCAGCGATCGAAAAGGCCGCCGAACGCATCGCCAAGGCGCACGGCGGCAAGCTGATCGTGACCAAGGGAGAAGCACTCGAACAGGGCTATCCGATGATCCATGCGGTCGGGCGTGCCGCCGCCAAGCACCACGCGCCGCGCCTGATCGAGATCGAGTGGGGCAAGGAGGATCATCCGCGCGTCGCGCTGGTCGGCAAGGGGATCAGCTTCGACAGCGGCGGACTCGACATCAAGCCCGCGGCGGGGATGCGGCTGATGAAAAAGGATATGGGCGGCGCGGCCCATGTGCTGGCGCTGGCCGAACTGGTGATGGCGAGCGGCCTGCCCGTGCGGCTGCACTGTCTGGTCGCGGCGGCCGAAAACGCCATTTCGTCCGACGCCTTTCGCCCCGGCGACGTGCTCAAAAGCCGGAAGGGGCTGACCGTCGAAATCGGCAATACCGATGCCGAGGGGCGGCTGGTGCTCGGTGATGCGCTGGCAAAAGCCGCCGAGTCGGAACCCGAGCTGATCGTCGATTTCGCGACGCTGACGGGCGCCGCGCGCGTCGCGCTCGGCCCCGATTTGCCGCCGCTGTTCGCCAATGACGATGCGCTCGCCGATGCAATGCTGGCGGGCGGGATCGAGCGCGACGATCCGCTGTGGCGGATGCCGCTGTGGGACGGCTATGCCGACCTTCTCGAAACCGACATCGCCGACCTTGGCAATGCGGGGAGCTCGCCCTTCGCCGGGGCGATCACCGCAGCCCTGTTCCTGAAGCGCTTTGTTCCCGACGGGACGGCGTGGGCGCATATCGACACCTTCGCCTGGCGGCCGACGGCAAAACCCGGCCGCCCAAAGGGCGGCGCGGCGCTGGGGCTGCGCGCCGCATGGGCGATGCTGCAAGCGCGCTACGACCGCCGCGGCAAGGCTTGATAAAGCCTCTTCCGCTGGTCTAATGGCCCGCGATCGTCCGCACCCCGCGGACCCGGTTGCAACAGGACGGCAAGTGACAGCAGACAGCGGTGACAATTCAGCGGCGAGCCGCGTGCGCATGGGACGCCCCGGCACCGTCGGAGCGGGCCGCGACCGCTTTGGCCTGACCGGGACGTCGCAGGCGTTTGATCCGCGTATCGTCGCGATCCGTCCCGACCTCGCCGACATTGCGGTCGCCGGCACTTATTTCGCGCCGCATTATGCGGCGCCGATGATGCGGAGCGGGGTGCTCCCCGCCGCGGCGCTGCGCGCATCGCCGTCGCTGGACGCCGAACAGACGAGCGAATTGCTGTTCGGCGAAGGCTTTGCGCTTCTCGACCTGACTGGCGGCTGGGCGTGGGGCTATTGCCTCGCCGACCATTATGTCGGCTATCTTGCCGCCGAAGCGCTCGGCGCGCCGATCGCGCCGACGCATCGCGTGCAGATGGTCGAGGCGATGCTGCACAGCGCGCCCGACGCCGCGAGCGGCGGTCCGGGCGTCCTGCCACGCGGCGCGCTGGTGATGGGCGAGGCCGAGGGCGAATGGCTGGCGACCGCGCACGGCTATCTGCCGCTCGCGGCGCTGGTGGAGGTCGGGGTGACCGAGAACGACCCCGCGGGACTGGCCGAGGCGATGATCGGCACGCCTTATGTCTGGGGCGGCCGCACCGCCAAGGGCATCGACTGTTCGGGCCTGGTCCAGCTCGCCTGGGCGGCGGCGGGAATCCAGTTGCCGCGCGACACCGATCTGCAACTCGCCGCGCTCGGCGCCGACAAGGATGTCGATCCCGCACGGCTCGCGCGCGGCGACCTTGTTTTCTTTCCCGGCCATGTCGGGATCATGGCCGACGCGGCGACGATCGTTCACGCCAGCCAGCACTGGATGGAGGTGCGCGCCGAGCCGCTCGCCGACCTGATCGCGCGAACGAAGGCCGAGGGGCATGAAGTGCCGGTCAGCGGCGCGAAGCGACTGCGTAGGCCATGACCCACAGCATATTCATCGACGGCGCCGCGGGAACGACGGGCCTGGAAATCGCCGAACGGCTTGCAGGGCGAAGCGAATTCACGCTGATCGCGCTCGACGAGGCGCGCCGCAAACATGCCGCCGCGCGGCGCGAGGCGCTCAACGACGCCGATTTCGTCATCCTCTGCCTGCCCGACGATGCGGCGCGCGAGGCGGTGGCGATGATCGGCAATAACCGCACCCGCGCGATCGACGCCTCGACCGCGCACCGCGTCGCGCCAGGCTGGACCTATGGTTTTCCCGAAGTCGTCGGCCACGATGCGGTGGCGTCGGCCGCTCGCGTATCGAACCCCGGCTGCTATTCGACGGGCTTCATCGCGCTCGTCGCGCCGCTGGTGCGCGCGGGCCTGCTCCCCGCCGACTGGCCCTATATCTGCCACGCGGTCAGCGGCTATTCGGGCGGCGGCAAGGCGCTGATCGAACGGTTCGAGGCTGACCGCGACATCGCCTGGCGCGGTTATGCGCTCGCGCTCGGTCACAAGCATGTGCCCGAAATGCAGGCGCGCTGCGGCCTGTCGATCGCTCCGCTGTTCGCTCCCGCGGTCATCCCGGCGCATCGCGGCATGGTGGTCGAAGTGCCCTTGCCGCTCGGCGCGATGCGCGGTGCCGCCGCGCCCGACACGCTGCGCGCCGCGCTCGCCGATTTTTACGGCGCAAGCCCGGTCGTCGTCATGGCCGACGCGCCGACGGACGGCGAAATGCTGCTCCGCGTGTCGGACGCGGGGGATGACCGCATCGAATTGTTCGTCTTCGCCAATGCCGACACCAGCCAGGCGCGGCTTGTCGCGCGGCTCGACAATCTGGGCAAGGGCGCCAGCGGCGCCTGCGTCCAGAACCTCAATATCATGGCGGGATTGCCCGAAACTGCGGGTTTACGCCTGTAAGCCTTCGCATCAGCCTCCGTCATCCCGGCGAAGGCCGGGATCTCGACCTCAAGGTCAGAACGCGACGATGAGATTCCGGCTTTCGCCGGGATGACGTGGTGAAATCCGGGCTCAGTGAACCGTGTCGAGGACGTCTTCGACCGACAAATAGGTGATCAATCGCTCGATCTGGCGCCAGCGGGCAAAATAGACGTGGTTGCCCAGCACACGATATTGTTCGGCGCGCGCTGCCGCCGCAAAACCGGCTTCTTCGCCGTGCAGGCTGATGAGCGCATGAGCATCCTCGACCGCGGCACGGTCGGCAAGAAAAGGGGCTGGCAAGTGCATCGACTTCCTGGTCCGTAACGTGATCGCCTGCCGTAAACCCTGGGCCTAACCGCGCCGTTCCCAACCGTGATGAACGATCGGGTAAGGTTAATGTGACGCTCCACCACCTTAACCAGGCCGCCCGAGGGCACGTGCGTTTCGCCCCTTTGCCCTCACGCTTCGCCCGTGTAGACAGGCGATATGCGCAAGATCCTGAAATATGTCGGCCTCGCCCTTCTGCTGCTGCTCGTCGTGGGCGGCGTCACCCTCTATGTCATGTCGCGGCCCGATGTGGCGCGCTTCTCGACCGCCGAACTCAGCGGCCGCGTGCCGGTGATGGCGTCGCAGCGCACCGAGACATTCCCGACGATCAACGTCCCCGAAGCGACAAGCTGGCCCGCCGGACAGTCGCCGCGCGCCGCGCAGGGGCTGACCGTTCAGCGCTTTGCCGAGGGACTTGACCATCCGCGCACGATCCTCGTCCTCCCGAACGGCGATGTGCTCGCCGCCGAATCGCAGAGCCCGCCGCGCAAGGATGGCGGCGTGCAGGGTGCAGTGATGAAGAATCTGATGGGCAAGGCGGGCGCCGGGCGCAAACCGTCGGCGAACCGCATCACCCTGCTCCGCGACGCCGACGGCGACGGCAAGGCCGAGGTGAAGACCGCCTATATCACCGGCCTCAATTCGCCCTATGGCATGGCGCTGGTCGGCAATACGCTTTACGTCGCGAACACCGACGCGCTGCTCGCCTTTCCCTATGTCGAGGGTGAAACGAAGATGAGCGGCAAGCCGGTCAAGATCGTCGACCTGCCCGCCAAGGGCACCAACCGCCACTGGACCAAGAGCCTGGCCGCGGCGCCGAACGGCTGGCTCTATATCGGCGTCGGTGCCGATTCCAACATCGGCGAAGCGGGCATGAACCGCGAGTTTCGCCGCGCCAGCGTGCTCGAAGTGCGGCCCGAGAATAAATATATCCGCACCTTTGCCGCGGGCATCCGCAATCCCGTCGGCCTCGCCTTCTATCCCGGCAGCGACCAGCTTTGGACCGTCGTCAACGAGCGCGACATGCTGGGCAGCGATCTGGTCCCCGACTATCTGACCGACGTTGATGAAGGCGATTTTTATGGCTGGCCCTGGTATTATTGGGGCGGCTTCATCGACCCGCGGGTCGAACCCGAGGCCGAGGACCGCCGCCAATATGTCAAGCGGCCCGAATATGGGCTGGGCGCCCACACCGCCCCGCTCGGCTTCACCTTCACCGCAGGCCTCGACCTGGGCGAACGCTGGGCGAACGGCGCGCTGATCGCCCGGCACGGGTCGTGGAACCGCGAGCCGGTCGCGGGTTATGACGTCGTGTTCGTCAAGTTCGGGGCGAACGGCAAGCCGCTCGACGCGCTGCCGATCACCTTGCTCGACGGCTTTCTCGCCGCCGACGGCAAGACCACGCGCGGCCGCCCGGCCGACGTCAAGGTCGCGAAGGACGGCAGCGCGCTGGTCGCCGACGATACCGGCGGGGTGATCTGGCGGGTCGCGAAGGCGGGTTAATTAATTGTCGCTCCCGCGAAGGCGGGGGTCGGCCTCGGCCTTGCGCTATATCTCCAGCGGCCCCCGCCTTCGCGGGGGCGACGGTCTTTAGACCCGCATCGGCATCAGCACGTAGAGCGCGGGGCTTTTTTCGCTTTCGCGGATCAGCGTCGGGGCGTTGGCGTCGGCGAGGTGGAGTTCGACGCTGTCGCCGTCGACCTGCCCCAAAATGTCGCTGAGGTAGCGGGCGTTGAAGCCGATCTCCATCGCGTCGCTGTCGTAACCCGCGGCGAGTTCTTCGGCTGCGGTGCCATTTTCGGGGCTGGTCACGCTGAGCGTGATGCGATCCTTGTCGAGCCCGACCTTCACCGCGCGCGTCTTTTCGCTGGCGATCGTCGATACGCGGTCGACGCCCTGAAACAGGCTTTTCGGATCGACCTTCAAAAGCTTGTCGTTCGCGGTCGGGATGACGCGGCTGTAATCGGGGAAGGTGCCGTCGATCAGCTTCGAGGTGAGCACCGCATTGCCGAGCTGGAAGCGGATCTTGCTCGCCGACAGGCTGATTTCGACATTGCCTTCGGCCTCGTCGAGCAGCTTGCGGATTTCGCCGACGCATTTGCGCGGCACGATCACGTCGGGCATCCCCGCGGCGCCGTCGGGGCGCGTCACCGTGTAGCGCGCGAGGCGGTGGCCGTCGGTCGCCGCGGCCTTGAGCACCGGCCCCGTCGCATCCTCGGCGACGTGCAGAAAGATGCCGTTGAGGTAATAGCGGGTTTCTTCGGTCGAGATGGCGAAGCGCGTCTTGTCGATGATCTGGATCAGCTCGGCGACGGGCAGCTCGAAATTGGTCGGCAGGTCACCCTCGGCGATCACCGGGAAATCGTCGCGCGGCAGGGTTGGCAGGTTGAAGTTCGAGCGCCCGGCCTTGACCTGCATCTTGCCCTCGGCCGCAGCCAGGCTGACTTCCGATCCCTCGGGCAGCTTGCGCGCGATTTCAAACAAGGTGTGCGCCGATACGGTGGTGGTGCCGGCCGTTTCGACCTTGGCCGCGATCGTTTCGACGACCTGCAGGTCGAGGTCGGTCGCCATCAGTTTGAGCTGGCCCGATGCGTCGGCTTCGATGAGGACGTTCGACAGGATCGGGATCGTGTTGCGCCGTTCGACCACCGACTGAACATGGCCAAGGCTTTTCAACAAGACTGCGCGTTCGATCGTCGCTTTCATTCTTAATCCGCCATCCTGTGTGTTTCGCGGGAGAAGTCCCTTGTGGAGACAGAGGATCGGAGGCGATTCGTGCCCCGATTCTGGCCCCTGAAAATGTCCACCTTCCTTAACGCACGCGGCGCACCGTGCAAGCCATGCTTGCAAAGCTGCGGCAATCGCGCGAACGAGGCGCGATGCTGCGCTGGCCCCTTTCCCTGTTGATGCTGGCGGCGATGCCGGCCGCGGCCCTTGCCGCCGCGGCGCCGACCGCGCTGGGCATTTTCGATGGCTGGGGCGCCTTTCGCGATGCCGCGCGGGCGCGCTGCTATGCGATTGCCGCCCCCGCGGCAACGATCGGACGGCCTGAGGTCAAAGCCTATGCCAGCGTCGGTTATTGGCCGAAATCGCGCATCCGCGGCCAATTCTATGTCCGGTTGTCGAAGCCGCGCGCGGCGGACCGCGATTTGCGCCTGACAATCGGCAGCCGCCGCTTCATCCTGACCGGTCAGGGCGTCCACGGCTGGGCGAGCGACGCGCGGATGGACGCCGCCATCGTCGCCGCGATGCGATCGGCGCCGAGCATGAGCGTCGAAAGCCGCGCCGAGGCGGGCGGCGCGATCGCCGACACCTATCGCCTGCGCGGCGCGGCGACGGCGATCGACGCGGCGGCGCTGGGGTGCGCGCGGCTGCGTTGAGCCGATGAGGAGAGATGGCGGTTTTCTGCCGAACTTCACTCGCAATTCGCAAATCTTCGTCATCCCGGACCCTTCGACATGCTCAGGACCGGCTTGATCCGGGGTCCATGCGACGCACCGGAGGAAGCTGGACCCCGGATCAAGTCCGGGGTGACGAGGTAAGAGAGAAAGGCGCTTTCGCGAAACGGCAGAAAACTGCGCAACTTCACTCTGGAATCGCGTGCGCAAGCGCAACCGGCTTCGCTCGCGCGCCATATTGCAACCATGTGGATTCCATTTGGCATTGCGGACGAGCCTATGGCCCGCAACCCAAGTAGGACAGCAATTTCTGGCCGCACTACTCCCGGCCGAGCTTCGTCAGCGCCCTCGCCATAAAATCGAGCACCAGCCGCACGCGCGGTACGTGACGCAGTCGTTCGTGGGTGAGCAGCCACAGCCCGGTGGTGTCGTCGCTCTTGGGCGGCAGGCAGCGAATGAGGTCGGGTTCGCGGTCGGCCAAATAAGCGGGCAGCACCGACAGCCCCATCCCCGCGCGCACGCCCGACAGCAGGCCGGTCGCCGTGTCATATTGCATGACCACCGCTTCCTCGAGCCCATGTTGGCGAAGCCATGCACGATAAGGCTCCCAAACCCCGCCACCACCGCCGATGAAGGGATGCGCCGCAAGTTGTTCGCGCGTGTGCGGGACGCCGTGGCGGTCGGCATAATCGCGGCTGCAATAGACGGTCCACGGATTGTCGGCGATGCGCCGCCCGACGAGCCCCGCGCCCGACGGCTGCTTGCTGCTGCGGATCGCGATGTCGGCGGCGCCCGCGGCCAGGTCGCGCGGCTCGTCCGACGTGTCGAGCTGGATATGGATGCCGGGATGTTCGGCGCGCAGATCGCGCAGGATCGGCGGCAGGATCGTCACCGCGATGATTTCCATCACCGTCAGGCTGACCGTACCTCCCGCGTCGCGCGAGCGCGCGCCCGCGGCCTCACCGAATCGTTCGGCGGCATCGCGCACCGCTGCGGCGCTCGCGAGCATCGCCTCGCCCACCGGAGTCAGCGCATAGCCCGCCTGCCGCCGCTCGAAGAGCGTGACCCCGGTTGCCGCCTCGAGCGCGGCGATGCGCCGCGCCACGGTCGTCTGGCTGACGCGCATCGCCTGCGCGGCGGCGAGCGTGCTGCCCGTTTCGGCAACGGCCAGAAAGGCCTTGAGGTCGTTCCAATCGTACATGGCGCCTTGTGCGCCATAATCGTCCATGCCTCATTCTGCAATTTTGCAGAATGATCGCGCAACATCGTTGCTCCATCGCGATTCTACGGTGCGATATACCGAGTCTTACCGGCTTCCTCCCCTCCCCAGCCGGCCGATGGAGACACAAGATGCAAAAGCTTATGATCCTCGCCGCCACCGCTGCCGCGCTCGTCGGCCAGCCCGTATCGGCAGAACCCGACCCCGCCAAAGCAAGCGTCGCGGTGGCGCACCGCGACCTCGACCTTCGCACCGAGGCCGGGGTCAAGGCACTCGACCGCCGCATCTGGCGCGCTGTCGTCGCGGTGTGCGGCGAAGCGCCCGGCTATGACCTCGCCGGCAAGAATGACGTCCGCCAGTGCCGCCGCGACACGCGCGCCCAGGCGACCGCACAGGCCGAAATCGCGATAGCGGGCGCCATGCGCAATCGGGCGATCCAGGTCAGCTCGATCCGTAACTGACCGCGAACCGAAGTTGCACGGTTCGTCAGCACCGGGGCCGCGATCAGGGCACGATCGCAGCCCCGGCTTGCTGTGGGTCGGAACGGGGTATTTCGCTGTCCGTGTGCAATGGATGGCGGCTTTGGGGTGGACTCCCGCCATTGACGCGATCGTCATCCCGGCGAAGGCCGGGATCTCGCCGGTGCGGTAAACCGATAGGGCGAGATCCCGGCCTTCGCCGGGATGACGATTGGATAGAGGGCAGCTTCCGATCCTCCCCATCGCTTCGCGACAGGGAGGATTCTCGCGCACAATTGCGCTTTTCCCCCTTCCCCCCTATATGCGCGCCCATCATGCAGATTCCCGGCCATATCGACCCCGTCACGACGGGCACCGTCCCCTTGCGCGGGGGCAATCGCATCGACCTCGTCGGGCTGTCGCGCGATGCGATCGGCGGTGTGCTGGTCGAGGCGGGGCTGGACGCGAAGGCGGCGAAACTGCGCGCCAAGCAGATATGGCACTGGATCTATCATCGCGGGGTCACCGATTTTGAAGCGATGACCGACATCGCCAAGACGATGCGCCCGTGGCTGACCGACCGCTTCATCATCGGCCGCCCGACGGTGCGCGAGGCGCAGGTGTCGAGCGATGGCACGCGCAAATGGCTGCTCGCCGCCGCGGACGGGCAGGAATATGAAATGGTGTTCATCCCCGACGCCGATCGGGGAACACTCTGCGTGTCCAGTCAGGTCGGCTGCACGCTCAATTGTCGCTTCTGCCACACCGGCACGATGCGCCTTGTCCGCAACCTCGGCGCGGGCGAGATCGTCGGGCAGGTGCTGCTCGCGCGCGACGCGCTCGGCGAATGGCCGAAGGGGACGATGGCGGGCTTTGGCGCCGACCCCGAGGACGAGGACGCCGACGATGATGCGGTCGGCCATTACACCGCCGACGGCCGGATGCTTACCAACATCGTGATGATGGGCATGGGCGAGCCGCTCTATAATTTCGACGAGGTCAAGCGCGCGCTCAAGATCGTGATGGACGGCGACGGGCTTGCCTTGTCGAAGCGGCGCATCACCTTGTCGACGAGCGGCGTGGTGCCGATGATGGCGCGCGCGGGCGACGAGATCGGGGTCAATCTCGCGGTATCGCTCCACGCGGTGACCAAGGAAATCCGCGACGAAATCGTGCCTTTGAACCGCAAATATGGGATCGAGGAACTGCTCCAGGCGTGCGCCGATTATCCGGGCGCGAACAATGCACGGCGCATCACCTTTGAATATGTGATGCTGAAGGACAAGAATGACCGCGACGAGGATGCACGCGAACTCGTCCGACTCATCAAGCACTATAGCCTGCCCGCGAAGGTCAATCTGATCCCCTTCAACCCCTGGCCCGGCGCGCCTTATGAATGTTCGACCCCCGAACGGGTGCGCGCGTTCAGCAATCTGATTTTCAAGGCGGGAATCTCCGCCCCGATCCGCACCCCGCGCGGGCGCGATATCATGGCGGCGTGCGGGCAGCTGAAAAGCGCCGCGACCAGGCCGACGCGCGCCGAACTCGACCGCATCGCCGAGGAAAAGCAAGCGGCGCTGGGATAGTCCGACAACCCTGCCGTCATTCCGGCGAAGGCCGAAAACACGCCGGTGGCTCATGCCGCACCGACGAGATCCCGGCCTTCGCCGGGATGACGGAACCTGAACAGGCCTGCTTTTCCGCCGGTTTCGCGGCAATCCCATTGCATAGCTATTCTATACTGTGTGGTAAAAATAACACAGGTAAGAAAATTGTCATAATCTGAACGATCCATTCATTGAAGCGACAGGCGCAAACGCCATCTAGAGGCCGGACGCGACCCAAAGGGCGTGGTCCTGATCTGAATGAAGGAAGACAAAATGAAAAAATTCGCAGTTGCAGCCGCTCTCCTCTCGGCCGTTGTCGCCAGCCCCGCCCTCGCAGCCGAAGGCGGCGAAGGCCGCGTCGAAGTGCGCGGCGGTCTGATCACCGGCAACGGGATCGACGAAGGCACGCTCGGCGTTGCCGCCGGTTATGATTTCGACCTCGGGTCGGCCGCTTTCGTCGGCGGTGAAATCGCCGGCGACAAGGTGCTGATCGACGGCGCGAACGTCCAGTTCTCGGCCGGCGCGCGCGCCGGCGCCAAGGTTGGCGCCAACGGCAAGCTCTACGCCACCGGCGGCTACACCTTTGGCGACATCGACGATCCCTATGTCGGCGCCGGTTACCAGCACAAGCTGGGCCAGAACCTGTACGCAAAGGGCGAATATCGCCACCAGTTCATCGAGAATTTCGGCGACTTCGACAGCTTTGTCGTCGGCGTCGGCTTCGCTTTCTGATCCTTCGGACCAGCGATGAAACAGGAAGGGGCGGCCCGCCGGGTCGCCCCTTTTCATTTGCGTCGCGCCGGGGCACGGTGCCGCCCATGACGGCATGGGCATATATCGGTGCGGCGCTGGCGGAGATCGCTGGCTGCTTCGCCTTCTGGGCGTGGCTTCGGATGGACAAGTCGGTGTGGTGGGTCGTGCCGGGGATAGCGTCGCTCGCACTGTTCGCCTGGTTGCTCACGCTGGTCGAGGCGGAGCACGCCGGGCGCACTTATGCTGCCTATGGCGGCGTCTATATCACCGCGGCGCTGCTCTGGCTGTGGGCGGTCGAGGGGGCGAAGCCCGACCGCTGGGATCTGGTCGGCGCGGCGGTGTGCCTGGGGGGCGCGGCGATCATCCTGTTCGGACCGCGCGGGAGTTAGCGAGTGATCTTTCTTGAGTAGCTCGTCATCCCGGCGAAGGCCGGGATCTCGCCGGTGCGTCAGATCCAAGCGGCGGGATCCCGGCCTTCGCCGGGATGACGAAATAAAGAAAGCAGCGTTTCCGTCCGACCGATCACGCCCTATTCCGCTTCCGGCAGCGCCTGCTCGACGAGCGGCGCCAGCGCTTTGGCCACGACCTTCACGCCCCTGGCATTGGGGTGGAGATTGTCGCCGAGCATCAGCGATTTGTCAGCGATGACATTGTCGAGGATGAAAGGATAGAAGCTCACGTCATATTTCGCCGCAAGCTCCGGATAAATGGGGTTGAACCTGGCCGCATAGTCGCTGCCGAGGTTGGGCGCGGCCATCATGCCGGTGAGCAGCACGGGGATGTCGCGTTTCCGAAGCTCGGCGAGCATCGCGTCGAGATTGGCGCGCGTCTGGTCGGGGCCGATGCCGCGCAGCATGTCGTTGCCGCCGAGCCCCAGCATGACGAGCGCAGGCTTTACCTGCGCATTGTCGAGCACATAGGTCAGCCGCTGGCGCCCCGCCGCGCTCGTGTCGCCCGACACGCCGGCATTCTGGACGCGCGCGATGACGCCGTCCTCGGCGAGCGCGGCCTGAAGCTGCGGCGCAAGCCCCTCCCTGGGACCGAGTTGGTATCCCGCATAAAGGCTGTCGCCGAAGGCGATGACGAGCGGGGCGTCGACAGGAATCGCGGCGGTCTTGGGCGTCGTCTTCCCGTCGTTCGTCGACGCCGGTGGCGCCTCCGCCGAGCCGCAGGCGGCAAGCGGTTGGCAAAGCGCGATGACGCAACCATATATCAAGGCAGAACGCCATCCGGCCGTTTTCATTTCCAAAGGGTTCTCTCCTTGCCCGACGTTTCCCGACCGTCGCCGGATCTGGCGCCAGATCTGGCGATCGCCGCCCATAATGTGACGCTGACCCTGGGGAGCGACAAGGCCCCCGTCGAAATTTTACGCGGGGTCGATCTGGAGGTCGCCGCGGGCACCTCGGTCGCGCTGCTCGGCCCGTCCGGGTCGGGCAAAAGCTCGCTGATGGCGGTGCTCGCAGGGCTCGAACGCGCGAACGGCGGGTCGATCAGGGTCGCGGGGCTCGATTTCGCGGCGATGGATGAGGACGAGCTGGCGCGCGCGCGGCGCGGCCGCATCGGCATCGTGCTTCAGGCCTTTCACCTGCTGCCGACAATGACGGCGCTCGAAAATGTCGCGGTGCCGCTGGAGCTGGCGGGCATCGCCGATCCGTTCGGCCGTGCTGCCGCCGAGCTGGAAGCGGTCGGGCTCGGTCATCGTCTCACTCACTACCCCGCGCAATTGTCGGGCGGCGAGCAGCAGCGCGTCGCGATCGCGCGCGCGATGGCGAGCGAACCCGCGATCATCTTTGCCGACGAGCCGACGGGCAATCTGGACACCGCGACGGGTCATGCGATCATCGAGCTGATCTTTGCGCGCCGCACGGCGCTGGGCGCGACCTTGCTCATCATCACGCACGATCCCGAGCTTGCCGAGCATTGCGACCGGGTGGTGGTGATGCATGACGGCCGGATCGAGGAACGGGCGTGAGCGCCGCCGCGATCCTCCCCGGCACGGGGAGGGGGACCATGCGAAGCATGGTGGAGGGGCACGTGCAGTCGAATGCCGCGCTCGACCTCCTGTGCCCCTCCACCACCCTTCGGGTGGTCCCCCTCCCCCGTTGGGGGAGGATCGGCTGATGCTCCCCCTCGCCTCGCTCTGGCGGATCGCGCGCCGCGACCTTGCGGCGCGTATTCGCGGGCTGCGCCTGCTCGCAATCTGCCTGTTCCTGGGCGTTGCAACGCTCGCGGCGATCGGCAGTCTGACGCGCGGCATCACGTCCGAGCTGGAGGTGCGCGGGCAGACGATCCTGGGTGGTGACATCGAGTTCAGCCTGCCGCAGCGCGAAGCCACGCCCGAGGAAATGACCGCCTTTCGCCGCGTCGGCACGCCATCGGCCACCGTGCGGATGCGCGCGATGGCGAACGACCCCGACGGCGATGCGTTGCTGTCCGAGTTGAAGGCGGTCGATGGCGCCTATCCGCTCTATGGCCGACTGCGGCTCGAAAGCGGCGCGCGGCAGGGGCCGCCGCCCGCGGGCGCGATCTGGATCGGCAAGGATATGGCCTCGCGGCTGGGCCTAGCGGTCGGCGGCGCGGTGAAGTTTGGCGACAAAAGCTTTCGCATCGACGGCATCATCGCCGAAGAACCCGACCGGCTGGGCGAAGGCTTCACGCTGGGCCCCGTCGCGATCATCGGGCTTGGCGACCTGCCCGCGACGCAGCTGATCCAGCCGGGCAGCCTCTATGAAAGCAAATATCGCCTACGCCTGCCCGCGGGCGCCAATCCCGAAGCAGTCGGCGAGGCGCTGACCGAGGAGTTTCCCGACGCCGGATGGGACATCACCGACCGCAGCAACGGCGCGCCCGGTACGCGGCGCTTTATCGAGCGCATGGGGCAATTTTTGTCGCTCGTCGGGCTGGCCGCGCTGGTGATCGCCGGGATCGGCGTCGGCAATGGCGTGGCCAGCTATCTCGCGGGCAAGCGGCCGGGGTTGGCGACGCTGAAGGTGCTCGGCGCCGACAGCGCGACGGTGCTGCGCATCTATGGGTTGCAGATATTGGCCGTGGCGGCGGTGTCGATCGTCGCGGGGCTGGCGGTCGGCGCGCTTGCGCCCGCCGCGATCGGCTGGATCGCGGGCGACGTGCTGCCGGTGCAGCCGGGGTTCGCGCTCTATCCGCTGCCGCTTGGCGTCAGCGCCGCCTATGGCCTGCTCATCGCCATCGCCTTTGCGCTGCCGCCGCTCGCCGCGACCAAGCATGTGCCTGCGGCGGGGCTGTATCGCGCCACCGTAGACCGCGCGGCGCGGATCGACCGGCCCGCGCTGGTCGCCGTCGCCATGGCCTTTGCGGCGATCGTCGCGCTCGCGGTCGGGACCGCGCGCGAACCGCTGTTCGCGCTGGGTTTCGTCGGCGCAGCGGTCGGCCTGCTCCTCATCCTCGTTGCGCTCGGCTGGCTGGTGCGCCGCATCGCGAGCCGCCTGCCGCGCCCGCGCCGCCCGCTGCTGCGCCTCGCGCTTGCGAACCTGCACCGCCCCGGCGCCGCGACCGGCGCGCTGGTCGTCGCGCTCGGCCTTGGCCTGACGCTGTTCGTGGCGCTCGCGGCGATCCAGACGAGCATCACCGCCGAAATCACCCGCACCGTGCCGCAGCGCGCGCCGAGCTTCTTCGTGCTCGACGTGCCGCGCAGCGACGCCGCGCGCTTCCGCTCCCTCGTGACCGGCGCCGATGCGCAGGCCGAGATCAACATGATCCCCGCGCTGCGCGGCAGCATCACCGAATTCGCCGGCCAGCGCGTCGACGAACTCGCCGAACTGCCCGAAGGCGCATGGGTGCTGCGCGGCGACCGCGGGCTGACATACAGCCCCGGTTTGCCGAATGGCAGCGAGCTGGTCGGCGGCAGCTGGTGGGCGGCCGATTATGCCGGACCACCGCTGGTCAGCGTCGAGCAGGAGGTGGCGACCTCGCTCGGCCTGAAGCTTGGCGATACGCTGTCGGTCAATGTGCTGGGGGTCGAGGTGCAGGCGAAGGTCGCATCGTTCCGCACCGTCAATTGGGACAATTTCGGGCTGAACTATGTGCTGGTCTTTTCGCCCGGCACGTTCGACGCCGCGCCGCACAACATGGTCGCGACCGTGGCCGTCGACGGCGCCGCCGAAGAAGCGCTGGCGCGCAGCATTCCGCGCACCTTCCCCTCGGCATCGCTGATCGCAGTGCGCGATGTCGTGAGCCAGGTCACGCTGCTGCTCACCCAGATGAGCCAGGCGATCGCCGCGGCGGCGAGCATCGCGATCCTCGCGGGCATCGCGGTGCTGATCGGCGCGATCGCGGCAAGCCGCGAACGGCGCGTCTATGACAGCGTGATCCTGAAGCTGCTCGGCGCGACGCGGGGGCAGATCCTCGGCGCGCAGGCGATGGAATATGCGGTGCTCGCGGCGGTGCTGGCGCTGCTCGCGCTGGGGCTGGGGCTGATCGCAGCGCGCCATGTCGTCGTCAGCCTGTTCGAGTTCACCTTCGCCCCCGACCCGCTGATCGTCGGCGCGACACTGATCGGCGGCGCCGGCCTGTCCTTCCTGATCGGCATCGCCGGAAGCTGGCCGCTGCTGTCGGCGAAACCGGCGCAGGCGCTGCGGAGTTTGTGATTCGGCCGCGCGATTGGCCTCAGCATTGATAAAGAAGGCCTAGCCGCTCCGCCTGTTCCGCGAGCCGCCGGTCGCTGGTCCAGAGCCGCGCGGCGCCCATATCGGCGGTCGATGCCAAAAGATGGGCATCGACCATGCCAAGCCCGGTGCCGAACAGCCGCCGGTTCGTTATGAAATCGAGCAAGCGCGCGGTTTCGACCACCGGCGCGGGCGAAAGCAACCCAAGCATCGCGACGAACCGGTCGCGGCTGGCCAGCGAGCCGAGCGCCAGTTCGGCCGTGACGAACGGGTGCTGGACGACGCGGCCCTCGGAAAGCGCCAGCGCAAGCCCGGCATTGGCGCTGCGCAGATGATCGATCCAGACCGAGCTGTCGATCAGGATCATGCGCCGGATCGCTCGCGCGGCGCCGCCGTGGCGCCGGGATCGCTGCCGCCCATCAAGGCCAGCGTCCGCGCCGCTTCGCGCTGGATGAGCGCGCGGACGGCCGCCCGCTCCAGCTCGCCGCGATCCTTGATGCCGGTGATACGCGCCGCCTCGGCCCACAAATCGGCGGCCGGTTGCTGAGCCGCCTGCCCCTGCGGTCGCACCCGCTCGAACCCGATACGCTCGCGTTTCTGATCGACATCGCGCGTTTCCCATCCGGCTTTCACCCAGGCCGCGGCCTGGCTGTGATTGCCGCCGCTGTGATTGGCCCACCAGGCGCGGTGTTCGCGCGCGCTGCTTGGCAGGCGAAAGCCCAGGATGCGCTCAATCTCGGCGAAACTCGCATCCCATCGATCGTCGGATAGCGCCCGAAGATGCTCCCCAAGCGGTTCATATTTGCCCATGTCCCGACTCCTTTCGGATAGGAACATAGACCATTTTAGTATCATGTCAATAATAAAATAGTTTTGTTACTATATTAGGCGAGCCACTGCCGAAACGGCCGCAACACCCAGCACGAGGGCGACCATCGCCTGCCAGATGTGCGGGGCGACGCGGCCGAAATGGCGGGCGCCGACGCGGTTGCCGAGCCACATCGGCGCAAAGAGGATCAGCGAAACGATCAGCAGCCGCCAGCTGGCGATGCCCAGCCAGAGCGCCGCCAACGTGCCCGCGATCGCGGTCATGAAGAAGATCATCAGCATCGACGCGCGCGCGACCCTGGGCTCGACGCGGCGGCGCAGATAGAAGGGCACGACGGGCGGGCCGGGCATCGCGGCGAAGCCGGTGAGGATTCCCGAGGCTATTCCCGTGCCCGCGACCGCGAGCTTGCCGGGCCGGTGCCCCTCCACCTGTTTGGGAAGCAGCACCGCGACGAAGGCGGCGACCGCGGCGAGCGTGATGAGCAGGCGCGCGAGGTCGGCGGGGGTGTGATCGAGCGCGACCATGCCGAGCGGCGTCAGCGCCATCGCGAGCAGGCCGATCGGCCAGGCGGTCGCGCGGTCGGCATCGGCAACGATGACGCGAATACCCACAGGTCCGATGAGCAGTTGCAAAAGGATGCCCAACACCACCGCCTCGCCCGGCGGCATGATGAGCCCAAGCAACGGCACGAGGATGATCGCCATGCCGAAGCCGGTGAGCCCGCGAACATAGGCGGCGCCAAAGGTCATCGCGGCGGCGCCGGCGAGCGTCAGCGGCGCGAAGCCGACAAATTGGGACAGGCCGTTCATCGCGCGGCCGATACCGCGTTGTGGTTCGACCGGCTAGTCCCTCAGCCGAGCGGCCAGAGCGCGTTCACCGGCCGTTCGAGTATCTGCGCCGCGATCGCGTGGAGCCGCGGCGGATCGAAACGCCCCGCGCGCACCGCGCCCGCCAGCCAAGCCTCGATCGAGCCGCCGGTTTCGGTCCAGCGGTCCTGCCGCAACATTCCGTAAATCGCGCCCGCGAGCACATGGATGCCGTCATCGGCCTTGCGCCATCGGTCGGCGGGGTTGCGCGCGACGCCCAAAGCCTCGCTGATAAGCTGGTCGAGCGCCTGCGCCAGATCCTCATCGAACATCCCTTCGAGCGTCGTATAGCCCCATTTGGGATCATGCTCGGCGACGATGCGCGGGATCAGCGGGTCTTTGGCGAGCAGCGCCAGCGCCGCGGTCGCCGCGGGTCCGTCCATCGGCACCGGCGGATGCAGCATTTCGTGCGCGGCGTTGCGCACGGTGATCGGCACGCCCCAGTCGGTCGCCTGCAGGAAAGTCTGCCCCTGCACCTTGATCCCGTGCGGTTTGCAGAATTGCAGCAGCACGACCTCGATCTGCGGGTCGAATCCGCGCCCCGTGAGTTTTTCGTGCCAGCGGATCACGTCATAATCGCCGAGGCTTCGCGTCAGTTCGGCGATGCGCGCGTCGATATCGCCGATACGGCGTTGGCGAAACGCGGCAAAGCCCGCCGCCTGCATCGCCTCGAACACGGCGCGCAGCCGCGGCGCCACGCCGACGAACCAGCGCCAGTCGGCCTCGGCCCAATAGGGGCTGGTCCGATAGGCGGGCAGCAGTCGCGCCTCCGGGTCGGCCGCCGCTGCGATCAGCGCCGCGAGATCGCCATCATTGCCGTTCGAGAAGAGCACCGAGAGGTTGGGACCAAGCAGCCCAAACTGCGCGCGCTCGGCCTCTTGCCACAGCGCCGCGATGTCGGCGCGCGGGGCGGCAGGCAGCGCCGCGGCGAAGGCGTCGGCGTCGGCCTTGTAATAGGGAAGGTAAAGCTCGCCGCCCGCCAGCGGGCCGAGAAAGGCGAGCGCATCGAAGCCTTCGGAGGCGCGAACCTTCCACCGCGTGCGCATCGGCGGGCGCTGCGACTGCGCGAGGGCAGGGACGGCAGGCAGGAGCGAAAGGGCGGGCGCGGCGAGCGCGGCGGCGAGGAGGTTTCGGCGGTGCATGACCGCTGCCTAGCGGCGCGGCCCTCGGCTGGCTTGAACGGACTTTGCCCGCAGGCGGATCGGTGGCACCCCGGTCATCGCGGCGATGGCGCGCGCCATATGCGCCTGATCGGCGAAACCCTGATCGGCGGCGAGATCGGCGAGCGTGCCGCGCCAGCCGGACAAGGCGGCAAGGGCGCGGCGCGTCCGTGCCTCGATCCGGAAGCGTTTGGGGCTGGCGCCATAGGCGCGTGCGAAACCGCGGCTGACCGATGCGGGGTCGAGGCCGATGCCGCGCGCCCATGACGCGATCGCAAGGTCCGGATCGGCGCTGAGCGCGGCGGCGAGCAGGTCGGGCCAGTCGGCGTGTCGCTCATCGCTCGCGCGGAACCGCTCGGCAACGAACGCCGTCGCGGCACGCGGGTCGCGCTCGGCGAGCCGCGCCGCGGCGTCGGGATCGTCTATCGTGCCAACCCCTGGCGCCAGCCCTGGCGCCAGGGGCAGGTTGAGCACCTCTGCCCCATGGACGCCGAAGCGGTCGAGATGCGCGGTCCAGCCGCCATGGACGACGACCATGCCGGGCCGCAGGGTAAACCGCCCTGCGTCGCCGGCCTCCTCATATCCGCCGCCGAGCACGACCGCGATATAGCCCTCGGCATGGCGATGGCGCGGCAACCGCTCGTCCGCGGCGTGGCGGCCGAGGCCGACCGCGCTCACCGGACGCGAAGGTCCGGCGGGGTCGCTTCAGCCTTCAGCATCGCGATCGCTTCGGCGAGCGGCATGACGCGCTGGCCGTCCTGGCCGAGCGTGCGGATCGCGACCGTGCCCTCCTCGGCCTCGCGCTTGCCGACGACGAGCAGGTAGGGGGTTTTGGCGAGGCTGTGTTCGCGGACCTTGTAGTTGATCTTTTCATTGCGCAGATCGCTCTCGGTTCGGATACCCGCGGCGGTGAGCTGTTCGGTCGCGGCCCTCGCATAATCGTCGGCATCGCTGACGATCGTCGCAACCACTGCCTGCACGGGCGCGAGCCAGGTCGGGAAGCGACCCGCGAAATGCTCGATCAAAATGCCGATGAAACGCTCGTAGCTGCCGAAGATCGCGCGGTGGAGCATCACCGGGCGATGCCGCTCGCCATCCTCGCCGATATACGACGCGTCGAGCCGGTCGGGGAGCACGCGGTCGGACTGGATCGTGCCGACCTGCCACGTCCGGCCGATCGCGTCGGTCAGGTGCCATTCGAGCTTGGGCGCGTAGAAGGCGCCTTCGCCCGGCAGTTCCTCCCAGCCATATTGCTCGGTCGCAAGCCCCGCCTCGACCACCGCATTGCGCAGTTCGTCTTCGGACTTGTCCCACATCTCGTCGCTGCCGAAGCGCTTTTCGGGACGCAGCGCGAGCTTGATGGCATAGGTAAAGCCGAAATCCTTGTAGATGCGATCGGCGAGCACGCAGAAATTGCGGACTTCCTCGACGATCTGATCCTCGCGGCAGAAGATATGCGCATCATCCTGCGTGAACTGGCGCACGCGCATCAGCCCGTGCAGCGCGCCGTGCGGCTCGTTGCGGTGGCAGCAGCCATTTTCGTAGAGGCGGAGCGGCAGGTCGCGATAGCTTTTCATGCCCTGGCGGAAAAT
Organism: Sphingopyxis sp. FD7; assembly: GCF_003609835.1. Classification (NCBI taxonomy): domain Bacteria; kingdom Pseudomonadati; phylum Pseudomonadota; class Alphaproteobacteria; order Sphingomonadales; family Sphingopyxidaceae; genus Sphingopyxis; species Sphingopyxis sp. FD7. Next base: position 2,206,091 of record NZ_AP017898.1, read on the forward strand.
CAGCACATGCGCCGGACAGTTCATCGGCTTCAGCGCCATCCACTCGGCATCGTCGGAGACGATCGGGCCTTCGTCCTCGGTGTTCGGCACCTCGTCGGGGATGACGAACATATTTTCGCGATATTTGCCCCAGTGGCCCGACCGTTCCCACTGGCGCGCGTCCATCACCTGCGGCGTCTTGACCTCGCGATAGCCCGCGGCGTCGATCGCGCGGCGCATATAGGCCTCCAGCTCGCGCCACACGACGAAGCCGTTGGGGTGCCAGAAGACCGAGCCGTGCGCCTCCTGTTGCAGATGGAACAGGTCCATCTCCTGCCCCAGCCGGCGATGGTCGCGCTTCGCGGCTTCTTCCAGCCGGACGAGATGTTCGGCGAGCTGCTTCCGGTTGAGCCAGCCGGTGCCGTAGATGCGACTCAATTGCGCGTTTTTCTGGTCGCCGCGCCAGTAGGCGCCCGAAACGCGCGTCAGCTTGAACGCCGCCGGGTCGAGCTTGCCCGTCGAGGCAAGGTGCGGCCCGCGGCACATGTCCATCCAGTCGTCCCCCGACCAATAGACGCTGATTTCTTCGCCCGCGGGAAGCTCGGCGGCCCATTCGGCCTTGAACGTCTCGCCATCCCGTCGCCAGCGCGCGATGAGCGCGTCGCGATCCCAGACTTCGCGGCGCAGCGGCTTGTCGGCGGCGATGATGCGGCGCATCTCCTCCTCGATCAGCGGCAGCTCGTCGTCGCGGAACGGGCCATGCTCGGCGGTCGGCGCGAAGTCGTAATAAAAGCCGTCGCTCGTCGCGGGGCCGAAGGTGATCTGCGTGCCGGGAAACAGCTTCTGCACCGCCTCCGCCAGCACATGCGCATAGTCGTGGCGCACGAGTTCCAGCGCGTCGGCCTCGTCGCGGCTCGTCACCAGCGACAGGTTGGTGTCTTCTTCCAGCGGGCGCATGATGTCGCGCAGCTCGCCGTCGATCCGTGCGGCGAGCGCGGCCTTGGCGAGGCCCGGACCGATCGCGGCGGCAATCTCGGCCGGGGTGGTCCCGCGCGCGACTTCACGGGCAGAGCCATCGGGAAGGGTGACGCGGATCATCTGGGACATCGAAAAATCGGCCTTTCAGGGCAAAATCGCCGCGCCCCTTTGCCAGTATGCGACAGGGGCGGCAAGGGGCGGATTCACAACAGCGCTTGCAATGATACAATGTATCATTGTCTGGCATCGCACACCCCTCCCGCGAAGGAAACCCCATGTGCCTCCCCTCGCCGCGCGCCCGGACCGCGGACCTTGCCGGCATCGCCCTGTCGTCGGCCTGCCTCGTTCATTGCCTTGCATTGCCGCTCGCGCTGCTGGTCGCGCCCACCCTGTCCGGCTGGCTCCGTCTGCCCGAGTGGCTGCACGCCGCGATCCTGCTGCTCGCCCTGCCCGCCGCGCTGGTCGCGATGACCGACGGCTGGCGGCGTCATCGCCGGTGGACGCCGCTCCTGCTCGCGGCGGCGGGGCTTGCCCTGCTGACGCTCGGCCTTGCCGCGCACGAGACATGGCTGGTGACCGCCGACCCCGAAAGCGCCGACCGCCTGGTCAGCTCGGCGGGCGCAATCGCGCTGGTGTCGGCGCACTTGCTGAACTGGCGGCTGCGCCATGGCGCCGGACATCGCTAGGGACCGACCGCCCTTGCGACTGCTCCGCAGGACCGCTAGGGCGGCACCCAGCCGCAGCAAGGGGTCGCCATCATGTTCAAACGCCTGTTCGTCGATCATCCCAGAAGCGTCGATGAAAGCTATGTCGAGCATTTCTTCGTCGCCTCACGCTTTGGCGTGACGATGATCTGGGGCGGGCTGTGCGCGCTGGTTCATGCGCTCGTGCCGGGATGGTGCATCACCACGGGCAGCGACACGATCCAGCGGCTCAACCGGATCATGGTCGAACAGCGCCGCGCCAAGGGACAGGCGGTGGCGCAGATGAGCACCGTCGACTGGGTGATCTGAGCACGGTGCGTTTCCTCCACGCACGATATCCCGTTCGCATCGAGCGCAGTCGAGATGCCCCTCGACATGGCGCCGTCCCGATGGGTGTCTCGACTTCGCTCGACACGAACGGAATCAGCGAATGAGCGACCTTGCCGCGCCCGACTATCTCGACCGCACCGGCCGCCCGCGGCTCGCCTATCGCTTCACGCCGGGCGCGGGCCCCGCGATCGTCTTCCTGCCCGGCTATATGTCCGACATGGCGGGAGGCAAGGCGACCGCGCTGTTCGACTGGGCCGCCGCCGAGGGACGCGCCTGCCTGTTGCTCGATTATGCGGGGTGCGGGCTGTCGGACGGGCTGTTCGCCGAGCAGACCCTGCTCGACTGGCGCGGCGATGTGCTCGACCTGCTCGACGCAAAGGTCGACGGCCCCGTCCTCCTTGTCGGATCGTCGATGGGCGGCTGGCTGATGCTGCTGACCGCGCTCGCGATAATCCAGCGCGACGGGCCGGGTCGCATCGCAGGGCTGGTCGGGATCGCTGCGGCGCCCGACTTTACCGACTGGGGTTTCACGGCGGAAGAAAAGGCGATCATCCTTGCCGAAGGCGCGCTGGTCGAGGAGACGCCCTATGGCGACCAGCCCTATGTGACGACGCGCGGCTTTTTCCAGTCGGGCGAGGCGAACCGGCTGCTCGATGCCGAAATCCCCCTCGCCTGCCCGGTGCGGCTGCTGCACGGGCAGGAGGATGGCGACGTCCCGCCCGACATCAGCCTGCGCCTGTCGGCAGCGCTCGCCAGCGACGATGTGCAGGTCACGCTCGTCAAGGGCGGCGACCACCGCCTGTCGCGCGACGGCGACATCGCGTTATTGATCGATACGGTGGCGCGACTCACCAACAGTTAGAGGACAGATATGGCTCGCAGCGACTTTCGATTTCACGTCACCAAGCGCGTCCGCTATGCCGAGATCGACGCGCAGGCGGTGGTGTTCAACAGCCGTTACCTCGAGTATTTCGACCTCGGCATCACCGAATACTGGCGCGCGGCGGGGGTTTATGACCGCTGGCCGCTGCGCGACAGCCCGGAGTTTCACGTCGCGCGCGCCGAGGTCGATTACAAGGCGCCGATCCTGCTGGACGAAGAGATCGACATTTGCGTGCGCGCGGCGCGTGTTGGCCGCAGTTCGATGACCTTTCTGTTCGAGCTGCACGGCAAGGACAGGGACGAGCTTCGCGCCGCGGGCACGATCGTCAACGTCCATGTCGAGGAAGCGCAAGGCGCGACGGCCCCGGTGCCCGATGCATTCGTATCCTTGTTTGAAGCGTTTGAAGGGCGGCGCCTGCGCGCCTAATATGGGCATATGACCAAATATCTTCACACGATGATCCGCGTGTCGGACCCCCAAGCCACCATCGAATTCTTCAGGCTGATCGGGCTGGAGGAAGTGCGCCGTTTCGACAATGAGGCCGGACGCTTCACGCTCATCTTCCTCGCCGCCCCCGGTCAGGCGGGCGTTGCCGAGGTCGAGCTGACCTATAACTGGCCGCCCGCGGACGGCAGCGCGCCCGAACAATATGATGGCGGCCGCAACTTCGGGCACCTCGCTTACCGGGTCGACGACATTTATGCGACGTGCCAGCGGCTGATGGACGCCGGGGTGACGATCAACCGCCCGCCGCGCGACGGCCATATGGCCTTCGTCCGATCGCCCGACGGCATTTCGGTCGAGCTGCTCCAGGACGGCCATCTGCCGCCGCAGGAACCCTGGGCGTCGATGCCGAACACGGGAAGCTGGTAAGACGCTGCCGCGCGGGAAGCGAGACTTTCCGCGGCGGCTGTGGCAGGATGAACCACCAAGGTCCGCTGGCATCCGCTCCGTCTGTGGATGCGAGAACCGGAAAGGAGACATGGTGGCTGCACTCGACATCGTCCGGATTCCTGTCCTCAGCGACAATTATGTCTGGCTGGTCCACGATCCGGCCAGCGAGGCGACGATGGTGGTCGATCCGGCGGTCGCCGATCCCGTGCTGGCGGCGGCGGCTGAGCGCGGCTGGACGATCACCGACATCTGGAACACGCACTGGCATCCCGATCACACCGGCGGCAACGCGGCGATCAAGGAAGCAACGGGGTGCACGATCACCGGCCCCGCAGCCGAATATGAACGTATCCCGACACTCGACGTTCGGGTGACGGGCGGCGATATGGTGCGACTCGGCGAACATGTCGCAGAGGTCTGGGACGTCCCGGCGCACACAGCGGGCCACATCGCCTATCATTTCGCGGACGACGCCGCGATCTTCGTCGGCGACACGATGTTCGCGATGGGGTGCGGCCGCCTGTTCGAGGGGACGGCCGAGCAGATGTTCGCCAATATGCAAAAGCTGGCGATGCTCGACGACGCGACGCGCGTTTATTGCGCGCACGAATATACGCTGTCCAACGCCCGCTTCGCGATCAGCGTTGACCCCGGCAACGAAGCGCTGGCGGCGCGGCTCGCCGCGGTCGAGGCCGCGCGCGCCGCGGGCGAGGCGACGGTGCCGACGAGCATCGGCGCCGAACGCGCGACCAATCCCTTTTTCCGCGCGCCCGACGCCGCCGAACTGGCGCGCATCCGCGCGCTCAAGGATATGGCGTGATGACGCCGCGCCTTCAGCGCGGGTTCATCGGCCGCGGCTATTCTGACCCGTTACAAGGAGCGTTTTCATGGCCAAGCTGAACCCGATGGCGGCCGCGCTGGCCGTTGCGGCGGCGCCGCTCGCCGCAAGCTGCGCGCCTGCGGGGTCGGGGGAACCCGGCGCGGCGGCGCTGACCCCGAAACAGGCCGAACGGCTGGACAGGCAGCTCGCGGGCAAGGTGCCCGGCGCGCCGCTGAAATGCTTGCCCAATTACCGCAGCAACGACACGATCCGCGTGTCGGACAGCATCCTCTTGTACCGCGCGAGCGGCAAGCTCGTGTATCGCAACGACCTCAAAGGCAGTTGCCCCGGCCTCGCGCGCGACAGCGACATCATGGTCGTGCGCCAGTTCGGATCGTCGACCTGCGAAGGCGATTTCTTTCACCTGGTCGACCGGACGAGCGGTATTCGTGGCCCGACCTGTGTTTTTGGCGAGTTCGTCCCCTATCGCAAACCGGCGGGGGGCGAAGGCTGAGCCCACGGGCTTGGTCGCAGGCGGGCGCCGGTTTGCGCCGAGCTCTTCGGGTCGCACCCCGTCTGCCACTGTTGAAGCGCCGCCCCCGCGAAGGCGACGATCATGCCTTATAAAGCGCCGCAATCTTGTCGGCATAAATCTCGCGCAGCACATGGCGGCGGATCTTCATCGATGGCGTCATCTGCTCATTCTCGATCGTGAAGGCTTCGTCGGCAAAGTCGAACTTGCGGACCTTTTCGATCACCGAAAGCTGACCGTTCACGCGATCGACCGCGGCGCGGATCGCCGCGCGGAACCTTTCATGTTCGCGCAGCAGCTTCATCTCTTTTGGCAACCCTTCGGCCTCGGCCCATTCCGCCGCCCATTCGGGATCGGGAACCAGAATGCCGACAAGATGCGGGCGCTTGTCGCCATAGACCATCGCCTGCAATATCTCGGGTTGTAGCGTCAGCATCCCTTCGACGCGCTGCGGCGAGACATTGTCGCCCTTGTCGTTGACGATAAGGTCTTTCTTGCGGTCGGTGATGACGATGCGCCCCGCCTCGTCGATATGGCCGATGTCGCCGGTATGGAGCCACGGCGCGCCCCCAGGATCGGCGGGGTCGGCGATCAGCACGCGCTCGGTCTCCCCGGCGTTGCGCCAATAGCCTTTCATCACCAGCTCGCCGCGCACACAGATTTCGCCGTCGTCGGCGATGCGCACTTCGGTGTTCATCAGCGGCGGGCCGACGGTGTCCATCTTGAGCCCGGTTTTGGGGCGATTGCAGCTGATCACCGGTCCCGCTTCGGTCTGGCCATAGCCCTGCAAGAGCGTCAGGCCGATCGAGTGGAAGAACACCCCGATCTCTGGGTTGAGCGGCGCGCCGCCCGACACCAGCGCCTTTATCCGGCCGCCGAACCTTTTCTGGATCTTGGGGCGGAACAGCCGATTGAGCAGCAAGTCGACCGGGCGGTCGAGCACGCCCATGCGCCGCTCATAATGTTTTTCGCCGACGCGCAGCGCCTGGCTCAGCATCCAGTTCGCAAGCTTGCCCTGTTTCTCGACCGCCTTGATCATCCGCGCGCGGATCACCTCGAACAGCCGCGGGACGACGACCATGATCGTCGGGCGCGTTTCCTCGATATTCGAGACGAGCTTTTCCAGCCCCTCGCTGTAATAGATTTGCGCGCCAACCATGATCGGCAGGAACTGGCCGCCCGAATGTTCGTAAGCGTGGCTCAGCGGCAGGAAGGAGAGGAACACTTCTTCATCACCGATGCCGAAATCATTGACCAGGATCTCGGCCGCGCCCGCGGCATTGTGCAGGATCGCGCCATGATGCTGCATCACCCCGCGCGGTGCACCGCCGGTGCCGCTGGTGTAGATCAGGCAGGCGGTATCCTCGCGCTTGACGCCCAGCCCGCGCGCCTTGGTCTCCTCGACCCATGCCGCGCCGCCGGTAACCATCGGCGCCCAATCATGCACCGACACCTCGCCCTGTTGCCCGACGCGCAGGCTTTCCATGGTGATGACGATATGCGCGTCGGACCGCATCACCGCGGGCATCAGCACGCGGGCGAGCTTCGCGGTCGAGACGATCACCGCGCGCGCGCCGCTGTTGTCGAGGATATGCTGATGATCGCGCTCGGTGTTGGTCGTGTAGGTCGGGACGGTGATACATCCCGCGGCCATGATGCCGAGGTCGGCGATACACCATTCGGGGCGGTTCTCGCTCACCAGCACCACCCGGTCGCCCTCTTTCAGCCCGAGCTTGCGCAAATTATGCGCGAGCGCCGCGACCTGTTCGGCGACCTCGCGCCAGCTCAGCGCCTGCCACGCGCGGTCGGCCTTGTGCCACAGAAAGGGATCGTCGCCGCCGCGCGCCGCGCGGTCGAAGAACATCGCAACCAGGCTGGGAAAATGGTCGAGATGGGGATTTTCCAGCTTCATGCCTCTCGCTCTCCTCGGGAGGATAATCTTATTATTTGGTCCATTCTTAGGAGCAATCGCCGCGCGATAGAAGTCCGTAAGCAGTCCCGTCATCCCGGCCTTCGCCGGGATGACGGGGCCGAATAGGACAATTACCCCTGCGGCGGCGCGCCGTCGACCGCCGAGGTGCCGGGGCCGCGCGGATCGGCGGCCCCGCGCATCCCCTCCGCCGTGCGTTCAATGGCGTTGAGTTTCGAGCCGAGGTCGGTGGGCGTGAAGCTGTAGCCGAAAGGCCGCATTTTCGCGGCGATCGCCCGCCCCGCCTCATTGTCCTCGATCAGCACGCCCTGGCGACCGAAAAAGAGATTGGGAAGCGCAATCGCTTCGTCCACGCCGAGGCCCCAGTCGAGCACGCCGATCAGCGTCTTGGTGACATGCATGATGATGCGCTTGCCCCCCGCCGAGCCGACCGCAAGCACCACCTTGCCGTCGGGGCCATAGACGATCGTCGGCGACATCGAGGACAGTGGCCGCTTGCCCGGTTGCACGCGGTTCGCGGTCGGCACGCCGTCCTTCGTCGGCGTAAAGTCGAAATCGGTGAGCTCATTGTTGAGGAAATAGCCGTTCGCGATCAGCTGGCTGCCGAAGATGCTTTCGACCGTCGAAGTCATCGAAACGAGATTGCCCGCGGCGTCGGCGGCGACAAAATGCGTCGTCCCCTGCTCGTCGACCGGCGGCGCGGCGGCGCGTGGCGCCGCTCCGGGCGGGGTGCCCGGATCATAGCGACCCGCCGCCCCATAGGGAGAGATGAGCTGGCGGCGCTGCGCAAGATAGGATTTGTCGAGCAGGCCTTTCACCGGCACGTCGACGAAATCGGCATCGCCAAGATAGGCGGCGCGATCGGCATAGGACAGCTGCATCGCTTCGGCGAGCAGGTGCCAGCTCATCGGATTGTCCTTGCCCATCGCCTTCATATCCCAGCCTTCGAGCATCCCGAGGATGCCGAAGACCGTGGTGGCGCCCGACGAGGGCGGCCCCATGCCGCAGACCTTGTAGATGCGATAGCTGGTGCAGACCGCGGGGCGTTCCCTGGCCTGATAGGACGCCAGATCCTTCAGCGTCAGCGTCGCGGGATTGCGCGGCGCCTTGCCCACCGCCTCGCTTATCGCGCGCGCATTGGCGCCGCTGTAAAAGGCATCGGGACCGCGCGCGGCGATGTCGCGGAGCAGTGCGGCATAGGCCGGGTTCCGAAGCCGCGTGCCGACCGGCGCGGGCTTGCCATCGACATAATAGATCGCGCGCGCCTCGGGAAAATCCTTCCAGACGGGCTCGAACCGGACGAGCCAGTTGTGGAGCGCAGGGGTGACCTCGAAACCGCTTTCAGCAAGCTCGATCGCCGGCTGGAAAAGCGCCTTCCATTCGAGCTTGCCCCATTTTTTATGCGCCATTTCGATCAGGCGGACGTTGCCGGGAACGCCGACCGACAGCCCGCCGGGCACCACGTCCATGAAACCGCGCGGCTTGCCGTCGGGGCCGAGGAAGCGGTCGGGCGTTGCGGCGGCGGGCGCGGTCTCGCGGCCGTCGATCGTCGATAGGCTGCCGTCGCTGGCGTTGTGATGGAGCATGAAGCCGCCGCCGCCGATGCCGCTCGATTGCGGTTCGACGAGCGTGAGCACGGCGACCATCGCAATTGCGGCGTCGGCGGCGGTTCCGCCCTGATGCAGAATCGCGCGCCCTGCCTCGGTCGCGCGCGGATCGGCGGATGAGGTGACACCCTGCGCGGCGGTGAGCGTGGGGCAAGCGAGCGAAACGAAAGCGACGAGCGCGAGGAGACGGTTCAGCATGTGCGCGACATTGGCGCGGGGGCGGAGGGAGTGCAAGTCCTGTCCCCCTCCCGCAAGCGGGAGGGGTTAGGGGTGGGCAGCGACGGTGCGATTCCCCACCCCGCTGCGACTAGCGAGCAAAGCTCGCAAGTCTCACTACCCCTCCCGCTTGCGGGAGGGGATTTTACTTCTCCACCCCCACCGCGTCGCTCACCCGCGCAAAGCCGTCGCGCGCCGCCAGCGTCTCCAGCCCGCGCGCGATGCGGCCCGCGAGGCCCGGCCCTTCATAGACCATCGCCGAATAGATCTGGATCAGGCTGGCGCCCGCGCGGATGCGCTCCCACGCCTGGCTCGCCGACGCGATCCCGCCTGCGGCGACGAGCGGCAGCTTGCCGCCGCTCGCGGCGCGGAAATCACGCACGCGCTGGAGCGCGAGTTCGGCCAGCGGCGCGCCCGACAGGCCGCCCGCTTCGGCGGCGTGGCGCGATACCAGCGCCGACCGCGTTATGGTGGTGTTCGACACGATCACCGCCGCGAGCCCCTTGCCCAGCGCGACCGCGACAATATCGTCGATGTCGGCGGGCTCAAGGTCGGGCGCGACCTTCAGGAATACGGGCCTGGCTGTGCCAACGGGCTGGGCCGCGGCGACGCCGTCGAGCAGCGCTTCGAGCGCGCTCTTGTCCTGCAAGGCGCGAAGCCCCGGCGTGTTCGGCGAGCTGATATTGACGGTGAGATAGTCGGCGAGCGGCGCCATCGCCGCCGTGCCCTTCGCATAGTCGGCGATGCGGTCGGCGCTGTCCTTGTTCGCGCCGATGTTGATGCCGAGCGGCGTCGGCAGGCCATGGCGGCGCAGGCAGGCGATACGCTCCGCCGCCGCCGCCTGCCCGCCGTTGTTGAAGCCCATGCGGTTGATGATCGCGCGATCCTCGACCAGCCGGAACAGCCGCGGGCGCGGGTTGCCCTCCTGCGGCAGCGGGGTGAGCGTGCCGACCTCGACAAAGCCGAAGCCGAAGTGCGGCATCGCGTGCGCGACGCGCGCATCCTTGTCGAAACCGGGGGCCAGTCCGACGGGATTGGGGAAGCGCAGTCCGGCAAGCTCGGTCGCAAGCGCCGGGCTGGTCAGGGCGTGGCGCGCGCGCGGCATCGGCTGGAGCGCGGCGAGCGTCAGATTATGCGCCGCCTCGCCATCGGTGGCGTGGACGAGCGGGCGGGCGAGCGCATAGGCGGCATCGGTGAGCGAGGCGAAAAGCGACATGGCCCGCCATTGCGCGCGCGGCGGCGCTATGGCAAGCCCCCGGCTATATCCGCATAAACCGGGAGAAAATCGTGTCGCACCTCCGCACCCTCGCTCGCTTGTCCACCGGCCTTGTCTTGTTCGCCGCGGCCGGCTGTGCGCCCATGGCCGGCCAGGATGGCGCCGTGGCGAGCGCACCACCCCCCGCGGCGGCGGCGGTGCCGGCGGGCGCCGACCTTGCGCAATTCTTTGAGAATTACGATGCGGCGCTGTTGTCGCTGACGCCGCAGAGCAAGGCGTATCGCGGCATTCGCGACGCCGACTATGGCCGCTGGGACGACGTCAGCGACGAAGCCGCGGTCGCGCGTCACAAATTGCAGCAGGCGAGCGCCGCGGCGATGCGCGCAAGCTTCGACCCCGCGACGCTGTCCGCCGACGAGGCGCTGTCGTTCGAGTTGTTCAACGCCGCCGCGGCCCGCGCCGAGCGGCTGTTCGCTTACCGCAACCATGACTATATCTTCGACCAGATGAATGGCGCGCAAAGCCAGTTGCCCGCGTTCCTGATCAACATTCACCGGGTCGCCAATGTCGCCGAGGCCGAAGCCTATGTCTCGCGCATCCGCGGACTCGGCCCGCTTCTCGACACGCTGTCGGCGCAGTCGGCCGAACGCGCGGCGCGCGGTATCCAGCCGCCGAAATGGGTCTATGCCTATCTGATCTCCGACATCGGCAATCTGCTCGGCCCCGACAATGCGGTGATCGACGACATTAGGGCGAAGGTCGGCAAGCTCGACGTCAGCGATGCCGAAAAGGCGCGGCTGATCGCCGCCGCCAAGGCGGCCTGGACCGAAAGCGCCGGCCCCGCCTATGCCCGCCTGCTCAACGAAATGAAGCGCCAGCAGGCGAACGCGCCGACCGCGGACGGCGTCTGGCGCCTGCCCGACGGCAAGGCCTATTACGAGGCGCTGCTTGCCAATTATACGACCACCGACATGACCGCGAGCCAGATCCACGACCTTGGCCTGGCCGAAGTCGCGCGCATCCATGGCGAGATGCGGGCAATCATGGCGAAGGTCGGCTTCGAGGGTAGTTTGCAGGAGTTTTTCGTCCACCTGCGCACCAGTCCGCAATTTTATCACACGACGCGCGAAGCCTATCTGGCCGACGTCGACAAATATGTGAAAGCGATGGAAGCGCGGCTCCCCGCCTTCTTCAACACGCTGCCCAAGGCGCCGCTGGTGGTCAAACCCGTCGAGGCGTTCCGCGAAAAGTCGGCGGGCAAGGCCTTTTACCAGTCGCCCTCGCCCGACGGGTCGCGGCCGGGCACCTATTATGTCAACCTCTATAACCTCAAGGACATGTCAAAGACCGAGCTGGAGGCGCTCGCCTACCATGAAGGCGTGCCGGGGCATCACCTCCAGCGCGCGGTGCAGACCGAGCTAACCGGCCTGCCACCCTTCCGCCGCTTTGGCGGCGTCACCGCCTATACCGAGGGGTGGGGGTTATATTCGGAGGAACTCGCGAAGGACATGGGTTTCTACACCGATCCCTATAGCGATTTCGGTCGGCTGGGTATGGAGCTTTGGCGCGCGTGCCGCCTCGTCGTCGATACCGGCATCCACGACAAGCGCTGGAGCCGCGAGCAGGCGATACAATATCTGAAGGATAATACCCCCAACCCCGACGGCGACATCGAAAAGGCGATCGAGCGCTATATCGTCTATCCGGGGCAGGCGACCGCCTATCTGATCGGCAAGCTCAAGATCATGGAGCTGCGCGGGCGCGCGCAGGCGGCGCTGGGCGAACACTTTGATTTCCGTCACTTTCACGATGTCGTGCTCGAATCGGGACCGGTGCCGCTCGACATCCTCGAACGGCGGGTCGAGGCGTGGATCGCCGCCGAAAAGGGTTAAGATGGTTGACGATTGCCGCTTGACGGAAGGCGCCGAAAAGCAAATGATTTGATTCAGATAAAGGGCGGCCGGGGAAAGGCCGTCGGGGTCTGGGTCTGTCATGTCGCAAACATCATCCTCGCCAAAAGGCGCGGACGGCAGCGCGCCGTTCGAGCTTCATTATTTTCCGCCCGATCCCGATCTGGCGGAGATGGTGTCGAGCTTTTACATCGCGCGGATCAACATGCCGCGGTTCGACGAATATGAGCGCGCCGACCGTCCGCAGTTCCGTTTCATGACGGTCGCCGATGGCGAATATATCTTCGCCGATGGCAATCATTCGCCCGCGTGCCGCGCCAATATCGTCGGGCCGACCAGCGGCCGCGTGCGCGCCATCGCCAACGGCCCGACCGCGATGTTCGGTTTCGGCATGTTGCCCGCGGGCTGGGCGGCGCTGATGGGCGACGACGCCGACAAGCTGACCGACGATGCGATGGATGCCGCCGACCTCTTCGGCCCCTGGATCGACGAGGTCGCCGCCGCGCTCGAACAAGCGGACACCGCCGAAGAGAAGCTGGTGATCGGCAATAATTTCGCGCGCGAGGTGCTGACGCGCGGCGAGACTGCGCCGATGTGGTTCATCCGCACCGTCGACGAATGGCTGACCGCCACGCCTTCGCCGCAGGTGCCGGCGCTGGTCGAAGCCACCGGCATGTCGATCCGCTCGGTCGAGCGGATGACGAAACATTATTACGGCCTGTCGCCGCGAATGCTCGCGCGCAAATATCGCGCGGTGCGCGCGGCCTCGGCGCTCGCACGCGGCGAAGGGCTCGACGCGGCACAGCTCGGCGACGCCTTTTACGACCAGTCGCACCTGATTCGCGAGATCAAGCGCTTTGCCGGCGCGACGCCCGGTCAGCTCGGCAACCCGACCCTGTACACGCAGGCGACGACCACGGGCCGAAAACAGCTTGCCGGCAAGGTCAGCCCGATCGTATCCGAAACATAAGGCGGCGCGTTAACCATCAAAAATTGCGCAGCCTGACGATTTGGCGTTTCCATACAATCGCGAATCGCCCGCTGCGCATAATCGAAATCCGCGACCCAGAAGAGCTCATCCTCCTTGACGAGGACTTGAGACCTTCATCTCGGCACCTATTCGGCCTCGGCCGGGTGGGTGCCTTTTTTTTGCGCCGCAACTTTTCTATCGCGGCGCGAGGCCACGCTTGCTTGCGCGCCGCGCAAGCCTCTCCTATATAAGTGGAGCAAATTACTCCATTTAAGAATCGTTCGCAATTTGCGACGGAAAGAACATGCGCCTGTCCAACCTTGCCGATTATGCCGTGGTGTTGATGAGCGCCGCCGCGCGCCAGTGCGGATCGGTGCCGATTCACGCAGGCATGCTGGCCGAACAGACGGGTATCCCCGGCCCGACCGCGCAAAAGCTGGTGAGCGGACTTGCCCGCGCCGGCCTGCTCGTCGCGTCGCGCGGCAGCGGCGGCGGGGTGCGGCTCGCGCGGCCCGCGGCGGCGATCAGCGTGGCCGATATCATTGAAGCGGTCGAGGGACCGATCGCCCTCACCTCTTGCGTCGCCGAAGGGCGGCACGATTGCTCGCTCGAAGGCAGCTGCAAGGTGCAACCGCATTGGGGCGTCGTGAACGGCGCAGTGCGCGGGGCGCTGGCGAACATCAGCCTCGCGAGTCTCGCCGTCGCCCCCGCGAAGGCGGGGGCCGCCGACGATTCCGTGCCCGCGCCGCCGAGCAAGCCGACAACGCCCCCTGCCTTCGCGGGGGCGACGAGTTAAAGAGATGACCGACAATATCGAAACCCCCGTGAAGGATCAGGCCGCCCGCGAGGCCGCACTGCGCGTCGCCGATTACGAACATGGCTGGTCCGCCGACATCGAGACCGACTTCGCGCCAAAGGGGCTGACCGAGGATACGATCCGCTTCATCAGCGCGAAGAAGAACGAGCCCGAATGGATGCTCGACTGGCGGTTGAAGGCATTTCGTCACTGGCTGACGATGGAAACGCCCGACTGGGCGAAGCTCAATGTGCCGCCGATCGACTACCAGGACGCTTACTATTATGCGGCGCCGAAGCCCAAGCCGAAACTCGGCAGCCTCGACGAGGTCGATCCCGAGATCCTCGAAGTCTATAAAAAGCTCGGCATTCCGATCGAGGAGCAGAAAGTGCTCGCCGGCGTCGAGGGCGCGCGCAAGGTCGCGGTCGACGCGGTATTCGACAGCGTCAGCGTCGCGACGACCTTTCGCGAGGAGCTGAAGCGCGCGGGCGTGATCTTCCTGTCGATCAGCGAGGCGATCCGCGAATATCCCGAGCTGGTGAAGAAGTGGCTCGGGCGCGTTGTGCCGATGCGCGACAATTATTTCGCGTGCCTGAACTGCGCGGTCTTTTCGGACGGCACGTTCGTTTACGTGCCCGAAGGCGTGCGCTGCCCGATGGAGCTTTCGACCTATTTCCGCATCAATGCCGAAAATACGGGGCAGTTCGAGCGGACGCTGATCGTCGCCGACAAGGGCGCCTATGTCAGCTACCTCGAAGGCTGCACCGCGCCGATGCGCGACGAGAACCAGCTCCACGCCGCGGTGGTCGAGCTGGTCGCGCTCGACGATGCCGAGATCAAATACAGCACCGTCCAGAACTGGTATCCGGGCGACGCCGAAGGCAAGGGAGGCATCTATAATTTCGTGACCAAGCGCGCGCTGTGCCAGGGCGCACGGTCGAAAGTGTCGTGGACTCAGGTCGAAACCGGCAGCGCGATCACCTGGAAATATCCGAGCTGCGTCCTCAACGGCGACGACAGCGTTGGCGAATTCTATTCGGTCGCGGTCACCAACAATTACCAGCAGGCCGACACCGGCACCAAGATGATCCACAATGGCAAGCGCACGCGCTCGACCATCGTGTCGAAGGGGATCAGCGCCGGCAGGTCGAGCGGCACCTATCGCGGCCTCGTCCGCGTCGCGCCCAATGCCGAGGGGGTGCGCAACTTCACCCAATGCGACAGCTTGCTCCTTGGCGATCAGTGCGGCGCGCATACGGTGCCCTACATCGAGGTCCGCAATCCCACAGCAACTGTCGAGCATGAAGCGACGACGAGCAAGATCAGCGACGACCAGCTGTTTTACGCAATGCAGCGCGGGCTGGGACAGGAAGAGGCGGTGGCGCTGATCGTGAATGGGTTTGCGAAGGAAGTGTTGCAGCAGTTGCCGATGGAGTTTGCGGTCGAGGCGCAGAAACTGCTGGGGATTTCGCTGGAAGGGTCGGTCGGATGACGATAGCCCCCACCCCAACCCCTCCCCCGAAGGGGAGCGGCTTGACGCGGTCGAGGCGCAGCGGTCGCTGGGGGTCAGCCTTGAGGGGAGTGTGAGATAATGGATCGATTGGACCAGATCATCGAGCTTCAGTCGCGTTTCGGGGCGCTCAAACAGCGTGCCCACGACTATCGCTCGAACCTTGGCCAGCAGCCAGAAGATCAGGGCTTGCAGCTGCTGGATACCGTTGAAACCGTGTCGCGGGATCAGCTCGACACGCTTGAAAAACTGAAGGCGCAAATCATCGCCGGGAACAGCTTTCTGGCCCGCTTTACCCTGTGGATGTCGAACCGAAATGCGGCAGCGATGGAACGATTGATGAACAAGGCCGAAGAGGATGTTTCCTGAAAATGCTGAAAATTGAAAACCTCCACGCCGCCGTCGCCGACAAGCCGATCCTGAAGGGCCTGTCGCTCAGCATCAATGCGGGCGAGATTCATGCGATCATGGGGCCCAATGGCGCGGGGAAATCGACGCTCTCCTATGTGCTCGGCGGGCGGCCAGGGTATGAGGTGACCGAGGGGTCGGTAATGTTTTCGCCATCGTTGCACTCCGGCGAAAGCCCGAGTCCAGAGACTTACAGCGCAGCGGATGCCGCCCTGGACCCCGGCGTTCGCCGGGGTGCGGAAGCGCTCGACCTCCTCGCCCTCGACCCGCACGAGCGCGCCGCCGCCGGCCTGTTCCTCGGCTTCCAGTATCCGGTCGAAATCCCCGGCGTGTCGAACGTCCAGTTCCTGCGCGAAAGCCTGAACGCCCAGCGCAAGGCGCGCGGGCAGGAACCGCTGTCGGGCGGCGAGTTCCTTAAACTGGCGCGCGAGAAGGCGGCGCTGCTCAAGATGGACATGGACATGCTCAAGCGCCCGGTGAATGTCGGCTTTTCGGGTGGCGAGAAAAAGCGCAACGAGATGGTGCAGATGGGCATCCTCGACCCTCGCCTCGCGATCCTCGACGAAACCGACAGCGGACTCGACATCGACGCGCTGCGCACCGTCGGCGACGGGATCAACGCGATCATGCGGCGGCCGGACAAGGCGGTGCTGCTGATCACCCATTACCAGCGTCTGCTCGACTATGTGCAGCCCGATTTCGTGCATGTCCTCGCCGCCGGCCGCATCGTCAAGTCTGGCGGCCCCGAACTCGCGCTCGAACTCGAACGCGAAGGCTATGCGGAGATCGCGGCGTGAACATCCACACGCACCTTCCCTTCCATCGTCATGCCGGACTTGATCCGGCATCCCGCTTTTTCGGCGGCGAAGGAAGCGGGACCCCGGATCAAGTCCGGGGTGACGAAAAGGGTATGACCCCATGATCGCGCTTCCGACCCGGCGTGACGAAGCGTGGCGCTATAGCGATATCGACGCGGTTGCCGATCTGTGGCCGATCAAGACTGAGCGATTTGTCGTCAGCGAGAATGAAACGCATGCGATGAGCTTTGTGCTCGACGCTACGAAAAGCGTTGCTCGTGACGTCGAGATCGATCTTGAACCCGGTGCACAGCTTGACCTGCACGTCCTCAACATCGCCGGAGGATATGGCCGCCTCGCGTTGCGAGCTTTCCTGGGCGAAGGAGCCCGCTTCCATCTTGGCGGCGTCCAGATCGGCGGTGCGGGCCAAACATTGGAAATCGTGACCACGATCCATCATGAGGAACCCGGCGCGGTCAGCAGTCAGACCATTCGTTCGGTTGTAGCGAATAACGCCACCGGCACCTATCTCGGCAAGGTCGCCGTCGCGCGCGACGCGCAGCAGACCGACAGCGAACAGGATGTGAAGGCGATGCTGCTCGACCGCAGCGCGACCGCCAACGCCAAGCCCGAGCTCGAAATCTTCGCCGACGACGTCAAATGCGCGCACGGCTGCGCGATCGGCGAACTCGACGCGATGAGCCTCTATTATCTCCAGTCGCGCGGCCTTCCGCCCGCCGAGGCGAAGAAGATTTTGCTGCAGGCCTTCGTCGCGGGCGTGTTCGACGGCGCCGAGGATGAGGAAAAGCTACAGGCGCTCGCGCTGGCGAAGCTGGGGGAACTGGTGTGAGCACCGCGACCGCCCTCCGTACCTTCCCCGATGTCCGCGCCGACTTCCCCGGCCTCACCCCCGGCTGGCATTATCTCGACACCGCCGCCACCGCGCAGAAGCCGCAGGCTGTGCTCGACGCCTGCACGCTGGCGATGGGGCGCGACTATGCGACCGTCCACCGCGGCGTCTATGCGCGCTCGGCCGACATGACGCTGGCCTATGAGGCGGCGCGGCGGCGGATCGCGGGCTTCATCGGCGCGAAGGAGGACCAGGTCGCCTTCGTGCGCGGGGCGACCGAGGCGATCAATCTTGTCGCCTATTCGCATCCCAAGAAGGGCCGCGTGCTGCTCTCGACGCTCGAGCATCACAGCAATATCGTGCCGTGGCAGCTTGCGGGGTGGCAGGTCGATGTGTGCCCGCTGACCGCAGACGGCTGCATCGACCTCGACGCCGCGGGGAAAATCCTGACCCCCGAGCACAATATGGTCGCCTTTGCGCATGTGTCGAACGTGCTCGGCAGCCCGCTCGACGTCGCGCGCGCGGCGGAACTGGCGCATCGCGTCGGCGCCGAGCTGCTGATCGACGGATGCCAGGCGGTGCCGCGCCTGCCGGTGGATGTGACGGCGCTCGGCTGCGACTATTATGTCTTTTCGGGGCACAAGCTTTACGGTCCCACCGGCGTCGGCGCGCTGTGGAGCGACAAGCTCGATGCCTTGCCGCCATGGCAGGGCGGCGGGTCGATGATCGACCGCGTGACCTTTGCCAGGACGACCTATGCCCCTGCCCCCACCCGCTTCGAGGCGGGCACCCCCGCGATTGTCGAGGCGCTGGGGCTGGCGGCGGCGGTCGATTATGTCGAGACGATCGGGGTTGCGGCGATCTACGCGCACGAATGCACGCTGGTCGGCACGCTGCGCGAAGCGCTCGCGCGGCGCAACAGCATCACCCTTTATGGCCCTGAAAACAGCGCGGGAATCGTCAGCTTTTCGATGGCGGGGGTTCATCCGCACGACATCGGCACTATCTTGGACGAAAGCGGCGTCGCGATCCGCGCCGGGCACCATTGCGCGCAGCCGCTGATGGAGCATCTGGGCGTGCCCGCGACCGCGCGCGCGAGTTTCGGTTTGTACAGCAATGACGACGATGTGGCGGCGCTGATCGACGGCCTCGCCCGCGTCGAAAGGATTTTCGGATGAGCGAGGAGCGGACGATCAGGGTCGAGGAAGTCACGCGCGTCGCGGCGCCGCCGAAGGCGCGCGCGCTGGACGCCGAAACCGCGCCCGAAAAGCTGGAACGCAAGCGCGATTATCTGGAGGGCTTCCTGGCCGCAAAGCCCGCGGCGGTCGATCCCGCGGCGGTCGGCGGCGATCTCTATGAGGCCGTTATCGCGGCGCTCAAGGATATCTACGATCCCGAAATCCCCGTGAACATCTATGACCTTGGCCTCATCTATAATGTCGAGATCGACGAGGGACATGTGCTGGTGACGATGACGCTGACGACGCCGCATTGCCCGGTCGCCGAATCGATGCCGGGCGAGGTCGAACTGCGCGTCGGCGCCGTGCCGGGCGTCGGCGACGCCGAAGTGAACCTTGTCTGGGATCCGCCCTGGTCGCCCGCCAATATGAGCGACGAGGCCCGGCTGGAACTGGGGATGTTGTGAGGCAGGCCCTGAACAATTTTCCGTTCGCATCGAGCGAAGTCGAGATGCCCCTCGGGCTGGGCGCCACGTCGATGGGTGTCTCGACTTCACTCGACACGAACGGGGAAAGGAATCAATTGTGACTGAAACGCAGACCCGCCCCCGTCCCGCCGCGGTGACGCTGACGCCCAATGCCGAAGCGCGCATCGCGAAGCTGATGGCCGCTGCCCCCGCAGGCGCAATCGGCGTCAAGCTGTCGACCCCGCGGCGCGGCTGTTCGGGGCTCGCCTATTCGGTCGACTATGTTACCGAAGAGGCGAAGTTCGACGAAAAGATCGAGACGCCCGGCGGCACCTTCTACATCGACGGCGCCTCGGTGCTCTATCTGATCGGTAGCATCATGGACTGGGTAGAGGATGACTTCGCCGCGGGCTTCGTGTTCGACAACCCGAACGCCAAGGGCGCCTGCGGCTGCGGCGAAAGCTTTACCGTCTAATCAGCGGCAAACCGTCCACCCAGCCGTCCGCGCGGCCATATCGAAGTGGAAATGATCGGCGTGCGCGGCATTATGGTCGGGTGACAGCACTGTCGAGAACAGGCCGCACGATCCGTCGCGCACGGCGTGCAGGAACTCGCTGCGCCGGTCGCCGGGCTCCCAATCGTTGATGAGCGCGATCCGCGTGCCGTCGGCGAGGACGAACGCCGAAATGTCGATCGCATTGGCGGTCGAATGCTGGCTCTGCGCTGCACCACCGGCGATTTTGCGGCAATTATAGCTGCCGAGATTTTCCAGTTCGACGACCGCTTGCCCGAAATAACGCTCGGCCGCCGGCTGCACGACATCGCGCGTCCACAGCGCCATCGCCGCGGTGACGGCGCAGCCGGGCGCGGCGTTCGCGGGGCGCATCGTCGGCACGAGGCGGTTGCCGGTCAGAATCATCCGCTGGCTGGCGCGGCACACGCCCTCGCCCACGACCGGACGCCGCAAATAGCCTGCGCCCGAGCGGTCAAAGGCCGCGAAGCAGGCGGCATCGTCGTCGGCCAGCGCGACCAGCTTGCGATGCGTCGCCCAGCCCTGCGGGTGCGCAAGCTCGAAGCGCGCGCCGGGGACATGTTCGGGATGATCGCGCATCCATTGCACGCCGCGAACCGCGGCGAAGGCGAGGAGCAGCGCGACCGCGAACCAGAGGAGATAGGGGCGGAGACTCGTCACGCGCCCCAGATGACGGACTTGAGGCGTCCCGGCAAGGAACGGGTCGCCCCCGCGAGGGCGACGATTATGTCAGCGGCTCGAACGTCACCATCAGCCCGTCCTTGGGGCGCGGAATCGGCAGCATCTGCCATTCGGGGGCATAGCCGGGCGCGATGCTGATCCGGTGCGTCGTGACGACATGATGGAAAAAGATTTTCGCCTGCATGTATGCGAAATGCAGCCCCAGGCACATATGCGCGCCACCGCCGAAAGGCACCCAGGCATATTTATGCCGCCCGCGCGCGACCTCCGGCGAAAAGCGCATCGGGTCGAACTTGTGGGGTTCGGGCCAATGCTCCTCCATCATATGCGTGAAGGCGGGGCTGACCCCGACCGGGGTGCCCGCGGGGATGCGATAGCCGCCGAACTCGAAATCCTTGAGCGCGCGCCGCGGAAAGCTCGGCACGGGGGGCACGAGCCGCAACGCTTCCTTGAACGCCCATTCGGTAAGCTCGAGCTCGCCAAGGCTGTTGTGCCCGACGCCCTCGCCCGCAGGGGCGACGGCGAGCATCTCTTCACGAAGCCGGTCCTGCCATTCGGGATGGCGCGCGAGTTCCCAGACGAGCGTGGTGATCGAGCTGGTGATCGTGTCGTGCGCCGCCATCATCAGGAAGTTCATATGATCGACGATCGCGTCGACACTCATATGGTCGCCATTGTCGTCGCGCGTGCGGCAGATCTGGCTGAACATGTCCTCGCCCGCGCCTTCGCGGCGTTCGGGGACCATGCGGCTGAAATAATCGACCAGATAGGCGCGGCCCCTGGCGCCGCGGCCCATCGCGGTGAAAGGAAGCGGGCGGCGCACGATGCCGATCGACGCCTGCACCATGTCGACGAAGGCCTTGTTGACCTTGTCCGCCTCCGGCCCCCAGGGGATGCCGAGAAAGCTGGTGGCGGCGAGGTCGAGCGTCAATTCCTTGATCGCGGGATAGAATTTGAAACTCTTGCCGCTCCAGCTCGCAACCCGCCCCCTGATCCCGTCATTGAGCGCCTCGGCATAATGGCGCATCGGTTCGGGCTTGAAGGCGACCGACAGAAGCTTGCGGTCGGCGCGATGCCTGTCGAAATCCATCAGCATCAGCCCGCGCGGGAAGAGGAGGTTAAGCACCGGCCCCCAGCCCTGTTCGGACGAGAAAATCTTGTCGCGGTCGAACATGACCAGCTCGTTCGCTTCCGCCCCGTGCAGCGCGACGCTGCGCCCACCGAAACTGTTGTTGCGATAGACGGGGCCATATCGGGCGACCATTCGGCGCGCGAAGGCGGGGTAGTCGCGCAGCTGTTCGAGCGTGTTGCCGATCACGGGCAGCCCATCCTCGCCCGGAATATGGTCGATCGCGCTGTCGGGATTGCGCGGCAGCCAATGCTGCGTATCGGGGCCGAAGCGTGCGGCCGACCAACGGCTGCTGGCGGGGTGGATTTGCGTCGGCGCGTTCATCGGGTCGAATCCTTGTCCATCCTGGCGTTGGCCCGATGGGTATCGCACTACTGACAATGGTGCAAGTAAGGCTTTGCGCACCATTCACCGCAAATTCAACTCGGCTCGGGCAGTTTCGACCCCAGGGTCGCAATCCGCCGACCGAGAAGGACCGAGTCCATGCCCATGCGTTCCACGCGCGCCCTTTCCATCGCATTCGGCGCGCTCGCGACGACGATGCTGTCCGGATGCTATTATGGCGACGTCCATGGCGCGAGCTATGCTGCGCGCGGCGATTGCGCGGCGCGCTATGGCGATGCCTATTATGATTATGGCGGCTATGCCTATGACGACGGCTATGGCTATGATTGCTATGACGCCGCCGATTATGGCAGCGGGTTCGTCCAGATCGGCTTTGGCGGCGGCTGGTACGACAATTATTATTACCCCGGCTACGGGCTGTGGATGTTCGACCGCTATCGCAACCGCTATCCGCTGCGCGACCATTATCTGAACTATTGGGGCGGGCGGCGCGCCTGGTGGAAATATCATGGCAAGCGCGGCGACGGGAAAGCCGGCCGCCCTGGCTGGCATCGCGACCGCGACGGCGATGACGACCGCGGGCGCGGCAAGGGACGGCCCGGCTGGAATCGCGATGCGCACGACGACGATCGCCCGCGTGGCGCGCGTCCGCGACGGCCCGCAGAAGGCATGACCGGCACGCCGCGAGCGATCCGCAACCTGCCCGCGACCGAACCGGGCGAGATATATTCGCGGCCACGCGGGCGGGGCGAGACACGCGCGACGCAACGCTCGCGTCAGCAATGGCCGGAGAGTGGCGCAGCGCCGTCCGGCACGGCGCCGGTTTTAAAGAGCGCGCCCCCTGTCGCGCGCCCGGCCGTCCGGTCGGCTCCGCCACCGCGAGCGAGCACGCCAGCGGCACCGCCACCTCGCGCGCGCGCCAACCGCGTCGACCGGCCCAACAAGGTGCGCGATCAATAGGTAAAAGGGTCAGCCGGGGCCACGCGCCTCGGGCTGATCGTCGATCCCGGCCGAAACGACCGTTGCCGCGACCAGGTCGCCGATGACGTTCAGCGTCGTGCGGCACATGTCGAGGAAGCGGTCGACGCCGAGCACCAGCCCGATGCCCGCCGGTGGAACGCCGACCATCGCGAGGATCAGCGCGATCACCGGCAAGGATCCTGCCGGAACGCCCGCCGTCCCGATACCCCCGAGGATGCACACCGCCATCACCATGATCTGCTGTTGCAAGGTCAGGTCGACACCGAAGAATTGCGCAAGGAAAATCACCGTCACGCCCTCGAACATCGCGGTGCCATTCTGGTTCGCGGTCGCGCCGATGGTGAGCACGAAGCGCGCGACCCGGTCGGGCAGGTGCAGCCGGTCGTGCGCGACGCGCAGCGCCGTCGGCAAGGTTGCGTTCGACGAAGCGGTGGAGAAGGCCATCACCGACGCTTCCTGCGTTTCGCGGAAAAAGGCGATGGGCGATTTGCCGGCCAATGTCTTGAGCAGGATCGGAAAGACGACGAACATCTGCAAGCCCAGCGCCAGCAACACTACGCCGACAAACGCCGACAGGCGGACAAGCAGGTCGACCCCGAACTGCGCGCCAAGGTTGAACATGAAGCAAAAAATGGCGATGGGCGCGAGGCGGATGACCAGCCCGATCAGTTTCATCGCGACCTCGAACACACCCTCGATCGCGCTTTTCAACGCCTGCGTCTGCGGCGTCTGCACCATCATCAGCCCGATGCCGAAAAACAGCGCAAAGAACATCACCGCAAGCACGTCGTTCTGGCTCATCGCAAGGAAGAAATTATTGGGGACGATCGCGACGATCGCGTCGGCCCCCGCCTTCGCCTCACGGCTCGTCTGGATGATGCTGCCTGCGCGCTCGGCGCCGTCGGCGATCAGCGAGCGCGCGACCTCCGGATCGACGCCCGCGCCCGGCTGGAGCAGGTTGACGACGAGCAGGCTGATCGCAACCGCGATCGTCGACACGAGAATCGTGTAGATCAGCGTGCGCAGCCCCACCGTCTTGAGCGCGCGCATCTCGCCCATCTCGGCCACGCCGACGATCAGCGCCGATACCAGCAGCGGGATGACCAGCATGAAGAGCAGGCGCAGGAAGACATCGCCAACCTTGCCGAGATAGAAGATCACCTCGTCGACCCACGGCTGCCCCGCGGCGCCATAATGCGCGGCCAGCCCCGCGAGCAGGCCGACAACAAAGCCGATCAGCATACGCCATTGCAGACGCCGCGCGCGCGCTTCTTCCTGCCCCTCGGCCGGCATCACGATGCTCGCTTCGGCCATCAATTCTTCCCCCTGCTTGCGACCTGTAAGGCCGCGGACCCTAGCGGCGGCCAAAATGGCGCGCAACCGGCGCGTTTACATCAACAGGCTGATCGCAACGACCGTCGCGGCGCCGACGCACACGGTCATGGGAATACCGGCGCGCAGGAAATCGACGAAGCGATAATTGCCCGCCGCATAGACGAGCGTGTTCGTCTGATAGCCAATCGGCGTCGCAAAGCTGGCCGACGCCGCGAACATCACCGCAACGACCAGTGGATAGGGATCGACGCCGAGATCGCGCGCCACCGCAATGGCGAGCGGGGTGACGAGGATGGCGACCGCATTGTTGGTCACCACCTCGGTCAGCAGCACCGAAATGGCATAGGTGGCAAGCACCAGCCCCCACGGCGGCACATCGACCAGAATCGGGGTAAGCTTGCCGACCACCAACGCCACGCTGCCGGAGTTTTCGAGCGCCAGCCCGACCGCGAGCATCGCGAAGATCAGCACCAGCACATTGCCGTCGATCGAATCCCATGCCTCGTCGGCGTCGATGCAGCGTGTCACGAGAATCAGCCCGACGCCGATGATCGCCGCAACGCCGATGTCCATCACGTTGAGCGCGGCAAGCAGAATGACGCCGAGCAGCGCGCCGATCGCGATCGGCGCCTTGCCACGCCGAAACTCGCGTTCGGTCGTCGAACCGACGCCATAGAGGTGCGGATTGCCGTACATCTGCTCGATCTGATCGGCCGGGCCGGTAACCAGCACGCGGTCGATCGCCTGGATGCGCGCATTGGGCAGGTCGGGGCCCGGCGTCTTGCGAAAGCGCGCGATGCCGAGGATGCGGACGCGCAGCGCCGACAGAAACGGGATTTCGATCAGGCGGCGGCCGATCGCGGGATGGCTGGGCGCGATCATCGCCTCGACGATCTCTTCCTCATCCTGTTCGACATCGTCATGCCCCGCGGTCAGCCCGATCGCGACATTCTTGTTCGCGCGCAGCGACAGCAGCTCCGCCAGTTCGAGCCGCAGCACCAGCCGGTCGTCGGCCTGCAACTTTTCGTCGGCGAGCGCGGTGCGGCGCAGCGCGCCGCCCCGCTTCAGTCCGACCAGCCTGACGTTGGCCCGCCTGGCGAAGGGCACGTCGCCGACGCGGCGGCCCACCAGATTGCCGCCCTTCAATATCCGCACTTCGGACAGGAAGGAACGGTGATCCTGGCTGAGCGCAATCTGGTTCGGCGTATCGTCGGGCAGGAAGCGCCGCGCGATCGACAACAGCCCAAAAGCCCCGACCACCCCGGCGACCAGTCCGACCGGCGTGATGGTGAAGATACCGAAGCGGTCGAGGCCATTTTCCTCCGCCACGGCCGCCACGAGCAGGTTGGTCGAGGTGCCGACCAGCGTCGTCGTGCCGCCGAGGATCGCCACATAGGACAGCGGGATCAGCAGGCGCTTGGCGCCGAGGTTGAGCGCCGCCGCCAGCCGGAGCATGATCGGGATCATCACGACGACGACGGGCGTGTTGTTGAGGAAGGCCGAGGCGACATAGACGCCGAGGAACATTTCGGCGAGCGCAAGCTTTGGATGTCGCTGCGCACGCGCGATGATCCGGCTCGCGATGGCGTCCAATGTGCCCGTGCGCAGCAGCGCGCCCGACAGGATGAACATCGCGCCGATCGTCACCGGCGCCGGGTTGGAAAAGACAGAGAAAAGATCGCGCCCCGACAATATGCCGAGAAAGAGGAAGGTGCAGGTGCCGAGGATCGCGACGACGGTTGCCGGAAAGCGTTCCAGAACGAAGCCCACGAACATCACCGCCAGGACGACCAGGCCGATGATCGCCTGATATTCGGTGACAAAGGCGCGGGCGACGTCGATCATTTTACCACCGGAGCCTGCTCATCTTCATCTCGATCGTCATTCCGGCGAAGGCCGGAATCTCACCATGGCGTTCTGCCGTGGCGGCGAGATTCCGGCCTTCGCCGGAATGACGCCATGATGTGAGATCGCGTTTCAATCCAGCCCGACCAAGCTAACCGCACTGCGCCCGGTGGAGCAGCTTGTGGTCGGCGAGCACCAGCGCCATCATCGCCTCGACCACCGGCGCGCCGCGGATGCCGACGCAGGGGTCGTGGCGGCCCTTGGTCACGATGTCGGTCGCCTCGCCCGCCTTGTTCACCGTGGGCACGGGGGTGAGGATCGAGCTGGTCGGCTTGAAGGCGACGCGCACGACGACGGGCTGGCCGGTCGAAATGCCGCCCGCGATGCCGCCGGCATTGTTCGACAGGAAATCGGGGCGGTTGCTGCCGTCGGTCGCGGGCCGCATCGGGTCGGCATTCTCCTCGCCGCGAAGCCGCGCGGCGTGGAATCCAGCGCCGATCTCGACGCCCTTTACCGCGTTGATCCCCATCATCGCGGCGGCAAGGTCGGCGTCGAGCTTGGCATAGACGGGCGCGCCCCACCCCGCGGGAACGCCGCTCGCGGCGCATTCGATGACCGCGCCCAGCGAACTGCCCGCCTTGCGCGCGGCGTCCATCAGCGCTTCCCAGCGCTGCGCTGCGGCCGGATCGGGGCAGAAAAAGGGATTGCGGTCGATTTCTTCGAGGTCAAAGTTTTCCGGGTTGATCGCATCGCCGCCGATTTCGGCGACCCAGGCGTGAATCTGAACCTCCGGGATCACCAGCCGCGCCACGGCGCCCGCGGCGACGCGCGCCGCGGTCTCGCGCGCGCTCGACCGGCCGCCGCCGCGATAATCGCGGATGCCATATTTGGCGTCGTAGGCATAATCGGCGTGGCCGGGGCGATAGGCCTGCGCGATGTCGCCATAATCCTTCGACCGCTGGTCGACATTCTCGATCATCAGGCTGATCGGCGTGCCGGTCGTCTTGCCCTCGAACACCCCCGACAGGATGCGCACCTGGTCGGGCTCCTGCCGCTGCGTCGTGTGGCGCGACTGGCCGGGGCGGCGCCTGTCGAGGAAGGGCTGGATGTCGGCCTCGGACAGCGACAGGCGCGGCGGGCAGCCGTCGACGACCGCGCCGAGCGCGGGGCCGTGGCTTTCCCCCCAAGTCGTGAAGCGAACGACGCGCCCGAAGCTGTTGAAACTCATAAGTCCCTATCCCATCCGGCCGAATGCGGGAGCGTAATCGGCCCTTCCGCCTTGCGGCAGAGCCGTGCCCGAGTCCAGCATCATCGCCATGAAATGCGGGCCTGAAAAGGGCGAAACGAAGCGGGCGGCGAGGTCGGGCGAATAGCCGAAGCGCGGGTAATAATTCTCATGGCCGAGCACAAAGCTCATCGCGATACCCTGTCCGCGCAGCATAGCGAGTCCCGCACGGATCAGGGCATCGCCGACACCCTGCCCCTGGCGATCGGGCGCGACCGAAACGGGCGCGAGACCCGCGGCCGCAAGGACGCGGCCGTCGGCTTCGACATTCATGCGGCTGAACAGGACATGCCCGACGATTTCGCCGCCCCGTTCGGCGACGAGCGAGGCCAGCGCGTCGCCGTCAGCCTCGATCATCCGCACCAGTTCGGCCTCGCCCTGATGCCCATATTGGGTTCCGGCAAAGGCGGCGCGGATGACGGCGTCGATGGCATCGGCATCCTCCGCACCCGCCGCACGGACGACAAGACCGTCAGGCAAGCGCAATATCCGGCGCGTCTTCCTGTTTCATGCCGATGGTGTGGTAACCCGCGTCGACATGGTGTGTTTCGCCGGTCACGCCGCTCGCCAGATCGCTGAGCAGATAGAGCGCCGAACCGCCGACATCGTCGATCGTGACATTGCGGCGCAGCGGGGCGTTATATTCGTTCCATTTCAGGATCAGGCGGAAATCGCCGATGCCCGATGCCGCCAGCGTCTTGATCGGCCCCGCCGAGATCGCGTTCACGCGCACCCCCTGCGGGCCATAATCATTGGCGAGATATTTGACGCTGGTTTCGAGCGCCGATTTGGCGACGCCCATGACGTTGTAATGCGGGATGACCTTTTCGGCGCCATAATAGCTGAGGGTCAGCAGCGACCCGCCGCCCTTGCCCGTTTCGGGATCGAAGGGCGTCATCATCGCCGCCGCGCGCTGTGCGACCGCGGTAAAGCTGTAGACGCTGATGTTCATCGTCATCAGGAAGTCGTCGAGCGTCACATCGGCATATTTGCCGCGCAGCGCTTCCTTGTTCGTATAACCGATCGCGTGGACGACGAAGTCAATCGTCGGCCAGCGCGCGCCGAGCGTAGCGAAGGCCGCGTCGAGATTGTCCATGTCGGCGACGTCGCAATCGATCAGGAAATCGCAGCCGAGCTGGTCGGCGAGCGGCTTTACCCGCTTGAGCATTACATCGCCTTGATACGAAATCGCCAGTTCGGCGCCATGCGCGTGCAGCGCCCGGGCAATGCCCCAGGCGAGCGACTTGTCGTTCGCAAGCCCCATGATCAACCCGCGCTTGCCCTTCATCAGACCCGTCATTTCCGTTTTCTCCGGCCTTATTTATCTTCGACAGTCACGTCGTCCACGCGCCCCATAGCGTCATGGCCCAAATCCTCAACCTCGACGAGCGCGGCGTTGAGTTCGGCGCCCATCACCATACCCAATCCGACGAGGTAGAAAAAGAACAGCGCGACCATCACCCCTGCGAGACTGCCATAGGTCGCGTCATAGCTGAGCAGGCCGGCAAGCAGGGGCGGCAGCGCCAGCGTGACGCCGATCCACCACAGGGTCGTGAACAGCGCCCCCGGCCATTTGGGGCAGCGCTTCAGTCGGCGATATTTCGACGGTGTCAGGCTGTAGAATAGCAGGTAGATCGCGACGAACAGGCCAAAGCCCGACACGGCGCGCGAGATGAGCACGACGCCCCAGTCCTGATATTGTTCGGGCAGCACGCGGGTCACGAACTGCTCGACCCCGACGATCAGCACCTGCATGCTGAACGACAGGAGCATCAGCACGACGGCGCCGGTGATGATGCCGATCGACAGCAGGCGGTAATGGAAGAACCCCTTGCTGAAATGCGTGCCATAGGCGCGCCGCAGAATGTCGCGCACCGTTTCGATCAGGCTGCCGACGGTCCACAGCGCGACGAGCGCGCCGAGCCACAGGAAGATGCCCGTGCGCGCGGTCATCACTTCGCGGATCGGACCCGCCAGGGCCTTGGCGACGGTCGGCGGCATCGTCGAGAAGACCGCTTCGACCGCGCGCTCGCCGCCGACGCTACCGCCGAACAGGCTGAGCGCCGCAGCGAGCAGGATGAAGAAGGGAAAGAGCGCGATCAGCGCCAGATAGGCCAGGTTGCCCGCGTGGATGAAACCGTCGGTATAGGTGCCGACAACGACGCGGCGCACGATCCGATAGGCGCGTGTGCCGGGGCCGAGCTGTTCGCGCCCGCGCTCGATGACCCCCTGCGCCCGCGCGCGCAGATGGACGCGTTTTGCCTGTTCGGCGCGCGCCTCGGGCGATTCGGGCGAATGGCCCTCGGCCAGAAACTCCTTGCCGACCTCGTCGGCGACCTCGCGCTCCAGCGCCGCCGCGCGTCCGTTATCCCTGACCTCAGCCACGCATCACACGCCGAGGTCCGCCCGCACGTTGCGCGGATCGTTCCATTCGCCGAGCAGCTTGACCAGCGCAGCGTCGTCGGCGGGCAGGTCGACCATGATCCGCACCAGCTGGTCGCCGCGGCCGCCGCTCTTCTGGCTGAACCCCTTGCCCTTGAGCCGCATGACCTTGCCCGACGAGGAGCCCGCGGGGATCGACAGCATCACCGGGCCGTCGACCGTCGGCACCTTCACCTTCGCGCCCTTCACCGCCTCGGCCAGCGTGACGGGCAGGTCGAGGCGGATGTTGGCGCCGTCGCGCACGAAAAAGGGGTGGTCCTTGACCGTGATCGTCACGATCGCGTCGCCATGGCCGCCCGGTCCCGGCTGCCCCTTGCCGGCAAGGCGCATCTGCGTTCCGGTCTCGACCCCGGCGGGCAGTTTCAGGTCGATCGTGCCGCCATCGGCCAGCGTGATCCGCTGCGGCGCCTGCGTCGCCGCGTCGATGAAGGATACCGACAGGCGATAGGGGATGTTGGCCCCCTTCGGCGGCGGTGCGCTGCGGCCGCCGAACCCGCCGAAAGGCCCGCCGCCACGTCCGCCGAACAGGCCTTCAAAAATATCACCGAAATCGGCCCCGTCGTTGCCGAAACCGGAGAACCCGCCCTGCGCGCGCGGATCGCCCCGAAAGCCGCCGCCGCCATAGCCGAAGGGCATGGCCGGATTGCCGTCGGCGTCAATCTCGCCGCGGTCATATTGCGCGCGTTTCGCTTTGTCCGAAAGCAGGTCATAGGCCTTGGTCACGTCGGAAAAGCGTTCCGACGCCTTCGGATTGTCCTTGTTCTTGTCGGGGTGCAATTCCTTGGCGAGCTTGCGATAGGCGGACTTGATCTCGGCTTCGCTCGCGCTTTTCGTAACGCCAAGGGTGGAATAGGGATCGGCCATCTTGCTCCTGTAGCCTGATTAACGACTGGCCGTGAAGGCCCATTGCGCGGCCATGTGGGAATGTGCCGCAAAGTGGTCAAGTTCCCTCTCTCGCCCCGTCATCCCGGCGAGGGCCGGGATGACGATCATTTGAGGGCAGTGCCTTTTGCTCGACCATTTCCCGACGCCGCATTATGACCGCGCACATGAACGACGATCCCCTGGCCCTGTTCGACAGCTGGTTCGCTGAAGCGCGAGCGAGCGAGCCCAATGATTCCAACGCGATGGCGCTCGCGACGACGACACCCGACGGGCGCCCTTCGCTGCGCATGGTGCTGCTGAAAGGGCATGGGCCGGACGGTTTCGTCTTCTACACAAACCTCGACAGCCGCAAGGGCGGCGAACTGGCCGCGAACCCGCATGTCGCGCTGTTGTTCCACTGGAAATCGTTGCGCCGCCAGATTCGCATTGAAGGAAGCGCCACACCGGTCGACGACGCCACCGCCGACGCCTATTTCGCAACGCGCAGCCGCGACAGCCAACTCGGCGCCTGGGCGAGCGACCAGTCGCGACCGCTCGACAGCCGCGCGACTTTCGAGGCGCGCTTCGCCGAAATGCAGGCGCGCTTTGCGGGGCAGGACGTGCCGCGTCCGCCGCGCTGGTCGGGCTGGCGCGTGACGCCCGAACGCATCGAGTTCTGGCAGGACCGTGCGCACCGGCTCCACGAACGCACCCTGTTCGAGCGCGCGGGCGAGGGCTGGACGAAGGGATATCTATACCCATGAGCGCAGCCCGCCGCCTTCCGATCAGCCGCGTCGACGCCTTCGCCGACCGGCCGTTTACGGGCAATCCGGCGGCCGTGATGCCGCTTGACGAGTGGCTGGACGACGCGATCTTGCAGGCCATCGCGGCCGAAAACAATCTGTCCGAAACCGCCTTTCTGGTCCCCGACGAAAGCGGCGAAGCCGATTATGAGCTGCGCTGGTTCACCCCGACGGTCGAGGTTGCGCTGTGCGGCCATGCGACGCTGGCGAGCGGACATGTGCTGCTGTCAGCGGCGCAGTGGCGGAATGACATGCGCTTTCGCACGCGCAAGGCCGGTATCTTGCGCGTCGCCCGCGATGGCGAGGATGAGGGCTATCGGATGGCGCTGCCCGCCTGTCGGCCCCTGCCCAGGGCGATGCCCGACATCGTCCGCGCGCTGGGCGGTGATCCGGTCGAGACGCTGTGGCACGCGAACGGATATGCGCTGATCGTCTATCCCGACGCGGCGAGCGTGCGCGCGCTGAGGCCCGACTTTCGCGCGCTGAGCGAGGGCGGCGACATCCTCTATATCGCGACCGCGCCGGGCGTCGGCGACCCGTCGGGCGCCGACGTCGTCAGCCGCGCCTTTGCGCCCGGTGCCGGGATCGACGAAGACCCGGTCACCGGATCGGCGCACAGCGCGCTCACCCCCTATTGGACGGCGCGGCTGGGCCGCGAAGCCTTCGCCGCCTATCAGGCGAGCGCGCGCGGCGGCCACCTTGGCTGCCGCATCGACGGCAACATGGTCGAACTGACGGGCAATTGCGTCACCACGCTGGTCGGCGATTTTCTGCTGTAAATCGCTGCTCGAAGGCCGAGGTCCGCTTCGGGGTGGGGAGTGGACGTTCGCCTTATTGTTGTACCCCGGCGAAAGCCGGGGTCCAGGGCGCCCAGGAACAGGCGTTGGCTCATCCCGCTCTGGACCCGGCTTTCGCCGGGGTACGGCAACGATCGGTCGGAAGCAGTCAGCTCCCTAAAAGACGCTCAAAGCGCCGCGGTCAAATCGGCCAGATGGCGGCGTAGCGCCGGAAACTGATCGTCCTTGGTGACGCCCAGCCGCACGATCGTCACGCGCTGCGACGGGGAGACGATGATATATTGCCCCTGATGGCCGATCGCGGCGAACAGGTCGTTCGGGCCGCGATCGGGCCACAGCGCGGGCTGGGCGCCCGCCGGGCGGCGGCGGTTGAGCCAGATATGCCCGCCATAGCCGGCATCGTTCGCCGACGGCGCCAGCATGAAGTCGATCCAGCTTTCGGGGAGCAGCCGCTGGCCGCCCGCGACGCCGTCGTTGCGCAGGAACTCGCCGAACCGCGCATAGTCGCGCGCGGTCGCGTGCATGATCGATCCGCCGATCATCGTGCCCTTGGCATCGAATTCGGGTGTCAGGCTGGTCATGCCGAGCGGTTCGACGAGCCGCCCGACGATGAAGTCGCGCATCGCGTCACGCCGCGCCCCAGGGCTTTCAGACGGGGTCAGCGTGTCGGCGATGATGTCCGCCAGGATGATGCTCGTCGCCGAGCTGTAATTGAACACCTCGCCGGGCTGCGCCGCCGCGGGCTTGGCTTCGGCAAAACCCGCCATGTCGTCCGCGCCCCCGCCGAACAGCATCTCCACCGTGTCGCCGTCCCAGATGGGATCGCCATTTTCGACATGTTCGAGCCCCGACGACATGTGGAGCAGGTGGCGGAGCGTGATCGCGCCGCGCGGATCGCCGCTGCGCTGCCACGCCGCGACGGGCGCCGGACCGTCGAGCGACAATTGCCCGTCGGCCACCAGAAAGCCGGTGAGCACCGCGGTGATGCTTTTTGCCATCGACCAGCTGATGAGCTTGCTATCCGGGCCGAACCCTGCAGCATAGCGTTCATAGATCGGCTCGCCATCGCGCAGCACCAGCAGCGCGCGCGTCTGCCCGACCGCCTCGGCGTCGGTGAACAGCGCGTCGGCGCGGGCACGGATAGCCGCGGGCAAGGGGGGAAGCGCAGTCGTTGCGTCGGCCGCGGCCACATCGTCGAGCGACAGGCCGAACCTCGGCGCGGGCGCTGCCGGGGCGAGGCTGCCCTGCCCCGCCGCCTGCGTCAGCGACCAGGCGCCGAGCATCGCGAGGGCGGCACTTGCCAGCAGCCGTTTTTTCATCATCATGGGCCGGGTGAATAGCACCAACCCCGCCGATCCATCAACGGGCGCGACGCCCCCGCCCGCACCGCCACCTTCGCCCGGCCCGGTTTCGCCACGCAAAAAACCGAGCCGCTGGGGCGGATGCCTGCCGTGGGTGCTGATCGTCGGGGTGCTGCTCGCCGGGCTCGCGATCTGGCAATTCCCGGCGTTCAGGGCGCAGGCCGAACTCGGCGCCGCCTATGCCGCGCGCGTCGGCTGTTCGTGCCGCTATGTCCAGGGGCGCAGCCTTGAAAGCTGTCAGAGCGATTTCGAGCCGGGGATGGAGATGGTGTCGCTGAGCGAAGACCCCGACACGAAAACGGTCATCGGCAGCGTCCCGCTGCTCGCATCGCGCAGCGCGCGCTATGCGGGGGCCAGCGGCTGCCTGCTCCGCCCGGAGAGTTAGGGCCGACAACGACCAGTCGGATCGGTGCCTCTTCAGCCCGGTCAAACTGCCGCGCCTTCGACGTCGGGCAGGATAGCCGAACGATGACGCCGCCGCCACTCGCCCGGCGACATGCCGATCTTGCGGCGAAAGACCGCGCACAGATGCGCGTGGCTCGAAAAGCCGGTGGCAAATGCGATCTCGGCGATCGACAGCGGGCGGTTCATCAGGAACCAGCAGGCGCGGCGCAGCCGCTGGCGCAGCACATATTGCGCGGGCGTCCGCCCCGTCGCGCGCGCGAAATGGACGATCAGGCTGTTGACCGACATGCCGGCCTCGGCCGCCATATCCTCGACGGTCAGCGGCATTTCGAGCTGCGTCTGGATGAAACGCATCAGCTGGTTGATGCGATCGCCGATCGCGGGCGGGTCGGGGCGCCCAGCCATTCCGGCCAGCGTTTCGCGGAGGATGGTGACGAACGGGTCGGCGGCCGCGGCATCGCCGGCCGCGAGCGCGCGGCCCAGCGCCGCCAGCGTCAGATCGTGATGCGCGGCGAGCGCGCGGGTGCCCGGCGCGACAGTCAGCCGCGAGCGCGGGATTTCGATGTCGATATAACGCGCGCCGCCGCCCTTCGCTTCGGCGCGATAGACGCGCCCCGCAGGGATCAGCCACATCTCGCCCGGCAAGGGATCGCCAAGCGATGTGCGCTGCCCATCCTGCCAGGTTTCAAGCCAGTGATAGCTTCCGGCCTCATAGAGGATCAGCGCGTGGACATCGCGTTCGATCGTCCAAGTCGACGGGCCATCGATCCGATCGGTGATCGAGGCGACCCTGAGTCCTCCCACGTCCATGACAGGAATATGGCAGGAATGGGAGAATCTGAAAGCCTGCCATATCGGCCGATAATATGGTTTACTCGCCCCACCGAAAGTCTTCGGCCCTGGTCGCAACCGGGTGATTTCGGGTGCGGCAAAAGATGATTTCGCGTGCCCCAGACACGCAAGCACAGACCCCCCCAACGGCGGGCGGCTCATGGGCCGCCCGCCAATTTTTTCGGCGATCCGCTCAGTCTGGCGCGAGGAAGGAATCGATCGCCGCATTGACGGCGTCGGGCGCATCCCATGGCACGAAATGCCCGCAATCGGGCACCTTGACGATCGTGACCGCCGGGACGAGTTCGATCATGCCGTCGAGATTGCACGGCGGCAGCGCGACATCGTCGAGCGCCCAGATCACCAGCGTCGGGATATTGAGCGTGGGAAATGGCGTCGCGGGCGGATCGGCATAGGGGTCGTCCATCGCGGGCACCGCGAGCGGCGAGGCGCGATACCAGTTGACCATCGCGCGGCAGGCGTCGCGATCCTCCCAATCATTGAGCAGGCGGCCGATCTCATCGGCGGGTTGCAGCCCGCCGCTCGGCACCTTTCCCGCAAAGGCGTGGGCGAGCAGGCCCGCAATGCCGTGGTCGGCGATGATCGCATCGCTCGCGGGGTCGCGAAAGATGCGGATATACTGGCTCGCGGCACGCTGTTCGGCGTTGGTGGCGAGCAGGCGCTGAAAGATTGCGGGGTGCGGCGCATTGGCGATCACCGCGCGCGTCACCCGCCCCGCCCACCCCGGATGCAGCCCGCCCGGCTGACCGCCCAGCGCAACCCCCCAGGCAATCGCCCCGCCCCAGTCGTGGCCGACGATCGTGAAGCTGTCGACGCCGAGCGCGTCGGCAAGCGCGAAGATGTCGGCGATCAGCTTGTCGGGGGTATAGGCGTCGACCTCCGGCGGCTTCGACGACCCGCGATAACCGCGCTGGTCGGGAGCGATGCAGCGGAAGCGCCCCGCAAAATGAGGAAGCTGGTGCCGCCAGGTGCGGTGCGATTCGGGAAAACCGTGCAGGAAGATCAGCGCGGGCGCCTCGCGCGGCCCGATATCGACCACGTCGAGTTCGATGCCGGTCGAAAGCTTCACTCGCTGTTGCTCGAAATCACCGATCATGCGCATCGCTCCTTTGGTTTCGTTTCAAAACCAATCTGGCGGCGATCGGCGCGGCTGGCAAGCCGCAACAGGTGCCGAGACGCCGATGGCGCGCGAGATCAACGGGCGGTCTGCTTTGCGGTGGAGAGCGGACCCTGCCCCTTTTAAGGATAACTCACCGTCATCGGCACCTCGGGGATGGGGATATACTCCTCGCTGTCGCCGGGAACGAGGGGGAAGCGTCCCTCTTTCCAGTCATGCTTCGCCTGGTTGATCCGGTCGCGCGAGGAGCTGACAAAGTTCCACCACACATGGCGCGGCGTCGCAAAAGCTTCGCCGCCGAGCAACATCACGCGCGCATCGCTGGTCGCACGCAGCAGCATCGGCTGCCCCGGCTTCAATATATAAAGGCTGTGCCGGTCGAGCGCCTCGCCATCGAGGCTGGCGTCGCCCAGCGCCACCAGCACAGCGCGCTCGTCGGCCTCGGCGTCGATCGGGATCGTCGCCCCGGCGTTCATCAATATGTCGGCATAGATGGTGGCGCTGTGCTGGGTGATCGGCGATGTCGCGCCCCACAGGCTGCCCATGATGATGCGCGCCGAAACGCCATTATCCTCGACCAGCGGCAGCTCGTCCTTCGCGACATGCTCGAACGCCGGATCGACCTCTTCCTTGCCGTCGGGCAGCGCGAGCCAGGTCTGCATCCCCGAAATCGCCGATCCGGTGGCGCGCTCGGCCGATGGCGTGCGCTCCGAATGGACGATCCCGCGCCCTGCGGTCATCAGGTTGCACGCACCGGGGCGGATCGTCGCATAGGTGCCGAGGCTGTCGCGATGGTCGATCGCGCCCTCGAACAAATAGGTGACGGTGGCGAGGTTGATGTGCGGGTGCGGCCGCACGTCCATGCCCCGCCCGATGTCGAAATGCGCCGGGCCGAACTGGTCGACAAAGATGAAGGGGCCGACCATCGTGCGCGCCTTGTTGGGCAGGGTGCGGCGCACCTCGAACGCGCCGATGTCGTGGGTCGCGGGGGTGATGACGTCAAACATTGCGAGTCCTTTCGGCGGTTGGCTCAGCTGTCGGCGGGTCCGGGCGCGCGCAAAATCTTTTCCATCGCCTTGCCCTTTGCGAGTTCGTCGATCAGCTTGTCGAGATAGCGGATCTCGCGCATCAGCGGTTCCTCGATATTTTCGACGCGGACGCCGCAGATGACGCCCTTGATCCGGTCACGCGCCGGATTCATTGCGGGCGCATCGGCAAAGAAGGTCCGAAAATCGACCCGCTCGGCGATCCGGGCGTCCAGTTCCTCCTGGCTATAGCCGGTCAGCCAGCGGATGATCGCGTCGACCTCTTCCCTTGTGCGGCCCTTGCGCTCGGCCTTGGTCACATAATGCGGATAAACGCTCGCGAAGCTCATGCCATAGATGCGATGCTCGGCCATTCGAGCCTCTATTCGCCCGGCGCCGTCGCGCGGATCGCGAGCGCGTGGACGCGCTGCCCCGGCAGGTCGCCGAGTGCCTTGTTCACCATGCGCTGACGCATCACCCGGTTCATGCCCTGAAAGCCCGCCCATTCGATGCTCAGGCTGAAATGCGATTCGCCGCTGCCGTCGTCGCCCGCATGGCCATGATGTTTGGCGCTGTCGTTGCTGAGGGCGAAATGGGCGTCGGGAAAGGCTGCGGCGAGCAGGCTTTCCATCTCTTGCTGTACGGGGCCTTTGCTGCTCATGGGGTTGACCATAGGCCCAACGTCGCCAAATTATAAGACCTCCCACAACCCGAAAGCCCGTTTTGCCGTCCTCCTCCCGCCCCGCCCGTTTTCATGGCCGCGTGCCGCGCGAGGCGCCCTGCGCGGTGCCCGGCTGCCGCGAGCCGGGCGAGTTTC
The DNA here is from genome assembly GCF_003609835.1 of Sphingopyxis sp. FD7. NCBI lineage: Bacteria > Pseudomonadati > Pseudomonadota > Alphaproteobacteria > Sphingomonadales > Sphingopyxidaceae > Sphingopyxis > Sphingopyxis sp. FD7. The sequence continues at coordinate 2,243,682 of NZ_AP017898.1, forward strand.
GCGCCCCCGCCTCGGCGCACCGCTCGCCCGACGGCCCGCCGCCCTACCGCTGGCTGTGCCTCGACCATGTGCGCGAGTTCAACGCGGGCTATAATTTCTTTGAGGGGATGAGCGCCGATCAGATCATGGCGGCGCAATCGCCGACCGCCGGATGGGAAACCGAAAGCCGCGCCTTCCGTGCCGCGGGCAGCGCCGACCTGCCGCCGCGCTGGGCCGATTTCAGGGATCCGATCGACGCGCTCGGCGCGCGCTTCCGGCAGCGGATGGAGGAAGCGCGGCGCGAGGCGGCCAATCCCGGCCTGTCGCGTGAAGAACATGCCGCGATGCGGTTGATGGGCCTTGCCGCCGATGCCGACCGCGCCGCGCTCCGCCGCCGCTACAGCGAGCTCGTCCGCAAATATCATCCCGACCGCAACGGCGGCGATCGCCGATTCGAAACGCGACTCGGCGAAGTGGTTGAGGCCTATCAATTGCTGAGGAAGACCAAGGCATTCGCATAGGAGACGCGCGATGACCGAACTGGACGAAGCACGGATCGCGGTGGTGCGACGGCACATGGCGCTCGAAATCGCGCACGACTGGGACGGCGTCATCGCGACCTTCGACCATCCACGCTATGAGCTGATGGGGCCCGGCACCGTCTTTGACGGCGAAGCGGCGGTGCGGTCCTATTTCGCCGCGTCGCGCGAGCCCTTTCCCGACCAGGCGAATGAGGTGATCGCGATCGCCGCCGACGCGGCGAGCGACAGTGTGCTCGTCGAATTCTGGCTCACCGGTACGCATCTGGGGCCGCTGAAGCTGGGCCTGCGCACGATCGAGCCGACCGGCAAGGCGTTTCGCATCCGCATGGCGGCGAGCTTTGAATTCGCGCCCGGCAGCGACAGGATCGTCTGCGAGCGCCCCTATTACGACCAGTCGGCGGTGATGAAGGCGCTCGGTCTCCTCTGAAAAGGCGTTGCAAGGCGCAACCCATGACGATACCGCGGCCGCTCCTCTCCTTGCGTTGGACCCCTGCCATGACCGATATCCCGAACAGCCTCCCCGACCATCACGGATCGACGCTGCTGGCAGCGCCCGACACCGAGGTCGACGCGCGCGAGATGTTCGGCGTCGACATCGACATGAAGGTGCCGGCATTCAGCGAAGCCGACGCGCGCGTGCCCGACCTTGATCCGGCGTACGTCTTCGACGGCGACACGACGCTCGCGATCCTCGCGGGCTTTAAATACAACCGCCGCGTGATGGTGCAGGGCTATCACGGGACCGGCAAGTCGACGCATATCGAACAGGTCGCGGCGCGGCTCAAATGGCCGTGCATCCGCGTCAACCTCGACGCGCATATCAGCCGAATCGACCTCGTCGGCCGCGATGCCATCGTGCTGCGCGACGGCCAGCAGGTCACCGAGTTTCGCGAAGGCCTGCTCCCATGGGCGCTCCAGACGCCCACGGCACTCGTCTTCGACGAATATGATGCGGGGCGCCCCGACGTCATGTTCGTGATCCAGCGCGTGCTCGAGACCGAGGGCAAGCTGACCCTGCTCGACCAGAATCGCGTGATCCGCCCGAACCCCTGGTTCCGCCTCTTCTCGACCGCGAACACCGTCGGGCTCGGCGACACGAGCGGACTTTATCACGGGACGCAGCAGATCAACCAGGGTCAGATGGACCGCTGGAACATCGTCGTCACGCTCAATTATCTGCCCGCGACGACCGAAGCCGAAATCATCCTCGCCAAGGTGCCCGATACCGACGAGACGACGATCGCCAATATGGTCAAGGTCGCCGACCTGACGCGCCAGGGCTTCATCAACGGCGACATTTCGACCGTGATGTCGCCGCGCACCGTCATCAGCTGGGCGCAGAACACCGCAATCTTCCGCAATATCGGCTTTGCCTTCCGCCTGTCTTTCCTCAACAAATGCGACGAGGCCGAACGGATGATCGTCGCCGAATATTATCAGCGCGTGTTCGGCGAAGATTTGCCCGAGAGCGTCGTCGCGCGGTGATACCCGTCCGCCAGCTGGCGGCGGCGTGCGGAGCCGCGCTCGCGCTGTCGGGGTGCAGCATCGCTGCGGTCGATTATGGCAAGGTCCGCCACGCCGCCTATATCGCCGACCCGCGCTGCACCGCGCAGCCCGGCGCGGCGGTCGACGGTGAAGCGTTGCCCTATTTCTTCGCGACGAGCCGCCTGCCCGATTGCCGCGGCGACCCGATCGAACTGCTCCATCACCGCGGCGACCGTGTGCGCTTTGGCCGCTTCGACGCGCCGCGCGACATCGTTGTGGGCAGGAAAAAGCGCTTCCTGCCCCCACTCGCCTTTCAGGCCGCGCCCGACTGGTGGCGCGCGTTGCAGGCCGAAACCGACCGGCGGCAGGGCCGTGTGCTGCTCTATGTCCACGGCTATCGCGAGAACTTCTCGACCACCTCGAAGGACGCCGCGCAGATCGCACGGATGACCGGCTTTGACGGGCCGATCATCGAATATAGCTGGCCGTCGCAGGGCAGGCTTTTGAGCTATGTCGTCGACGAAACGAACATGTATCACGACGTTCGCAATTTCCGCGATTTCCTGAAAAGTCTCGCCGAACAGGATTGGGTCAAGGAAATCGTCATCGTCTCGCACTCGCTCGGCGCACGGCTGGTGATCCCCGCGGTCGCCTATGTCGACCGCGCGTCGAGCAGCGCCGACAGCAGCAATATCTCCAACATCATCCTCGCCTCGCCCGACATCGACCGCGAGACGTTCGAGCGCGACATCGAAGCCGAAGTGCTGTCGGCGCGGCGCGTCGCGAACGACCGGCGGATCACCATCTATGCCTCGCGCGCCGACAAGGCGCTCGCGGCATCGCGCGCGATCCACGGCTATCCGCGATTGGGCTCGCCCTATTGTTTCGACCCGTTCGAGGCGGCCGACCTGAAAGCGAAGGGGCTGCCCGAACGCTGCTATCCCGCGGCGCTCGCCGGGCTGACGGTGATCGACACCACCGATGTGTCGCGCGGATCGACGGGGCACAGCAATTTCCTGCTGAGCGCGCCCGCCTGTCGCGATTTCATCGACGTCGTCGCGGGAAAACGCACGCGGCCCGAGCGCGTGGCGACGCCGTGGGCGCATGTGTTCCGGCTGGAACCCGACCCGGCGTTGACGAAAGAGCGGCACGAAGCGATCTGCCACCGTACCGCCGAAGTCGGCGACGAGCGCTAAGCGACTAAAAGCCGCACATCACCGCAAAATCGGCAAGCCACACGACCGGCCCCTCACCGGTCCACAGCCACAGGCCGCCGACCGCGATCGCGGCGAACAGCGCCAGCGCAATCACGTCCTGCCGCGCCAACTTCATGCCGCCTGCAACCGTTTGACCGGCGCGTCGGCGATCGGCAGGTGGACGAGCCCCGCGAACAGCCCGAGCGCGATCGCGAAACCCCAGGCGATATTATAGCTGCCCGTCGCGTCGAAGATCAGCCCCGCCATCCACGCGCCGAAGAAGCTGCCGATCTGATGGCTGAGGAACACAATGCCGTAGAGCATCGACAGGTGACGGACGCCGAAGATGCGCCCGACGATCCCGCTGGTGAGCGGGATGGTGCCGAGCCACAGGAAGCCCATCGCACCCGCGAAGGCGAGCGCGCTCGCATGGCTGAGCGGCAGGAACAGGAAGAGCGCGATCACCGCCGAGCGCGCGGTATAGAGCGCCGAGAGCACATATTTCTGGCGCAGCACATCGCCCGCGCGGCCGAACACATAGGAGCCGAGGATGTTGAACAGCCCAACGAGCGCCAGCACCTGCGCGCCAATCTCGATCCCCAGCCCCTTGTCGTCGAGATAGGCGGGCAGGTGCGTCGCGATGAAGGCGATATGGAAACCGCACACGAAAAAGCCCGCGTTGAGCAGCCAGTAGCCGCGGTGGACCGCCGCCTCGCGCAGCGCCTCGCGCGCGCTCTGTTCCTCGATCGCCAGCGTAGCCGAGCCGTCGGGCCGACCCGCGACGCCGATCGCGAGCAGGCCGCAGAGCGCAACCAACCCCGCCATGATCCACAACGTCTGCTGATAGCCGAGATCACCAAGCAGCATCGAGGCGAAAGGCACAACGAGAAACTGTCCCAGCGATCCCCCTGCGGTCACGATGCCAAAGGCGGTGCTGCGTCTTTCGGGGCTGACGACGCGGCCGACCGCGCCGAGCACGACAACAAAGGTCGTCGCCGACTGCGCCATGCCGATGAAGATGCCGAAGCTGATGTGCAGCCCGATCGCATCGGTCGCAAATGCCGCGCCGATCAGCCCGAGCGCGTAGAGCAGCGCCCCCGCGAGCACGACCCGCCCTGCGCCATGCTTGTCGGCGAGCGCGCCGACGAACGGCTGGACCAGCCCGAAGAGCAGGTTCTGGAGCGCCATCGCGAGGCCGAAGTCCGACCGGCTGATGCCGATATCGACGCTCATCTGCGGCAGGAACAGCCCGAACGACTGACGCACGCCCATCGCCAGCGTGACGATGAAGGCCGCGCAGGCGATGACGATCCACGGCCGCTTCATGGGGGAGAGTGCGGGGGAGGACATATGCGGCGGATGCGCCCACGCCCGCGCGGCGTCAAGCGAGCTTAGCTAAAGCCCCGCTTACTCCTCCTTTCGTCACCCAGGACTTGATCCGGGGTCCATTCGGCGGGTGAGGCCATGGACCCCGGATCAAGTCCGGGGTGACGATGAAAGGGATTTCTTCGTCATCCAAAGCTGGTTAGAGCCGACTCGAAATGACCGCTCAATCCCCCCTCGACGATTTCAAGGCCGCGCTGTCGAGCGTCGCGCGCGCGGTGACGCGCGATGCCGAGGTCGAGGTCGGCTTTACCGCCGACGCGCCCGCGCAGGTCGGCAAGGCGATCAAGGTGCCGACGCCGTCGCGCACGCTGCCCGCCGATCAGGTCGCCGAGGCGCGCGGTTTCGCTGACTCCTATGCGCTGCGGATGAAGCATCACAGCGACAAGATCCACAATGCCGCGCGCCCCCTCGAACCCGCCGCCGCCGCCGCCTTCGACGCGATGGAGCGCGCGCGGATCGAGGCGCTGGGCGCGCGGCATATGGCGGGAATGCGTGGCAACCTCGCCGCCAGCCTTGCGATGCGGATGCGCTCGGACCCGATCAGCCGCGCGCAGGATCGCGCCGATGTCCCGATGTCGAGCGCGCTCGAACTGATGCTGCGCGAGGCGCTGACCGGCGAACGCGCGCCGCAGGGAACCGAAACCGGCCTGTCGCTGGTGCGCGAATGGATCAGCAAGGAAGCGGGCGGCGACCTCACCGCGCTGTCGATGCTGCTCGACGATCAGGCGGCGTTCGCCGAAACCGCGAAGCTCGCGCTCCGCCACCTCGACCTCATCCAGAGCGACGAACCGCTGGAGGAAGGCGCCGAGGATGGCGGCGAAGACGATCAGACCGAAGCCGAAGACGCGCCGGAAGAGCAGGACAGCGAAGACGGCGGCGCCGGCGAAAGCCAGGTCGACGCGCGCGCCGAAATGGCGGGCGATCAGGCCGACGACGGCGACAGCGACCCCGACGCGCAGGAAATGGAGGCCGACGGCGAACCCGAAATGGGCGGCGAAGGCGATGAGGGGATGCTGCCCGTGCGCCCCAACCGCCTGCCGAGCGACATTCCCGACTTCAATTACCTCCGCTTCACCGAGAAGCATGACGAAATCGTCGCCGCGACCGAGCTGTGCGACGCCGACGAACTCGCCCGCCTGCGCGCCTATCTCGACCAGCAGATGACGCATTTGCAGGGCGCGGTGACCAAGCTCGCGAACCGGCTCCAGCGCCGCCTGATGGCGCAGCAGAACCGCGCGTGGGATTTCGACCAGGAGGAAGGCCAGCTCGACGCCGCGCGCCTTGCGCGCGTTATCGTCTCGCCCGGCCAGTCCTTGAGCTACAAGATCGAGCGCGACACCGACTTCCGCGATACCGTCGTCTCGCTGCTCATCGACAATAGCGGCTCGATGCGCGGCCGCCCGATCAGCATCGCCGCGATCAGCGCCGACATTCTCGCGCGCACGCTCGAACGCTGCGGCGTCAAGACCGAGATTCTGGGCTTCACCACGCGAACGTGGAAGGGCGGGCAGAGCCGCGAGGACTGGCTCGCCGCGGGCCGCCCCGCGCACCCCGGCCGCCTCAACGACCTGCGCCACATCATCTACAAGCCCGCCGACGAACCCTATCGCCGCGCGCGCAAGTCGCTGGGGCTGATGATGCGCGAGGGGCTGCTGAAAGAGAATATCGACGGCGAGGCGCTGATGTGGGCGCACAGCCGCATCATCCATCGCCCCGAGGAACGCCGCATCCTGATGGTGATTTCGGACGGCGCGCCGGTCGACGACAGCACCTTGTCGGTCAACCACGGCGCCTATCTCGACCAGCATCTGCGCCAGGTGATCGACTGGATCGAAAACCGCTCGCCGGTCGAACTCTGCGCGATCGGCATCGGGCACGACGTAACGCGATACTACAGCCGCGCCGTGACGATCATGGACGCCGAGCAGCTGGGCGGCACGATGGTTGAGCAATTGGCGGGGCTGTTCGACGTCGATTGAGGGGCGGTTGGTGGCGGGTTACCGGAATAGCCGCGATTGCTTGTATGCCAAGTTCGCGATGATCTGGACGGCTGCGTCGAGAAGGTGAAGCGGTGGATGTCAGGCGACAGTGCTTGAAGTCCCTTTCTAATGGTCAGGGATTATCCTCCGCAGGGAGTCATGGCCATTTGAAAGGAATCGTATGGCAGTATCTTGCCTAAGCCAGATTGACTGGGATGCAATGGGCTCCATGCTATCGGGGCTCGCCGCCTGGGGTGGCGTCGCGGCGGTCATCTGGGCTGCGAAGCAAGGGCGAGATGCTGTTGCTGATTGGAGGGCGCAAAAGCAACTTGAGCGGCAAATGGATACCGGTGAGCGGGTATTGACCGCTGCATATCGCGCCAAAGACGCACTCGAAGGCATTCGCGGAAACTTCATTTCGGCAGCAGAACTGAGCCGTGCCGAAGCAAAACTGGTCGAAGATGGTTTCGATCTAAAGGCCCAACCGCCCGAACGCGCGAAGCGCCTTTGCACGGCGCAGGCAATATACCATCGAAGCAATGCGACTCACGAAGACTGGAATGCTCTATATTCCGTGATGCCGTTCGCGACTGCTTTCTTTGGTAAGGACGAAGAGGAGTGCCTCAGGACGATTGCTCATCAGCATCGGATTGTCCTTGTTGCGGTCGAATCCTATGTTGATGACCATGACAGCAGTGATCGCGATTTCACTCGTAAGCTGAGAGCAGACATGTTCCTGGGACGAGGAGAAGACGACCCCGTAGCAGCCAAGGTAAACCAAGCGGTCGCCAACTTGGAATCGAAGATCATACCCCTTCTTCGCAACGATTTCGCTGCCTCGGCTGTTGGAAGGGCTAAGGCCATGTCAAAGGCCGAAGCGGTTTCCGCAGCGGTCAACGCTGGACCGTGATCCAACACCGATGCTGGCAATTACGGCGATGGTGTGGACAACGCTCCGTCGCGCAGTATCTGTATATACGCATACTTGACCCCCACACATTATGTATATACAATAACCCTCAATGATCCTCTGGGACGAATCGAAGCGGCAGATCAATCTCGCCAAGCACGGGTTCGATTTCGCCGATTTGTCGGAAGAGTTTTTCCTGTCGGCTCAGGTGATCCCGGCGAAGGGCGGTCGGCATATGGCGATCGGGCGCCTCGACGATGGAACGATTGCGGTGGTGTTCGCCCTGCTCGGCACCGAAGGGGTGTCGGTGATCTCGATGCGCCACGCCAGCAAAAAGGAAAGAGGCCTGTTATGACGATGACCGGACGTCCGAGCGAAAAGGAAATCCAGCGGATGATCGCCAGCGATCCCGACGCGCCCGAAGCGACCGACGAGCAACTGGCGCAGGCGCGCCCCTTTGCCGACGCCTTCCCCGCGCTGGCGGACAAGATGCGCCGGAATGTCGGCGGACGGCCGAAAGCCGACAAGACCAAGGTCGCCGTCTCGATCCGGCTCGACTCCGAAGTGCTCGAAGCCTTCAAGGCTGGCGGCCCCGGCTGGCAATCGCGCATGAACAAGGCGCTGCGCAAGGTCGCGGGGATATGACGTTATCGCGCCGGTCAGCTAGGCCATGTGGGAGGGATTGAGGCTCAAGTTTACTTAACGTCCCACCGCCGAAATCTCCTGTCCTACACCATCGCCCCGCGCTAGCTTCGGCTCATGCGCCATGCCCCGCCCCGTCTCCTGAACCAGACACCCGCGGCGATGGCACCGCACGCGATTTCGCTTAAAGCCACAAAGGAGACATTTTCGGCGCGCCCATGCGTATCCTTTGTCGCTTTAAGCGCGGCCGCGCACTCCGACCGAAGACGCGCTCAGCACCGATTCCGAGTGAAGTTGCGCAGTTTTCCGCGCCTTTCGAAAATCTCCTTTCCCTCTGCGCTCTTTGCGACCTCTGCGCGAATCTTATCCAATGCGACCGAAGACACCCCGCGTGACAACCTCTTCCCCCCTCGTTACAAATCCTGCGTGATGCAGCAGGGACTCGCGGGCTTATGACGGGCGCCGCTGCAACGACAGGATGCCGAGGGGTCGCCGGCATGATCTGGGGCCGCACCATGACGGTGCGCGGCTTGAGGGGGCGACACGCATGAAAAAAGCATCCGACCTGTTCATCGAATGCCTGGAAGAAGAAGGCGTCGAATATATTTTCGGCGTTCCGGGCGAGGAAAATCTCGATTTCCTCGACAGCCTGTCGCGGTCGAAGAAGATCAAGCTGATCCTGACGCGCCACGAACAGGGCGCGGGCTTCATGGCCGCGACCTACGGCCGGCACACCGGCAAGACCGGCGTCTGCCTCGCGACGCTCGGCCCCGGCGCGACCAACTTCGTCACCGCCGCCGCCTATGCGCAGCTCGGCGGGATGCCGATGATGATGATCACGGGGCAAAAGCCGATCAAGAAATCGAAGCAGGGGCGCTTTCAGATCCTCGACGTCGTCGCGATGATGTCGCCGATCACCAAGTTCACGCACCAGATGGCCTCGTCGGACAATATCCCCAGCCGCGTGCGCGAGGCCTTTCGCCTCGCGGAGGAAGAAAAGCCCGGCGCGGTGCATATCGAGCTGCCCGAGGACATCGCCGACGAACACACCGATTCGACGCCGCTCAAGCGCAGCCATTCGCGCCGCCCGAACGCCGACAGCAAATCGATCCGCGAAGCGGTGAAGGCGCTCGAAAAGGCGAAATCGCCCGTGCTGGTGATCGGCGCGGGAGCGAACCGCACGATGACGAGCCGGATGCTGCTGCAATTCATCGAAAAGACCGGCATCCCCTTTCTGACGACGCAGCTCGGCAAGGGCGTGATCGACGAGCGGCACCCGAAGTTCCTGGGCTGCGCGGCCTTGTCGGCGGGCGACTTCGTCCACCGCGCGGTCGAGGCGTCGGACTGTATCGTCAACCTGGGCCATGATGTGATCGAAAAACCGCCCTTCTTCATGCAGCGCGGCGGGCCGACGGTGATCCATGTGTCGACCAAGACCGCCGAGGTCGATCCCGTCTATTTCCCCGACATCGAGGTGATCGGCGACATCGCCAATGCGGTGTGGCAGATGAAGGAGGATATCGTCCCCAACGGCGGCTGGACGTTCGACCATCTGCTCGCCTATCGCCAGGCCGAGGTCGCGCATACGGCGCCGCTCGCCAGGGACGAGCGTTTTCCCATCTTTCCGCCCTATCTTGTGCAGCAGATCCGCGACGCGATGCCCGACGACGGGATCATCTGTCTCGACAATGGCGTCTATAAAATCTGGTTCGCGCGCGGCTATACCGCGTGCAAGCCGAACACGGTGCTGCTCGACAATGCGCTCGCGACGATGGGCGCGGGGCTGCCGAGCGCGATGATGTCGGCGATGCTCTATCCCGACCGCAAGGTCATGGCGATCTGCGGCGACGGCGGCTTCATGATGAACAGCCAGGAGATGGAGACCGCGGTGCGCCTCGGTCTCAATCTCACCGTGCTTATCCTCAACGACAACAGCTATGGCATGATCCGCTGGAAACAGGCGAACATGGGCTTCAAGGATTGGGGCCTGACCTATGGCAACCCCGATTTTGTCAAATATGCCGAAAGCTATGGGGCGAGCGGCCACCGCGTCGAAAGCGCCGCGCATCTCAAAGCGCTGCTCGCGCATTGCCTCGACACGCCGGGCGCCCATCTGATCGACTGTCCGGTCGATTATTCGGAGAATGACCAGATTTTGAATAATGACATCAAGAGGCTGTCGAAGGAGCTTTGACCTTTCGCCCCCTGCACCCCGGCGGAAGCCGGGGTGCAGAGCGTCCTTGCGCAACCGTCGCGCGTTCCAGCCCTGGACCCCGGCTTTCGCCGGGGTACGGAGATTTGTAAAATGAAGTTGAAAGACGTCTACCCGCTTTACCTCAACAACAAGGCGGCGCAGCCGAACAGCGACCTGGTCGTGACCGACAAGTTCACCGGCGAAGTCGCGTTCCGCACCGCGCTCGCGACCCCCGACGTCATCGACGAGGCCATCGCGGGCGCCGTGCGCGCCGCCGAGCCGATGGCGCGGCTCGCGAGTTACGAGAAACGCGATGTGCTCAGCCATTGCGTCGCGCGCTTTCAGGAGCGGTTCGACGAGCTCGCCTATGCGCTGTGCGTCGAGGCGGGCAAGCCGATCGCCGATTCGGAGGGCGAGGTTACCCGCCTGATCGACACCTTCCGCATCGCCGCCGAGGAAGCGACGCGCAATTATGGCGAGGTCCAGCCGCTCGACATTTCGCCGCGCGCGAAGGGCTATATGGGGATGTGGAAGCGCGTGCCGATCGGGCCGTGCAGCTTTATCTCGCCGTTCAACTTCCCCTTGAACCTCGCCGCGCACAAGATCGCGCCCGCGATCGCGATGGGTTGCCCGTTCGTGATGAAGCCCGCATCGCTGACGCCGCTCGGCGCGATCATCATGGGCGAGGTGCTCGCCGAATGCGACGTTCTTCCCGAAGGCGCGTTCAGCATCCTGCCCGCGAGCCGCGACGGCGCCGACCTGTTCACGACCGACGCGCGATTGAAGCTGCTCTCCTTCACCGGATCGCCCGGCGTCGGCTGGGAATTGAAGGCCAGGGCGGGCAAGAAAAAGGTCGTGCTCGAACTCGGCGGCAACGCCGCGGTGATCGTCGACCGCGACGCCGACCTCGATCATGCGCTCGAACGCATCATCTTCGGCGGCTATTACCAGTCGGGGCAAAGCTGCATCCATGTGCAGCGCGCGATCATCCATGCCGATGTTTACGACCGGTTTCGCGACATGCTCACCGCGCGGGTCAAGACGCTGAAATCGGGCGACCCCAAGCATCGCGACACCTTCATCGGCCCGATGATTTCGGTCAGGGAAGCGCAGCGGCTCAAAGGCTGGATCGACGATGCGGTCGCGGCGGGCGCCACGCTGCTGGCGGGCGGCGGGTGCGCGGGCAATATGCTGGAGGCGACGTTGCTCGAAAATGTCCCCGCCGACACCGATGTCGTGCGCGAGGAGGCCTTTGGCCCGGTCGTCATCCTGTCGCGATTCACCGACTGGGACGCCGCGCTGGCCGAGGTCAACGACAGCAAATTCGGGCTCCAGGCGGGGCTCTTCACGCGCGACCTGCACAAGGTGCTGGCGGCGTGGGATCATCTCGACGTCGGCGGCATCGTCGTCAACGATGTGTCCTCCTATCGCGTCGACAATATGCCCTATGGCGGGGTCAAGGACAGCGGACTCGGCCGCGAAGGCGTGCGCTTTGCGATGGAAGACATGAGCGAAATCAGGAACCTGGTCATCCGGCGGGTCTGATTCTGAGCTTCATCATTGCGAGCGTAGCGAAGCAATCCAGAGCGGTTTACGCGGGCTCTGGATTGCCGCGTCGCGTTCGGCTCCTCGCAATGACGAGGATAAAATCGCTCCCTCCGTCACTAAACCGCCTTCAAACCGTCCCCGAACCGACGCGGTTTTGAATCGCACAGTGTAACAAATCTCCTGTCTAGGCCGGGGGCAGCCAAAGGCTGCTTACGGAGTGTGACATGGCATCGATCTCGACCCTGCCGATCCCAGCCCGCTTTGCCGACCCTTTCACGAGCGAACCGCATATTCCCGAGCGCGTGATCGGCGAACGGCGGAGCTATCGCACGATATGGGTCAGCGACATCCATCTGGGGACGCGCGGCTGCAACGCACCACTGCTGATCGACTTTTTCGATCATGTGGATTGCGAGACGCTCTACCTCGTCGGCGACATCATTGACGGCTGGCGGCTCAAGAAGCGGCATTTCTGGCCGCCCGAGCATAATGACGTCGTGTGGCGCGTGCTCAAGCGCGCGAAACGCGGCACGCGCGTCGTCTATGTCCCCGGCAACCATGACGAGATGGTGCGCCCGTTCGACGGCTTCGATTTCGGCGGCGTCGAAATCCGCCGCGAGGCGATCCACGAAACCGCCGATGGCCGCAAGCTGCTGATCGTCCATGGCGACGAATTCGACGCGGTGATGCTGGCGCACCGCTGGCTCGCCTTCGCCGGCGACGCCGCCTACACCGCGCTGATGAAGTGCAACGTCGTGGTCAACTGGGTCCGCCACAAGCTCGGCCTGCCCTATTGGTCGCTGTCGATGGTCGCCAAGCACAAGGTCAAGAACGCGGTCCAGTTCATCGGCCGCTATGAGGAAGTCGTCGCCCATGCGGCGCGCTCGCGCGGCGTCGACGGCGTCGTGTGCGGCCATATCCACAGCGCGGAAATGCGCGAGATCGAGGGCACCGAATATTATAACGACGGCGACTGGGTCGAGGGTTGCACCGCGCTGGTCGAACATCATGACGGCACCATGGAAATCCTCCACTGGGCAAAGGAAGTCGCCGCGCGGAGCGCGCCGACCCCGCTCGCACTGCCCGCCGCCGCATGAGGATATTGATCGTCACCGATGCGTGGGAGCCGCAGGTCAACGGCGTCGTCCGCACGCTCCAGGCGACGATCGGCGAGCTGCGCGCGGCGGGGCATGAGGTCGGCGTCATCTCGCCCGACCTGTTCCGGTCGGTCCCCTGCCCCTCCTATGCCGAAATCCGCCTCGCCTTCGCCGGGCGGCGCGCGGTCGGGCGCCGGATCCGCGCCTTTGCTCCGCAGGCGATCCATATCTCGACCGAAGGGCCGCTCGGCCTCGCCGCGCGGCGCTGGTGCCTCGACAACGCCTTCCCCTTCACCACCGCCTATCACACGCGCTTTCCCGAATATGTCGCGGCGCGGCTGCCCGTCTCACCCGCCTTCGTCTGGCGCTTCATCCGCTGGTTCCACCGCCCGGCGCGGCACATCATGGTCGCGACGCGCAGCCTGGCGCGCGAGCTCGCCGGTCAGGGGCTGACGCAGACGATGATGTGGGAACGCGGCGTCGATCATGCGCTGTTCCGCCCCGACCGCGGGCCGCATCCCGCCTTTGACGGGCTGGCGCGCCCGATCCAGCTCTATGTCGGCCGCGTGGCGGTCGAAAAGAATATCGGCGCTTTCCTCGATTGCGATCGACCGGGCACGAAAGTCGTCGTCGGCGACGGCCCCGCGCTCGCCGAATTGAAAGCCCGCCATCGGGGCGCGCTGTTCCTCGGCAAGCTCGGCGGCGAGACGCTCGCTTCGGCCTATGCGGGCGCCGACGTGTTCGTCTTTCCAAGCCGCACCGACACCTTCGGCCTCGTCGTGATCGAAGCCCTGAGCTGCGGCACGCCGGTCGCTGCCTATCCGGTGCCGGGGCCGGGCGACATCGTCACCGACGACGCGGGCGCGCTCGACGAAGACCTTGGCCGCGCGATCGACCGCGCGCTGACGCGCGACCGCCGCGACGCCGCCGCGCTCGGCGCGCGATACAGCTGGGCAAGCTGCACCGCGCAGTTCGCACGCGCGCTGTCCTTCGTTCCCGTCGGCTCCGCTTCGGAGGTTGAGGTCGGCACCGCGGGCGTCGTCGCCTAGAAAGTCTTGCGCCACTCCAGTTCGATATAGCGGCCGAGCGGGTCGATATAGCCCGGCTGATAATTGAGCGGGACCACGCCGTTTGCGTCGGTGATTTTGCGCTGGGCGTCGAAGACATTGTCGATGGCAAGGCGGAGGCGCGAGCCTTTGAGGAAGGGGAGCGCGCCCGTCAATTTCGGCTGCTGGTCGAGGTTGACGAAGAAGCGCAGGTTGAAGGTCGCGAGGTCGCCGAAGTCAAGATCGCCCGCACTGCCGCCGGTCACCGTGCTGCCGCTGTCATATTTCGCGCTCAGCCGCACGCCCATGCCCTTGTGGAAGACGCCGCCGTCGAGTTCGAGGAGGTGGCGGTTCGACCCGCCGCCGCTGCCGGTCGCCGAGCCATCGAGCAGGTCGAGTTCGGGCACGCCGGGACGGATGAGCACCGTGTCGGTGAGCTTTACCGTGTGATAGAGCGAGACCTGCCAGCGCCCGCCCTGCGGTCCGCCGAACATGCCGCCGGGACCGCCGCGCATGCCCGCGCGCGGGCCGCCGCGGCGCGGAGCGCCGACGCCGGGACCGCCACGCTCGCCGCGCGGTCCGGCGCGCTGTTCGGGCTGCCCGAAGCTCTTGCCGAAGTTGAGACCCCAGCGGATCTGCGAATTTTCAGCGCGGTCGAAATTGACCGGCCGCTGGTCGAGCGCGACGAGCACGCCGTTCGCGTCGCGCGTCACGCGGTCGGGAAAGGCCGCCTCGATCTCCGGGGTCAGCAGGGGAAAGCTGTTCGCGGTGTCATAGCTTTTGTTGTGGTTGTAATTGACCGACAGATTGAGCCCGTCGATCATCGGCGGCGACCAGTTGAGCCCGAGTTTGAGGTCGCGGCGCCGTTCGGCGAGCAGCAAGGGATTGCCGCCGGTCGTCGTCGTGATCTGCACCGTCTGGCCGGTCGAAAAGTCGTAGTAGGTCACCGCGGGCGTCACCAGCGGCGCCGCGCCAAGCTGCTGGATGCCCGGCGCGGCCTCATCGCTGTTGAAGCTGGCGATCAGCGACAGGCTGTCGGTGACGCCCCAGTTGAGGTTCGCGCCCCAGCTTTTGAGCGCGTCGAAATCGCTGGGATTCTGAACCTGTCCGCTCAGCGTCAGCGACAGGGTGCCGATCTTGCCGACCTCGTAGTCGGGATCGAGCAGCGGCACGGTCAAGGAACCGAACACGCCGGGCAGGTCGCGCGACAGGTCGGTGGTGGTCACGCCGTCGGCGCGCTCGGACCGGCTGTCGAAGCGCAGCCCCGAATAGCTGCCGGTCATCGACAGGCGGATCGGCCCCGCCCAGCCTTCGGTCACCGTGCCCGACAGGTTGGCGCTGCCGCCGAATGTCCGCTGGCTGCTGTCGAAGCGGTCGACCGAACCGTCGATGCGATCGGTGAAGGTCCGCTGATCGGCGTCGGCATAATTGCCGGTGACCGACCAGCGCCAGTCGCCGAGCATCCCGTTGACGCTGGCGGTCGAGGTCAGGTTGCGCGCGCGGCTGTCGCGTTCCAGCGGATCGGCCACGCCGCCGGAACCGGGGCCGAGCAGCGACAGCGTATCGGTCTGGTCGAGCCTGAGGTTGATCGACGCATCGGTCGTCTTGCTGAGGCTGCGCTGAACCGTTGCGTCGATGCGATATTCATCGGACGCGCCGAGCAGACTGCGCGCGGGTGCTTCGGCCGCCTGCGCCGGGTCGTCATAATCGAGGTCGCGCTCGCTTTCGCGCAGCATCGACTTGCGTTCCCAGCCCGCGTTGATGTTGATCCGGCCGTTTTCGGTAATCGCGAGGAAGCTCGGCTCGATCTCGCTCTGAAAGCGGCCGCCCTCGGTCGGGACGCCGCCTTCGGCCTCGACCGAAACCTGCCGGAAATTGGGCTTGAGCACCAGATTGACCACGCGCTCGTCAGCCGAATAGCCATATTGCAGCGCGACCTCTTCGGGGAACACCTCGACCTTGGCGATCGCTTCGGGGGGCAGGTTGCGCACTTCGCCGAAACCGCCGATGCGGCGCCCGTTGACCAGGATGATCGGCCGCCCGCTGCCGCGACCGCGCCCCGAGCGCGTCTGCGGCGCCAGCGCGTCGAGCAGTTCGGAGACGTTCGACACGCCATAGCTGGCGATCGCGGCTTCATCGAGTTCGGCCTCGGCCCGGATGTCGGTGTCGAGCTGGCCGGCGAGGCGCGGCGCGGTGACGACGATCTCCTCCTCGGCATAATCGTCATAAGCGTCCTCGACCGTTTCGGGCGCCGCCGGGGCCTGGTCGGCGGGCTGGTCGGCCACCGCGGCGGCGGGGGGCGGACCGACCGGCGCCTCCGCCAACGCGGGCAGCGCGAGCGACGCCCCGGCCGCCAGCAAGGCAGCGCGCGCGGAAAGGGAGAGACGGGCATGGTTCATGGGGGAGGGCCTTGTTTCTTTTCTGTCCTGGTTTTTCATTTGCATGGCGGGGGCTTAACCCCCGCTGACGCCGGATTTCGTGCGGCGTTCGCTTATGTCGCAATTGTCGCAACAATGTGTCGAGGCTATGCGGGTTCGACGGGCGGCCCATATCGACCGCTGGACAGCATGGCCCGGCTTCCTTATCGGCCAGCCATGCCGACTCCCGAACCCTCCGCCGCCCCTGAATCGATCCTGATCATCGACTTCGGATCGCAAGTCACCCAGCTCATCGCCCGCCGCGTCCGCGAGGCGGGCGTCTATAGCGAGATCGTCCCGTTCAGCGCCGCCGAAGCCGCGCTGGAGCGGATGCAGCCCAAGGGCATCATCCTGTCGGGCTCGCCCGCCTCGGTCCCCGCCGACGGCAGCCCGCGCGCACCGCAGTCGGTGTTCGACAGCGGCCTGCCGATCCTGGGCATATGTTACGGCCAGCAGGTGATGAGCCAGCAGCTCGGCGGCCGCGTCGAGCCCGGCGGCGTCGACGGGACGCGCGATGGCGAATTCGGCCGCGCCTTCCTGACCGTCACCGAACCCTGCGTGCTGTTCGACGGGCTGTGGGCGGTCGGCGAGCGGCATCAGGTGTGGATGAGCCACGGCGACCGCGTGACGCAATTCGCCCCCGGTTTCCGCATCGTCGCGGTCAGCGACGGCGCGCCCTTTGCCCTCATCGCCGACGACGCGCGCCGCTATTATGGCACGCAGTTCCACCCCGAGGTCGTCCACACGCCCGACGGCGCCAAGCTGATCGCCAATTTCGTGCGCCACGTCTGCGGCTGTTCGGGTGACTGGACGATGGCCGAGTTCCGCGCCACGAAAATCGCCGAAATCCGCGAACAGGTCGGCGACCAGCGCGTGCTGTGCGGCCTGTCGGGCGGCGTCGACAGCGCGGTCGCGGCGGTGCTGATCCACGAAGCGATCGGCGAACAGCTCACCTGCGTCTTCGTCGACCACGGCCTCTTGCGCATGAACGAGCGCGAACAGGTCGAGCGTCTGTTCCGCGATCATTACAACATCCCGCTGGTCGTCGTGGACGCCGAGGAGCGCTTCATGGCGGGCCTGGCGGGCGTCACCGACCCCGAGGCGAAGCGCAAGTTCATCGGCGCCGAGTTCATCAATGTGTTCGAGGAAGAGGCAAGGAAGATCGGCGGCGCCGACTTCCTCGCGCAGGGCACACTCTATCCCGACGTGATCGAATCGGTTTCGTTCACCGGCGGGCCGAGCGTGACGATCAAGAGCCACCACAATGTCGGCGGCCTGCCCGAACGGATGAACATGAAGCTGGTCGAGCCCTTGCGCGAGCTGTTCAAGGACGAGGTGCGCCTGCTCGGCAAGGAGCTGGGCCTGCCCGACATTTTCGTCGGCCGCCATCCCTTCCCCGGCCCCGGCCTCGCGATCCGCATTCCGGGCGAAGTGTCGAAGGAACGCTGCGACATTTTGCGCAAGGCCGACGCGGTGTATCTCGAAGAAATCCGCAACGCGGGCCTCTATGACGCGATCTGGCAGGCGTTCGCGGTGCTGCTCCCCGTCAAGACGGTTGGCGTGATGGGTGACGGGCGGACATATGACCATGTCTGCGCGCTGCGCGCCGTCACCTCGACCGACGGCATGACCGCCGACATCTACCCCTTCGACGCCAGTTTCTTGAGCCGCTGCGCGACGCGCATCATCAACGAGGTCCAGGGCATCAACCGCGTGGTGTATGACTATACGTCAAAGCCGCCGGGGACGATCGAGTGGGAATGATTCGGGGCACGCAAATGCCCGAATACCTCTCGCAGGGATGACGTCCAACTAATTGAAAAAAATAATTTTGTTGTCGATAACATTCGGCGACAATCGGTGGGCAGCCTTCATTGCGAGCGGACGGGCTGACGGCCTTGCCTACCCTTGTTTCTTCCAGAAATCGTCGATACCGTCAGGGACACATCAGCCCTAGACGGTATTTTTTTCGCTCTAACAGTCGGAAAAGCAGTGCTTTTTCGGGCGGGAGAACTGCGCTTTTAGGCTGACGGTATTTTTCCGTCGGAGTCCCCCTCATGCTTACCGATACAGAACTCAAGCACCTGAAACCAAAAGCAAAACCATATAAGGTCACGGACCGTGACGGCATGTATGTGCTGGTCAGTCCCGGCGGCACCATTTCCTTCCGCGTGGACTACCGTTTGCATGGTCGCCGGGAGACCGTGACACTTGGCAAGTACGCGCCTTCGGACCTTTCGCTAGCGCGCGCTCGCGAAAAGTGCATCGACGCAAAACGAATGATCGCCGAGGGGCAGTCGCCGGCCATCGAGAAGCAGCGCGAGAAGAGGCGGATCAAGGAAGCCAAGAGCTTTGGCCAGTTCGGAGAGAAGTGGCTTCAGTGTGCTCCTATGGCCGACAGCACACGAGCAATGAGGCGCTCGATATTCGAGCGTGAGTTACTTCCGGTATGGAAGAGTCGCCTATTGACCGAGATCACCCCGGGCGATCTACGCGAACATTGCCTCAAGATCGTAGATCGCGGCGCGCCGGCAACCGCCATTCATGTCCGCGATATCCTCAAACAGATTTACGCCTTTGCAAAGCTGCACGGCGAAAAGGCGGCGAATCCCGCTGACGAAGTGGGTCCGGCATCAATCGCGACTTTTGTCCCGAAAGATCGCTCGCTATCTCCTTCGGAAATCAGGGTGCTGTTCAAGGCCCTCGAGCAGGTGGCAACCATCCCGACAATACGCTTGGGGATGCGATTCATCCTACTTTCGATGGTGCGGAAGAGTGAATTCCAGGATGCGGTCTGGAACGAGGTCGACTTCGAAAATGCCGTCTGGTCCATTCCGAAGGAAAGAATGAAAAGATCGCGGCCGCACAATGTCTATCTGTCGACGCAGATGCTCGACATCCTGATCGCGCTGAAGACCTGTGCGGGCAATTCGAAATATTTGCTGCCATCCCGCTACGACGCGGATGCGCCGATGTCCCGTGCAACTCTGAACCGGGTGACTTACGCCGTGGTCGAACAGGCGC
The DNA here is from genome assembly GCF_003609835.1 of Sphingopyxis sp. FD7. Lineage (NCBI taxonomy): Bacteria > Pseudomonadati > Pseudomonadota > Alphaproteobacteria > Sphingomonadales > Sphingopyxidaceae > Sphingopyxis > Sphingopyxis sp. FD7. The sequence goes on from NZ_AP017898.1 coordinate 2,263,127, forward strand.
GGAAAGACGGCCTGCCGCTTGAACCATTCACCGTGCACGACCTTCGCCGAACGGGTTCGACGCTTCTGAACGAGATGGGGTTCAACAGTGACTGGGTCGAAAAATGTCTTGCGCATGAAGACGGCCGCTCGTCGAGGGGCGTGTACAACAAAGCCGAATATGAGCAGCAGAGGCGCCACATGATGCAGGAATGGTCAAATACCGTCGATGCGTGGATCGCAGGTCAGCGCTATGCACCCACACTGCTCCCCCCAGCACCGCCACTCCTCGACCTCGACCCTAGCCTTTGACCGGCCGATTGCGCCGGTCGCGGACATCCACTTGCTGGGCGCGACCGATAGGCCGTGCCCGGCGATCCGCCAGCCAAGCCTCAACCTCCGCCAGGTTCCAGACTACCGTCCTTGGAGACAATGCGTAGCGACGAGGGAATTCTCCCCGACGCTCCATCTCGAAGATGGTGCTGTCGGCAAGCGGTACCATCTCTTTTAGCTGATGGCGCCGGATCGTGCGTGTATAGTCGTTTGGGCCGTCCTTGGACATTTGCTGTGACTCGGCTTTGGCGCTCGGAGGCCTATTTCGACCGAAGGCGAGCGAACGCCCGATCGGTGCTGATGAAATGATCGAGCATCGGAGCAATGAGGCGCTCGGGCAAAATCGGCTCGCTGAGCCCCGTCTCACGCGCATGAACTTTCGCATATTCGACCAGCCTGGCGTGCAAGGCACCCGGGAGTTCGATACTGAGCTTGACTGGTTTTTCGTCCAGCACCGCTCCCAGTCTGAGCTTGCTCACCGCGCACCTGCCGAAGCCGAGCTATCAATAATGAGGTCGCGGGTCACCATGACGCGAAACGCAAAGCCGGGCCGGACTGTGAGCGTTGGTGGCACGGAGAGCTCGCGTTCGACCACCCGCCGCCCAGCCTCGTTCGTGCTATCCTGAAGGCCCGACCGAAGCGCCCGGACGAGGTCACCGTCCCCACCGACGGCGAGTTCGGTCCCGACGCCGAGAAACGCCGAGACCAACGCCGCGCGCAACATCCGCCCCCAATGGTTGTTCACGCCATCTTCAAGACCGACATAGCCCGAGACATCTGCGCCGAACTGGCGATCAAGACGAATTGATCGCCCGCCCGGGAGTATAAGGCGATCCCAGGCCAGAAGCACACGGCGCTGACCCGCGGCGACCTCGCTGTCATACTCTCCGACGAGCCGCGCACCTTGCGGAATGAGCAGCAGCCGACCGGTCGGACTGTCATAGACATTCTGCGTGACCTGCGCGGTGATCTGGCCGGGAAGGTCGGACCGGATTCCCGTGATCAGAGCAGCCGGGATAACGGTGCCAGCCTGAACCACGGCCGCCGAACTCGGCGCGACGATCCGCTCGGAGCTTTCGAACGCGGGCTGCGGCCCGCCGGCGAGAAAGGCTTTGCGCGCTGCTGCGGGCGTACCTGCCTCCTTGGCCGGTTCTAAGGCTGCCGGCGGGGCATCGAGAATTCCGTGCGCGGCGGCCGCCGCGCTGCCGCCGCCCAGAAACAGGCGGCTTCCCTCGGCGGCCTCGCGTTCCTGCAGAGCGCGCTGCTTCGCCTGGTCCCGCGCGGTTTGGCGCGGATCGGGCGGGGGCGGCCCCATCGCGGGGACGGGGACAGGCTCGCCCGCCCTTTGCGCCGCCACGATCGGCCGCCCGAGGTCCCCTGGCAGCGGCGGTCCGAGCTTGGGGACAGCGCCATAGTCGGCGGGCGCCCCGGTCACGGCTTCGGACCGGTTGGGCGAGGCGACCTCGTAAAGCTCCTGCGCGACCTTTGGATCGGCCGAGCGCAGCGCCCAGAGAAGTGCGCCCCCAATTGCGATCCCGGCGGTGCCACCGAGCACCGCAAGCGTCTTGCGCGACAGGCGCATGACGCGCGGCAGTTCGCCCTCAAGACGAAAGCCGTCAGGGCTTGCAGGCGCAACTGCTCCCCGTCAGCACCAATGGCACAGATTTGAGGTTGTGATTTAAGGAGGATTTGGGCTTCGTCGTAGTGACGAAGGAACGAAGATGAAGCCCAAATCCTCCAATGCAAAATCGCCGACCAAGGCCCCTGCGGAGCGGGTGGTGAAGGACATCCGGCGTGCAACCCGCCGGCACTTCTCGGCCGAAGACAAGATCCGCATCGTGCTGGATGGCCTGCGCGGCGAGGACAGCATCGCCGAGCTGTGCCGCAAGGAAGGCATTGCCCAGAGCCTGTATTACACCTGGTCGAAGGAGTTCATGGAAGCCGGCAAGCGCCGCCTGGCCGGCGACACCGCCCGTGCCGCGACCACTGGCGAGGTGCAGGATCTGCGCCGCGAAGCCCGCGCCCTGAAGGAATGCGTTGCCGACCTGACCCTGGAGAACCGCCTGCTCAAAAAAAGCATGATCGCGGATGGGGGCGACGACGAATGAGGTATCCCGCCTCGGAGAAGCTCGAGATCATCCGGATCGTCGAGCAGTCGCACCTGCCCGCCAAACGCACGCTGGACCAGCTCGGCATCGCCCGTCGGACCTTCTACCGCTGGTATGACCGGTTCCTCGAAGGCGGCCCGGAGGCCTTGGAGGATCGGCCGTCGGCGCCGACCCGGGTGTGGAACCGCATCGGCGATGATATCCAGGACCAGATCGTCGAGATGGCCCTGGACTACAGCGAACTGTCACCGCGCGAGCTGGCGGTGCGGTTCACCGACGAGAAGCGCTACTTCGTGTCGGAAGCCACGGTTTACCGCCTGTTGAAGGCCCATGATCTGATCACCAGCCCGGCCTATGTCGTGATCAAGGCCGCCGATCAGTTCCACACCAAGACCACCCGGCCGAACGAGATGTGGCAAACCGACTTCACCTACTTCAAGATCATCGGGTGGGGCTGGATGTACCTGTCGACCGTGCTCGACGACTTCTCGCGCTACATCATCGCCTGGAAACTGTGCACCAACATGCGGGCCGAGGACGTCACCGACACGCTGGACATGGCGCTGGCTGCCTCGGGCTGCGACAGCGCCACCGTGCTGCACAAACCCAGGCTGCTCAGCGATAACGGTCCCAGCTACATCGCTGGCGAACTGGCTGAATACATCGAAGCTCAGCAGATGAGTCATGTGCGCGGTGCACCGTGCCACCCTCAGACCCAGGGCAAGATCGAGCGCTGGCACCAGACTCTGAAGAACCGCATCCTGCTGGAGAACTACTTCCTGCCCGGCGACCTCGAGGCCCAGATCGAAGCCTTCGTCGAGCACTACAACAATCAACGTTACCACGAGAGCCTGAACAACGTGACGCCCGCCGACGCCTACTTCGGCAGGGCACCAGCCATCATCAAACAGCGTGAAAGGATCAAACGACAGACCATCGAATATCGGCGCTTGCAACACCGCAAGCTCGCCGCTTAAAATCCAGCCCCTGACGAGGCCCGCACTCCGCTAATTTACGCCGCGAGTTGTGCCAAATGTTCTGACGACGGACAATGTCGCTCTTCATCGCACAGGCTACAGGTTCGATCATTGTAACGGACAGCCCGCATCGGTGGTGCGAGATTGTCGCCGCTGGTTGGATGCAGTCGAATCGACGGCCCGATCAATTGCCCGGACTCCGCTCCGAGATCGAGCAGAACGAACATCTGTTCTTAGGAAATCAATGGTCAATCGCCGACGTTCACAGTCAGGGGAAAGCCCGATCATACACGATTCTGATGCAGGACGTGTTTCGCTACCTCACCGCCAATGCGCACAAGGGGCCCAAGCCAAATTGGGAAGCGCAGTTGCCCAAGCGCTTGAGAACATCACTAGCCCAAACCGCAAAGGCCATCATGCAGACTGGTGATCTGGCGCAGTCGGCGAGAATGAAATGCGTCATCCCGCCTGGAGGCATCCGAGACAACAGCATCAATCGGCTGCTGTTGATGTCGAGCGTCGACACATATCTAGAGTATATTCCGATCGCATTCTACATCGAGCGGCCGGATCCGTCGCAATATAAGCGAGCCGGTCTTGGCGATCCGTAGCAATCCGCGGCGTCGCACCCCTACTTTACGATAGAGGCGGGCATCTCAGTGCCGCTGCCAGCCCAATTGCATCCATCTGGTAGAGAAGCATTTCCATGACGAAACGTCTGTACATCATCGGCAACGGCTTTGACCTCCATCACGGCATCCCATCCCGATATTCGCAGTTCGGAGACTATCTCCTGAACGTGGACCCAGCATCGTGGCGGACAATCTGCGAGTACCTATTCGTCGACAAGGACTTCTGGGCCTGTTTCGAAGAGCGTTTGGCATCGTTCGATGAGGATGCGATCATCGACTATGCCGAGCAGTTTCTGGTTAGCTATGGCGCAGACGACTGGAGCGACGCCTATCATCACGACTTCGAATATGAAATCGAACAGGTTGTCGATGCACTTTCCCGAAAGCTCCGTGTGTCAAACGGCGTTCAAAAGGGACCCCCGATTGGAGTGGGCCCCTTGGGCCGGACAGGGAAGCATAGTTGGATTGACCGGTTGGCCGGGCTTTTGGAGAAGAGCCCATGGCAAGACACCGATCCCATAGCGTTGAGTTCAAGCGTCAGGTCGCACAGGAGTTTCTGAACGGCGAGACGCTTCACGGCCTTGCCAAGCGGCATGATATTTCCCGGCAGTTGATCCGCATCTGGGTGGCGAAGTATGAGGCCGGTGCCCTTGATGACGATGCGCGGGCGGCGGATCTGATCCAGGAATATGAGGCGCGGATTGCCGCACTCGAACGCCTTGTCGGCAAACAGGCGCTGGAGCTGGAGTTTTTAAAGGGGGCTCTGCGCGACGCACCGCGGCCGAGAAGCGCCAATACGTCCGTGATCACCGGCCCGGCGGGATGTCGATCGCACGAGGATGTCGGCTGATGGGCATCGCACGATCGACATTCTATCATGAGCGGACCCAACCGATCGGCGATGCCGAACTGGTAGCTGCTATCACCGTGATCTGCGATGAGTTCGAAGCTTATGGCTGGCGCCGCGTGCAGGCCGCGCTCCGCCATCAGGGCGTGATCGCGAACCACAAGCGGATCAAGCGATTGATGCGCGCGCATGACCTGCAGCCGCGCCGTCGCAGGCGTTATACCGCAACCACCGACAGCGATCATGACCTGCCAGTCTTTCCGGATCGCTCGAAGGATATGATTCTTGATGGTCCCGATCAACTCTGGGTGGCGGACCTGACCTATGTCGCCATCATTGGCGGCTTTGCCTATGTCGCGATCGTCCTCGATGCCTGGTCACGCCGCGTCGTCGGCTATGCGATCGGAAGATCGATCGATGCGCGGCTCGCAGTGGCGGCGCTGAAGGTGGCGATCGAACGACGGCGCCCGCGATCAGGATGCGTGCATCATTCTGACCGCGGCAGCCAATACGCATCCCGGATTTATCGAGCGATGCTCGCCGATCATGCCATGGTCGGCTCGATGAGCCGGCGGGGCAACCCGTACGATAACGCCAAAGCGGAAAGCTTCATGAAGACACTCAAGGTCGAGGCGGTCTATCCCATGGCATTCGAAACCTTCGACGATGTCGCCGACCAGCTTCCTAGGTTCATCGACGACATCTACAACCAACGCAGATTGCATTCCGCGCTCGGCTATGTCAGCCCCGCGCAGTTCGAGCAGCAAAACTCCCGGCTCATGGTCAAATCAGCTGCGTGACCCTGTCCGGCCCAAGGGGCCCACTCCAGATCGGCGTCGAAGAGGGACCCCCTTTTCGGATAATATGATGCTGGTTTGTTGAAGATGGCCTTGCGCTGCGTGCGGCGGAGGGCGGGCGTAGCCCGACCGGAGGCGCGCGCAGCGCAAGATAGATTTTTGAAGGCGCCGAAGGTGGCTGTCAGCTGCGGTTTTTGAAGCGCCAGCTGTCGTTGCCCGTCTCGACGATATCGCAGTGGTGGGTGACGCGGTCGAGCAGCGCCGTGGTCATCTTGGGATCGCCGAACACGGTCGGCCATTCGCCGAAGGCGAGGTTCGTGGTGATGATGACGCTGGTCCGCTCATAAAGCTTGCTGATGAGGTGGAACAGCAACTGCCCTCCTGAGCGGGCGAACGGCAGATAACCGAGCTCGTCGAGCACGATCAGGTCGAGCCGCGACAGCTGCGCCGCCAGGGTCCCGCCTTTGCCGATCCGGGTCTCCTCTTCGAGGCGTGTCACCAGATCGACGGTGTTGAAGTAGCGGGCGCGAGCGCCCCTTCGCACGACATTGGCGGTGATCGCGATGGCGAGGTGGGTCTTGCCTGTCCCCGTGCCGCCGACCAGCACGATATTGCGGCGAGGCGGGAGGAAGGAGCCATCGTGAAGGGAGCGGATCATCTCCTCATTGATCGGTGTGCCCTCGAAGCTGAACCGCTCCAGGTCCTTCACCACGGGCAGCCTCGCAGCCGTCATCCGATAGCGGATGGAGGCTGCATCCCGGTGGGTCGCCTCAGCACGGAGCAGGTCGGTCAGTATCTCCATGGTGGTGCGCTTGCGCTGGAGGCCGGTGGTGACCGCCTCGTCGAACGCCGCCGCCATGCCCTTGAGTCCGAGGCCGCACATCGTGTCGATCATATCATGCCGCTGCATCATAGCCTCGCAGCAGATCATAGCGGGCACAGTCGGCGAGCGGAGGATGCTGCAGCATCCGGTCTTCCGAAGTGACGATGCTGTGGGGTGTCGCCGGCTCGCGGCGCCGGGAGAGGATGTTGAGGATCAGCTCGTCGCTGGCCGTTCCGTTCGCCAACGCTTCGCGCACGGCAGCCTCTACCGGCTCCAGGCCATCGGTGAGCACCGCCGAGAGGACCCGCACGAACCTGCGATCGGCCTCGTCCCCGGTGCCGAGCCTTCGCCGTAATCGGTGCAGGGCGGGCGGCAGATCCCAGTCCTGGAACGGTGCGCCGTTACGCAGCGCGCCGGGCTTGTGCGCGAGGACCGGCAGATAATGCCAGGGATCGTATATCGTGCGGTTCCGACCGAAGTGGCGCTCATGCTCCCCGACGATCGCATCGCCGCAGCGTATGACGATGCGATCGGCATAGGAGCGCACCTGAACGGTCCGGCGTGCGGCCGTCGACATGACCGAGTAGCGGTTGCGATCGAAGCTGATGAGGCAGGTGCCGGTGACGGCATGCTCGCTCTCATGGAAGCCGTCGAACGGTGCCAGGATCGGCTGCAGGGCCGGTCGCTCCATATCCAGCGCCTCGGCGACGGTAATATCCCCGCGTTCGGGATGGGCATGATGCTCGGCCCAGCGCCGGCACTCGGCCTCCAGCCACCCGTTGAGCTCGGCCAGGCTGGCGAACCGGAGTCGCGGCTGGAAGAAGCGGCCTCGGATCGTCTGGACCTGCTGCTCGACCTGGCCCTTCTCCCATCCCGCCGCCGGCGAGCAGGCGGTCGGCTCGACCATGTAATGATCGGTCATGATCAGGAAGCGGCGGTTGAACACACGCTCCTTGCCGGTGAACACGGCCGTCACCGCCGTCTTCATATTATCGTAGATACCGCGTCGCGGCACACCGCCGAAGAACGCGAACGCCCGGGCATGGGCATCGAACAGCATCTCCTGGCCCTCGCGCGGATAGGCCCGGACATAGGGTGCGCGCGAGTCGCAGAGACGCATATGCGCCACCTTCACCCGCATCGGCTTGCCGGCGATCTCCACATCCTCGTGGCTCCAGTCGAACTGGTAGGCCTCACCCGGCTGGAAGGTCATCGGGATGAACGCCGGTGCGCCTTCGCCAGCATCCTTCCGCCGCGCAGCACGCCAGCGCGCCGCATAGCGGCGCACCGCATCATAGGATCCATCGAACCCCTCGCGCACCAGCAGGTCATGGATACGCGTCATCCGTAGCCGATCGCGGCGGCCGCGACCTTCGTTCTCCTCAAGCAGCGCATCGAGACGATCCTGATAAGGACCGATCCGCGGCAGCGGCTGGACTTTGCGCTGATAGTTGAACGCCGCCTCCGGCGACCGGATCGCTTTGCGGACGACCTTCCGCGACAAACGAAGGTCACGAGCGATCGCCTTGATCGCCTTACCCGCTGCATGCTCACGCCGAATCCGAACCACTGTCTCCACGATCAACATCCCGTTCTCGCCAACTGATCAAAACCAGTCGGCCGACTAAATCCCCGGGATGAAGGGGTCCTTTTTGCACGCCGATCACCCCACGAATGGAGTGGGCCCCTTGGGCCGGACAGGGTCACGCAGCTGATTTGACCATGAGCCGGGAGTTTTGCTGCTCGAACTGCGCGGGGCTGACATAGCCGAGCGCGGAATGCAATCTGCGTTGGTTGTAGATGTCGTCGATGAACCTAGGAAGCTGGTCGGCGACATCGTCGAAGGTTTCGAATGCCATGGGATAGACCGCCTCGACCTTGAGTGTCTTCATGAAGCTTTCCGCTTTGGCGTTATCGTACGGGTTGCCCCGCCGGCTCATCGAGCCGACCATGGCATGATCGGCGAGCATCGCTCGATAAATCCGGGATGCGTATTGGCTGCCGCGGTCAGAATGATGCACGCATCCTGATCGCGGGCGCCGTCGTTCGATCGCCACCTTCAGCGCCGCCACTGCGAGCCGCGCATCGATCGATCTTCCGATCGCATAGCCGACGACGCGGCGTGACCAGGCATCGAGGACGATCGCGACATAGGCAAAGCCGCCAATGATGGCGACATAGGTCAGGTCCGCCACCCAGAGTTGATCGGGACCATCAAGAATCATATCCTTCGAGCGATCCGGAAAGACTGGCAGGTCATGATCGCTGTCGGTGGTTGCGGTATAACGCCTGCGACGGCGCGGCTGCAGGTCATGCGCGCGCATCAATCGCTTGATCCGCTTGTGGTTCGCGATCACGCCCTGATGGCGGAGCGCGGCCTGCACGCGGCGCCAGCCATAAGCTTCGAACTCATCGCAGATCACGGTGATAGCAGCTACCAGTTCGGCATCGCCGATCGGTTGGGTCCGCTCATGATAGAATGTCGATCGTGCGATGCCCATCAGCCGACATCCTCGTGCGATCGACATCCCGCCGGGCCGGTGATCACGGACGTATTGGCGCTTCTCGGCCGCGGTGCGTCGCGCAGAGCCCCCTTTAAAAACTCCAGCTCCAGCGCCTGTTTGCCGACAAGGCGTTCGAGTGCGGCAATCCGCGCCTCATATTCCTGGATCAGATCCGCCGCCCGCGCATCGTCATCAAGGGCACCGGCCTCATACTTCGCCACCCAGATGCGGATCAACTGCCGGGAAATATCATGCCGCTTGGCAAGGCCGTGAAGCGTCTCGCCGTTCAGAAACTCCTGTGCGACCTGACGCTTGAACTCAACGCTATGGGATCGGTGTCTTGCCATGGGCTCTTCTCCAAAAGCCCGGCCAACCGGTCAATCCAACTATGCTTCCCTGTCCGGCCCAAGGGGCCCACTCCAGAAGGGGGTGCCTATTGCACGCTGATCCTCAAGCTCCGTGACCATTTCGCGGCCTGGATACGGCAACTTCCACCGCCGGTCGAAGGGACGTATTCGCTCATTCGAAGCGTGGATCCCGGCGCGCTATTCCTCACTTTCAATTACACACCCACCCTCGAGACACTTTACGGCGCCACGCCTGCGAACGTGCTCCACATTCATGGAAACGCGAGTGTCGCGAGTGATCAAATTGTACTCGGCCACGGCTGGGAGCGATTGGACGAGGAGAAGTTGTCGCCCAAAGTTCATGAGGACACCGATACACGATTTGCCGGGGGCTATCGATTGATCGACAGCTACTTCGCCGACACCTTCAAACCGACCATCGCGCTCATCGAACGCAATTCCGGATTCTTCGGCCGCATCTCCAACGTCGATGAAGTTTTCGTCCTCGGTCACTCGCTTTCGGAAATCGACGCGCCTTACCTTCACGAGGTTATCAGACGCATACGTCCCGACGCAACATGGACGGTAAGCTATCACGGAAGTTCAGCTGAAGCGGAGGATAGGATGAACGGCCTTGGCGTTTCCCCGGCGCTGTCCCGGTTCCATCCTTTATCGCTTTTGTAAGCCCTACATCATGCGCAATGCCCGCGTATATCCTGGCAGTTCAAAGGTCTGCTCCGAAGTGATCAGGCCTTAAAACCCGATACGAAGCTTCCGTCGGGTTGCTGCTCGATGCTCAAATTGGCGGCCGACTGATCGAACTGCGGGAACGCAAATCCCTCACCCTCGAACCTCTCCACCGCGATGAGCAGCGCCTCAAGTGCCTGGATCACCAGTAGCTGCAGGGTCTTCGTTTGCAGAACGCCGATAACTACAACCATGATCCACTTTACACGCTCCAGCCGCTCGAGGATGAGTTCGTCCGGAAAAATGATACTCGGAACACCTTTTTCATTGGCGTAGAGAACGCGGTTCCGATTGTTCGCAAGTTCGCGAACATATCTCATTATCGATTTGTTCGGCCCTGCGATCTGCGCCAATTCCTTAGCCCAGCGGTGGAGCTCGAACGGCCCCTTCTCGTCCGAATGAATGACAGTATGGAAGGGGTCGGGAGAATGGACCCAATATGGGCCATCGGAATCGATCATTGGACCGATATCGACATCGATCCTGATACGCGGTCGGCCTTCCTTTCCGATTGATATTTGGGGCCTAGGCATCTTCTTGTCCGTATATCCACGAACAATGGCCTCAAGGATCACCCAGACGGCAGCTTTATGAGCGTGAATTTGCGGATCCAGCCGCTTAGCTCCCGGATATCGCTGCTGTCTAAGCGCGAGGATTAGCGCGCTCGCCGCTTCCTCTTCGGCAGTCAGCGCGCGAAAATAGGACATCTCGGCATCAACCGGGTGTAGTTCCCACGACTTTCGTAGATGGTTGAACGCGTTACGTCCGGAATGTCTGACACGCGCAGGGCCGATCCTCTCAACGGCGTCAGCGAGCACCACCAGTTGCGCGTCCATCGGCAAGGTGGAGGGGCGGTCAGGCGCGGGTTTGAACTTTGCAGGTTCAGGCATGGAGCGAGTATAGGCAGGACAGGCAGACTTCGCCAAACGCGCGTGATTTGGGTTCTGATAAAGCGGAGGTTGCTGGGAGCGCGCCATTGCAACTATCGATGCGAAGTGTCAGCACAACAATATGACGGAGCCCAAACGCCATCATTGGTGGCCCGAAGTTCAATCGAGCCAGTGGGCCGGCGTAGATGGCAATCTAACGGCCGTCCGATCCGACGGAAGCACCTTTCGCGCGCCGCCATCGAAAGTCGGGGTAGAAGGTGAACTCTATACCCGTGTCGATCCGACTGGTACCAAAGATCGCGACATCGAGCGGTGGTTCTCGCGCGAAATCGAGACACCATTTTCTAGAGCGCTCACCAATATTCTTCCGTTGCCGGACATTAAGAGGCGAGCCTATCCCGATCGTGGCGATCCGGCGAAGCGCAGGGAAATGCAAGAACTCGGCTTCCTAATTTCCGATTATGAGGAGCGGCTCCCCGTCGATGAAACCGACCGTATTGCGATCGCAAACTATCTCGCAGCGGCCGTGGTACGAAGCCCAGCTTATCTCTCGAAGCTCACCGAGTGGCACAAGTCGAACAATTCTCACCTTGGAGCGCTTCCCGTTGACCCAGACACACACCGCGCCTTTGCGCTGGAGAACATGCTCTTTCTGTACGATGTTTATCGCGAGGCGATTGCGAACGGCGCCATCACTCTTATGGTCGCAGATTGCGATCGAGAACTCCTCTTCTCCGACGGAGGAGTAGTTGCTCGGGAACCTTGGAGCAAACGGCCGATCCCCTTCGAACTCTATGCTCCCCTCACTCCGAAGCTTGCCTTAAACGTCATACCGTTCCCGCCAATTAGGGGGGACGGCCTCCTCATTTTCAGACTTAACTCGCAAGGAGTCTCACGGTTCAACCGCATCATGGTCGGTATCGCGCGCCGCTTCGTATTCGCGAGATCAACGCCACCTTTGACATTTATCAAGAAGAACTTCGGCATCCCTGCCCCGGCGCCCTTTGCTTCGCGCTGGATCGATGGAAAACTGGAAACCAAATATGATCGAAGCCGCGATCGGCCGTCTTGAGCCGGTCCTGCCGCGCCGACCTATCGTGGCGACTAGGCGCCAGACATCCGCGCGTCGAGCCGGTGCATCACCAGCATAGCCTCGGCGAGTTGTGGGCTGTCGATAACGCGCGAATGCGCAACCGGCCGGCGGAGAGCCAATAGTGTCAGCATATCCTGCCGGAAGCGATCACGATTCACGAATACGGCTTCGAATGTGTCCGACCAATTGTCTCCACGCAGAATAATCTCCATCAGCTCCCCGAGATCGGTAAATTCGAGCAAGTCGGTCACGGACTCCCCGGACTTCAATGCAGCGTCACGTTTATCAGTCGCCCTCTTGACGATCGCGCCGTCGACGCGACGCTTCAGCCAGCCCGGACCCGCGTGCGCTTCGAGTTTACCCCTAATGAAATCACGCAAGCGCCGCTCGAACGACCTGATGACCCTATATGCGTCAACCTCGGCGTCGGTGGCCCGGATCGCCATTGAGACGCTTCCGAAGCTCAGCAGCGCGACCGCGCCATCAGGCTCCACCGTGCCCCCAATAAGGCCACTTGATATCATCAGTTCAACGGCGACCTGCGGCTCTACGTCGATTAGGCCCGCATCCACGTCGGCCCGCCTATAGCGGTCCTCGCGATAGGACTTGTCGTTCCAGAATCGTTCGGGAAGATCGGGTCGCAAACGCCAGTCACCTAGGAGGCCGTGAAAAGCCGCATCATAGGCAGGGGTTTCAACTCCGCTTACCGCCGTCACGCCCGCGATGACCGTCATCTTCGCGCTCACCCCCGCGATCAAGCTGTCCAGCGGGTACGACGCCTTGATGGCCGCCGCTGTGGCGGCGTCAGCGACGGGCGTGGAGGAAAGGATATGCCGTGACTGCTCCGCTGCCGAACTCAGCACAGTGTCGAGCGAGCCACCATACAGCTTTGACAAGTCGGAAATCTTATAGCCTGCAAAGGCGCTCGCCCAATGGCCGCGGCGAGCCTCCTCGATCGCTTCCAAAATACCCGGCGCCTTGAGAAACTCATCCACCGATCGCCGCTGGTTCTCAATTTCCCGCATCATTTGAGCCACACCGCCATATGGCTTCGCTGCGTCTTCGAGAGCCCTCTGTGTCGCGCTCGCCGTTTGACTCAGTTCAGCGAGCTGCTGCCGTGTGACTCCGCCAAACATCTCTTGCTGGAAACGGGCAAGCGACGCGGCCTCGCTCATGCTGGCGAGCCGCGCTTGGTCCATCAGAGCCTTGTCGATGGCGGAACGGTAATCCTTCATGGCCACAATATAGTCGCGAAATCGGCAACCCGCCACATGCTCTGCCCAAGCTTTTCGGCCAGTTCACGCAGGGCCTCGCGATAACTTCTCGGGTGGATCAAAATGCCGTTGCGATCTGTTGATGTTGGTGATTTGTTTCTGCGGTGCCGAGACCGAAAACCTCCTTCACCTATAGTCGCGACCTTATGATTGCAGCCGCGAAATCCGGGGCGCTCCCTGAATATGTGTCGGACGCATTTCCAGGAAGCGAGAATAACTGGGAAGATCTCGTGACGGGGGCGACTGCAGCTCACCGTGGGGGCGCAATCGATCTTATCGCGGCGTTCGCGCATGCCACCGAGGAACGGCTATCTTACGGATGCCAACAATTTCTCGAAGAGGTGCTCCCGAGGCTTAAGCTGGATCAACCACAGGTTCTTGAACTGGTCATCGGATTGAGCGAACGATCGAGAGGTCAAGGGCTACCCTATTATCTTTCCTCGTGGTTTAGCGGCTGGTGCGAGGCGAAGGCATCACGCCCGTGGGCGCTTTTGGAAGAAATTCGCACGGGCTCCGCGCCAGATTTCATCCGGCATGCGGTCTGCCACTCTGGCCTAAAAGTTAGTCGGCGGCGCTTTCTCCCTGCTCTTATCAAATTGATCGAGCATGGCTCAAATAATGAGCGATGGAGCGCCGCAAATCTCCTCGGCCGGTTCGATGGCTTTCAACCTCGGGAGCAAGATCGCGCCGTAAAGGCATTGCGCGCCTCCATCCGGCGCGAGACGGAAGACGCGGTGGTAGCACCACTGCGTTCGCTTCTTCATGTGGCCGCCAGCGTGACCGGGAAAGATAAGGAAGGCATTGCTGCCATTGCTGATCGGTCCATGAGCAATGACGAGCATGTTCGCAATGCCATAGCCTCGGAAATGATGTTCTCGATGTCGAAAGCGTCTCCAGCGCTAGCGCGAGCGGCCTTCGCCGCCTTGATGGCGATCGGCCCGGGCGAGGATGATACCGTCGACGTCGTCGATCAGATTTTGTCCAAAACCATAGATGGACCGCTAGCCACGGAAGCACATGCATTGCTCGATCATTTGCTCACCAGCAGGTCGGCACGCATGAAAAAGCTCGACGCCACGTCAATGGCAATTTTGAACAGCGATCAAGTCGCGCGGTCGTCTCTGATTGGAGGATGGCTACGTTCTCCGAGTTTTCGCCATTTCGACGCGGTACTCGATATCTGTCGCGGCGTTGGCGAAAACACGCCGAAGTTCGACATCGACATGAGCGGGTGGACGCCGGATGAAGCTTTGCGGTCGGTCCGTCGATCATCGGCGATCTGAGGTGGTGCCGGTTTTCTGGACAGGATGCTAAGCTAATCCCGACCTGATGGATTGGTACGGGAATGAAGACGACGAGAAAGCGCTACAGCGCGGATTTCAAAGCCAAGGTGGCGCTGGAGGCGATCCGGGGCGACCTGACGCTGGCGGAGCTGGCAGCCAAGCATGGCGTGCATCACACGATGATCGCATCGTGGAAACGCCAGGCCATCGATGGGATGGCAGGCACCTTCTCCGGGGCCGGCGATGCGGCTAAGGTTATCAGCGAGAGCGAGGTAGAGAAACTGCACGCCAAGATTGGGCAACTGGTGGTGGAGCGGGATTTTTTAGCGAAAGCCTTCGGTCGATGAGCGTGGACTGGAGGCGGGCGATGGTTGAACCTGCTCACCACCGCCTGTCGATCTCGACACAGTGCCGTTTGCTGCGGATCAGCCGCTCATCCTATTACTACGCACCGGTGCCGGAAACGGACGAGACGCTGGCGCTGATGACGGTGATCGACACGGCGTTCCTGGACTGCCCATGGTACGGCAGCCGCCAGATGGCGCGGCACCTGCGGCGTGCCGGACACGAGGTCGGTCGCCGTCGGGCACGGCGGTTGATGGCGAAGATGGGGCTGACGCCGATCTACCAGCGGCCGCGCACGAGCGATCCGCACCCGCAGCACCGGATCTATCCATACTTGCTGCGCAAGCTGACGATCGAGCGGCCGAACCACGTGTGGTGCGCCGATGTGACATACATCCCCATGCGGCGCGGGTTCCTCTACCTGGTGGCGATCATGGACTGGGCGAGCCGCAAGGTGCTGGCCTGGCGCCTGTCGAACACGATGGACGCCGGCTTCTGCGTCGCGGCGCTGGAGGAGGCGCTGGCCCGGTTCGGCAAGCCAGAAATCTTCAACACAGACCAGGGCAGCCAGTTTACGTCGCAGGCCTTCACCAGCGTGCTGCGCGACGCTGAGGTCCGCATCAGCATGGATGGTCGGGGCCGGTGGATGGACAACGTCTTCATCGAACGCCTCTGGCGATCCCTGAAGTACGAATGCGTCTATCTCCATGCCTTCGAGACCGGATCGGAACTGCGGGCTGGCCTTGGCCGGTGGATCACCTATTACAACACCCAGCGTCCGCACTCGGGCCTGGCCGGGAGAACCCCAGTCGAGGCCTATAGGCGGATCGGACAATCAGATCATGGGGGGCATGCCCCCCATGATCTGATGATCAAACAGGCGGCATAACGACAACCGGGATTAGCTTAACTTAGCCGCCAAACTGTCCAAGAAGGCGGGACCACCTCAGCCCGCAAAGCTGCTCGAACTGGTTCGGCCTGAGAACGTTCAGGGGCTGTTTGGGGGCGCATATGAAAGGCTGGTGACTGACGATCAGCGGGGTCGGCATGCGCTTCCCGTGATCGAAGCGATGCTGAAACGATGGTTAGTGGGCGAGCCTCTGAATATGATTGAGACGGCATATCCCGGCGGCGGCGATCCCGAGAAGTGCGAATACTCTCGGCACTTCGTACTGCGCGTTGTGCCTGACTTGGCATTCCTAGCTGGATTGCCGGCGCGCATACTGATCGCCCGGAATGCCAAGGACGGAATTGAAGCCCCCATCCGATCTGTCCTCACAACGCTAAGTGGAGCGGTACGTGAAGGATGTGACAGTCCAGAGTGCCTAGCAGTACGCAAAAACGCTGGCTCGTCCGTGTCGAGGCCAGCGGCGCGCGGGCTGTATGATCAAATTGCTAGATCGATTCCCATAGGCGAAGAAAGCGAAGATTTTGAGGCAACGTTGGACCGGGTGCGAGCAGCTTGGGCGATTTTGGCATTCGATGATCTGGACAAACTATAGCATTTTGATGCGTGACCCGCACTACGGTTAAGTCGCCCTGACAATGTCGCCCGCTGCATCGAACAGGATGGGCGAATGGAATCTCACTGTGAGTTCGTCCGCAAAAGCGGACTTTCCGGACCGTCCGCAACTTAGACTTTGCGATCGGCACGGCTCGTCACATCTGCAAGCTTCGGTCCGAACTCCATCTTCCGCGCCAAGGCTTCGACAAAGCCCTCGAACCGCTCCTTGCCCTGCGCCTGGGCTGCGGGCCGAGCCGCATCCGGAAGCGCCGGGTTGGCGGTCAGCCAGAACCGCACGAACAGCGCCAACGCCTCAGAATTCAGTTCGGCCCGGTAATCCAGCTTGTCGAGTTGACGCACGACCTTGTCCATCCGCCGGCTGAACGCCGCTTCCATGCGTTCAGAGCCGTCTGGCGACAGAAACGAGTTCAAGGCTGTCTCGACGACCTGCGCCTGTGTGACACGCTTGCGCCGGGCGTAGTCGGCTAGCCGGTCGGCGAGATCGGGCGGCAAGCGGAAGGTATGCTTTGATTTCACAGCGCTATTCCGTCACCGGGATCGAGCGAGGCTTGGCGGGCGCGGCGAGCCATGTCGATGCGCAGTCGTTCGGCGCGCGCGGCATCATCAGATCCCTTGGCCTGGTCGCCAAAGTCGAATTCGGCAGAACGTTCGTTTCCCTTCTTCGGCACTATATCGACATGCGCCGGGATCTCCGGCTCACGGCGGATGCCGCTATTGGCAGCATCATCGTGGGCCTCAGCTTTGCGCTTCTTCTTTGGCGTCGGCTTGATTGCCGGCAGCGCACTCCAGTCGTCAGACTTCGCAGAATTACGCTTCGATGTTCCGGATCCCGGTGGCGGCAGAATGCGTGCCTGCAATCTCGGGTCAGCATAATAGCGCGCCTTCTTGGCCTTTATCGGCGGCGAGCCGGACAGCATCACGATCTCGTCGGTATCGGGAAGCTGCAAGATTTCGCCCTGGGTGAGCAGCGGACGCGAAGTTTCCGAGCGTGAAATCATCAGATGTCCGAGCCAAGGCGACAGCCGGTGTCCGGCATAGTTGCGCATTGAGCGCTGCTCGGTCGCGGTCCCCAGCGATTCCGAAACCCGCTTGGCGGTTCCCTCGTCGTTGGTCGCGAACGCCACACGAACATGGCAGTTGTCGAGGATTGCGTTGTTCTTGCCATAGGCGCGCTCGATCTGATTGAGCGACTGCGCGATCAGGAACGACTTGAGGCCGTAGCCCGCCATGAATGCCAGCGCGCTTTCGAAAAAGTCGAGCCTCCCCAAGGCAGGGAACTCGTCGAGCATCATCAGCAATCGGTGGCGCTGCGTCTTAGGTGATAGTTCTTCGGTAAGCCTGCGCCCTATCTGGTTGAGGATCAGGCGGATCAGCGGCTTGGTCCGGCTGATGTCGGACGGTGGCACCACGAGGTAGAGCGTTGCGGGCCGCTTGGCTTCGACCAGATCGGCGATCCGCCAGTCCGAGCATTTGGTGACCTCGGCGATGACCGGATCTCGGTAAAGCCCGAGATAGGACATCGCGGTCGAGAGCACCCCGGACCGCTCGTTGTCGGACTTGTTCAGCAATTCGCGCGCGGCACTGGCTACCACCGGATGCGGGCCAGCCTCGCCCAAGTGCGCGGTTGCCATCATCGCATCGAGCGTGTCTTCGATCGTTCGTCCGGGATCGGAGAGGAACGCCGCGACCCCGGCGAGGGTCTTGTTGCGCTCAGCATAGAGTACATGGAGGATTGCCCCCACCAGTAGGGCGTGGCTGGTCTTCTCCCAATGGTTACGCTTCTCGAGGCTGCCCTCGGGATCGACCAGGATGTCGGCGATGTTCTGGACATCGCGCACTTCGCTGATCCCGCGGCGCACTTCGAGCAGCGGATTGTAATGCGCCGAAGCAAGGTTGGTGGGGTCGAAAAGGAGCGTGCGGCTGAAACTTGCGCGAAATCCGGCGGTCAGGGTCCAGTTTTCGCCTTTGATATCGTGGACGATCGCCGATCCGGGCCACGTCAGCAGCGTCGGGATGACGAGGCCGACGCCTTTGCCTGAGCGGGTCGGCGCGAAGCAAAGCACATGTTCGGGACCATCATGGCGCAGATAGTTGTTCTGGAATTTGCCGAGCACGACGCCGGTTTCGGACAGGAGGCCGATGCGCTTGATGTCGGCGCGCTCGGCCCAGCGTGCTGAGCCATAGGTCTTGGCATTGCTGCTTTCGCGGCCGCGCCAGACCGACATGGCGATGGCAACCACGATCGCCACGAACCCGCCCGACGTCGCGATCATCCCGCCGTGATCGAAGACTTCCGGCGCATAGGCATCGTAGGAGAACCACCACCAGAAGAGGTCATAGGGCCGATAGACCGGGTGACCGAAGACGGAGAACCAGGGCGCGCCCAGTTCGGGCTGGAAGCCAAGCGCTGAAGCCGTCCACTGCGTCGCGGCCCAGACGCTCGCCAGGATGATGATGAAGACGGCCAGCACCTGGCCCCAGAGGATCTTCGCGGCAGACAATGACCAGGCTCCTTCCCGTTTCGGCGGGCATGTCGGCGGTGCAGTTGCGGAATTGCAAGCCTCTGGCTGTGGCGGTCGCAGCATGGCGGATGATCGGAAGGGCTGGCGGGAGCGGGATAGCGGCAGTCAGCCTCCCGTCGAAAGCTTGAAGAACATAAATAGAACGATTATCGTTCCAGCCTTGCCGATTCGGCTTTGCGACAGGAATGAAGACTATGCAGCACGACCCGGCGCTGCGCGAAGCCGCGCGCGCGATCTACGAAAGCGTCTACCCAGGCGAAGAATGGACTCCCGTGCCATTCCCCGAAGCCGAGAAGTACGGGACTGTCCATTACCGCAATGCCGTAGCCGCCGCACTCCGCGCCGATGCCTGCCTCAACGGCGATTGCGACCGGCAACTGGCGATGCTGTGATGAAGGTACGGATCGATGATGTCGAATTGGCCCGCGCGATCGGTGTCGGGCTGGCGGTCACCGGCAAGCGCGGACAAAGCAAGGATCATGCGGTCAGCATTCTGCGCCAGCTCGCGCCATACGCCCTGTTTCGGGAAGCCGGTTCGGCGGAGCTCATGTCGAGTTCCGTGCCGCTGTTCCCGGATGACTTCGGAATCGTGCGAGCAGAACTTGCCTATGCCGAAAGCGAAACGCAGCGGCGCGAGCAGCGGAGACACTTCGACTGGCCGGTGCGCCTGATCGTCAAATAGAAATCCCGCGATTTCGGCCAAGTGTCCACTCAATCCCGCCACCGCTCTTGATGGTGCCCATCACCTGCTCGCCCAGATGCCTGTCGAGTGAAGGCTTCCAGGGCACGAGTTCGAATCCATGGGCATGCTCGATCATGGCGAAGCGACCCGAGACGAGCTTGATCCGCTCGCGGTAGACTCCTTTCACGCGCTCGCCTTCCTCGCTGGGCACATGGTCAAGCCCGGTGCGGTGGGCGATGGCGGCTACGGCGCCGGTGAGCTCGCGGTCGCGCAGGGTCGCGATGAGATCGCGGGCGAGGATGATCCGTGTCCCGTGCTGCTTGGCCAGACCGTCGCGGGCGAGATGCTCGGCGCGCGCGATCTTGGCCTGCTCGACTTCGGCGCCAAACCCGCTACCAGTGATGAGCGGCTCCGCCGCGACCAACTGACGGTCAAGCCAGGTCGCACCGCTCGCCGCCACCTGGTCGCCGAGTGCCAGATCCGAGCGCAGTGCCAGAGATTGCTGGCGGCGTCCCCGATTGTCATCCCACGATCTCAGCTCCACGATCGCACCGGGTTCGGCATCGCCCGTTGCTTCAAGTTCCGGAAGCTTCAGATGATGGATGCGGCCATCGACACCATCGACGATCGCATAGGCTTCGCCCGTGAGCTCATCGAACAACCCGCGTTCTACCAGCCTGCCGATGACGGGATTGTCGGGAGCGTCCTGATGCATCGCAAAGCGCCCGGTCTCGGCGCTGCCAATCTGGCGCGCCATGGCGCGGTGCATGGTCTTGATGATATCGCCGCGCTCGCCCAGCGCGCGCAGCTTGCCCTCAAGATCGCTGCCGAGAGTCCAGCACGCCGGGCCGTGCGCGTCCGCCAGCCCGAGCCGTTCGAGCGCTGTGGCCCTGCCGATCAGCAATGCGCGATCAGAACGCGCGTGACCGGTTGGGTCCGGCCGCAGGTCGATGAGGCCGCAATCGTCCTGAAGGCGTTGCAGACTGCGGTCGAGACTGGTCCAGCGCTCGGCGCTGACCTCGCGGCGCAGGGCCTGTGCGATTTCCCGTTCGGTGCGGCGACCGAGTTCGGCTGTGACCCGTTCCTCCGCGCGGCCGCGCATCCCTTCGCGGATATAGTCGCGGTCGATGACCAGGTTCTGGCCATCGTCGGCCTTGCCGCGCACCAGGATGTGGATGTGCGGGTTGTCAGTGTTCCAATGATCGACAGCTACCCAGTCGAGCCGCGTGCCAAGGTCATGCGCCATGTCGTCCATCAACTCGCGGGTGAAGGCGCGCAGGTCTTCCATCTCGGCGGCATCCTCGGGCGAGACGATGAACCGGAAGTGGTGCCGGTCATCCTCGCAGCGTTCGGCGAAGAGTTCGCCATCGGCGCTGTCGCTGTCCGCATCGAACAGTCGGCCTTCGCTTCCCTCGCGGTCAACGCCGTCGCGCTTGAGATAGGTGAGATGGCGGGCGAGCGGAGCAGCGCGAAAATGAGCGCCCTTCTGACGCACCACGCGCGCCTTGATGATCACCCGGCGCTGGGTTCGTGATCGGCGCATCGCCAGCGCGGCGCTGCGACCTCGACCTGATCGACCGGTGCCGCGACCGACACGCCGCCCGAGCGAGGAGTATCCCGCCCGCTTCGAGACCTGGAGAACCCGCCCGACGAGCGACTTGGCCTTCTGGCCCGACGGTCGTCCGCGATCACGAACACGACCTGGCCTCACTTCGAAATCGTCCTCGCTCACAGGAAAAGTGATCTCCGGGCAGGGGATGGCTGCGAAATTGGCGGTATTGCGCGAGTTTGAGTGCACGATGCCAGCAGGCCAAAAAAGTGGGTGGCGCTTGGAGCCAAGGATTTCTGCACCTCACAACCCCCACAGCCAGCCGTTCCTTTATCTCGCCATCCTCCTGACCTTTCTCCCTTCACGGCCCACTTTCCGCACATTTGCGCGCCAATCCACGCCATGACGCGCCAGAGGACGAAAGTGGCAATCACTGCATCCGGCTCCCCGAAACGGGGGCGAAGAGGCCGCGGAGAGGACGGGGAGAAGCAGGTGGCGCAGCCGCCGTACCTTCTCCGATGTCCGCGCCCGGCGCTGCCTCGGTCGCACCTGATCGTGCGGCAAAGAGTCCGCTTTGCGTCCATGCGATGCGCAAGGGTTGCCCGGGCGATGCACTGGCGACGACAGTCGCCGTGCTGCCAGGCTGCAACATTGGTGCGATCTTGGCTACGTAGGCGCGAGTTTCGGCGGGAAGCGCGCGACCGCCATCCCGCCATTGTTCGTAGCGGCCCGGCCCGGCATTATAGGCTGCGAGCATGCCTGAAGTGCCGTAACTGTCGTACATCTCGCGAAGGTAGGAAGCGCCAGCAATGATGTTGTCGCGCGGGTTGAACGGGTCACTGCCCAGCCCGAACCGGGCGCGTTGCCGCGCCCAGGTTCCGGGCATCAACTGCATCAGACCCATTGCGCCTGCTGACGAGACCGCACCGATCCGGCCCGCGCTTTCGGTGCGCATCACGGCGTAGATCCATTGTTCCGGGATGCCGAAGCGCTGCGAGGCCTCGGCGACGTGCGCAGCAATGTCGACGGTGCGGCGCTGCATTTGTTCGGCGGCAACCTGCCCAAAGGCAGGCGCGCCGCCGAACAGCACGAGCGCAGCCAGAGCGAGGCGGAGCGAGCTTGGCCAGCGCATTGCTCAATCCGCCTTTTCGCGGCGGGACGGGCGCGACCAGACCAGGACGTGGGCATTGCCTTCGTCGCTGAACAGGTTGCCGCGCAACGGCTGCACGAAGCTCGGATCGTCGATCTGGAGGCTGACATAATCGCCTGCCTTTTCGCCAACCTGCTTCCAGCCTGCACCGACCTCGCGCGCCTCGTCGTCCGATCCTGCAATGACACGGTAGTCTGGCGCGTTCTCGCTGTCCGATGGGTCTGCCGGGACGAGGACAAGATCGATGTCGAGCGTCAGCGTGTGTAGATGCCCGGCATAGCCGCCATCGGCGGCAATAAATGTTCCAATACGCATGGGTCAGTCTCCTTTGTTGGTGGTGGGGGAAAGCTCGCTGGCGCGGGGATCGGCGAACCAGACATGGTCGCCATCGCCCGCTTCGTCGGTCCAAACGGGCGTCGCGCGACCGATCACATCGGCCATGCGGAGCACGCCGAAGTATCGCCCGTCGAAGCTGTCGGGGGCCGCCGGGTTCATCACGAACAGCTCGCCGCTGCGCAGCTCATGGCAACCAGACCAGGCGGGCAGTGGCCAACCGAGACGGTCGCGTGCACGAGCCGCGCCGACGTAGTCGCCGTCGATGGTCACGCCATGCGCGAAGCGGCAGATGCGCTGACCGCTGACGGCGGCAACGCGCTTGATGAGAGGCACGCCGCTCGGAAGGTAATCCCGCTCGGCGAGCAAGTGGCGAAGCGCGGGCGGCGGTTCGATTGCAACCCGCTCGCCGACATGCAGGCTAGCCTTGCTGCGGATGGCGTAGAGCCCAGTCGGCACCGAGGCAGTCGCGTTCCACACCGCGTGACTCGAGACCGGCACGATCAGCGTCGCGAGTGTGGCGGCGGCTACGACGCCAGCCAGGACGAAACGCCGCCGGATCATGACAGCAGCGCCTTGCGCTGGAGCCAGGCGCGGTGGCGCGCGGGGCTGTAGTCGCGCGGCACTTCGCGGCCCGCCATGCGGTTGTGGACGTGCCGCCAATGATCGGGCGCGACCTCGCAAGGGTCGATGCCCGCTGCCTCGATTGCGTCGATCAGGCGAAAGACCTGCGTGACCTTGGGCCAGCCATGGACCGACAGCAGCAGTTCGCCACCGGGATCGACCTGCACGATCCGGGTGCAAGGTTCACCCACTCTGACAGCGCGCACGATGTCGAGCGTCGAGCGGACAGTACCGTAATCATTGGATGCCCAGCGCACCAAGGCGAACACCTGGTCCGCAGCGTAGCTCTCGATCCGCTCGCTGCGACTGACGATCCGCTCAGCGACCGGTTTGCCGAATTTGAGCCAGTCTTCGCGCTGGCCTTCGCGCCAGACCAGCGTGACATGGGTGAGCAGCAGGCCATCGCTCAGCGTCGTTTCGGCCGGTCCGCGCGGTGGCGACGCGCCGTCTGTCCACAGACGCTCTGACGTTAGCAAGAATCCGAAGGATTCTTTGTTAGGATAGTTAAGGGCGAAATTCAGCGCAGATTTCTGCGGGTTTGCGGGCGATTCCGGTTCCCGATAGTCCGAACTTCGGGTTCCTGATCGTCCGAGTCCGGCGGTTCCTGATAGTCCGTGCTGCATCATGACATATCCACAGGAGAGCTGAGGTTGGAACGAAGCCCGACGCGCCGCATGGCGACGTCGAACGGATCGACGGGAGTGGCGACGAAGTTCAGCCGCTCGCGGCCGAGCGCGTGTTCGATCGCGAGCGTGTATCCGGGCAGCGCCTGCCGGCGGACAATGTCGCGCAGCTCGAAGGCGAAGCGTTTGGGCGGCGACAGCGCGCCGGACTTCAAATGCAGGTGCTGGAAGTCAAAGCTCCAGCCCCCGCGTTGCTTGCCGCCGTGCTTGCGCACCAGGCGGTAGAGCCAGCGTTCGAGCCCCCCGGTCAGCGCGAAATAGTTAGGGTCAATGGTCAGGACGAGAGCCTGATCGATCACACCTTCGTAGAACCAGTCGGGCACGATCATCTCGATCCCGAGCGCGCGGCCCGAACCATCGAGGCGCTCCTTCCACTCGTTGATCCAGGAGAAACGATGCCGCCGCCGCGCGTCACGCTGGCGGATCGAGGTTGCGATCGTGGTCGATTGCAGCCGGTCGAGCCCGGCCTTCAATCGCTCGTAGCTCGCCTTGCCGGTCCCGCGGCGCGTGAAGGCGAGGATCTCGTGCGGTGTCGCGGCAATCAACCGCGAAGTCGGGCGGCCCATGTCGCGCGCCTCGACGATCTGGCTCGCGATCCAGATCAGCACGTCGGCGTCCCAGATCGTCGCCATGCCGTGTTCGGCGGTCGCCTCGACCAGAATCGACACATCACCCATCCGGAAGTCGATCGGACGCACGCGCTTGGACTTGGCCAGGCTGAAGAACGGCCAGGCCATCAGATCCTGCGCGTCGCGCGCGGCGATGTCGCCGCCCCGGCTGACGAACAGGTCGAGCTGCGTAGGCGATGCAGGAAAGGCGGACATGCGGCGCATGGGAGCCCTCAGCGCCGCACAGGCGGCGTATAGCCATCGAGCCGCTTTGCAGGGTGGACAATGCCCTTGCCGGGATCGCTGGTCGAACGGCGCAAGCCCTGTTCGGCCCAGGCGTCGAGATCTGTCACCGCATAGACGATGCGTCCGCCGAGCTTGCGGTAGACCGGACCCGTCCCGAAGCAGCGGTGCTTTTCGAGCGTTCGGGCGGACAGGCCCAGATGCACGGCGGCATCGGGCGTCCGCAGAAAGCGGGCAGTAACGGGCGTGGGTCTGGCATCCATGGCAAGGCTCCGGCGATAGGTGGCAGCGGCAGCGGGCTGTCGCTGGGGTTCGCGAGCTATGGCGGAGGATTGGCGTGTGGACGGAGTGACAGAATGCGCGCCCGCAATTCTGTCACCCCCGGGGTCTGACTTCAGCGGTGCAGAAGCAGCTTGCGATATCCGCTCGCCACCAGGCGGCGGGCGTCGGCGATCAGCCGGAGCACCTGCCGCCGCTCGCTCGATCCCTTCCAGACCGCGCCGGCAATCGGGCGATGGTTGGGCATGACGAGGCCGAAGGCGAGGTCGCGCGGAGAGGCGCCAGCCTCCAGCGCGTCGTGAATGGCGAGGAACCGGGTGAAGCGAATGCGTTGGTTGCGGGTCGGCATGGCGGTGACATCAAGCGGGCTGCGCCTCTCGCGCGTGACCCGCTGCAAGCGGGCAGCGGCGGCGAGCCGGAGCGCGCAGTTCGCGTCGCAGGGGATCGAGAAGGCCGGAACTGCCCGAGTGGGAACAAGGCGCAAGCACAGGCGCAGCCGGGCGGTGCCTTGGGCATAGACGAGGTTGCGTTCGGTTATGGTGGCGGATTCCACCAGCGGCTCAGCGTCGGGCTGCAGCGGGATCGCAAGACTCGGATCGGCCACTTCGACGATGACCACGTCGGGGGCCGTGTCCGGTGACCACAGCGCGGGATGATCGCGCGGATTCAAAGCTGGACACCCGCAACAACCGTGATTTTGGCGACTTGATTGGCCGCGGTGCGGCATGATGCCTACAGGATGACCGTTTGTGCGGACAGATTGTCCTTTTTGCGCTGGTTTTGATGGGCTTTTCATCCGCTGCTGCGGATTTCGGGCGCACCTATGCCGTGGCTGCGCGCCGTTCGTGGAAGATCAGGCGGTCGAAGTTGTAGGCGAGGTTGGCGAGCGTGAGTTTGGCCTGAGCACGGGCAATGCCGATGGTGCGGATGAACAGGCCATAGCGGTTTTTCTGGTGCGCAAAGACATGCTCGACCCGTGCCCGGATCGCTGACTTTGCCGCATTGGCCCGCGCCATGCGCTCGGGCATCGGCTTGCCCTTGGGCTTGCGGCGATGAATGCGGCTCTTGAGCATGTTGGCCTTGAGCCATGCCTCGTTCTTGCTGCTGCGATAGGCGCTGTCTGCCCAGACATCGCCAGCGGTGTTGCTCGTGTCGATCACCCTGCGCAACTGGCGCCCGTCGCTGTCGGCTGCCGAGGTGACGGTTGCTTTGCGGATAAAGCCGTAGCGCCGATCGATGCTGATATGCGACTTGTAGCCGAACACCGGCGTGGCGATCTGCGGCAGCGGCGTCCCATCGGGACGATGGCGGACCTTGCCCCCTATCTTCACCGTCCAGCGCGCGTCGACATCCTTTTGGTGCGCCTTGTTCGGCTTGCCGCGCCAGATCTGCCTTGCCGACTTGCCCGCCTTGATCGCGGCCTTCTCGTCCTCGGTGTTGCGCTGCTTGGGCGCGGGCACCAGCGTGGCATCGACGATCTGACCGCCCATCGCCAGATATCCCGCCTCGCGCAGTTGCTGCTCGAACGCCTGCATCAAAGCCTCGAGCGTGCCGCTCTGTGTGAGCCGGTTGCGATAGTGGCGGATGGTGTTTTCGTCTGGCATCGCGCCGCCAAGGTCGAAGCCGAAGAAGCGCATCCAGCTCAGCCGATCCCGGATCATGAACTCCATCCGCGCATCCGACAGATTATGCTGCGCCTGAACCACCAGTACCTTGAACATCGCCACAGGATCGAAGGCTGGCCGGCCGCCCTTGGCGCCGTCACTATAACCGAGGCCCTTGGTCAACAGCGGCCGGAAACGCTCGAACTCCACCGTGCCCGCCAAAACCTCCAGCGGGTCGCCGTCCTTGCTCAGCCGCTCCAGGTGCTCCGCCAGCGAAAACAGGCTGCGTGAGTGCATCAAACCTCTCCGTCCAATGCACAGAGTGAATCAGATCATGGCCCCAAACGCGAGGGGTTTTTGCGGGTGTCCAGCTGGATCGGTGGGGAAAGCAGAGGCCCCAACGCCGGGCAAGGCCCTCCTGTTCGTCGATGGTTGTTTCAGGAGACTGAACAATACGGGCCAGGGTTTCTGCATGGTCTGCACGATAGGCGGGGTTACGATTCAGGAACTCCTGCGCGAAATCCGCGTAGTCGTGATGTCGATACTGATCCGCGGTCGATGGTGACCGCCAAGACGAACCACCGGACATATAGACCCCTGCAAGGCACAGGCGAGAAGGCCAAGCATCAAGTCTTTGATTGCTGTAGATAAGCCGCAAGTGACCAATGCTGCGGATGATTATGCAAGCGATTGTAGTAAATCGAGAGGCCCTACTTACGTAATACCCGCATTGTCGGCAGTGGAATCAGCCTTCTCTCGATTTATCAAGTAGATGCTTATAGCCATGCTCCGTCATCCAGCGGGCGCGAGCCAAATGGCTGTCATGGACCTGCTGGGCACGTTCCGGCTCGGCGGCGGCATCCAGGCCAAACACCAAGGCGGCGACGTCAGTCCAGTCTGCACCTTCCTGTGCGGCATCAAGTATCCGTAAATACGTGACAAAATGGCGCTCGTCATATGCCGTGATGCGATCATCGGCAGGCGCGCGGTCCTCGAAAGGCGGTATCGTCATGGGCCGAGCCTTTGCTTCGACTCGATTTGCATACCGTTACACATAGCACGAAGCCTGTCCGATATGGCGATATTCGTGTTTATGCAACTTCGTGCAGGTCGGTGTGCTCCAATTTGCATAACTGATCTCAAATGCCAAATGGCTGATCTCGCTCAATTAGCTATCGCGTAGAGTATACTCCGTGGTTAAATACTCTGCAACGGTGGTCTGTCCGTGCAATGAAATTGCGCGAGGTCCTTGCCACCAATCTGAAACGCCTTCGTCTTGCGGCCGGACTGTCGCAGGAAGAGCTCGCCTACCGCGCCGACATCGATCGCACCTATGTCAGCAGCCTCGAACGAGGTCGCTACAGCGCCTCGATCGATATGCTCGAGAGCCTGTCTGTCGCATTGGACATCGAACCTTCCGAACTTCTCGTCAAAGCGCCCGCCCGTAGCGCGGACTGAACACACCGAAGCCCCGCCCGGCAGGTGCCGGGCGGGGCGGGCGTTCCGTTCAGTCGCCGTTGGTGCGGCGCGCGCGGGACCAGATCAGGTTGTAGGACTTGCCGTCTTCGTCGTCGAACAGGTTGGCGAAGATCGGGGCAGTGAAGCTGGGATCGTCGAGCTTGACCGAGAGATAGTCGCGGCCTTCGTTCGAGGTCTTGGTCCAGGCGGCGCCGATTTCCGCGCGGCCGACGAAGACCCGGTGCGACGGAGCGTTTTCGTTGTCGCTGGCTTCGGGGACGATGCGGACGTTCTTCTGCTGCACCGACATGGTGACGATCTCGCCCTTGTATTCGTTGCCGGTCTTGGTGAAAGTTCCGATGTTGGCCATGATGCATTCCTTCAAGTAGGTCGAACCCGCGCCCATCGCGGCCTCGATGGCTGGTTGAAGGCAGGGGCTTGTGCCCGCTGCACCGGCACGGCCGGAACGGAGTGAAGGACGGCGGCAAGGCGGCTTTCTTGCCCCGCGAGGAATGGGCGGCACGCCCAGGGGAAGAAAGTCGGAGCAGACACCGTTGCAGCAAGGGATCAAGCGGCGCAGCCATCCCCTGCCAACCAAAGCCATTGAAGAGGCGGCATTGGGCTCGGGTCGCACTTGAGCCAGGAACTCATGGCTCTCCCGGACTGCCTGACCGGACAACACAGGGGCAGTAATTGATCGCCAGTTGCAGCAGCACGCTGAATCCGCAGACCCGGAAGCACAACGGAGCATAGCCGCCATTGCCGGACTTTGCGCTTCGCCGGAAAGCGCCGCTTGGACTCACAAACGAATGCCTCGCTACATCCGGGTCAAGCTTAACCCAGTAACCGCCCGATCAGCTCGATCACGACACCAACGACAAAGGACCACTCGCTGGACTCGTCACTGCCCCGTAACGGCCATTCTGACTGTGCCGCCCCGCCCGGCACCTGCCGGGCGGGGCTTCGGTGTGTTCAGTCCGCGCTACAGGCGGGCTCGGCTCCAATGCGTCCACGATGCTGCGGCTATGATTGCGGCACCGACCAGCGACACGGCGAGTTGCGATCCGCTGTGCGGCATTGTTGCAACCGCGATGCCGTGAACGGCGTGGTATCCGGCGATGGCGGCGGGCGCTGCAAAGGCGATCCCGATCGCCGCCCGCGTCAGGTCGGATTTGGCGTGGGCCATGGCGAGCTGCGCCACTGTCAGCAGAATGATCGCGGCAATAGCCGCGGCGGCGAGCGCAGCGACGATGCCGGCACCACCACGGTAGGTCGCAGATCCCGCAAGGAACGCGACGAATAGCGGCAGCGCGTGGATCGAGAGGCGGAAAAGCAGCGCGCAGATCAAAAAAACGGCGACGATAATCAGGGCAAAGCCGATCAGCATGGCGTCCTCCTTGAAGCCAAGGGCAAGGGACGCGCTCTCCCCCTCCACCGCAGCGCAATGTGCAGGCGAAGCATAGCAGACATGGTCGAAGGCCGGAATACCCGATGGCATCCGGCCATTTCGCCATGTGCGGGTTGGCGCGTTCAGGGATTGAACGGGTCATATTCGCGAACGATGCTGTCAGTATCGCCATCGAATTCGGCGGTGGGGACTGCGGCGTAGCCGTTACCGGCATGGAACAGGGTGACGCAGACCATCAGGGTGCGGGCGAGGCTCCAGGCGTGACGCTGTGCGATAGTGAGTGACATGTTCAAGCTCCTGTCTCGGAGCAGGGACCATCCCCGCTCGACAGGCCCCGGACAGACGGCGCAAAGCCGCAATCACCACGAAGGCGCAGCCGCGAGTGGCCGCACGCGCAGCGTAGCGGACCCTTCACGGGTTGATTGAAAGAGGCTTGGGGTCGGCCAGCGGATTGGCCTCAAAGAGCGGGGTGGCCCGCTTGACGGCAGACCTTCTAATTGATCAGCGAAGACTGCAGAGGGCTACAGCGCCGGGAAACCTGCGGCAAAAGGTGAGCACCTACACTACCGTTAGCAGTTCGCCGTCCACTATGATGACTAGACGGGATATTTTCGGGATGGTGCCGATGGATTGTCGCTGCGGCAATTTCGGTCGGAGAATTGCCGGGTGACCTCGGACGCGATGAACTGCGCGCCCATCAGGATGTGGCCGGTCTCGACGCGTCCTGGTGGCGGGGTATCGTAGCGGCTGGCCACGTAGGGTGGAAACAGTGCGACAACGCGCTGTATGCGGTCGAGGTCAAGTCCTGGCACGAGTCCGGCCAATCTGTTCGCAGCGGCCTTCAGGTCGTGTCCGATTGCCCGGCTTCGCAATTCGGCATCGGAAATGCCAAGAGCCGCCAGACCTGCTTTCAGGGCTAGTTCCGCACCGAGCAGGGCGCTTTGAACGGTTCTGTCCGTCGTCAGAACATTTGGCACAACTCGCGGCGTAAATTAGCGGAGTGCGGGCCTCGTCAGGGGCTGGATTTTAAGCGGCGAGCTTGCGGTGTTGCAAGCGCCGATATTCGATGGTCTGTCGTTTGATCCTTTCACGCTGTTTGATGATGGCTGGTGCCCTGCCGAAGTAGGCGTCGGCGGGCGTCACGTTGTTCAGGCTCTCGTGGTAACGTTGATTGTTGTAGTGCTCGACGAAGGCTTCGATCTGGGCCTCGAGGTCGCCGGGCAGGAAGTAGTTCTCCAGCAGGATGCGGTTCTTCAGAGTCTGGTGCCAGCGCTCGATCTTGCCCTGGGTCTGAGGGTGGCACGGTGCACCGCGCACATGACTCATCTGCTGAGCTTCGATGTATTCAGCCAGTTCGCCAGCGATGTAGCTGGGACCGTTATCGCTGAGCAGCCTGGGTTTGTGCAGCACGGTGGCGCTGTCGCAGCCCGAGGCAGCCAGCGCCATGTCCAGCGTGTCGGTGACGTCCTCGGCCCGCATGTTGGTGCACAGTTTCCAGGCGATGATGTAGCGCGAGAAGTCGTCGAGCACGGTCGACAGGTACATCCAGCCCCACCCGATGATCTTGAAGTAGGTGAAGTCGGTTTGCCACATCTCGTTCGGCCGGGTGGTCTTGGTGTGGAACTGATCGGCGGCCTTGATCACGACATAGGCCGGGCTGGTGATCAGATCATGGGCCTTCAACAGGCGGTAAACCGTGGCTTCCGACACGAAGTAGCGCTTCTCGTCGGTGAACCGCACCGCCAGCTCGCGCGGTGACAGTTCGCTGTAGTCCAGGGCCATCTCGACGATCTGGTCCTGGATATCATCGCCGATGCGGTTCCACACCCGGGTCGGCGCCGACGGCCGATCCTCCAAGGCCTCCGGGCCGCCTTCGAGGAACCGGTCATACCAGCGGTAGAAGGTCCGACGGGCGATGCCGAGCTGGTCCAGCGTGCGTTTGGCGGGCAGGTGCGACTGCTCGACGATCCGGATGATCTCGAGCTTCTCCGAGGCGGGATACCTCATTCGTCGTCGCCCCCATCCGCGATCATGCTTTTTTTGAGCAGGCGGTTCTCCAGGGTCAGGTCGGCAACGCATTCCTTCAGGGCGCGGGCTTCGCGGCGCAGATCCTGCACCTCGCCAGTGGTCGCGGCACGGGCGGTGTCGCCGGCCAGGCGGCGCTTGCCGGCTTCCATGAACTCCTTCGACCAGGTGTAATACAGGCTCTGGGCAATGCCTTCCTTGCGGCACAGCTCGGCGATGCTGTCCTCGCCGCGCAGGCCATCCAGCACGATGCGGATCTTGTCTTCGGCCGAGAAGTGCCGGCGGGTTGCACGCCGGATGTCCTTCACCACCCGCTCCGCAGGGGCCTTGGTCGGCGATTTTGCATTGGAGGATTTGGGCTTCATCTTCGTTCCTTCGTCACTACGACGAAGCCCAAATCCTCCTTAAATCACAACCTCAAATCTGTGCCATTGGTGCTGACGGGGAGCACCCTGTCCCGGCCAAGCTCAGCCCGTGATGAACCTGTTACGATCGGCGTCCAGCAACTGGGCGATGATGCTCGCCTCCAACGCCGAACCGCCGTGTTGACGCAGATCGTCGTTGAAGTCCCCGAGCGTGGGCATCAGCGAGACCAGTTCAATCCCTGCTGCTTGTGCACGGTCGGCCAGGATCGCAAAGGCCGCGTCGCCAGCCTTGTCGCGGTCGCGCGCGACATAGAGGCGCCGAAGGTCGCAGCCGAACAGGATGCCCGCAAGGTGAGCGGACGAGGTGGCAGCAGCCATTGGCACTTTCGGCAAAATTTCGCGCAGCGACAGGACGGTCTCAATGCCTTCGCCGGCGACCATGACGTCCGACGTTGGGCCGAATCGGATTGCGTGGCCGAGGATGTTTCCCATCGCCCGTCGCGGTGATGCGACTGCTGCTTTCGCCTTGCCGTTCGGATTAAGCCAAGTCCGGTGCGTGCCCGTTTGCACACAATCATCATTGGTCACCGATGCGATCAGGGCCGGGAAGCTGCTCGGAGTGCCGGGACCGTCGTCCTCATTCGGGCGATAGAAGCAGCGCGGGTGAAATCGCAGCGCGGGCAGATCATCAGTGCGGATGATACCCCGCGAAACGAGATAGGTTGCCGCCAATGTGCCTGCGACCGGTTTGGAGGCAGCAAACAGTCGCCTTGCAGCAGTTGGCGAACCTGCTCGTGCGGGCGGCGGCTTGATAGATTGGCCAAGTCCGTCGTCAACCGATGGCGGCAGCGACAGGAACCGTTCGGCCTCGTCAATGGTCTCTGACAGACGGCCGTGGCGCTGGTTGATGCGGATGAGATCGACCAGATCGCCATGTTCGCCGGTAGCGGCATCGACCCAGTTGCCGACTGCGCCACGCTCGGTTTCGAACAGGCGGACATAGAGGCTGCGCCCAGGCGAACCGGCAATATCGCCGACCATCCAGTATCGCCC
Organism: Sphingopyxis sp. FD7; assembly: GCF_003609835.1. NCBI lineage: Bacteria > Pseudomonadati > Pseudomonadota > Alphaproteobacteria > Sphingomonadales > Sphingopyxidaceae > Sphingopyxis > Sphingopyxis sp. FD7. The sequence goes on from NZ_AP017898.1 coordinate 2,296,216, forward strand.
CTCGCGGCGACCTGCGGGCAGGTAATGGCGGCAGACGGCTTGCGCGTTCTGGGCAAGCCGTTCCGACAGTTCCGCCGCGCGGCTGGAAGGCCTGCTCATGTCACGCGGCTTTCCGGTCGAGGATACGCGCCAGCGGATGGTGCGTGAACAGTCGTTCGAGCACCTGGCAACCCGCCACACGGTCGTCGGGCACGAACAGCCGGAGCTTCCAGCTGATGATTTCCGAGAACAGTCCCATGGCTTTGAGGCGGTCAACGGCGGTCGGACCGAAGCCGGTCAGCTCGATCCGGTTGACCTGCATCAGCCGCGAGCGGCGCAGTTGCAGACCAACTGTCAGGTCGATCACACTATGACCTTCGCGCAGCAACGCCAGAGCTTGCGACGGCGACAGTTGCGGCGCATCCGCGCTGACCGCATTCGCGGCCCAAGCCTGTGACACCCGGCGACCGACAATGGTCTGGCCGTCGTCCGTGCGCAGGCGATAGACGCGCGTCGATTCCTCCGGAAGCCGCTTCCAGATCGGCAGCAGCAGACCGGTGACGATGTGCAGTTCGCTAGTGTCGAACTCGGAGACTTGGGCAACTTCGGCATCCCATGCCAACCGGAACGCGGACTCGTCGGCCTGTTCCCAACTGGTTTCCTGCAGATGAGCGAGGGCGAAGTTGAGCTTCTCCATGGGCCGGATCAGCCGAACACGGCGTTCGACCTCGCCGTCATCGAGCATCAGGCTACGTGCGGGCAATTGCACGGCCGCCCGCTTCGAACGGGAATTGACCAGCAATTTTGCACCCGGTTCGCGCAGCAAGTCGAGTGCCGCATCGGCGGTCACTGGTGTATTGCGCTCGCGGACAGCGATCGTGAGTAAGCAGGTCTCTGCACCCGTCGCGGGATGTGCGTAGATCGTCTCGCTGTGCGCCACGGAGAAACTGTCCGCTGTTAGCGTCTCGAGCCCGACATCATATGTGCCGCTAGCCATCGCGCTCTCGACCTTGGCGGTCAGCAACTGCTCGAACACCGTGAACAGGACGTTCTGCATGGCGATGGTCAGCGCCAGCAGCCGGTTGAGGAAGGTGATGATCGGCGGCAGTTCGTCCTTCAGGCACCCGCTACCGTCGGTGAGCGACAGCCCGGTCATGCTCTCGAAGGTCGCCAGCGAGCAGTGCTCGACCTTGCCCGCGTAAATCAGCAGGTAGAACTGGCGCAGCGCGTCGCGGGCATAGGGGCTTTCGAGATTGTCTTCGGGGCGGAACAGGCCTTGCCCGCCGGTCTGGCGCTGCCCGCGCGTGATTGCGCCAAGAGTGTCGAGCCGCCGAGCAATTGTCGAAAGGAAGCGTTTCTCGGCTTGCACATCGGTTGCCACCGGGCGGAACAGCGGCGGCTGCGCCTGATTGGTGCGGTTGGTGCGCCCGAGCCCCTGGATCGCAGCATCGGCCTTCCACCCGGCTTCGAGCAGGTAGTGATGTCGCAGCCGCTGGTTCCGACTCCCGAGATCGGCGTGGTAGCTGCGCCCCGTGCCGCCCGCGTCGGAGAAGACCAGGATCTGCTTCCGGTCCTCCATGAACGCCTGCGCTTCGGCGAGGTTGGCATGGACAGGCCGGCTCTCGACCACGAACCGTTCGCCGTCTGCATCGACTTTCCGAACGATCCTGCGGGAACGTCCGGTGACCTCGGCAACCATGTCGGTGCCGAACCGCTGCACGATCTGGTCGAGCGCGCCCTGGACCGGTTCCATGGACGCCAGATGTTCGATCAGTCGGTCGCGCCGTTCGATGGCCTCCCGGCATTGGATGACGTTGCCATCGGCATCATAGGCGGGCCGCGAGGCGAGGTTGCCATCGCCGTCTGAATAGGGCTCGTAAAGCTGCGTCGGGAAGCTGTGAGCCAAATAGTCCAGAACGTATTCCCTGGGGGTCACGTCGCAGCGGACGTCGTTCCATTCACCCGGATCGATCTCGGCGAGCCGCCGCGACAGCAGCGCTTCACCGGTCGAGACGATCTGGACGACCGAGGCATGACCATCGGCCAAGCCCTGTTCGATCGCCCGGATCAGGGTCGGGGTCTTCATCGCCGTGATCAGGTGATTGAAGAAGCGCTGTTTGCTCGATTCGAAGGCGGAGCGGGCCGCAGACTTTGCCTGTGCATTCAAGGTGCCATCGCTGCTGCTGGTCACGCCCGAGGCTTCGAGCGCGGCGTCGAGGTGGTTGTGGATCACCTGAAACGCCCCGGCGTAGGCGTCGTAAATGCGGACCTGGTCGAGGGTCAGCTGATGTTCGAGCAGTTCGTACTCGACGCCTTCGTAGGACAGCGAACGGGCGGAATAGAGCCCGAGTGCCTTGAGGTCGCGGGCCAGCACCTCCATCGCCGCGACGCCGCCTGCCTCGATCGCCGTGACGAAATCGGTGCGTTTGTCGAACGGGAAGTCCGCGCCGCCCCACAGGCCAAGGCGCTGCGCATAGGCAAGGTTCTCGACCGTGGTCGCCCCGGTTGCCGAGACGTAGAGGACACGGGCGTCGGGGAGCGCATGTTGCAGCCGCAGTCCCGCACGGCCCTGCTGCGAGGGTGCCGCATCGCCGCGTTCGCTCTTGCCGCCACCAGCATTCTGCATCGCATGGCTTTCGTCGAAGACAATGACTCCATCGAAGTCGTGCCCAAGCCAATCGACGATCTGCTGGACCCGCGAAACCCTCCCATCACGCGCATCGCTGCGTAGCGTGGCATAGGTCGTAAAAAGGATGCCCTGATCGAGCCGGATCGGCGCGCCCTGGCGGAAACGGGCGAGCGGGGTTACCAGCAAGGTTTCCTGGCCCAATGCGCACCAGTCGCGCTGGGCATCCTCGAGCAGTTTATCGGATTTCGAGATCCAGATTGCGCGGCGGCGGCCCTTGAGCCAATTGTCGAGAATGATCCCGGCAACCTGGCGGCCCTTGCCCGCGCCGGTGCCATCGCCAAGGAACCAGCCCTTGCGGAAGCGCACGGCAGTTTCGCTGTCGTCGGGGGCGGCCTCGACCTTGTCGTAGGTCGCATCGATGGTCCAGCGCCCTTCGAGATGGGAGGAATGGGCTTCGCCAACATAGATCACGGACTCCAGCTGGGCATCCGAGAGCATACCCTGTTCGACAAGGCCTTCAGGCAGGTGCGGCCGGTAGCTCGGCTTGGGCGGCGCGACCGAGGCCATGGCGGCGGATTGCACCAGCATGGTCGGATGTGGCCGCGCGTCCGGGATGCGCAGCGACTGGAGCGCATAGGGCTCGTAGAGCGTGTCGCTCAGCCGGGCCATGGCGTCGTCCGACCAGTCGGCGGTCTCATAGGCAAGTTCCACGCCGCACGGTTCAGCGGAAGGGACAACCGACAGCTTCGTTCGGGCAGTGGTGGCTGAACGTTTGGCACTTTGCGCAATCGGCGCGGGAAGCGGTGCAACAGCAACTGGCGAACGTGGCGGAAGGGCAGTGATCAGCCAGCGCAGCAGCGCCGCCAGGTCGGGAGCCATGCCCGGTGTGGCCGGGAACGAGGTGGGATCGATGGCGGGCAACTTGTCGATCACCGTCAGTCGGGTTTCGAAGGTCGTGCCGTGCGCCGCATAGACGGCGCCCGCGATCGGCGCGGTGAACACAACGCGCGCCTTCTCCTGCAAGCGGACGAACGCACTTCGCCATGTACTATGATCGGGCGAGCAGTTCGCGCCGGTGATGGCGACGAGCCGACCGCCATCGGCAAGCCGGGCGACTGCGGACGACAGATGCCGAAATGCCGTGTCGGCAACGCGGGCCTCGATGCCAAGCGCCGCCGAGAATGGCGGGTTCATTACGATGCAGGTCGGGACGATGACAGGGTCGAGCCGATCATGGATCTGCGCCGCGTCGTGGACGGAAACATGGCTTTCGCCGAACAGCTGGCGCAGCAGCGCAGCCCGTACATCGGCAACCTCGTTCAATGCCAACCTGCTCGCGCCAAGTTCGGCCTGAATGGCGAGCAGACCGGTGCCTGCCGACGGTTCGAGAACCAGTTCGCCCGGACCGAAGCCTGCCGCGAACCCCGCGATCCATGCCAGCCCCAGCGGCGTCGAGAACTGCTGGTAGAGCTGCATTTCCTCGCTGCGCCGGGTCTGGGTGGGCGCGAGGGCCGCAATGCGCTCGACCAGTTTCAGCCGGTCGAACGGATCGGCAGACCTAGCATGGATCGCCGGTCCATAGCGGCGCATGAACAGGACTTGGGCCACCTCGACCGCTTCGTAGGCGGTTTTCCAGTCCCAGGCGCCGCTGGCGTCGCTAGCACCAAAGGCGGATTGCATGGCGGTACGGATGGCTGAAGAATCGATGCGGCGACCGGCGGCAAGGTGACCGAGCAGGTCTTGGGCTGCCGCGATGATGGCAAGGGCGATGTTGTCCGGGTCGGAAGCGGCAGGTAGGCGCACGGAAGCGCCCGCCAAAGGCAGGTTGGTCATGGGATTGTCCTTTGATTGAGTGGTGAGAGGCGAAGCGGCCAGAGCTCAGGCGGGCGGGATATAGGCTTCGTAGGGGTTGCCAGGGGCGAGATGGCCGAATGGCGTCATCACGTAATCACCGTCATTGCGACCAACGGCGCAGAGGACGAAGCGGGTCTCGCCACTCTCGACCTCGGTGCATTCCATCAGCGCCAGGTCACCGGCCTCGGCGGCTTTGAGCAGCGTTTCGAAGTTGCGCCGGGCATAGTCAGGAATGGCCATGACCGATCTCCCCATTGGCCTGGGCTTCCACGTAGAAGCGGTCGAACAGCGTGTACGTCGATTCCGAGCGGATGGTGCTGGCGGTGATCAGCATTGCGAGCCCGCCGAAGCCATCAGGCCGCATCTTCGAGCAGGTGAACGCCATGGTGACGGTCAGATGGTCGAGATCCGGCGAGCGGCGGACGATATCCTGCAGGACGTCGGCCCAGAGGTCACCGCACATGTCGAGGTCGATGTCGTCATCGCCAAGGATGGCGTCGGCCTGCTCGTCAATCAGCTTCTGCGCGAGCCGACTGGTTTCGGGCGTCGCGGCATCAAGTGCTGCCCGAACTTCGGCAGCGGGCAGCGAGATCAGGTCGTTCGCGCCGTCTTCGCTGAAATAGTATGCGGTCTCGCCATTCAGCTCTTCGTCGAAAACCTGTGCGAGGAACATGCGTTCGATCGGCAACATAGCGGCGAGCGGGATCACCGGATCGATCACGGTGGGCGTGAAATAGTCAGCCATGACGTGGCTCCTTGATGGAATTGGGGATGAAGGTTGGCGGGGCGACCGGAGCCGCCCCGCGCAGCCGCTCATTCGGCGGCAATCGCCATGGGATCGTATGCTTCGTCGGCGTCGGAATGGTCGTCGTTCAGGAAATTGGGCAGATCAGTGCTGCCTTCATCCGGCTCGGCGACTGGCAGACGCAGCGGTTCGGGCAACCAGCCCGTGCCATCGAGCAGGCGTTCGGCTTCGCGCGCCATGTCGCCCTTCTTGAGGTGCTCGATCAGTACGGCGGTCGCATCGCCCCTGGCTTCGCGTACGGCCTCGATGATCCGCGGCTTGGTCACGCGGCCGAGATAATTGTCGACCGTCGGCGTCCAGCCCGCCTGCGCCATGTCGAGCCCAACGACGGATGCGAGGGCATCGGCTGCCGCGATCCGCTGGGCCACGCCGTGGGCCGAGATGCGCCCGTCATAACCCCGGGTAGGTTCGAACAGGGCGTTGACGCCGAGCGACACGCAATGCGCGAGCAGCGCCATCTGTTCGTCATGCGGCATGGCGGCGAGTGCATCCCACAGTGCCTGCGGTTCGTCGGGCAGCTTTTCGCCCAACTGCTCGTGTCGTGCCTGGATCGACTGGCTCCAGCTGCACTCGCGCAGGTTCGGGGCGACATTGCCGAGCCAGGCCTGGGTGACGGCGATCTGCACGCAGCCCTGGGTGCTATGCGAGCGGAACACCGACAGGGTCAGCGCATGCAGCAGAGCGAGGAAGGCCGCCTGCGGGGCGTTGGCCACGGCATCACGAAGCGCCACCGTGCGTTCGGCGGTCAGCTCGGCAATGAGCCGATCGGGCAGCGGACGAATGGCGTCGTCCTCGTCGTCCTGACCGCCGGTATCCTGCACCTGGCCGCCGACCACGACGGTAGTGCGCTGGGCGGTGCCGCCAACGCTCCCGGTTTCGGTCGCATCTTGGCCCTCGGCAACTGGCTCGTCCTCCGGCCGAACATAGCCGCGATCGATCCGCAGTCGCCCGTCGTGTGCGAGCGACACAAATACGCCAGCGCGGGCCTGCTCTTCCGGCTCATAGCTGACCGGGCGGCAATTGAGCGCGGTGAGTTCGGCGTCGATCTCGGTCAACCTGGCATCGACCTCGTCGGGCAGGTCGCAGCCATCGCTATATTCCTCGCCGATCGCGTCGTATTCCTCGACCAGCGAATCGAGCCGCACCTGTTCTTCGTCGGTCAGGGGCGCGGTCGTGCCGGTGATCCGGCGTTTGCCGCGCTCGCAGCCGTAGGGCAGATCGACCGCCGCTTCGACCCATTTCCAGCCTTCGGCACCGATTTCCTTGGCGATCTCGGACAGCTTTTCGGAGACGAGCAGTTCGACCAGCGCCGGATCCTGCAGCCAGCCATCGTCGTCCGATGAGAACAGGTCGCGCATCACATAGCCGCCCGCCTCGGTGTAAGCATCAAGCCCGATGAAGCGCACGCGGCGGTCGCTCGCAGCAATGGCATCCTCGGTCAGCAGGCGGCGGATCTGGTACGCAGGCGCATGGTGCCCCTGATTGACCTGTTCCCAGACCTGCTCCTGGCGGGCATGGTTGTCGGTGACAGTGAAAGCCATGAGCTGTTCGAGCGTCATGCCGTCGTCGGCGTAGGCGTCGAGCAGGCTGGGCGCGACCGAAGCGAGCCGCAGACGCTGCCGCACGGTCGAGACTGAGACGAAGAACCGCGCTGCGATGTCTTCTTCAGACAGCCCAGCCTCGATCAGCGCGCTGAAGGCGCGGAACTGGTCGAGCGGATGCAGGCCTTCACGCATCACGTTTTCGGCGAGCGAATCTTCCTCGGCGATGCCGGCCTCGCGCACCACGCAGGGCACCGGCTGATCCTTCGCCATCCGCTTGGTCTTGACCAGCAGTTCGAGCGCGCGGAAGCGGCGACCGCCGGCAGGAACCTCGAACTGGCCAGTCTCCTGGCCATCGGCATCGACAATCGCGCGGACATTGAGGCTCTGAAGCAGGGTCCGGCGATAGATGTCATCGGCCAGATCCTCGATCGAGATGCCGACCTTCACGCGCCGGACGTTCTTCTGGCTCAGCACCAGCTGGGAAAAGGGGATGTCGCGTGAGGAACTGAGCACCAGCTTGGGCAGTGGCTTGGCCGACGACTTGGTTTGAGACGTGGTCATGGGTGTTCTCCATGACGGGCAGCCGGGAGCCTTTCTCTCGGCCTCGACCCGTCACGAAGCAAAGCGCCGCCCTCTCACTTTCGGAGAAGGCAGCGCCACGCGGGACAACAGACGGGAAGAGCCCGGATCAATGGACCCGGTCGAGCAACTTCTTGGCCTTGCCCTCCATGTCGAGGCGGGCATCCTGGTGGGCCTTGTCGCGCGCCAGCGCGGTGATACCCTGCACGAAGTCGAAGATGGACTCAGGCGGGCGACCTTCCTCGGCCAGCACGGTCTCGATGATCTTGCCGGTCTCGGCCTTGGAGAAGCCGCGGTTCCGCAGGAAGTCGCTGCGATCTTCGTCGGTGCGAGCGACGATGCGTTCGCGCGCCGCCTTGATGCCGTTGACGAACGGCTGGGGCGAGGAGTTGGCGAAACCTTCCAGCGCCGGCGCAGCTTCGTGGGCAAATCGGTTCGCCGCATACTTGCTGTGGCGGATGCTGATTTCCTCGAAGTCTTCCACGCCCCAGAGGTTCCGGTTCTGGCAAACCGCGCGCAGGTAGAAGCTCGCCATGCCAAGCGTTTTAGCCCCAACCTCGGAGTTCCAGCAGTAGAACCCGCGAAAGTAGAGATCGGGCGACCCGTCGGGCAGTCGTCCGGCTTCGATCGGATTGAGATCGTCGACCAGGAACAGGAACACATCACGGTCCGAGGCGTAAAGCGTGGTCGTGTCGCATGTGATATCGACGCGTGGATTGTAGACGCCGGTGGACCAGTCGAGCACGCCAGGCACCTTCCAGCGCGTGTCGCCGGTGCCATTACCTGCGATCTTCTGCACCGCTTCGACGAGTTCATGATCGTAGATCCTGCCATAGTCTGGCCCAGTCACGGCGCGCAGCTCGAGCCTTCCGTTGTCGGTTTCGAGCGTCTTGATCTGCTCGGCGCGGTGCGAGGTCAGGCCGTATTGCAGATTGATCGCCGCGAGCGGTGCCGGAAGTTGACGCAGATAGGCGGCAGGCGCGCCGACCTGGCTCGCCAGTTGGCCGAAGCTCCAGTGCGTCGGCATGACGGGGGCATCGGTGCCGGGCAGGATCAGTGCCAGTCGCTCAGGATCGTTGCGGTTTGCTTCGACGTGGATGAGCGCGCTTTCGACGACGCGGGTCCGGCTGCGCTCGGAACGCCCGCGCACCGAACACGCCAGATCGCCAAGCGAGAGAAAGCGCTCATCATCGGGCCGCGAGAACCACTCCGACGAAACCCGACCAATCCGCTGGCCGCGTGAGACATCAACCTTATAGCCGCCGCCAACGTCGCGGCGCGCATCGAGAACCTGCATATTCATGGGGAAACCTCCATGACGGGCGGCCGGGAGCCTCTCTCTCGACCCTCATCCCGTCACGGCGAAGCCAGCCAACCTCTCACTCTCACCTGCTCATGCTGTGTGTCGCGCGAGCGGCCAGCGAGAACGCCAAGACAAGAAACCGCACCCTGAAGGGAGGCAGGTATCGCTTGCCCTTGCTAGCGCAGGCGGAAAGGCGGGGTCTGTCGGCTTTCGTCGCCTGCGCGTGATATCGTTACCGCCGGTTCAGAGTGCGCGCGGGCCCTTCAACGTCAAACGCGGCGCCCTCAGGAGAAGGCCCGCAGGGTCTTCGAGACAGAGCGCGTCAACAGCCCCGCTCCGATTCTCGGGGAGTTGCGGGGTGTCCCCGCTCGAAGGGGTAGCGAGAGAAGCGCAGCGGCTCGCGCTCAGGGGAAGACCTTCCCCTTCCCGGAAAATTGTTGTTTTATCCGGCACATGAAGCGGCATAAAATTGTCCAAATTGTCAATTAAAGCTAGTATTTTCAACATTTACAACCGGCATGAAATCCGGCACATAAACGCGATGGATATTGCCACTATGGAACCTATGGTGCCCGAGGAGGCATCGAAAGACCTCGAAGACGAGGTCGTGACACTGATCGCCGAGGCCAATCGCCTCGCGGGTCGCGCGCACCCCATTCTTTGCGAATCCATGGGAAACCTCGTTCGGTCGATGAACTGCTATTATTCGAACCTCATCGAGGGACATGATACGCATCCGCGCGACATCGATCGCGCTTTGGCCAACGACTTCTCTGCGGAGCCCAAGCGCCGCGAACTGCAGCAGGAAGCGATTGCCCATATCCACGTCCAGCGGCTGATCGACGAAGGCCGCGATCCAGACGTTTGGCCCGCGTCCGCTGCCTATGCAGCTTGGCTGCATGAAGAATTCTGCTCGCGGCTGCCTCCCGAGATGCTGTGGGTGACGAATCCGCAAACCGGCGAAAAACTCCCTGTGGTTCCGGGCGAGTGGCGGACCCGTGATGTCGAGGTTGGGCGGCATCTCCCACCCGAGCATACCGACCTTGCGCGCTTCATGGTCCGGTTCGATCGGGCCTACACCTCGCCACCACTCAATAGTTTCCGACAAATCCAGGCCGTGGGTGCTGTCCATCACCGTTTCTTGTGGATCCATCCCTTTCTCGACGGCAACGGCCGTGTCGCGCGGTTGATGTCGCACGCCTTGTTCAAGCGGCTGGGCATCGGAACCAGCCTTTGGTCGGTTGCACGCGGCCTTGCCCGCGATGAGGAGCTTTACAAGAAACTGCTCGCGCAGGCCGACGGGCCGCGCGAAGGCGACCGGGATGGCCGGGGCAATCTGACCCAACGCGGCCTGATCGCCTTTTGCCGCTTCTTTCTGGAGCGCTCGATCGACCAGATCCGCTTCATGAACGGATTGCTTGAGCCGGATATGCTGCTGCGGCGCATCGAAATCCATGTCGAGGAAGAGATCCGCTCCAAGCGGTTGCAACGTGGCAGCTATGCGGTCTTGCGCGAGGCTGTATTGGCCGGCGAGGTCGAACGCGCCAAAATCCCGATGCTCACCGGCTATGAAGAGCGCGGCGCGCGCAATGTCACCGCCGCCCTGGTCGAGCGCGGCATGCTGACCGCAACCTCGCACAAAGCGGCCCTAAGGCTCGCCTTCCCCGCCGATGTCGCTGAGCGCTGGTTTCCGAACCTCTATCCGGCCAATGCGGGGACGCGGATATGAAGGACGTCATCGTTCCCCTGATCCGCCGTTTTGTCCCGGCCAAGCCATTGCTGGGCGATTGGGAGTTTCTGCATCCTGAGCCAAGCGGCGCGGTGCAAGGATGGCGCGAGCTCGAGGAGCACTACCGCGTCCTCGTGCTGGCCGATCCCGGTGCAGGCAAGACGTTCGAGGCAAAAGATCGCGCCACCAAACTTCGTGAGAAGGGTGCCAAGGCCTTCTTCATTCGTATCGAGGCGATCGACGCCGCGTTCGAAGATGCGTTCGAGGTCGGAACGGCAGCGGAATTTTCCGACTGGCTTGCGAACGACGGCGAAGCGTTTTTCTTCCTCGATTCCGTCGACGAAGCGCAACTCGGTACACCGCGTGCGCTTGAAGAAGCCATCCGGGTTTTCGGCGCGCGCATCCATATCGCGCGCGAGCGCGCGAAGATTATCATCACCAGCCGGGAAGACGCCTGGCAGGCATTGTCCGATCGCACGCTGGTCGAGCAATACCTGCCCCACGGTGCGCCAACGGAAGCGCAGGATGGAGATCAGCGAGATTCGGACGAAGCCGACAGCGACGGCGTCCTCAAGATATACCGCCTCGGCGGCCTGAAGATCGATCAGATCAAGTTGTTTGCCGCGCACCACGCGGTCGACGTGAACGCTTTTGTCACAGCGATCGAGCGTGGCAATTTGATGACACTGGCGGAACGTCCGTTCGATTTGAAGGCGCTAATCCGCAAATGGCAAGCCGATGGGGCGCTTGGCAGCCGTCTCGAAGTGTTGCAGCGCCTGATCGAACTCCAACTGTCACCCCTGTCGGAAACGGGAGCGTCGCCGAAGATCGAGCCAGCCCGTGCGCGCAGCGGTGCGCGAGCACTAGCGGCAGCAGTGACGCTAACCGGGAGGAGCATCGTCTCGCTCCCTGACGATGGCAACAAGGATGATCGTGTCGATCCGGCGGCAGTCTTGCCCGAATGGTCGGAGCAGGAACTGGATGCGCTCCTGCGCACCGGCATCTTCGACGACATCGTGTATGCGAGCGTGCGCTTCCGTCACCGCGAAATCCGCGAGTTATTGACGGCGGAATGGGCGAAAGAACTGCTCGACCGCCTAGGCGCAAGACCCGAGGTCGAAGCCCTGTTCTTCCGCACGCAATATGGCGAACAGGTCATCGTACCGAAGCTGCGACCGACTTTGTGCTGGTTGCTCGTTCTCGACGAAGGCGTGCGTGACCGGGCGCTGGCGCTGGAACCTGATATCGCCAGCGAGGGTGGCGATCCATCGCAATTGCCTCTGGCGGTGCGTCAGCAAATGCTGGCCGGGATCGTCACGCAAATCGCCGAAGACGCGAAGTGAGAGGGATCATGGACAATACAGCTATTGAGCGCATTGCTGCCCCCGATCTTGGTGCCGATGCGCTGGCGCTGCTCGAACGCTTCGGCAGCGACGACGACGTCGTTTTCTTCATGGGGCGCTTAGTCTGGCAGGGCGAGATGCGCGAATGCCTGCCCGCGCTGGAACAGATCGCACTCGAAGCGGAGCGCGGCCGCTACGCGCGTATCGCCTCTATTCGCGCGATCATGACTCTGGGAGATGAGGCGCAAAAAGATCGCCTTTGGTCGGCCATTGCCGCGCATACAGGCCCGCTCGACAGAAGGCTGCTGGCTGAAATTCTCGAGTGGGAGACGCCGACATTGCGCAGCGTCGAACTGTTGCTCGCAACCATTGATCGGCTGCCGCCATATGAGCGGTTCGAAGCGACGGGGCTATCGGAAGCGATGCATCGGTTCATCGACCGTTTGCCGATCATGGCCGATGCAGCGCCCGAACAGCCCGTTGCGCGACTCGTGGAAGGTCTCAACGGATTTCTCGATCGTGAGCCTTATATCGAGCGTGGCGAGTGCCATGTCTCCGAGGCGTTTACTTGGCTTATGGGCCCCGCGCTCCATGCTGTGGATCGCTTGGTGAGCGGCCGTGCATCAGCGGCATTGGAAGCTGGCGCTCTCGCAATCCTGCGCAAAGTGCCTGCGGTGCGCTTCTGGCGTAGCGATGACGGGGCAGACTATAAGACCGCCCTCAATGCCAATGTCCCGCGCTGGCAGGAACTGAACGATCTCCTGTACTGGACGAGCGTTGCCGAGCGTCGCACGCACCTCGTCGCCAAAGGCGAGCGGTTGGTCGATGACTGGCAGATTTCGTTCATGAGCCCTTTCTGGCGCTTCGGGGCCGACGATTTTGATCGCTGCCTAGGCTGGGTGCGCGAAATGGAGGCGCTCGATGACCGGCTGGTTGCCCTTTCGCGCTGCCTTGTCCTTTTTGTCGGCGAGGATCGACCGGCCGAATGGCTCGAACAGATGCGAGACGCCACGTCAGGTCAGGCCGAACTGGAAACGGCGCTCGCCGAACGGACCGATCCCCGCCCGTCACAGGCAGTGCGGGACATGCAGGCCGAGGAGCGCAAGTGGAAGCGTCAAAGAAGGGCACGGGAAGCCAGGGAGCAGCGCGATCGGGCTGACTGGGTGCGGGCGCTCAAGGCGGACCCAAACCGGGTTCGCTCGCCAGAGGGACTGAAGCCTGGGGAGTTCAGCCATGACCAATATCATCTGCTGCACAGTGTGCGCGGCGACGGCATCTCGCGTGATCGCGATTGGGGTGCGGCGTGGCGGCAATTGACCCCCGAATTCGGCGACGAGGTTGCGCAGGCCTATCGTGACGCGGCCATCGCGTTTTGGCGACCGTATCGCCCAGTGCTGCGGTCGGAAGGGGGCGATACTGGATCGACGCCTTATGCTCTCATCTTCGCCATGGCGGGGATCGCGATCGAGTTTGATGAAACCGAAAACTTCCTCACCGCACTCAGCGACGAAGATGCCCGGCATGCCCTGCGCTACGTGGCCTGGGAGTTGAACGGGTTCCCGCGCTGGTTCGAGCCGCTCTACCGCGCGCACCCGAAAGCCGGACTTGAAGCCGTCGCCAAGGAACTGATCTGGGAGCTGGACCATAGCAAGGCCGATCAGCCGACCCACCATATCCTTCATGACATCCTCTACCATGCACCTTGGCTGCACGCAGAGGTCGCGCCGCTGATCCGTGATTGGCTGCGTTCCAACGACATGCGCAACGCTGACAATCTGCGTTATTGCCTCAACATCCTGTCAAGTTCCGGGGTGTCGCCGGGCGAGCTTGGTGGTTTGGCGCAGGCGAAACTCGCCGTCGGGGTCGAAGCCGAGCAGCGTCCGCGCTGGTATGCGCTGTGGGTCGATAACGCACCGGAGGACGCCATTCCGGCTCTCACGGCAGAACTGGAAGGCCTTGGTGAGGCAGGCGGTTCGGACTTCGCCCAGCTCTTCGTCGTATCACTGCTGGGCGACCGGCACGGGACAGGCTACCGGACAGGCGCGTTTAAGACGGCTGCGCATCTCAAGGATCTCTATGTCTTGATGCATCGCTACATCAAGTCGAGCGAAGATCTCAACCGGGCCAATGGCGGCGTTTACTCGCCAACGCTTCGGGACAACGCGCAGGACGCGCGCAACAAGTTGTTCAATCTGCTGTCGTCTGAGCCGGGCGCGGAGACCTACGCTGCGATCAAGGCGCTGGAAAAAGAGCACCCCGAGCCAAGCTATCGCCAGTGGATGGCGAAACGGGCGCGCGAGCGGGCGATAGCTGATGCCGATGAACCCGTTTGGGAGGCTGGTCAGGTTCATGCCTTTGCCGCCCGGTTTGCGGTGTGACATTGACCGGCGAGAGCGCAATCGACGCCGCGCAAGCTTTCCTGGGCACAGTGAACACGCGTGAAGCCGCCGCCACATTTTGGTTGGTCGCATTCGCGGCGTTTGTAGTCTTTCATCGGTCAACGCGTCCAAGCGCCGTTGGTGTATTGAAGGCCCTCGCAAAGCCGGTGCTCTTGGCTCCTCTCGCCATTGCCGCGCTTTATGCAGGGGCAGAAATCTGGGCGCTGCAGCGCTTTGGCCTGTGGTCGGCAACAAATTTGAAAACGACAATCCTCTGGCTGGCCACCTTTGCCTTCGTCACGATGTTCGAGGTGGCGAACGCCAAGGAAAGACCTGCAAGCCTTGGCAAGATCACCCGCGACGTCGTCTCGGTGACGGCTGTGCTGGTGTTTATAACCGGGCTTCACACGTTTCCGCTGATCGTCGAGCTAATCGCCTTTCCGCTGGTAACCTTGATTGCGCTGACAGGAGAATGAGGTGGTCCCGCCTTCTTGGACAGTTTGGCGGCTAAGTTAAGCTAATCCCGGTTGTCGTTATGCCGCCTGTTTGATCATCAGATCATGGGGGGCATGCCCCCCATGATCTGATTGTCCGATCCGCCTATAGGCCTCGACTGGGGTTCTCCCGGCCAGGCCCGAGTGCGGACGCTGGGTGTTGTAATAGGTGATCCACCGGCCAAGGCCAGCCCGCAGTTCCGATCCGGTCTCGAAGGCATGGAGATAGACGCATTCGTACTTCAGGGATCGCCAGAGGCGTTCGATGAAGACGTTGTCCATCCACCGGCCCCGACCATCCATGCTGATGCGGACCTCAGCGTCGCGCAGCACGCTGGTGAAGGCCTGCGACGTAAACTGGCTGCCCTGGTCTGTGTTGAAGATTTCTGGCTTGCCGAACCGGGCCAGCGCCTCCTCCAGCGCCGCGACGCAGAAGCCGGCGTCCATCGTGTTCGACAGGCGCCAGGCCAGCACCTTGCGGCTCGCCCAGTCCATGATCGCCACCAGGTAGAGGAACCCGCGCCGCATGGGGATGTATGTCACATCGGCGCACCACACGTGGTTCGGCCGCTCGATCGTCAGCTTGCGCAGCAAGTATGGATAGATCCGGTGCTGCGGGTGCGGATCGCTCGTGCGCGGCCGCTGGTAGATCGGCGTCAGCCCCATCTTCGCCATCAACCGCCGTGCCCGACGGCGACCGACCTCGTGTCCGGCACGCCGCAGGTGCCGCGCCATCTGGCGGCTGCCGTACCATGGGCAGTCCAGGAACGCCGTGTCGATCACCGTCATCAGCGCCAGCGTCTCGTCCGTTTCCGGCACCGGTGCGTAGTAATAGGATGAGCGGCTGATCCGCAGCAAACGGCACTGTGTCGAGATCGACAGGCGGTGGTGAGCAGGTTCAACCATCGCCCGCCTCCAGTCCACGCTCATCGACCGAAGGCTTTCGCTAAAAAATCCCGCTCCACCACCAGTTGCCCAATCTTGGCGTGCAGTTTCTCTACCTCGCTCTCGCTGATAACCTTAGCCGCATCGCCGGCCCCGGAGAAGGTGCCTGCCATCCCATCGATGGCCTGGCGTTTCCACGATGCGATCATCGTGTGATGCACGCCATGCTTGGCTGCCAGCTCCGCCAGCGTCAGGTCGCCCCGGATCGCCTCCAGCGCCACCTTGGCTTTGAAATCCGCGCTGTAGCGCTTTCTCGTCGTCTTCATTCCCGTACCAATCCATCAGGTCGGGATTAGCTTAGCATCCTGTCCAGAAAACCGGCACCACCTCAGAATTCGCCAAACACAAACCCGAACACGCGCCAGCGGCGCGGCTGCTTAGCTGTATGACCACGGCTATTGGTTTTTTGTACCTCGGCTTCAGCCTGCTGAAGACTGTCGAACAGTGGCAGAAGGCTGCCACCTGGAATACTGCTTCGGAATTCGTCATTCCCATACTGCTGTCGCTTGGGTTTTTGCCCTTCCTGTATGGTTGGCGGACCTACGTCGCCTACAACAGCATGTTCACAACGATCGGCATCTTCGGGATCGAAAGCCGACTGGTTCCCTATGCTCGCTGGCTCGCCATAACCCGGATTCGCGGCGACGTCGTGCTGCTCGATCGGTGGCGCAAAGCGCTGCAAACTTCGCGTCCATCAAACAAGGCCGAACTCAAGCACTCGCTCGAAGCCCTGCGCGCGTTGACGGCGCGCGAGAAATCGCCACCGGCAGTTCAGCCAAAGGATGGCTGGTCGCCCTACTTCGCCATGCAGTTCATGGCAGACCTTGGCGTTGAGACCGGCCACTACCACCACAGCTTCGATGGCGAATGGTTCGCTTCAAGCCCCATGCGCGAATTTGGCAACGGTGCCATTTGGCGAAACAACATTGCTTACTACATCGACGGCTCAGAGCAGGCTGCCAACACGCTCAAGATCAAACTAAATGTGAACGACCCCAGTGCGGCGCGCGAAGCGGAAGACATGTTCGTTCTGCATTCGCTCCACTTGCTGGAGCAGGCGGTCAGCCTGGACGCTGTGGAAAGACTGAAGGGCCTCTTGGCGTCGCTCGACGATTTCGAAGCAAACATTCCGTTTGGCAAGGTGACGCTCAAACGAGAGGCTTTCGACGGCGGTATTCCAGGTGGCTACTCGCGGATATTCAGGGTGCGGCGAGGCGCTGATGCAGCGGATTGACATAGACAGGCTACGGCCCGGGGACATTATCCTTACCGCCAACCGGACCAAGGCTGGAAAGCTCGTGCGCGTAGCAAGCAGGGGTATCGTTTCCCATGCAATGATCTGCGTGCAACACGGGTCTATCATCGATTCAACCGCTGACGGGGTTCAGGCTTGGAACCTGCAACGCGAGTATTTCCACGAAGACGAAGCGGTCTTTGCCTTCCGGTTGCGAAACGCACTGTCACCTGCCGAAATGGCGCGCGTCATTGATTTCGCTCGCTCCGAGATAGGTACAAGATATTCGAAATCGGAAGCGGCACGCTCGGTGCTTGGCGGTGCCAAGCCGCGCGGCAGCCGGCAATTTTGCTCGCGCCTGGTTGCTCGCGCCTATGGCAGCATTGGTATCTGGCTCGTGCCGGATCAGGACTACTGCACTCCGGAAGATCTGCGAAAGAGTCCGCTCCTCGTCGAACTGGAGGATGTGACGCAGGCTGTGTCGGTCGCCGAGATGGAGGCCATTGCGGCGCGCCCGAACCCGCTCCAAGAAATGCGCGACTCCCAGAATGCCGTCTTGACGGCGGGGCGTAAACTCGATCCCACAATCGAGAATTTCAACGATCTGGACAAGGTCGTGCGGAATCATCCGGAATGGGACTCCGCGATTGCACAGGCCTATCGGGATTCTGGCTACCTCGATATCTGGAAGCACGAACTTCAAGCGCATCCCTACCGATATGACCTTGCTGTGATGGAAAGCATCGTCGCCCCGGAAATGCTCGCCGACCTGCGGACCTATTGCGTCGATACGATCCGTGAAGCCTATTCAGGGGGTGTCAGGTTCGCAATCAACCTGGCGCATTATCAGGCCGCGCAAAATGCGAGCGAGCGAGAGACGCTGAAACTGCTGATTCAGCTTTATGAGACATTGGTTCGCAACCATGAGCTTCGGGTCGAGACTGCCCGCGCCTGGCTACTCCGGCACCATCCCGCAGACGTCGCCCAATACATGGAGAGAGTGGTTCCCCATTCCGAGTTATGGTTTTCGATCGTGGACCGCGTTGAGCCGCAGTTGGGCGTGATTGCTCGTCACGCGATACGAAGAGCGAAATCAATCAACGTCTGTTCTTCATGTGGCGATCCGGCGCGCGATTACGGGCTGGCCAATGCAGCCGACGCAATGCCGGGCGTGCCCTCTTTGCGGCTTTGCGACGATTGCGTTGCGATCAGGCGAGGTTTTGGAGAAGAACTTTACCCGCTGGCCTGATGGTCGCAGAACTAGGTAGCAGTGATTGGCCTGACCGAATCAGAATCGGGTTTCGCTTCGACGGTAATCAGCTACAACTGACGCGGAGACTCGTTTTGGCAATTCGGTGTGGTAAAACAGCCAATTGGTAGCGATTGTAGCTGAAACCATCGCCTCAAAAAATCCGCAGTTTTTGCCCGTAAAATCATAATCTTAAGAATGTGACGGCCACGCCTTCGGGAACCAGAATGAAAATAAATATTTTCTACAATAATCTCAATGGCTTGATGTCACTCGGAACAATCGAGTGGGAATGAGGCGATATGGACGACGATCCGCAAGAGCCACCCAAGCGCATTCTTGTCCATTCGGGAATATTGCCGAATGAGCCAGATGCGACTGCGCTTGCGGAGTCCCAAGATGCCGCCGTTAGGGCAGCCGCCAATCTACTTCGCGTTGTTCGCGGTGCGGGGAAGCCGACGCGCATTGTTCACGACGCGTCCGAATTAATCATCGCCTTCACCGCCTATGCTAAAGCTCATTCCAACGGAGCCTATCCCGGTTATGAAGTTGCGCAATGGCTGCAGCAGGCTTGGCAATTGAACGATACTGAAATCGATTCTTGGGCGAAGGAAGCCGTCATTCGAGGTGCCCTTCAAGTCGTGGCGTCTCGATTGCTCGGTCAACGAGTTCAGGAACGAACAGGGTGGGAGGAACTTATGAGAGGCGTTGAAGCTCTCAAGTAGCGGCGCGACCTCGATTTGCTTGGCTAAGCAGATTGGTCATGCTAATTTCGCCCCGTGACGATCCATGTCAACATCGGCGAAGCCAAGACGCGATTGTCCGAGCTGGTCGCCGCCGCGCTCCGCGGCGAGGAGGTGATCGTGCAGCGCGATGGCCAACCCAAGGTGCGCCTGGTCGCGCTGCCCGAGGCCGAGGCGCTGGAACGCGAGGCGATCGCGGCGAAGCGCAAGGCGGCCTTTGGCTGTCTGGCCGAAAAATATGCCGCTTATCCGCCCGAAGCCTTCGACGTGCCGCCGTCGATGACCGACGAGGAATATGAAGAGCGCATCAAGCGCAAATTCGGCTGATTTTCGCCGCCGATGCGGTTGCTGCTCGACACCCATATCATCGTCTGGATCGTGCTCAACGATAGTCGGCTGAGCGGCGCGCAACGACGCGCGCTGGAAGACCCCGAAAACGCGATTCTGGTGAGTCCGGTGACAGCCTATGAGCTGACCCAGCTCCAAAAGACAAACCGCATCCCTCTCAGCGAGCCGATCGACCGGCTTGGCGAACTCGTGGGATTTGCGCTCGTCGATCTTCCGCAGGACATGTGGCGCATGGTGACCGCCCTGCCCGATATTCATCGCGATCCGGTCGACCGGATGCTCATCGCCCATGCGCTGAGCGAGGGGATGACGCTGGTGACCGCCGATGCCAATATCCGCCGCTATCCGGTTTCCTGCATCTGATCCGGTGCGCGGCGCCGACCGATTGATCAAACACGGATCGCTGTTACGGGTTCGACCGCCCCCATGTTTTCCCCGTCGGCGGCGGCGACCGAATCCCACCAGTCGCCGAGCGCGTCGATCAACGGGACGAGGCGCCGGCCCGCGGGTGTCAGATCATATTCGACGCGGCGCGGATAGCCGTCGAAGTCGGTGCGCTCGACGATCCCCGCGTCCTCGAGCTTGCGCAGTTCGAGCGTCAGCATCTTGTGCGAGATCGTCGGATTGTCGCGCTGCAACTCGCTGAACCTTTTGGTCCCGTCGCTGAGATAATAGATCAGCAGGGTCGGCCAGCGCCCGCTCAAGAGCTGCATCACTTCCTCGATCGGACAGCGCGAAACCAGATCCTTCATCATCATCCTCATGGTTACAAAAAGGTGCGTAATTTACGCGCGCGACGAGCGGCCTATATCCGAAAGCGCTGCGCAGCTCCCCCCTTTTACAAGATGATGGAGCAATAACTTGGAACCGATCCTTATCTATGGCTTCCCGCTGGGAAGCTCCATGGGGCTTGTCGCCGCGCTCGAATGGCTGGGCAAGCCCTATCGCCTGTGCCGCGTCGACATGCTCGGCGAAATGCGCGAGCCATCCTATGCGCGCATCAACGCGCGGCACGAAACCCCCGCGCTGATTACCGACGACGGCCGCGTGCTCACCGAAACCATGGCGATCGCGGGCTGGCTCGCCGCGCGCGACGACGACCGGCGGATCAGCCCCGATCCGCTGTCGGCCGACGCCGACCGGATGCGACAGCTGATGGCGTTCATCAACACCGGCTTCACCGGCGCCTTCAGCCCCTTGTGGGTGGCGCTCGAAATGGACCCGCCGCGCCCGGCGCTGCAAGCATCCTTGCGCGAATATGGCAAGGAAGCGGTGATCGGCCGCCACGACAAGCTGGAAGCGATGATCGGCGACGAGCCATGGCTGGTCGGCGACCGGCCGACGCTCGCCGACGCGCTGCTCGTCGGCGTTGCGCGCTGGCTCGATTTTCACGAGGTAGCCCCGCCGACGCGCTGGCCGAAGCTCGCGGCGCTGCGCGCGCGGTTGGAGGCCGACCCGGCGGTCGTCTATGCCACCGCGCTCGAAAGCGGGGAGAGCGCCCTGGGCAGCGGGCTCTGCCGTGGCCATCTGCCGCTGGCCGACGTGATCGCGCGCTACGGCGCGTGACGTCATGCGGCGGCGCGGTTGCGGGGCCGCGCCGCCGCTGATAGCTTTCGGCCATGGACCGGATCGAAACCCAGGCATCGGGCGGCTGCCAGTGCGGAGCGGTGCGCTATCATGTCAGCGCGGTGCTCGACACCTCGCACATCTGTCATTGCCGCATGTGCCAGAAGGCGGCGGGCAATTTCTTCATCGCGCTGATCGGCGTGCCGCGCGACGCGATTCGCTGGACGCGCGGGGCGCCCGCATGGTTCCGCAGCTCCGACAAGGCGGCGCGCGGTTTCTGCCGCAATTGCGGGACGCCGCTCGCCTATGATTATCACGAGAGCAAGCATATCAATCTGACGACCGGATCGTTCGACGACCCGTCGCGGTTCGCGCCGAAATATCAGTTCGGCCTCGAAGCGCGGCTGCCGTGGTTCGAGGAGCTTGCCATCCCCGCCGAGGGCACGACCGAAGAGACGATGGCCGCCCAGGTCGGCGCGATCCGGGCGAGCAACCACCAGCACCCCGACCATGACACCGAAGTCTGGCCGGAGGGCTAAAAACTGGTTCCAACACCATCCCGTCATCCCGGCGAAGGCCAGGATCTCGACCTCGCCATGCCAAGTAACGGTGAGATCCCGGCCTTCGCCGGGATGACGAGATATTGGGGAAGGTGCTGCGCTGTCTACTGCGCTAACCGCGCGAACGGATCAGGTGATCAAAAGCCGAGAGCGACGCCTTTGACCCCTCGCCCATCGCGATGACGATCTGCTTGTAAGGAACCGTCGTCGCGTCGCCCGCGGCGAAGATGCCCGGCTGGCTCGTCGCGCCGCGCGCGTCGACCTCGATCTCGCCGCGATCGCTGAGCGCCACCGCATCGCCGAGCCATTCGGTGTTGGGGATGAGGCCGATCTGGACAAAAATGCCTTCGAGCTCGACGCGATGCTCCTCATCGCTGTTGCGGTCGCGGTAGCGCAGACCGACGACCTTCTCGCCGTTGCCGAGCACTTCGGTGGTGAGCGCCGAGGTGACCACCGTGACGTTGGGCAGGCTGCCCAGCTTCGCCTGAAGCACCGCGTCGGCGCGAAGCTGGGCGTCGAACTCGATCAGGGTCACATGCTGGACGAGTCCCGCGAGGTCGATCGCCGCCTCGACCCCCGAATTGCCGCCGCCGATCACCGCGACGCGCTTGCCCTTGAACAAGGGGCCGTCGCAGTGCGGGCAGTATGCGACGCCCTTGTTGCGATATTCGGCCTCGCCGGGGACGCCCATCTGGCGCCAGCGCGCGCCGGTCGACAGGATCACTGTCCTGCCCCTGACGCTCGCGCCGCTTTTCAGCTTCACCTCATGGAGGCCGTTCGCGCCGCCGGGGATCAGCGCGGCGGCTTCCTGCGCATTCATGACGTCGACGTCATAATCCTTCACATGCGCTTCCAGTTGCGCCGCGAGCTTCGGGCCTTCGGTGTGCTGGACCGAGACGAAGTTTTCGATGCCCAGCGTGTCGAGCAGCTGCCCGCCGAAGCGTTCGGCGACGATGCCGGTGCGGATGCCCTTGCGCGCCGCGTAAATCGCCGCCGCGGCGCCGCCGGGGCCGCCGCCGACGACGAGCACGTCGAACGGCTCTTTCGCCGCGATCTTCTCGGCCGCGCGCTGCGTCGCGCCGGTGTCGAGCTTCGCGACGATCTGCGCCAGGTCCATGCGGCCCTGTCCGAAGGGTTCGCCGTTCAGGAACACGGCGGGCACCGCCATTACCTGACGGCGTTCGACCTCGTCCTGAAACAGCGCACCGTCGATCGCGGTGTGGCGGATGTTTGGATTGAGCGCCGCCATGATGTTGAGCGCCTGCACGACATCGGGGCAATTCTGGCACGAGAGCGAAAAGAAGGTTTCAAAGGTGAAATCGCCTTCCAGGGCGCGCACCGCATCGAGCAGTTCGGCGTCTTCCCTGGGCGGGTGGCCGCCGACGTGGAGCAAGGCGAGGATCAGCGAGGTGAACTCATGCCCCATTGGCAGGCCCGCGAACACGGCCTCGGCCTTCCCGTCATCGCCGCGGATCGCGAAGGAGGGGCGGCGTGCATCGTCGCCGTCGAAACGCGCGGTCACGAGGTCCGACTGCGCCGCAACCTCTTCGACAAGGCTGCGCATCTCGGCCGACTTGGGCGAGGCGTCGAGGCTTGCGATCAGCTCGATCGGACGGCGGAGGTTGCCGAGATAGGATTTGAGCTGGGCGGCCGTGTTGGCGTCGAGCATCGGCATGGGGAGAGGCTTTCGGACAGGAGCAAGGGTTCGCCGCGCGGGGGACACGACGAGCGTTATTGGTTTTCTGAGGGTGCAAGGACCGGGCGAGCGCCGCCCGCCCGGTCCTGCCAATCGGTCGGCTTAGATCTTGCCGACGAGTTCGATCGAGGGGGCGAGCGTTTCGGCGCCTTCTTCCCACTTCGCCGGGCAGACCTGGCCGGGGTTGGCGCGGACATGGACCGCGGCCTTGATCTTGCGGACCAGTTCCTCGGCGTTGCGGCCGACGCCTTCGCAGGTGATTTCCATCACCTGGATCACGCCGTCGGGATCGACGACGAAGGTTGCGCGGTCGGCAAGGCCCGAATCTTCGCGCAGCACGCCGAAATTGTTGGCGAGGACGTGGTTCTGGTCGCCCAGCATGTGATAGCTGATCTTGCCGATCGCCGGCGAGCTGTCGTGCCACGCCTTGTGGCTGAAATGCGTGTCGGTCGACACGGCATAGACTTCGACGCCAAGGGCCTTCAGCGTTTCATACTGGTCGGCGAGGTCTTCGAGCTCGGTGGGGCAGACGAAGGTGAAATCGGCCGGATAGAAGAAGAAAACCGCCCATTTGCCCTTCACATCGGCGTCGGTCACGGGGACGAACTTGCCCTGGTGATAGGAGGTGGCGTTGAACGGCTTGATCGAGCTTCCGATGATACCCATGGGAGAGTGTTTCCTTTATTGCTGCTGATTGCTGCACTGCAAAAATACTTGCAGGGGCCAGCTATGCCGAGCGGCCGCCGCACTCAACCCCAATTTTCCGGGCACACTTATCGAAGCAATCGATTAGCGCGATGAATCTTTGATGCATCCATGATTAAAACGTCATCCCGGCGAAGGCCGGGATGACGAGGAGGGGTATGCGGCGTTTCGCCCTAGCGTGGGGCACCCTGCACAGCGGTCATCAGGTCGATCACCTCGGCATCGAAACGGTCGGGCGCGCCGGGGGTGATCTTGCGGAACCGCCGCGCGCAATAGGCAGCGCGTGGACCGAGTTCGCGGACGCCGCGAAAGTTGAGCGCGGTCCCCGCCGCGCCGCCGGCGAGGTCGGGCATATCAGTCATCACCGCGCGCACCGTGAAGACCGCGCCGGGTCGAACCTCGGGCGGATAGCGCGCGTGCCGACTGATGCACAGCGCCAGGTCATCCACTCGCCAATCATCCGTCATTATCGACCCTCCCGCAGCGTTCACCAGGGTGGTTGCGCCCAAGCTATCACAAGTTGGCGCGCGGCGCGACGCCATTTGGCCGCTGGCAAAGTCACGGCACGCCGATTAGGAGCGGACGGTGTTCGGACGGGCAACGGAGCGCAGCATGACCCCCACCGCAAAAATCCTCCTCTTGGGCTCGGGCGAGCTGGGGCGCGAGTTCGTGATTTCGGCGAAGCGGCTCGGCTGCCATGTCGTCGCGTGCGACAGCTATGCGGGCGCGCCCGCGATGCAGGTCGCCGACGAAAATGAGGTGTTCTCGATGCTCGACGGCGACGCGCTGCGCGCCGCGATCGAAAGGCACCGCCCGGACCATATCGTGCCCGAGGTTGAGGCGATCCGCACCGAAATCCTTGCCGAAGTCGAGGCCGAGGGCTTTCATGTCGTCCCCTCGGCGCGCGCGGCGCAACTGACGATGAACCGCGACGCGATCCGCGACCTCGCCGCGCGCGAGCTGGGCCTCAGGACATCGACCTTCGAATATGCCGAGACGCGCGAGGAACTCGCCGCCGCGGCGGCGCGCATCGGCTTTCCGCTGGTCGTCAAGCCCGTCATGTCGTCGTCGGGCAAGGGACAGAGCACGGTCAGGGATGCAGACGGCATCGGCGCCGCATGGGATTATGCCGCCGCCGGGATGCGCGGCGATCGCCTCCGCGTCATCGCCGAGGCGTTCGTCGATTTCGATTATGAGATCACCTTGCTCACCGTGCGGCACAAGGGCGGCGTGACCTTCTGCCCGCCGATCGGGCACCGGCAGGAACGCGGCGACTATCGCGAAAGCTGGCAGCCCGCGGCAATGTCGGGCGCCGCGCTGGCGGCGGCCGAGGATATGGCCACCAGGGTCGTCGATGCGCTCGGCGGTTACGGCATTTTCGGCGTCGAGTTTTTCGTGAAGGGCGACGAGGTCATCTTCTCCGAACTCAGCCCGCGCCCGCACGACACGGGCATGGTGACGCTGATCTCGCAGGATTTGTCGGAGTTCGATCTCCATGCGCGCGCTATCCTCGGCCTGCCGGTCCCCGCGATCGCGGTTCCGCACGCGAGCGCGAGCGCGGTGCTGCTCGCCGACCGCGACGCGCGCGACTTCGCGATCACCGGTCTCGCCGATGCGCTGACGCCGCCCGATGCCGAAACCTCGGTCGACGCGCGCATCTTTGGCAAGCCCGTCACGCGGCCCTGGCGCCGCATGGGCGTGGCGCTGGCGAAGGTCGCGGGCGGGACGACCGACGACGCACGGACGGCGGCCGTGGCGGCGGCGGGGAAGCTGGGGATCGATTACCGATGACCGTCGCGATCCGCCGTCTCGGCTCCGGCGACGTGGCCGCAATGCGCGCCCTCAACGCGCTGTATGCCGACGCCTTCGACGATCCGGCAACCTATCGCCGCGATCGTCCCGACGACGCATGGCTGGCGCGCCAGCTTGCCAAGGATGCGGTCATCCTGCTTGTCGCCGAGATGGACGGCAACATCGTCGGCGGCCTCACCGCCTATGAGCTGCCCAAGCTGGAGGCGGCGCGCAGCGAAATCTATCTTTACGATCTCGCGGTCGATGCCGCGCACCGCCGCCGCGGCATCGCCACCGCGCTGATCGCGGAGCTTCAGCATATCGCCGCCGATACCGGCGCCTGGGCGGTGTTCGTGCAGGCCGACTATGCCGACCCGCCCGCAATCGCCCTCTACACCAAGCTCGGCGTGCGCGAGGAAGTTCTGCATTTCGACCTGCCCCCGCGGCCGCGCGGCGGATAGGAAGAAAGCGGGAACATCGCGCTAGGCCGCTCGCATCGCCGCTGCTACACCCCGCGCCATGTCCGAGAAGAATCATCTCTATCTGGTCGATGGCTCCAGCTACATCTTCCGCGCCTATCACCGCCTACCGCCGCTCACGAACCCAAAGGGCGTGCCCGTCGGCGCGGTCTATGGCTATACGACGATGCTGTGGAAGCTGGCGAAGGATCTGCACGACGCCGACGGGCCGACGCACCTTGCCGTCATCCTCGACCATTCGAGCCAGTCGTTCCGCAACGAAATCTACGATCAGTACAAGGCGAACCGGCCCGAGCCGCCCGAAGATCTGGTCCCGCAATTCCCGCTGATCCGCGACGCGACCCGCGCCTTTTCGCTGCCGTGCATCGAGATGGAAGGGTATGAGGCCGACGACCTGATCGCTTCCTATGCCGAGGCCGCGGTGCGCGAAGGGTGGGACGTCACCATCGTGTCGTCGGACAAGGATCTGATGCAATTGATCCGCGAACCCGCCGATGGCCCGCACGTCGACATGCTCGACACGATGAAGAATGTGCGGATGGGGATCGACGCGGTGAACGAGAAGTTCGGCGTCACCCCCGATCTGGTCGGCGACGTCCTTGCGCTGATGGGCGACAGCGTCGACAATGTCCCCGGCGTGCGCGGCGTCGGGCCAAAGACCGCGACCAAGCTGATCCAGGAATATGGCAATCTGACCGCCGCGCTCGACGGCGCCGAAACGATGAAGCCCGGCAAGCTGCGCGAAAATCTGATCGAACATCGGGCCATGGCCGAATTGTCGCGCATCCTGGTCGATCTGAAGCGCGACTGCCCGCTGCCCGATCCGCTCGACGCGCTGAAGCTTGGCGCAATCCCGCCCGAACCGCTCAAGCGTTTCCTCGACGAGCATGGCTTCCGCTCGCTGTCGGCAAAGCTCGACCTTGGCACGGCGCCCTCCGGCCCGCCGACCCTGCCGCGCGCGGGCGCGGCGCCTGTCGCGCCCGACGCTGCGCCATCGACGCCCACCCTGCCGCCGATGCCGTCGATCGACCGCGCGCTTTATGAAACGGTGACGACGATCGAGGCGCTCGACCGCTGGATCGCCGACGCGCGCGCCGCGCATGTCGTCGCGGTCGATACCGAGACCGCGAGCCTCGACAGCGTCACCGGACGGCTCGTCGGGGTCAGCCTGTCGACCGGGGCGGGCAAGGCCTGTTACATCCCGCTCGGCCACGGCGGCACCGACATGTTCGCCGAAAAGCCCGAACAGATCGCGACGAGTGACGCGCTGGCGCGCCTCGGCGCGCTCTTTGCCGACGATGCGGTGCTGAAGGTCGGGCACAACCTCAAATATGACATCGGCGTGCTGGCGCAGCACGGGATCGCCATCGCGCCCTATGACGACACGCTGCTGATGAGCTTCGCGCTCGACGCGGGCAAGCACCAGCACGGGCTGGACGAGCTGGCGAAGCTGCACCTCGATCATGTCTGCCTGTCGTTCAAGGAGGTGTGCGGCACCGGCAAGTCGCAGATCAGCTTCGCCGAAGTGCCGCTCGATCGCGCGACGCAATATGCCGCCGAGGATGCGGAGGTCGCGTGGCGGCTCTGGAAGCTGCTCAAGCTCCGCCTGCCGATCGAGGGTGGGACGCGCGTTTACGAGATGGTCGACCGCCCCCTGGCCGCCGTCGTCGAGGGCATGGAACGCGCGGGCATCATGGTCGACCGCGACTATCTGGCCAAGCTGTCGGGCGAGTTTGCGAACGAGATGCTGCGCATCGAGGGCGAAATCCACGCCCTCGCGGGCCAGCCCTTCGCGATCGGCAGCCCGAAGCAGCTTGGCGAAATCCTGTTCGACAAGCTGGGTCTCAAGGGCGGGCGCAAGGGCAAGTCGGGCGACTGGTCGACCGACCAGAATGAGCTCGAACGGCTCGAACGCGACGGGGTGCCGATTGCGCGCAAGATTCTGGAATGGCGCCAGCTTTCCAAGCTGAAATCGACCTATACCGACGCCTTGCAGGAACAGATCAACGCCACGACCGGGCGCGTCCACACGAGCTACAGCCTCGTCGGCGCGCAGACGGGGCGGCTGTCGTCGACCGACCCGAACCTTCAGAACATCCCGATCCGCACCGAGGTCGGCCGCCAGATCCGCGACGCCTTCATCGCCGCGCCCGGCCATGTGCTGATCGCCGCCGACTATAGCCAGATCGAGCTGCGGCTCGCGGCGCATATGGCCGATGTGCCCGAACTGAAAGAGGCCTTCGCCCGCGGCGACGACATTCACGCGGCGACCGCGATCGAGCTGTTCGGCGAGGTCAATCGCGACACGCGCGGCAAGGCCAAGACGGTCAATTTCTCGATCCTCTATGGCATTTCGCGCTGGGGCCTTGCCGGCCGCCTCGAAATCACCCCCGACGAGGCGCAGGCGCTCATCAGCCGCTATTTCGAGCGTTTCCCCGGCATTTCGGACTATATCACCGACACGCTCGAAACGGCGCGCGCGCGCGGCTATACCGAGACCTTGTTCGGCCGCAAAACCTGGTTTCCGCGCATCAAGGCGGCGAACCAGAATGAACGCGCGGGCAGCGAGCGCGCCGCGATCAACGCGCCGATCCAGGGCACGAGCGCCGACCTCATAAAACGCGCGATGGCGCGGATGCCGCGCGCGCTGGCCGATGCGGGCCTCGCCGATGTGAAGATGCTGCTCCAGGTCCACGACGAACTGGTGTTCGAGGCGCCCGCGGACAAGGCCGCGGCCGCTGGCGAGATCATCCGCGCGGTGATGATGGGTGCCGCCGAGCCCGCGCTCAAATTGTCGGTCCCGCTGGAAGTCGAGATCGGGACGGGCAAGAGCTGGGGCGACGCACATTGATCGCTGCCCTGCTGTTCATCGCGGCGCTGTCCGCCGATCCCGCTGCGGCGCCAGCGGCGGATCCAACCGCGCGTCCCGCACCGATCGCCGACACCGACCTGCGCGAGTTCGCCGCAATCGCCGGGCGCAAGGTTGCCGGGCGGCCGGTCGGCGGGCCTTATCCGACCGCCGACAAGGTGCTGCTGATCGCGCGCGACGACAAGGGGTATCCGGTGGTCGCCGCCAGCCTGGGCTTTCCCGTGCGCCAGTCGCTCCCCGCCCCGCCCGACGGGACGCTCGCGGTGGTGCGGCTGCACCAGCGATCCGAAACGATCGTCCCCGGCCCGACCGCCGACGATCTGGCGTTCGTTGCGGCCAACAAGCTCCCGCTGTTCGTGATCGGCGAATGGGCCCGGCCCGCGCCGATGTGGGAGGTCGCGTGGGTCGACGGCGCGGTGCGGTTCCGCACCATCGGCGAGGTCGGCGAAATCGGCCCCTGGCGCGACTGACCGCTGCGTGCATGCGGCGCGGCGCAGACGCCGCCCTTTCGCAAGCCCGACTTTCGCTCTATGACGGCTCGATGACATCCGGCTGGCGCTTTTGTGACAGACGGCAGCAAAGGGTCCGCATGAGCAAGTTCGAACCCGTCGCCAAGGCGCCGGTCCGCATCCAGCAGAATATCCTCGCGCGCGGCGAACGCCGCCTGCTCAACTGGCTGTGCGCGCGGTTGCCCGCGTGGGTCACGCCCGACCAGCTCACCGCGCTGGGCTTTGCGGGCGCGGTGCTTGTCGCCGCGGGCTATCTGCTCAGCTGGATCGACAGCGAATGGCTGGGGCTTTCGCTTCTCGGCTATATCGTCAACTGGTTCGGCGATTCGCTCGATGGCAGCCTCGCGCGCTGGCGCGGGATCGAGCGGCCGAACTATGGTTATTTCGTCGACCACAGCGTCGATGCGCTCGCGACATTGCTGATGATCAGCGCGATCGGGATGAGCCCCTATATGCGGCTCGACGTCGCGCTGATGGGGGTGATCGGCTATTTCCTGCTGTCGATTCACACCTTTATTTCGGCCAAGATCCTGGGTGAGTTTCGCCTGTCCTATATGGCGGGCGGGCCGACCGAGCTGCGCCTGATGCTGATGGCGATGACCGCGCTGATGCCGGTGATCGGCGGCGGCGACATCGGCGGCACCAATTTTTCGGCGTTCGACCTGTTCGCGCTGGTCGTGTCAAGCATCCTCGTCACGCTGTTCATTGTCCAGACCTCGACCACTGCGCGGATGCTGCGCCGCCGGGGCGGCTAGCGGGTTCAGGGCCGCGGGCGCGCCTGCGCGTAGGTGCCGAGCAGGCGCAGCGACTTGGTCTGGAAATCGAGCTCCTCGAGCGCGCGGTCGACGCGCTCGTCGCCCGGCGCGCCGACGATGTCGGCGTAAAATTTGGTCGCGGCGAAGCTGCCGCCCGTCTGATAGCTTTCCAGCTTGGTCATGTTGACGCCGTTGGTCGCAAAGCCGCCGAGCGCCTTGTAAAGCGCCGCGGGGATATTCTTCACCTCGAACATGAAGGTCGTCATCACCGGCCCTTCGATCGCCGAAAAATCGCGCAAGGGTTCGCGCGCGAGGACGACAAAGCGCGTCATATTGTGATCGGCGTCCTCCATTCCCGTGCCGTGCAGCGTCAGCCCATACAAGTCTGCCGCATGCGGCGGCGCCAGCGCGGCCAGACCGACCTCGTCGCTGTCGGCGACCCAGGCGGCGGCGCCCGCGGTGTCGCTGTGCGCGACGGGCGCGATATTGTTCGCGCGCAGCCATTTGCGGCACTGGCCGAGCGCCTGTTCGTGGCTCATCGCGCGCGTCACCGGGCCGAGATTGCGGCTCATCAGCCCATAGCGGATGGGCAGGAAATGCTCGCCGACGATCGACAGGCCGGATTCGGGCAGCAGGAAATGAATGTCGGCGACGCGCCCGTGCAGGCTGTTCTCGATCGGGATGATCGCGCGGTCGACCAGGCCTTCGCGCACAGCGTCGATCGCGTCCTCGAACGCATAGCAGGGGAGCGGCAGCGAATTGGGGTCATATTCGCGCGCCGCAAGATCGCTGTTCGCTCCAGGCGCGCCCTGAAACGCCAGCCCGCGCGCAGGGTCGGCAAGCGCCAATGCGCGCATTTTATCGACCAGATGCTGCGCCGAAGCCGAATAACTGCCCATGACTGCCTTCCCACGCTGGAACCGCGGCGCATAGCGGCACCGCCTCAACCGCGCAACCGGCGGCCGCGGCGGCGCGTCGGCCGATTTCATCCCCTTGCGCCGCCGCCGCCGCGCCAGTAAGGGAGCGTCCAAATCACAAAGGCGTCCACCTATGGCCGCCAGCTAACGGGGCTGTTAGAGCATGGACAATCGCAACAATACCATTGCCGGCTGGGTGCTGTTCGCCGGCATTTGCGCGCTGGGCCTGACCATCGGGTCGAGCATGTTGTTCGCGACCCATGCTCCGGAAAAACCCGGATATCCGATCGAAGACGCCGAAGCCGGTGGAGAAGGCGGCGAATCGGCGGTGCCGCTTGCCAACCTGCTTGCGGCCGCCGATCCGGCGAAGGGCGAAGCGGTGTTCGCGAAATGCGCGGCGTGCCACACGATCAACGCGGGCGGCGCCAACGGCATCGGTCCCAATCTTTACGGCGCGCTGGGCAAGGCGCACGGCCATGTGCCCGGCTTTGCCTATTCGGAGGCACTGAAGGGCATTCCCGGCAACTGGGATTTCGCCAGCATGGACGAATGGCTGAAAAGCCCGCGCAAATATGCGCCGGGAACCAAAATGTCGTTCGCGGGCCTCAGCAGCGCCGAAGATCGCGCGAACCTGATCGTTTACATGAACGCGCAGGGATCGAACCTCCCGCTGCCGCCCGTCGAAGAGGTCGCGACCGCTGACGCCGCCGCAGGCGCCACTCCGGCAGCCGAAGGCGCCGCCGCCCCGACGGACGCGGCGGCCGAACCCGCCGCTGCACCGACCGAAGCGGCGAAATAATGCGCGCCGCGCCCGTCCTGCTGGCGGGCGCGCTGCTGCTCGTCGGCTGCGGCAGGAACGACGCCCCTCCCCCCGCCGACGAGGCGACAACAGGCGAACCCGCGACCGAAGCGCCGACAGTCGAACCGACGGCGGCGATGGGCGAACAGATTTTCCGGCGCTGCGTCGCCTGTCACACGGTCGACAAGGGCGGCCGTCACGGCATCGGCCCGAACCTCCACGCCATCGTCGGCGCCCCCGTCGCGGCAAAGCCCGACTTTTCCTATTCGGCCGCGATGAAGGCGAAGGGCGGCGTCTGGGACGAAGCCGCGCTCGACGCCTATCTGGAAGCGCCGATGAAGGACGTCCCCGGTACGCGCATGGCCTTTGCCGGGGTGCCCGACACCGCGGATCGCAAGGCACTGATCCTGTATCTGGAAGCGCAGAAATAGAGAAATAAGCCGTCGCCCCCGCGCAGGCGGGGGCGACGACGTTGTTCTCAACGCTGCTGTTCGATATTCGCGTAGAAGTCGGTGATGATCTTCCACGCTTCGCCCGCGGTCTCGACAAACTGGAAGAGATCGAGGTCGCGCGCGCTGACGACACCCTCCTCGACCAGCGCCTCGAAATTGACGACGCGGTGCCAGAACTCCTTGCCGAACAGGACGATCGGGATCGGCTTGATCTTGCCCGTCTGGATCAGCGTGAGCAGCTCGAACATTTCGTCGAACGTCCCGAATCCGCCCGGAAAGACGCACACGGCACGCGCACGGAGCAGGAAATGCATCTTGCGCAGCGCGAAATAGTGGAACTGGAAACTCAGCGACGGGGTGACATAGCGGTTCGGCGCCTGTTCGTGCGGGAGCACGATGTTGAGCCCGATCGATTCGCGCCCCTCGTCGGCGGCGCCGCGGTTCGCCGCTTCCATGATGGATGGCCCGCCGCCCGAGCAGACGACGAAATGGCGGCAGCCCTTGTCGTCGCACGGATACTGGCTTGCGAGCCGCGCAAGCGCGCGCGCTTCGTCATAATATCTGGCCTTGGCCTTAAGACGCCGGGCGATGTTTCGTGTGACATCGTCGGTCGCCGCGGCTTCGAGCGCATCGGCTTCACCGGGTTCGGGAATACGCGCCGAGCCATAGACCACGAGCGTCGATTCGATCCCGGCTTCGTCAAGCAGCAGTTCGGGTTTCAGCAATTCGAGCTGGAAACGGACGGGACGCAGATCCTCGCGCAGCAGAAAATCATTATCCTGAAAAGCCAGCCGGTAGGCGGGATGCGCCGTTTGCGGCGTGGTGGTCGCCTGCCGGGCGAATTGCGCGTCGTCCTTGGCCTTGTGGAAACGCGAACGATGGGGTTGTTTATCTTCTGCCATTAGCGAGCGGCTATACGCTTCGCATGACTTTGCCAAGTCAGCCACTGCCATACCCGCACCGTCATTCCGGCGAAGGCCGGGATAATGATCAATATATTGTCAGTCCTCCGCCACGAACCGCGCGCCCGCGCGGTCCTTCACCGTCCGCTGAGGATCGAAGATCATCCCGTTCATCGCGACATAGACGCCGGGCGGCAGCGTCTGGACCGCCGCCAGCGCAAAGCCGACGTTGAACTCGGCATCGCTCGCGCGCACCGACGCGGGCTGCATCGCGCCCGTCAGCACGATCGTCTTGCCTTCGATTCCCGCCAGAACGCGCCCGGTGACGACCATCGTGTCGGTGCCGTGCGTCACGAGGATGCGGTCGGCATCGCTCGCGGCGACCGCGGCGCGGATCGTCTCGCGGTCGGCATCGTCGAGTTCAAGGCTGTCCTTGCGCATCAACTGCGTCACGCGGTGCGGCACATGGACATTATTCTCGCGCAGCATGTCGGGGATCGCCGCGGGGCCGATCTGAAACTCGCTCAGCGCGTCGAAATAGACCTTGTCGATCGTCCCGCCGGTGGTGAAGATGTCGATCACGCGCATTCGTCCTGCACCGGCAGCGCCGGCGTGCCGTCGGGCGCCGCGAACGGTTGCTTGAAGGTAAAGGCATCCGCCGTCGGCCCCTTGGCCTCCAGTATCGCGATCCGCGCCATGCCCTCGGCGACGGTCGGACGGTGCCCCGCCGGTACCCACCACAACACCTGATACACGCCGATATGGTCGAACCACTCCTTGCGCCGTTTCATGATCGCAAGATGGTCCGGCTGGCGATAGACAAAGGCGGCGAGCGCATCGAGGTCGCGCCACACCGACATGTTCGCGATGACATGCGGATCGTCGGTAACGGGCACATCGGTCGCGTCATTGCCGTCACCCGTCAGCCGCCAGACAAAGCCGTCGCTCGCCTCGGCAATGGCATTCACCGCGTCGAGCGCATCCATGAAATCGCGGTTGGCGACATGCTCGGGCGGCAGACGAAAGCGCGCGATATTGATCTGGGCGAGTTCATAGGCGGCCATATGCGTCTCCTCAGGTCAGCGCCTCGGCGATCAGCCGCCGCGTATTCTCCACCCCGAACAGCGCGATAAAGCTGCCCATCCGCGGCCCGGCGCTCGATCCCAGCAATGTCTCGTACAGCGCCTTGAACCAGTCGCGCAGATTATCGAAGCCATGCGCCTCGTTCTTGCCAATTTCATAGACGATATTCTGGATGTCGTCGGCCGAGGCGTCGGCGGGCAGCGCGGCCAGCCGTGCATCCAGCTCGCGCAGCGCCGCGACCTCGCCACCCTCAGGCTTGCGGCGCTTCAGCGTCGGCGCGACGAAATCGCGGTTATACGCCATCGCATTGTCGATCAGCCGGTCGAGCTCGGGATAAGTCGCGGCATCGGCGCCCGGGACATATTGGCCGAGGTAACGCCAGATCTGCTCCTTCGACGCATCGGCGCCCATCACGCCGACGAGGTTGAGCAACAGGCCATAGGTCACCGGCAGCACCGTCTCCGGCACATCCTGCCCGCGCGCGACATGGACATGATGCACCGGGTTGCCCAGCTTCTTGTCGGGCTCCTGCGCCGGATAGGCGCCGCGCATCTGCAGATATTCGTCGACCGCCTTCGGCACCACGCCGATATGCAGCTGCTTCGCCGCCTTGGGCTCGCGATAGGCGTAAAAGGCCAGGCTTTCCTCGCTGCCATAGGCCAGCCATTCCTCCATCGACAGGCCATTGCCCTTCGACTTGGAAATCTTCTCGCCCTTCTCGTCGAGGAACATCTCATAGATCAGCCCTTCGGGCTTGCGCCCGCCGAGTGCTTTCGCAATCTTGCCCGACTGCACCCCGCTGTCGGTCAGATCCTTGCCGTACATTTCATAATCGACGCCCAGCGCGACCCAGCGCATCGCCCAGTCGACCTTCCATTGCAGCTTCGCGCCGCCGCCCAGAATGCTGTGCGTGATCGTCTCGCCCTCTTCCTCGAACGACACCAGCCCCGCCTCGGCGTCGACCACCGTGACCGGCACCTGCAACACGATCCCCGACCTGGGGCTGATCGGCAGGATCGGCGAATAGGTCGCGGCGCGCTCGGCGCGCAGCGTCGGCAGCATGATGTCGAGGATATCCTGATTGTGGCGCAGCACATTTTTGAGCGCCTCGTCGAACGCCCCCGACCGATAGCGCTCGGTCGAGCTCACAAACTCGTAATCGAAGCCGAAGCGGTCGAGAAACTCGCGCAGCATCGCATTATTGTGGTGCGCGAAACTCTCATATTTGCCGAAGGGGTCGGGGATCGCGGTCAGCGGCCGCCCCAGATGCTCGCGCAGCATGGCGCCGTTCGGCACATTGTCGGGCACCTTGCGCAGCCCGTCCATATCGTCGCTGAACGCCACCAGCCGCGTCGCAGCGCCGCCGGTCAGCGTTTCATAGGCGCGGCGCACCATCGTCGTGCGCAACACTTCGTTGAACGTGCCGATATGCGGCAGCCCCGACGGGCCATAGCCGGTCTCGAACAGCACGGCTTCGCCGCCGGGCTTGCCGCCCGGATAGCGTTTGACCAGCTTGCGCGCTTCCTCGAACGGCCAGGCCTTGGACGTTTGCGCGGGCTCGCGCAGCGACGGATGAAGATGCAGGTCGGTCATGGCGCCGCCCATAGCGGCAAGCGCATCCGAATCGAAAGGCAAAATTGCCCTGTCGCCCGCGATCATCGTTACCGGATTATTTACCATGACAAGCTTAGGTTCGCCGCATGACCACGCCTCGCCTCTCCACGCCGCGCCGCCACGAGCGCACCCGCGTCGCCATCGACGTCACCGTCAATGGCGTGCTCAACTTCGTCGAAGGCCGCATCACCGACCTGTCGGAGGGCGGCGCGCAAATCGTCGGCGCCTCCATGCCGGCGCGCTCGCGCTGCGAAATCCATTATGGCGGGCAGCTCGTCTACGCCGTCGTGATGTGGTCAGAGGTTGACCGCATGGGCGTGCGCTTCCCCTATGAGCTGACGCATGGCCCGCTTTACAACGCGCTCGAGCGCGCACGCGCCGCGGCGATGATCAACCCCGCGCAGATTTTCCACAGCCAGCGCCCCGTCGCCTTCGGGCGGCGCGGGTTGAGCTGAGGCGCAACCCCTCCCTGTTCATCACAATCGTCATCCCGGCGAAGGCCGGGATCGCGCCGCTTGCGTCATCGTGCCAGGGTGAGATTCCGGCCTTCGCCGGAATGACGAACAAGGGGAGCGCTGCTCACCCTGTCCCTATTCCGCCTCGGTACTAAGCCCCAGCCCCGGAATCCCGATCGACCGCCGCCCGCCGAAATCGGCGCGCACGACGATCACCCCCTGTTTCTCCATATAGTCGATCAGGCGGCGGATGCGCCCCGGCGAGCGGCTGCCATAGGCGCGGCCGAGCGCCTCGTCGTCGGGGCAGGGCGCGCCCTCCATTGCCGCGCGCGCGATCTGCAAAAAGGGCGCGACCATGTCGGGCGGAAGCCGGTCGGCGACCGCAAGCGCGCCCTGCCAGCGCGGCTCGGCGGGGTCGAAAACGCCCCCCTTCGCCAGCGCAAAGCGGCGGCGAAAGGCGGCGACGTCGAGCGGCACTTTTCGCAGCTTCGCCATCCGGCAGCGCACCGAAAAATCCTGAAACAGCATCGCCTCGCCCTGAAAGGCGCTGTCGGGATCGTCCAGCATCGCCTCCAGCGTCGCGATCACCACCGCGTCGGCCTCCTCGGCCTCGGCCGCCGCCTCGACGATGTCGAGCACGGGCGGAGCAGCGGCGTCGGTGTGCAGCGGTTGGCTGGCCGCGATCCGTTCGAGCAGCTCGCCCGCCGCGACGGGCTCGGGTTCGACCGCGACGGCACGCGGCGCGGCGGGCACCTCCTCCTCGGCAAAGAGCATCGAGCGCATATCGTCGCCCGCCGCCACCGGCAGCGGCATCAGGCTGTGCGTCCCCATCCGCGTCGCCGTCCGCGTCGCGCCGATGCGGATCGCCAGCGGGCGGCGCGAGATCGCGGGGCCCAGCCCCAGGAAATGCCCGCGCTCGAGGTCGCGGATCGCCTCCGCCTGCCGCCGCTCCATGCCGAGCAGGTCGGCGGCGCGCGCCATGTCGATGTCGAGGAAGGTGCGCCCCATCAGGAAATTGCTCGCCTCGGCGGCGACATTCTTGGCGAGCTTCGCCAGCCGCTGCGTCGCGATCGCGCCCGCCAGCCCGCGTTTGCGCCCGCGGCACATCAGGTTGGTCATCGCCGACAGGCTCGCGCGGCGGACGGCGTCGGACACGTCGCCCGACGCCGACGGCGCGAACATCTGCGCCTCGTCGACCACCACCAGCGCCGGAAACCAATGTTCGCGCGGGGCGTCGAACAACGCATTGAGGAACGCCGCGGCGCAGGTCATCTGCGCCTCGATGTCGAGCGATTCGAGGCTGAGGACGATCGACGCGCGGTGTTCGCGGATGCGCGCGCCCATCGCCGCAATCTCGCGCTCGTCATAATCGCCGCCGTTGATCACGACATGGCTGAAGGCGTCGGCCAGCGTCACGAAATCGCCCTCGGGATCGATCACGACCTGCTGCACCAGCGCGGCGCTTTCCTCGAGGATGCGCCGCAGAAGGTGCGACTTGCCCGACCCCGAATTGCCCTGGACGAGCAGGCGCGTCGCGAGCAGTTCCTGCACGTCGACGCGCACGTCCTGCCCCGCCGCGTCGGTCCCGATCTCGATACTCGTCTTCACAGCCGCCGCCCTATCGGCGCCCCCGGCCGATGACAACCGGGTGGCGGGCGGGCGACCCGATTTTTACCGCCCGCCTTGCCAAAGCGCGCAAACCGCCCGAAAGCACGCCCATGGATTTCGACGACCAGCTCCGCCGCTATTTCGGCACCGCCGACCTTGCCGCGATCACGCCCGCGGCGCGCGCCGCTGGCGCCGAGCGGATGCGCGTCGATTTCGGGCTGGAAACCAATTCCGGCCGCCGCTTCGCGCTGTGGGCGCTGATGTATATGCTGGGGGACGCCCCCGACCTCGACGTCGCGTTCGAGGATGAAGGCGAACGCGACGCCGCGCGCGATTTCATGGATCTGGCGGACCGCGCGGGCGGGGATTAGACCCGCCCCTCACTTCACCGGGCGACAATCCTTGAGCCACACCAGCGACAGGCCGTAATCGAGCCGGTCGAACGTCCCCGTCAGCTCGGCGTGCTTGCCGGGTTTCAGCTTGAGCGCATAAGGCCCTTGCCCCTTTGCCAGCACGCAGTTCACATTCATCCCCGCCGACGAACGACCGGGCACGATGTCGGTCAGCACGTTCGACACCAGCTTCCATTCGACGCGATAGCTGTCACCGACCGGCCCGACATAGGCGACGGGGCCATAGAGGGTGAAGGATTTATTCTTGTAGCGCAGCGGCACCGCGGCGCTGTTCTTGTCGGCCTCGCCGGTGATGTCCTGCGAAAAGCGCAGCACGCTCATGCGGATCGGCGCGCCGGCTGCGGTCGTCGCCTGCATGCCCTTCGCCGCAAGCGCCTCGCCCGCCTTGCCGCCCTTGAGCTGGTTCAATATGCCGCACATTTCGGCCTTCGCCGCGGCTTCGGGAATGCCCATCGTGGGGCGCAGCTTTGCCTCCATGC
Source organism: Sphingopyxis sp. FD7 (assembly GCF_003609835.1). Taxonomy (NCBI): domain Bacteria; kingdom Pseudomonadati; phylum Pseudomonadota; class Alphaproteobacteria; order Sphingomonadales; family Sphingopyxidaceae; genus Sphingopyxis; species Sphingopyxis sp. FD7. The sequence goes on from NZ_AP017898.1 coordinate 2,335,024, forward strand.
GCACATTGCCCGCACCGTCGGCGGCAATCTCGATCGGGAAAGAGCGCGCCTTTCCGGTCTGCGGCTGCTCGATCAGCATCGAGCCGCTTTCCTGCTCCGCGGCCAATATGTCATAACCTTTTGCGGCAACGATGCCGTTCAATTGCCCGACAGCGCTCGCCGGGCTCATCCCCGGAACATTGGTCGTCGCGATAAAGCGCAGCCCCGTCACCGGATTGCCCTTCTTCACGAAACCCTGTTCGCAGGTCGCGGCGTTGGCCGCGGCGGGAAGTCCCGCAGCAAGGGCGATGGTCATGACAAGACGCTTCATGGATCCTCCTTCGTCACGAATCCGGCGCCGCAAGACAGGCCTCCGGTTCCCGGCATGTTGCCGGAAATTGTCGCAAAACCATATCGTTGCAAGCGTTTTTAAGTAACGAACGAAGAAAAGGCGACCACTCGCGCTATTTATACATGCCCGCACGCAAATTGATGCCATATTCAAGCCACGCCTTCAGCGCGCAGAGCATCTGCGCCCAGCCCTGGCAATTGCCATAGGATGCGCGGAGCGCGCCCTGATTCTCGCGCCAGCCCTCTTCGGAAATCTCGACCAGAGTGCGTCCATCGTCGAGGCTTTTGAAACGCATCGTCACGCGCGTGCGATAATCCGCATCCTTGGGGTCGCTGCCCTCGATATTGTGCGCCTCGCCCTCGCTCGCCTGCCATTCGAGGACGATGCGCTCGCGCTCGACAACCTCGATCACATGGACCGGAAAGGCGCCGGGATAGTCGTGGAAATCCCATGTCACCGTCGCGCCCGTTTCCAGCCGCCCCTTCGCGCCGCCGGTGGTGAAATAGGCCGACAGCTTCGCGGGATCGGCGACCGCCTCGAACACCTCGGCCACCGGCTTCGCGATCCGCGCCGCGACCCTGAACTTCAGTTCCATGATTCATTCTCCACTTGAGTCGCAGCTCATTATGTTATATTTTTATAACATGTCAATTCACGACGAATATGATGCGGTTTTCAAGGCGCTGGCGTCGCCCGTGCGGCGGCAGATATTGGACGACTTGCGCGACCAGCCGCTGACCACCGGCGCGCTCTGCACGCATTTCGCCGACATCGACCGCTGCACGGTGATGCAGCATCTCAAAGTGCTGGAGGAGGCCGGGCTGGTGATTGCCGAACGCCGCGGCCGCGAACGCTGGAACCACCTCAACGCGATGCCGATTCAGGACATCCACGACCGCTGGATCGGCCCACACGCCGCCGCGGCATCGGCCCGGCTCGCGCGCTTCAAACAGGCGGTGGAGGCGGGGAAGGGCAACTGACTTCGGGGGAGCAGCCCTCCTCCAACGTCATCCCGGCGAAGGCCGGGATCTCACCGTAGCGCTTATCTGCACCGGCGAGATCCCGGCCTTCGCCGGGATGACGGATGATACGAGGACGAGAATCCTCGCCAGCCCACAAAAAAGGCCGGGGAAACCCCTCCCCGGCCCTTCTTTCATCGCCCGCGGGCCTCACCACCCCTGCGGCTTGCCCTTGTTCTGCTCGTCGAGCCATTTTTTCAGCGGCGCGAAATAATCGGCCATCGCCTTGCCCGACATCTCGCGCGTGCCGGTAAAGGCCTGGAGCGCGTCGGGCCACGGCTTCGACGCCCCCATCTCGAGCATCGCATTCAGTTTCGCCCCGACATCCTTGTTGCCATAGAAGGAACAGCGGTGGAGCGGTCCCTTCCACCCCGCCTGCCTGCACGCCGCCTCATAGAACTGGAATTGCAGGATGCGCGCGAGGAAATAGCGCGTGTAGGGCGTGTTGCCCGGAATATGATATTTCGCCCCCGCGTCAAACGCATCGGCGGGGCGCTCGGTCGGCGGGACGATGCCCTGATAACGGGTGCGCATCTCGGTCCACGCCTTGTTGTAATCGGCGGGCTGGATCGTCCCGTCGAACACGCCCCAGCGCCAGCGGTCGATGAGCAGCCCGAACGGCAGGAAGGCGACCTTGTCCATCGCCTGCCGCAGCAGCAGGCCGATATCCTTGTCGGCGCTCGGCACCTGCGCCTTGTCGAGCAGGCCGATGTCGACCAGATATTGCGGCGTGATCGACAGCGCGACGAAATCGCCGATCGCCTCGTGGAACCCGTCGTTGGCGCCGTTCAGGTACAGGAAGGGCTGCTCGTTATAGGCGCGCTGATAATAATTATGCCCAAGCTCATGGTGAATGGTGACGAAATCGTCGGCATTCACCTTGATGCACATCTTGATGCGGATATCGTCCTTGTTGTCGATGTTCCACGCCGAAGCGTGGCAGACGACTTCGCGGTCGGCGGGCTTGGTGAACATGCTCCGCTTCCAGAAAGTATCGGGCAGCGGCGCCATGCCGAGCGACGAATAGAAGTTTTCGCCGATCTTGACCATGTCGAGCGGCGACTTGCCCTGCGCGGCGAGCAGCTCGCCGATGTCATAGCCCAGGTCGCCCGTCCCCGGCGGCGCGACGAGCGGATAGATATTGCCCCATTCCTGCGCCCACATATTGCCGAGCAGGTCGGCGCGGATCGGCCCCGTCCTGGGCTGCACCGCGTCGCCATATTTCTCGTTGAGTTTCCAGCGGACATAGGTGTGGAGCGCGACATAGAGCGGCTTCATGTCCTGCCAGATTTTCTCGGTCAGCTTGGCGAACTCTTCGGGCGGCATGTCGTATCCCGACCGCCACATCGCGCCGGTGTCGGCAAAGCCCAGCTCCTTCGCGCCCGCGTTCGCGATGGCGACCATGCGGGCATAATCATCCTTCATCGGCGCGCCGACATTGTCGTGCCAGCTCGTCCACATTTCGGCGAGTTCGGCGGGGGTGCGCTCGATATTGCCCATCTCGGCCTCGATGTCCGACCCCGAAATCTCCTTGCCGTTCAGCGTGCCGCGGCCCTTGCCATATTGCGACTGCAGGTCGGTCGCGATCTGATTGAGTTCGGTGGCGGCGCCCGGCGTCGTCGGCGCGGGCAGCACGAGGCCCGTGCGCAGGATGTTGAGCTTGCGCTTCGTTTCGGCGCCGAGGCCGGGAACATCGCTGTATTTCGCGGCCTCCAGCGCATATTTCACCGCCTTTTCGGTGCCGACCGCGTTGATCCGCGCCGCCATCGCGTCGGTGTCCTCGGTGATATAGGTCGCATTGACCCAGTTCACCTGGGCGGCCTCGACGCTATAGTCGAACAGTTCTTTCTCGGCCGCGGCGATAAAGGCTTCGGCGTCGGCGGCGGTGGGGGCGGCGGTGGGGGCGGCAGCAGGCGCCGCCTGTGCAAAGGCGGGAGTCGCCGCCGCGAGCGACAGGGCAAGCGACAGCGTCGAGATCATGGCTTTCATGGGGTGCGTCCTCTGAACATGTTATGGGCGTTCCGGGCCACGAGCTTCGCCGAACGAAAATGGCCTTCGCGCTCCCCGCGAAGGCGGGAGCCCATCACCGGCCGCCGCAAGGCCGAACCGGCGGAAGATGGATCCCCGCCTTCGCGGGGACGCACAAGACTTTCTACGGCCAGCCGAAAGGATCGGGATCTGGAACGCGATGGCGACAGCTTGACGCCCCCTGCGCGCCGGGTCAACCCGTCAGGAACGCCGCGATCGCCTCACCCAGCGCCGCTTCGGTCACGCTCGACATATGCGTCCCCGGAATCGTCGCCAGCCGCGCATCGGGCAGTTCCGCGACCAGTTCCTCGGCCGAACCATTGTCGCGGTCCTGCTCGCCGCACACGACGAGAACCGGCATCGTCAGCGCCGCCAGCGCCTCGGGCGGCGTGTCGGTAAAGCTTTCCAGCAAATGCCCCGCGGCGATGCGGTCGACCTTCATCGTCTTCATGAACTGGATCGACAGCCAGGTGTCGTCGCCGCGCTTCGCGGTCTCATATTCGGCGATCGCGCGCTTGAAAAAGGCGCCGCGCCGCTGCCACCCGGCGAGCCCCGCCAGCCCCATGCCGCCCAAAATCAGCCGCCGCGGCTTCATCCCCGCGACGACCGCGCGCACGCTGGTCCGCGCGCCGAGCGAAAAGCCGCCGAGGTCGAAATCGGCCAGGCCCAGGTGCGCGACCAGATCCTCCAGATCGCGCACCAGCACATCGGGCGGGTAAAAGTCTTCCTCGTGCGGCGCGTCGCTCGACCCGTGGACGCGCAGGTCGGGCATGATGACGCGGTAGCCCTCGCCCGCGATCCGCGCCGCGGTGCCGAACTTGATCCAGTTGACCTCGCCGCTCGAAAACAGCCCGTGGAGCAGCACGACGGGCCGGCCGCCACCTGCTTCCGGTCCCGTCTCGCGCCACGCCAGCCGCACGCCGTCGCGCGCCTCGAAAAATTGGGGTTCGATCGTCATGGCGCCGCCTTACCCGCTCCGCGCGGGCTCACGCAACCGGGCAAGGGGCGCGGGCCGCAGCTGTCGAAGAGCGTCCCGACTTCGCTCGACGCCAACGGGAAGCGGGGATGACCGAAAACGGCCGATTGCGGACATAATATCCTCCCTGCGGCCGAAGGCCGTGGGGAGGGGGACCGCCGCCGCAGGCGGTGGTGGAGGGGCGGCGACGGTAGTGCCAAAGCCCCTCCGTCAGCGCTCCGCGCTGCCACCTCCCCATCGCTGCGCGACAGGGAGGATCGTAAACTTGCAAAGTCCGGAAGCGACCGGTTGCGGACATTCAGCGTCGGTACTTCCAGTGATACCAGCGTTGAAACTGCAACGAGCATGCCCATAGCAAAAGAAGCGCGAACGCGATGAAAATGACATACATCACTACTCCGGCTGCAAAGAGCCAAGAGGAGTCTGATCGCAGGGCATATATCTCAAACACGCGCGAGATTGTTAGCGTCTCTCCAGTCAGGCCGCGACCAATGCGGACGCTCCAACCGACGATCTGAAAAAGCAGGAGTGGGGTCACAGCGATAGCCCAGAACAGCTCTTTCCGGGTCGGAGGCCCTTCCTCCTCAAGTTCGCTTCTTGAATGCCAAACCATAGTTTGATGTTATGCGAGGTGTGTTCGCGAGGGAAGAACGAATAGCCCCTCACCACCCAAAAACCGCCGTCACCCCCAGCCCTAACGCATCCGCAGCCCCTTCTGCTCCATCCGCCATTTCGCCATCTCGATCCGGTCCTGCCCGAAAAAGGGTTCGCCCTCGAACACCAGGGTCGGCACGCCCCAATGGCCCGCGATTTCGAGCGCGACCTGATTGGCCGCGATCTCGTTGTCGAGCGCCGCGGCGTCGTCAACAGCTTCGATTTCCAGCTCGGCGAGGTCGAGTCCGGCGCGCCGCGCCGCGCCCGCCAGATGATCGCCGATATGCCAGTCGACCGCCCCGCCCCAGATAATCTGCCCCACCTCATGCGCAAAGGCGAGCCCCTTGCCGCGCCGCGCCGCCGCCTGCCCCAGCCGGGTGAGGCGATAGATATGCGGTTGCTCGTCGGCGATGGCGCGCGTCCGCACGTCCTGCACGATCGGGTCGGGGCGCGGCGGGCCGAAGGGAATGCCGTGAAACTGCGCCACGCGGATCATGTCACGCATCGTATAGCTCAGCCAGTTGGGATGGTTGCGCTCGAAAAAGTCGGGCTGGCGGATCGCGAGCGGATAGACGGGGCGCAGGTTGATCGTTACGTCGTGGCTCGCGGTCAGCGCACGATAGCGGCCGATCGCAAGATAGCTGTAAGGCGAGCGAAAGGACCAGAAAAGGTCTGCGGTCAAAGTCATCGCCACATCCTGCCTGAAAATCAGCGACATGCAAGCGCTGTAAAGAATTTTTACACCATATTCGAGATGGTTGCCAAGCCGATCTGCGACTTGAGTATAATAGCAATTGCTATTATATGTCATGCCATGACGGAAACGATCGGCTTCATCCTCAACGACACCGCCCGCCTTTACCGCCGCGCCTTCAACGCGCGCGTCCGGGACAGCGGCATCACCGCGCTGCAATGGCGGCTCATCACCTACCTCAAACGCCACGAGGGAATCCGGCAGGGCCCGCTTGCCGAGCTGATCGAGGTCGAGCCGATCACCCTGTCGCGGATGGTCGATCGGCTGGTCGAGGCGGGGCTGGTCGAACGCCGCGCCGACCCGGCCGACCGCCGCGCCTGGCGGCTTTACCTGACCACACGCGCCGCCGACCTGCTCGGCGGTATCCGCTCTGTCGTCGAGGCGCTGAACGACGAGGCGCTCGAAGGACTCAGCCCTGCCGAACGCGACCAGCTCCTCGATCTGGTCGCGCGCGTGCGCGCCAATCTGTCGCGCCGCGTCTGCGCGAAAGAAGCGGAGCCCGTCTGATGGACCAGCTCGCCCCCACGCGCCCACAGGCCAAGGCCGTGCCGTCGCCCAAAGCGGACCCCGCGCCGTCCCCGGCCACAGGAGTCGCAACGAAGGCCGGTTGGCGCACACGCGTCCTGATGTTCGGGCTCCCCCTCGCACTTGTCGCGGGCGGTGTCGGCTGGTGGCTGCTCAGTGCCGGATCGGTGTCGACCGACAACGCCTATGTCCAGATGGACAAGGTGTCGGTCGCCGCCGAGGTCGGCGGGCGCATCATCGAGGTTGCCGTCCGCGACGGGCAGCAGGTCGCCAAGGGGCAATTGCTTTTTCGCATCGACAGCGAACCCTATGCGCTGAGCGTCGCGCAGGCGACCGCGGCGATCGACGCTGCTGAGGTCGAAGTCGGCAATCTCGCCGCGAGCGCCAACACCTCGAACGTCGACATCGCCGCGGCGCGCGAGGAGGTGAAGTTCGCGCAGGTCAATTTCGACCGGCAGGCGGCGCTGATGGAAAAGGGCTTCACGACGCGCGCCGCCTATGATGCGGCGCGCCACGCGCTTGCGCAGGCGCGCGAGCGTGTCCGCCAGGCCGAAGCCGCCGCGGTGGAAGCGCGCGCCAGACTCGCCGCCGGGCCGTCGAGCGGCATCAACCCGGAGGTTCAGGCCGCACGCGTCCAGCGGTCGCAGGCCGAGGTCAACCTGGCGCGCACCACCGTCCGCGCACCGCGCGCCGGTCGCGTCGCGCAGGCCGATCGCTTGCAGGTGGGGCAAACGATGGTCGCCGGGCTTCCCGCGCTCACCATCGTCGATACCGCGCACCCCTGGGTCGAGGCCAATTTCAAGGAAACCGACCTCGCCGACATGCGCGTCGGCCAGCGCGCCGAGATCCGCTTCGACGCCTATCCGGGGCTGACGGTCCGCGGCCATGTGCTGACGATCGGCGCCGGCACGGGCAGCGAATTCTCGGTGCTCCCGGCACAGAACGCCACGGGCAACTGGGTCAAGGTGACGCAGCGCGTCCCCGTGCGCATCGCCTTCGACGAAAAACCGGCACGCGACATGATCGCCGGGCTGTCGGCGGAGGTGACGGTGTTTACGAAGTAAGCAGGATGCCTTGCCCAACCCCGTCATTGCGAGCGAAGCGAAGCAATCTCCAGCCGTCGAGCATAGGCAAGGCCGATGGCTGGAGATTGCTTCGCTTCGCTCGCAATGACGGGTTCGGAATCGTGGACAGAAGATAATGGCGTCGCGCTCCCTCCCCCGTCGCCCCGCCGCCGCGGCGCTGCCCGCCGACGACAGCATCCCGCTCCACGAACGCGTGCGCTACCGCGGCCTGCTCACCGTCGCGGTCATGGGCGCGTCGATCATGCAGATCCTCGACACGACGATCGCCAATGTCGCCATCCCGCATATGCAGTCGGCGCTCGGCGCGACGAGCGAGACGGTGACGTGGGTGCTCACCTCCTATATCCTCGCGAGCGCCATCGCGATGCCGATCACCGGCTGGCTGGCCGACCGCATCGGGCGGCGCGAACTGTTCCTTGCCGCGATCGCCGGCTTCATCGTCGCGTCGATGGCGTGCGGCGCGGCGCAATCGCTCGAACAGATGGTCGTCTTCCGCTTCCTGCAAGGCATATTCGCGGCCTTCATCGCCCCGCTGTCGCAATCGGTGATGCTCGACATCAACCCGCCCGAACGCCACGCGCGCGCCATGTCGATCTGGGGCATGGGGATCATGATCGGGCCGATTATGGGACCGGTGCTCGGCGGCTGGCTGACCGAAAGCGTCAACTGGCGCTGGGTCTTTTACGTCAACCTGCCCGTCGGGCTCGTCACGCTCGCGCTGATGTGGGCGCTGCTGCCCGCGATGCGCAAGCGCGACCGCAAATTCGACCTCTTCGGCTTTTCGATGCTCGCACTGGGGCTCGCCGCGCTGCAACTGATGCTCGACCGCGGCGCGCATCTCGACTGGTTCGACAGCGCCGAGATATGGATCGAGCTCGGCGTCGCGGTCGCGTGCCTGTGGATCTTCTTCGTCCATCTGTTCACCGCGCGCGCGCCGCTGTTCAGCCGCGCGATGCTCGCCGACCGCAACCTCGTCACCGCGATGGGCTTCATGATCGTCATCGGCATCGTCATGTTCGCGTCGATGGCGCTGCTGCCGCCGATGCTGCAGACTCTGTTCGGCTGGCCGGTGATCGACACGGGGCTGGTGCTCGCGGTGCGCGGCATCGGCATCCTCATCAGCATGTGGGTCGCGGGGCAATTGCTGGGCAAGATCGACGCGCGCTGGCTCGTCGGCGCCGGGCTTGCCATCGCGGCATTTTCGCTGTGGCAGATGAGCCACTGGTCGCTCGCCATGGGGATGCAGCCGGTGATTATCAGCGGGCTGGTGCAGGGGCTCGGCATGGGGCTGATCTTCATCCCCTTGAACACCATGGCCTTCGCGACGATCGCGCCGCAGCACCGCACCGACGGGTCGAGCCTGCTCAACCTGCTCCGCAGCCTCGGCGCCTCGGTCGGCATTTCGGTCGTCACGACCTTGCTCGCCGCGAATATCCAGACGAGCCATCAGGATCTCGCCGCGCATGTCACCAGCAGCACGGTCGCGCTTCTCGATCCCTCGACCGCCGACCGTTTCGGCATTGTCGGCGACAGGGCGCTGGCGATGCTCGATGCCGAGATCAACCGGCAGGCGGCGATGGTCGCCTATATCGACGATTTCTGGGCGATGATGTGGGTGACGGCGCTCTCGGTGCCCCTCGTCCTCCTGCTCCGCCCGCCCAGGGTCGGCGCGCCCAAGGCATCGGCCGCCGACATGGGGCATTGAGGGGCGTGCATTTTATCTCAGCCACTCCCCGTTCGTGTCGAGCGAAACTGAGACGGTGCCGATTGAACGTGGCGCAATCTGATCCCCCGCAAAGGCAGGCGCCGGAGTCGGGGAGAGAGAACCGCTCCGGACGGCCCGCCTTCGCAGGAAAGGATATTCAGCCCGCGGCCGCCGCCAGCTCCGGCCGCGACGACTGCGTCGGCATCACCGCGTCGGCATAATCGCTTTCATATTTGCCGATCAGCGCGCGGTCGTCGTGGTTCCACGGGTGGAACCCCGGCATGAAATAGGCGAGCCACGGCAGAAAGCTTTTGCGCAGCACGCCGGGCGAGCCGAGCAGATACCACCAGATGCGCGCCGTGACGCGCCAGCCGGTCAGGCCATCCTGCTTCAGCAGCGCCTTCATGCCCTTCACCCGCCGCGGCCAGAAGCGCGAGGTGACGAGCAGCATCATCAGCGACTTGGCGCGCCAGCGCCGAAAGCGGCTCCAGTCCTTCGTCGCGTGCAGCCAGGTGTCATAGGCGACGCCCTTGTGCTCGATCTCCTCGATCGCGTGCCATTTCCACAGGGCCGCCCATTCGGGTTCGGCGCCCGCATACATCCGGTCCTCGCGCAGCATCACCGCCGCCATCATCGCGGTATAATGTTCGAGCGCGATCGTCGCCATCAGGTTGACGATCGGCGGCCGCGCCTTGATGATTTCCATGACCTCGTCGACGTCGGCTTCGAGTTCGGACAGATCATACCCCGCCTCGGCCGCCTTGCGGTTGAACACCACATGCTCGCGGCTGTGGATCACTTCCTGCTGGGTAAAGGCGCGGATTTCGCGCGCCAGCTTGTCGGGCACGCCGTCGCGATGCGCCTTCACCGCCTCGATGAACATCGCCTCGCCCTTGGGAAAGGTGACCGACAATGCGGTGTGAAAGGCCGAGGCGATCGGATCGCCGTTCAGCCACCAGCGGCCCTGTTTGCCGTCGCGGCCAAAGCGCATGTCGCGCGGGGTGATCGACAGATCGGCGGGGGTCGGCGACCGGGAAAGGCTGGACATATGGCGTTTACCGTCGAAAAGGGGTGATGGGGCTAGTAAATTGGGGTTAACTTACATAAATGTCAATAGTGAAAAAGCGTCTCAGTCCTGAGGAAAGCCGTTCGGCGGCGCTCGAGGCGGCGCGTCATATCCTGATCGAAATGGGGCCGGCGGCGGTGACGCTGAAAGCCGTCGCGGCGCGCATCGACCGGACCCACGCCAATCTGCTGCACCATTTCGGCAGCGCCGCGGGGCTGCAAAAGGCGCTCGCCGCCTATCAGGCCGAAACCGTGTGCGAAACGATCGGCAAGAAAATGGCCGAATCGCCGCCGGGCGAACGCAATGTGCGCGAGATCGTCGACCTCGCCTTCGACGCCTTCAACAGCGGCGGCGCGGGCGCGCTCGCGACATGGATGGCGGCGACGGGCAATGACGACGCGCTCGACCCGATCGTCGAGGCGATCCACCGCCTGATCGACGGCATGGCGCCCGATGCCGACGAAAAACGGCTGATGCACGAAGACACGCTGGCGCTCGTCCTGATGGCACTGGGCGACGCGCAGCTCGGCGGCCCGATGGCCGAAGCCCTCGGCCTGCCGCGCGACACCGCGCGCGTGCTGGCGACCGAACTCATCACAGGGCGCATCGCGAAATTCTGGGCCGAACATGGGGGCAAGGCGGGGGGTTGAGGAGCGGCGGCAGGTCGAAGCCGCGTAGCGCGCCTATGGTTCCAACCCGCCGCGCGCGCCTGCGAAGGCAGGAGCCCATCGCCCGCCGCAGCCTTCACGCGCCACCGGCCGCTTCGAGGGCCAGGCCCGAAGATGGACCCCTGCCTCCGCAGGGGCACGGCGCAAGGGAAGACCCGGACGGCCCCTCACTCCCCCGTCATCCCGGCGAAGGCCGGGATCTCGCCGGCGCGCTGTGATGACAGGACGAGATCCCGGCCTTCGCCGGGATGACAAATAGATAAAGTGATCGCAGCGCTACCCGCCCAAAACCTTCGCCATCATCCGTTCTTCCTTGGCGATCCACGGCGCCATGCTTGGCCGCGACAGTATGGCTTCGCTCCACGCCGCGATCTTCGGATGCTTGGCCGCGTCGACGCACGCGCCGCAGTGGCGGAAATTCATCAGCGGCGACGCGACGGCGAGGTCGGCGAGCGTCAGCCGGTCGCCGACAAGGAATCCCGACGCCGGGATCGCGCCCTCCAGATAGTCGAGCAGCTTCGGCAGTTCCTCCGCCTCGGCCGCCGCGGCGGCGGCCAGGTCGCCTTCGCGGCCGAGAAACTTGGGCGCGACGATGCGGTTGAAGAACATCTTGCCGCTGCACGCCGCGAACACCGTGTCGCCGAACTCCTCCCACCAGATCACCTGCCCGCGCTCGCGGGGGTCGGCGGGGATCAGCGCCGGTTCGGGGTGCTTCGCCTCGACATAATGGATGATCGCGCTCGAATCGGCGAGCAGGAAACCGTCGTCGTCCATCGCGGGCATCTTGCCGAGCGGCGAGGCGGCCTGGAAACCCGGATCGGGATCGCCGAGCCCGACGCCCTTCAGCTCGAAGTCGATCCCCTTTTCGCCCAGATAGCCGAGCAATTTGCGCACGAAGGGCGATACCACCGACCCATAGATAATCATCGCAGATCCTTTCCCGAAACCGGCACGACCATAGGCCAAAGGTTGCGAATCACAACCCGTTAAGCGGCCGCAATGGAACGAAATTGGCTTGCCATCGACGGCGCGGCGTGGGACATCGCGGGACCGGAGGGGGGCGCTGCCGCGGCAGCCAGCAGGCAGGACAGAGACATGCGCCCTTTGTCATGGGCAGACCGGCTGCTCGCGCTTTCGGCCCGCTTTGTCGGGCTCGTCATCCTGATCGCCACGCTCGCCGCCGCGGCGGGCAGCTTCCTTTACAATCGCGCCGAGGAACGCGACCGCGCCGAGCGTGTCGCGATGCAGATCGACACGCGGCTGCGCGATCATGTCGCGCTGCTCGAAGGCGTGCGCGCGCTTTATCAGTCGGACAGCCGGTCGAGCGGACCCGGCATCCGCGCCTATCTGACCGCGCTCCGGCCGCAGGTTCACGCGCCGGGGCTGGAGGGGATCGGCATCGCGGTCGCGATGCGGCAGCGGACTCCCGCCGCGGCGGAAGCCATGCTGCGCGAAAATTACGGCCGCGACATTGCGGTCTGGCCGGTCAGTGAGCAGCCCATTGGCTTTCCGATCGTCCTTCTCGAACCCCCAACCCCGCGCCGCGACAAGGCGCTGGGTTATGACATGTACAGCGAACCCGTGCGCCGCGCCGCGATGCGCCGCGCGTGGCAGACCGGCCAGCCCGCGACGAGCGGCATCGTCCAGCTCGTGCAGGAAGGCGGCGCGACAAGGCGCCAGCCCGGCTTCCTCATCTATGTCCCCGTCTATGCCGACCAGAGGGCGCCCGGCGGCGCTGCGCTTTCCGGCGACGCGCCGCGCGCGGCGACCTTTGCCAGCGCGCCGGGTGCGCGGCCGATCGAGGCCTTTGTCTATGCCCCCTTCCGCATCGAGGATCTGATGACCGCGATCCTTGGGCCGCAGCTCAGCTCCATCGACGGGCTCGAAATCTATGCGGGTGAAGGGCCGTCGGCGCCGCTTGCCTATCGCCACGGGACGATGGGCTGGGATCCGCACGAGCAGGTGCTGCACCTCGCCGACCGCCGGTGGACGCTGCGCATTTCCTACAGCCGCCTGTTTGAACGGCTGGGGCGGCCCTTTGCCATCTTCCTCTTCGGCCTCGCGATCATGCTGCTCGCGATGCAGCTCCACCGGCTCCAGCATCGCCGCGTCGATGCCTTCCGCGCGCTCGCCGACGAACAGGCGCTGCGCGCCGCCGACCGCGAGCTGATGATCGGCGAAATGGCCCACCGCATGAAAAACGCCTTTGCCCGCATCGGCGCGCTCGCGCGCATCACCTTGCGCGAATCGGCGAGCCTCGACGAGTTCGAGGCGAGATTCGACGGCCGGATGCGCGCGCTGTCGGACGCAAAGCAGATGCTCGTCACCGGCGCGGTCGACACCGTCGAACTCGAACGCATCATCCATCGCGAACTCGACCTTGCCGGCGTTTCGCCCGACCGGCTCGCCGCGATCACCGGTCCCGAGGTGCGCCTGGACGACGAGGGCGCGCAGGCCATCTCGCTCGCGATCCACGAGTTCGCGACGAACAGCATCAAATATGGCGCGCTGGCGGGCAAGGGAGTGCTCAGCGTCGGGTGGCACCGCGACGGCGGCGAGGTCGAACTCGACTGGACCGAAAGCGGCCTTCCCGAAACGCCCGATATCGAGAATGAAAGCTTTGGCACCCGTTTCATCCGCACACTGATCGAACGGCAGTTGAAAGGCCGCTGGACACGAACGGCGGGGCCCGGTCGCCTCGCCATCGTCATCCGCTGGCCCGACCGCGGCTCCGCCACGACGCAGCACGCGGATTGACAAGGCCCCGCCCCCCGGCAAGAGACAGGCCGAGGGGAGAATGCCGCCGCCATGACCGCAAAAATGCTGCGCCCGACATCGTTCGACGTCGCCGAGCGCGCGGGCGTGTCGCAATCGACCGTCTCGCGCGCGCTCCGGGGCTCGCCCGGCGTCAACGCCGAAACGCGCGCGCGCGTCGCCGCCGCCGCGCGCGAACTCGGCTATGTCGTCGACCGCCACGCCTCGTCGCTGCGCCTGAAAAGCAGCGAGACGATCGCGCTCGTCACCATCTGCCGCCCCGGCGAGGATCGCAGCGCGATCAACCCCTTCTACTTCGCGCTGCTCGGCAGCATCGCCGCCGCGACCTCGGCGCGCGGCTTCAACCTGCTCGTCAGCTTTCAGGAAAATCCCGACAATTTCCGCGCCGATTTCGTTGCGTCGGGGCTCGCGGACGCGATGATCGTCATCGGCACGACCAGCAACCGCGCTGCATGGGATTATTTTGCCCAGGCGCAGGCCGCGGGCCTCGACTTCGTCTGCTGGGGCAGCCCCGGCAGCCCTTTCCACTGGATGCGCAGCGAAAATGACGAGGGCGGCCAGCTCGCCGCCGAGCATCTGGTGGGGCTCGGCCGCCGCCGCATCGCCTTCGTCGGGCCGCAGCAATCGCCGCAGCGCCAGTTCGACGAGCGCCGCGACGGCTTCACCGCGGCGCTTGGCCTCCACGGCCTCGCCCCGATCCTCGCCGAGCCGCCCGCCGCCGCCGACCGCCATGCGCAGGGCGTCGCCGCCGCGCAGGCGCTGCTCGCCCAGCATCCGGACGTCGACGCGATCTTCGCGGCCAGCGACATGCTCGCGCTCGGCGTGCTGCAGGGGCTCAAGGACGCCGGTCGCCGCGTTCCGCAGGATGTCGCGCTGATCGGCTTCGACGGCATCCGCGCCGGCACCCTTGCCGACCCCGCGCTCACCACGCTCGAACCCGATCTCGACGCCGCGGGCGAAGCGCTCGTCGCCATGGCGCTGGAGGACGACGAGCGCACGCGCAGCGGCACGCGCATCCCCGTGCGCCTCGTCGTGCGCGGCACCGCCTGAATCCGCGAACCGGTGCGGTTCAGAGGCCGATTCGCCTCGAACCCTTCGCCTTCGGACATGTCGAACCCGCCGCGACGCGGTGTGCGCCGGAGCGGATCCTCGCGCCACGGCGCGCCCGCCAATCGACGGGCGGCGCGCGGCCACCCCCGCCGCCGCGCGACAATTTCTTCGCACGATCCCGTGACAGAGTTGCAATTCGCTCGCATTAGCGTTAGCGGCCCCGCGACACTCAGCGAATCCAACAGGGGGCCTTGTGAAGAAACTGCTTTTGCTTACCGCCGCCGCTGCGGCCTTTCCGGCGACGGCACACGCCAGCGAAGCCGAGCGCGAGGACGCGCGCACCATTCTGGTGATCGGCAAGTCGGACGGCTATGTCGCGACCAACTCGGTCACGGCGACCAAGACGGATACGCCGCTGATCGACGTGCCCCAGACGATTTCGGTGGTCACGCGCGAGCGGCTGGACGACCAGGCGTCGCGTTCGATCGCCGACGTCCTGCGCTACGTCCCCGGCACCACCATCGGCCAGGGCGAGGGCAACCGCGACCAGATCACCCTGCGCGGCCAGAACACGACCGCCGACTTCTTTCTCGACGGCGTGCGCGACGACGTCCAGTATTTCCGCAGCCTCTACAACATCGAGCGGGTCGAGATACTCAAGGGCCCCTTCGCGATGATCTTTGGCCGCGGCGGCAGCGGCGGCGTCATCAACCGGGTGCAGAAAACGCCGTCATCCGAAGCGCTGGCGGTCGGCGGCGCGCTCAGCGCCAACAGCTTCGGCGCGTGGGACGTTTCGGCGGACGTCAATGCGCCGATCGGCGGCGGCGCGGCGTTCCGGCTCAACGCCCATTACGAGAGCCTCGACAATCATCGCGATTTCTTCGATGGCGAACGTTATGCGATCAACCCCTATGTCGCGGTCGATCTGGGCCGGTGGAAGCTGGGCCTGTCCTACGAATATGTGAACGACGACCGCGTGACCGATCGCGGGGTGCCGTCGATCGCAACCGCCCCCGGACGGCCGAACCGCCCGATCACCGGGTATCGCGACACATTTTTCGGCGTTCCGGGCGTCAATCGCACGGGGCTGGAGGCGCATATCGTCAAGGCGCGGATCGACGGCGAACTGGCGGAGGCGCTGACATGGTCGACCACGCTCCTTTATGGCGATTATGACAAATATTACACCAACGTCTTTGCCAATGGCGCGGCCACCGGCCCGACCGGCACCGTCGCCCTGTCGAGCTACACCGACCCGACCCGGCGCCAGAACTTCATCGCGCAGAGCAACCTGCTCTGGGACGTCGACGTCGGAGGGATCGAAAACCGGATTCTTTTGGGCATCGAATATGGCGATCAGGATTCGACCAATCAGCGCCGCAACGGCACGCTGTCGAACGCCACGCTCGACCTTGCCAACATCGTCTATCCTACGGTCAGCTTCGGCGCGCTGGTCCGCAACACCGAATCGCGCGTCCAGTTCTTCTCGGCCTATGCGCAGGACCAGATCGCATTCGGCGAGCATGTCGACCTCGTCCTCGGCGTGCGTTACGACCGGTTCGAGATCAAGGGCACCGACCTGATCGGCACGCCGCGCGCCTTCGGCCGCACCGATGAAAAGCTGTCGCCGCGGCTCGGCCTGATCCTGAAGCCGCAGGAAAATGTCTCGATCTACGGCAGCTACAGCCGGTCCTTCCTCCCCCGATCGGGCGATCAGTTCCTGACGCTGGCGCCCGCGTCGGGCTCGTCGCCGGCGCAGGAAGATCTGACGCCCGAACGGATGGTCAATTACGAAATCGGCGCCAAATGGGACATCCGGCCCGATCTCAATCTCACGCTGGCGCTGTTCCGGCTCGACCGCAACAATACGGCCGTGCCGGTCGCGGGCGTGCCGGGATCGCAGTTTCTGACCGACACGCGGACCAGGGGCATCGAACTGGCGCTGACCGGCCGGATCACGCCGAACTGGCAGGTGAGCGGCGGCTATACCTATCAGGATGCGCATCGCAAGAATGACGACAGCATCCGGCTGGGACAGGTGCCCAGGCATCAGATTGCGCTGTGGAACCGCTATGATTTCAACGACAAGGTCGGGATGGGACTGGGCGTGGTCCATCAGTCAAGCCAGTTCGCCGCCATTCGCACCGCGCCGACGGTGACGCGCCTGCCTGCCTTCACGCGCGTCGATGCCGCGCTGTTCGTCAAGGCGAACGAGCGCGTCGAGTTCCAGGTCAATGTCGAAAATCTGCTCGACGAAAGCTATTTCTCCGACGCGCACAACCTCAACAACATCACGCCGGGGGCACCGATCAACGCCCGCTTCACGGCGCGTATCAGATATTGAGCGGAATGCGGGAAGGCGGATGGCCGTCTTCCCGCACTCTTATCGAAATCGCCGCCCGAACCGGCCGGGCGCGCGCAAGCCATGCAGCGAAAATGGCCCGGATAGGCGGCGCTGCGCCGCAACCGGCGTTTTCAACCGCGAAGGTCCGGCTCAATCCTCCGCCGGATAGCTGCTGCCCCACTGCGCCAGCGCATGAACGGCAGCGTTCAGCTCCTCTCCGCGCGGGGTCAGGCTATAGGTGGTGCGGATCACCGGCCCGTCGGATATGTGGCGATCGACCACATGGTCGTGCTCCAGACCTTTCAGCTGTTCGGACAATATCTTTT
Source organism: Sphingopyxis sp. FD7 (assembly GCF_003609835.1). Lineage (NCBI taxonomy): Bacteria > Pseudomonadati > Pseudomonadota > Alphaproteobacteria > Sphingomonadales > Sphingopyxidaceae > Sphingopyxis > Sphingopyxis sp. FD7. Next base: position 2,352,330 of record NZ_AP017898.1, read on the forward strand.
CACTGATGCCGGGCAATTTGCGGCGCAGCGCGCCAAAACCCATCGGTTCCTCGTGCAGCAACCAGATGATCGTCGATTTCCACTTTCCGCCGATGACGGTCAGGGCGCGACCCAGGCCGCAGCTTTCGGTTGCCGTCTTATGCATCTCCAGGTCCTTACAAAAAGGTAAGTAATTGTTCGCGCTCGTCACTTTTGCGACAGCCTGTCCGATCGACCTTAAACGACGTCGCAAGGAGACACCAGATGACCGACATCAGCGTAATCGGCTTGGGCGAGATGGGCTCGGCGCTCGCCCGCGCCTTTTTGAAGAAGGGCCGTTCGGTGACGGTGTGGAACCGCACCGCCGAAAAAGCCGATGCGCTGGTCCCGCTCGGCGCGATTGCGGCAGGGCGCGTTTCCGACGCCATCGCTGCCAGCCCGACGATCATCGTCTGCGTGTCCGACTATCGCGCGACGCGCGCCATCTTCGATCGCGATGAGGACGCCATGGCGATCGCCGGCAAGCTGATCGTTCAGCTCAGCTCGGGCATCCCGTCGGAGGCGCGGGCGATGGCGTCCTGGGCGGGCGGGCGCGGGGCGCATTATGTCGATGGCGCCATCTTCGCCTGGCCGCGCCAGATCGGCGACGATGCGGTCATCCTCGCATCGGGCGACAGCGTTGCTTTCGACATGGCGCTCGCCCCTTTGTCCTTGCTCGGCGAGGTCGTGCCGATGGGCAGTGAAATCGGTGCGGCGTCGGCGCTGTTCAGCGGGGCGCTTGCCTATCTCGCCGGGCACTGGATCGGCTTCGCCCACGGCGCGCGCATATGCGAAAGCGAAGGTTTGTCTGCCGAAATGCTCGGCGAAACGCTCGCGCGGATAGCACCGGCGCTCGGCGAGGATAATCGGCACATGGGGCGGGTGATCGCCACCGGCCGCTATGCCAACCCGGAAAGCACGTTGCAGACGGCCGGGAACGACATCGCGCGACTTGTCGATCATGCCCATATTGCGGGGCTGCCGGACGCCTTTCCGACCTTTGCAGCCGACCTTTTCGCGCGCGCGATCGCGGCGGGTCTGGGGCCTGAAGAGCATGTCGCGATCGCCAAATTGTAATTACGGAATTACGGCGGGAATTACGGCGACAGGGAATTACGGCGACAGTTTACTTAACCCCTTAATTCGAGAGGTGACGGAATTACGGGCATCTCTCGTCGCCCGGACTCGATCCGGGGTCCATTCCACCGGCGCCGCATGGACCCCGGATCAAGTCCGGGGTGACAAAGCAGCAACGCCCCTTTGTGCCTTCGTGGCTTTGTGTGAGAAAATCATCGCGCCGTGCCTGGTCGAAAGTCCGCCCCGGCGCCAACCAACCCACCCCCTTGCAATTCCCCGCTCCCGGCGTAAGGCGGCGCCAACATAAACCCGCGCGTGCGACTCCCGTTGGCCCCGCTCTCCCGCTTCGCCATCGGACAGTCATTCCCCGCCGCGCCAACATGGGGACTGCATCCTATGACCACCACGGGCAACGACACGCTGGGAACCCGCTCGACGCTGAGCGTCGGCGATAAGCAATATGCGTATTATTCGCTCGACAAGGCCGCGGCAAAGCTGGGCGACGTCTCGCGCCTGCCGTTCAGCATGAAGGTGCTGCTGGAGAATCTGCTGCGGTTCGAGGACGGCGGCTTCACCGTGTCGACCGACGATGTCCAGGCGCTCGTCGACTGGCAGAAGGATCCGCGCTCGGCCCGCGAGATTCAGTATCGCCCCGCGCGCGTGCTGCTTCAGGATTTCACCGGCGTTCCCTGCGTCGTCGACCTGGCGGCCATGCGCGATGCGATCGCCAAGCTCGGCGGCGACACGTCGAAGATCAACCCGCTCGTCCCCGTCCACCTCGTCATCGACCACTCGGTGATGGTCGACGAATTCGGTCACCCCAAGGCCTTCGAGCAGAATGTCGAGATCGAATATTATCGCAACGGCGAACGCTACGACTTCCTGAAATGGGGGTCGAAGTCGCTGTCGAACTTCAAGGCGGTGCCCCCGGGCACCGGCATCTGCCACCAGGTCAACCTCGAACATATCGCGCAGGCGGTGTGGTCGAGCGAGGATGCGTCGGGCGCGCTCGTCGCCTATCCCGACACCTGCGTCGGCACCGACAGCCACACGACGATGATCAACGGCCTCGGCGTGCTCGGCTGGGGCGTCGGCGGGATCGAGGCGGAGGCCGCGATGCTGGGCCAGCCGGTGTCGATGCTGATCCCCGAAGTCGTCGGGTTCAAGCTGACGGGCAAGCTCAAGGAAGGCGTCACTGCGACCGACCTTGTGCTCACCGCGACGCAGATGCTGCGCGCCAAGGGCGTCGTCGGGCGCTTCGTCGAATATTATGGTCCCGGCCTCGCCTCGCTCAGCCTCGCCGACCGTGCGACGCTCGCCAATATGGCGCCCGAATATGGCGCAACGTGCGGCTTTTTCGGCATCGACGACAAGACGCTCGACTATATGCGCCTCACCGGCCGCTCGGACGACAATATCGCGCTGGTCGAAGCCTATGCCAAGGCGCAGGGGCTGTGGCTGTCGGCCGACATGCCCGATCCGGTGTTCACCGACACGCTCGAGCTCGACATGGGCAGCGTCGTTCCGTCGCTTGCGGGGCCGAAGCGGCCGCAGGACAAGGTCGTGCTCACCCAGGTCGACGATGTGTTCAACGCCGACCTCAAGAAAGTCTATGGCAAGGATGCGCCGGTGCGCGTGCCGGTCGCGGGCAAGGAGCATGACATCGGCGACGGCGACGTCGTGATCGCGGCGATCACCAGCTGCACCAACACCTCGAATCCCGGCGTGATGGTCGCCGCGGGGCTGGTCGCCAAGAAAGCGAACGAGCGCGGGCTGAAGCCGAAGCCGTGGGTCAAGACCTCGCTCGCGCCGGGGTCGCAGGTCGTCACCGACTATCTGGTCAAGGCGGGGCTGCAGGACCATCTCGACGCGGTCGGCTACAATCTTGTCGGCTATGGCTGCACCACCTGCATCGGCAATTCGGGGCCGCTCGCCGAACCGATTTCGGCCGCGATCAACGGCAATGACATTGTCGCCGCGTCGGTGCTGTCGGGCAACCGCAACTTCGAGGGGCGCGTGTCGCCCGACGTGCGCGCGAACTTCCTCGCCTCGCCGCCGCTCGTCGTCGCCTATGCGCTCAAGGGCACGGTGACGGAGGATTTCACCACCACCCCGATCGGGCAGGACAAGGACGGCCAGGACGTCTTCCTCGCCGACATCTGGCCGACCAATCAGGAAGTCGCCGACGCGATCGCCGGCGCGGTCGACCGCGACATGTTCCTGGCGCGCTATGCCCATGTCTATCAGGGCGACGAGCATTGGCAGAAGATTTCGGTCGAGGGGTCGGACACCTATCAGTGGCGCGCCGGATCGACCTATGTCGCGAACCCGCCCTATTTCGAGGGGATGACAATGACCCCGGCGCCGGTGTCGGACATTGTGAACGCCAAGCCGCTGGCGATCCTCGGCGACAGCATCACCACCGACCACATCAGCCCCGCGGGGTCGATCAAGGCGGACTCGCCGGCCGGAAAATGGCTCATGGAACATCAGGTTAGCAAGGCCGACTTCAACAGCTACGGCGCCCGCCGCGGCCACCATGAGGTGATGATGCGCGGCACCTTCGCCAACATCCGGATCAGGAATGAAATGGTCCCCGGCATCGAAGGCGGCATGTCGCGTTATGGCGACGAAGTCATGCCGATCTATGACGCCGCGATGCGCCACAAGGCCGACGGCACCCCGCTCGTCGTGATCGCGGGCAAGGAATATGGCACCGGCTCGTCGCGCGACTGGGCGGCAAAGGGCACCAATTTGCTCGGCGTCCGCGCCGTGATCGTCGAAAGCTTCGAGCGTATCCACCGCTCGAACCTTGTCGGCATGGGCGTGCTGCCGCTGCAATTCACCGACGGCCAGACGCGCGAGACGCTGGGCCTGACCGGCGACGACCAGTTCACCATAACCGGCGTCGCCGACCTGAAACCGCGCCAGACGGTGACGGTCGAGGTAACGCGCCCCGACGGCTCGACCTTCGCCTTCGACACGCTCTGCCGCATCGATACGGCGAATGAGGTCGAATATTATATGAACGGCGGCATCCTGCATTATGTGCTGCGCAAGCTCGCGGCCTGACGCCGCCGCCGACTGACGCCGCAAGCGCCCGCCCCCTCGCAGGGGCGGGCGTTTTCATTTGGAGACGAAGCGCATGTCCGTCGTAACGATCGTCATCGAAGTCATCGGCTGGGCTGCCGCGGCGATCATCCTTGCCGCCTATGTCCTGTTGTCGCTCGGCAAGCTCGAGGCGCGCGGTTATGTCTATCAATGGATGAACGTCGCCGGGGCGGCCGGTTTCATCATCAATTCGGGCTATAATGGCGCGATCCCGTCGGCGGCGCTCAACATCGTCTGGGCGGCGATGGGGCTGTTCACGCTGTGGACGGTATGGCGCTCAGGCCAGGACGGGCGTTCAGCATAACCCCTCGGTCACGAAGAGAAGCACGACCGATCGCTTGCCGAGGCCGATCGCACGACGCTTTTCCGCACGGTCGCACGCGGCGACCAGCCCGGCAAGCCCAGCCGCCCCGGAAGGGGTCGTCGCAGGACCGCCGCTGTTTCGGAGGACAGGACACGCATCGCGCAACGCCGCCTCGCCCACCTGAATCGAGTGCGCTGCGTGACGGAGCAGAATCGCGAGCGCGGGCGCCGACGCGGCGCCGCAGGACAGCATGTCGGCGCAGGTTTCGAGCGTGCCTTCGATCTGGACCGGGCCACGGGCCTCAAGTCCGGCAGCGACGCAGGCCGCCGCCGCGGGCTCGACCACCACGGTCATCGCGGGCAGCGCCATTGCCGGCGTCAGCAACTCCGCCATCGCCGCGGCAAAGCCGCCAACACCCGCCTGCACGAACATATGCGAAGGACGCGGCAGGCCTTCGCTTTCGATCTGGACAATGATTTCCTCGGCAACCGTCGCATAGCCCGCCATGACATCACGAACGACCGGATCGTTATGATCCGCCGTCGTATCGGCGATCAACAGGCCCTCGCCACGCGTCGCGGCCGCGGCGGCTTCGCGCACGGCGTCGTCATAGGTGCCCTGCACCCGCATGATTGTTGCGCCCATCGCCGCGATGCGTGCCGCGCGGGCCGCGCTCACATGGTGCGGCAAATAGATGCGTGCGCCGACCCCGGCATCACGCGCCGCCGCCGCGACCGAAAGACCATGGTTGCCGTCGCTCGCGCAAATCAGCCTGCGCTCGACGTCGCCATCGCTCTCCATCCCATCAAGGCGCGCGAGCGCCAGCCGCGCCGCGCGCGTACCGCCCAGCGATTTGAAATTGCCGAGCGCGCGGCGATTCTCAGCCTTCACCAGCACGGCGGCAATGCCGAGCCGGTCGGCAAGCCGCGGCAGCGAGAGGAGCGGGGTGGGTGGCGCGCCGATCGGCGAAGGCAGGCTGTTCATGCCGCCGAACATAAAGCACGAGCGGGCAGGCGCGCCGCAATCGCACCGCTCGCCGCGCGGTGAAACGGCAAAGATTACAGCTATCGCGCCTCGGGGATCGCGATCGCCAAGCCGCGCTTGACGACGCCGAGCGCGACATTGGTGGTGAAACGGCGAACATTGGGGTTCGCCGCGACGAGCCGCGCCATCAGGTCATCATAGCTTTCGGTGTCGGGTGCGGTCAGCACGAGGATGAAATCGGCCTCGCCTGTCACATAATAGACCTGCTGCACCTGCTCCTCGGCATTGAGCCAGCGTTTGAGTTCGGCGAGCAGCTCGGGGCGCTCGCGCTCGACCTGCAACGACACGATAAAGAAAGTCGGGCGACCGAGCTTCCTGGGATCGCACAGCGCAATATCCTTCACGATCACGCCGCGATCGCGCAGGCGCCGGATGCGCCGCTGGATCGCCGACACCGACAGCGCGACATGCTCGGCAAGCTGCTCGGCGGTCTGGCCTGCGTCCTGCTGAAGCAGTGCGAGCAGGCGGCGATCAAAGGCATCCAACGGTTCCATGGCCGCATCATAGCAGCCCGATGCGCCGGGCAACCGCATTTTCGTGACGAAGTTCGCGGCCTGCCCGCGCGCAGCCCGCCTATCCTGGCCGCAGGATCGAAAGGGAGCCACGATGCAGCACGACCGACTGAAACAATATATCAGGGAAAAATGGGACCGGGACGTCATGCCGACGCTCACCGAATATATTGCGATTCCCTGCGTTTCGCCCGCCTTCGACCCTGATTGGGCGGCAAAGGGACATATGCGCGCCGCAGCCGAGATGTTCGCGGACTGGGCAAGGGAACATCTCGCCACAATCAACGGCACCGCAGTCGAACTCCACGAATTGCAGGGGCGTACGCCGCTGCTGTTCATCGACATTCCAGGAACGGGCGACAACACGGCGCCCGTCATCCTCTACGGCCATCTCGACAAACAACCCGAAATGGAAGGCTGGAGCGAAGGCCGGTCGGCGTGGACGCCGGTGCTGGAAGGCGACCGTCTTTATGGCCGCGGCGGCGCCGACGACGGTTATGCGATGTTCAGTGCGATCCTCGCGATCCTGGCGCTCAACGAGCAGCATCTGCCCCGCCCGCGCTGCCTGTTGCTGATCGAGGCGTGCGAGGAATCGAGCAGCGAGGATCTGCCCTTCTATTTCGACCTTCTCGCCGACCGGTTGGGTTCTCCGTCGCTCGTTGTCGCGCTCGATTCCATGTGTGGCGACTATGACCAGTTCTGGACCACCTCGTCGCTGCGGGGGCAGGTGGCGGGGACGCTCAACGTCCGGGTGCTGCAGGCGGCGATCCACTCGGGCGAGGCGTCGGGGATCGTGCCGTCGAGCTTTCGCATCGCGACGCATCTGCTTGCTCGGATCGAGGATCCGGCGACGGGATGCGTCATCGCGCCCGAGTTCATCGCCGACGTCCCGGCCGCGCGACGCGCGGAAGCCGACGCAGCCGCCGGTGCCCTTGGCCGCGCGGTCTACGACGCCATGCCCTTCGTGCCGGGCGCGCAGCCCGTGTCGGACGATGTCGCGGCGCTGTTGCTCCAGCGCGCCTGGCGCGCGCAGCTCGCGGTGCTTGGCGCCGACGGGCTTCCGGCGGTTCGCGACGCCGCATCGGTTATGCTGCCAGCGACCGCGCTGCGGCTCAGCCTCCGCCTGCCGCCGACGCTCGACCCCGAAGCGGCGGGCACCGCGCTCAAGCGGCTGCTCGAAGCCGACCCGCCTTATGGCTGCGACGTGCGATTCGACATCGCCTTCACCTCGCCCGGCTGGCATGCCCCGCCGACCGCCGAATGGCTGGAGCGCGCGCTCGGCGAAGCATCGACGCTCGCCTTCGGTCGCCCAAGCGCCGCGTGGGGCGGCGGCGGCGGTATCCCCTTCCTGACCATGCTCGGCACGCGCTTCCCCGCGGCGCAGTTCGTGGTGACGGGGGTGCTCGGCCCGCAATCGAATGCGCACGGTCCCGATGAGTTTCTGGATATTCCCATGGCCATTGGCGTCACCGCGGCGCTCGCCGCCATCCTCCGCGCCGCGGCGATCCAACAGTCGTGACCGGCCACCGCCCGCCTTCCATGCCCTGACAGAAAGACCCAAGCCATGATCGCCACGCTCCTGTATCAGACGCACTCGCCCTTCGCCCGCAAGGCGCTGGTCTTTGCGCACGAAGCCCGCGTCGTCGCCGACATCGCCGTCATCCACCATGAAACGAGCCCGATGCTGCGCAACGACGAGGTATTCGCGCACAATCCGCTCGGCAAGGTGCCGGTGCTGCTGCGCCCCGGCCTGCCCGCACTCTTCGATTCAACCGTCATCTGCGCCTATCTCGACACGCTCCACGACGGGCCGCCGCTGATCCCCGCCGTATCCGAAGCGCGCTGGCAGGCGCTGCGGCTGGAGGCGCTTGCGCAAGGACTGGCCGATGCGGGAATCGCGATCCGCTGGGAAAATGAGCGGCGCCCCGAAGCGCTGCGCTTTCCCGCGCTGAGCGATGGTTATGTCGCCAAGCTGGAAGCGAGCTTTGCGTGGCTCGAACGCGAAATGGATTTCGGCGCGCCGGTCCATGTCGGGCAGATCGCGCTCGCGACCACGCTCGACTGGCTCGAGTTTCGCGGCCTCCCCTCCTTTCGTGCCCACCCGCGCCTCAGCGACTGGTTCGACGGATTCGCCACGCGCGCGTCGATGCGCGCGACGCCGCTGTCGGGCGACACGATCGACGGATAGCGATGAGCGAGCAGCCGGGCCCGAAGGGAGGAATGGTGGGCGCTGACGGGCTCGAACCGCCGACCCTCTCGGTGTAAACGAGATGCTCTACCAACTGAGCTAAGCGCCCCCGAAGGGAAGCGCGCCCCTGCCACAAGGCGCCGCGGCTGGCAAGCCGCGCGTCGGCGGGTCAAAGCCAGCCGATGCGTTTGAACCGCCAATAAAGCGCGGAGCAGATCGCCGCCATCGCGCCGACGACCAGCGGATAACCGAAGCGCCAGCGCAGTTCGGGCATATGGTCGAAGTTCATCCCGTAGATGCCGGCGATCGCGGTCGGCACCGCGAGGATGGCGGCCCAGGCGGCGAGCTGGCGCGTGATCGCGCCCTGGCGCTGCTGTTCGAGCATCCCGTTGGTTTCGATCACCGACACCGCAATGTCGCGCAGCCCCGCAAGGCGATATTCGGCGCGCTGCACATGATCCCACACATCGCGATAAAAGGGACGCACGACAGGGTCGATCGCGGGCAGTTCGTCGCCATTGGCGAGCCGCGCGGCGACTTCCTTCATCATCCCGACGAGTCGCTGGAAACGGATGATTTCGTGCCTTTGCTTGTAAAGATGGCGAATGTCCGCGGCGCTGAGCGGCGTGTCCATCACGCGATCCTCGACCGCCAGCATCCGATCCTCGATCGCGTCGATCACCGGAAAATAGCCGTCGACGATGAAATCGAGCACGGCATAGAGGACATAATCGGGACCGTGCGCGAGCTTGGCAGGCAGGCTTTCGAGCCGGGTGCGCACGTCGGTGTGCGCGCGCGCCGAGCCGTGGCGAACGCTCACCAGAAAATGCGGGCCAAGGAAGAGGGCGGTTTCGCCCGCATGGATGGCGTCGCCGTCGAGCGTGGCGGTGCGCGCGACGACGAAAAGCTGGTCGCCGTAAACCTCGACCTTCGGCAGCTGGTTCGCCTTCAGTGCGTCTTCGACCGCGAGCGGATGAAGGCCGAACCGCCGTGCGATGCCCGCCAGCTCATCAGGGGTCGGCGCGTAAAGCCCGAGCCAGAAAAAATCGCCCGGATCGCAATCCTCGGGCACCATCTCCTGCGGGCCAAGGTCGCGCACAAGCTTGCCTTCGTGATAGGCACGGGCGGCCATGATCGGCATCGGCGGCGGTCCTCCTCGATCCGACCATAAGCGCTGCCGCGGCCGAGGGGAATCCCCGACGGCATGGTCCCATCCGGCCTATTCGTCGAGTGCCTCGAAATAACGCGAAAGCGCATCATAAGCGCCCTCGGCCAGCGCGATGAAGATGCGGCGACCGTCGTGCGGATCCTGTTCGCGCAGGAATAGTCCGGCGTCGGTCATCGTCTTGATCCAGCGCAGCGCGGTGGTCGCCGGCACCGCGGCGGCGATGCAGAGGCTCGACACCGACACCGGCTGGCGTTCGAGCCGTGCGGCATAAAGGTCGAGCAGCATGTCCCACGCCGGGTCGGCGAACAGGTCGGCGGGGAAATAATGTTCGCGCATCCGCCGCTGGCGCAGCATCCGCCGCACCTGCTTGGCGCGCTGACGGTCGAGCATCCGCTCCTCGGGCATAAAACTGCGCGGCATGGCAGCAAAATCGCGCGCGGGCGAGCGGAGTTGCCCGACAAGATCGCCGACGTCGCCGCCGCGCGACGCGAAGCCCTTGGGGGCGCCGGGCAACCCGCCCTGCTGCGCGGCAAGGTCGCCCAGCATCCGCGCGATGCGCGCCACCTCTTCCTGCAGCCGGTCGATGCGTTCCATCGCATCGTCGCGCGCCACGTCGTTGAATTCGGCGAAGCGCGTGCGCCGCGCGGCCGCGAGCGCCACCAGCTTGTCGGCCGGGTCGGCATCGACGAGCAGTTGCGTATCGATCGAGGCCGGGATCGCCGCCGCCACCCGATCGAGCGCGGCCAGGCTGGTTTCGCAGACGAGCGTGCAGCCGCGCGGCACGATCGCCGCACAGATTTCGGCAAAGGTCGCGGATTCGATCGTTTCCGCCGCCGCGAGCCAGACGATGTCGAGCATCGCGACCTGGCGGATATAGGCCGCAGCGCGCGACGGCGCGAGCGTGCCCGCGAGGCGCACCTCGGCGCGCGACGCCTGCCCGATCCAGTCGCCCGGCGGCCCGACGAGCAGCATCGGCGATGCGATGCCGCGCGGGATCGTCCCGTCCGTCATCGCCGCCGGAAACGCCTCACCATAAGCGGCCCCCTCGTCCGACGGGCCGAACCAAGGCTGCACTCCATGGTCCATCATGACGTCACCCCCTGTATCACCACTCCACCCTGACGTGATCCTGCCGTCATTTTGGTGAGATTCGCATTTTGTTCGCTCCTGTTCGCCGCCAAACCGGACCAAAGCGCGGATCGGGCCGGACAGCGCGAACGTCGGCTGGCCGGATAGCTCCATTCTGGACATGTTTTGTTCTCATCGTCAACCGCTTATTAGGGCTTGCCAGGTCGCCGCGCCGCGATCAGTCGAGACGATGATGATGCGGCATCTCTCTCCTCTTTCCCGACGGGTCTGGCGCAAGCGGCTTCGCGCGGCCGGGGCGGCGCTGCTGCTGGCGGGGCTGGCGTTCGCCGCCTGGTTCACGCGACCGCTGCCTGCCCAATCGGTGCCGCTGGTGCAGGTGATCGACGGCGACAGCCTGATCGTCCGGCTCGACGGGGCGCGTGTGACGATCCGGCTGACGGGGATCGACGCGGTCGAATATCGGCAGCTTTGCACACGCGTCGGCGTCCCCTGGCCGTGCGGACGCGAAGCGCGGCAAGCGCTCGAGCGGCTTGCGGGTCGCGGGCCGCTGCATTGCACGCTGACGGCCAAGGACCGCTATGACCGCACGCTCGCAAGCTGTCGGACCGCTCCCTTTCCGAAAGGCGTCGACCTGGGCGCCGAAATGGTCCGCCAGGGCTGGGCAGTGGCAAGCGACACGGAATATCGCGGCGAAGAGGCGGGCGCCGAAGCCGCGCGGCGCGGCATCTGGCAGGGCGGCTTTACCGCGCCCGCCGACTGGCGCGCCGCACAGGAGCAGCCCGCCACCGCCGCCGCATCGCCCGACGCATGATCCGGGGCATGGCAATGCCACCTTTGCCTCGCCGTCGATTCGGGCTAGGGCGAGCGCCATGAACAGCCTGTTTCCCGTCATGATCGGCGGCGCGATCGGCGCCGGCGCCCGCCATCTGGTCGGCCAGGCGATGCTCGCGCGGCTTGGCCCCGGCTTTCCTTGGTGGACGCTGTCGGTCAATATCGTCGGCAGCCTCGCCATGGGGCTGCTGATCGGCCTCCTTGCGCGCAGCGGTGCGGGCGGCGAGACGGCGCGGCTGTTCGTCGGGGTCGGCATATTGGGCGGGTTCACCACCTTTTCGTCCTTCAGCATGGAGTTCTGGCTGCTTTTCGAGCGCGGACACACCGGGCAGGCGGCCTTTTACGTGCTGGCGTCGGTCATCGGCGCGCTGCTCGCCTGCGGCGCGGGCATCATCGCCGTTCGGCAGCTTCCGGCATGAGCGCGCGCGCAGCCAGCCTCGACAGCGCGATCGTCGGCGAAGAGGACGACGGCATCCGGCTCGACCGCTGGTTCAAGCGCCATCGGCCGGGAACGCCGCACGCGCTGCTCGCACGCTGGGCACGATCGGGGCAGCTCATGCTCGACGGCAGGAAAGCCGATGTGTCGGACAGGATCGCGGCAGGGCAAAAGCTCGTGATGCCGGTCCCGCCCGTCGAGGCCGAGGCGCGCCCGGCGCGCAAGGGCCGCCCACTGACCGACGCCGACGTCGCGCTCGCCGAATCGATGCTGATCCACCGCGACGCGAGCGCCATCGTGCTCAACAAGCTGCCCGGCCTCGCAACGCAGGGGGGCACGAAGACCGAGCACCATGTCGACGGATTGCTCGACGCGCTCAAATATGACGCGCCGGTGCGCCCCAAGCTGGTCCACCGGCTCGACAAGGATACGTCGGGCGCGCTGCTGGTGGCGCGCACACCGCGCGCCGCGGCCTGGTTCGCCAAGAGCTTTTCGAACCGCAGCGCGAAAAAAACCTATTGGGCGATCGTCGTCGGCGTGCCCGACATCGCGCAGGGCGAGATCGACCTGCCGCTCGCCAAGCAGCCGGGGTCGGGCGGCGAGAAGATGCACGTCCACGACAGCGGGCTGGCCTCGAAGACGCGCTACCGGGTCATCGACCGCGCGGGCAATCGCGCCGCCTGGGTCGAATTGCAGCCGCTGACCGGACGCACCCACCAGCTACGCGTCCATATGGCGGCGATCGGCCACCCGATCGTCGGCGACGGCAAATATGGCGGCAAGGGCGCTTTCCTGACCGGGACGATCAGCCGCAAGCTGCACCTGCACAGCCGTCGGCTGCGCATCGACCATCCCGACGGCGGCGCGATCGACGTGAGCGCCGAGGCGCCCGAACATTTCTCCGCGAGCCTCGACGCGCTCGGCTTCGACCCGCTGCTCGGCGAGGTCGGGATCGACGATGTCGCCAAGGGACCACCCAAAAAGGCCGTCGAAAAGGCAGCGGCGAAGGCGCATGCCAAGCAGATCCGCAAGGCGCGGCGCGGCGAACGGCGCGGGCGCACAGCGACGAGCAAGCCGACCGACCATGTCGGCAAACCGAAGCCCAAGGCCAAGGCGAAAAGGACGGCGAAGACAGGCAAGTCCGCCGCGAAAAAGCCGTCGCCGCGCTCCACGCGGCCGCGCGCGCGCAGTTGATGCCCCACCCCGGCGGCGATAGGGAGGGCGCATGACCCCGAACGACGATGCTCTCGCCAAAAAACGCTTTTTCGCGCTGACGATCATGCGCCTGATGGGCGTCGCCTTCATCGCGATCGGTTTCATCCTCATCAGCGGCGGCCTTTCGCTCGCGGGGCAGCCGACCGATCGCTGGATCGGCGCAGCGATCGTGCTGGTCGGCGCGTTTGATTTCGCGGTGATGCCACTATTGCTGGCGCGCCGCTGGCGCTCGCCCAAAGGCTCGTGAAACGCTTCTGGAAAACGGTCGCCGTCGTCCCCGAGGGCGACGGTTGGGGCATCGCGCTCGACGGACGCCCGGTGCGCACGCCGCAGCGCGCGCCGCTGGCGGTGGCGAGCGCCGCGCTCGCCGACGCGATCGCCGACGAATGGCGCGCGGTGGGCGAGACGGTCGACCCCGTCGCGATGCCGATGACCGGGCTGACCAATGCCGCGATCGACCTGGCGGCGCCCGATGTCGCGGCTTTTGCGGCGCCGGTCGCGGCCTATGCGACGACCGACCTGCTTTGTTACCGCGACGCACGCGACGCGGCGTTGCAGGCCGAACAGGCCGCCGCGTGGAACCCGCTGCTGACGTGGGCCGAGGATCGCTATGGCGTCGAATTTGCGCTGGCGCAGGGCGTGCTGCCGGTCGACCAGCCCGCCGCAACCGTCGCGAGGTTGCAGGATGCCGTGCTCGCGCAGGACGCTTGGCGGATCACCGCGCTGACCCCGCTGGTGACGATCGGCGGCTCGCTCGTCGCGGGTCTTGCGTTGCTCGAAAACGCGTTCGACGCCGACGCCCTGTGGCGCGCGGTCAGCCTCGACGAGCTGTATCAGGAACGCCGCTGGGGCGCCGACGATGAAGCGCAAAAGGCGCGCGCGGCGAAGCGACGCGACTGGGACAATGCGGCGCGGTTTTTCAGGTTGCTTTAATCCACCGTGTCATAAATCTGCACCGCCTCCCCGAGCGAAGACGAGGGGAGACGGATGATTCAGATTTCGCGCAATTTGCTCTAAACCACCGTCATTGCGAGCGAAGCGAAACAATCTCCAGCCCTCGACCTCGCATAGGGCGGACAGCTGGGGATTGCCGCGTCGCCTTCGGCTCCTCGCAATGACGAAATCAATCAATCCACAAAATTCGGCCTGCGCTTCTGCATGTGCGCCATCACCGCCTCGATCTGGTTCGGGGTGCGGATGACCTTGACCTGCTCGTCGCTTTCGGCCTGCAATATCTCGGCATCGCTTGCATGGCCCAGCATGTTGCACAGCCGCTTGGCGCCGCGGATCGCATGGGGGTTCTTGTCGGCAATGACTTCGGCCAGCTCCATCGCCCGGGCGAGCGGATCGTCGGACACATGCGTCGCAAAGCCGAGCAGCTTCGCCTCCGACCCGGTGAATTCGCGGTTGGTGTAGATCAGCTCGCGCAGCACATCGTCGGCGACCTGTGTGCGCCACAGCGCCATGCCCGCGACGTCGGGGACGAGCCCCCAGCGCATCTCCATGATCGCGATGCGCGTGTCGGGGTGGACGATGCGGATGTCGGCGGCGGCCATGATCTGGCTGCCCGCGCCAAAGGCGACGCCATGCACCGCGGCGATCACCGGCACCGGCAGTTCGCGCCAGCCCCACGCGGCATATTGGGCGTTGTTGGCGATGCCCCGCGTGCGGTCGGACAGGTTGCCGCCCGCGCTGCTCGCCCCCGGATCGCGATCGCCGCCAAGGCTCGACAGGTCGAGCCCGGCGCAAAAGGCGCGGCCTTCGCCCGACAGGACGACGACACGCAGGCCCGCCGTGGCCTTGAGCTGGTCGATAGCTTGCGCCAGCGCTTCCCACATCGCCGCGTCGAGCGCGTTCATCTTGTCGGCACGGATCAGCCGGACGTCGGCGATGCCGCCCTCCAGCATGGTGATCGAAATCCGGTCTTTCACGCGAGCGTCCTTTTCAACGTTTCAAGGCGGCTTCGACGAGCGGAAGCTGGTCGTTGCCGAAATACATATCGTCGCTGTCGACGAAGATCGTCGGCGAACCATAGCCGCCGCGCGCGATGAGTTCATCGGTGTTCGCGCGCAGCCGCGCCTTCACCGCATCGCTGCCCGCCGCGGCGGCAAGCGCAGCGCCGTCCAGCCCCTCGGCATCGGCGAGAGCCGCGAGCACCGCGGGGTCGTCGAGATTTTCCTGCCGATCGAAATAGCTCGCAAAGGCGCCGCGCGCGAACCGCACGAGCGCGGCCTGATCCGCCTCGAGCGCGCAGCAGAAGCGCATCGCGGCGATGCTCTTCGCCGGATGCCACTGCGACGGAAAGTTCATCGGCACCCCGGCGAGCCGCGCCCAGTCCTTCAGCACCTTCCAGCCATGCTGGAGCCGCCGGTTGTCCACCTGCTCGCGCGCCGCATAGACGGCCGGATTGACCGCATTGAACACGCCGCCGACGAGGATCGGGCGGTACACCGCGCTCGCGCCCGTGCGTTCGAGGACGCCGGGCAGATTGTGGAACGCGAGGCAGGTCCAGGGCGAGGAAAGGTCGAAGAAAAACTCGACGCGCGCGGCGGTCATCGGATCAAGCCTCCGCCCCAGCCTTTTCCTTCCCCCAATATCGGTCGCGCAGCAGGCGCTTGTAGAGCTTGCCGGTGTCGTGGCGCGGCAAGGATTCGAGGAAGTCGATGCGGCGCGGAATCTTCACCCCCGACAATTTTTCGCGCGCATAGGCGATGAGTTCGTCGCGCAGCGCGTCGTCTGCCTCGGCCATGTCGGCGGGCTGGACGACCGCGATCACCTCTTCGCCCATTTCCTCGTGCGGGCCGCCGACCACGGCGACGTCGGCGACCTTGGGATGGGTGACGAGATGATTCTCGATTTCCTGCGGATAGATGTTCACGCCGCCCGAAATGATCATGAAGCTCTTGCGGTCGGTGAGGTAGAGAAAGCCCTCCTCGTCGAGCCGCCCGACGTCGCCGAGCGTCGACCAGCCCTTTGAATTGCGGCTCGACGCGGTTTTTTCGTCGTCGCCATGATATTCAAAGACATTGTCGCTCTCGAAAAAGACCGTGCCTTCCTCGTTCGGGCCAAGCTCGGTTTCATTGTCCTCGCCCATGATATGCACCGTGCCGAGGATCGGTCGCCCGACGCTGCCCTTGTGCGTCAGCCAGTCGGCGCTGGAGATGAAGGTCATGCCATTGCCTTCGGACCCGGCGTAATATTCATACAGGACCGGCCCCCACCAGTCGATCATCGCCTGTTTGACCGGCACCGGGCACGGCGCCGCGGCGTGGATCGCGACCTTCAATGACGAGGTGTCGTAGCGGCGCCGCACCTCGTCCGGCAATTTCAGCATCCGCACGAAATGCGTCGGCACCCACTGGCTGCTGTTGACCCGATATTTTTCGATATGCGCGAGCGCCGCTTCGGGATCGAACTTCTTCATCAGGACGACGGTGCCGCCGAGCCGGTGGATCGTCATCGACCAGCGCAGCGGCGCGGCATGATAGAGCGGCGCGGGCGACAGATAGATGCTGTCCGCATTGATCTGAAACACCGCCGAGGCGAGCATGACGAGGCTGTTCACGGCGTCGATGGCGGGATCGTCGGGCAGCGGCACGCGCACGCCCTTGGGCCGCCCGGTGGTGCCCGACGAATAGAGCATGTCGACCCCCGCGCGCTCGTCCGCCACCCGCGTCGCGGGCATCGCGGCAACGGCGTCCTCCCAGCTTTCATAGCCGGGGATATCGCCGCCCATCGCGAAGCGCTTGATGTCGGTCGTCAGCCGCTGCGCGGCGTCCGCGAGACTGGCCGAAACGATCAGGATCCGCGCGCCCGAATTGTCCAGGATATAGTCGGTTTCGTCCTGCGTCAGCCGCGACGAGATGCAGACGTAACGCAGCCCCGCGCGCTGCGCCCCCCAGGTCAGGCCATAATAATGCGGCGTGTTGTCGAGCATGAAGGCGACGACATCCTCGTGCCCCAGCCCATGCGCGCGGAACAGTTGCGCGGCGCGGTTCGACGCGGCGTCGAGTTCGCCATAGCTGATCGCCTCGCCCGTCTCCGCGACGATGATCGCGGCCTTGTCGGGATTGCTACGCGCGTGGACTGAGGGGTGCATCGGGCATCATCTCCGGGAATCGTTCGTTTCTTTATGTCGAAGATGAGTAGCAAGCTGAAACTTTTGGTCAAGCAAGCTGCAAGGCGTGACAGGTTGCGATACGCCGGCGCGCCTCGATCGCAGGGCAGTTCCCGCCGCACTCCCGGCCAGGCGCGTGAAAGGCGGCGGCATTGCACCGCCTTTCGGCTGTGCTAACGCTTGGGCCATGACCAGTATCGAGATGCTTGACGGCGACTTCGCCACCCTGCCCGACCTTGTCCGCGCCCATGCCGCGGAACGCCCCGATGCCGTAGCGGCGGCCGATGCCGAGCGGCGGCTCAGCTGGTCCGAACTGGATCAATTGACCGACCGAATCGCCGCGCGGTTGCAGCAGGATGGATTCGTCAAAGGCGACCGCACAGCGATTGCGGGCCTGAACAGCGTCGAGCAGATGGCGATCATCCTCGGCACGCTGCGCGCGGGCGGAGTAGCGGGGTTGATCACCAACAGCGCGACGGGCGAACAGATGGCGGCGATGATCGCCGACACCGGCGCGCGTCACCTTTTCCTCGACGCCGCGGCGCAGGCGAGCCTTAAAGGGCAGGACATCGCCGCAAGCGAGGTGATCGCGATGGACGGCAGCGACGCGGGGACGCCGCTGGCCGACTGGATCGCCCCCGCAGCCGCCGCGCCGCACCCCGTCGCGATCGGCCCCGACGACGGGTTCAATATCATCTATTCGTCGGGCACGACGGGCACGCCCAAGGGCATTATTCACAGCCATGCGATGCGCTGGCAGCATATCCAGCGCGGCGCCCCTGCCTATGGCCCGAACGCGGTGACGATCCTGTCGACCCCGCTCTATTCGAACACGACGATGGCGAGCTTCATGCCGACGGTCGGGTCGGGCGGGCGGGTCGTGCTGATGAAAAAGTTTGACGCGCGCGCTTTCCTCGAACTCGCGCAGCGCGAGCGCGCGACCAACTGCATGCTCGTGCCGGTGCAATATCGCCGCATCATGGCGCTCGACGATTTCGACCGCTTCGACCTGTCGAGCTTTGTGATGAAATACTGCACCTCGGCGCCCTTCCCCGCCGCGCTCAAGGCCGATGTGCTGAAACGCTGGCCGGGCGGCCTCGTCGAAATCTATGGCATGACCGAGGGCGGCGCCGCATTCATCCTCGAAGCGCATCAATTTCCCGACAAGCTGCACACCGTCGGCAAGCCCGCGCCCGGCCATATTGCCAAGGTGATCGACGAGGAGGGCAAGGAACTGCCGCCAGGGTCGGTGGGCGAGATCGTCGGCCGCAGCCCCGCGATGATGACCGGATACAACAACCGCCCCGAAGCGACGAAGGCGATGCACTGGTACGACAGCGAGGGAAATCTCTTCTATCGCCACGGCGACATCGGCCGCATCGACGAGGACGGGTTTCTGACGCTGATGGACCGCGCGAAGGACATGATCATTTCGGGCGGGTTCAACATCTTTCCGAGCGACCTTGAGGCGATCCTGCTCGCCGACGAGCGCGTCGTCGAGGCGGCGGTTGTCGGGATGCCGAGCGAGGAATGGGGCGAAACCCCGGTCGCCTTCGTCGTGCTGAAACCCGGCGCCGATGCCGAAAGCGTGCGCGAGACCTGCAACGCCAAGGTCGGCAAGACGCAGCGGCTCAGCGCGATCAGGCAAGTCGACGAACTGCCGCGCAGTCCCATCGGCAAGGTGCTGAAACGCGAACTGCGCGACGCGCATAGCGGGTAGCTGAAGGAGCGGGCCGGTCGAGGTTGCGGCCGGTTTCGGGCGGAAGCGGCCATAAAAAGCCCTCTCCCCTTGGGAGAGGGTTGGGTGAGGGTGTCCAAGGCTATTGGTCGCGCTCGACGCCCGACCCCCACCCCAAAGCCGTCATCTCAACGCCAGCGCCAGCCGCCTTCGGTTCGCGCGCGATAGAGCGGCAGGGGCGCCAGCCCCGCGAGGATGACGGCAAGGGTCAGCGCGACGGGTTGCGCGCGCAGCAACAGCGCAACGCCGGTGATGAGCGCGATATGCGCCGCCAGCATCGCCCAGCCCTGCCACGCGATCGGCAGGCCGGTGCCATAACCGCGCCGCTTCGCGCGGAACCAGGGGCGGTTGTCCAGAAACAGGTGCAGCATGTCGAAACTCCTTTTGTGATTGCGCGCAATCGCCGGATCAGTCCTGCGCATCGGTCTTCGGCGGGCGGCCACGGCGCGGCGGCGTGGGCGGTTTCACCGGCACACCGCGGCGCGCGAGCGCTTCGCGCAGCAGCACCTCGATCTCGGCATTGGCGCTGCGCAGCTCGGCCGCCGCCATCCGCTCGACCGCGGCGTAGAGCGCGGGATCGAGGCGAAGGGCAAAGGCTTTTTTGGCAGAACCGGGCATTATGAAGGAACCTCACTTCCCGTTCGCATCGAGCGACGTCGAGATGCCGGGCGGTCGTGTGCCTATGATGGGTGTCTCGACGTCGCTCGGCACGAACGGGATTCTTGCGTCAGTAAAGCGAGCCGGCGTTGACGACGGGCTGCGTATCGCGTTCGCCGCACAGCACGACCATCAGGTTCGACACCATCGCCGCCTTGCGCTCGTCGTCGAGGTCGACGACCTTTTTGTCCGACAGGTGCTGGAGCGCCATTTCAACCATCGTCACCGCGCCCTCAACCAGCTTCTTGCGCGCGGCGATCACCGCCTCGGCCTGCTGGCGGCGGAGCATCGCCCCCGCAATCTCGGGCGCATAGGCGAGGTGGGTGAGACCGCATTCGTCGACGGTGATGCCCGCGACGGTGAGCCGCTCGATCAGCGCCTTGCGCAGTTCGGCGCCGACCTCTTCATGGTTACCGCGCAGCGTGACCTCCTGATGCTCGATGTCGTCATAGGGGTAGCGCGAGCCGATCGAGCGCACCGCGGCCTCGATCTGCGCCATCACAAACTCCTTGTAATCGTCGACGTCGAACAGCGCCTGCGCGGTGTCGGTGACGCGCCACACGACCTGCGCCGCCATCTCGATCGGGTTGCCGCGCAGGTCGTTGACCTTGATCTTGTCCGAAATGACATTGTTCGCGCGCACCGCGATCTTCTTGCGCGTCAGCCAGGGCAGCACCCAGCGCAGCCCCTCCTGCCGGTCGGTGCCCTTATAGGCGCCGAACAGCTGGATCGCCGCGGCTTCATTGGGGTTGATGAGGTAAAAGCCGCAGAGGATGAGCGTGCCGATCACCGCTGCGGTGGCCGCGACGATCCATTTCCACGCGCTCATCACATCGGCGTTGGCGTTGGTGATCGCCGCCCAGGCGGCGACGCCCAGCAGCACCAGCCATATGAACAGCATCAAATAGCCGCTTTGCGTATTGGCGCGCGTTTCGCGGCTGCGATTCAGCGCGGGTGCCCCACTCTCGACCATAAAACCCTCCGAGTCGACATAAAGATGATATCATATTTATATCGAAACGAGCGCCGGTCAAGCCGATTCGGCGGCAGGTTGGCGATCCGGTCCGGCGCGGCAAGAACTTTGGCCCTTGCCGCCCGTCGGCGAAGCCGCTTAACTGATTTTCATGCGCAACCTGTCCCTGCCGCTCGCCCTCGCCGCCGCGCTCGTCGCCGCCGCGCCCGCCCAAGCCAAACCCGCCGATCCCGCGGCCGCCAAGCAGATATTGAAGGACAGCATCGCGATCCCGACGGTGAAGGGTCGCGGCAAGGTGCCCGAGCTGGCGGCCTATTATGCCGGGGTGCTGAAGGCCGCGGGCTATGCCGACGCCGATATCGATATCACCCCGATGGGCGAGACGGCGACGCTGGCCGTCACGCTGCGCGGCACGACCGACAAGAAACCGATCCTGCTGCTCGGCCATATGGACGTCGTCGAGGCCGACCCGAGGGACTGGACGCGCGACCCCTTCGTGCCGGTCGAGGAGGATGGTTATATTTTCGGGCGCGGGTCGGAGGACAACAAGTTCGACATTGCGATGATGGTCGCGGCGATGGCGCAGCTGAAGCGCGAGGAGTTCCGGCCCAAGCGGTCGATCATCCTGCTGCTCACCGGCGACGAAGAGACCGAGATGGCGACGACGCGCGCGCTCGCCGCCAAATATAAGGACGCCGAATTCGCGCTCAACGGCGACGGCGGCGGCGGGCTGGTCGGCGAGGATGGCACGCCGCGATATTACAGCCTGCAAGCGGGCGAGAAGACTTATGCCGACTTCACGCTGGAGGTCACCAATGCCGGGGGTCACAGCTCGCGCCCGTCGGACGTCAACGCGATCGTCCAGCTCGCCAATGCGCTCGCCAAAATCGGCGCCTATCGCTTTCAGCCGCAGATCAACGAATTGACCCGTATCGGCCTGCCGATCGTCGCCGACCAGGTCGCCGGCGAGATCGGCGCGGCGCTGAAGGCCTTTGCCGCCGATCCGACCGACGCAAAGGCGATCGCGGCGATCCGCGCCGATCCCGAATATGTGGGCCAGATCGGCACCACCTGCGTGCCGACGCTGGTGAAGGGCGGTCATGCCGAAAATGCGCTGCCGCAGCGCGCGACCGCGAACATCAACTGCCGCATCTTTCCCGGTGTCGCGGTCGAGGCGGTGCGCGCGGAGCTGGAGCGCGTCATCGCCGACCCCGCGGTCAAGGTGCTGCCCGACCCCGACGCCAGCGCGAGCGACGCCTCGCCGCTGCGCCCCGACGTGATGGCCGCGGTGAGGAAAGCGGTCCATGCGCGCGCGCCGGGCCTGCCGATCATCCCGTCGATGAGCGCGGGCGCGACCGACAGCTATCATTTCCGCATGAACGGCGTGCCGAGCTATGGCGTCGCGGGGCTGTTCTCGAAAGCGAGCGACAGCTTTGCGCATGGGCTCAACGAGCGCGTGCCCGTCGCCGCCATCGCACCGGCGCTCGCGCATTGGGACAGCCTGCTGCGCGACCTGTCGAAGTGATGGATCAGCCCGCGGCGAGGCGGCGGGCGGTGTCCTGAACCAGCGCGATCATGTTCGGCACGCCCTGCGTGCGGTTCGACGAGAGTTGGCGCGTCAGGTCGAAGGGCGCGAGCGCGGCGGCGATGTCCATGCCGGCGACCTCGGCGGCGGGCCGGTCCTGCACCGCGGCGAGGACGAGCGCGACGATGCCCTTGGTGATCGCGGCGTTGCTGTCGGCGAGGAAATGCAGGCGGCCATCGTCCCGCGGCACCGGATAGACCCAGACGCTTGCGCTGCATCCGCGCACCAGCGTCGCGTCGGTCTTCAATGCATCGGGCATCGGCTCCAGCTCGCGGCCGAGTTCGATCAGCAGGCGATAGCGATCGTCGCCGTCGAGAAAGTCATATTCGTCGAAAATGTCGGAGAGGCTGCGCATGGGCGCGGGCAGTGGCAGATTTTGTGGCGCGGTGGAAGGGATTTGCCCTTTCGTCCCCACTAACCGTCATGCCGAACTTGTTTGGCGATTATCCTCTTACCATAAGGAGACCTCAACTCGTCATTGCGAGGAGCGCAGCGACGAAGCAATCTCCAGCCATCGTCCGGGCGCTACGCAATGACGCCGACGGATGCGACCGGGATAAACGCCAAACAAGTTCAGCGTGACGAAGAAAAGACACGGCGGAGCCTTACAGATCGACCCCCGCCGCGATCGCTTCCAGCTTGCGCAGCCGTTCCTTGAGGTCGGCGATTTCGATCCGCGATCCGGCGTGCGGCACGGTGGGATCGTGCGCCAGCGGGGCGTGGCCCGCGGCGAGTTCCTCGCGCTTCAGCTGGATCCAGTCGCGCCAGCCGCGCAGCGCGACGAGGCTGACGATGGTGAGCCCGGCGAGGGCGATGGCCGCGGTGGTGAGGTCGGGAGTGATGAAAGCCATGAGCGTTGCTCCTTTACCGGCGTTCAGATCTTGCTGCTGTCGCGCAGCTTCTCGATTTCCTCGTCGAGCGCGACGGCGCGATTATTGTCGGTGGCGATGCGTTCGAGCACCTGGATGCGCTCCTTGAGCGCGCGTATCTCGGCCTGCAACGCCCTGGTCTCGGCGTCATTGGCGACATAGTCGTTGCCGTGGCGGTCGCGGCGGATGCCGTGCTTGGCGCGGATGATGCTGCCGATCGTCACGATGAGGACGATGCCGACGACCATTTCAAACGGGCCCATGGGGAGGTTCCTTTCCAGTCTCGCTTATTGTTATCAGTTGAGCGGGGCGTCGCGCAGCTTTTCGATCTCGTCGGCGACATCGACACCCTTGTCGGTCACGATCCGTTCGAGCACGCGGACACGTTGTTCGAGCCGTTCGGTGTGCGCCGCATATTGCGCGGCCTTTTCGGCGGTTTCGCTGCTGATCGCCTGAAAGGCGCGTTCCTTGAACTTGAGGTGGCGTTCATAGGCGGCGTAGCCGATACCGAGCGTGACCGGCAGGCCGACGACGATGAACAGGATGAGGATCGTTTCCATCTGCCTATCTCCTCAGTTCGCGGGGCGCCGCAGCGCCTCGATCTCGACCGCGACGCGGTGGCTTTCGTCGGTGACGATGCGCTCGACGACCGCGAGGCGATCCTTCACCGAACCGAGTTCGGCGCGCAGCTGGGCATTTTCCTGACTGATCAGCTTGATGCGCTCCATCGCTTCGTCGTTGGTGCGCGGATAGACTGCCTTGCCCCAGCTGTTTTCGAGCGGATAGCCGTTCTTGACGCGCAGCCAGGTGGTGTAAACCCAGCCCGCCACCCCGGCGAGGCCGACGATCGCGGCGACGGGAGCAAAGGCGTTCACAATATCCAGATTCATCTGTTTTCCCCTCAGCGCAGGCGGTCGATCTGGTCGGCAAGCTGCGCCGCTTTGCCGCCCTCTTCGGTCGCGATCCTTTCGAGCACCGCGATCCGTTCCTCCAGCCGGCTGACCTGACTGGCAAGCTTGGCATTGTCGTCGGTCAACAGCCTGATTTTTCGATCAGCGTCGGGGTCGGTTCGATGAACCGTGCCGCCCCATTCATTCTCGACCGGATAGCCATGCTTGGCGCGGATCCAGGTGGTGAACATCCAGCCGCCGATCGACAGCGCGATGATGGCAAGGACGAAACCGGTACCACCGAAATTCATCTATCTTCTCCCTGTTGCGTGTCAGCCCGTCCGCTCAGCGCCCCGAATTAACGAAGGGCGTCGATTTCTTCGGCGAGGCGGCGATTATGGCTGGTGTAGTAAAGTTCAATGTCGGCGAGCCGACGGTCGATGTCGCGAAAGCGCGACTTGATGTCGCGGGTGGACGCCGCGGGGTTGCTGCGCACCCCCTGCCAGAACCTGGCTTCTTCCTGCGAGCCGTAGAGCGCGAAGGGTTTGGGCGTGCCCATCCAGGCGACCATCCAGTATGCGATCAGCGTCCAGGGAAAGCCGCCCATCAACGTGAGCAGCACCGCTCCGACGCGGACCCAGAGCACGTCGATCCCGCTATAGTCCGCGATCCCCGCGCACACGCCGCTCCATTTGGCGTTCTGCTTGTCGAGATAGAATTTGGTGCGGCTGGCAGACATCTCAGTTCCTCCGGTTTATGTTTTCAAGCTGCGCCAGCTCTTCATCGCTGCGAACCGCGGGGCGGAAGTCAGGATGGTCGGCGCTGATGATGCGTTCGACGGTATGAAGACGGTTCTCGAGCCGTCTGGCCGTATCGTAAAGTTCGTCGAGCAGCTGTTCGTCTTCTCCGGTCAGCGTCTTGGCCTGTTTCCACTTGGTGATATAGTGGAGGATCAGCCAGGGCAGACCGAGGAAGAGCGTTCCGATGACGATCGGGACGATGATGACTTCTTCCATCGGTCCGGCTCCTTATTTCTTGCCCTGCGCGGCCTTCAGCGCGGCGAGCTCGTCGGCGACCTTGTCGGCGGCCTGAAGCTCGGCAATCTCTTCGTCGAGCGACTTTTTGTAGCCGAGACCCAGTGCATCGGCACGCCCTTCGGCTTCGTCGACGCGGCGTTCGAGGATTTCGAAGCGCGAGAAAGCGTCTTCGACCCGGTCGCCGTTGGTCATTTCGCGAAGACGATAGCGATTTTCGGCGCTTTCGAGGCGGTTGACGATGCTCGACTGGCGCGCGCGCGCTTCGGAGAGCTTTTTCTGCAGCTTGGCGATGTCGGCCTCATAGCCGGTCAGCGCGTCGTCGAGGACGGCGATCTCGGCTTTCAGGCGTTCGGCCATGTCTGCGGCCTTCTGCTTTTCGACAAGCGCGGCGGTGGCGAGATCTTCGCGGTCCTTCGACAGCGCGAGTTCGGCCTTTTCCTTCCAGCTGTCCTGCAGGCTTTCGAGCTTGGCGATGTGGCGGCGCATCTCCTTCTGGTCCGCGATGGTGCGGGCGGCGGAGGCGCGGACTTCGACGAGCGTTTCGTTCATCTCGAAGATGATCTGGCGGATCATCTTTTCGGGGTCTTCGGCCCGGTCAAGCAGGTCGGTGACGTTGGCGGCGATGATGTCGCGGGTTCGTGAAAAAATACCCATTGGGAAACTCCTGTCGAAAAACTTGAGACCTGATTGTCTGGTTCAAAAATGCTGGTGCCGGGGCGGGGCAAGGGGGGAGAGTGCCCCGGCACCAGTGCCGGTCAGGCCATCGGGCCGACCGCCGGGGTCGAAGCAGCACCCACCAGGCCGACGACGGGAAGGCCGGCGGCGTTGGCGGCGGTGGCAGGATAGTCGACCGCGCCGACGAGGATGGCCAGCGCACCCACCGCGCTGAACGCGAAAGTAGCGGCCTGGGCAATCTTCGTTTTCATCGTATCAACCTTCCTGTTTTGCTGCACCGGAGCGTCATGCGCCGGTTCGCAGAAATCTTTGCAGGAGGCGTGCCAATTGCCGAAAGCGGCGGAAAAGCGCGTAACTTCATCCGCAATTCGCCTGTCGAACCGATTTGCCTTGCCAATCAGCGGGAAAATTTGCCAATGATTGGGAATGGAGCGCGAAACGCAATTCATCGGCCAGTCGGCCGCCTTTCAGGACGCGGTCGATCGCGCGAGCCAGGCGGCGCTGCTCGACCGCCCGGTGCTGGTAATTGGCGAGCGCGGGACGGGCAAGGAGCTGATCGCCGAGCGGCTGCATCGCCTGTCGACGCGCTGGGATCGCCCCTATGTCATCATGAACTGCGCCGCGATGCCCGAAACGCTGATCGAGAGCGAGTTGTTCGGACATGAGGCGGGCGCCTTCACCGGCGCGACCCGCAGCCGCGCGGGACGGTTCGAGGAAGCCGACGGCGGCACGCTCTTTCTCGACGAGCTGGCGACGATGTCGATGGGGGCGCAGGAGCGCCTGCTGCGCGCGGTCGAATATGGCGAGGTCACGCGCGTCGGATCGTCGCGCCCGATCCGCGTCGATGTGCGCATCGTCGCGGCGACCAACGAGCATTTGCCGGCGCTGGTCGAGGACAACCGGTTCCGCGCCGACCTGCTCGACCGGCTGTCGTTCGAGGTCATCACCCTGCCCCCGCTGCGCGCGCGCGAGGGCGATATCGAAGTGCTCGCGACCTATTTCGGGCAGCGCATGGCGGCTGTCGTCGGCTGGGACGAATGGCCGGGATTCGGCCCGCGCGCCCTCGCGGCGATGGAAGGATATGACTGGCCGGGCAATGTCCGCGAACTCAGGAATGTCATCGAGCGCGCCGTCTATCGCTGGGGCGACCCGACGAAACCGATCGACGCGCTGAGCTTTGACCCTTTCGCGAGCCCCTGGCAACCCACGTCGCGGTCGACGAAGGCCGAGCCGGCCAGCGGCGCCGCGTCCGGGACCGCCGCCGCGCCCGCCGCCGCCGCGCCGCCGCCGCCGGGCCAGGTCAACGACCTGCGCGCCGCGGTGGACAGCTATGAAAAGGCGATCCTCGCCGACACGATGGCGCGATGCCGCTATAACCAGAAGGTCGCGGCCGAGGCGCTCGGCCTCAGTTATGACCAGATTCGCCATGCGCTGAAAAAGCACGGGCTGAATCAATGAACGACGCGATGATTTGACTGGTCTGGCGGTCGAAGCGCTCCAGTCCTATCTGGGTTGAACCATTTTTATCGCCTCTCCTGAAGGGGAGGGGCTTGATTCCGCTAAAACAGGACAGCTCCAGCGTGGTGGAATCGACGTTCGTTTCATCATCGTCATCCCGGGCTTGACCCGAGGTGACGATATCAATGTGGCGAACTTTAGATTCAGGTGACTAGGCTAGTTTTCAAGTCAGGTGGAATCAACTGACGACTCGGAAAACACGGCAAAACAAGAATCTGGAGTGCCGGTTTTGATTCAATCAAAACCGAACGCACTCCAGGCGCGCATGTCCAGCCACAAGGACAGGCCGCCCGGTGGATCCTGTGGCGGTGCGGCGGCGATGTGACGCGCCGCGTCGGCGCGGGCGCGGGCAAGGATCGCGGCGGGGGTGTCCGGCGGATGAAAGATATGGTCGGCCTCCCCCAGCAGGCGGGCCGCGCGCAGGGTCAGCTGGTCGGGGTCGGCGCTCGTCAGGCGGATGGTTTCGAGGCGCGATTGCGGCGCATCGCTTTCGCCTTCCAGCCAGCTTGCCACCCGGTCCGCCGCATCGCCGTCGAGCGGGTCGAGCGCGCCGCCACTGGCCAGCGCGGCGTCGATCGCGCGGCGGCGGTCGGCGGCGGCGGGCCAGCGCGCCTTCATCGCGGCGCGCGCTGCGTGGAGCGCGCGTGCAAGGTCGCCGAGCCGCGCCGGCAGCAGCGCTTCGATGCGTTGGCGCACCGCTTTCGCAAGCCCCGCCGACGCGCCACCGGTGCCGATGGCGATGGTCACGGGGGCGCGGTCGACGATCGCGGGGGTGGTGAAATCGCAAAGCTCCGGGCGATCGACGACATTGACGAGCAGGCCGTGGGCGCGGAGCGCATCGGCGGCGGCGCGCGCTTCGGCTTCATCGTCGAGCGCGACGAAGGCGATAGTCGCGCCTTGCTCCCATGCCGGGACGATGCGTCCCCCTGCCCGCTCGATCAGCCGCGCTTTGGCGTCGGCGGCCTCCCCTTCGCCGACCAGCACGACGGTGCGGCCTGCAAGGTTCAGGAAGATGGGGAGTTGATGCATGGTGGCGGCTCTAACAGATCCTCCCCGGAACGGGGAGGGGGACCAGCGAAGCTGGTGGAGGGGCACGGGCAGTCAAACGCGGCGCCTGCCCTCCCGTGCCCCTCCACCACCCTTCGGGTGGTCCCCCTCCCCCCTTGGGGGAGGATCGCGTTCAGTCGATCCAATCCGGCACGCGCTCCGCCGCCATGATCGTACCCGCGGCGATGCGGTCGGCGACGGTGACGTAGCGGTCGCCGTCGACGAGCACTTCGGGGACGAGGCTGCGGCTGTTGTAGGTCGACGCCATCGTCGCGCCATAGGCGCCCGCGGTGCGGAAGGCGGCGAGATCGCCCGCCGCCACCTTGTCGATCACCCGGTCGCGCGCGAAGGTATCGCCCGTCTCGCACACCGGGCCGACGATCGACGCGGTCATTTTTTCGCCCGTGGGCCGGACCGCGACGAAGTCGTGATACGCATCGTAGAGCGCCGGGCGCGCGAGATCGTTCATCGCGGCGTCGACGATGACGAAGGGGCTTACCGCGCCTGGCTTGACCCACAGCACTTCGGTCAAGAGCACCCCGGTGTTGCCCGCGATGACGCGGCCGGGCTCGAACATCAGGGTGACGTCCCAATCCTTTGTCACGCGCGCGACCATCGCGCCATATTCGGCGGGGGTCGGGGGATTATCCTCGGGCCGATAGGGCACGCCGAGGCCGCCGCCGAGATCGACATGGGTGATGCTGTGCCCCGCGGCGCGCAGCTCGGCGACGAGGCGGCCGACGCGCGCGAACGCGGCCTCGAGCGGATCGAGGCTGGTGAGCTGGCTGCCGATATGGAGCGCCACCCCACGCATCTTGAGCCCCGGCAGCGCCGAAAGCCGGTCGAAGATCGCGGGCGCGGCATCGATGCCGACGCCGAACTTGTTTTCGGCCTTGCCGGTCGAAATCTTGGCGTGCGTGCCGGCGTCGACGTCGGGATTGACGCGCAGCACGGCGCGCGCGGTCGTCTCCTTCCCCACCGCGATTTCGGACAGCGCGACGCCTTCGGGCTCGTGCTCGATATTGAACTGCCCGATGCCGCGGTCGAGGCCGAGCGCCAGTTCGGCGCGCGTCTTGCCGACGCCCGAAAAGACGATGTCCTCGGCCGCCATGCCCGCGGCGAGCGCACGTTCGAGCTCGCCGCCCGAAACGACGTCGGCGCCATAACCCTGCCGCGCGAGGACACGCAGCACGCCGAGATTGGGGTTGCACTTGATCGCGAAGGCGATGTGCTTTTTCGGAATATCCTTGAGCGCGTCGGCGAACACCTGTGCATGGCGTTCGAGCGTCGCGCGCGAATAGACATAGACGGGGGTGCCGATCTCCTCGGCAATTTGCGGCAGCGGGATGTCTTCGGCGTGGAGGACGCCGTCACGATATTCAAAATGATCCATCGAAGGAAATCCTGATTATCCTTTCCGTTCGCATCGAGCCAAGTCGAGATGCCGGGGAGGCTTGTCACCGATGGGTGTCTCGACTTCGCTCGACACGAGCGGATGAAACTGGGCCCTGCTCAGCCCGGAGGCGGCAGGTCGAAATCGTCGGGTTCGCGTTGTTCGGACCGTTTGAGAAGTTCGTCGCTGCGCGCGGGCCGGGCCTGCGCGTCGGGCGTCGTAAGCTCCTCGGTGGTCGGGGCGCGGTTGGCGCCGATGGGGACGACGGGCGCCGGCTGGTTCGTCGGCGGCTTCAGATCTTCCTTCGCCCCGCACGCGCCGAGCAGCGCGGCGGCAGCGAGCGTTGCAAACATGCGGGGGTGGTGCGGCATTAATCCTGTCCCTGGAGTGCGGCGCGCGCCGCGGCGATGGCCTGCCTTACCCGTTCGGGTGCGGTTCCGCCATAGCTGGTGCGGCTGGCGACCGACGCCTCGACCGTCAGCGCGGCGAGCACGTCGGGGGTCACCGCGGCATGGATCGCCGCCGCGTCGGCGGCGGGCAGCGCGGGCAGTTCGACGCCGAGTTCCTCGGCGCGCTTGACGCAGGCGCCGACGACATGATGCGCCTCGCGGAAGGGCAGCCCCGCCTCGCGGACCAGCCAGTCGGCAAGGTCGGTCGCGGTCGAATAGCCCGACGCGGCGAGCGCGCGCATCCGGTCGGCGCGGAAGGTCAAGGTTTCGACCATGCCGGTCATCGCCGCGAGCGACAGCGCGAGCGCATCGAACGCGCCGAACAGCACCTCCTTGTCGTCCTGCAAATCCTTCGAGTAAGTGAGCGGCAGCCCCTTCACGATCACGCTGAGCCGCTGGAAGGCGCCGAGCAGCAGGCCCGCGCGCCCGCGCACCAGTTCGGCGGCGTCGGGATTGCGCTTTTGCGGCATGATCGAACTGCCCGTCGACCAGGCATCGGGCAGCGCGACGAAACCGAAGGGCTGGCTGGCCCAGATGACGATTTCTTCGGCGAGACGCGACAGGTGCAGTGCGGCGATTGATGCGGCGGCGCAGAACTCGAGCGCGAAGTCGCGGTCCGACACGGCGTCGATGCTGTTCGCCATCGGGCGGTCGAAGCCGAGTGCCGCGGCGGTGGCATGGCGATCGACCGGGAAGCTGGTCCCCGCGAGCGCCGCTGCGCCGAGCGGCGATTCGTTGAGACGACGGCGCGCGTCGGCGAAGCGCGAGCGGTCGCGGCCGAACATCTCGACATAGGCGAGCAGATGGTGGCCGAGCGTTACCGGCTGCGCGACCTGAAGATGCGTGAAGCCGGGCATGATGCTGTCGGCGTGCTCTTCGGCGCGGGCAAGCAAGGCCGACTGGAGCACGGCGAGCCCGGCGTCGATGCGATCGCACGCGGCGCGCGTCCACAGGCGGAAATCGGTGGCAACCTGATCGTTGCGCGAGCGCGCGGTGTGGAGCCGCCCGGCGGCTTCGCCGATCAGCTCCTTCAGCCGCGCCTCGACGGTCATGTGGATGTCCTCGAGGCTGAGGTCGACGGGAACGCCGTTCGCGGCGAACTCTTCGGCGATCTGGGCAAGGCCGCGGTCGATCGCCGCGGCATCCTGTGCGGAGATGATGTCGGTGGAACCGAGCATCGCGGCGTGCGCACGGCTGGCGGCGATATCCTCTTCCCAAAGGCGCTTGTCGATCGGGATCGAGGCATTAATCTCTTGCATGATCGCCGCAGGCCCGCCACCGAAGCGGCCGCCCCACATGCTGCTCTTGTCCGGAGTATTCGCCATCCGCCGCGTTCCAAATCCGTCGCTGTTGATCCTCGGCCTGTTGCTGGCCGGATCGGTCGCGGGCTGCGATAGGGAAAAGGCGGGCGGCGGGCAAGCCGCGCAAGGCCAAGCAAATGTTTCGGCAGGCCAAGCGAAGGGCGTTGGCGCGTTCGAATATATGATCGACCGCAGCCACAAGGGCAAAGCGGCGCCGACGGCGCGCTTCACCGGCCCCGACGATGCGCCGGTGACGCTGGCAGACTTTCGCGGGCGCCCGCTGCTCGTCAATCTGTGGGCGACCTGGTGCGGCCCATGCGTCGCCGAAATGCCCACGCTCGATGCCTTGGCGGCCGCGCGCGGCGAGTCGATGAATGTAATCGCGGTCGCGCAGGATTTGCAGGGCGCCGAGGTCGTCGATCCCTGGTTCCAGAAGGCGGGGCTGAAGGCGCTCCAGCCCTATCTCGACCCCGAAAACGGCCTGCTCGACGCGGTGAACAGCGCGTTGCCGACGAGCATCTATTATGACGCTGACGGGCGCGAAATCTGGCGCGTGATCGGCGCGATCGACTGGCAGGGCGAGGAGGCGAAGGCGTTGCTCGCGGAAGCACGCTAATCCTCCCTGTGGCTAAGCCATGGGGAGGTGGCAGCGCGAAGCGCTGACGGAGGGACTTTTGCGCTACCGTTGCGGCCCCTCCACCACTCGCTTCGCAAGCGGTCCCCCTCCCCATCGCCGCGCGACAGGGAGGATTTGACAAAGAAAAGGACGGGCGCCCGAGGACGACCGCCCTTTCCTGCGACCAGGGATGCGCCCTGGAACCTTCCCGGCTCAGCCCACCGTAACGCGGCCGACGCGATAGCCCTTCT
Organism: Sphingopyxis sp. FD7; assembly: GCF_003609835.1. Taxonomy (NCBI): domain Bacteria; kingdom Pseudomonadati; phylum Pseudomonadota; class Alphaproteobacteria; order Sphingomonadales; family Sphingopyxidaceae; genus Sphingopyxis; species Sphingopyxis sp. FD7. The sequence goes on from NZ_AP017898.1 coordinate 2,384,439, forward strand.
CTCGCATTGCCTTCACATAATCCTTGTCGGCGTCGATCACCTCGGTTTCCCATTCGTCCCACGCATCGCGGCGATCTTCGCGATCGGTCGCGCGGCGCAGGTCGCTGAGCAATTCCTTTTCGGCTTCGAGAATGTCCGCCTGATAATTGAACCAATACTGGTTCTCGACCCCCGCGATCGGCGCGGTGCGGATCGGCGGCGCCTTGAAGCCCGGCGGCATCCGGTCATAGGGGACCGCTGCCACGGCGGCAGTGGCGGGGAGCGCCGCGAGCGCGGCGAGAATCGCCCATTTTTTCATTATCCGTCTCCTTTGTGGTCCTGTCGGACAACAGGACAACGTAGCAGCAGCGGCTTTTCTTCCCGGCTGGTCGGCAAAAAGGAACGGATCGCAGCGGATGGCTTCGTCGCGGCCCCCTCGCAATGACGAAGCGCCATCAACCCGGATGCGCCTCATCTCCCACGCTCGATTTGAGGAGGCCGCGGAAGACGTCGAGCGCGGTGCGGCGGCCCTGCGTCACGTCGAACACGTCGCGCGCGATCGGCATCGCGATGCCGTAGCGGTCGGCGAGCGCCATCACGGTGGGCGCGCTTTTGACGCCCTCCGCCACCATGTTCATGCCCGCGATGATTTCGTCGATCGGGCGCCCCTTGCCCAGTTCGACCCCGACGTGGCGGTTGCGCGACAGGGGGCTGGTGCAGGTGGCGATGAGGTCGCCCATGCCGGTGAGCCCGGCAAAAGTCTCCGGCCGCCCGCCCATCGCGACGCCGAGCCGCGTGATCTCCGCCAGCCCCCGCGTCATCAGCCCTGCGCGCGTATTGTCGCCCGCCCCCAGCCCGTCGCCCATGCCGACGGCGATCGCGATGATATTCTTGAGCACGCCGCCGAGCTCGCAGCCCAGAAGGTCGGTGTTGGTATAGACGCGGAAGAGGCCCGAATGAAACAGCGGCTGGAGCGCGCGAACGACGATCTCATCCTCCATCGACAACACGCTCGCCGCCGCCTGGCCCGCCATGATCTCGCGCGCCAGATTCGGCCCGGTGAGCACGCCGACGGGGTGGCCGGGCAGCACCTCCTCGATGAGTTCGGTCATGCGCTTGCCCGACGATAGCTCGAGCCCTTTGGTCAGGCTGATGACGGGCACCCACGGACGGAGGTGATCGCGGGCCTCCTTCAACACGCCGCGAAAGCTGTGCGAGGGGACGGCCATGACGAGCACGTCGGCGCCCGCGACGGCCTCTGCCATGTCGCCGGTCGCCCGGAGCGCCGCTGGAAGCCGGATGCCAGGCAGATATTTAGGATTCGCGTGATCGCGGTTGATGCCCGCGACCGTTTCGGCGTCGCGCGCCCACAGCTGGATCGGCGCGTTGCGCGACACCAGCGACGCCACGGTCGTCCCCCAGCTGCCCCCGCCGAGCAGGCCCACGTTGAGGCGCATATGTCTCTCCCCCTGTTTTGCGGGGAGAGTGGCGCGCGATCGGGGGGTTGGCAAGATGGCACTCGCCCGTCATGCCGGCCTGCGCCGCGATGACGAGGTTCAGGGATGGTCGGCGAGGAACGCGCGCTGGATTTCCGCCGTCGCCTTGGGATCCTCGATCATCGGGACGTGCGCGACATGCTCGAAGATGTGCGCGCGGCTGTTCGCGATGCCCTTTTCCAGCACCGCGACGCAGCTGACGTCGATCAGCTTGTCATGGCGGCCCCAGAGGATCAGTGTCGGCACCTGCACCTTGCCCAGATCGTCGTTGAGCGGCGCCTGCTCCATTTCGTCGGCAATGATCCAGAAAATCCGGTCGAGCAGGTCGCGGTGGCGCAGCGCGTCGGCATATATGGCGGGCTTCAGCCGCGCGGGCACAAAGGGCGGCTTGCGCACGACAAAGGCGATCAGACGGTCGGCATCCTCCAGATTGGCGAGGACGAGCGGGTTGTAGTCGCGTGTCGCAGCGAGTTTCTGCAACTCGCTTTCGTTCGCGCCGACGACGCCCGCATTGTTCATCAGGGTCAGCGTTCGCAGGCGATCGGGATAGTCAATGGCGAAACGCAGCGCGATCCAGCCGCCCATGCTGTTGCCGCCGAGGTGCGGGCGGTCGATGCCGAGCGCATCGAGAAAGCCCTTGAGCCGCGCCGCCTGGCTCGCGACGTCGAAGGGCAGCCCGCCGTCGCGATCATTTTCGCCGAAGCCGGGCAGGTCGGGCGCGATCAGGCGATAATCGCGCGTCATCCACGGCGCATAGAAGGTCCAGTGATCCTTGTCGGCGCCGAAACCGTGGATCATCACGAGGGTGGGTTTTGAGGGATCGCCGCCCTCCAGATAGGGCCAGGTCCGGCCGTCGACGGTGATGCTTTTTCGCACCAGCCGCGCGCGGCGGCGCATCAGCGCGCGCATCATCCGCACCAGCTGTTCGGGAAAGAGGAAATAGAGCAGCGCGAGGGCGATCAGCGGCGCGAAGATGAGGATAAGGAGGATTTTCATACGGGCTTCCTAAAGCCCCTCCCCTTCAGGGGAGGGGGGTGTTGGGTCGGTCATGCCCCCGGCATGACCTGGATCAGCCGGGGGCTGATCCACCCAACGCCGGTGGGGGCTATCGAGGTGGCGTGAGGCTGATGGCCCCCACCCCGCTGCGACTAGCGAACAGGTTCGCAAGCCTCGCTGCCCCTCCCCTGAAGGAGAGGGGCCTATTGTACCCGCGCCACATGCGCATCGAACCAGCCGATCAGGTCGTCCAGAACGGCATCGCGCTCGGGCTCATTATAAATCTCGTGGAACAGCCCGGGGTAGATTTCGAGGTGCTTGTCGGCCGACGCGACATGATCGAACAGGTAGCGCGAACCCGCGGGGGCGGTCAGCCGGTCCGCCTCGCCGTGCTGGATCAGGAGCGGCAGCCGGATCGTCGGTGCGCCCGCCTGCGCCGCGGCCATCGCGTCCATGAACTCCTTGCCCAATCGCGCGCCGATCTTGCCGCCATACACCAGCGGGTCGGCCTTATAGGCCTCGACGACCGCGGGGTCGCGGCTAACGCCGTTCGCGTCGAGAGACAGGACGCCGAGGCGCGGAAAGAAGCGCGACAGGAAGCGGCTGATCCAGACGGTGAAGCGCGACAGCGGCTGCGCGGGCAGGATCGCGGGGCCGGAGACGGCGGCGGCGACGAACGCCTGTTGGCGCTCGATCAGGAACAGCGTCGCGATGAGCCCGCCCATGCTGTGCCCGAGGAGCAGGCGCGGGGTGTCGCCATGATTGATCTCGACCAAGGTCAGCAGTTCGGCCATGCCGTCGAGATAGGCGGAGAAGCGCGGGACATAACCGCCCTCGCCGTCCGAGCGGCCATGGCCCCAATGGTCGACGGCGTAGACCGCATAGCCCGCTTGCGTCAGCCGCTGTGCGACATGGGCGTAGCGCCCGGCATGTTCGGCGTAGCCGTGTGCGAGCAGCACGATCGCCCGCGGGCGCCCTTCGGGAAGCCAGTGGGTGACGTGGAGCTTTGCTCCCGCGCCCGCCGACCCGGTGGGCAGGGTTACCGCACGGGTCGTCATGGTCAGCGCACCGCTTTCCCGAGCGCGGCGCTGCGGTGGCCGGGGCCGTCGTCGCCCGCCTTGTCGATCCGCGCCAAAATACCTTCCAGCGCGCGGCTGATCGCGGTCTGGGTGCGGACCATCTCGATCTTGGGCCAGGCGGTGCGCATCCCCGTGTCGATCAGCTCGTCAATGTCCTCCTGCCCCAGATCCGACAATATCTTCGCGGGCGACCAGAACTTCGGTGGGCGGATGATATTGATGTCGCCGGTATATTCCTGGTTGATCACCGAGCGCGCCATGTTCGCGATGCTGTTCAAGGGCGGGATCAGCTCGAGCGGTTTCTGGAAGATCACCATATTGGCGTTGAGCCACGCCTTGAAGGTCGTCATCGACGCATGTTGAATGGCCTCGATCGGCGCCATCTGCTTGCGCGTGTCGGTCGCGAAGGGCAGCGCGATCGGGTTCGCCTGGCTGACGATATGATGGTTGACGCCATAGAGGCGTTCGAGCCGCTTGGTCGGGATGTCGTGCGTCACCGACCCGTCGACCCAGCGCCGGTCGGGCTGATAGGGAATGCGCGCGCCGTCGTCGCCCCGCGCCATCAGCATCACCGGCGGAAAGACACCGGGCACCGCGCACGACGCCAGCACCGCTTCGCGGATCAGCACATTGGGCGCGGTGATCGCATTGAGGAGCCGTCCGTTCTGATGCTTTTCGGCGGGCGCGACCGAGACGTTGAGGTGGCGGCCGCTGACCTCATAGGCTTGCTGAAAGGTGAGGTCGGGGATCAGGCCCGCGAGCCGTTCGCGCACTTCGTCCGAGGCGAGGCGGCGGCCGTCGGGGGCGCGGTCGGGGTTGGCGAGGCGGTCGCTTTCGAGGAAGGCGCCGATGTCGGCGTCCTTGCGCGTGCAGACGATCGCCGCGACGATCGACCCGCCGCTGGCGCCCGACATGATCGCGGGCAGCACGCCTTCGGACCAGAGCGCCTTGACGACGCCGATGTGGAAGAAAAGGAAGCTGCCCGAACCCGAGAGCAACAGCGCCGAGCGGCCATAACAATGCTGCGCGCGGCGGAAAAAGTCGCGCTTTTCCTCGCGGGTGATGCTGCGCGCGGCGGCGATCCTGTGCAGCGCGGCGACAACCTCCGCCACATAATCCTCGACCAGCTTCTTGGTGCCGAAACGCGCCTTTGTGTAAAGCCGTTCGTGCCCCATGCCGTCGATATTGCCGTGGATGCCCTCGTTGAGCACGAAGAGCAGCCCCTTGACGTCGCCCGCCGCCGACAGCGCGCGCAATTTTTCGAGGCGGGCGCGGATCGCCCTATAGTCGAAATGCTTGCTCTCGTCGGCGTCGCGCCACGCCTGAAGCCCCGATTTCTTGTCATGTTCGCGCGCCGCTTTGGCCCAGGCGGCATAATCGGGCGCGGTCGCAAGATCGCGGTCGGCGCTGAGCGTCGGGGTGAAGAGCATTCGGTAATCCTGCGAGAGCATGGTTATTTTTTCGGAGTCTTGCGGGCTGCGTTGCTTTTGGCAACCGGTTTCGCCCGGCCCTTTACCGCAGGTTTCGGCGCGGCCTTCGGTTTCGCCTCAAGTTTCACCGCCGCTTTCGGCTTTGCCGTAGCGGCTTTTGGTGCCCCGGCCTTCGGCGCCGCCTTCATCAGATCGGCGAAACTTTCGTCGATGCACTCACGGAAAAAAGCGATGTCAGGCATGATCGCGCGTTCCGAGATGATCGAAAAGGCGATGCGGCCGTTGTAGCTGGGCGTCGCGACGAACAGCCCCATATTGTTCGCAAGCGGCGCCATGCCATGCTGCATCACGAGCTTCGCCCCCGCGAGATAGAGCGGCACCTGCGCGCCGGGAACGTTGGAGATGAAGAGGTTGGTGCCGCGCACCGCAAAACGCTCGCTGGTGACGAGCCGCGCGACCGCCGCCATTGTCGCGCCGGGGATATGCTGCGACAGGTCGGTCATGATCCGCGCGCTGACGCCCGCCTTCGCTTCCTTGGCCTCGACGGTGTAATCGCGCACCGCTGCGAGCCGCGCGAGCGGATCGGCAATGTCGGTGCGGATCGGCACGCTCATCGCCGACACCTGGTTGCCCGGCGTCGATGCTTTGCCGCCCTTTCCGCGCAGATTGACGGGCGCGACCGCAACCAGGCTCTCCTTGGGCAATTCCTTGTGCTTTGCGAGATATTTGCGCAGCGCCCCGCCGACGGTGGTGAGCACGACGTCGTTGACCGTCGCGCCGGGCACTTTCCCCCGGATCAGCGCGACATCGGCGAGCGCGACCGATGTGCCGTCGAACATCTTGTGCGGGCCGACGGGAACATTGAAGCGTGTTTCGGGGACGCCCGCGGTCATCCCGCCCTCGATCGCCTTGCGCGCGGACGAAATGATCGCCGGCGACATTTTCATCAGCGCGTTCATGAACTTGACCGGCGATTGCAGCGAGGCCGCCCAGGCACGCGAGACGATTTCGGCGCTCGACGGCGGATCGCCCAGCTCCTCGACCGGCGGCGGTTCGGAAATCGCCGGGGTGCCTTTTGCGTCGATGTCGCTCATCGCGATGAAGGCATGCGCGCCCGATGCGCCATCGACCGCCGCATGATGGACGCGGTGGAGCATCGCGAAGCTGCCCTTCGGAATGCCGGGGATACGGTCGAGCCCCTCGATGACATAAATGTCCCAGAGCGGGCGGTTCATATCCATCGGCTTGGAAAACCAGCGCGCGACCGCGATGCAGAATTGCCGCCAGTCGCCGGGTTCGGGCAGGCGCGCATGGCTCATATGCGCCTCGATGTCGAAATGCTCGTCCTCGACCCAATAGGGATGGTCGATATCGAACGGCAGGCGGTGGAGGCGGCGCCTGAACAAGGGTGAGGTGTGGACGCGGCTTTCGACGTGGGCGATGATGTCCTTGAAGCGCACGAAGCCGCCCGGCGCGGTCGAGGGGTCGTAGATATAGACGCCCATGATGTGCGTCAGATTGTTCGCGGTCTGCGTGTAGAGGAACTGGGCGTCCTGCGCGCTGAGCTGTTTGAGCATGTTAGTTGCTTTCCCGATCCGCGATACAAAACACATTGTCATTGCGAGGAGCCCCCGACTTGATCCAGGGCGACGCGGCAATCTCCAGCTTGCGAGGTTGCGCGACTTCGACGGCTGGAGATTGCTTCGCTTCGCTCGCAATGACGAACTTGGGGTGCTGCATCGTCATTCCCCCGCCCCCACCAACCGGTCCGCGAGTGCGACCGTCGACAGCCGCATCGTTTCCATCACATTCGCCAGCCCGCGCAGTTCCACCAGCAGCGCGCGGCGTTGCGCCAGAACCTCCGGCGTCGCCTCCCCGGCGAGCCCCATGTGGCGCATCAGCGACAGGCCGTTGGCGAAGAGCAATTTTCCGATCGCCGCTTCGCTGCTGATCCGGCGAAGGAGCCACGCCTGCCGCCCTTCGACCAGCGCGGCGTCGAGGAGTGGCTTTTCGTCGACCGTTTCACCGGGCCTTGCGCGGGCGAGCAGGTCGGCGACGACCGAATAGGCCTCTGCGAAGGGCAGCAGGATCGCGTGGCCGACGACCGGCTGGCAGCGGCGGATGAGCTGCGCGATGCCGCGATCGCCGCTCGCGAGCCGGCGGTCCCACACGGGGTCGATGCGGGCAAGCTCGGCTTCGATCGCCGCGCGATGCTCCTCGCGCGGCGGGTAGAAAAACTCGAACTTGAACAGGTCGCGCAAACGGTCGATCCTGCCCCAGAAGGCGGCGGTGGCATCGCCGCTGTCGGCGTCGCGCAGCTCGAAGAGCGCAAGCTCGATCATCGCGCGACCCAGGAAATGATGCGCGATGATGTTGCGGTAATAGCTTGCCATCGGATGCTTGGCGGGGTCGATCGAATAGATGGTCTCGCTCCCCGCTTCGTAGCGCGCGAGCAGCCCGCTGGCGACGAGCGTGTCGACGGTCGCCGACAGCGCGGCGTCGCCGCTTTCAAGCTCCTTGCTGAGCCGGATCCCCCGCGCCCGCGCCCAGGCGGTCACTGCGCCGATCGCGCCGAGCAGTTCGGCCGAGGTCGCGCCACGCGGCGCCATGCCGAGCAGGATGAGGCACATTACCGAGGTGACAGTGAGCGGCGTGACGCGGTTCGCCTCGACCGCGACCGCGAAGGCGATCCTTTCGAGCGCGCGCTTGTCATCAGGACCGGGCGCCTCGTCGATCACGACGGGGTCGCCGATGTCGAGGCGGATGCGCCCCGACGGTTCCTTCAGACTCTTCATATAGCCGATGAACCACGACAGGCTCTCGGGCTTCTTGTTCCGGCCCGTCTGCTCGGCGGCATATTCCTCGACATCGCGAATGAGGTCGAAGCTGGTGACGAAGGGGACGAAATGCACCCCGCGCGTCCCCGTCGCGTGCGCCGCGTCGAGGACATATTTCATCAGGCCATATTTGGGCGGCATCAGCTTGCCGAGACGCGAGCGCGTCCCCTCGAACGCCCAGCTCAAAGGGAAACGCTTGGCGAGCAGCCAGGCGATATAGTGGCGCAGCACGAGCTTGTAGACCGGCTGGTCCTGAAAGCTGCGCCGGATGAAGATCATCCCCGAGCGGCGAAAAAATTCGCCCATGATCGCGAAGTCGAGATTGGCGCCGCCAAAGCTGTGCAGCATCGGCAGGTCGTTTTCATAGGCGAGGCGGCTGGGCGTCGCGCCGTCGATATAGGTCTTGTGGGTGAAGAGGATGCAGGTGGGATGTTCGCGCAGGATGTTGCGAAGCTTCGCCAGCTCGGCGGCGTCAATCTCCATTTCAGGCGCATAGCCACCGAACATCATGCGGTCGAGCCGGGCGCGGAGGTCGAGGAAAAGCGCGCTGGGCCGTGCGATCACCTCCTTCATCAGCGGGCGCGCCTCGCGGTAGAGATCGGCAACCGGACGGCCGGTGGTTTCGGCGAGCTCGGCGAGCGCGGCGCGGAACTTGGGGCTGGTGCGCAGCCCATCGGCGACGAAGCGCGGCACCTTGTAGCGCGTGCCGCGAACGCCGCGCTCGGCGACGTCGAGCGCCAGCGCCGCCTGTCGCGCGACGAAGCGCGCGAACTCGGGGCTGTCGGCGCGCTCGCCGTCGCCGCCGCCGGTCTGTGCGCAGAAACGGATGCGCAGCGCGTCGAGCGTCGCCGCCTGCCCGACCAGAATCTGCGCGCGCCGCCGGTCGCGCAGCAGGATCAACCGCGCGCGCAAAGACCCCGGATGGCGCGGATCGCCGAAGATCAGGTGACGGAACTTGAGCGCGCGGCCCTTCTCGAAGCCGGGGATACGCCAGGCGACGCGCAGCGGCACGACGAGCCGCGACGGCGTGGCGCCGAGCCGCGCCTGCAACGCCTCGACGGGCAACGCGTGGTCGCCGTCCTCGATGTCGAGACTGGCCCAGGCAGGCTCTTCGTCGCCGCTCGTCGAATGAATCCAGTCGAGCAGGATGCGGCGTTCGACCCCATTGCGCGCGTCGATGATGTAGAGCCGGTCGGCCGCCGCGTCCGTCACGATCGGAGTGCGGGGCGAACCGTCGGCCACCTTCTAAAGAGCCTCCGCTTCATCCCCGCTCGTGTCGAGCGAAGTCGAGACACCCCGATGGCAAGCGCCCGGCCGATGGGCATCTCGACTTCGCTCGATGCGAACGGGAAGGGGATGTGCGGTCATGCCTTGGCGCCTTTTCCGGTTGCCTTCTTCTTCGGCGCGGCCCTTTTGTTGGCGGCCTTCTTCGGAGCCTTTTCCCCCCTTGCCTTGGCCGCAGGCTCCGCCGCCACCGATTCCGCAACGCTCTCCTCCACCTGCCCCAGCGTGCGCAGAAACATGTTCCGCACATCGCGGACGTGCGCGTTGACGGTTTTCGCACTCCACCCCGACGTGTCGACCGGCGGCAGCACGGTGACGCGCACCGTCGCGGGGCGCATCACGAACTCGTTCTTCGGCGCGACGTCGGAGGCGTTATGGATCACGATGGGGACGATCGGAACGCCCGCCTGCATGGCCAGATGGAACGCACCCTTCTTGAAGGGTTCGAGCTTGGGCGTCAGGCTGCGCGTGCCTTCGGGGGCGATGCAGATCGACTTGCCCTCTTCGCGGATCGCGTCGATCAGCGGCTCCATCGCCTTGATCGCGCTCTTGCCGTCGGCGCGGTCGACGAAGACGGTGCCGCCCCATTCCATCAGCTTGCCGAGGATGGGGATGTCCCTGATCTCCTTCTTGCCCACGCCGCCCATGTCGCGGCGGATGAGCTTGGCGAGGATCATCACATCGGCCTTGCTCTGATGGTTGAAGATGAAGACGCAGGGGCGCGACGACCAGAGGTGGCGCTCGCCCTCGACCTCCAGTTCGACGCCGGTGATCGCGGTCGCGAAATCGCCGAACAGCCCCATCGAGAAATTGACCGCCTCGCGCTGCGAGCGGGTCAGCGCCCAGATCGGCAGGCCCGCGGCGAAGGCGCCGACGAGCGAACCGGTGGCATAGATGGTGCGCGTATAGTCGATCCACGATGGCGTGCCGCGGCTGGCGAAACGCTGCACCGGCCAGTTCCGTTCGTCGGCGATGGCTTTCAGCTTCATGTTCGGGTTGAGCGGGCGCGGCTTGCCGACGCGCTCCAGAAGCTCGATGTCGTCGTCGCTGTCCGAATAGAAAAAGCTCTGGTCCAGATCGAGGCCATGTTCGGCAGCGAGCTCCTCGGCAGCGAGCACCTTGCCCTCGCCGAAACAGAGCGGCCGGATGATCTCGCCCGTGAACACCCCATCCTCGATTTCGTAGGAGGAGCATTTGATATCGGTAATGCCAAGGTCGCGCGCGGTCGGTTCGATCTGGTAGATCGTCGCCGACGAGATGATCGCGACGCGATGGCCCTTGGCTTGATGCGCTTCGATGATCGCGCGTGTTTCGGGGTAAATCTTGCGCGCGATATGTTTCCGGTAAAGCTCTTCGCCAAAGTCGATGAAGCTTTGTTCGTCGACGCCCTTCATGAATTTGGCGGCGGCGGTCATCAGCCCCGAAAAGCCGATCTGCCCCAGGCTGTGCTGCGCGATCACCTGCGCGGTTTCGGCAATCTCCTCGACCGACATTTCGCGGCGCTGGAACTTTTCGCGCAGCATAGCCGTCGCCGAATAGCCAGCGATGATCGTGCCGTCGAAATCGAAAAGCGCGGCAATGTGCGATCCAGGCTCGGACGCGAGCACTTCGTCCAGATGCGGCTGCGGTCTTGGCACGCACATCTCCCCACAGGCGGCTATATTGCCGCTTATCCCTGCACGATGACAGGTAAGATGGGGTTAATCAATGCGTCCAATTCGTCGCCCCCCGAAGGCGGGGGCGACGATCACGGGCGAAGCGCCGCCGCTTCGCGCGCCAATGTTTCGATCCGCACCGGATCGAGCGGCCCGGCGGGCACCACCCAGCTGCCGCCGACGCAGCGCACGGGTTCGAGCGCGAGCCATTCGGGCGCGGTCGCGGCGCTGATGCCGCCGGTCGGGCAGAAATTGACCCCGCCGAACGGCCCCGCGAGCGCTTTGAGCGCCGGGATGCCGCCGCTTGTCGCCGCGGGGAAAAATTTGAAGCTGTCGAGGCCCATGTCGAGCCCCATCATGATGTTCGACGCATTGGCGACGCCGGGCAGGAAGGGAATGCCGCTCGCCACCGCGGCTTCGCCGAGGCTGTCAGTGAGGCCGGGTGAAACGATGAATTGGGAACCGGCGTCCAGCGCATCCTTGAGCATCCGGGGATTGAGCACCGTCCCCGCGCCGACGACGGCGCCGGGCACCGCCTTCATCGCGCGGATCGCGTCGAGCGCGGCGGGGGTGCGCATCGTCACTTCGAGCACCTTGAGCCCGCCCGCGACGAGCGCCTCGGCCATCGGCACGGCGTCCTCGACGCGGTCGATGACGATCACCGGGATCACCGGCGCGAGGGTCATGATCTGCTCGATACCGCTGTTGGACATTCCATCTCTCTTTCATCGTCATCCCGGCGAAGGCCGGGATCCCACCCTATCGTCATGTCGCACCGTCGAGATCCCGGTCTTCGCCGGCATGACGGGAAAGTCAAAGAACTTGCTCCATCGCCGCCAGGACCGCCGATCCGCCCTTCTCCGCCTCGTCGGCATGGTGGCGGAACAGCGCAAAGAGTTCGCGGCCGACGCCAAGCGCGGGCGGCGGCGCGGCGGCGGGCTGGCGCGCGGCCCATTCGGCTTCGTCCACCAGCGCCGCGACTTCGCCCTTCACCGCGCAGACGCGCACGATATCGCCGTCCCGAAGACAGGCGAGCGGGCCGCTGACCCCGTCGGGTCCGGGCAGCGCCTCGGGCGACAAATGGATCACCGCGGGCACCTTGCCGCTGGCGCCCGACATGCGGCCGTCGGTGAGCAGCGCGACGCGATACCCCTTGTCCTGCAACACGCCCAGGGCAGGCGTCAGCTTGTGCAGTTCGGGCATACCGTTGGCGCGCGGCCCCTGAAAGCGGACGACGACGACGACGTCGCGATCGAGTTCGCCCGCCTTGAATGCGGTCAGCACCTGATTCTGGTCGTCGAAGATCCGCGCCGGCGCCTCGATCGTCCAGCGATCCTCGGCGACCGCGCTTGTCTTGATGATCGCGCGGCCAAGATTGCCCGCCAGCAGCCGCATCCCGCCGTCGGGCGAGAAAGGCGCCGAAACGGGGCGCAGCATCGTATCGTCGCGGCTTGTCGCAGGTGCGGCCTGCCACTTCAGCGCTTCGTCGACCAGCACCGGTTCGTTGGCATAATCGGCCATCGTCCCACCGACCGTCAGGACATCGCCGTGCAGCAATCCGGCCCCCAGCAGTTCGCGCACGACGAAGCCGATTCCGCCCGCGGCGTGGAAATGGTTCACGTCGCCCGCGCCGTTCGGATAGACGCGCGCGAGCAGCGGCACCGCATGGCTCAGCTCATCGAAATCCTGCCAGTCGATGACGATCCCCGCCGCGCGCGCAATCGCGGGCAGATGGATCGCGTGATTGGTCGACCCGCCCGTTGCGAGCAGCCCGATCGCGGCGTTGACGATTGCCTTTTCGTCGATACAGCGCGCCAGCGGGCGGTAATCGTCGCCGTCCCAACCGATCTGCGCGATGCGGTGCGTCGCGGCGCGCGTGAGTTCCTGCCGCAATTTGGTGCCGGGGTTGGTGAAGGCGGCGCCGGGGATGTGCAGCCCCATCAGCTCCATCATCATCTGATTCGAGTTCGCGGTGCCGTAAAAGGTGCATGTGCCCGCGCCATGGTAACTCGCGGCCTCGGCTTCGAGCAGCTCGTCGCGCGTCGCCCTGCCCTCGGCATAGAGCTGGCGGATACGCTGCTTTTCCTTGTTCGCGAGGCCCGAGGGCATCGGCCCGGCGGGGACAAGGATCTGCGGCAGATGGCCGAAACGCAGCGCGCCGATGAGCAGGCCGGGAACGATCTTGTCGCAGATGCCGAGCAAAAGCGCGCCCTCGAACATCGCGTGGCTGAGCGCAATCGCGGTTCCCTGCGCGATATTGTCGCGGCTGAACAGCGACAGGTCCATGCCCGCCTGGCCCTGCGTCACGCCGTCACACATCGCCGGAACGCCGCCCGCGACCTGCGCGGTCACGCCGACCTCGCGCGCGAAGAGTTTGATCTGTTCGGGATAGCGGCCATAGGGCTGATGCGCCGAAAGCATGTCGTTATAGGCGGTGACGATGCCGATGTTCATCGCCGCGCCGGCGCGGATGACGGGCTTGTCGTCGCCCGCCGCGGCAAACCCGTGCGCAAGGTTGCCGCAAGAGAGGTTGCCGCGGTTGGTGCCCGCGTCGCGCTGGCGGTCCATCAGGTCGAGATAGGCGGCGCGGCGGGGAGCGCTGCGCGCGATGATGCGGTCGGTGACCGCGGCGATGGTGGGGTGGAGGGTTGTCATGACAATTCCAAAACCCTCTCCCCTTGGGGGAGAGGGATGCGCAGACTTGCGAGCTTGCTCGCTAGTCGAAGCTGGGTGAGGGTGTGAACGGCAGCGGCGAAAGCGACGGCAGCGACCCTCATCCAACTTCGCCTAGGCGCTGCGCGCCAAGGCTTCGTATCCTTCTCCCCCAGGGGGAGAAGGTTTTCGGTAAGCTCAATCATGCCAGCTCGCCCCGTCGCGTTCGATCAGCGCGATCGCGCTCGAGGGCCCCCAGCTGCCCGCGGTGTAGCTTTGCGGTGTCATGTCGACCTGATCCCAGGCATCGCGGATCGCGTCGATCCATTCCCATTGCGCCTCGACCTCGTCGCGACGCACGAAGAGGGTCTGGTCACCCTCGATGAAGTCGAGCAGCAGGCGTTCGTACGCGATGCGTCGCCGCTCACCCGCAAAGCTGTGCGAGAGCGAGACGTCCATCGTCACTTCCTTGAGCTTCACCCCGTCGCGGTCGAGGCCCGGCTGTTTCGCCATCACCTTGACGCGGATGTTTTCCTCGGGCTGAAGGTTGATGATCATCATGTTCGCGTCGAGCTTGCCCGCGCCGACGCGCGCGAAGATGTTGTGCGGCACAGGTTTGAACTGGATCAGCACCTCGGACTTGCGCTGCGGCATCCGTTTACCGGTGCGCAGGTAGAAGGGCACGCCCTTCCACCGCCAATTGTCGATAAAGGCTTTCAAAGCGACGAAAGTTTCGGTGTTCGAGGGATTGCCCAGTTCGTCGGCATAGCCCGCAACTGCGGCGCCGTTCACCGCGCCGCTGCTGTACTGCCCCTTGACGCTGTGCGCCTTCACATCCTCTGCGCGCATCTTGCGCAAGCTGCGCAGCAGCTTGACCTTTTCATCGCGCACCGCAGTTGCGCTGACGCTCGACGGCGGCTCCATCGCGATGATCGCGAGCAGTTGCAGCATATGGTTCTGGACCATGTCCTTCAGCGCGCCGACGCCGTCATAATAAGAGACGCGGCCTTCGAGGCCGACGGTTTCGGCGACGGTGATCTGGACATGGTCGATCGCCTGCGCATTCCACAGCGGCTCGAACAGCATATTGGCAAAGCGCAGCGCGAGCAGGTTCTGCACCGTTTCCTTGCCGAGATAATGATCGATGCGGAACACGCGCTCCTCGGCAAAGGCGTCGCCGACCTGGGCATTCACCTCCCGCGACGAGGCGAGGTCGTGGCCAATCGGCTTTTCCATCGCAATGCGGCATTCGGCGCAGGCGATATTCGCCGCCTTCAACCCCTGCGCGATCGGGCCGAACATCGACGGCGGGGTCGAGAGATAGACGCCAATGGGTCGGTTCATGCGGTCGCCGAGCAAGGCCGCGAGGTCGTCATAGCCGGTGCCCGAGCCGGCATCGATCGCGCAGTAATCGATGCGCGCAAGGAAGCTGTCGACGGTCGCGGCGTCGATGCGGTCGGCGGGCAGATGCTCGGTCAAGGCGGCGCGGACCTGCGCGCGAAAGGCCTCGCGGTCCATCGCCGAGCGCCCCGACCCGACGATTGTCAGCGTATCGGCGAGCAGGCCGTCCATGTGGAGATTGTAGAGCGAGGGGAAGAGCATGCGCTGCGCAAGGTCGCCCGTCGCCCCGAACAACACCAATGTTTCGACTTTGACGCTCACATTCGTCCCCTTGGATAACAGGTGAGAAGTGGAGGATGCGCCCGGCGAATGCAACGCGCATACGTAAGCCGCATATCGTCATTGCGAGGAGCCGAAGGCGACGAAGCAATCTCCAGCTATCATTCGCCCTCGCCGATGGCTTGAGATTGCTTCGCTCCGCTCGCAAAGACGATTCCATTCGATGCCGTCCGGCTTTAAGAAGCCACGCCATGACCGAACCGCCTCAACCCTATGATGTCATCGTCGTCGGCGGCGGGGTGAATGGCGCGGGCGTCGCGCGCGATGCCGCGGGGCGCGGGGCGCGCGTGCTGCTGCTGGAAGCGAATGATTTGGCCGGGGGCACCTCGTCGAAATCGACCAAGCTGATCCACGGCGGGCTGCGCTACCTTGAACATTATGAGTTCGGCCTGGTGCGCGAGGCGCTGAAGGAACGCGAGACGCTGTGGGGCATCGCACCGCACATCATCCACCCGATGCGCTTTGTCCTGCCCT